>NZ_JBHSXH010000001.1:0-72684 GCF_042662625.1 Halopelagius fulvigenes
CAGCAGCAGCAGCAGTTCCAGCGGAAGTAACGAGTCCCACATCGGCGGCGGCGAGGGCTACTCGAACGTCGTCCCCGAGTCCGAGGCGACGACGGTCGCTTCGAGCCTCTCGGAGCTCAAAAGTGCGCTCAACGGCGCGTCCAGCGGCGACATCGTCTACGTCGCGGGCGACGCCGAAATCAACCTGGGTGAATCGCAGCTCACCGTCCCGAGCGGCGTCACGTTGGCCTCGAACCGCGGTATCGGCGGCGCGAAAGGCGGCCGACTCTACACCAAGGGCCACCCGTGGGGGATGCTCACCCTCGAGTCGAACGTCCGCGTGACCGGGCTCCGCATCGCCGGTCCCCGGTGGGACTGGGTCGACGAGACGGAGACCACGGAACTGGGCCTCGACGCGTCGGGCTCCGGGGTTGAAATCGACAACATCGAAGGGTACGGATGGGGCTACGCCGTCGCCCGAACCGCGGACGACACGCACGTCCATCACTGTCACCTCCACCACTGCTCTCGGATGGGTCACGGCTACGGGATCGCGACCGAAGGGAGCGACTACCCCATCATCGAGTACAACCGGTTCGAGCACAACCGCCACAGCGTCCAGGGGAACGGCGGCGGCTACGAAATCCGGTACAACGTCGTCGACGTGCCGGGCATCAGCCACGTATTCGACCAGCACCGCCCCGGCGGCAAGACGATGAAGATTCACCACAACACGGTTCGCGTGGCCAAGGACAAAGGCGGGCGCGACGGCGGCGGCGGCAACGCGCCGGCTGTCGCCATCCGAGGCACCCCGAGCGACGTCGCGGAGATTCACGACAACTGGTTCTACAACGACAAGCAACCGCGCAGCAGTCCGAGCGGGTGGACCGACGAGGCCATCATCCAGGTCCACACGGACAGCTGGCAGAACGTCGAGTTCAACAACAACCACTACGGCTCCGACGAACCGGCGTCCGACGTCGGCCACCCGCGGTAACACCGCTTACAGGTAGTCGACGGCACTCGAACCGACGTCCGACCGACCAACGGCGGACAGTTCGGATTCGATAGCCGAAACGAGGCAGTCAACGGTTCCGTCGGGCATCTGGTGGTGGACGGGGAACACGAGCGTCGAGGTGCGGAGGACGCTCGTTGCTGAGTACGCTTCCAGAACGCGCTTTCCTTCTTCGAGCGGCCAAATGTACCGAGTGACGGGTAACCCCCGTTTCCGAAGCGCCTGATACAGCGTCTCTCGACGCTTGTGTCCGCCCGGCAGTCGAACCGCGACGCCATAGGGGCAGGCACCTTCGTGCGCTTCGGGCGTCAGGACGGTCAGCTCCTCTATGCTCTCCAGACGGGTCCTGAGTCGTTCGTATAGGTCGCGTCGCGTCCGCTGCACCTCCCGAGGCGAGGTGTGGGAGAAGCCGACGTTCGATATCCACCCCGGCAGCTTCGGCGGCCACGCCCCCGCCGGCGGGTCGGATATCCTGTCGTAGTGGTACTCGAAGGAGTGGTACGAACCGTTTCCGTTGAGCGACCTGACGAACGGCCGGGCGTCTACGCTGTCGATGAGTGTCGTCGCCGCCAGCGTCAGCAGGTCCGACGTCTCCGACACCTGCTCTACCGGCGGCACCGGCGCAGTACCGCGCGTCACGAGGAGGCCCCCGTTCGGTGCCGGAAGCGTCTTGTGGAGGCTGTAGAGCGCCGCGTCGCCCGTAGAGCCGAGCAGTCGTCCGTCGGCGTCCCGACTGAACGCGGCCCGCGAGCAGTCCTCGATAACGGTCGCTCCCTCCTCTCGGGCGACGTCTACGAGTCGCCGGAAGTTCGGGTCGGCGAAGCCGAGGTAGTGGGTAAAGAGGACGACTTCCGGCCGCACCTCCCGGATTCTGTCGGACACCTCGTCGAACGGGTACGAGAGCGACTCCGAAATCGGGTAGTACTCGATGTCCAGTCCCGCCTTCCGGAACGGCCAGACCGCGCTTTCCGGGACGTACGCCGGGACGAGAGCCGCCCCGTCGTTCAGGTCGAGATTCTCTAAAAAGGCGTACACGCCCGTTCGCCCGTACGCGTACAGTTCCTTCCGGCCCTGCGGGATCCACTCGTCGTCGGCGAACCAGGGCGGTAGCCCCGGGTCGCGTCCGTCGAGCCAACGGAGACGAACAGTCGGTTCGGTAGGCACGAACATTATATCAATTTTCGAGGGGTTCGGACCGACACGCGCCGAACGTTCCTCGGAAGTGACCTACGCTTATTTCGACAGACACATGGTTTTTCTCGCTGTAACGACTTTACTAGTCGGTTAAATAACCTGTTCACTCCTGTCGCCACTGTTGGACGCTTTGGGACCAGTTGTCGATGGGCGAGGGGAAGTACGAGAGGATGTTCAGTACCTCGGCGACGCTTGCCGCGCCGACGCCGAGTGCTGCGAAGGCGTAGACGACAAACCCGAGGACGGGAACGACGACGAGTGCCACCACGTCGCCCGTGAGTAGTTGGTCGGCGAAATAAATGACCGGCGCGGCGATAGCGCCCGCGGCGAGGATGCGCGCCGCGCGGAAGTCCTGGAGTGGATAGTAGCCGAGGTGGCGGGCGCATCCGACGTGCATGACGAGCATCGACCCGTACCCGATGCTCGTCGCCGTCGCCGCGCCTATCATCCCGAACCGGGGGATGAGCAGGTAGTTCAACACGAGGTTCAGCACCGCCGATCCGGAGGTTGCGACGATGATGGGCTTCAGGTCGCCGTTCCCCTGACTGACGGCGTAAATCGGCCGCGCGAGGGCGAACCCGACGACACCCGGAAGCAGAAACAGGAGCGGTCGAATCATCGGCACGAAGTCCTCGCCGTAGTAGTAGGGTACGAATCGGTCCGCGAGGACGGCGACGCCGATGGCCATCACGACGGTCAAAAGCGCCGTGTACCGGATGATGCGCGTGGTCAGAGAGCTGATTCGGGCGTGCTCTTCGTTCGACCAGAGCGTCGACGCGGAGTGGAGCAACAGCGCCTGCAACGCAATGGGGACGAACCAGATGTACTCGGCGACGGAGAGGGCCGCGCGGTAGTACCCGGTTTGTTCGCTCCCGAGGAACATCCGCATCATGATGATGTCCGTGTGGTACAGCGACATCACCAACAGGACGAGTGCGATGTTCAGGACGTTGAAGGTCAGAAGTTCGTTCTGAGATACCGACTCGGCGGTTCGCGTGAGGACTTCCCGGAGCGACACCCGGTTGAAGATTATCCAGAGTCCGACGACGGCGACGACGGCGTCGCCGACGATGTTGCCGAGGAGGAACCCCTCGACGCCGAACCCGAAGAAGTAGCCCAGTCCCAATCCGATGCCAAAGAGCAGTATCTTTCCGACGACGCGGAGGGGTTCGGAGTACTCCTCCAAGCCGAGTCCCATGAGGGTTCGCCGCGCGAACGCGCGGTACTGTGCCGCGACGACCAACCCCGCGAGGAGGTAGAAGTACAGGTCAAAGCGCGCGCCCAGTCGCCGTTCGACGATGCCGAGTTGCGTGACGCCGACGACGCAGACGACGCCGAGGGCGGCCAGTCCGGTGGCCAGTTTGAGGTAGAATCCGACGACGTTCGACCGCCACCCATCGAAACTTCTCTCCTCAGCGACGAACTTCTGTACCCCTTCGGTGACGCCCGAACTGAAGAATATCATCATCATGGAGAACACGGAGAGCAAGAAGGCGTAATCGCCGTACCCCTTGGGGCCGAGAACGCGGACGACGAAGGGGAGGGTGACGATGGAGATAAAGGACGTGAGCATCTTCCCGCTGAAAATCGACAGGAAGCCCTTGACGATGCTCCGACTCACGTCGCGTGCCCCCGACCCGTCTCCGGACGTTTCGTCGGCGCACGGTTCACCGACCGGTCTCCCGACCCATCGACCCGCCGGACGGTGACTCGCACTCTGTCGCGCATAGAGGTAGTGAGTATCACGTAGCCCTCGCGAGGGCGATTGTTATGTCTTATATAATCGAATCTGCCGGAAACGGCGGAGAAAAGTCGCCTCTCAGTTACATTCAGGGACGGGTGTAAGTCTCCCTGAGTCGGGTGTCCGCGTTCCGGACGCCGCCGGCCGCGCCGCGTCCGTCGCTCACCCCGAACCGGCCGACGGCGAAGGGAGTTCGCCGGAATCGGCGGAACCGCCGCCGCCGTCGTGACGCCTCAGAGGCGGTCGTCTTCGATGTTTCCGGGGTCGTCGGCGGTGTCGAACAGGTTGTTCTCCGCTCCCTCCATGAAGTCGTCACCGGGGGGCGAGTCGTCGACGACGTCGACGTTGTAGGCGTCGATACCCATGCTTATCAGTTCCTCTACCGCTTGTTCCTCTGTCACGAACTCCTCGTCGACGAGGTGTTCGAATTCGCTGAGCAGTTCGTCGGGGAGCGACACTTCGACAACGGGCATAAACGCAGATTTGCACTCCTCCTACTTGAACTGCAGGATAGGGCTAGTGAGACTGACCGATGGCCGCTTCCACACCCGATCTCGAACGCTGAACGAGCAGAGGGGTATCCGAAGTCCCCGCTCCGTTACTTCTGGCCGTAACTCGCGAGGTGGTACTCCATGACCGTCCGCATCCCCGCTACCAACTCGTTCACCTCGAGGCTCTCTATGTCGTACTCTCGGCCGAGAGCCTCGCTGTACTCGACTCCCACTCGGCCTCGAACTGCTCTCGTATCCCGTGGTCACGAATTACATCGATGGCCGTCTCGGAATCGTCTTCGAGGGAGATTATGCCTTGTTCGAGTGCGTCGACGACGACGCCCGCCGTGTCGTCGCCCTCGACGAGTTCCCGTTCCCAGGTGGTTACCCAGTTTCCGATACGGGTCATCCGCTGTAGGTCTAAGAGCAGGTGCCGAAGTTCGCCGAGTTCGCTTCGGTCGAACTGTGACGTCCCCATCAGGTTGATGTCCGCGTAGGGGAACATGACCATGTTGAACGGGCCGTGGTGACGTGACTCCGCGATGTTCGCTATCCCCGGGTTCTCAACGAGAACCTGTGCGTAGCCCATCGCATTGATGGCCTGTCTGACGTCGAATCGGAACACCTCCCGGTAATGCTGAGCGCATGGAGCGTCGATTAATAGCCTGTTAATCTCCTCCTAGCGCTCTGCTGCGAACTTCAACACCAGTCTCGACACCGAGAGCATCGTCGACGGCGTCAGGCGCGTACGGGATACGGCGCGCCTGCTCGAACCCCTTCTGCTCGTACGAACCTCGGACTCCTCGCTTCGACCGGAGGGACCGAGTCTCGACTCACCGAATTGGGGACACCTCGCAGCGTCGGCGGGTGGCCCGAAGAAGCAAGTGTCGCTGATTTGTCCGTCCGATACGATGCTTGAATCGAAGTTGGAGGGTGCGTCCGTTCTCGTCACCGGCGGCGCGGGGTTTATTGGCGGCCACATCGCGGAAACGCTGGCTGACCGGGCCGACGTCGCCGTCCTCGACGACTTCTCGACTGGTACGAAGGAGACGGTTCCGGCGTCCGTCGAAGTTCACGAGGCCGACGTTCGAGACGCCGACGCCGTCGCAGACGCCGTCGCGGGACGCGACGTGGTGTTCCACGAGGCGGCCATCGTAGACGTCGCCCAGTCCGTCGAGACGCCACGTCCGTGCCACGAGGTGAACGTGGACGGGACGCTGAACGTGTTGGAGGCGGCGCGCGAACACGACGCTCGGGCGGTCGTCGCGTCGAGTGCGGCGATATACGGCGCGCCGACAAGTACGCCGATAGGCGAGTCCGAACCGACCGACCCCGCGTCCCCGTACGGCATCGACAAACTCGCGGTGGGTTTCTTTGTGCGGGCGCGTGTCCGCGCGCGCGTGATACCCAGGGAATTACTCAAACGGGGAGTTCCCACAGTCGGACGAGTTGTAGGAGGACGAGAACGGAGATGCCGGCGTAGGCGACGCTGAGGGGGGTGACGTCCGAGAGGGTGACGAGGAGGGCGACGACGACGAACGACGACCCGAGGGTCAGCACCGTCTTCGTCGCCGTCGAGAGCCAACTCGGGACCAGACGTGCGAACTCGTCCGAGTCGATACCCTCGAGGAAGACGACGAGGCCCGAGAGTTCGAGCAAGAGACCGATTCCGACGACGAGACCGGTGTACTCCGGCGTTCGGAACACGAACGAGAGTAGACCCGTGCCGACGACGACGGAACAGAGTCCGCCCGCCTGTCTCACCCCGTACGCCAGTCGAAACGGGGGAGACGCCGCGAAAGCGCCGGAAGAGGCGGACGTCCTCGTCTCAGAAGCGGTTTCGGACGGCGAGGGCGTCCGGGTCCGACCACCCCCCGAAGCGGGTTTGGAGAACCGGAGGTGGTAGCCGACGCCCTCGGCGACCAACGAGACGAGGAAGAAGGCTGCGAGGGCGACGACCGCCGCCTTGGTCGTGTCCGACGGGTCGACAGTGTCGAGGAAGTGGTGCGCCCAGAAGACGTTCGCCCACGCGCTATCGTGGACGGCGTCAACGAAGCCGAGTCCCGGGACGATCTTGTTCAGGTCGGGGATCATCGCCCACAGACCGCCGAGGACCATCAGCGTCCGCGGGAATCGGACGCGCGGCAGAAAGAACGTGACGACGAGCATCGTCACTGTCGCGCCGACGACGAAGTGAGTTATTGCGAGTGACATGGTTCCGTTGCGAACGTGTTACGCCGCGGTAGTCTCCGTGGAGTCGTCCGTGTTCTCCGTCGATTCATTCGGACTCTCCTTCGGGTCGTCCCCCACTAAATCGTCCGCTTCGAGTTCGTCGTCCGGTCCGTCGGGTCCGACCGGCATAAGTAATCCACGCCCAACGCCGGGTTCCGCGACTCGCGGGTGCGTTACTCGCCACGCCTCGAGGTGCGTCCCGAGAACGACGAGAGCGCATCCGGCGAACAGAGCGTCGCGGCGGGAGCGACGTAGTTCGAAGCTGCCGAGTTATGGCGGTGTTAAATCCAGATTTATCGGCGAAGGACAGCAGATATCGTTGAGTAGGACACAGTAGCATGTTAGTTGACTAGTCAAAATATGCTACATTCTCTTATAATTACTGGCCCCATAACAGCGGACACGGTGGTGTTCCTTCGGCCGAGTAGATACGTTCGAACACCACAATGTCCGAAGTAACATCCGCAGAGAAGGACTAGCATACGCGGTTTACTAAACGGGGCGTCGCCGAAGGGAGCGTCACCGGGGGAGCGTCGCAGGAGGGACCGTCGCGGGAGGAGTGGGGTCGGTCAGGCGCTTCCGAAGTCGTTGAGCGTCGTCATCTCCTCGTCGCCTTCGACGTATGGTGCGACGGAGTCGTGGACGCCGACGAGCTCTATCGTCTCCGCCATCGCCGAGAGGATGAGTTCGACGTCCATGTCGAGTGCGTACTCCCGGTACGTTCCCCCTCGTCGGCCCTCGTTTCGTTCCGTCACCGAGACGATGCCGAGCATCGCGAGTTCGCTGAGGTGGTCGCGCATCCGACGCGGGACGAGGGGGTCGCGGTTCGCCAGTTCCGCGAATCGGGTGTACCGCGGCCGGACGTCGCGCGAGCGAATCGGAGTCTCTCCCTCCAAATCGAGCGTCAACAGCGCGTACAGAACGAGGTGGCCGTGTTCGGTAAGTCCGTTGATACCTTCCTTGATCCGCCCGCGTTCGAGCGCGCGGCGTCCGCGGCGGACGTGTTCCTCGGTGATGCTGTCGGTCTGTTCGTCGCGGGCGAGGTCGCCGGCCTTCATCAGGAGGTCGATGGACTGGCGAGCGTCGCCCGCGTCTTTCGCGCCGTACGCGGCGCAAAGCGGGATGACCTCCTCGCTGAGGACGCCTTCGTGGAACGCGACTTCCGCGCGCTGTTCGAGGATGGCGCGGAGGTTCTCCGCGTTGTACGCCGGGAAGTGAATCTCCTGTTCGCAGAGCGAGCTTTTGACCTTCGGCGAGAGGTCGTCGCGAAACGAGAAGTCGTTCGAGATGCCGATGAGACCGATTTTCGCCTCCGAGAGGTTACCGTTGGCGCGGGCGCGAGGGAGCTGATAGAGGATGCTGTCGTCGTTGACGTGGTCTATCTCGTCGAGAACGACGAGGATGGTTCCGCCGCACTCGTCAAGTTCCTCCCAGAGCATCTCGTAGACGGACGCGAGCGGGTAGCCGGTCGTCGAAATTTGGTTCGACTCCGAGCGGAGGGTGTTGACGAGGCGAGTGGCTATCTGGTACGAACTCGTCAGTCCGTCGCAGTTGAGCAAGATGACGGTGAGGTCCAAGTCGTCGTACTGGGCCGCGTCCTCGCGGAGGTGAGAGAGGAGGTACTTCGTCGCCGCCGTCTTCCCGACGCCGGTCTTCCCGTAGAGAAACACGTTGTTCGGCTGTTCGCCGTTTATTACGGGCTGAAAGGCCGCCTGATAGGTCTGCAACTCCTCGTCGCGCCCCACGAGTTGCTCCGGTTGGTAATCCTCCCGGAGAGCATCACGGTCCCGATAGATATCCGTGTCTCGCTCGAACAGCGCCATAGGTTCCAATTTCGTACCGCGATAATAAAACCACCGTGTCCGCAGTGTCCGCTGTTCTTCGAGTATATAAGAGACGGGTGGAACACACCCCCTCCACTATGTCCGCTGTTCTGCCGTCCGAAGGTGGGGGTGAAGGGAGAGCGGTACGGAGGGTTATTCTATACCGATGGTTTTATGTTGTAACAACGCAAGTTAGTCCGCAAACCAACTAGTGCGGTTGCGGTAAGGGGCGGTGAGAAGAGAGCGACAAGCGAAGACGGAGAGTTGGAAGCTCGAGAGGCGGCTGAACGGCGAATCGAGAACTGCGGTCACTCGCCGGAGAGAGGCGCGTCCGAGAACCAATCGATGCCGTTCCGACCGAGTGGAGAGTCGTTCCTCCGTGGAAAAAACGAATCTGTCTCCCACCCGCCACCCACCTCTTCCCCGGAACAGCGGACACGATGGTGTGGGTGTGCCCGTCGATTCGGCGTACCCGGGAAACGGCGCTCGACGTTGCTTTCTCCGGACCGGCGATTGCGGCCGTTTCTGGCGCTGTTTCCGCCGGCTCTCCTCGACGATCGGAGCGAGAGCTCCGTCGAGTCTCGCCGCCTCCCTGTCCGAACTAACTCGCGCCTTCTCGGCGAGGGGGGGTCCCCTTCGAGGCGGAACAGCGGACAAAGTGGAGGGGGTGTGTCCGGGCGACTCGGAACGCCGGCGACGTCCGACCGCCGCCCGGAACAGCGGACACGGTGGTGTGTGGTCGATCCGAGAGACAGTCTCGACGGTCGGGGTGTACGCTCGCATCGAAGAACTGACCCCACACTGCGAGGGACGATTCCTCACCGCGGGGGGAGACGAACTCGAACGAACTCGTCCTTCGCGGGGGGAGTGTCCGAACGATAATCGCCGAGAACAGCGGACACGCTGGTGTTCTCCGAGCGGTGTCCGTGTTCGCCCGACGTCATCGAAACTCGGTGAGCGCCTCCGAAACAGTCGCTCCCCGACGACTCACACCACTATGTCCGCTGTAATTGCTCGAGGGAACGACAGTCCCGACGGCAGCTTTCTCGGTCGAACGAGAGGGTGTCGCTAGTCCTCCGTCGGACCGCTTCTCGTCCGAGGGGCGACCGACACCACATCGTCCGGAGTTACCGGTAGCGATTCGCCTCACAGTCGGCCCGGAGGAGTCGAGCGAACGACGGATTTGAGCCGGTTCGAAAGCTGCTTCGCCGAATGATTCGGCGAAAAGCGCCGAACGCGAACCGTCGAGGGGGCGCCGTCCCGTTCCCCGGGAGCGTTCGGAGAGGCGACACGGGGGTGATAGAAGTGATTAGACTTATCCGGCGCGGATTCGAACTGTAGTCATGGCGAAACTGGACGGCGTCGACCCGGACGATCTTCGTCAGTCGCTCTCCGACGTGGACTCCGCGAAGGCCGCCAAACGACTCGTCGTGGCTCTGGACTATCTCGACGACGTTCCGGTATCGACGCTCTCGAAGCGTTACGGCATCCCTCGTTCGACGCTGTACTACTGGTTGGACCGATTCGAGGAGGAGTCCATAGAGGAGGCGGTGACAGACGAGGACCGGCCGGGACGGCCGCGGAAACTGGGCGACGACGACAGGCGCCGCCTCAGCGACCACCTCCGCGAGGAACCGACCGACCACGGAATCGACGCGACGGAGTGGACACCCGAACTCGTCCAAGAGCACATCGAACGGACGTTCGACGTCTCCTACTCCCTCGGCCACGTCCGGCGTCTCCTCCGCGAACTCGACGTTTGAGCGCCCGTCCCGTTCGATACGGCGATTCGGCCCCCGTCGTATGCCGTCGGACGGTCGTCGGTTCCCCGACGGAGGACCGCCGTTCCCCTCGACGGAGGGTCGTCTGCTCTCTCTGGACCCCCGTCGATCCTCTCTCTTGACCCGTGGTTCGCCGCGGACGGAAACGTATATACCGAGTCGAACGCTAATTTAAACCGTGAATGAGTACTGAAGGGAACAACTCGTCCACCACCGGTCGGGGGAGCAAGGTCGGACGACTCATCGGGGAGTACGGACTCGAAGGGGAGGGAGAGCGCCTCGAAACGTATTGGACGACCGACGGCGAAGACCGTCGGAGTCTTCGCGAGCTGGCGGACTACTTCAACCGTCGTCTCCTCCGCGCGACGATGGAGGCGGCGGGGATGAATCCGCTCGACGGCGAGGTGGAGAACACGTACCGCCTGTTGACCGACGACGACGTGAGTCGTGGGATGCAGACGCAGGCGCGCCAGACCCTCGAACGCGAGGGTGTGGACGTCGAATCGCTCCGGTCGGACTTCGTCTCTCACCAGGCGATTCACACCTACCTCACGAAGTACCGCGAGGCGAGTCGCGAGGAACAGGCGGACGTAGACAGGGTCGAGAAGGGGTTGGAGACGATTCAGCGTCTCCGCAGTCGGACCTCCGCCGTCTCGGAGAACATCGTGGAGAACCTCGCGGGAACCGAGCGAATCGACCTCGGCGACTTCGAGGTTCTCGTCGACGTTCGGGTGTTCTGCCGCGACTGCGGCACGCAGTACGACGTGCAGGAACTGCTCAACCGGGGCGGGTGCGAGTGCGGCGGAGACCTCGTGGCGGACGCCGACGCGGACCCGGAGACGAACGCAGACGCAGACGTAGACATCGGCGCGGACGTAGATACGGACGTAGACGTAGACACGGACGCGAACGAATAACCCGATTCTCTCCCCGCCACGGACGCTCTCTTTCGCTGTTACAGCGTCCATTACACCCTTATACCTGTAACAGCGCGAGGGGAAACAGATGAAGTCTTATATACGCGCCCTCTGATTGTCGGTGTATGAGTTCCGCGCAGTCCACAGAAACGACCGCTCGGCTTCACGTCGAGAATATCGGTGGAATATCCGAAACGACGGTCGAACTCGAACCCGGAGTCACAGCGTTGTCCGGGCGAAACGCGACGAACCGAACGTCTCTGCTGCAGGCGATAATGGCCGCTCTCGGGAGCGACCGCGCATCGCTGAAAGGCGACGCGAAGGAGGGGTCCGTCACGCTCACCATCGGCGACCGGACGTACTCGCGGACGCTGAAGCGCCGCGGCGACACCGTGGTCACGGAGGGTGACCCGTACCTCGAAGACTCGACGCTCGCGGACCTCTTCGCGTTCCTCCTGGAGACGAACGAGGCGCGGCAGGCCGTCGCCCGGGGTGACGACCTTCGGGAACTCATCATGCGGCCCATCGACACCGACGCGATTCAGGCCGAGGTCGAACAACTCGAGACGGAGAAACGGCAGCTCGACCGGAAGATAGACGACCTCGATTCGCTTGACGGCCGCCTTCCCGAACTCGAACAGCGCCGAACCGAGGTGAAGTCCCAGATTCAGGAGAAGCGCGACGAACTGGAGGCGAAGGAGCGAGAAATCGAGGAGGCCGACGCCAACATCGAGCAGTCCCGCGAGGACCGGGCCGAACTCGAAGACAAACTCGACGAACTGAAGAGCGCGCGGTCGGACCTCGAGGACGTTCGGTACGACCTCGACGCGGAAGCCGAGAGCATCGAAGCCCTCGAAGAGGAACAGGAGGAACTTCGAGAGGAACGCGCGGAGATACCCGACGAACTCGACGACGGAACCGCCATCCAGTCTGAGATTTCCGACCTCCGCGACCGGATGCAGACGCTCGATTCGACCGTCAACGAACTCCAGACGGTCATCCAGTTCAACGAGGACATGCTGGAGGGGACGAGCGCGGACGTCGCGGAGGCGCTTCGCGACGGGCAGGACCACGACCACGGGTCCGTCACGGACGCACTCGTCGAGTCCGACACCGTCGTCTGCTGGACGTGCGGGACGGACGTCGAGACGTCGCAGATAGAGGCGACCATCGACCGTCTGCGCGACCTGCGACGCGAGAAACTCGATCGCCGAAACGACGTGCGCTCGCGCATCGACGAACTGGAGGACGAACGCGCCGAACTGGACTCGATGCGGCGACGGCGCGAGAAACTCGACGACCGAATCGCGAGCATCGAGGACGAACTCGACCGCCGACAGAACCGCCGCGAGGAACTGAAGTCCCGCCGCGAGGAACTCTCCGAGAGCATCGAGGACCTCGAGGGCGAAGTCGAGGAACTCGAGGAACGCGACTACGGCGACGTGCTCGAACTGCACCGCGAGGCGAACCAGTTGGAGTTCGAAATCGGCCGTCTGGAGAGCGAAGTCGAGGACGTCGAAGACGAGATGGAGGAGGTCGAGTCGCGCCTCGACGAACGCGACGACCTCGAAGAACGCCGCGAGGAGATTTCGGAGCAACTCGGCGAACTCCGCACCCGCATCGAACGCATCGAACGCGAGGCCATCGAGCAGTTCAACACTCACATGGACACGGTCCTCGACATCCTCGACTACGCCAACCTCGACCGCATCTGGATCGAACGGACCGAGAAGACCGTCCGCGAGGGCCGGCGCAAGGTCGACAAGTCCGTCTTCGACATGCACATCATCCGCAGTTCCGAGGGCGGCACGTCATACGAGGACACCATCGACCACCTTTCCGAGAGCGAACGCGAAGTGACCGGACTCGTATTCGCCCTCGCGGGCTACCTCGTCCACGACGTGCACGAGACGGTGCCGTTCATGCTGTTGGACTCCCTGGAGGCCATCGACTCCGAGCGAATCGCGCAGCTCATCGACTACATCAGCGATCACGCCGACTACACCGTCGCCGCCCTCCTCCCCGAGGACGCCGCGGCGGTCAGCGACCAGTACGAACGCGTCACGGAGATCTGAGCGGTCGCGGTTGGTTCACCCACGCGGCCCGACTCATCCACTTCGTTTTACGCCGAATCGCGCTTCGTCCGAACGCTCAGCGGAGTTCGGGAAGGTACGCCTCGTTCGCCGCTATCAGTTCCTCGGTCATCTCGTGAATCTCGTCGAGAGAACAGGACGCGGCGGTGAGAGGGTCGAGTTTCACGGCGCGGTGAAGCGCCTCGCGGTCGTTCTCCAACGCCGCGCGGACGGCGAGTTCGTGGACGGACGCGTGGCGTCGGTCGAAGGCGGCCAGTTCGGTCGGGAGTTCGCCGACGGAACAGGGACGGACGCCCATACCGTCCACGAGACACGGCACTTCGACGCAGGCGTCCGAGGGGAGGTTCTCGATGGCGTTCGTCCCGTTGGAGACGTTGAGGTTGAACCGCCGCGGGGTGCCGGTCTCTATCGAGTGGACGAGTCGGGCCGCGTACTCCTCGGAGCGTTCGACGCCCACCTCCGAGAGGTCCGACTCGATGCTCGGGTCGTCGCGTTCCTCGGACCGCGCCGTCCACCCCTCCAAGTACGACGCGGTCGGCATCCGGTCGGCGTACCCCTCGCCGGCCATCGCCGCGACCGTCTCGGGATCGGTCCGGAAGTAGGGGACGTACTCGCTGACGTGGTGACTAGATTCGGTGACGAACGCGCCGAAGTGGTCGAGCATCTCGAACCGGACCGTGTCCCGCCGGTAGATATCTTCCTCGGCCATCGCCTCGCGGAGTTCCGGGTAGAGGTCCTCGCCGTCGCGTTCGAGTTCGAGGAACCACGCGAGGTGGTTGATTCCGGCCACCCAGTAGTCGAGTTCCCCCTGCGGCACGTCGAGGTACGCCGCGATCGCCTCGACGGTGTGGGGGACGGAGTGGCAGAGACCGACCGTCTCCACGTCCGTCGCCTCGAACATCGCCCGACAGAGGATAGCCATCGGATTCGTGTAGTTCAAGAGGAGGGCGTCGGGGCACAACTCCTCCATGTCGCGCGCAATGTCGAGCATCGTCGGAATCGTGCGCAGGGCGCGGAAGATTCCCCCCGGGCCGATGGTGTCGCCGATGGCCTGTTCGACGCCGTATCGCTCCGGAATTCGAATCTCGTTCTCGAACGGTTCGCGCCCGCCGACGTTGATGACGTTCAGGACGTAGTCCGCGCCGTCGAGTGCCTCCCGCCGGTCGGTGGTGGCGGTAATCGTCGCGTCGAGTCCCTCGTTTTCGACCATCGCCTCCGCGACGCGCGCCGTCCGCGCGAGGCGGTCCTCGTCGATGTCTACGAGTCGAACGTCGCTATCGGAGAGTTCCGGAAACGAGAGTACGTCTCCGAGGAGATTCCGCGCGAAGACCATGCTCCCCGCCCCGAGGAACGTTATCGTGGGCATGCCCCGAGATGACGTACCACTGCTCATAAGCGTGTCGAGACCCGACGGACCGGCCGGCACCGTCCGGTTTCGACGGGGACGGAGACGAACGAGAACCGAAACCGAACGGACGGAACGTACGAAAATGTTCGGATTATACTCGACTCACACCGTCGATCCTCGTTCTCGATTACGGCGTCGGTTCGGGGGCGAGACGAACGTCGTCCGACCGACGGTTCTCCGTCCGCCGCCGTTCCGTGAAAATGGCTTTCTGACCGGTAGAACGCCCGATCTATCGAGAACTCTTCGGTCGAAACGACTCGGAACGACGGGCGAAGACGCCCGAATCGCCGATCTCCGACTCTCTCGTCTCGAATGTGGCGGGAGGAACGACGATATCGGCGGATGCAGGGCCCGAACGTCCGGTTTCGTCTACGGGGACGCAATCGCCCGATTCGATTCGTTCCGGCGGCGACGCTTCGGTAGTCGACGTCATCCTCTCGCTGACGTTCAGGAAGAGGTGACCAAGTAATTTCGCACGTGACGGTCGGTTACTCGCCCGCGGAGTCGCCCGTCTCTCTGCGACCGGTGTCGGTGACGTCGCGCCCGCCCGCCGAGTCCGCGGACGACTCGCGTTCGCCGGCGTCCGACGCGGATTCCTCCGCTTCCGACCGTTCGGCCTCGTCGGTCTCCGCGAGGGAGTCGGCGTCCGTGACCGGACGGTCGGGGTCGATCAACCACGGGAAGACGATGCGCCCGAACTCGAAGACGACGACGAGGACCAACGGTCCGAGGAAGATGCCGTACCACCCGAACAGCAGGGGACCGAGCGTGTAGGCGATCATCACCGCGCCGACGTGGAGCGACCGTCCGGAGACGTAGGGGCGGAGCAACTGGTCGGGGATGTAGTCCACGATGACGACGGAGACGGCGATGAACACCGCGGGGAACCACAGCGTCTCCGGACCGACGACCAGCGACAGTCCGACGAGGTACAACCCGGTGGGAACCCAGATGAGTTTGATGCCGATGACCGGAATGAGGCTCGCCGCGCCGGCGAGGAGTCCGATGAGGGCCGCCTCGGGGATGGCGACGCCCTCCGGGGCGAAGATGTTCAGGATGGAGTACGTCATCGCCCCGAGGAGTCCCGTGAAGAGCGCGTTGAGGATGTTCCCGAAGTAGACGTTCTTCAGGTCGCGGTCCACCGCGCGGAGATACGCGTCCACGACGCCACCCGGTTCGAGGAACGTGTCTCGGGCCCACTCGGCGATTCGGTGCCCGTCGCGGAGGAGGTAGAAGACGATGACGAGGGCGATGAACAGGTGAAGCGCGCCGTTGAGCAGGATAACGGCCGACGTGCTCAACACGTCCACCAGGTTCGTGGTGATGGCCCCGATGTTCAGTTGGTTCAACTGGCTCGGGTCGGCGATGACCTGTTCGATCGTCGTCTCTAGTCCCTCCACCGAGGCTTCGATGTCGAAGTACGGCGTGAGGGCGTCCTCCAGTTGTCCCAACGTCCCTTCGCTTCCGAAGTTCTGGACCGCTCGAACGGCGACGATGAGCGTCCACCCGATCAGAACCATGACCGGCAACGCCACCAACAGAAGCGACGCGACCACCGCGCCCGTCCGCGAGGACGTGCGGTTCAGCATGCGGTGGAACACCGGGCGGGTGACGTAGTAGGCGAACAGGCCGAGGACGACCGTCCCGACGTACTTCCACGAGACGAACAGCAATACCCCGATCAGGAACACCGCGAGTATCCACAGCGTGACGCGCCCGCGACGGAATTCGATACCGTCTAAGGCGGCGCTACCGCGCTCTCGAAGCCCCGTCGACCGGTTCGTGTCGGTTTCGTCTGTCACGTTTGTCTCTCGCCTCGAAAAATCGCGAACGTACCGGAACGACGCGGCCCGCTGACATAATTCTACTTGCAGGAGATCCGGAGTCGGGGCTCTCGGTCGGTTCGACGAGGGAGACGAGAAGTAGCGACGGACCGTCTCGTTTCAGATCGCGGCGCGGCGTCGAGCGTTCGACTCCGGTTACAGCGAACTGTCCTGTTGGGACTGAGAGGGGGCCGTCTCGCGCGGCGAATCCAGCGGAAGTCGCTCCTTTGCCGCCCGTTTGTCCGCCGGGCGGTTGATTTCGAGGTGACTGTCGGCGGGGATGTGGACGCCCCGCGTCTCTATCTCCTCGTACACCGTCGGGTACCACTCGTGGCGGTTGTTTCGCAGGTGTTCGACCGCCGCGTCGAGGTGGGCCTGGTCTATGATGCCGAGTCCGGCGTGGCGGTGGCCGGGAATCTTCCCGTAGGCGACGACTCGCCCGTCGTCGTCCAACTGGACGGCGGTGTGCTCCGTCTGCGTGCCGGGGAGACAGGCGACGACGCTTCCGCCGGTTCGTTCGTGGGCGCGGCGAATCTTCGAGATGACGTCTCGCGTGACGACCACGTCGCCGTTGAGGACGAGTACGTCGTCGTCGATTTCGCGGAGCGCCCGGTGGAGCGATTCGGCGTTCTCGTACTCGTCCCACCCCTCGATGACGACCGTTCGACGCGGCGAGAACTGGCTTTCGACCGCCTCGTGGCGGTACCCGAGGACGACGGTGGCGGCGTCCACGTGGGGTTCTATCGCCTCCTTCTGGTACTCGTAGAGGATGCGGTCGCCGACTTTCATGAACGTCTTCGGCACCTTCTCGGTGTGGTGGCCCATGCGGCCGCCGTCGCCGGCGGAGAGGATTACTGCGTGCATGCCGCCACCTCCGTCGCGACGCGTTCTCCCGCCCGCCCGTCCATCGGAATCCCCAACTCGGCGCGGAACGACTCCTGTCGCCGCAGAACCTCCTCGGGCAGTCCGTTCTCGTACAACTCGTCCACCGTCTCGACGTCGAGGCGGCGCGTCTGGTAGCCGAGTTTCGGAACCTCGGCGTCGGCGGCCAGCGTCGTGAACTGGACGAACGGCCGGTCCGTGTGCAACCACTCGGTGACGATGCCGGAGTAATCGGACAGCAGAACGTCCGAATCGAGGAGGCTCTCCGTCGGCGTCTCGTTGCGGTCGAAGACGACGTTCGGGAGGTCGGCGATTCGCTCCCGGCACCGTTCGGTCACCGACCGGCCCGGTTCCTCCGTTCGGTCCATGGGGTGCGGTCGGAAGCGGAGTCGGTAGTCGGTGTCCTCGAAGACGTCGAGGACGTGTTCGGCCGTGTCGAGGTAGCTTCCGCCGCCGTAGTTGTGGTTCGTGGGCGCGTAGAGGACGTGCCGTTCCTCGGGCGCGTCTGCCTCCACGAGTCGGTCGGCCTCCGGGATGCCGACGACTTCGACGTGCGTGTCGTCGGAGAACCCCTCCCGGTAGCGGTCGGCCCACCACGTTCCCGGGGCCAACGCCGCGTCGATTGCGCCTTCGAGGCGCGAGATTGTCGTTTCGACCTCGTCCCTGCCGAACGACGCCCCGTGTCGGACGTGGACGACGGGGTACTCGTCCTCGTAGCGGAACTCGCCCGCGCGGAAGGTGTTGTTGCGGACGACGACGTCCGGGTCCACGTCGAAGACGTTCTCGTCGACCGCCTCGACGTCGTCGACTTCCACTTCGCGTAGTTCGTCCGAGCATCCCCGCGCTTCCGGCGCGAGAGGGAGGTACGCGGAAGGGACATCGACGTGCCCGTCCACCGCCTCGAACGTTTTCTTCATGAACTCTCTGTCGAATGTGTAGAGGATGGAAACCATACTATCACCTGTGGGGGATGGTCTGGCCGAATGACGGGTTTCAGCGCTTCTACGTCTGAAATTCGGCGCTTACGATATGCGTCTCCCAGCCCCGTTAAGGTTCTACCAGTATTTACAACGTCGTCGAGGCGAACACCGCCGCAGGCGGCTATTCGACCTCTTTCGACGGAACCTGAACGGACTCTTGAATTGAATCCGTTCGGTAAAACGTCGATTGGCTACGTGTTTTGGTCTCCTCCTCGCGGACGTGGTTTGGAAACGAGAGGTTCACCACGATGGGGAGGTGATCCGAGGGGTAGCGCCCGTTGAGGTAACTGTCCGAGCAGACGCCGTGGTGGTTGACGACGATCTCGCTCGTCACGAACACGTGGTCTATCTTCTTGTCCGGAATCAGGTTCTGGAAGTCCGTCATCGTCGTCGTCGGGCCGTGGTGCGGCGCCGTCGAGGCGAACATCGCGTCCCTGAGCTTCCGCCCCTCGCACGCCTGCGTGCGATTCGTCAGATGTCGGTACGGCGGCGACGACTGCCGGCAGTTGAAATCACCCGTCACGACGACGGGTTCGTTCGGAGCCAACTCGTCGATGCGCCGTTGGAGAAGTTTCGCGCCCTTGAGACGAGACGTCTCCCCCTCGTGGTCTAAGTGCGTGTTGAAGTGGTAGAGCTCGATTCCCGTCCGTCGCTCTCGGAGCTTGACGTATCGAACGAGTCGCGGGAAGCGGGCGTCCCACCCGACGCTTCCGACTTCCCCGGGTTCCTCCGACAGCCAGAACGTCGACGATTCTTCGAGATTAAATCGCTCCTTATCGAAGCCGAGGGCGGCGTACTCCCCCGCGTTCTCCGCCTTCGCCCGGCCGGCGCTGAGCCACTCGTAGGATGGGAGTCGCTCGCGCAAGTCCTGGAGTTGGTCGTGGAGCGCTTCTTGGAGTCCGACGATGTCAGGTTGATGAAATCGAATCACGCCCGCCACGTTGTCTCGGCGGATTCGCCACGCGTACCTCCCGTCGTTCGGGTTGTCGTATCGAATGTTGTACGACATTACGGTGATGGGCCGCGGCATTTGGGTATCTAGGATACTGTCCGCGTCCCAGGCTACTTAACGCTAGAGTTCTGTTCCCGTATCCACGATTAATTAACTGTAAAGTTCCGCCGCGATGCTCGATTCGTGTCCATCTACCATCTCGATTACCTCTTCCACGTCGTCCTGCGAGAGGTTGGGGTTGCCGGAGGTCCAACTCTTCAGCATCGAGAGGCGACCGATGAGGTAGCCGTGGACCCAGAACCGCCCGCGGTCGGTGAGTTCGTCCCGCGACGCGACCAGACGCTCGTTCGGTTCGCTCCTCATCCCGCTCGCGATGCTCACCGCCAACGTCTCGACCATCTCCTCGAGGAAGAGGCGTTCGTGTGCGTCCATACCTCTCTTTAGTGGTATTGATACCAATAGTTTTGACGGGGATAACGATCGAAAATAACAGAGGCGGTGAATCTATCCTCCCGACGAACGTCGGTCTCGAAAGCACGAACGCGCCGAAACGCCGACTCGAAGGTCGCCCTCTCGGTGTCCCCGAATCGGCGGACCTATATCCGTCCTCGCGTTTCCTCGACCGAGAGCGATGCGCGAAGACGAGTTGGCGACGCGGGTGGTCGAACACTTCGAGGCGGCCTTCGAACGGTCGACGGTGCGCCTCGAAGAACCGTACGACCACTACGGGAATCGGGGCTCCGTCGACGTGTACGCGCGCGTTCGCACGCCCGCGCGGGTGGACTACCTCGTGGAGCTCAAAGCCGACCCGGCGGTCCGCATCGCCGGCGGCGCGAACGAGATTCTCCGCCAGTACCGGCGCATGGAGCGGTACTTCTACAAGGACGACGAACACTCCATCGGGCCGAAGCTGGCCTGAGACGGGCCGGGAACTCACTTCCTGCTGTTGTTCGCGCCCACGACGTCCTGCGTCGAACACGTGAACGAACACCGGACGCTGTACGGAAGCGTCGAGGAGGACGCGACGGTGGACGGCGTCCCCGCCGTCCGCAAAGTCGCCTTCCTGACGAACCTCGACGCGGCCGAGGGCGTGGAGTTCTGAACCCGGGTTCGACCGCCTCCGGGTGCGGGGGTCCCGTCACCAGAGGAGGTGCGGCCAGACGAACTCGAATAGGCCCCAGATCAGAACCGTCAGAACGCCCGTCATCAGGACGTTGAGGATCGTCCCGGCCCGAAGCATGTGGCTCTGCTTTACGTACCCGCTTCCGAAGACGATGGCGTTCGGCGGCGTCGCCACCGGGAGCGCGAACGCGAAACTGGCGGCGATGGTTCCGGACACCGCGAGGAATATCGCCGTCATGAACTCCGAGAGGCCGAGCGTCGCCGCGAAGATTCCGCCCAAGCCGATGAGAATCGGGACGATGATGCTCGTCGTCGCGGTGTTGGACGTCATCTCGGTCAGGAAGACGACCAACAGCACGACGGCCGCGATGACGAGTACCACCGGCGTCCCCGTCAGTCCGCCGAACACCGTCTTCGCTATCCACTCCGTCGCCCCCGTGTCCGCGAGTGCGTTCGCGAGGGAGATACCGCCGCCGAAGAGGAGGAGCGTCCCCCAGTCGATATCGACGAGTTCGTCCCACTCCATCGTGTCAGCCAACACGAGGGCCGGGATGGCGGCGACGCCGACCATCACGTAGTAGAGGAGGCCCTGATGCCCGTCGATTCCCAGGACGGTCGCCCCGTCGCCGCCGAACAGCGTGTTCATCCACGCGTTCGGCAGGTACGGGTTCAGGAAACTCCCCAGTCCGCCCACCACCCAGAGACAGGCGGTGGCCGCGAAGATGGCCGCGACCCGCCTGCCTCGCTTTCCGAGTCCGTCCTCCTCTTCGAGGTACTCGTAGGCCTGCTCCTGCGCCTCGTCAACGTCGGCTATCTGGGGCGGATAGAGGACGTACGTGAGGATGTACCAAACGAGGGGGAGGGTGACGGCGACGACCGGCAGGCCGATGAGCAGCCAATCGACGAAGCCGATTTCGTAGCCCAAGGTGGCGTTGAGTTGCCCGACGAGGACGGCGTTCGGCGGCGTGCCGATTATCGTCCCGACGCCGCCGATGCTCGCGGCGTACGCCGTGCCCAGGAGCATCGCGATCTGCATGTTCGTGAATCTGTCTTCCTGCGCCAGTCCGCCGTCCGCGACCGTTTCGGCGTTCGCCTCGTCGGCCGCGGCGTCGCCCACCGCGACGACGTCTTCGCTGCTGAGTACCTGCGAGAGGACGCCCACGGCGATGGGGGTCATCATGGCCGTCGTCGCCGTGTTCGACACCCACATCGACAGTCCGGCGGTAGATAGCATGACCGCCCCGATGAGGCGGCGCGGCGAACTCCCCATCTTCGCCATCGTGTACAACGCGATGCGGCGGTCGATGTCGTACTTCTGGATCGCGTTCGCCAGCATGAACCCCGCCATGAAGAGGAAGATGAGGTGGTCGGCGAACCCCGCGAGCGCGGTGTCCATATCGTCGTACACCCCCGTCCCCGTCAAGAGAACAGGTATCGTGAGCGCGGTGACCGCGAGCGGAAGCGTCCCGGTCACCCAGAGGGACCCGGCGAAGAACATCGTCGCGAGCGCGTACTGTCCGGCCGTCGAGAGTCCCTCGGGCGAGGGTGCCAGCGCGATGGCCGCCGCCCCGACGGCCGCGACGCCGAACTTAGCCAATCGTACCTGAACTCGGGTCGTGCGGCCTCGTATCATTGATACACCCGTAGTTCTACATCATCGTTTTTAATTCTTGGTGTTTGTTCACATATTGATTTACAACGACCGGACTAAAAATTCTCGACGAGGGCTCGAACCTGCTCCTCGGAGAGTTCCGCGGCGTAGAGGTCCAACAGGACCTGCCGGCGGGACTGAGAGAGCGCGCGGGTCCCGTTTTCGAGCATCGAGAGGTGCGCCTGCACGAGGTCGTCTACCTCCCGTTCGACCCCTCGCTGATCGTACTCGGCGGCGACGCGGAGCAGTCGCCACGCCAACGGCGAGATATCGTCCATAGAGAGGGTATCTACGTAGTTCATAGTGACCTTCGGTACCGGCTCCCTCGGTTAGGTCCCCGGCGAGACGTTCGACGATGTACGTACGAAACCGGAACCCGGAGGGAAAAGAGACGCCCTCTCTGAGGGACTGTCGCTCCGAAGCACCCCCGTACCGTCGGTCATATTCATTCGTGTTGTAATCGGGAGTGAGAGAACGTGATAAAACGTTTGTTTTGCCCGCTCTCCGTGTTTCTCGTGCGACTTCCGACGGGCTACCCGGCCCGGCACTCCCCGAGGCCGTCGGTCCGCGGTCAATCCGCGTCCGACAGCACTCGATTCGACAGTTCGTCTGCGAGTTGCGGTCCGGACACCTCCGGCGGAACCGAGACGAGGTACGTATCGGCCGCTGTCAACGCCCCTCGGTACGTCTGGTCTGACCGTTCTGCGACCTCTCGTAAATCCGGCCAGTGCGTCGGGGTTGCGGCGTGGACCGCCCGCATCTTGTCGGTGAAGGGTTGCAGTTCCGCCATCACCGTGGACGCCCCGCGCTCTGCGACGTCTTCGGGCGTCGTACGCTCGACGTGAATCGTCTCGCGGTCCTCGACGATCAGATTCACGACCGTCGCCACCGGACTCTGCGAGAGTTCGTCCGCGTCCGCAGAGTGACCGGTGAGCGACGACGGGAGCACGTTCCGGCGGACGGCCGTCGATCCGCCGAGTCGCTCTCGAATCCGCCACTGGCCTCGGTCGAGGAGTCCTCGCCCGTTCATCACCTCCTCGTAGGTCGCCTCCCCGTCGGCTATCGACTCGGGAGACGCTCGCATCCGTCCTCGGTACGGCGACGCGGTCCCGTCCTCGGAGACGATAACGAGGTCGTCGCCCAACAGGTCGTACCCGTACTCGCGTACGAGTTCCCCGCTCACGTCCGACTTCCCGACGCCGCCCCACCCGGCGAAGAGAGTCGCTTCGCCGTCTCGAACGACACCGCTGGCGTGGAACAGTCCGCTCCCGCGGGAGAGTAATCGCTGATGGAGGAGCGCTTCGACGAGGTCCTCTATTAGTTTGACTGCGACGACCTCGGGCCGACTCGCGTAGTTCTTGTCGTAACTCCGGACGAGTTGTCGCAGTAGCCGGTGATCCGACCCGACCGCCCGTTCGTCGTAGAACACGGTAACCTCGACGGGCCCGCGGAGTGGATTCCCCCGTATCCGCGCTTGGTGACCCGCCCGTCCGATTCGGTCCAGAATCTCACCGAACGGGCCGAACGCGACGGACCCGCCTCTCCCGTCGACGAAGAGTTCGTCGCCGTCGACCCACAACCCCCCGTGTATCTCCACGCATCCGTCGGGCGGTCGGACGAACCCCCGACGAAATTCGATGGTAACGTCTGCCTCGGCGACGCTCGTCCGGTGGACGCGGTCGAACTGGTCGACCAGCGCTCGGCCGACTACGTCGTCGCCGACTTCTACGGTCGTCTCCCCGATTTCGAGTCCGATCATGGCGATGGTCCGGTTGGTCTGATTCACAGTACGAGCGCATATAGTGACCGCGAGGAGCGTCAGACTGTGAATTCTCTCTCAGAACTGCGGAAATTCACCGAGGACGTGATGCGACGACTCGTTCGGAATCTATACACTCCACTCCGCGATACGAGGCCAGTCACGACCCGAAGTCGCGAGATGCGTTCCCTCCGCGTCACGAACACGACTCGATAGCACGACTCGATCATATGACGCGCCTGACCGCTGGGCAGACGAGAAATATCGCGCTGTGTGGTTTACTTCGTCTCCTCGCGCGCGTCGAGAATCGCGTCGGCGACTTCCTCGGGGTACTTGGCGGCGACGCGGACGAGGGCGTCGTGGAACTCCCGCCCCGTCAAGTTCCGCACCTCGTGTTCGCGTCGGAGGTGCGACTCGACTTCGAACTCCGCGTCGTCCAACACCGCCACCGTCTCCGGGCGGACGTACATGCTCTTGGCGGTGGTGTCCTCGAACTCGAACGCCGGTCCGCCGGCCGTCTCCTCGGGTGAGTCGTTCGCCGTCTCGTCGTCCTCGTCGCCTTCGGCCGGTTCCGAGGACGCCTCTGGGCTCTCCGCGTCGTCGGCTTCCGCTTCCGATTCGCCTAGCTCGGGTTCGGGCTCCGGCGTCGGTTCGGCGGACTCGGAGTCGGTTCGCGCCGACGCGGACGACTCGGGCGATCCGGGGTCGTCCGCCTCCTCGGCGTCGGCGTCCCCGTCGGACTCCCCTATCGCCTCGCCCAGTTTGGCGAATCGGTTCTCGTCAGGCATCGGCGGCCCCCCCGTTCTCTACGACCGCGGCGAGTTGGTCAAGGCGGTCTAACATGTCGTTCTCGGGGTCGTACTCCCGGAGGGTCTGTCCGTCGCGCCACGCGCGACTGAAGGCGATGCGGTGTCGGAGGCCCGGTCCGGGCGTCCCCGTCTCGTCGAACTTCGCCGACCCCGCGAACTCGGGGAGGTACTCCTCGAACGGCGAGTCCTCCAAGTCGGCGATGATCCGGCGCTCCTCGTTGTTCCCGCTGAGGTCGTTCGGGACGATGGCGAGGATTTCGAGGCCGACTTCGCTCCGAATCGGTTTGATCTGCTGTTCGACCATCCGTTCGAACCCGCTGACGCTCGGTTCGCTCATGAGGAGGGGGACGATGACGTTCCCCGCGCCGATGAGCGAGGCGTCCGAGAGGGGGCCCAGACTCGGCGGCGAGTCGATGACGATGTAGTCGTAGTCGTCGCCGAGAAGCGGTTCGATGATGCGGCGTCGGACCCACAGGACGCCGAACGTGGAGTTCCGAATCCGGTCTTCGATGTCGTCTAAGTCCACGTGGGCCGGAACGACGTCGAACGCCTCTCGGTCGCGAATCACTTTGCGGACGTCGAGGGGTTCGTCGTCGGTCAACACGTCGCCGATGTTCGGCGTCGCGTCCTCGTAGCACTCCTTCAGTCCGACGCCCTCCGTCGCGTTGCCCTGTTGGTCGAGATCCACGAGGAGGACGTCGTTCCCCCGTGCGGCGAGCGCGTCGGCGAGATTAATCGCCACCGTCGTCTTTCCGACGCCGCCCTTTTGGAGTGAGACGCTCACTGCCCTCGCCATCCTACTTTCCTCCCGTTCCAGCGCGTTCGGACCTTGCACACATCGTAGACATTGTGAAATTTGTGAACGGCGTTACCGTCCGCGAATCGTTCTCCCCTTCCGCGTCTTCCCATATAATTCCTCCCCGGATATTCGAACTCGGCGACAGTTTTGGGAAATTCCACAATTTCTACAATTTGTAAGAATTCTAAACAGCACACAGAATGTGGGATGTTCGGCATCTCCCTCTCTAATTTCGCTGCTCTATCTCGACACGACCGGATTTTGTGAAGGCTTCACCTCAGGACCGATTCGCGCAATTCTAAGACTTCCCGGACAGCGTGGAATTCCCACAATTTCTAGAATTTTATAACTTTCTAAACCATCCGGAACTAACTCGGCCCCCACGAACTGCACAAATTTTAAAATTTATAGAATGTCTGAAATGCCCCAACTTCCACAACGTCCTGCAATGTTCACGGATTGCAGACTCGGCACGCAGCCGACGTTGTGCGAGATGTTCGCGCCGTCTCGGATTTTCGTCCCGAACGCAGACGAGAGTATTTATATCGGGAGACGAGACTCGTCGGTACGACGAGTTCGAATACCTGAACGCCGCCCGTCTACCCACCCTCCAACGATGCCAGACGACTCTCGAACGCTGCTCTCCGGTTCGGACAGCCCGAGCCTCGGTCGAATTTTCCTCGCGTGCTGTTGCGTCGTGGCCGTCGTCCTCTCGGCCGCCCTCCTCGGCCCCGCCTCAGCGTCGCTCGGTTCCTCTCCCGTACACTCGCATCTCGTGTTCGGCGAGGGGACCGACGACGGCGCGGGCGGCGGACTCGGCGCACTCGACCCCGCGTCCTCGACGAACGTCGGGGGTGCAGTCGTCGACGGGGAGAGCCCGTACCGCTCCCTCGACACGGAAGTCCACTTCACCGTCCGAAGCAAGACTCCGAGTTACTGGCGAACCGGCGCGTACGCGACGTACATCGGCGACGGGTGGACGCAAGCGGGGGACGGCCGGCCGTACGACGGCGACGTCTCCCCCGACGCCCGCGGGGAACGCGTCTCCTACTCTGTGACGCTGAATCGCTCCGCGACGGCGCTTCCGACCGTCTGGCGGCCGAACACCGTCTCCGTCTCGGGGGCGTCTCCCTCGTTGCGCGTCACCGACGGGCGCGCAGTCGTCGCGGAGACGGCTCTCCCGGAGGGTACCTCCTACGTCGGCGAGAGCACCGTGCAGACGCGTAACCCCGAAGTCCTCCGAACCGCGGGCACCGACTACCCCGACGCCGTCGAATCCCGATACACGAGTCTCCCGGACGACGCGTCGCCGCGAGTCGCCCGACTGGCGGCGGACATCACGGCGAACGCCTCCACGCCGTACGAGAAGGCAGTCGCGATAGAGCGATGGCTCGAATCGAACAAGGAGTACTCGCTGTCCGCCTCGCACGACGACGACGGCGGAACCGTCGTCGAGGAGTTCGTCTTCGACATGGACGAGGGCTACTGCGAGTACTTCGCCAGTTCCATGGCCGTGATGCTCCGGTCGCAGGACGTTCCGGCCCGCTACGTCGTCGGATACTCGACGGGCGAACGGACCGGACCGGACACCTACACCGTCCGCAACATGAACGCCCACGCGTGGGTCGAGGTGTACTTCCCCGAGACGGGGTGGGTGCGATTCGACCCGACGCCGGGGCAGGACCGAATCGACTCCGAGCGACGGGCCTACGAGGAACGCGAGGACGGTACGTACGACGCGGCGGGCGAGAACGAAACCGCCGCCCCCGAACCGACTGCGGAGACGCCGAACGGTTCGGAATCGACCGACGACGCGGCGTCGCCCGACGGGTCGCAGTCTCCGGGAACGGCGGACGGGGAGGTGTCCCCGGACGGCGGAACGACGGGGGAGATGACCGCCCCGCGGTCCGTGACGTTCGAGACGAATCGGACGCCCGCGCCCGGCGCGACGGTCGAAGTGACGGTCACGCGCGGCGACGACCCCGTCTCCGGCCGCGTCGTGACGTTCAACGGCCGCCCCGTCGGGACGACGGACGCCGAGGGGAGAGTCGTCGGCGAGGTGCCGTACGCGGAGACGCTGACCGTCGAACTCGCCGACTCCGACGGCGACGGGCGAACGTCGCTCCGGACGAGTGCGGGCGGCCTTCCGCCGACCAGCGGGACGAGAGGCGACGCCGCGTACGCCGTCCGCGCGCCGATCATCGCGCAGGTGGCCGCCGAGGACTCGACCTCCTACGAGTTGGAGACGAACGCGACGCTCTCCGTCGTCGGCGACGCTGTGACCGGGGGCGAAGTGCTCCTCGTCGCGACCGTAGACGGGATTCCCGTCCGCGACGCGGCGGTCACCGTCGGCGGCGACGCCGCCGGCAGGACGAACGACCGCGGGCGCGTCGCGGTGACGCTCCCGTCCGACCCCGGCGAGGTGACGGTGAACGTCTCCCGCGGCCCGGTCCGCGGGAGCGAGACGCTCTCGCTCCCCGAACTGAACGTGAGCGTCGAACGGTCGCTCCCCCTCTCGCTCCCGTTCACGACGGCGACGGTGCGGACGACGCTCGGCGACGAGAACGCGACGGGCGTCCCCGTCACGATGAACGGACGGGCGGTCGGCACGACCGGCCCGGACGGCACGGCGACCGTCTCGCTCCCGTTCTCGCGGACGGCGACGGTCGCGGTCGAACGCTACGGCCAGTCGCGCAGCACGACCGTCTCCGGGATGCTCGCGAACGGTCTCACACTCCTCGGCGTCGGTCTCGTCGGCCTCGTCGCCGTCGGCGGCGGCGCGTACCGGCGCGGACTCACGCCGCGGACGCTCGCTCTCGCACTCGCGCGCGGCGTCCCCCGCCTGTTCGACCGCTTCCTCGCGACCCTCCTCTCGGGGGCGAGCGTCGTAGACGCGGTTCTCGCCCGCCTCCGCGGCCTCCGCCGCCGAGTCGTCGCCGTCGCCCGGGGCCTCGTCGCCCGAACGCACTCGCCGACCGAGGTTCGGGCGATGCTCCTCGCGTGGGCGGCCGCGCGGTTCGCAGACGTCAGAGAACGCGGACGGGAGGTTCGGCGTCGGACCGTCGGAACTGCGGGCGACGCCGACGCCGACGCTCGCGGCAACCCGGACGCCCGGACGGTCCGGGAGTGCTGGGACGAGTTCCGCGGACGCGTGAGCGTCCCCCGACAGGCGTCCCGAACGCCGGGCGAAGTCGCGACCCACGCCGTCGAGGTGGACCGCCTCCCGGCCGGTCCGGTTCGGACGCTCCGCGACGGGTTCCGCGAGGTCGAGTACGGCGGACGCTCCCCCGCCGACCGGTCCGCGGAGATGGAGGCCGCCGCGAGGGAGATACGCGAGACGCTCGCCGACCGCGAGGAGGCGGAAGCGGCGGGGACCGTCGGGGAACGACCGAACGGGGGTCACGAGGCGTGAACCGACTTCGCGGGTTCGCCGGCCTCCTCGGCGTCGCCGCGGTGGCCGTCGCGGGCGCGTTCGTCGCCGGCGTCGTCCCCGACGGAGCGTTCGCACCCGTCGAGAGCGCCGTCTCGTCGGTCGATACCGGGACGTACCTGCTCGTCCTCGCAACCGTCGCGGTGCTCTCGGGGGCGTGGTTCTCTCGGCGTCGCCCCGCCCCTCTCCCCCGAACGGACGCCGAGGCGCGGTTCGAATCGCTCCGCGACGCGCCGCCGGAGGCCGCGACCGGTTCGACCGCCCCCCGTCCGGGCGGTCGGTTCGACGGACTCCTCGCGGCGGCGACGGACGGACGCTCCGAGGGGTCGATGCGGGCCGTCCGCGACCGACTCCGGACGCTCGCGGCAGAGACGTACGCCGACGTTCGGAACGCTACCGTCGCCGAGGCGACGCGGGCCGTCGAGTCCGGCGAGTGGACCGACGACGAACTCGCGGCGGCGACGGCGGCCGAGGGAGACGGCGCGTCGTACCCGTTCGTCTCCCGCCTCCGACTGTGGCTCGACCCGGCGCGGGAACGCCGCCGCCGGGTGGAACGGACGCTCGACGCCGTTCGGGAACTCCGCGAGACGGGAGGGGGCGAATGAACGTCCGTCGGGACCCGCGGTGGAACGCCGGCCTCGTCGGGACGCTCTCTCTGGTCGGCCTCGGCCTCGCGTACGCGTCGGCGGAACTCGTCGCCGCGGCCGCCGTTCCCCTCGCGTACGTCTTCTACGGGTTGCTCTCGTCGCTCCCCGCCGACGCGACGCTCGAACTCGAACGCGAACTCGACCCGGACGCGCCCGCGCCGGGCGAGACGACGACGGTCACGCTCGCCGTCCGGAACGCGGGCGATTCGACGCTCGCCGACCTCCGGGTCGTCGACGGCGTGCCCGACGCGTTGGCGGTCACGGAGGGGTCGCCGCGCGCCGCCCTCTCCCTCGCGCCGGGCGACGAACGGACCGTCGAGTACGCCGTCGTTGGCACGCGCGGCGACCACGCGTTCGACGACGCCCTCGTGCGCCTGCGCTCGCTCTCGGGGGTTCGCGTCGCCACGGCGTCCGTCCCCGTCGGCGGCGAGGCGACGCTCTCCTGCACGAACGCGCTCGATTCGCGGCCCGCGCCGGACGCCGCCCCGGTCCGCGCCGGGCCCCTCGCCGCCGACTCGGGCGGGCCCGGCATCGAGTTCCACTCGACGCGGGAGTACCGACGCGGCGACCCCCTCTCCCGCGTCGATTGGCGGCACCTCGCGAAGACGGGCGAACTCACCACCGTCGAGTTCCGCGAGCAACGGGCGACGCGGGTCGCTCTCGTCGCCGACGTCCGGCCCGAATCGAGGGTCGTCGCGCGCCCGGGGCACCCGACGGCGGCGGAGTTGTGCGCGCACGCCGCCGGACGGACGCACCGCGCCCTCCTCGCCGCGAACGATGACGCCGACGTGACGGTCATCGGTCTGAACGCCGCGTATATCCCCGAGAGCGCCGCCGTCGGCCCCGAGGGACTCCCGTGGCCCGACGGCCCGCACGCGGCGGAGGCGGTTCTGGAAGTCGCGTCCGTCGTCGCGGGCGCGGAACCGGAACGGACCGGCGCGGACGGCGACGACGCCCAAACGGGCCGAGACGGGGACGCCCGCGCCGGCGACGCGTCGGAGTGGGCGCGGGACGCGGCCCCGGACGGTGGTTCGGCGGGTTCGGGGTCCGACGCGGCGGACGCGGCGGCCGTCGAGAACATCGCGGCGTCGATGGACGCCCGATTCCCCGGCGACGCCAGCGTCGTGCTGTTCTCGCCGCTGTTGGACGGCGTTCCGGTGGCGCTCTGTCGCGCGCTCGGCCGCCGCGGACGCCGCGTCACCCTGCTCTCGCCGGACGTGACCGGTGCGGAGACGCCCGGAGTCGCGGTGGCCAGTCTCGAACGCCGACTCCGGCGCTCCGCCCTCCGCGACGCCGGCGCGAGCGTCGTCGATTGGGACCCGACCGAACCGCTCTCGGAATCGCTCGGCCGCGCACTGGAGCGGCGATGATGGAGGAACGAACGAGAGACGCAGACGCGACCGAACTCGCACCGACCGACGCCGCACCGCCCCGTTCGAACTGGCGACCGACGCGAACGAGCGTCGCGTTCGTCGCACTCGCGACGGCGCTGGTCGGTGCGGCGCTCACCGCGTCGACGGGCCTCTGGAAGGCTGTCCTGCCGGCCGTCGTCGGCGCGGGCGTCCTCGCGGCGGCGGTCGTTCTCGCGGAGGCCGACGCTTACCGACCGCTAACCCGCGCCGTCGCCGCGGCCCTCTTCCTCCCGGCGGGCGCGGGCCTCGTCGCGGGCGTCGGCTACGCGCTCTCGAAGCAGGTCAGCGGAACGCTCCCCGTGGGGTCCGTCTTCGTCGTCGCCGCACTCGCCGTCGCAGCGTTCGGCGCGGCGGCGGCCGTCCGCGCCACCGTCTCCGCCGACGCCCTCGGCGCGGCCGCGTCGGTCGGAATCGTCGTCACCGCGTTCACGGCGGCGGTGTTCGTTCCGCTTGCCGTCGCTCCCGTCGTCGGGGAGTTCGCGCAGATGTTGTACCTCCCGGTTCTCGTCCCCGACCCGGTTCCCGCCGCCGAGTTCCCCGGCGCACTCCTCGCGGGCGCGGTCCGGTTCCTCCTCGACCCGACCCACGAGGGGCCGCACCTGTTCTCGTTCGGTCTGGTCTGCTACGTCGCCGCCCTCGGCCTCTGGTCGGCGCTCCGGACGTACCCCGTCTCCGACCTCCTCTCGCCGGGCGACCCCGACTCCGCGCGGCGCGTCGTGGACCCGATTCGGGCGTTTGCGGGCGTCTGTTCGCGGTGGGGTCCCGCCGTTCTGTTCGCACTCGCGATTCTCACGCTCGACCCCGACGGGTTCGACTTCCTCCCCGCCGCGGTTCGCAGAACGGTGGCAGACCTCGCGTCCGTCTCTGCCCTCCGCGCTCTCCTCTTCGTCGGGGGCGGCGTCTGTCTCATCCTCGCGGCGGGGTCGTGGTCCGTCCGCCGACTGCACGCCGCGACGGCGCGCGACGCGGCGGAGACGGGCGCGCCGTTCGCCACGTCCCTCGCCGTCGTGGCCGGCGTCTTCGCCTTCCGCGGCCCCCTCCTCTCGACGCTCGTTTCGGCCGTCGTCGACGTTCTCCCCGGCGAACTCGCGGCGACGTTCCGGACGCAGACGGTCGCCGTCGCCGAGTTCTACGGGGCGGAGGTGGTCCTCCTCGGCGTCGCCGTCGCACTCCTCCTCGCGGCGTCCGTCGCCGTCACGGCGGTGTACGTCGCCGTCGCCGCGGGTGCGGTGACCGACCGGGCGACCGGCGCGGCGTTCGCGGGCGGCGGCGTCTTCGTCGCCGCGGCCGTCGCGAGCACGCTCGGTGCCGGCACTGCGCTCGTTCTCGCCGGTCTCGTCGCCGGTCTGGTCGTCCGCGACGCCGGCGCGCACGGTTCGACGCTCGGGACCGAAGTCGGTCGAACAGCGCCGACGAGACGCCCCGAACTCGTCCACCTCGGCGCGTCGCTCTCGATCGGCGTCGTCGGTGCGGCGGCCGCGGTGGGCCTCCTCGGCGTCGTCGGGAGCGTCCCGTCCGTCCCGACCGGCGTCGTCTCCGTCGCACTCGGCGCGGCGTTCCTCGGCGTCCTCCTGTTCGCCGCGGCGCTCAGGTGAGCGGAGAACGGCGGGCGGAAGCGCCTCCTCAGCGTCGCTGCGCCTCGACCGACGGAACCGGAACCTCGTCGAGGACGTCCTCGACGACTTCGACCGAATCGGTGCCGCGGACGCGCGCGGCGGAACTGAGGACGAGGCGGTGTCCGAACACCGGCCCCGCCACCGTCTTCACGTCGTCGGGGACGACGTAGTCGCGCCCCTGCACGACGGCGCGGGCGCGGGCCGCCTCGAAGAGGCGTTGGACACCGCGCGGGGAGACGCCCACCTCGATTCGGTCGTCGCCGCGCGTCGCGCGCCCGAGATCCACCACGTAGTCACGGAGTTTCTCGTCCACGCGGACGGTCTCGGGGACGCGGCGGAGTGCGGCCACGTCGTCGCCCTCGACCACGCGTTCGACGCTGGGCGACCGCGCCGTCCGGTCGGCCCGGCGGTCCACGAGTTCGCGTTCGCCCGCCCGGTCGGGGTAGCCGAGTCGCGTCTTGACGACGAAGCGGTCCCGTTGGGCCTCGGGGAGGCGGAACGTCCCCTCCTGCTCGACGGGGTTCTGCGTCGCGATGACGAAGAAGGGGTCCGGGAGTTCGTACGTCTCGCCGTCCACCGTCACCTGACTCTCGCCCATCGCCTCCAGCAACGCGGCCTGCGTCTTCGGCGGCGCGCGGTTTATCTCGTCGGCGAGGACGACGTTCGCGAAGACGGGGCCGCGCGAGAACTCGAACGTCCCCGTCGATTCGTCGTAGACGGTCGAACCGGTGATGTCGGAGGGCAGGAGGTCCGGCGTGAACTGGATGCGCGAGAAGGAGAGGCCGAGTGCGGCGGCGACGCTTCGGGCGGTGAGCGTCTTGCCCGTCCCCGGCACGTCCTCCAAGAGCACGTGCCCCCGGGCGAGAACGCCGGTCAGTACGGTTTCGAGGAACGAGCGGTCGGCGACGACCGCCTCGCCGACGGCGGCGACGACGTCGTCGCACGTGGAGGCGGCCCGTTGTACGTCCATGCCGGCGGTTGGACGGACCACCTTTTGAACGTTCCCCTCGAACGACCGACGTTTTATTGTCTCTCGGGGGTCAGAATGACAGGTATGCCTTTCGGCCCTGCCCCCTACGACAGTTCGAACGACGTGACCCCCCTCCCCGCCATCTCGGGAAAGCCGGTGTACGGGTGTGAGGGATACCAACTCGGCACTGCGGTCGATTTCGTCCTCGACTTCGAGGCGGACCGCGTCACCGAGATACTCGTCGGAGACGTGGACACGGACAGGTTCCCCAACCTCGACGCGGGACGGAAGGGCGTCCGCGTGCCGTTCGATTCGCTTCGCTCCATCGAGGATGCCATCGTCGTCGACGCGCCCCTCTCGCAGTTCGCCGGCGCCAACGGCACCTCTCCGGCGACGCTGGACGCGAACTCCTCGGTCGCCGAGTAGTTAGTCGCGCCGCCCGACGAGTGCGAGCGTCGCGAGTAGTACCGCGGCCACGCCCGTCAACGGCGTGAACCCCGGTGCTCTCGTGTCCGTCCTCCCGTCGTCAGCGGACTCGCCGCCCGACGAGTCCGGGGAGGCGGAGGTCGGTCGCGCCGCCGTTCCGTCGGTCCGAGTCCCGTTCGCGGCGTCCGTTCGCTCCGGAACGGGCGTTATCGTCGGGTTCGCGACGGGCGTCTTCTTCTCCGTCGTCGTCTGAGTCGGCATGGGTGTCGGTGTCGCCGTCGGCGTGGGTGTCGGTGTCGCAGTCGGCGTCGGAGTCGGCGTGGGCGTCGGTGTCGGTTTCGGCGTCGGCGCGGGTGCGGGTGCGCCGCCACCGCTACTACCGCCGTCGTCCGGTTCCTCCGTCGGTTTCGGCGTCGGAGTCGGCGTGGGCGTGGGAGTCGGAGTCGGCGTGGGTGTCGGCGTCGATTTCTCCGTCGCCGTCCCGTTCAACTGGACTTCGAGGACGCCGAACTCGTCCGTCGAGACGAACAGCGTCGCGTTCGCCGCCCCGGTTCGGTTCGGCGCGAACGAGACGGACACCGTCGCGGCCCCGCCCGGCGTGACGTTCCCCGCACCGTCGTCGGCGAGGGAGAACTGGTCGGCGTCCGGCCCCTCCACGTCCGAACCGAGGACGGTGAAGGTAGCCTTGCCGACGTTCTCGACGGCGACGTTCGCCGTCGTCTCGGACTCGACTTCCGACTCGACGGCCACACCGTCCGGCGCGGACACCGCCGGGATGCCGCGTCCGAACACGGCGTACGTCCCGTTCTCGGCCGCTTCGAGGGTCGCGACGTTCGCATCCGAATCGATGGAGGCGTTCAGTTCCGTCCACTCGCCCGACGAACGGACCCACACGCCGAGGACGGACTCGTTCACGTACTCGTCGTCGTAGCGCAGGGTGAGGTTCGCCGTCTCGTTCGTCCGGTACGTCGTCGCGGCGGCGGCCGAGAGTCGAGCGAGGCTCGAACTCGGCGCTCCCGCGGCGTCACCGAGGGCGAGCGTCATGTTCCGCCCGGAGGCGTCCACGGACGGCATCCCGGCGACGGAGAGGTTCGTGACGTTCGCCGTGCCGTTTCGGGCGTCCAGCGTCACGTCTCCCGTTGCGCTGCCGTTGACGACGGTGACGTTCCCCGTTCGCGCGTCCAGCGTCGTCTCCGCGCCGAGTGCGGCGTCTCGCACGTCGATGCCGGTTCGACCGACGAGCGACGCGTTCGCGCCGAATCGGACGCGCGTCGCGTTCACCGTCGTCGCCGAGCGAACCGTCGCGTCGCCGTCCACGGAGGCGTTCGACAGGCGGACGACGGTGGCGTTCGACACGTCGATGCCGCCCGTCCCGCCCCGAACCGTCAGGTTCCGCACCGTCAGCGTCGCCACGTTGTCGGTGGCGGAGAGTGCGGTTCCGCCCGCGTGCCCGGCGTCGAACGTCATACCCTCACCGTCGAGCGTCGCGTTCGGCGCGGAGACGATGAGGGCGTCCGGCGCGGGGCCGCCGCCGGTGTCGAGTCGGTACGTCCCGTTCCACGCGAGGCGGCCGTCCGGCGGCAGGTCGTACGACCCGAGTCCGGCGACGGCGCGCGTCGCGTCCACGGCCCCGTACCCGGTGCCGTTGTTCGGTTCGGCCCCGACGAGGCGCGCGCTCTCGCGCAGTCGAGCCTGCTGGTCCGCGGGCGAGAGACGCGAGTTCGCGTCGATGAGGGTCGCGAGGACGCCCGCGACGTGGGGGGCCGCGGCGGACGTTCCCCGGAACGTCGGGTAGTAGGCGCTGGAGGTGACGTTGTCCGGGGCGACGAGGTCGGGTTTCCGCCGCCCGTCGATGGTCGGCCCGCGCGAGGAGTACCGTTCGAGTCTCCCGGTCGTCACGTCCACCGCGCCGACCGACAGCAGGTTCGGTTCCGTCGCGGGGAGGGTGAGGCTCCGCGTTCTCGTCCACGACTCGCGGAACGTGAGGTAGTTTCCGAGGAAGATGTCGAAGTCGGCCCGTTCGGTCGCGCTCACGTTCTCGACGGTCAGGTACAGCGTCCTGTTCGCGGTGGTGTCGTCGACCGCCCCGCCGATGGACTCCGTCGGTCGTTGTCTCCCGCTCTGCGTTCCGTCCGCGCACCTGAGACGCCCCGCGGCGTCGAGGTCGGACGTCTGGTACAGACAGATCTTGTAGTCTTGGTCGGTCCCCGGCCAGTCGTTCCACGACGCGTAGATTCCGAGGGGTATCCGGTCGCCGGAGGACCGCGCGTCGAGCGTGAAGTACTCGCGCGGCCCGGAGACGTTCAACCGGCCGTTGCCGTCGGGGTCGTTCCACGTCCCGTTCCAGTGTTCCCCGTTCGCCGAGTTCCCCGCCGAGACGGTCCACACCGTCCCGTTCGCGACGCTTCGGTCTATCGCGTCGCCCATCTCCGAGGTGCCGTCCAACGCGCCCGCGTTGTACCACCCGAGCGACATCGACACCACGTCGGTCGAGGTGTTCCTCTCCAACCACTCGACGGCCTCGTAGAACTGCCAGAGGCGGTTGACGCGGACGAGGACGATCGACGCGTTCGGGGCCGTCTCCCCGACGAGTTCCGCCGTCGCCGTCCCGTGGCCGCCGCGTCCGCCGATACCCCTCCTCGTGAAGTCTTTCGTCGCCACGATTCGGTCGGCGTACGCCGGATGGTTCAGGTCGAACTGCTGAACGTCGATGATGGCGACGGTCACGTTCTCGCCGGTGTACCCCGCCTCGTGAAGTCCGCTCACGTTCATCGTCTCGACGGCCCCCGTCGTCCCGTCGGACCCCGCGAAGGAGACGGGGCGGGCGGGCGCGCGGAGGTACGAGACGCTCGACTCGTTCGCGAGGGCGCGAATCTGCGCTTCCGTCGCCGTCACCTCGACGTACCGCCCGTGGCCACCGCGAATCGCCCCGGAACCGAGGACGCGGCGCACGGCGTCGCGTCCCGCGCCGGTCGCGTTCGGGTCGAGTTCGACGACCACCTCCAGTCGCTCGGCGTCGTCGCTCGACGCCGCGGCGACGACGGCACCGCCTCCGTCGCCTCCGTCGGACCGCGTCGTTCCGCCGGCGGTTCCGAGCGACGAATCCATCTTCGCCTCCGGATCGATCTCCGCCGACCCGTTCGTCCCCCCGTCGGTTGAACTGCCCCCCGTCGGCGTCGACGTGACGGTCTGCGTCGCCGACTCGGTCGGTGTCGGCGTCGCGGATTCCGTGGTCTGCGTCGTCTGCGTGGCGGTGATCCCTCCCGCCCCGTCGAGGGAGCGGTCGGCCGCACTACCTACCTCGTACCCGTCATTACCGGCACCGAGGACGGGAGCGGCGACGCCCGCCAGCACGACGAGTGTAACCAACGTGACGGCTACCCACTCACGCCACCCCGAAATCACGCCTTCCTCGCGGTTCCCGCCTCCGACGAGCCGCCTCCGAACTCGTCAGATGGTTTCCCGTATAGTCCTCTTTCGAACACTATCTTCCTGTGTATACTATCACTCTATACAGTTTGTGGCTGTGTTCTACCAGTTAATGTACGTATCAAAACAGGTTCGGTCGCGGACGCGTCGCCGACGCTCTCGGCTTCGAACGAAAGAGAACGGTTCGCGGTCGAACCGCTTCACCCGTCGTGGCGGCGGAATCCGTTCCGCCGCCGGTAGGGCGCCGCCGCGTCGGACGCGGCGAGCGTGGCACCGGGGGCGAGCCCCCTAACTCTCGCCCGCTCGGTGCCGGTGCTGGTGTTCTCGTAAACGGCCCTGCCCATGGCGCGTTCGACCAGCGTCCCATCTGTGTGTAATTCTATTTGAATAGTTTTCTATTCGTTAACCTACTCTTCTCTTACGTTTTTGGCAGTGGGCGGACGCTCCCCCTTCCCTCCCCCTCGCGCTCCCCCTCCCGACCCCCTCACGGTCGCCGCCCCGCCCTGCCCCGCCGCACCGCGCGGTCGCCGTCGCGTACGCCGGGTGGACGAGCGACCAGATGTTCGTCTCCGGAAGTTCCGCCATGTCGTACCCCGTCAACCGACAGGTGCGTTCGGTCCGGTAGTGTTCGACGGCGTTTCGGATGTAGTCGGCCATGCCCGCCGAGACGGCTTCGCTCGTCACCTCCTCGCTGCCGCGACTCGTGAAGAGGACGAACGGGTTCGTTCGACGCTCCGCAATCGTCGCCGCCCGTTCAACAGACGTGCCCGCCGCCGTCCACCCACAGGGTTTCGCCGGTGACGTACGACGCGCCGTCGCTTGCCAGATAGAGGTACGCGTCCGCCAGTTCGTCCGGCGTCGCCGCGCGGAGGGGGAGGGAGGGCGTCTCGCCGTCGGGACCGAACGCCGACGCCTCCTCGGACCACCCCTCGCGTATCTCCGTCGCCACCGGCCCCGGCGCGACGGCGTTGACGCGGACGCCCTCGGGGGCGAGTTCGAGGGCGGCGCTTCGAGTCACCATCCTGACCGCGCCCTTCGTCGCGGCGTAGTGAGAGTGGTCCCACGACGCCCGCCCCTGCGTGTCCGAGGTGGTGTTGACGACGACGCCCTCGACGCCCCTCTCTATCATGTCCTCGGCGGCGTACTGCGTCCCGAAGAACGCCCCGCGGGCGTTGACCCCGTACACCCGGTCGAACTCCTCGGGCGTCACGTCCCGGAACCGGGACTTCGTGTAGACGCCGGCGTTGTTCACCATCACGTCCACCCCGCCGAACTCCCGGGCGTACTCAACGAGGGCCTCGACCTCCGCGGGGTCGGACACGTCTACCTCCGCGTACGCCGCTTCACCACCCCGTTCGCGGACGAGTTTGTGCGTCGGCGTCTCCGCGTCTACGTCCTTCGGGCGTTCCTCCACGTCGGCGTTTACGACGGTCGCCCCCGCGTCGCCGAACGCGAGTGCGACCGCGCGGCCGATGCCGGAACTCCCACCCGTTACGACGACCGTCTCGCCGGAGAAGTCCGCGCTGATGCGTCCCATGGGTTCGGATTCGCCCCGCCGTCCCTCAAGGTGGCGACGGGAGTCGCCACTCCAGAATTTGCAGAATTTGTAAAAATTGTGGCGGTTCGGGTCGTCTCGGAGCGGTTACGCTTCTCGCTCGAACGGCGACTTCGCGCCCTCGGGTTCCTCGCCGGGGAGGGTGATGAGGTTCCTGCGACCGAGCGATATCTTGGTGATTCTGCCGTCGTCCGCCATCGAAGAGAGGACGCGACTCACCGTCGCCTTCGACCAGTCGGTGTGGTCTACGATTTCGCTCTGCTCCATCTGCCCGCCGGCCTCTTCGAGGAGCATCACTACCTCGTCCTCCCGAGTGAGGGGTCGCGGGACCCTCGACTCGCCGTCGCCCGCCTGTTCGTCCTCGGACGCGCCGAGCGTGCGCTTCGCGGGGGCCTCCATCCACCCCGTACCCTCGGCGTCGGGGTCCTCCTCGAGGGGCGGCGTCGGGGTGACGGCCGCCTGCGGGCCGTCGCCGTCGTCGCCGTCGTCCTCGGGGAGGGTGGCCCCGCCGCGCCGCCGCCAGTAGTACCCGCCGACGGCGATTGCGGCGATGATGACGCCCGCGCCCGCGAGGGCCTCGTCGGGAATGTTGGCCGCCCGCGAGGACTCCACCGGGTCGGTTCCCTCCTCTACTTCGAGTTGGTCGTCCCGCCCGTCGTCGTCGGTGTCGGGGTCGGTCGGGTCGGTCCCGTGGACGTTGACCTCTTGGCTGTCGTTGAGGCCGTCGCCGTCCGTGTCGGGCTTGTTCGGGTTCGTCTGGTGCTCCTTGACCTCCGCGGCGTCGTCGAGTCCGTCCTTGTCGGAGTCGGGGTTGTTCGGGTTCGTCTCGTACTGGTTTATCTCCGCGCCGTCTTCGAGGCCGTCACCGTCGGTGTCGGGCTTGTTCGGGTTCGTCCCGTAGGTTTCCAACTCCGGGGCGTCGTCCAACCCGTCGCCGTCGGTGTCGCCCTTCGTCGGATCGGTCTCGTGTTGGTTGACCTCCTTGCCGTCGGGGAGACTGTCGTCGTCGGTGTCGGGTTTCGTGGGGTTCGTCTCGTAGGTGTTGACCTCCATCGAGTCGGAGAGTCCGTCGCCGTCCGTGTCGGACTTCGTGGGGTTGGTCCCGTGGGTGTTGACCTCCTTGCCGTCGTTGAGTCCGTCACCGTCCGTGTCGGCGGTTCGGAACTTGGTGTCGCCGCTCACTTCGTCGGCGTTCGAGAGGCCGTCGTTGTCGATGTCGCCGGACTGCGACATCACGTGTATCGCCTCGCGTTCGATGACGTTCCGGCCGTTCTTGGTCTGTTCGTAGACCGTGTACGTCCCCGCGGCGTCCGTCGACCACGACTGGACGCTGAGCGTGACGTTGTTGGTTCCGTCGCCGGGAACGCACTTTACGGCGGTCGTGTTCTGTCCGGTCGGCGCGATGCATATCGACGACGACGACGGAATCGGGGCCGCCGTCTCGACGCGCACGTCGGTCGCGGACGTGCGCCAGACGTACGACGTTCCGTCGGCCGTCGCCACGGTCCCGTTGGTGACCGTTACTGTCCCCTCCGCCGCCGCGCCCGCCGCAGGCCCGACGAGGGCACCGGATATCCCGGCTATGAGGACCGCACACGCGAACACGAAGCGGAGAATGGTGTGGGTCATATGGGTGTCGTCCCTATCGTGAGTATCCACGGTGTGAATGATTCAAAAACTTACTGGCTTTACGGGGCTTCTCACAATAACGTGAGCATAATTCATTCGTTTTACGAAGAATGTATGTTATTCATACTAGTTAGATAAAGCCACTGTATGTGGTCCCTACTTCTCTTCGAGTCGATATCGGACGCATTCTTCGGGAGCAGGAGAGGTGTTCTGAGCCGGTTTCCGGCTTCATGACCGATTAACGACCGGTCAGAAGGTGAAACAGTAGTGAAACAGTGCAACAAACTGCAACGGCTGTCCGGCATTATACGTCTAGCGTTCTTGCTACTAATCGATGGCACTGCGACGAACACCGTTCGTAGGCTCCGCGTGCGCTCCCTTCGGGGACGCCCGCGCGGACCTCGATGGTGTGGGCACGCGCCCGAATGAGACGACCACGCAGGCTACGACGACGACGCAGTCGGCCGCCATCGAGACGACGAGCAGACCCACCGGAGAGGAACCCCCCAGTTCGCTGGCCCACAGTGGTGCCCGCGTTCGGCGGGAGCCTCGTCCCATCCCCAGCACGCGAATGTCAGTCATCGCATCCGAGCGAGCCAAATTCACCGCCACCGCGCGGCGCGAACGACGGTAGAATCCCGTCACATCCCACCCCAGCACCCACCGATTCGTTCGGCGCGCCCCCCATCGCGCCGTTCACCCTCGTCGGTCGCGCCGACGGCGAACGCGGGCACCGGCCGCACGACTCCCCCATCCGTGTCCCGGCGCCCCCTGTGGAAGGCTACGCTCCCCGGTGGGTCGTCGCCTCCCTGCCATCTATCCGAGGTCCCCCACCTCGGACCGAACCCCCTGCCCGTCACGTATGTGCGGGCAATCCCACCCTTTAGAGTGACAGTACAACTGTAGAGTAACGATACAACCCCGTAGATGCGTCTCTCCGTTCTAACGCGCGTAGTCGTCCGTAGCGAGTGATCCGAAAAACGAGCGCAGACGGACCTGCGGTGCCGTCTCGCGCCGACTATCCGTCGTTCGCCGCCGGCGTCGCGTTCGTCGCTCCGGCTCCGTCGGTCACTCGTTCAGTCGCGCCATCTCGTCTTCGCGCAGTTCGACCTGCGTCGCGGCGACGTTCTGCCTGAGGTGTTCGACGCTCGACGTGCCCGGAATCGGGAGCATCACCGGCGACTGCTCGAGCAACCACGCCAGCGCTATCTGGTACTCGTTCTCGTCATGTTCGCTCGCCACCTCGACCAACGCCGCCTCCTTGTCCTCGAACTCCGTCGCGGCGATGGGCGACCACGGGATGAAGCCGATGCCGTAGTCCTCGCAGGCGTCGAGTACGTCCTGCGACTCCCTGTCGGCGATGTTGTAGCGGTTCTGTACGGTCGCTATCTCGACGATGTCGCGCGCCGTCTCCAACTGCTCTACGGAGACGTTGCTCAGGCCGACGTGCCGTATCACCCCCTCGTCTTTCAGTTCCGCAAGCGCGGTCACGGACTCCTCGAAGTCCACGTCGGGGTCCGGCCGGTGGAGTTGATAGAGGTCGATGGCGTCCACGCCGAGTCGGTCCGCGCTTGCGAGGTGCGCGTTGCGGAGGTAGTCCGGGTCGCCGCGGGGGAGCCAATCGCCGTCGCGGTTCCGAAGGAGGCCGCCCTTCGTCGCCACCACGAGGTCGTCCGGATACGGCGCGAGCGATTCGCGGATGAGGCGTTCGCTGACGCCCGGCCCGTAGGAGTCGGCGGTGTCGATGAGGTCGACACCGAGATTCACCGCCGTCTGGAGGACTCGCTTCGCCTCCTCCTCGTCGTCCGGTCTGCCGATGATGTTCTCGCCGGTGAGTCGCATCGCGCCGAAACCGAGGCGGTGGACGGTCAGTTCGCCGCCGATATCGAAGGTGTCGCTCTCGTTGCGAAGCGTCATGGCTCCCCCGACGGGCCGGGTTTCCCTAAACGGTTGGGCAGTGGATGGTGTGTGGGGAACCGACGAGTTGTCCCGGCCGAGACGGGTCCGACTCGACGTCCGATCTCGTCCTCGTGCCACGACAACAGTTACCGCGTACGTACCGCCTGAACGTCTGACGAACGGCGGACAACGACACAAGACTTTTATTCAACCTCACGTACCATTCTCCTACGGTTTCGGGCGTCGGTCGTCGGGCGCACGGGTAGGGGTACTTAGTGCGAACGTGTCCGCCGCCCGCCCCTAATTTCATGGACCAACGACTCCGAGTGGCGACGCTCTCCTCCGAGGTGCACCCTTCGACGGCTGCCGTCGCGTCGGATCGGACGAGAGGGACCGCCGGACCGACGAGTTCCGACACTCGCGCGGGGACCTATAACTGAAGGCGACGAACGGGCGGCCATGACCTCGCCCGCCGACCTCCGCGCGCAGATTCCGACGCTCGACCGAGTTCGGTACATGAACGCCGGCGCGAGCGGACCGAGTCCGAAACCCGTCGTGGAAGCCGCGGAGTCGATGCTCCGGCGACACGAGTTCGACTCCCACGCCGAGGAGGGGCCGTACCCGTTGGCGTCCGAGACGTACGACGACGTTCGGGGGGTCGTCGCGGAGTTCCTCGGCGCGGACGATTCGGAAATCGCGCTGACGCAGAGCACCGCCGACGGCATCACCCGAATCGCCTCCGCCATCGAGTGGGAACCCGGCGATACGGTTGTTCGAACCGACCTCGAACACCCGGCGGGCATCCTGCCGTGGGCGGCCCTCGAACGCGAGGGCGTCGACGTCTGCGTCGTCGAGAGCGAGGACGGCCGGATCGACCGCGAGGCGTACGCCGAGGCGGTTCGCGGCGCGAAACTCGTCTGTCTGAGCGCGCTCACGTGGAACTACGGCACCCACCTCCCCGTCTCGGAACTGGTCGATATCGCCCACGACGCCGGTGCGTTCGTCCTCGTGGACGCCGTGCAGGTGCCCGGCCACGCCCGGTTCGACGTGACCGACTGGGGCGCGGACGCCGTCGCCGCCGCGGGGCACAAGTGGCTTCTCGGGACGTGGGGGGCGGGCTTCCTCTACGTCGAGGAGTCGGTGGCGAACGACCTCCACCCCGGCGCGGTCGGCTACCGGAGCGTCGAGACGCCGACCGACGACGGGTACGAGTTCAAGCGGGGCGCGCCCCGGTTCGAAGTCGGGACGACGAACCTCGCCCCCTACGCGGCGCTTCGGGAGGCGATTCGGACGATGGAGGACGTGGGGCTGGACACCGTCGAACGCAGAGTCGAAGAGCTGGCCGGGCGACTCGCCACGGGCGTCCCCGAGGGCCGCCTCGTCAGTCCGGCGTCCCCCGAGTCGGGACTCGTCTCGTTCACCGTCGCAGAGCCCGAACGCACGGTCGAGAGCCTGAAGGAGCGCGGCTTCGTCCTCCGGTCGCTCCCGTTCCCCGAGGGTGCGATACGAGCGTCACTGCACGTCTACAACACCGAGGAGGACGTCGACCTCCTCCTCGACGCGTTGGACGACGTGGGATGGTAGGCGGTCGTCCGCGGAACGCGCGCGACGGCTGTCCGCCCGTCGGCCGTCGACCGCGCCTTCCGGTGTCGCGGGGCTTTTCGCTTCAGAGACCAATTAACGGGTATGAGCGAGACTCAAACCGCCACGCTGGCGGGCGGATGCTTCTGGTGCGTCGAAGCCCCCATGAAGGAGTTGGAGGGCGTCGAGTCGGTCACCTCGGGGTACGCGGGCGGTCACGTGGAGAACCCCTCCTACGAGGAGGTCTGCTCGGAGACGACCGGTCACGCGGAGGTCGTACAGGTCGAGTTCGATCCCGACACCATCTCCTTCCGGGAACTGCTCGACGTGTTCTTCGCCGTCCACAACCCGACGACGGAGAACCGGCAGGGGCCGGACGTGGGGTCGCAGTACCGCTCTGCGATATTCTACCACGACGACGAGCAACGGCGCGTCGCCGAGGAGACCATCGAGGAACTCGAATCCGAGGGCGTCTACGACGGCATCGTCACCGAAGTCGAACCGTTGGACGCGTTCTACGAGGCCGAGGAGCACCACCAGGACTACTACGAGAAGAACCCCAACCAGCCCTACTGCGCGGTGCAGATTCCGCCGAAACTGGAGAAGGTCAAAGAGAAGTTCGGCGACAAGGTCCGCGGCGTGCAGTGACGCCGTAGGATCCCTGCGCCGCGTCCGACGATTTTCGGCCGCTCAGAGGTTCGAAGCCCCGGCCCCGCCGTCGATGGGAACGGCCACGCCGTTGAGGTACTCCGAGAGCGGAGACGAGAGGAACGCGACGGTCCGGCCGAGGTCCATCGGGTCGCCGATGTGACCGAGGGGAACGTCGTCGCCCCAGTCGTCCAATCCCTCCTCGTAGGAGTCGTAGTCGCCGCGTTCGACGCCTTGTTCGATGAGTTCCTCGATGCGCGGCGTCTCGTGGGACCCCGGCAGGACGGCGTTGGCACGAACCTCGGGGGCGAGCTCCTTCGAGAGCGTCTTCTCCAGTCCGATGACGCCCATCCGAACCGAGTTCGAGAGGACGAGGCCGTCGATGGCCTCCTTGACGCTTCGGGAGGTGATGTTGACGATGGTTCCGCCGCCGTCGGCGCGCAGGTGGTCCGCCGACTCGCGGACGAGGCGGACGACGCTCATCACGAGGAGGTCGAACGCGTCGTACCAGTCCTCGTCCGTCGTCTCGAGGAACGGTCCGCTGGGCGGGCCGCCCGCGGAGGTGACGAGGTGGTCGATGCCGCCGAACTCCTCGACGGTCCGGTCCACCAACGCCTCGATGTCCTCGGGGACGGTCAGGTCGCCGGGTTGGCCGACCACCGTCGCGCCCTCGGCGGCGTCCGCTCGGACGTCCGCGACGGCGTCGTCCAGTCGGTCCTCGTCGCGCCCGTTCATCACGACGTTCGCGCCCTCCGCGGCGAGTGCCCGCGCCGCCGCCTTTCCGAGGCCGCTGCTCGATGCCGTCACCAGCGCCGCGTTTCCGTCGAGTCGAAGGTCCATGCGAACTCGGTGTGCGGGCCGTCACCAAAACGCTTGACGAAGGGGCAGACCGTTCGGCGGGCGCGTCGGCGGCCCGCCGACCGTTCGTCCGAAGGTGCAAGGCTTTTCACTGACCGGCCAGTCAGTTAGCACAGACACTGACTAACCGGTCAGTCAGAGACAGAATGACGACAGACGCCGTTGACGAAATCATGGCTGCGACGCACAGCGCGCTCTGCAAACGCGGGTACGCGGAGCTGACGATGCAGGACATCGCGGACGAGTCGGAACTGAGCAAGTCGGCGCTCCACTACCACTTCGACGGCAAACACGACCTGTTGGTCTCCTTTCTCGAACACCTCCTCGACCGGTTCGAGGAACGAATCGCCGCCCCCGACGGCGAGGACCCGGCCGAGCGTCTCCACTCTCTCGTCGATACGATGGTGACGCCGCCGGAACCGCGGAGCGACGGCTTCCAGACGGCGCTGCTCGAAATTCAGGCGCAGGCCCCCCACGACGAGGACTACCGCGAACGGCTCGAACGCTTCGACGAGGCGTTCGTCTCGCGGCTTCGGTCGCTCGTCGCCGCGGGCGTCGAAGACGGCACGTTCCGCGCCGACGTGGACCCCGACGAAGCGGCGTCGCTGCTGGCGACGTACCTCAAGGGCGTCCAGATGCGGCACGTCGCCGCCGGTCACTCCCTCGAACGGAGCGCGGCCGTCATCCACCGCCACATCGACGAACGACTCGTCGCCGGAGAGACGACGGTGGTGACCCTCGAATGACCCTCAGAGACCGCCTCGGGAGCGTGTTCAAGGGGCGAGAGGAGTTCGACCTCACCGAGGGCGGCATCGGCTGGCCGCTCTTCTACCTCTCGCTCCCCATCGTCATCACGAACCTCCTCCAGACGGCGTACAACCTCGCGGACACGTTCTGGCTCGGCCAGTACAGCACGAACGCCTTGGCGGCCATCAGTTTCGGCTTCCCGATGGTGTTTCTGCTCATCGCGCTCGGGATGGGGCTCTCCGTCGCCGGGAGCGTTCTCGTCGCCCAGCACACGGGCGCAGACGAGGAGGAGGAGGCCGAGTACGCCGCCTCGCAGACGGTAGTCATCACGCTCGTCGGGTCGGTGTTCCTCGGCGTCGGCGGCTTCTTCGCCGTCGAGACGTTCCTCGACGTTCTCGGCGCGTCGCCAGAGGTGCTCCCCCTCGCGACGGACTACATGGAGGTCATCTCGCTCGGGTTGCCGTTCATGTTCGGTTTCCTCGTGTTCATATCGCTGATGCGGGGGTACGGCGACACCATCACGCCGATGCTCGTGATGTTCGGGTCGGTGGTGCTGAACATCTTCCTCGACCCGTTTCTCATCTTCGGGTTCGAGAACAACCCCCTGTTCGGCATGCTCGGACTCCGCGGCGTCGAGTCGCAACTGCTGGCGATGACCGGATTCACCGGGTCGGGTATCGAAGGGGCGGCCATCGCCACGGTGTTCTCGCGCGCGTTGGCGCTCATCGTCGGCCTCGCTATCATGTTTCGGGGCGTCCGCGGCGTCCAGATTCGCCTCTCGCAGATGCGCCCGGACGTCGCGTTCGCGCGGAAACTCGTCGATATCGGCGTCCCCGCCTCCGTCGAAGTGACGGGGCGGGCGCTCTCTATCAACCTGCTCTTGATCATCGTCGCGATGTTCCCGCCCACCGTTGTCGCCGCGTACGGCATCGGGACGCGGGTGTTCTCGGTCATCTTCCTGCCCGCGATAGCCGTCGCCCGCGGCGTCGAGACGATGACCGGTCAGAACATCGGCGCGGGGAAGGAGCACCGGGCCGCACAGAGCGCGAACTTCGCGGCGAAGGTGATGTTCGTCGTGTTGAGCCTGCTCGGCGTCGTCGCGTGGTTCGGCGCGCGGCCGGTCATCGCCGTCTTCACCACCGACCCGGCGGTCGTAGACGTGGGCGCGTCGTTCCTCCGCTACGTCGCGCCGACGTTCGGCTTCATCGGCATCATGCGCTCGTACACGGGGAGTTTCCGCGGCGCGGGCGAGACGCTCACCGCGGCGGCCATCTCCATCACGATGCTCGGCCTCATCCGCCTCCCTGTGGCGTGGTTCGGCGCTCAGGAGTTCGGTTCGTCGGGTATCTGGCTCGCCTTCGCCGTCTCGAACGCCATCGGCGCGGTCATCGCCGTCGCGTGGTACCGGCGGGGGACGTGGCAGGAGGGATCTCTCACCCGTCCGGCGCCGGCGGACGACTGAGGACGCTCCGTCGCCGTCGTACCGGACTGCTTTTTTGTGTGCCCCGCGATGTTGTTGTATGGGTTTTGGAAGCTACGACGAGTCCGAGCAACAGCAACCGACCGACGACGACGAGGACGAAGGTGAGGGCGTCAGCGTCCACGAGAACGACCACGACGGCTCCGTCAGCGTCGAGTCCGACGTTTCGACCGACGACCTCGTGAGCCGACTCGGTGAGATGCGCGACGACGAGGAAGACGAGGAGTAACGCACCGCTTCGAGGGCGCGTTCGATGCGAGGCCACGTCTCCGACCCACTCCGATTTTTCGACGGGCGTTCCGCTATCCGAGAAGAGGGTTCGGTAAAACGGGGACGAGGAGGGTCCGAGGGTCGTTGCGGTACTCGCCGTCGCGTCCGGTCTACTCTTCTACGATGAACTGGCTCGCCCGTTCGAGAACCACGTCCTTCGGGAGGGGGTCGTCGAACGCTTCGGGGAACCCTATCTCACCGGCGAGTTCGCGCACGAACGAGGCGTGGCGGGCCTCGACGCTGAGAATACTGAGTGCCGGCGGGACGAGGTCCTGGTTCTCGATGGACGGCGCGGCGCCCGCGTACGCCCCGACGCCCGTGTCCTCGAGTACCGCAGCGGTCTGGATGAACTCGACCGGGTCTTCGACGGTTGACCCGAAGTCGAACTCTGGCTCTTCGACGGGTTCGCCGCCCAAGTCATTGATGACCTCGGTGAGGTACTCCACGTGGGTCTCCTCGTGGTCCCGGATGACGGTGAGTTCGTCGTAGATCCGCTCTCGGACCGACTCGGGCAGTACATCAAGGTAGTTGCACAGCAACTCGTTTTGGTCCATCTTCTCCAGAGCCCGCCGGTAGAAGGCGGCCTCCAGATATTCGAGGGTCAGCGCGTAGTTGAGGACGGCGATGTCGTCCTCGAAGACGTCGTCCATCGGCTCCTGCGGTGCCGATTCGTCGCTCTCGTTGTCGGTGGCCAGCGCCGACCCGGTGCCGAACGCACCGCCGAGCGCCACTGCTCCAAGCGCGCCCGCGGATCCCGCGAGAAATCGCCTGCGACTGTCGTTAGTTTCCGCGCCGTCCGCCCGTTCTCGGTCCTCGTTTTGGTCGTATTCCACACCGTGTCCATGTACCGGGGTGGGTTTGTTATTTGACATTTACCTCGATTATTTCTTATAGAACGAAGAATTTAAACAGATACTCGGAATTTTTCGACTATCGTCGCATAAGGTGACGTTACCTCGGCCCGTCCGCCGGTCACTCCTCCCGCGGCGCCTCCGAGAGGACGACGGCGTCGCCGTCGCTGAGACCCGTTGCACGGTCCGCGTGCCCCCCGTTCACCCGGTAGGTCAACCCGTCCGAGAACGTCCGGGGTTCGAAGCCGTCGAACTCGGCGGCGAGGCCGTCGACCACGTCGCCGACGGTGGACGAGGGTTCGAGGACGCGGGAGAGCGAACGCTCCCCCACCGCCTCCGCGACCCCCCCGTAACACCGAATAGTAACTTCCACGCCCGTTGACTGAGCGACCGCAGGAAAAGAACGTTACGAGTCCCGAAACGTCCCTCAGTCGGCCGTTCGGGGGTCTTTCACTCTACCGCATTAAATTCACGTTTTAAATAAGGTACATCTCCGTTTATTGTCGGAGACGACGCGGTACGCGCCCTACGGCGGCGAATGTAGGGGCTTCCGGGGCCGCCCTCCGTCTCACCCATTACATTCGGGGTAACTAAGCGGATCGGACTTGTGTATTTGTATGTCTGTCAGAACAATATCACTTCAGAAGACGTTGCGGACTCAGAGAAATTTAGAAATGAATGAATCACGGCCAAAAGACCCCGAATTCCGGTCCTGAGAGTAGCGATAGATGACTAATCAATTAGGTAGGGATTCAGACATACACGACGGTGTGACGATCGGGGAGGGAGACGGAGCCGACCCGATAATCGGCGACGAAGCGACGATTCGCTCCGGGAGCATCGTCTACTCGGACGTCGAGATCGGGGACCGGTTCACGACCGGCCACAACGTCCTCATCCGTGAAGAGACTACTATCGGCGACGACGTGTTGGTTGGGACAGCTACCGTCGTGGACGGCCGGACGACCATCGGTTCCGGCGTGAGCCTCCAAACCCGCGTCTACGTCCCGGCGGAGACGACGATAGGCGACGACGTGTTCGTCGGCCCCGGCGCGGTGTTGACGAACGACCCCTACCCGGTTCGACAGGACGTGGAGTTGGTCGGGCCGACGTTGGAAGACGACGTTTCGGTCGGCGCGAACGCGACGATTCTCCCCGGCGTGACCGTCGGCGAGGGGTCGTTCGTCTCCGCGGGGGCCGTCGTCACCGAGGACGTACCCCCCGAGACGTTGGCCATCGGTGTCCCCGCCGAGCACCGTCCGCTCCCAGAACCACTCGACGAAGAAAACCACATCCGGTAATGACGATATCAATCTCCAACCCGCAACTCGGGCAAGACGAGATAGAGCGCGTAACAGAGGTCATCGAGGGCGGTATGCTTGCGGACGGCCCGGAAGTCCGGGCCTTCGAGGACGAGTTCGCCTCGTACTGTGGTGCGGAGTACGCGGTAGCGACCGCGAACGGGACAACGGCGCTCCACGCCGCGCTCGAAGCGCTCGACGTCGGTCCCGGCGACCGAGTCGTGACGACGCCCTTCACGTTCATCGCCACCGCCAACGCCATCACCCTCGCCGGCGCGGAACCGGCGTTCGTCGACATCGACCCTGAGACGTACAACATCGACCCCGATCGACTGGAGGAACGCCTCCGCGACGGCGACCGGGTGGACGCCGTGGTGGCGGTTCACCTGTACGGCCTCCCGGCGGACGTGAAGCGACTCCGGGAACTCGCCAACGAGTACGACTTCGCGCTGGTCGAGGACGCCGCGCAGGCGCACGGCGCGACGGTGGACGGCGAACGCGTCGGTACCTTCGGCGACGCCGCCTGCTTCTCCTTCTACCCGACGAAGAACATGACCACCGGCGAGGGCGGCATGATAACGACCGACGACCCCGACGTCGCCGCCAACGCCGCCCAGTTCGTGGACCACGGGCGCACGGAGGGCTACGAGCACGCGGAGGTGGGTCACAACTTCCGGATGACGAGCATCGCCGCCGCCATCGGGCGCGTCCAACTCGACCGCCTGCCGACGTACACGGAGCGTCGCCAGTCGAACGCCGAGACTCTCACGGAGGAACTGGCCGATACGCCGGTTCGGACGCCGACGGTTCCGGACGGCCGTACGCACGTCTTCCACCAGTACACGATTCGGTACGAGGACCGGGACGGCCTCAAGTCGGCGCTCGCCGAACGCGACATCGACGCCGCCGTCTACTACCCGGTTCCGATCCACCGACAGGAGGCCTACGAGGACGCCACCGCCGACGCCCCCGAGAGCGAGAGGGCGGCCGAGGAGGTTCTCTCCTTACCCGTGCATCCGGGCGTCTCGTCCGACGACGCCCGCGACATCGCCGGCGCGGTTCGGGAGGTGGTTCGATGAGAGACCCGGACGTCACCGCCGGCGTCGTCGGCGTCGGGTCGATGGGGCAGAACCACGTGCAGGTGTACTCCGGACTCGCGAGCACCGACCTCGTGGGCGTGGCGGACGCGGACGAGGAACGGGCGTGGTCCGTCGCGGAGGAGTACGGCACGTCGGCGCTCTCCCGAGCGGAACTGTTGGAACGCGCGGACGTGGTGTCCGTCGCCGTCCCGACGAAGTACCACGCGGAGATCGTCCGCGACTGCATCGAGGCCGGCGTGCACGTCCTCGTGGAGAAGCCGTTCGTGGATGACGTGGAGGTCGGGAGGGAACTCGCCGCCCTCGCCGACGAACGGGACGTGGTGCTGCAGGTGGGACACATCGAGCGGTTCAACCCCGCCGTCTCGGCGTTGTTCGACCTGCTGTCGGACATCGAACCCGTCGCCGTCACGGCGAACCGCCTCGGTCCGCCGGTGGAGGGTCGTCAGAGCGGCGACGACGTCGTGATGGACCTGATGATCCACGACATCGACGTGCTGTTGGCGATGGCCGGGTCGGAGATAGAGTCGCTGTCGGCCACCGGAACGGAGGACAAACGGTACGCGACGGCCCAGATAGCGTTCGAGGACGGACTCGTCAGCACGCTCCGGGCGAGCCGAATCACGCAGCGGAAGATTCGGACGCTCGAAATCACGGCGGAGGACTGCCTCGTCAACATCGACTACATCGACCAGTCGGTTCGCATCCACCGCCAGTCGCACCCCGAGTACAGGCGCGACGACGGCACCATCCGCTACCGACATGAGAGCGTCACCGAACGGCCGATGGTGAACACGGGCGAACCGCTGAAGCGCGAACTCCAGTCGTTCGTTGAGGCGGTGAAACACGGCGAGGAACCCGTCGTCACCGCCGAAGACGGCATCCGCGCCATCGAAGTCGCACAGCGGATTCGAGACGAGGCGACCGGGAAGCGCCCCGAACAGATAGAGGCGCGGTGGTAGCGTGACGGGACTCTACGACGCCCCCCTCTCGGAGGCGGAACGGCGCGAGGCGTTCCTCGACGGGTCGGTTCCGGTCGCCGTCTACGGACTCGGGAAGATGGGACTCCCCCTCGCGGGCGTCTACGCGGAGACGACGGGCAACGTCGTCGGCGTGGACATCGACGAGGACGTCGTCGAGGGAATCAACCGCGGGGAGTGCCACGTGGACCGGGAACCCGGACTGGACGAACTCGTCGCCGAACAGGTCGAACGCGGCCACCTCCGCGCGACGACGGCCATCGACGAGGCGGCGGCCGACGCCGCCCACCACGTCGTCATCGTCCCGACGCCGTTGACGGACGACCGGACGCCGGACCTCTCGGCGTTGGAGGCGGTGGTCCGCGGCATTGGGGCGGGCATCGACCCCGGCGACACCGTCGTGGTGGAGTGCACCGTCCCGCCGGGGACGTGCGAGGAGATGGTCACCTCCCTCGTCCGCGAGGAGAGCGGCCTCGAACCCGGCGAGTACGGCGTCGCGTTCTGCCCGGAACGGACCTCCAGCGGACGAGCGCTGGAGGACATCCGCGGGTCGCACCCGAAAGTCGTCGGCGGCATCGACGACGAGAGCACCCGCGTGGCGGAGGTCGTCTACGGCGAGATAACCTCAAACGAGGTGCTCCCCGTCTCGGACGCGACGACGGCGGAGTCCGTCAAACTGTTCGAGGGGCTCTACCGTGACGTGAACATCGCGCTGGCGAACGAACTGGCCCGCATCCGCGACGAACTCGACATCGACGTGAACGAGGCCATCGAGACGGCCAACACGCAACCGTTCTGCGACATCCACGACCCCGGACCGGGCGTCGGCGGTCACTGCATCCCCTACTACCCGTACTTCGTCACCAGCCGGGTGGAGAGCGAGACGCCGCTCATCCACACCGCTCGGGAGGTCAACGACAGCATGCCCGAGTTCACGGTCCGGAAGGTCCGCGAGGAACTCGACGCGACCGGTCGGGACGCGTCCGACGCAACCGTCCTCGTGTTGGGTCTCACCTACCGTCCCGGCGTCGCTGAGACGGCGGCGACGCCCGCGAAACCCATCATCGAACGGCTCTCCGGCCTCGGCGCGAACGTCCTCGCTTCGGACCCGATGCTCTCGGGGTCTGACTTCGAGGAGTTCGACGCGACGCCCGTCGAGAGCGACGAGGTGACGGGGACCGACCCCGACGCCGTCGTCCTCGTCACGCCCCACGAGGAGTTCCTGACGCTCGATTGGGACGCCTTCGACGACCTCGTGATAATCGACGGACGGGACGCCCTCGCCGGGACAGAGACGGGGCACAGAGTCTACACCATCGGAAGCGGATGACGCCGTCGGAGGAGACCCTCCGACGGAACTTCGACTGACGACGCGCCGCCGGCGTTACGCGCTGAACCGAATCCGTTCGATGGAGAGGTCCTTCGTGTTGATAGAGGAGTTCACCTTCAGTATCGGCTTTCCGGTCACCTTTATCGTCGTCCCGGTGACCGAACAGTTGTCCGAGTCGAAGAAGGAGAATCCCGTCCGCTTCCGTCCGCGCTGGACGACGCGACAGTTCTCGAAGGAGACGCCGTCGCGACTCTCGATGGAGACGGCGCGGCCGTTCGCGGCGGTGCCGGTGACCTCGACGTTCTTGAACGTCGAACCGGTGGGCGCGCCGGACCGTTGAAGCGGAAGCGCGTTGATGGCGGGGATGTCGTCCCTGTTCACCTCTATCTTCGTGTTCCGAACCGTCGCACGTCCCGCATCGGGGTGGAAGACGAGTGCGCCGAACCCCCTGCCGCCGTTCTTGCCGAACTTTATGTCGCAGTTCTCGACGACCTGTCCGTGCTTTCCCCTGAGGCGGATTCCCCGCACGTTCAGCGACCCCTCGGGGTACGGCGGTTCCTTGTCGGCGACGACGCGAGCGTTCTTGACCGTCGAGTTGGTCGAACCGATGCGGATGTTGGCGATGTTGTTGTTCTTGTACAGTCCGCCCTCGACGTGGACGGGGCCGTCTTTGCCCACGAAGTTTGGTTCGTTTCGGCCGGGCGCGGAGGCGTAGAGTCCGTTGTTCGGGAACTGCCGGATGTCGCAGTCCCGCAGGACGAGTTCGCCCGAGTGGTCCTTCCCCACGTAGATTCCGATGGCGTTCCCGCCTTGGTGGCCGCCGTCCTTCGCGACGGCGTTCTCGACGACGCCGCGACTGGACCTGTCGAACTGCTCGAAGTGGAACGCCGCCGGGTTGCTCGGGAGGTCCTTGTCCGGCATCTTCCCCCGTATCGTGAGGTTCCGCGCGACGAAGTTCCCCTCCCCGCGGACGCGGACGACGCCGCCGAACCCGTCCTTCGTGAAGTCGAAGTCGAACCCGTCCATGTAGAACCGCTTGACGTCGAGAAACTGGACGAGTTGGTTGTTTATCTCGTCCGACGGGGCGGCCGGAACGATGGTCGGCGTCGCTCCCTTCTTCGAGACGAGGCCGAGATTGTTGTAGCCGCTGACGCGGAGTTTCTTCAGCGTGTACTCGCCCTTGGGGAAGATGAGCAGCGTGTCGTCCCCCAGGAGTTCGTTCAACTCACCGTCGATGGGACCGTCGGCACTCGGATCGATTCCGGCGTCTATGACGTTCTTGACCGTACTGAACCGACTGCGGAACGAACTGGGGTTCTCGACGTCAGGTTCGACGCTGACCGGACTCTGCGGTCCCTCCGTCGTCCCGGTCTCCTGCTTTCCGCCGCATCCGGCCACAGCGACGCCGAGGGCGGACAGCCCGCCGTATTTCAGGAACTGGCGGCGGTTCATGCCGCGTCCTCCCCGTGCACAGAACTCGTCTCGACGCCAGTACGTACCTGCGGCTCCAACATTGTCTGTACTCTCCCCTACGAGGCCAATCGTTATGACTCCTCTTCCGGTCGGAAAAACAAGACGTTTCGGCGATTAGCTTCGGGTTTTTGACCATTCCGGCGAACGGCCCGCTCGCCGTCAGCTTCTCCGGACTGTCGCCGCACGGAAGGTGTTGTTCGACCGACCGAAGCCGAATCTCGCGGCACAAAAGACTATATATTTCAGAACTCTAATAGTTCGTATGACGTACGAGCCGGAGGACACCTCGAAGGGTGACGAGTACCGCCACACCGACGGGACGCGCGAAGTCGTCTTCGCCCTGGCGGACGGGCGCATCCTGACGGTCAAAGAGTACCCGAACGGCGAGGCGTTCGACGACGGCGTGGCGGACGCGACGTACGTCGGCGTGGAGGACGACGTGGCCGACCTGCCCGACGCGTCGTCGTTCGCGGACGATACCGAGGAGTGACAGCGCCGGCCGCTAGGCCTCCTCCTCGCGGTCGTAGCGCGAGTCGAGGTGGTCGTTGATGCGCTTGTCTGCCACCATCGCCACGAGGACGAACGCGGCGCTGAGCGCGAACCTGACGACGCCGCCGTTCGACTTACCGTCGCGTTCGACGGCGGAACGCGCGACGCTCGCGACTCCGGCGAGTCCGGCGAACAGGCTCAGTCCGTACAGCGCCGCCGGAGCGTAGACGCCCGCCGGGAGGTACTGGACGGTGATGCGCCACAGGAAGTTTCGGAACAGCATCCGCGAGACGTTCGGGATGTACGTCGAGTACCGGATGTGACTCTCCTCGTCCTCGTATATCCCGGGCACCGGCACGTCCACGACGCGCATCCCCGCGACGTTGAGTTTCACGAGCAGGTCGTTGCAGTAGCCGTAGAACTCGTACATCTCCTCTACGTCGACGGCTTCGAGAGCCCGCAGCGAGATGGCCGTGTAGCCGTTCTGTGGGTCGCCGATGCCCCAGTACCCGCTCGATATCTTCGTGAGGTACGTGAGGATGACATTGCCGACGAACCGGAACGTGGGCATATCCTCCCTGTCCTCGGCGTCCAGCAGTCGGTTCCCCTTCGCGTAGTCGGCGTCGCCCTCGATTATCGGTTCGATGACGGTGCTCAACTGGTCGGGGTCCATCTGCCCGTCCGCGCCCATCACCGTCGTCACGTCCATCTCGTCGTCTCTCGCCCGGAGATAGCCCGTCTTGATGGCACCCCCGACGCCGCGGTTCTCCTCGTGTCGAATCGGCACGACTCGCCCCTCGTCGTCCTCCTCGACGAACCGCCGAATCTCGTCCCACGTCCCGTCGGTGGAGTCGTCGTCGATGACGTACACCCTATCTACGAACGAGGGAACCGTCGCGAGAACGTCGTAGACGAACGGTTCTTCGTTGTACGCTGGTACGACGACGCCAACTGCGTGTTCCTTGTACATTGTGGTGAAAGTACGCGCCGCGAACTGCGTCCGACCGCGGCGGTGTCCCATATACGGTCAGCGTACCCCTCCTCAGGGCATTGTTATTCTCTACATACAACCCGCGTCCGGGATTTCGGCGCATCGCTCCGTCGCTAACCTGGCGTTAACAGGGGTGAGAATACGACGTTCGGCGGCGAGGGTCGTTCGGGGAGTCAGGAACCGGAACCGGAGCCAGAACTGGAACTGGAACCGGAACCGGAACTACCCCCGGTGACGTCCACGTACAGCCTGAGGTTCCGGTAGGCGTTCTCCGCCGTCGGGTTCGCCGGCGCGTCGCCGCGGTACAGCAGGTACGTCAGGCGGACGTCGTCTCCGCTCATCGTCGGCGTCACCGAGTGGTTAAGGTACGCCGTCTCGCCGCTCTCGACGCTGGCGTTCAGACGCCGTAACTCCTCGCTCTCGACCACCCGCGTATCGTTTCCGGTCCCGTTCGATTCGACGCGCTGTTCGAGGACGACGACGGTGTACTGCTGGGAGTGCTCCTCGCGGTTCTCCACCGCCGCGGTCAGTTGCGTCGGTTCGCCGACGGTGAGGTCCTTCGGGTAGTCGTTCGCGACGAGTTCTCCGGTCTCGTTCTCCGAGAGGATGTAGAACTCGGTGAACGACTCCCCCTGCGGGGCCGGCGGCGCGGCGAGGGCGTACGCCGTCGTGGCGAGTGCGAGAAAGAGGCTCGCCACCACGACGACGTTCAGGGCCGTTCCGACGGCGGAGTCGCCGCGGAACGACCACCCGCCCGCGCCGACTGACGGGACGGCGGGAGCGAATCGCTCCCGTCGGGGGACGGACGACCGGCGCGCGACGGCGATTATCGCGAACGCCAGCGTGAGCGCCGTCACCGCGACGAGAACCGGGATGCGCCGAACGCCGAACGGCGTGAAGTTCAACAGGAGGGCGGTCATCGGGACGAGTATCACGCTGGCGAGAACCGAGAGGACGACCCTCGCCGGCGAGTCGAGTCCACGCGCCAACCGCGGAATCACCTCTTCGTCCGTCGTCTCCTCGTCCGTCGTCTCTTCGTCCGTCGTCTCCCGCACCGCGGCCTGCCTGACGTAGAGTGCGGATACGAAGGCGTACCCCGGCAAGAAGATGAGGAGCGGTAGTACGAAGACGATCTGAATCAGGGACCCCGAGAAGAATGGGACGAAGACCATCGCGGCGGCGAGTAGCGTCGCCAGTACGACGACGACCAAGTCCCACGGGCGGCCAGCGCGCGACGTCTGCGACGTTCGCTTCTCTGCCATAGCACGGCGTGATGGGGGAGGAGGCTTTGTTATACGACGCATAGCGCCGGACGTCGACGCCGTCGCGCCCGCGAAACCGCGTTCGAGGGGGGCGTCACCCCGTCGCGACCGAACACATCAGCACGTCGCCGTTGTCGTACAGCAGGTTCTGGTCCGACGGACAGATCTCTCGGGCCGAGAAGTCGCGTATCACCACCGCGTCCCCTTCGCCCGTCGCGTACATCGACGCGCCGGAGGACTGGTACTCCCTGTAGACGGTGACGCCCTGCGCGACGGGTTCACCCCTGTCGTTCAACTCTATCGGCACCGCCAAGTGTCCCCCGGCGCGCGTTATCATCGCTCGGTAGGGGTGGTCCGTGTAGATGGGTGCGCTCGGCGACGGGTTCGTCGCCTGGATGGTGTTTATCGCCGCCAGTTCGGACTCCGTGTTCGAGTACCGGGGGGTGTAGTTGTCGAACACGGGGTCGTCTATCGTCGCCTTGTCCGCGACGAGCATCGCGCCCGGGAACACCAACGCGAACACCACGACGGCGGCGACGATGCCCCTCGACGGGAGATTCCGCGAGAGCGCGTACAGTCCGACCGTCCCGATGACGACCATCGGGACGTACATGAACGCTATCCAGCGTCCGGGGAGGAACGTCCGGATGCCGAACACCGGCAGGATGTACGCGAAGACCATCATCCCGACGGTGGCGACGATGAGCGTCACGCCCGACTCGCGCAGGCGGTTGCGGTTGAGGACGACCAGCGAGCCGAACACCGTGAGGAAGAACAGGAGGAAGAAGCCGAGCTCGTTGATGTAGGGGATGTACGGCGCGAGCGGACCCTGCGCCCCGGCCGCGGCCGAACTGCTCCCGCCGGCGAGGTTGAGAAAGCCCGCGGAGCGAGCGAGCGTCACCTGCACGAGGACGAGCATCCGCGTGACGAACGACGTTCCGCTTATCGGCGTCAACATCCAGTTGACCGCGAGCGCGACGGTGTAGACGCCGACGACGCCGAGGAGTTTCTTCGGGTCCGTCGCGCGGACGCTCGACCACCCCGTCCGCGGCATCACGTCGAACGCGAAGAGGAGCGTCGCCACCCCCGCGGACAGGAGGAGGACGAGCGTCACGAACGCAGACACCTGGTGGGTGAGGATGACGCCGATACCGAAGAACAGCACCGCCGCGTAGTCGCGCGCCGTCGCGTCGAGGTGGAAGACGCGGACCAACGCGTACACGACGCCGAGGAACAGCGCCAGACCGAGGCTGGTCGGGATGAGGTGCAGTCCCCACCGGACGATGTGGTCGCCGACGGCGAACAGTCCGACCGCGAACACCGCCCACCGCGGCGTGACGAAGAACCGCGCGATGCTGTAGACGAGAAGGAAGAAGACGGACATGACCGTGCCGACGGTGAGGAACAGGGCCTGCCGCATCGAGACGCCGAGGAACTCGGTGGCGACGACGACGAGGAGGTGGTACAACGGCGCGGCGACGTACTTCACGTCCGAGATGGCCGACAGCGACCCCGCCCGGAGAATCGAGGCGGCGTACTCGCCGATGTGCGTCCAGCTGTCGATGCCGATGAACCCCGGCGTGGTGTACAGTCCGACGAACCGGACGACAACGGCGAGCGCCGTTATCTCCGCGAGCAACAGCCACGGCCTGAACTCGGCTTCGTCGGTGAAGAGCGCCTGAAAGAGGATGAGCGAGGCGACGACGCCGCTCGAAAGGAGGAACAGGGGCGTCCGCGTCCCCGCCTGAAGCGCGATGAGGAGCAAGCCGGCGATGCCGACCGCGACCGCCGCGACGGAGAGTTTCGTGAACGCGACGCCGAGGCGCGGCAGCTCTGTCTCCTGCCTGTCGTACCACGCGATGAACAGGTAGAGCAGGCACGCCACGCCGAGGAGGACCGGAATCGTCGTGATGTATATCTGCGAGGAGTAGAACCGCAGGAAGAACAGGAGGAAGGCGAGTATCAGTCCGACTGCCGCCGCGAGAACGTCGAGTTGGCGGCTCAGCAGGTCGTGGGTGTGCTTCATGCGCTCACCCCCGCCCCCGCTCTCGGGGCGTCGAGAACGCTCTCGTACACCGAGAGGATGTTCTCGCCCATCCGTTCGAGGCTGTACTCCTGTACGTACTCCCGCCCGTCGAACTCCTCGCCGCCGGCCGCCGCGTCGGCGACGCCGCGGGCCAACTCCTCGTCGTCGTCGCTGACGACGGCGCCCGGTATCTCGTCGGCGTACTCCGCGATGTCGCCCACGTCCGTCGTGACGACGGGGCAGTTACAGGCGAGTGCCTCACGCACGGAGTTCGGCGACCCTTCCCACTTGGAGGTGAGAAGGAGGGCGTCGGCGGCGTTCATGTACGTCGGCATCCGGTCGTGCGGGACGCCCGAAATCGTCTGGAGTTCGATGTCCTCGCCGAGTCGCTCCTCGGCGCGTTCGACGACGCGCTTCGCCCGGGGGTAATCTTTCGCGTCGCGCGTCGTGTCGTACGGGAACAGCACGTGGTTCCCGTCGCGCGCCCACCCGAGTTCCTCGCGCGCCCGTCCCTTGGGCGCGGGCGAGAAGAGGTCCATGTCGATGCCGTGCGGGACGACGGTGCACTCGACGCCGAGTTCGTCGCGCATCTCCTCGGACATCACGATGACGGCGTCGGCCAACTGCGCGCACCACTCGCTGAGCGCGCCGTACTGTCCCATCACGTCCGATCCCCAAAGCGAGAGGACGACCGGACGGGTCGGTTGGGCGAGGGCGGCGGGGGCGGTCAGCCCGTAGTTCGCGTGTACGATGTCGTAGTCGCCGTTCCACGCCTCTCGGAGCGTGTCGCGGTAGAACGAGGCGTACTGCCGGAGCGACCGGGTGCCCTCCGGCGGGCGCGGCACCGTCACCACGTCGCAGACGACGCCCTCGTCCTCCAACACGTCCACCTGCTGTTCGAAGAACGGCCTCCGCGTCGTGACGAGTTGCAACGTTCGTATCATCTGTGGTGTGTCGGCGAACGGGGGGACTCGACCGTCGTTTCGCGCTTTCCGGACACGCGGCGCTGGTGACGAACCGGGGACATCACGTTCTCACCCGCCCTGGGGAGGCGGTGAGCGGCGGAGACTTCTCTAAACATATCCGAAGGTAGCGGCTTCGGGATGTTTTGTTAATAGCGGACTACACCGTCACCCCCGCACTAACGGCCGGATAACAGTTCTCGTCCCGTGACCGTCCGCGATAACGAGGGGTCCGCCGCTCACTCCGGCGGGATTTCCCACCGCGCGTCCGACCCGAGGGCCCAGAGCGCTCGGTTGACCGCGCCGCGGACGAGGACCGTTCGCCACTCCGCCAGCGAGTAGTAACTGCCCGAGGCGTTCTCGATGCCCTCGTAGCCGTCTTCGACCAAGAGCAGGGCCTCACGGAGCAACGTCGCCGTCGTCTCCGCGGACCGCCAGAGGATGTCCTTCGGCGTGTCGAACAGCCCGATTTTGAACCTGTCGCGACAGAGGATGCGGCCATCGTCGAACTCCTCGGTGAGGAAGTGGACGGACGCGCCGCCCCACCGCTTCCCGTTGGCCCACTGGACGCGGTGCATCGCGGGCCCGCGGTAGTCCGGGAGGTACGACCCGTGGCAGTTCAGCGCCGCCACCTCGGGCATCTCTATCACGTCGCCCGGAATCAGCTTCGTCCACCCGCAGGAGACGAGATACGCGAACGACTCCTCGTCGTCGGTCACCGCCGCCACGTCTCCGGCGGGCGAACTCGGGTCGTCGGCGACGGCGTACCGGACGCCGCGCCGCCGGAGAGCATCGACAAGTCGCCCGGAGGCGCCGTCCACGACCACCCGCGGGTCGTACCGCTCTCTGAACGACGCACTCGACAGGAGACTCTGCAACGTGACCGTCGCTTTCACCGCGTCCGCGGGCATCAGGAGCACGAGCGTTCGACGGTCGGACTCTCCTTCGCCGCCGAACTCGCTCTCGTCCCCGTCCCCGCCGTCGGTTCGGGCGTCAGAACGGGTCATCGCCGCCCCTCCAGAGGTCCAGCGCCCACCCCATCGACGTCGCCAGTCCGCCCGGGGCGATCCACGCGCGCAGGTCCCTCGGGTCGATATCAACGCGCGCGGGCGGCCACGCCAACGACGCGAGCGACCGGGGAAGCGACTCCTCGTCGTGTTTCAGCGAGAAGTACACCTCGCGAAGCGGGAACACCATCTCGCCCGTCTCCGACGGCGACCCGTCGAACGACTCCCGCGAGAGGCCGAGACTGCTCGCCACGAGGGTGCTCGCGAAGCGGTAGCCGTACCGACTCGCGAGGGCGTAGGAGGCCCAGAACTTGGGGTTTATCTCCATCAGCACCCACTCACCGTTCTCCGCGCGCTTGTACTCGACCAGCGCGACGCCGTCCCACTCTAGCGCTTCGAGGAGTGCCTTCGACTTCGCGGCGAGTTCCTCGTCGCGCAGGACGCGCACTCTGGTTCCGGTGCCGCCCTCGCGGGGGATGGAGCGCACCTCGTCCTGTCCGAACTCCAACTCCGGCGTCCCGTCGTCGAACAGCAACCCTATCGCGTAGGTGTGGCCGTCGCCCTCCACGTACTCTTGGACGATGATGTCGCCGCCCTCCTCGCGGTGGCGAAGTTCCTCGTACGCCTCCCACAGTTCCGCCTCGCTCTCGACTTTCGAGACGATGTTCCGGCCGGCCTCCTTCTCGGCCTTCAGGAACACGGGGTACGACAGTTCGCTCGCGTCCAACTGCGGGTCGGCGTCGGGACCGGTCGGCAGGCGGCCGTACTCCTCGGGCGTCCGGATGCCGACGCTCTCGCCGACGGCGGCGGTGTCGCCCTTGTCGAAGGCCGTCTCCAACGCGTCCGAAGACGGGAGGCGGAACGCCACGCCGTCGGGAATCTCGTCTCGAATCTCGTCCAACACCTCGACGGTGAGGTGGCCGACGGGCAGGACCGCGTCGGGGCGGAATCGCTCTATCGCCCGGAGGACGGACGCCGCGTGCCTCTCTCTGTCCTCCTCCGCCGGCGGCACGACGACGCTTTGGTCGCAGTACCGCGACTGCACGATGGGGTTCGTCCGCTCCTCGCCGACGCCGACGATTCTCGCGTCCAAGTCGCGGGAGAGTTCGGCGGCTATCTGCAGCGCGTACACGTGGTGCCGACCGAGAATCATCACCGTCGGCGGCGAGTCTGGCTCCGGCGGTTCGCTCGTTTCGTGCGACGGTTCGGCCGTCTCGTCCGTCGGTGCGGTACTCTCGCTCATCGGTGGGCGGCGTCGTAGATGAGGTCCAACATCGTGTTCGTCACGTCCGGTTTGTCCTCGACGAGTCGTCGTCGGCGCTCCTTCCACGCGTCGTCGCTCTCGGGGTTCTCGACGATCTCGGCTATCTTCCGCATCGCCGCGTCCTCGTCGGCGTAGGAGAACAGGAGTCCGTACTCCTCCTCTAACTCGACGAAGTTGTTCATGTCGCCGTCGCCGACGACGGAGTTCGCGCGTATCGCGGGCGTGCCGAGGAGTGCGGCCTCCGTGGGCATCGTCTGGGAGTCGCCGACGTACAGGTCCGCGTAGTACAACAGGTCGTGAATCCGGTGCGCGGGGACGGAGATGCGGTACTCCTCGAACTCCGGGGGGAGTTCCTCCTCGCTCGTGATGTACACGTCGCCCCGGTCCGAGAGGTACTCGACGAGTTCTCGCTTCCCGTCCGGCGAGAGTCCCTGACTCCCCACGTCGTGGTAGGCGTCCCACCCCGCGAAGCGGAGGACGAAGAAGGGGTCGTCCGGTTCGACGCCGTACTCCCTGAGCACGTCGGCGTCGGGTTCGAACCAGTCGGGGTGGAGGTACGACAGTTCCTGAAAGCCGACGATGTCGTGTTTCCGCGCGGGGACGGGCACGTCGAACCCCGGCGGCGTGCATATCTTGTCCACGAAGGGGCACGTCGCGCCGTGGTAGAGCGCTCGTATCACCCGCGAGCGCAGGATGGTGTCCTTGAAGATGACGTTCCGGCTCCCGGTCATCCGCGAGACGTGCACCGCGGGCGGGTTGAGGCGACTCACCACCACGTCCGGGTCGAACGATCGGGCCAGAGACAGCATCTTCGCCTCTCGCTTCGCCCACTCGGCGGCGAGTGCGGGCGCGCCGCCGTCGCGTTCGGCGGTGAGGGGCGTGTGGTCGATGCCGTACTCGTCGAGCAAGTCGGTCGTAATCTCCTTCTCGCGGGAGGTGACGTGGACGCCGTGTCCGTCGGCTTCTAGTTCCCAGTACGCGTTCTTGAATAGGTGAACCTGCGCCGGGTGGTTGACGTCGAACAGTACCCTCATCTCATCTCACCAAGTTGAGCACGCGCTTGCCGGCGTTCATCGTGAAGTCCTTCGCGTTCTCGACGACCATCTCGGTGGAGTCCTTCGCCCACCGGTTCGGGTGGCTGAGGAGACAGAGGCGGGGAATCTCCCTGTCTTCGAGGAGGCGAATCAGTTCGCTCGTCTCTCCGACCTGCCGTCGCTTTCCGTCCTCGCCCACGGTGTGGTCCTTTATCTTCAACGCGCCGTCCTCCCACGTCCGGCCCGTGTCGGAGAAGTAGATGACGTCGGCGAAGTCCATCGAGAGGTACGCCTCCCCGAGGAGGCCGTACTCCTCGAACTGCCCCTCGGGGTCCGCGGCCCACATGTCGCGGTTGTCGTACGACGTGAGCGGATTGCCGTGCATGCACGCCGTCCGAACCTCCGCGAGTTCGCGGAGGCGTTCGAGTTCGGTGCCGAAGCTCTCGTGGGCCGCCGTCACGTCGCCCTCCGCCCGGTCCATGTCCTCGTAGTGGTAGCCGATTTCGTGGCCGAGAGCGTCGATTTGGCGTATCAACTCCGGGCGGAACACCTTCTCTATCGTCCGGAAGTAGTAGGTGCTCGGAACGTCGAGTCGGGCCTCAAGACGCGCCATCGCCAGCGCGTTCTCCGGCTTCCGGTCCACGTCGTGGCGGTGGACGACGAACCGTTCCGGCAGTTCGTCCGCCCGCTTCCGCGTGAGGTACTGGCGGACGGTGAGGTGGTCGTACCCGGCGTCGAGGCTCGCCCGCAGGAGTGCCTCGTACTTCTCGAAGGTGAACTCCCCCATCATCGGTCGCTCACCACGCGATACGCTCCCTCCGACCGTTCTCGTCGTCGTCGGCGAACGCTCCCTGCGCAGTCGTTTCGACCGCTCGCCCCGGCGAGGCGGCTCCCTCGTCCGGTTGCGAGCGGTCCGTCCGCGGGAGGAGACTCTCGCCCGACGTCCGTTCGTTGAATCATGTGTCTCTCCTGGTGCGCGTTACGGCGCGCTCGTAAACTCGGTGTCGGCCGGCGGCCTTTGTTATACAATGGGTAGATCCTCCGTGCCGCGAGACGGGCGCAGCGGCCGGTAGCGCTTCGATGCGGGCGATTCGTCGTTTCAATAATGTTGTATATTTAGCCGAATACGCGCCCAATAACAATCTCTCGATTGGGTGAGAACGTACTATGGGTTCCGTCGTCATCTCCCTCGACGCCGAACTCGGATGGGGCTACGTCGATTACGACGACCCTCCCGACCGCGTCCGGCACGCGCGTTCCGGGTGGCGAACGCTCCTCTCGATGTTCGACGAGTACGATATCCCCGCGACGTGGGCCGTCGTCGGTCACCTCATGCTCGACGACTGCGACGGCGAACACGCGGACGTCCCCGCCTCGGACGGGTGGTTCTTGAAGGAACGCGACTCCGGGCGGTTCGGCCCCGACCAGCGGTTCGGGTACGGCCTCGTCGAGGCAGTCGAGGACGCGTCGGCGGACCACGAACTCGGCTCGCACTCCTTCTCGCACCCGGAGTTCGACCGAATCGACCGCGCGTGGGCGGACGCGGAACTGCGGCGGTGCGTCGAACTCGCGCGCGAACGCGGCTACGACCTCGACTCGTTCGCCTTCCCCCGAAACAGCGTCGGACACAGGGACGTACTCGCGGAGCACGGATTCACCTGTTACCGGGGCGTCTCGCCCGTCACCGACGCCGACTCGCCGCTGAAACCCCTCCGGACGCTGACCGGCGGGACGGCCCTCGACCGGCGGTCGTTGCTCGTCGCGCCGCGCGTCGACGAACGCGGACTCGTGAACGTCCCCGCGTCGCTGTACCTGTTCAGTTTCGAGGGGACGGCCCAGCGAATCGCCGAACCGGTGGTGGGCGACCCCATCGTCCGGGCGGCGAGGCGCGGAATCGACCAGGCGGCCGAACGAGACGGCGTCTTTCACGTCTGGCTCCACCCGAACAACGTCTGGCGCGAGTACACCAGAGAGCGCGTGCGAGCGATCCTGGAGTATCTGGACGAACGCCGTCGGGACTCCGCGCTGACCGTCGAGACGATGCGCTCCGTCGCGGAGGACGTTCGCTGACCCCGCGTTCGCTGCCCCGTTTACTCGCTCGCGGACGTGTGGACCGGCGGTTCCGCGACCTGAACCGTCTCGATTCGGTCGATCGGATACTCGCTCGCCGGGCGCGCCGGGTCGCGGAATCCCCAGATCATTCCGCACAGCGTCAGCATCTGTCCGAGGATGAGGGTCACGGCTTCGGTGAGTCCTCTCTCCGAGGCGAGTACGTAGAACCCCGCCGCCGTCATTCCGAGCCACCCGACGAGGAGTATCGGCGAGAGGAGCGAGAACGCGCCGAGCACACCCCACGCCCCGACGAACAGCTTGTTCCGCATCCGATAGAGGTGGCGCACGAATCGCCGCGGCGAGTCTATCGACTTTCGAATCGCCTGTCCCGCCCCCGTGACGTACCCGTTCCGAAGCCTCCGGAAGGGTTCCGTCGGCCCGGACGCGACCGGGTGTTCCGCGACGACGACGGGGAGGCGACAGAGGCGGTACCCTGACTCGCCGAGTCGGAAGCCGAGGTCGATATCTTCGAGGGACCGGAGGAACGGATCGAACCCGCCGACGGCCCGAAGCTTCTGGGCGTCGTAGAGGGCCACGCCCCGAACCGCGCCCACGGTCACTATCTCGTCGTGGTCGCGGTTCTCGTTGAGGTGGCCGTCCACCGCGGCCACGTCGGGGTACTCCCGGAGGAGATCGCATGCCCGCCGTAACCAGCCGTCGGTCACGTCCATGTCGCCGTCGACGAACAGGACGAACTCGCCGTCCGCGACGTTCGTGCCGACGTACCTCCCCGCGGAGGGCGTCGAGAGGTCGTCCGAGGGTATCCGTAACACCGTGATGGGGTACTCGCGCGCGATATCGACGGTGTCGTCCGACGAGTTCGAGTCCACGAGGATGACCTCGAAGCTCGGCACCTCCTCGCACAGTTCGAACACCGAGTCGAGACACCGGCCGATGCGGTCCGCCTCGTTGTACGTGACGACGACGACGGAGACGGTGGGGTCCGTCGCACCGCCGTCTCCGGACTGCGACGCGTCGCTCTCCGCTACCGGTTCCGAATCGACGTTTCGGCCGTTGCGCTCGCTCATGGGTGGGTAAACATAGGTATCAGACGCTTCTTCGGTTGCGCGACATCGCTCGATTGATATCGTGCCTTCCCCGCGACGGTGTTTTGTTAGCCGTCTCATAGTAGCCGCTCGACGGCGAACGATCCCAGTTACAGTCTCCTGAATAGACTCAAAAACCCGTCTCGGCGACTGTGAGTCACTCTGAGCCGATTGTCGGCGTCGGTGCGAACGTCGCGTCCCACACCTACGGCATCAGCGCGACCATCCCTCGAAAGTCGGCTCGATTCGTCACCGCCGCTTTTCCGAGACTCGGCCGAGCGACGCTCGGTTTGGCTGGCATGAATATTCCATCTCGCCCATAGGAACGGTATAACAAAGCGAAATACGGGAATGGAAAGGAGTGATGGACGGGAGCCACGGAACTGACCTGACGACGCTCTTGGTCGGAATCGATGCGGGCTGTCAGTCCGTGTTAGAGCCCCTCTTCGAGGCCGACGAACTTCCGAACCTCCGGTCGGTGTTTCAGGGGGGCGTCAGCGGACCGCTTGAATCGCAGATTCCGCCGTGGACGGCCAGCGCGTGGCCCTCGATGTACACGGGGAAGAACCCGGGCAAACACGGCGTCTTCGGATTTCTCCACTTCGACGGCTACGAGGAGGACGTCGTCAACGCGACTCGGGTTCGGGAGCCGTCCCTGTGGGAACTCCTCGACTATCACGGCCTGACGAGCGTCGTCGTCAACGTTCCGGTGACCTCCCCTCCGAAGTCGTTCGACGGGGCCCTCGTTCCGGGCTACGTCGCGCCCGAGAACCCGCCGTGTCACCCCGATGGCCTCCTCGAAGACGTCCGCGACGAACTCGGCGAGTACCGGGTGTACGCGGACATCGACGAGACGAAAGACGAAGCGACGTACCGTTCTCTCGTCCGGTCGCGCGGCGAGGCGTTCCGCTACCTCGCTGACCGGTTCGACCCCGACTTCGGCTTCGTCGAGTTCCAACAGACCGACTCCGTGTTCCACGAACACCCGGGGGACGACGAACTGGTTCGGGCGGTGTACCGCGAGGTGGACGAACAGGTCGGTCGCATCCTCGACGAACACGACCCGGCCAACGTCGTGGTGGCCAGCGACCACGGGATGGGACCGTACGACCGCTACGAGTTCCGCGTCAACGAGTTCCTCCGCGACGAGGGCTACGTCGAGGCGACGCAGGGCGGTGAGGGGATGCCCTCGTGGGTGAAGATACGCGAAAACCGACTCCACGAGGGCGACGCGGGCGACCAACCCCCGGACGCGGACGCGGACACGGACGCGGGCCGCGGAAGTCCGCTCGAAACCGCGGTTTCGACGGCGGCGAGGTTCGGACTCACGACGGAACGCGTCGCCGCCGCCCTCCGCAAAGTCGGCCTCGACGCCGCCGTCGCGCGCGTCGTCCCGGAGAACGTCCAGAGCGCCGGGATGTCCCGCGTCTCCTTTCCGGAGTCGAAGGCGTACATGCGCGACCTGATCGAACTCGGCGTCAGAATCAACCTCGAAGGGCGGGAGCCCGACGGGACGGTTCCGCAGGCGAAGTACGAGGACGTCCGGGACGAACTCATCGAGGCCCTCCGGTCGGTTCGGACGCCGGACGGCGACCCCGTCTTCGAGGACGTGGCCCGCCGCGAGAAGTACTTCTACGGCCCGGAGGCGGAGAACGCGGTGGACGTGGTGACCGTCCCGTCGAACTTCGACCACTACCTCAGCGCGCAGCTCTACGGCGAACAGTTCGGCGAACCGACCGAACCGTGGAACCACAAGCGGTTCGGCATCGTCGCCGCGCGGGGCGACGCGATAGACGAGTCGGCCGGCGTCCGCGGAGCGCACCTCTTCGACGTCGCGCCGACGGTTCTGGCGACGTTCGGGCTCCCGGCGGACGAACGGATGGACGGCGACCCGTTGGACGCGGTGGAGGCCGCCGGCGAGACGGAGTACCCCGACTTCGACTCCGGCGAGACCGTCGAAACGGACGACGACGCGGTGGAGCAGCGTCTCTCCGATTTGGGGTACCTCGACAACTAACAGAACAATGGCAGACTTAGCGTTTCGAGTACACGACAGCATCGACGCGGTGAACGAAAATCAGTGGAATCACGTCGTCGAACACTCGACGAACGGGAGCGTCTTCCACCGCTACGAGTGGCTGAAAGCGGTGGAGGAGAGTCTCAGCTACGATCCGAAGCACGTCACCGTCGAGAAGAAGGGGAACCCGGTCGCGGTGTTTCCGAACTTCGTCACGGACATCGACCTCCCGTCCGTCTCGTCGCTGTTGGAGAACACGCCCCTCTCGGCGGTGGGAGACGCCGCGTCGGTACCGTCGCTCGGCGAGGTACCGCTCAGGCGTGTCATCTCCGCGACGCCGGGGTACGGCGGCCCGGCGATAACGACGAACGAGGAGGAGGTTCTCGACCTCCTGATGGAGAGCGTCGACGAAATCTGCGACGGTAACGTGCTCAATCACGTCATCAAGGCGAAAGAGACGGAGTACATGCGGTACGGGAAGTACCTCGCAAAGCAGGGGTACCAGCCCAAACTGACCGACTGTCGCTTCGAGATCGACCTCACGTACGACTGGGACGACATCGAGGCGAACATGGCCAAGGAACGGCGCAAGGCGATCAGAAAGGGCCGGAAGTCGGAGACGACCGTCCGCGAGGTGGACCTGACGACGGACGAACTTCGAGAGACGTACCGCCAGTACCGGGCGAACATGACGCGCGTCCGCGGCCACGTCTACCCCTTCGAGTTCTTCGAGCGACTGGCCGAGGAGATCCCCGACCGGACGAAGATATTCGCCGCCGAGGCCGACGGGGAGGACGTGGGCCGGTACGTCTACTTCCTCGACGACGAACGCGACACGCTCCACTACTACTTCCCGGCCATCGGCGACGAGTCGAACTTCGAGCACTACCCCTCCGAACTCCTGCACGAACACGCCATCAAGTGGGGGAAAGAGCAGGGGTACAACTACTACGACTTCGGGAGCACCGGCTCGACGTTCAAAGACGGTGTGTTCAGGTACAAGGAGAAGTACGGCGGCAGACCGATTCCGACGCTCCAGTGGGAGAAGGGACAGTCGCCGCTGCTGTGGGGCGCGTACAAGCTGGCTCGGAGCGCCTACCGGAAGAAGGTCTACTGACAATGAGCATCGAAATCGAAGAGATAGGCCGAGACGAGTACGATACGTGGGATAGCTACGTCGAACAGTCGCCGAACTCGAACCTGTTTCACCAGTCGAAGGCGCTGGAGCTCCAAGCGGAGTTCTCCGGCGCGGAGGTACACCCCCTCGTCGGGTACAAGGGGCAGGAACCTGTCGGGCTGTTCCCCCTCTTCGAGATGGAGAAGGGGCCGTTCACCGCGGTGTTCTCGCCGCCGCCGAAGCTGTGGATACCCCGGCAGGGGCCGGCGCTTCTGAACATGCAGAAACTGAAGCGCCGGAAGCGGGAACGCCGCCTCAAGCGGTTCATCGACGGCTGCGTGGAGTGGCTCGACGAGAACGTGGGCCACGACTACGCGGAGATTCGAACCGCGGGCGACTACCACGACGCCCGCCCGTTCAAGTGGAACGGGAGCGAGGTCACCCCGGAGTACACCTACGTCGTGGACCTGACCGTCGACGAGGACGAGCTGATGGGGCAGTTCAGCAGCGACGCCCGGAGCAACATCCGTAACACCGACGAGGACTCCTACACCGTCGAAGAGGGGACCGTCGAGGACGTAGACCGGATCCTCGAACAGGTGCGCGACCGGTACGAGGCGCAGGGGAAGGCGTTCAACATGGCCCGCGGGTTCGGTCGGAGCCTGTACGAGGCGCTTCCGGACGGACAGGTTCGACCCTACGTCTGCCGCTCCGACGGCGAGTACCTCACGGGCATCCTCGCGTTCGAGTACGACGGGCGAACCCACCGCTGGCAGGGGGGCGTCAAGCCGGACTTCGACGTGGACATCCCCACGAACGACCTGCTCGATTGGCACATCATGAGCGACGCGATGGACCGGGGCCTCGACCAGTACGACCTGGTCGGCGCGGGGAACCCGCGACTCAACGAGTACAAATCCAAGTTCGGACCCGAGCTCGAGCTGTTCTACGACATCGAACACGGGTCCGCGCCGGCGACGATGCTCGTCGACCTCTACCGGCGGTTCGCCTAGCCCTCGGTTCGCACCGGCCCGCGCGCCCGGTTCGGCCCGCGTCTTCGCCCCCGTTTTCGGTTCTAATCCTCCCTTTACTGTCAAGCAAACTTTACTTACTGGCAAATATTTCCGAGTGTGAACGGGTTCTGCGCGGCCGTCAGGTGAAGTAGACCATCTGACAGGAAATGGTAATTAATGTGTTAAGTGTGTTCAGTTTATCGAATATGTAGTCTCGATACAATCCGTGCGGATATGGACGGGTCGGGGCGCTCGGGTCCCCCGATAAGTCTCTGTTAAGAGCTCTCCGCCGAGTCTTAAAGCACCAAATTCATACTTTAATATTTTAACTATATTAAGAAAATTTATTTGATCCTTTGCCTACTTTTAGTCACTATACTAGATTCTGAACTATTTGTGGATGAGAAAATTTATAAGCTAATGCTCATCCTAATCGGGTGTAATGAGGCGTGAAACCGACGCGGCGCGAAGCACGGACGACACAGAGGGTGGCTCTTTCATGGGCCGTCGACCCTATCTCAAACTCGCGGGTGCGGCGGTCGGGGCTATTGCCCTCGGGAGTTCGAGTGCAAGTGCGGCAGAGACGTCCGTTGTCGTCGTCGATGGACGAGGGGGAACCGATAAAACTGACTATGTCATCGAAGTGAGCGATTCGATAAAGAAAATCAACACTTCTATCGCAGACACGCTGTCGGACTCGGTCTCGGACACTCGGGTCGAGGGGAGCATCGCCGACGGCGTCGACGCCTACGAGTACACGGGTCACGTCGTTGACTTCGACTTCGACGGTTCGGCGAGGGTGACCACCAAGCCGACGCTGAAGGACGTCTCGTCGGACCTCGTACCTGAGGAGACGAGCAAGAACAAGATCGAAGTCGTCAGCGACGGCTCGATAAAGTACGAGTTCACCACCTCCGGAAAGATAACCAAACTCTTCGAAAACGGGAAGAAGAGCGCGGAGGAGGGGAACGACTCGGTCACGGAGAACGACGACGGAACGTGGTCCGCGTCGGGCTTCACCGGTAACGGCTACGGCGATGGCTTCGAGTTCGAGGGCGAACTGAAGGCGTTCACCCCGAACTCCGGCGACTTGAAGCTCCTCCTCAACGGGAAGGAGGTCTCGCCTGATGACTTCGGCGACGTTTCGAGCGATTCCAGCTCCGACTCCGACTCCGACTCCAGCAGCAGCAGCAGCAGTTCCAGCGGAAGTAACGAGTCCCACATCGGCGGCGGCGAGGGCTACTCGAACGTCGTCCCCGAGTCC
>NZ_JBHSXH010000002.1:0-22599 GCF_042662625.1 Halopelagius fulvigenes
GGTTAAGACTAAGTGACAGATGCTCACTCAGTGAGCCACCACACCGTGTTCCGCCCGCCGATTTGCTTACTCTCCAAATATCCGTCCTCCTTGAGCGTCTGAAGGCGGTTCAACGTCCCCCGGCGTTTGATAGGTACCTGTTCGGCCACCTCGGCGGTTGAGAGAACCGGCTCGTCGGACTCCCGAAACACGTTCAGGAGGTCCTCGTCAGTGACTCGGGGCTTCCGCCCGCCCTTGTTTGAATCAGGCATTGTCCCCTATACAGTGTTAATGCCCTAAAGGGTATTCCTTCTAAGGTCCGAACGCGGGATAATTTGCGAGCCACCCCTCTATGCCGGTAGGTTTATGGTTAATGCCCTCTAAGGTACTAACAAGGAAGGACGGTCCCCTGGGGCGTTTGGAAACGCCCGGCGCTTGGGACGCCGGACTGGCCTTCTGTGGAGCTGAAGACCAATGGAAACTACTGAAACGCAGAACCGAGAAAGCATCGTTCTTGAGACCGACCCCGACGCGCGCGACGTTCGCGCCGTCACCCAGTACCTCACGGTCCTCGACGACGTGACCGCGCCCGCGGACACGCCGTCCCCACTCGTCGCTGACGGAGGGGAGATTACCGTCGCCGAGGCCGACGAGATGCCCGCCGCCGGCCCCACGTTCACCTACCACCGCGAACCGACGGCCGCTGGCGGGGCGACGTATGTACGTTGCGAGGAATGTCACGCCGAAGCGGTCCCCGCCGACCCCGACCGCCTCACGCACCGCGCCGGCTGTTCGGCGCAGCACTAACCCGGCCGCCAGCGGGGGCTCTCTCCCCGCCTGCCCCGGACCGGGGGCGCACGCAGGCGGTCGGTTCGACGACGCCGTCGAGCGCCGGCTGTGGGGCGTCCCTACGGAGGCCGAGCACATGCCAGACACACCCACCAACCTGACCGAAGCAACGTACGCCCAACTCCGCGCCCTCGTCGAGACGCGCGACGACGCCGTCGGCGAACTCGCCGACACCATCCTCGCGTCGAGGACCGGCGAGAAGAGCGATAATCAGCAGACGACCCCGGGGGTTGACGCCCCGGAACCTGCCGACTCCGAACCCGAAAACATGACTGACGACACCACCGACGACGAGACGACGACCGAATCGCCAGAGATGCCCGCCGAACCGAACCCGTGGGAAGAGGTCGGCCCCGCCCTCGCGCACGACGACGTCATGGAGGCCCGCTTCACCCTCGAAGACGTCCTCCACGACGTCGAAGCCACGCTCCGGGCGGGCGACGCCCCGAGCGCCGACCAAGTCAACGCGCTCCGCGACGAACTCCACGCCCTCCAGGCGCTCACCGAACAGACGCTCGCCGTCGTCGCCGACGACACCGAACCGTGGGCGCGCGGGGTGAACCCGCAGGTCTCAATTGGCACGCTTCAGGACGCCGTCTCCTCGGGGTGTGCGATGGCTAACCCCACCGACGCCCTCGACGACGACGCATTGGCCGCCCTCGAAGCTGAGTTCGACGACGTCGAGGCGGGACTCTCGGCGGGCGTGCAACTGTGGGTTGGATTAGAGAACCCTGAAGAGATGATAGAGGAGATGGACCGATGAGTACCGACTCGACGAGAGCGGCCACTGCCGGCGTCGAGACGGCGTCGCCCCCCGTGACGCCCATCGGCATCGACGTCGGGGAGAAGACGCTCGTGGCGGCAGCGACGCCCGATATGGACACCCGCGATGTGTTCACCGTCGAGGGTCACGCCCCGGCGCAGGTGTTCGACTACCTCACGACGGCGGTCGGCGCACTCCAGAGTGCGGGGTTCGAGACCGAGGCCGGAGAGGCCCAACTCACCGCCGCCTTCTGGTACCGTCTCCGCGCGCAGCTCCTCGACACCGTCGCGCGGACGGTGGAGTGGGTGCGGACGCACCCGAATCCGGTTCTCGTCTTGGAGGACTTGGGACGCCACCACCGCCCGCTGTGGGAGATACGCGACGACGCCGAACAGGTCGGCGCGTGGTTACTCCCGCACCTCCAGATAGAGCTTGCCGACCGCGCCATCGACGCCGGCGTCCCCGTCGTGTACGTCGACCCCGACGGCACCTCTCTTGAGTGCCACCGCTGCGGGGAGCGCGGAGAGCGGAAGGGGAAGCGCCTTCGGTGTCTCAACCCCGACTGTGGCGTCGGCGGCGTTGACGCCGACCGGTCGGCGGCTATCACCATCGCCTCTCGCGGCGAGGAGCGCGGCCTATGACGGCGATAAGCTGCGAGCGGTGTAACACCCGCTTCGAGACGGACCGCACCGGGGCCACCGACGAGAGCGACACCACCCGCTGCCCCGCCTGCGGGGAAAAACACGACGTCCCGGTGACCGACGGGGGGAGCGGGCCAAACGAACCCTCGGCGACGGTCGAGGCCGACGGAACGACCGTCGAGATTCACGTCCACATCCACAAGCACGCCGAGTAGCCCGTCTCCGGCGCAAATACTCTTTTCCGGGATGGGTGATGCGGTTTTATTCAGACCCCTCCCGAACGACCGCCAGATGCTATTCGTGGCTCTCGTCGGGTAAGTTTCTACTCCCCCACTCCTGCAAGTGTGCCTGTTTCAGGGTGTGTCGTCGGAGTTCCCTGACCCGTTCTGGCGTCATTGAATAGACCTCGACGCCGTCTTCTCGCTCTCGGTCTGCGAAACCGTCCTCTACAAGTTCATCAAATAGGTCGGAGACTTTGGACGGGTCCAATTGATACTCGTGATTCGACTCGTACTGTTCTACGACACGGTCAGCACTCACTGGCGTGTCGGAGTTCCTATTCATCGAGTGGATGGTTGTTAGGATACCTATGTGAACAGGGGTGAGAAGACCGATTGGTTTCTCTCGCTTCGCTTCTCTGACCGAGTCTCCCGGTTGCCAGATCGTATCTTCAACGCCAAACAAGTGTTCCCCCTCGTCAAGGTACTCGTCCAAAACCTCGACGTTGGGGTCTTCTATCTCAATTCCAAGCTCCTCGCAGTGAGTCTGATGTTTCTCTAAAGCCGCGTCTTCGGATGCAGCGGTAGCTACGAATTCATTAAGTATAGGACCATCAAGGGGCACGTCATCGGGGTGTTTTGACCCTTTGATTGGGCCGCTAATGTAATAGTAGCGAGCCATAACGAGTGTAGTTGATGCTACCATTTCACACTGTCGAATCGCCAAACTACTAACCCGGAAAACGGCGGCGTACATGTACCTAAACCCTCAAAAACACTCATTGAGCAGTAGTACGTACGGTTAGTATGTCGGTTGCGAACACGTTTCAAAATCGTCTCGACGACGACGGTATCCCCGTCCGCGATGTGACCCTCGCCGATGACGGCGAACTGACCGTGACGACCATGGTTCACGACGAGAGCGGGGACCCTTGCGAGGACCTAATCCCGCGGACGGTCGTCTTCTTCTGGAAACTACACGATGTGGCGGGCGTCGGGCCGCTCACCCTCAACCTCGTCGACGAGGTCGAAGAGTGTGTGACTCTCTGCGAATGCACAACCGAATGGGCCGCCGCGGCCGTCGCGTCGAGTGAGAACCTCGGCGAACTCACCCCGACGAAGCGCGACGTCCTCGCCTCTATTCGCGCGGAGGCCGACGTGGTCGGATTCGACGAGGTCGACGTCCCGAACGACGCTGTAGACAAAGGGGCGCATAGAATGTCGGCCTCTGCCGCCACGGAGTTCCGCCGAGTTCTTGAAGGCGAAGGAGTCCCGGTTGAGAGCGCCGAGGTCGAAGAGTCGGGGAGACTCGTCGTTGTTCTCGACGCCGACGACGTCGTTGCCGCCTGCGAGGAGACGGGTGCTGACGGCGCTACACTGGCCGTCGCCGCGTACTGGAGCTTTCACCCCGGCACCGAACTCGGTCCGCTAGAAGTCCGGCTCCACGACGAGACGGGAGTGGCGGCGTCCTTCATCTGTCGTCGGGAGTGGGCCGAAGAGGTCGCCGAGGTCGAAGAGAGGACCGACGACCGAGGAGCTATCTGGAGGGCGAGGAGTGAGTGTCTCCAGCGAGTGTACGATACTGAGATTCAAGGAAATTGGACCGACGTCGTGAGCGCCCGCGGCGAGTGACCCCACCGCTTAGTCCAGTGACACGCATGGCTTTCCACGAGAGAAAGCATTAAGCGCGCAGATTGTATATTGTAAGGTATGCAAGATGTGAATTGGGAGAGCGAACGGGCCATGGCGCGCGACGTCGAAGAGAATCCAGAACTGTGCGCTGCTCTCGCCGTCGACCCGTTTGACGACGAAGACGACGACGCCGAGTAGTCCTTTTAGCAGTCCTCTTCCGGCAGTACATCCTCGAAGAAGCGACGCCACACTTCGAAGAGTTCGTCCTTCCGGTAGATTATGTCCATTGTGATTTGTTCCATCTCCCCGCGAACGCGGTGGGATTCGCGAGTCACGTCTTCGATTTTCTCTGTGGGCCACTCCCCGGGTTCAACCCCGTTCTCGCTGAGGATACGCCGGAGCATGAAGAAGGCCGTACGGTGATTCGCATCAGGGAAGAAGTGCCGACCGACAACGGCGTGCATCCAATGTGCGCACTGATCGGGGAGGGGTTCATCAAGAGGAAACTCACGAAGGACACGGCGGAGGTTGTGATTCCGCGTGCTCCAGATGTTTCGTCGGGTTGCTTGGTAGCTTCCGTACCCGTCGTACTCTATTTCCGTATCGTCGAGGAACCCAGTATTCCGGAGTTTGAAGTTCACCGGGCCGATTGCCGACAAATCCGTGATACGGGGACAGTCGGCCATATTCGAGAGTACACAGACGGGATGCTAAGGGTTACGACACCACGACTGCAAGTACCTTAGTTCATCGGCGACGTCCGCCGACGACTCTGGCGCTTCTCCTCTTCGAGAGCCTCGCGTACCGCCTCTTTGACGCGGGCCTTCTTTGCGTCGCCCTCGACGGTCACCTCGATATTGTTCACGTACTTATTCACCGTCGACGTCCCGGAGGACGCCGTCGACCCCGACGACGAGGATGAGGATGCGGACGAGGACTGGGGCGCGGTGGCAGGGACGTTCCCTTCGCCGAGGTAGCTCCCAACGCCACCGGCACCGCCGCCGGTCCCGGGTGACGACCCGCTGGTGTACGGGTTCGACCCCTCACCCTCGCCGTCGTCGCCTTGGTTGAGTTTGTACTTATCCAAGGACACCCCGCCCTGCTTGCCGACCGCGTCGTCGAGTCCTTTGATTATGTCGGCGACGGGGCCGAGGAAGTCTAACATCGCCTTTGCTCCGTCAATCACTTTGCCGGTGAACCAGTCAAACGCCCCTCCCACGGCGGCGAATAACCCGCCCATCGTGTCAAATGGGGTCAGTAAACTGACGGCGGCATTTCCGAGGCCGATGAGGACGTTAGATAGAATTTTTGCTATATTGGCAAGATACTCGACATATTCAATGACGAGGTTCACGCCGAGAGCGGCGGCGTTGAACAGGTCGTCCCACAGATTCAGAACTGACGCGAGTCCCACGCCAATTCCTATCAATAAGGTAACGGGATTGATTAGCCCGGCTAGCGTCCCGGCGAGAGAGACGGCCGCGGAGATGATGCCCCCGGAGAAGAGGCCACCGAGGACGCCGGAGAGGGCGGAGAACAGCCCGGAGAGCGCGCCCGCGACGCCCGATAGGACGCCGACGGCTTTCGTGACACCGGCGATGCCCACAACGAGTGTGCTGAATTGAGTGAGGACCGGTCCCATGACGTCCGCGATACCGCCGAAGACGTTCCCGAGGGTCTCGGCGAGCGGGACAAGCATATCGACGTACGGCAAGAGTCCCTTTAGCGCGTAACCCACCATTTCCAATCCGGGGAGGATGAGGGACAGGGCGGCTGTTCCGACCTCGGCCAACGCCGGCGCGAGGTCGAGGAACACACCGGCGACGTCCATGGCCATCGGGGCGAGTTGGGCGAACTCCTCCGTCGTGAACCGGATGAACCCCGGGATTGCTTGGAGCGCGCCGGTCGCGAGGGTTTCGAGCGTGGGGAGGACGGTGCGAATAGAGTCCTCCAACGCCGCGAACGCCTGCGGTTCGACGGCAGAGAAGGTGTCGCCGAGGGCGTTGGCGAACCCGTGCAACTCCCCGCTGAGCGACGTCGTCAGCGTGACAAAGTCTTCGAGGACGGTGAGCCCCGCCGACAGCGTCCCGGTGAACAGCGCCGCGTTGGCGTCGTTCTTGAGGGGCTCTAAAATCTGAGAGGCAGTGTCGCGCACCCTGCCCATGAACTCTTGCAGCCCCTCCATCGCCGTCGTCGCCTTCTCGCTCGACGCGGCGACCCGTTCGCCGATGGCCAAAGCGCCGCCGCCTAGAAGGCCCGCGAGGCCCGCGAGGGCCCCACCACCCCCCAGGATGCCGCCTGCCGCCGCTGAGGTTATACTGGCAATCCCAGCGGCGGCAGGACCGGCCAGCTTCGAGACGACACCCAGATTCGCTGCGAAGGGGCCCAGACGAGTCGAGACGCCCGACAGCGAACTCATCGCGCCTTGAAGGCCAGTCAACTCCAGAGCGGCACCCGAGGCCTCATCTCCGAGTTCATCTATACGCGACGCCAACGCGGTGACCGACCCGGAGGCGGCGACCGCCTCCCCGACGGTGTCTCCCATCTTCTCTTCGAGGGCTTCCAACTCGCCCGCCGTCGCGAGGGCTTCCGTCCCCGCGTCGTCGACGGCGGTTTCTAACGTCTCGACGCCCGACGCGCCTTGAATGCCGGCGTCAAGGAGGTCCTTCGCAGACTCAGAGAGGCCGTCAAGTTCGTCGGTCGACGCGCCAATGCGGGTGAGGCCGTCCGTGAGGCCGTCGAGGGAGTCGGCCGACTCAACCACCTCCCCGACCGCCCCGTCCATCTGGCCGAGCGCCTGCGTCGCGTCGAGGGCCTCTTCCCGGGCGGATTCGAGAGTGCCGACGAGGTCCCCCGCGTCGGTCGCGGCGGAGATACGGACATCGGGAAGCGATTCGAGCGATTGCCGCACCTCCGCGACGTCCCCGCGCAAACCTCCCGTGTTTGCCCCCAGTGAGAGGTCGGGGACCGACAGATTTGCAAACGTATCTTGAATCCGGGCGAGGGACCCCTCCGCGTCCGCTGTTTCCGCGGAGAGCCCCGCGGCGAGGTTTGGCCCGGAGAGGTTGCCGAGCGCCCCGCGGACCCTCGCGATGCCGCGCAGCGCCCCGTCTGTCTCGGCGTTGACGGTCAGCGTCTTACGAGACGGCAGTGAGGAGAGTGCCCCGCGGAGATTCGAGAGCGCGCCCATCCCGTCGGACTCGACGCCGACGCCGACACTCCGACGTCCGGGGAGCGAGGAGAGCGACCGGCGCACTTGGGAGAGCGCACCCGTACTCGCCGACGTCTCGACGTTTGCCGTCTGCGACGAGGGAGAGGGGAGACTCACCCCGCCCCCGTCGGGCGTGTTCATCGCGACGGAGGCGGCGACGGTGGTTCCCGCGACGGCCCCGGCGGCGGCTTGGAACGCGGAGAGGGAGCCCGTCGCCTCGTTGGCCTCGTCGGAGACGTTGTCGAGGGAGGTGGCGAGGGTGGTCGTCCCGGCGACGGCCTCGAAGGCACTCCCGGGGACGTTGTCGAGGGCCTCGTCGTACGTCGTGACGGCGGGCGTCCCCTTCGAGAACGACGAGGTCGCCTTCTCGATGGACTCATTCACCGACGCGAGAGACCCCGAGAGTTTTGCGAACGTCGAGTTTGCGTCACTGCTGGCATCCTCGACGGTGTCCATCGCGCTCGCCATCGCCGACATATCGACCGCCGCGGATTCGGCGGCGTCGGCGGCTGCATTCGTGGCTTTCGCCACGTTCTTCATCGCGCGCGAAATCGATTCTTCAGCAGTTAGCTTTGCGTTGAGAACTTCGTCAGCCATAGGAGAGAAAGGAAAGAGAGGGCCGGGACACCCCGGCCGGGAGGTCGAACAGCAGTTGCAGAGGTAGTCAGTCGGTCAATCCGCGGCGTCGGGTGCCGGGCTTACCCCATGACGCCCATGTTGATTTCGTCCTCCAGACCGAGTTCGCGGATGGCATTGCGGAGGAGGTCCCGGTCCGCGCAGGCGACCGCCCGGAAGACGTCGCTAAACCTACTGTGTTCTTCCACCGCGTCGACAACCTCCTCGACGTTGGTGCCGGTTTTGGGGAGTTCCCCCCACTTGCGGAGGTCCTCACCCGTCACGGAGTATTTCCTCGGCGGTGCCTCGCCCATAGTGGCCTGCGCGGACCAAATCCGCCGGATAGCCTGCCACCGTGGGACGCCCTCGCTGCCGTTGAGGACGCGCCCGGCGACGGGCGGGAGGTTCGGCGGGTTGTGAGAGTCCGCCCAGCGTGCGGCGGGTATCGTCGTCTGCGAACGGACGTATGCGAACCCGCTCGAAGAGAATGAGACGTCGTTGAATGTGACGGTGTATTCCGTACCCTCATCGGACGAGTAGGTCACGGCGACCACCTTCTCTGCGAGTTCGCGTACCTCTTCACCGACGACGTGGAGGTCGCCCTCAACGAAGAGGTCCCGAATCTCGTCCAGAACGTCGGCGAGTGCTGCGGCCGCCTCGTCCTCGGGGACAGAGGCGACGCCCGCGACGAGACGGGCCGCGGTCGTCGTGAAGTGGTCGCGGTCGACGCCGGCGTCGAAGAAGGCCTTACTAACGGTGTCTGCGTGAAGAGGAGTTCCGTCGGCGAGTACTTCGAGGTCGAACTGGTCCTCGCCGTTGGGGGTGAGCTCGACGACGACAGACGTCTCGGGGAGGTCGAGGTTGAATGTCAGCGGGGTGTGTCCTTCCGCGGGGAGGATAGTGAGATCGGCGGCGTCGGCGTCGACGTCGTCGAACACGTCGGCGGGGTCGGGGCAGGCCATTTCACTCGGCCTCCAGCGTCCGGGGTGCGTTGGTTTCGGTCTGTTCTGTGGAGTCGGAGAGAAAAATATCGTGAGTCATGGTTGATAGCAAACGGAATGAAGTACGAACAGTAGTCGGTGAGTCGTCAGTCGTCGAGGTCGGGACCGAGAGGGCCCTGATACTTCTCGGCGAAGGCATCGGGTGGGTCCCGTATTAGGAGCTCGAGGACGGTATCGGTCACCTCGTCGGGCATATAACTAAGCGCGAACGCCTCTGCCGGGGAGATGTGCGTGAAAGAGGGGTACCGCTCGATGATGGTGTCGTGGAGGTCCTGCACCTCTGACGTCCACTCCCGGTCCCGGCCGAAGAACTCCGGCGGGCGGCCGGCGTCCGTCCCCTCTTCGTCGAGCGCCTGAAACCACCGGTAGATATCTCGCCCGTCGAGTTTATCGGGGACGTCGGGTTCGAGCCCCTCGACGGCCTTCTCCAGCGACCGGCGTGTGCGTCGCGTCATTCGCCCACCGCCTCGCCGAGAGATTCGAAGATGGGAGAGAACTCGCGGAGTTCGCCCGTCTCGACGACGCGGACAACCCCCGCCTCTTCGTCGACCGACTCGAACTCGTAGGAGAGTAGTTCACACACGGTGAGCGGGGTGTATTCCTCCTCTTCGAGGTCTTCGATTTCGCGTTCGAGACGGCGGCGAGTGCGACGGGTCACGCCTCACCCCCGTCCTCGTTGACGGTGTCGGGCCACTGTCGCACGTAGGGGAGCGCGGCCGGGTCAACGACCGACTCGTCGCCGTCTCGAAGGAATCGGAGGGCACGCTCGGAGACCGGTTCTCCGTAGTACCGCACCATGTTTGCGTACATGAGTTCGGGGAGCGTGAGTAACTCCCCCTCGTCGGCTTCGAGGTCCTCGACAGCACGCTCCAGCGACCGGCGGGTCCGTCGGCGGGTCATGCTTCGTCCTCCCCGACTCCCGGGCAGTCGGACCACACAGACGGGTCTATCTCTGGGGAGCGTTTGACCTGCCCGTGGACACGCACTAACCCCGCCTCCCCGTCGACCGTCTCGAAGGCGTCGGCTTGCATCGCCGCGATAATCTCGGCGAGGTTGGTGTCGGGATAGTCCTCAGTGCCCTCCAGGTCCTCGACAGCACGCTCCAGCGACCGGCGCGTACGACGGCGGGTCACTCGTCGCCCTCCCTGTCCACGTCGTCCTCAGCGGCCTCTGCTTTCTCTCGTTCGTGCATCCGAACGAGGGCTTTGACGAGAGAACCCTTCTCCTCGTCCGCCCCCACTTCGTCCTCGAGCTCTTCGATTTCCTTCTCCAGTTCCCGGCGGGTGCGTCGGCGAGTCACTCCTCGGCCCCCCTCCGGTCGTTGGGAAGGTCGAAGGTCTCCCGCTCCACCGACCGCGTCCCGTCGGGGGAGTGCGAAACCCGGAGTTCGCGCGCTTGCCCGGCGCACTCACCGTCGGCGTCGACGAGGAACCCACGAATCGTTATCTCCGGCGGGGCGTCCGTCTCGTCGTCGCCCCCGTCGGCGGGGTCTAAATCCTCAATGGCACGCTCCAAACTCCGGCGCGTCCGTCGAGGGGTCACGACACCACCTCGTCGACCGGCGTCAGACCGTAGGTGTCCGTCAGCCACTCGCCGATGCCGTCCGGGGTCTCTCTCGCTGGGTCGAATGCGGCGTCGAGGGCATCCTTCTCATCGGGGGTGAGTGGCGGCGTCTCGACGACGTCGACGTCGTCAGCCTCATCCGCGAGGGCGTCAATTCGTCGTTCTAACTCCCGTTTCGTGCGTCTCATCGGTACTTCGCTCGGTTTTGCGTCTCGACGACTCTCTCAACGCGCTCCGCCAGCTCCTCCCAGTCCTTCCGCTCGGTCAGCCATTCTTCGCGGTCGCGAACAACCCGGGCGGCGGCAGCATATTCCTCCTCCTCAAGAAGGCCAGTGATACACCGGTCGAACACGCATTTCGCCGTCAAGGTGCGCCGTCGGCCGAGGTCCTCCTCGACGTGGTCCGCGAGGACGTCGATGTCGTGATTGATGTTCTGCCGGGAGGTGTCGAACTCCCGGGCCAACTCGGCCTGATTTAACGCCGCAGGGTGCCCCACCTCTTTGATACGGCGGAGGATTTCGGCACGTCGGGCCTGCCAACTGTAGTTTTCGGGCGATTCGTCTTCGGGAATGTCGAGGGTAGTGTAGTCTATTTCAGAGGACATTGTCAAATAGTGTTAAACGCAGGTGGGCGACGCAGTCACCCGCTGGCGGCTTCTCCACCAGTGGCGTCCGCGAACTCGGCGACGCCGGTGGGAGTGGAGACTCCCCACTCGGCGCGAAGGTGTGCGAGGTGTCGCTCCTGTTCGTTGACGGTGTCTCCCGAACGGAGGGCCTCCGCCTCCTCCTCGAACCCGTGTTCAAGAAGCGCGTCGTACATGCTCCTGATTCGGGCCTGCGAGGAGTTCTGGGCGGAGTCGTGTTCGGGGTCGAACTCTTTCACCTCGCGGGCGATACGTGTCTGTTCTGCGAGCGTCTCGGCCTGTCGTAGTTCGTTCGCGGCTTCGTCCTCCCCGCGAGCACGGAGACGTGTGTACGCCGAGTGTACGGTGGCCTGTCGGGACGAAACGACCGGGTCCGTCTCAGGGTCGAACCCGTCACTCATGGTCGTCTCCGAGTTCCGCGGTGAGCTCGGCGACGAGGGATTCTAACTCCCCGACGCGCTGTTCAAGGGAAAGGCCGGATTCGACGTAGTCGCCGGCGGGGTGGTCCTCGGAGACGGGGGCGACGGGGTCGGCCTCCCCGACGAGAGACTCCCCGCGCCGAGTGAGCTGCACCCGCCGCTCCCCGACGGCGCGGTCTTGGTAGGTCCGACTCCCGAGGGCCGCCCCGTCGTGTTTGACCGTTATCGCGGCCATGGTTTCGAGGACGTCGAGGTGGTGACTCAACGTCCGCGGCGGGAGGTCGGCGGCGTCACGGAGGACGTCGTCGTCGGCCACCCCACCGGCGTCGTCGATGGCTTCGAGGAGTGCGACCCGCGGGGGAGTGAGGTATGCGTGGGGGTCCGATTTGGGGGTCGGGGAGTCCGTCATTCGAGGTTCCCCCCTTCGGCGTCGACGTCGGCGAGTTCGTCGGCGACGTCGAGGGCCCGGACGGCGTGACGGAGAAGCTGCGTCTTCCCCCGCCCGATGCCCATAGCGCTTCGAACGTCGTGGAGGACGTCGGCGTTGGCGACGGCGTCCTCGAACTCCTCGACGCCGACGTCAATCTGGGGGAGTTCGCCCCATTCGCGGAGGTCCGCACCCGTAACCGGGATGCTCCCCGGCGGGGCTTCGCCGACGTCGGACATGCTCATCCAGACACGCCGAACCGCGCGCCACCGGTCGAGGGCCTTCTCCCCCTCGAAGGTGCGCCCCGTGACGGTATTCGAGAGCCCGGGAGTCGCGGTCGTGTCCGCCCACTCAACGGCCGGGATGGTGGTCTGCGTGCGGTCATATGAGAAGGTGCTCGGGTTGAATCGGGTGTCGGCGAACGTCACCACCCACTTCCGACCGTTGGGGGTATATGTGACGTCTGCCGTCCTGGAGACGACTTTGCGGGCGTGGTCGTCGAGGACGTGGAGTTCACCCGCGACAATCCGGTTTTGAACGTTTCCGAGGGCGGCGAGGAGGGCGGTGGCCGCCTCAGTCTCCGCCACCTCGGCGATGCCGCTGATGAGACGCGCGGCCGTCGTCACGAATCGCTGCCGGTGGGGGCCTTCGCTGAAGAAGGACCCGCCGACCGTCGCCGCGTGGAGGGGCGTCCCGTCGTGCGTCACCTCGACGCGGAACTGGTTGACGCCGTCGCGGCCGGAGAGGGCCACCTCAAATGCGTCGTCGGCCGGGAGCGAGAGGTCGAACGTAAGAGTTTCTGCGCCCGCGGTGTCGAGAATGACGATATCGTCCTCCCCGTCGTCGGGGACGGGAGAGTCGGTTGGGGAGGGGCTCGCCGCCATCTTACTCCATCCCCAAGAACGCAGCTTTTTCACTGCCGACGTTCCGCCCGGCGTCCTCGTCAACGGCTTCGAGGATGTGCTGGAGAGTCTCTGCGTTCTGTTTGATGAGCGCCGCCGTGCGGTCGGCGTCGGAGAGGGATTTCTGCGTCGAGGGCGACGGCGAAGGGGAGTCGAACCCGAGGAAAGAAGCCTTCTTGGCGTCCGTCTGTCGGGTGGGGTCGTCGACGTCGAGGGCGTCGGCAAGAGCGGCCAGACGCTCAGAGTTCTGTTCGGCGAGTTCGTGAAGAGTGGTTTCAGACATGGAGTAGGAGAGTGTTCAGGGAGGTTGGCGGGCGATTCGAGGGCGTCCGTTACCCGGTCGTCGGCGGGGCGTGCATCTCGCAGAACCGGCGGAAGTACACCGCGAGGGAGTCGAACCCGTCGGCGGCGTCGAGGTACACTGTGGGGTCGTCGACCAGCGTTGAGTCGGACTCGGCCATGAGAGTGGCGACGTCCCACTCCCACTCAATCCGTTCGCGACGGAGGCGAGCGGCCTCCGCTTCGAGGGTCTCGCGGTCGGGGTCATGGATGGCCGCGAGACGGCGCTCGGCGGGGGACTCGGCGGTCGGGGAGTGCGACGACGGGGTCATGGGTTCGCGGAGAGGTCTTCGAGGTCGGTTCGCTGGAGAAGGTCCGTGAACTCGAACCGCTCGACGAGGTCGTCTTCGTCGAGGAACGTCACGCCGGCGTCGACGAGGAGGGCGGCGAACTCGCGGTGAGCGGCTTCGAGCTGGGCGGTCTGTGCGTTGAGGTTGGCCTGGAGGGCGTCGCGTTCCGCGCGGAGGGCTTCGAGGTCCGATTCGAGAGCATCGCGCTCTGCGCGGGTCTCGGCCAGCTCTGCTTCGAGGTCGGCGACGGACGAATCGGCGTCCGTCTCGGGGTCAGGGTCGGAGTCAGTCATGGGTTGTGGTGTGTGTGGGGTCGGTGGGGGTGGTGTGTGTACGAAAACCCCGCGCCCCGAAGAGGGGCGTCAACGTACGCGACCGGGGAATGCCCCGGTCACGGGAAGATGAGTCGCGCGGACCGCGGACCGACAGAGAGAGAAGACCCCGAAGAGCGACAGAAGACGAACTCAGTTGCCTCGCCCCGGTATGTACGAGGGTCATCGGCAGGGGGTCACTCACCGCCGGTGAGTTCCAAGAGCGCCTCCTCCAGGTCGTCGTCGAGGTCGGCGAGGGTGTCACACCGGAGGTCGAACTCCCGGACGGCGCGCGCTTGGGCTTCGGTCAGCTCGACGTCGGCAGGGGTGGCGTCTCCACCCGCCGGCGCGTCGGCGAGGTTGTCTATCATACGCGAGAGCTCTCGTCGGGTTCTACGTGGCATAATTAGGCGGTGGAGAAGAGTCGGGAGCGGTCGCGAGGAATGCGCCGGACGATGAGTTCGTCCGTGGCGTCCGCGGCCGCCCAATCGACGTCAAGTTCGACGAGGCCGTCGTTCGCAAGCTCGCGGAGGACGTCATTCGCGGTCCGAACCGGGCAGTTCATCGTCCGAGCGACGTGCCCCGACGTCGTCACTTCCCCGGGAGTGAGCGTGTCGAGAACATCGGCGCGGGCGATCATCATTCCGTGTCGAGACCGAGTTCGCGGCGGATAACGTCGTCGTACGAGTCCCCGCGTTCTTTCCGAGCGTGTAGTTCATCCGCCGTACGTTCGCGGAGTTGAATCGTGGTCGTCGAACTGGTGGTGCTGCTCATTGTATTCAAAACCGGCCCTCCGGTGCCTCTCCAGGTGTTTTTACCGGTGGGTGGGGGTGGGGTGGGGAGGATGGTCTGAAGAGACGGAAGTCTAAGGAGAGGCGTCCCCGGCGGCCAATACGGCCCCGAGGAGACCGGAGGGCTCTATCTGTGTGCTACGTAGCCGAGGCCTATAACTCTGTTGGTTTTGAGTACCTTACAGAGAAGTTATGGCGGGGTGAGTGCCGCGGCGAGGGCCTCGGAGATTACCTCGACACCCTCACCCGACCGGCGCTCGTCGCATGCGGTCCAAATTGCCTCTTCGCCGGCCTCGGCGTCGACGTCGAATCCGTGGTCCGCGAGATGATAGAACGTCGCCAGCGCGTCGAGGGCGTTAGTGTAGTGCTTCAGAAGTTCGTCCTTTGAGCGGCACCGGTCCGGGGCCGGGCCGTCGAGAGACGCGCGTTCACCGCACGTCTCGCGGTCGCAATATCGGCGGCGGCCGGATTCGACCCACGTCACTCCCGCCTGTTCGTCCGGGGTCGGACACGCCGGCGAGGGACGGAGAGGAGACAGGCACCACGCACACAGTGCGTCGTATCGGAGGGCCCGGAGCAGCTCCTCAACGGCCGCGGGAGAGGTGTCGGACTCGGTGAGGTGCTTGCGGGCCGTGTGGGGAGTTCGGAAGTCGGTACGGTCGGGGAGAGAGGTATCAGTCGTCATAGGAGAGGACGGGGCATCGGCCGGTGTTTGTGTGGTACGTTTTGTCACACACACGGCGTGTGCGGGGGTAGAATCCAGAACCTCGCCCGCGTCGGGGTCATCGGGTTGGGGACTGGCGGTCGGGAGAGAGCCGTCGCTTCGAGGGTGGGGCGAACTCGGTGTCTCAAACGGGGACATTGAGGTCAGTCCGCGCCATGTGGCACCGGACCACCTCCGTCCAAGCGGTCGCACCGGTCCCCGGAGAGTCCGAACACGTCGCGCGCCCACTCCAGCCAGTCGAGTGTACGGGGTGAATCGGCCAGTTTCGCCCGTAAGCGGCGCTGTGCTTCTACTTTGAAACTGCCGTTACCGTGTAGAACTGATAACGCCGATTTCAAAGTAGAGATTTCGGCAGCGTAGACACGTCCACGCCGCTGTTCGTACGCTCCAGCGTTGAGGAGTCCTATCTCTTCGAGGTCGTTGACCCAGCTCGACACCGTCCGGTAGGTGACGTCCATCCCGCAGAGCGTCGCGAGTCGGTGGAACCCGCGCTTATTGTACGTCACGGCGTCGCCGTCACGGTTGATGAGCGTCTCCGCGCGGAACCCGTCGATGTCGCCCTCGCCGTCGAGGACGCGCCGGACGTGGCCGAGTAGGTCAAGCGCGCCGTCGGCGACCGGGAGCATCGCCCGGAGGGGGTCGGCGAGTTCGTCGAACCCGACGAGCTCGTCGACGGGGAGTGCCGTGGGGACGTTGGTGAGGAGGTAGACGTGCTTCGTCTCCTCGGCGAGGACGGGGCGGAGACGGTGGACACACTGTTCAATCTCGTCCTCGCGGGCCGCCCGGAACAGGTCCCCGGCAAGTCCGGTGTACTCTTTCGTCTTGATTTGTCGCCCGCGGCCGTCGTCGTCGGTATAGATGTACCTCCGGGCGTGAGCGTCGGCGGCCTCGTCGCGCGTTGAGTGCTCTTCTCCCCCGGCGTCGAGTTCGGGGTCGTCCATCGCGAGGAGTTCGGCGTCACGGCGGAGGTCGTCCATGTTCGGGTGCGGCGCACCGACACAGACGACGGCGTCGTAGTCCGCTCGGTTTAGCCCGCGAGTGGCGTGATAATGCATCCAATCGACGTTCTGCGCGGTGTCGAAGAACTGCCGGATGTTCTGCTTTCCGATGGCGAGGACTTTGTCGTGAACCCGCGCGGCGGTGTCGAGAGTCGACTGTATTCGACCGGCGACCGGCCCGCGCCCCTTCTCGGCACTCTTCCAAATCGTGTTGTAATGGTACTGACCCGTCGTGACCTGCGTAACGCGCATATTCGCCTCTACCGGGTCGTCTCCGGTGACGACGGGGTCCTTGCCGTAGAGTCCGCGGACGGCGCGGGGCGTCGGCGTCGCGTTGAGGATGAGCGGCTTCTCGGGAAGGTCGCTCTTCAGCGGGACGGTGCGAGCTTTGAGAGCGACCGGGGCGTCGGACGAGTTCGTTTCTATCCACGCTTTCGCCCGGCCTCGCGCGGGGTCATGCGGGAGGATGGTGTCGTGCTTTTCGTGCCATCCACACTCCTCACAAGCTCGTGCGCCGTTGTGGAGGTCAGTTCTCGACGAACACCGTGGGCAGTGCGACAGAGAGAGGGGAGCGGCGATGGCTTCCCGCGTCGCCTTACCCGGGAGTCCCGCGGCGATGGCGGCCGCGAGGACGGCGTCGAAGCAGAGCGGCGTCCCGTCCCACTCATCGTCCTTCATGTCGCCGATGATGTTCTCGCTGTACTCGACTTTGAGACGGGCCAGCGTCTCTCCTTTGAGCGTCTCCTTGACGCCGTAGTCACCGGTCCCGTCGGACACCATCCGTTCGTCCCACTCCACGGCGGGAGCGTCGAGCGCGGCGAGAGTGTCCGGCGTCTCCGGGTTCGTGATAACGTCGACGACGTCGCGAGTGAACCTCGCGAAGGCGCGGAAGTTCTCGCCCTGGTCCCCGGTGAACACGCCGGCGAGGTGGTCAAGTCGGTTCCCCGCCCGGACGAGGTCCTCAACCTCTATATGGCGGTCGGTCGACGGCGTCCCTGCCTCTTCGTCGACGATGCAGATTCGTCCGTCGCGGACCGTCTTGAGCATCTGGTACTCTTTCACTCCGACGATGCGGTCCTCGCTCTCTATCTCGGAGAACTGCTGTAGCCACTCGCACTCCTCGCCGTCGTGCGGGTCGACAATCTGGTGGGCCTTGACCGGCCCCACCTCCCGTTTGATGGCTTCGTACTGTCGTCGGTCGGCGTGGTCCCTGGGGAGGTCGTGTACCGGACACATGGACGGGCAGTTCGACCCGTGGCCGTGTGTTGGGCATTCCTCGTCGGCGTGATCGGCGTCCATACATGTCCCCTCTCGCTTCTGCGGGCCGCCGCGGAGGTGATAGTACCCGTCCGGGGTGGCTGAGTCCTGCTGGAACTCTCGGGCCTTTTCGTGGAGGTCGAAGAACACGACGTGCTCAAGGTCACGGACGGCCGCGGCGCGGGCGGCATTCGTCGTCTTCCCCGACCCAGCAGTGTCGCCCCATATCATCGGCGCGTCGCCGTCGAGGAACTCGTCGAACCGGTGTCCCGCGAACTCGTCCCACCGTTGCTCCCGGTCGAAGGGTTTGGGGTCGTACTCCGGCGGGTCGCACACCTCGGGTTCGGGCGGGCCTTCGTCGTCGGCGGGTTCGTACTCGGGAATGTCGAATCCGAGGTTGCGGAGGTGTTCGACGCCGCGCGCCCAGTCCTCGCCATCGGCGATGTCGCCGCGCGTCCAGCTCTCCTCGGCGATGAGGGCCATTTCGACGGCGGTCCCGTGGTGGCCGTTTGCCGTATCCACCCACGTCCCGCGGTCGGTGTTGATGTAGTTCGCGTTCCCGCTGTTCACCTCGCCCGCCCAAATGGGGACGAATGCGCGTTTCCCTGCGCCAGAGCGGTCGGTGAGCCCTGATTCGCGGTCAGTCCACTGCCGGACGATGGTTTTCTCGGCGACCCTCTCAACGTCGAGGGCGTCGATGGCGGCGTAAATGTCGCGGAGTGTCGTCGCCGTCTCGCGCTCGCCGTCGTCTCCGGTCGCCCGCTCCCGACGTTGGCGGGCGAGTGCGTCCTGTCGAGCTTCCCTCTCGCGCTCGCGGGTAAGCCATGCGTCGAGCGCGTCGGTCCACGTCTCGACGTCCTCCGCGTCGTACTCGTCGGCCCAGAGCGTCTCGACGACCGACTCGACGGCGTCGGCGTGGCGGGTGTCGGTGAAGTCCTCGCCCCACGCCCGGCAGTCGTCGATGAGGCCGTCGTCGACGTCGTCGAGCGGGACGAAATCGTAGGTGGGCGTCCGGGCGTCGAGCGGGTGTACCACGCCGTCAATTCGCTTGTGAATGGAGAGCGGGGCCTTGTACTGCCGGTTCTTGTTATTCACACAGTCGGCGTCGAACACGCCTTCGACGGCAGGGACGTCCTCGCGGACGGTGTCCGCCACGTCCCCTAACCACTCGTTGAGCCGTGTCCGGTACTCTCCGAAAATCCGCCCGAGGGCGTCACGGTCGTCGGCGTATCGCTCGGCAATCGGGGCCGTCGACGCCGGCGCTCCAAAGACGTACGCGCCGCCCACGGAGTCGAGAGCAAAGACGTGTTCGTATCCTCCCATCAAGTCGGCGAACGCGGCCGTGTAGCGTGCAAGGGCGTCCTCGACGGCGTCGTGCGTCGCGTCCGGCAGGGGGCGCTCTTTATGGTCGCCTTCGAGGTCAATGTCGGCGAATGGGGCGAATCCCGTAATATCGGCGTACTCGGGAAGGGGGTTCTCGCCTCCCTCCCATTCTTTGCCCCCCTCGCCGCGGGTGAACCGTTGTTCGTCGAGGAGCGCGTCGGTGTAGTTCGTGAGTGCGTACAACGACCGCCCGCCGGTACTCGCGTCCGCGCCGGTGACTATCTCACTGTAGTCGCGTGCCAGCGTCTTCGCGCGCCCGTAGCCGTCGAACCCCGCTTCGAGGTCCTCAATAGACGTCGCGGGGCGTGTCGTGTACCATCCACTGTTCCCCGCGAACGCGCCCGTCGGTGCTCCCTCGTCGCCGAGTTGCGCCAGCGCGTCGAGAGCGGGTTTTGCCCGGCGGTAGTGTACTCGGACGTCCCTGTCGTCGGGAGTGGGCGTCTCGGTCGTGGGGTCGTCCTCCCCCGCCGCGAGACGGACGTGGTCGACGTCGACCGCTTCGAGGGTGTCGGTCGCGTCGAGTGCGGCCTTCACCTCTCGGTCGCTGTAGCCGTGCGAGCGGGCCGTCTCTCGGAGTTCGTCGATGGGGACGGGGTCGTCGTCGTCGAGGTGGAGGAACCCGCGCGTGTCACGGAGGAGTCCCTCCCAGTCGAGGTCCGGGGAGCTCACGAAGACACCCCCAGCGTCCCCTTCCGGTGATAGCGACAGAGGACTCGGTCCCCCTGCCCGTCGATGGTGACACGTTGAAGCCCCGTGTCACGTCTACACCCTAACACGCCACATCCGTCGGCGTGGAGAGCGTCGCCGGAGTCGTCGATTATTTCGCCGTCGTTGTAGTCGTTCAGTTTTGTCGTGGTGGTTTGCATATAACCGCTCTAGGCCCGTTAACGCGGGCGAGACGGCGATGCGGAAAAGCAGACGGGCGGTATCCGACAGACATAAAGCCCGGTATCACGAAATGATACATGGACGTTTGGTGTCCGCCTGCTGGGAGGTGTTGTAGCACCTCTTCCACATGCGCAATCGATTGAAAGTCGATGCAACCATAATTTTCCAAACACGCCGCAACCGGGGATATTCCCTGCCAGGAGAGCCCCCCGGCGGCGTGTTCGACCTGTCCTCCGGAGCCTTGCCCATACAGTTCACCTTCTAGGACTTAAGGCCCGCGGGGCGCGTCCGCCTCCCGCGTAGACTCGTACATCTCCACGACCTCGGTCAGAAATTCGTCGAAGGAGAGAGACTCGTACGGCTTGACTTCTTTGAGCCGTGCGAGCGTATCGGGGCGGACGGCAATAGTTGACCAGTCACGTTCGGCCATAGCTGTTCACGTGGAGTAAAGGACGGGGTATAGTTAAATGTACCGAAACGCGGAACCTACACCGGCACTGTTTTGACCCGCCGTTGTGAACAGCAGTAACGTCATGGGCAACGGGAGACCACGGGGGATTCTCACCCCCCACCGACGCGATTACCTGCGAGGAGAGACCGACATTGAGCCCCAGTCGAATACCGAGCGTGCGATTCGGTCCGACATTCGAGAGAATCTGAAAAACTCGCTTCTCGACTTCCCGATTCTTCTCTATCACCTCCGCGAGGATGATATGAGACAGGTCATTCGGGACGACGACGTCGTCGAGAACCGCTGGCCGATCCGACACACGATTCCGCACCTTCTCGGGTTTGCCTACTGGGCAACGCTCCAGAACCCCGGGGGAGAGGGAATGGAGGACGTCCGTCTCCTCGAAACGATGCTCGAAGAGGGGGTTCGGATGGCGGTGGGGCAAGTTGGAGCTCCGGGGGAGTACACGAAGAACGTCGAGGTCGACATTACGGTCGAACTCGCCGACGAGAGGGCAGAGTACACCGGAGACAACCTCTTCGAGCTCCCGCGCGACGCCCTTCTCCCGTTGCTCCTCGAAGGCGAAATTACAGAGCTTGAATACGCGAACGCGATTCAACGCTTCGAGGACGAGGAAGACGAGGAGGGGCAGGAAGAACCCGACGACGTCGACGAGGAGTGACCCCCGCCGGCGTCCTTGCGGCGTCTATGGGGTTGTTCCGAGGAATGAGAGTCAATGGGGACGCCCGCCGCCGAGGGGACCGTCCGCGGTCTTAACCAACGGGAGGAGAGGAGACACCCTCGGCGTTGGTTAAGGAATCCACGCATGGGCGTTGTTTCCAATGACGCCCCGACCGCCGCGCGTGGGCCCGACTCCCCCGCCTCCCGCGCGCCCAGAAGTTAACTCTTCTTTACCCCCCGGAGTGGAGCTGTCGGGCGATTCGGGGGACTAATAGTTCACCCTACTCCGGCGGGTCGTCGAGGAGGTCGTCGTCTTCGAGACGGTCGCGTATCTCGTCGTCGTCCATCTCTTCGAGTGCTTCGAGACCGAGGCGGAGGACGAGTGGCCGGTAATGGCGGTTCTTCTGTAGCGGCGTCCCCTCCAGCTTGTACGGGCGGTTGACCTCGTCGAACGTCACGCCCATCAGGTTCACCAGCTTCGTCGGGAGGTACATATTCACGTTCGTCTTCTCCTCGTCGCCGCGAAGCCCTCCGCTCTCTGATTCTTCTGACGCCTCTGACGTCTCCGTCGTTTCTGACGTTTCTGACGCTTCTGATGAATCCGCTTCGTCGGCCGATTCGCCCTGTTCTGTTTCAGACGTTTCTGACGTCTCTGATGCTTCTGATGTTTCCGACGTCCGAGAGAGACGCCCTCGGAGCGCGTCACCGCGGAGCTTCCGCTTCTCGTCGCCATTGTCCTCACTCATCGTTGAGGCCCTCCAGGTACGCCGCGACGTCGTCGTAGACGCCGGTCATGTCGCACTCCTCCGGGTGGGCGAAGATACTTACACCGTTGTTCCACGCCCGCTGTAGGGCGACCCTCTTGCGGACCTCGAACACCGGGACACCTTCGCCAAGGACGTCGTCGAACCACTCAAGCATCTTCTCGGCTTCCGAGTCCGTGGTGACCTCGTTTGCGACGAGGGCGACCGGGTGGATTGAAACGTCGAACGTCTCGGCGAGTATCTCTATCTGGTCGAAGAGGATTTCGAGGGCGCGGATGGCGGTTGTCCGTGTGGGCGCAGGGATGAGGACGCGGCGGCACGCCAAGAGTGCATTATCGACGAGGGGGCCGAGGTTCGGCGGGCAGTCGACGATGACGAAATCGTACTCGTGTTCCAAGGAATCGAACGCCATCGACAGTCGCTCCTCCCGACGGCGGGCCGTCGTGAGTTCGCCCTCGAGCTTGAACATCTGGACGTGCGCGGGGACGACGTCGAACTCCTCGTGGTGGCGGATGAGCTCGGGGAAGCGGTCGGTCTCGGCGATATCAATGAGGACGTCGTACAGTGACAGCGCCTCGGTGTCATACTCGTCTTCGTAGCCGAGGCCTTCGGTGGCGTGCCCCTGCGGGTCGGCGTCGACGAGGAGGACCCCGTGGCCACGCTCGGCGAGTGCGCCGGCGACGTTGATGGCGGTCGTCGTCTTACCAGCGCCGCCCTTCTGGTTCGAGACGGCGATTCGTGTTTGAGACATCTCTGACGTCTCCATCGTTTCTGACGTTTCATATAAGTTTGTCAGACAATGAGGCGAGGTTCACTGGAAACGGTGGGGTGTGGCCACTTGCCCTTAAGGGGTTAAGAC
>NZ_JBHSXH010000003.1:0-7538 GCF_042662625.1 Halopelagius fulvigenes
TCCCCCTGTGGTTCGACGAGTACAAGCCCAGCGACATTTCGTCGTACCGTCTCGACTTCTTCCACAACCTCTACCGGAAGGCGACGCGCGGTGCCTTGGAGGTCCGCGGGAACGCGGACAAGACGACGGACGAGTACAAGATTGAAGCCCCCGTTGTGGTTTCGGGCGAACAGTCGATACAGGGACCCGCGGAGCGCCGCCGGTCGGTCATGACCCAGTTCCGGACCGAAACGACAGACGCAGGCACGGAGACGGCGGAGGCGTACAAGAACCTCGTCGGCAAAGCCCGCGTCGACGGCGGCGAATTGGAACTTGGGTCGGACGCCCCCGACCCGGCTGAGCACGCGCTCGCATACTACCGATTCGTCACCGGGTTCGACGAAAACCGCCTTCGCAGACTGTGGTACGACTCCCTCGAACACGCCCACGCCCGTGCGGACGCCCTCGGTGTCGTCGATGAATTAGACGACCTCGAAATGCAGGGCCTCCAGACAGTCGTGTTCGGATTCACGCTCTACCACGAGTTTGCGGAGCACGTCGGCGCGGACACGGAGAGCCTTCCGACGGAGGAGGACCTGAACGACGCTCTCGAATACGTTGTCGAGCGCATCGGCCCGGCAGGGAAGCGTAAGAGCCACACCGACCGGTTCATTGAACTGTTCGAGCGCGCGGTCGTGGCGGGGTACCTCGAACAGGGCCAGCACTACGAAATCGTGCACGAGTGTACGCCGCGAGAGCAGGTCCGCATCAACCTCCCCCGGTCCTTCGACGCTATCTCGAAGTACGCCAAGGACCACGACATACGGAGCGAGGACCTTCTGAATGCCCACAGCGACTACCGCGACCGCTTCCGCGAACTGGCCGAACAGCCCGGCTCCTTCGTGAAGTGCACCGACCAGTATACCGCCGGTGTCTCTCAGTGTACCGGAATCTCGACGCTCGGGGCTATGAATGACCTCGAAGGGTTCGACCGTGCCTCTCTCGGAGTCGGCCCCATAGAAGGAGACGAGGAGGTCGTGGCTCTCGTAACCACAGACGACGAGTCCGACACCGAGGGCAACGGAGACGAGTACGAACAAACCACCGTGCGGGTGAAGCGGGCGCTTCAGGATGACCCTCTCACCATGTCCGAACTGTGCGAACAAACGGGGTGTGAGGAGAAACCGGTGAGAGACGCCCTATCTACAATCCAAGGGGAAACGTACCTCGACGTGAGAAAGGCAGAGTCCGACGGGGAGACGCGGTACTACATCCCGTAGCGTACCCTCCCCCGCGCCGCTCGCCACCGGACCGAGAGCGACGGCCACGCCCCGCCGTTTCTTCTTGGATACCTCCGGGTTCTGACACTGGGGTCACGGACCCGCCGCGTCGGAGCGTGAGACGCGGCGTCGCGCCTTCCCTTCATGTGTAATCGAAATTACAGATATCCGAAGACTTAAGTCGGTGGGATTATAATACAGTGCCATAGGACGCCTCTGCAACTGATTATGAGCCAAACTACCGACCCCCGCGGACAGAACACTTCGGACAAGACCACGATTTCCGTCTCCCGAGAGTGTCTCGAAGTCCTGTGGGACCTGAAGCGAAACCGCTACGAAACCCACGAAGAAGTCCTCCGCCGGACGATTCCCGCCTTCCGCGACGCCGAGGAGAAATGAGCGGACGCCAGAACCACGCCGTCGAGACGGCCACGCCCGACCTCTCGGGACCGACCCCCGGAGACTCGTCGAGCGTTCGCGTCGAGACGGACGCCACCGGGACGGACTACCTCGTGGTTCCCGGCGTCCTGTTTCAGTCGGGCGTCTACAGCTACCCCGACGGACGCGGCGGAACGACGCGGGAGTACCTACCGAAAGAGGAACTGGCCGAGAGCGCGCCCAAGTGGAACGGCGTGGCAGTGACGCTCGGTCACCCGACGGCGAACGGGGAGTACACCGGCGTCTCCGACCCCGAGAGCGACACCCCGGTAGTCGGTATCCTCCAGAACGTCGAGGCCGACGGCGACCGTCTCCGAGGAGAGGCGTGGATAGAGCAGGCCCTTCGCGGGAACTTCGGCGGCGACCTCGAACACGCAGCCGACGCCTTCGAGCGCGGCAACGTCGTGGAAATTAGCCCCGGCTACGTCCCCGAGTTAGTGACGCAGACGGGTGTTCACGACGGACGCGGGTACAACGCGATACAGACTAACCTCACGCCCGACCACTTCGCCCTCCTTACGGGACTGACGGAGGAGGGGAACTGCTCGGTGTCGGAGGGGTGCGGACTCGGCGAACCGAGAGCGAACGAGACTATCACTATGAGCGGAATGAGAGCCAACCACACGCGCGCGGGAGAATGCTCCTGCGGCGGACACGACGAGAGCGACGAGAGCGACGAGAACGACACCCGGACGAACGAGGAGATACAGGCGGACCTCCACAAGGAGATAGCCGCCCTCCGCGAGGAGCAGGCCGAACTGCGCGACCTTCTCACCGAACGCGAGGAGAGCGACGACGCCGACGCCGACGACCGGCAGAACACCGCGCAGAGCGACGACGACGACAAGCCCGTGGGCAACTTCCTCGGCGTACAGTCCACCGTCTCGGCGCACGACCGCTCGGAACCGAGAGTCAACACTGGATACGGCGGTTACAACGAGTGGTTAGAGGCGCAGGCCGCCGAGAAAACGGGCAAGGAGACGCGGGCGAACACCGGGACCGACGTGGGGGCCGGGAGTCTGTCTGAGTGGGAGGAGCGCACGGAGAACGTCGTCACGAACGCCGACTACTTCGCCCTCGAAAAACCCGAGAGCATCGCCGAACGGAAGGCCCGCAAGGAGCAGGAGGTGCGCGAGCAGCTGGACGAGGAGGACGTATAGATGCCCGCGGTATGCGCCGAAGGGTACCACGACGCGGACCTCGGCCCCGGGGAGTCGTTAGAGTTCACCGTCAGCACGAGCAAGTCCTACGCGGAAGTCGTGACTCTCCTCGTCGACGACGGCAACGACGGCGGCCCCGCACCCTACACCCTCGCACGCGCCGTAACCACGAGGGGAACCCACGAGTGGATGACCTACGAGGTGACCGGGACCGAGGAGGACCCCTGCACCGAGCGGATGCACCGCGACGACTCGCTCCCGACGGCGATGCGGTACACGCTGACCCACGTCGGAGAGGAGGAGTCCGCCCACTACCGGGTTTACGTGAAATCGCACTCCTAAACGCATGGCCGACGGACAGACGACATTCAACGCGTTCGCCCGCGGTGTCACGGACGACACCGAGAGCGACGCCGACGCCGACGCCGACGCCGCCGACGACGGCCGGGCGGACGTGGCCGAGGCGGGAGAGACACTTGCACGCGTCTACGAGACGCTGACCGGCGAGGAACTCGTCCCTGCCTCGACGTTTCACGTTGGGACGACCGCCGACGCTGCGCGACTTACGAAACTGAGCGCGTCCGTCGTCGAGAACGCCGTCGAGGAGAGAATCCCGCCCGGTTACAGGCCCGAGAGAGAGGAGTGGGTGCAAGACGCCGCCGCGACCCTCGGACGTGTCTACGCGACGCTGACCGGCGAGGACGAACCGATTCCGGAGGAGGCGTTCGACGCCCTCGACGCGAGCGACATTGCCCTTCTCACCAAGGCGACGGCCTCGATGATAGAGAAGAACGTGACCGCCGACGCGGAGGACACGCCCGTCGACCTTCCCTACTACCAGTGACGCACTCACCGATGACCCCACGACGAGAAGCGCGGGAGAGGTGTAGCTGTTCATCCAGCGGATTCGGCGCGGTCGTCGTCGACACTCTCGTCTCGGTGCAGTTCGCTCGGCATCTCGCGTCCTCTCATGGGGGCGCGGCGGTGCCTTCCGAAACGACCGAGATAAGCGGTAGATAAGCGGCACTTACGAACCACCCCGAACGCGCTCAGACGCCCGATTTTACACGATACAAGCGAAAATGACCTCAGAAAACGCCTCTCAGACGGGAAAACCCGCCTCTCACGCGGCGGCCGACGAGTACGACAGTATGCTGGCGGAAGTGGACGCCACGATAGAGAGCCTGCGCGACGACATCGAGAACGGACGCATCCGTGACGTGGACCGCGAGAAGGTCCGCATCCAGCAGTACCGCGCCCTCGCCTACCTCATTCGCACGAAGCAGAAGGTCCTCCAAGACAAGACGCTTCAGGAACTGGCCGAAGAGATAGAGGAACTGAAAGAGCAGCGGGACACCGCCCGGGTGCGACGGTGACGACGCCGACCGAAAAGCGCCTAAAACGCGACCTCGAGGAGGTGAAAGGCGGGACCGACCCGGCGGCGGGAGACGTGTCCGTCGAGTGGCGCGACGCCGACCCCGAAGCCCGCCCGGACGGCATAGAGTTCGACGCCGACGACGCGACGCTCTACTACGACGTGTGGGGCGCACAGAGCGACTGTCTCGACACCATCGAATCCGACGACTACGACCTCGTGGCGTTTCTCGCGGGGTACGGCGCGGGCAAGTCCGTGTTCGGCGCGCGGTGGTTGATAGCGAACGCCCTCGACTACCCGGAGTCGTCGTTTCTCGCCCTCGGCGTGGACTTTCAGAAGGCGCGGAACACGACGTACCCTAAACTGTTCCAGCAACTCCCCGGCGAACGGACGGATTCGGTGACCTCGACGTTCAACGGGCCGGAGTCCTCGCCGATAGTCGCGGACTACAACCGGCAGAGCCACCTGCTCACCCTTCACAACGGTTCGACTATCCTGCTCGGGAGTGCGGACAAGTATTCACGCTACGCGGGCGCGGAGTTTGGTGCCGTGTGGGCCGACGAACCGTCTCACTACGGCGAGGTGCTACACGACCTCAACGACATGATAACGACCCGTCTCCGGGGCGTGGACGGCCCGAAGACGCAACTGTGGACGCTGACGGGCGAAGGCTTCAACGCCGCGTGGGAGATTCTGGAGAAGCGCCAAGACGCCGAGGGCGACCCTATCGGTCTCGACATTAACGTTCTCACGGCGTCGATGCTCGACAATCCGTACCTCACGGACGGCGACAAAGAGCGATTCCGCCGGAAGTTCGAGGGGACGGGGAAGGAGCAGCAGGCGCTTCACGGGGGCTTTGCGGCGGCCACCGGCCTCGTGTATCCCGCGTTCGACCGCGACACGCACGTCCTCCCCCGGGACGAAGCGCACGCCCTCGTGACCGACGGGTGGCGCATCTACGGGTACGACGCCGGATGGAACGACCCGCGTGTCCTGTTGGAAATCGGGAAGACCTCGCAGGGGCAGTTGGTGGTCCTCGACGAGTTCCACGAGTCGGAGACGCACGTCGAGGACGCGATAGCGTGGCTCAACGAGAACGGCAAGCCGAAGGGAACCATCTACGCCGAACACGAACCCTCCGAGATTATCAAGTTCCAACAGGCGGGCTACAGCGCGGTGAAAGCGGAGAAGTCCATCGACACGGGTATCTCGGAGGTGCGCCACCGTCTCGAAGTAGACGGCGAGATGAACACCCGTCCGAAGGTGTCCCCGACGTTGGACGGCGACGGCGACCTCGTGACGTTCGACTCACGCCCCGCTGCGGGGCTGTACGTCTCCAAGGAGTGCCAGCACCTCATTCGGGAGTTCTTCTCCTACAAGGAGGAACAGGTCGGCAAGTCGACGGCGACGGACCACTGTCTCGACGCGCTCCGCTACGCGTGTATGGGCCACGGCAAGGGGCGACCGAAGGTCCCAGCGACGTGGTAACGACGGCGGCACGAGCGGCGCGAGGGCGCGTCGCCACGCCGTCCGGCGGTCGGTTATATGCGAACGGGAATTGGCTCTCGAACGCGCTGTTTCTCCCCGACGGTCCCGAATTTCGTACACTCCGTTTTGCAGAGTAGAACCGACTTGTAGGGACGGTGAGGTGTCCCCGTGTCAGTCGTCGCTCTCGACGCGGCGGCGGACGGCGGCGGTGGCGTCCTCCCCGTCGGGGGTCACGAAGCGGAGGGAGAGCGACACGTAGTCTCTAAGCAGGTCGGTGAGCGCGGCGTCCGACAGGTCGGCGTCGGCGATGGACGCTCTCCACGCGGCGCTGGCGAGGACCCACGGGGGGACCTCGACCTCGACGGGGACCTTGACGGAGTGGTGCGGGTCGGGGACGCTCTGTTCTCGCTGAACGTCCGGCGGGTAGCGCGTCCGGGCGACGGCGCGTTCGGTGGCGGTCGGCAGGGTGGTACGGGGCAGGTCGGCGAACAGGTCAGAAACGTCGCCTTTTGTTTCACGGGTCATAATTATCAGTGGTAGAAGCGCGGAAGGGGTGGTTTCTCCCCCTCCGTCCCGGGGTTCACGTCGGGTTAGTCGTCGTTCTCAGCGGTCACGTCGGCGGGGGACCGGAATCCCGCGCGGTAGCAGGGGAAGCACGGCAGCTCCTCCGCGTAGGGAGAGCAGTCGCACTCCGGGGGACGCTCACCGGGCGTGAGGGGTTCCCGTGGTTCGACGCGGCCACCGTCGGCGACGAGACGGCGCGGGGTGTCCGACCCGGTGAGAGTGGCGAGTGTGAGGCCACCGCGGACGTGAATTCCTATTTGGTCGTCCACGTCGGCGACGGGGACCGCGGGGAAGGGACGCTCACCGCGGATGATAGCGACGCGGCGGGCGTGCTTGCACAGTTCGTCGTCGAGGTTGTGCGTGGCGTCGGGGCAGTCGCACGCACCGGTCCGGGCGTCCACGGTGTACTCACCGCCGGACTGTGAGACGACGCAGTACAGGTCGTCGGCGTCCTCGACGCGGGGACCGTTCGGGAGGACCGTCATGTACTCGGTGACGGCGCGCACGTCGCGCGGTTCGGGGTCGGTGGTGAGAGCGATGCCTTCAACAGCGTCGGATTCGTTGTTTTGCATGGTCTTCGGCTCCTTAGAAGGCCAATCCCGGGTGTTGGCGCACCCGGGGCACTTCTACGCCCCCGAGGGGACCGGCCTTCTACACCCATACATACGAGTGCAAGGGGCTTAAATGTGCCTTGAAGGTTCAACCACCCGAGGCGTCCGAATGCATGGGTTTATGTACTCCCATGTCGTACGTCTGCATGGAGACGTTTGATACCATGCCCTACGACGAGAGAGACGAGACGACTAAACGGTTCACCAGAAAGTTCTCCGACGAGGACTTTCTGGACGCCGTGCGCGACGGCGACGACGCCGGCCTCACGACGCGGGACGTGGCCGACGCCGTGGGGTGCAAGTACCGCACCGCGCACGCTCGCCTGAGCGACCTTGCAGAGGAGGGGCGCGTCGGCCAGCGGAAGGTCGGGAGCGTTCTTCTGTGGCTTCCCACGGAGGAGCAATGACCGACTACCGTACCGTCGTGGCCCCCGCGGTGTTCACGGTCCTTACGGTTACCCCCTTCGCGGACGAACCGGAGTACCGAGAGTACGAGGTCGGAAGTGACGACCTGCCGCTGTTCTTGGAGAGCATGGCGGACGAGCAGCACGCCGAACGGGTCGTGACCGTCGAGCGCGGGGAGCGAGAGGACGAGCAGTGAGCGCCCCCTTCCGCGGTCCACTTGGCCCTACGCGGTTAAGAC
>NZ_JBHSXH010000004.1:0-274129 GCF_042662625.1 Halopelagius fulvigenes
TGATGTCCTGCAACCACTCGAAGTACGAGACGGTGACGCCGCCGGCGTTCGCGAGGATGTCCGGAACCACCGGAATCCCGCGCTCTTCGAGTATCGCGTCGGCGGCGAACGTCGTCGGGCCGTTCGCTCCCTCCACGACCAGGTCGGCCCGCACGTCGTCCACGTTGTCGGCGGTGAGGGCGTTGCCGACGGCCGCTGGGATCAGCACGTCCACGTCGAGTTCGAGGATCTCCTCATTGGAGAGTTTCTGCGGCGCGTCGTGGGACATGACGGCCTCCGGTTCCTCCTCGTGCGTCGGGACGGCGCGCGTGTCGAGTCCGTCGGGGTCGTATATCGCGCCGTTGACGTCGGAGACGGCGACGACGTTCGCGCCCCAGTCGTCGAGTGCGCAGGCGGCGTTCGCGCCGACGCTTCCGAACCCCTGCACCGCAACCGTCGTCTCCGAGAGGTCCCAGTCGTAGTAGTCCACGGCCTCGCGGGTGACGATGGCGACGCTCCGGCCGGGCGACTCCTCGCGGCCGTAACTGCCGCCGACGACCGGCGGTTTGCCCGTGACGACGCCGGGCACCGTCTCGCCCTCCTGCATCGAGTAGGCGTCCATGAACCACGCCATCGTCTGCGCGTCGGTCCCCATGTCCGGCGCGGGAACGTCCTGTTTCGGGCCGACGACGTCTCGAATCTCCTCGGCGAACCGCCGGGTGAGACGCTCCTTCTCCGTCTCGGAGAGGCCCTTCGGGTCCACGGCGACGCCGCCCTTCCCGCCGCCGAACGGGATGTCCATCACCGCGCACTTCCACGTCATCCACATCGAGAGGCCGATGCACTCGTCTTCGGTCACCTCCGGATGGTATCGGAGTCCGCCCTTGTACGGGCCGCGCACGTCGTCGTGTTGGGCGCGGTAGCCCGTGAATACGTCGAGCGACCCGTCGTCTCGCTTCAAGGGGACGGAGACGCGTTCGACCCGCGTCGGGTGTCTGAGTCGTTCGATGACGTTCTCGTCCACCTCGACGTGCGCCGCCGCGCGTTCGAGTTGCCGCCGCGCGGTGACCAGTGCCGAGTCCGCGTCCGATTCCTCCTCCGCCGTCGCGTCCGTCGTCGTAGTGGTAGCCATGGTGTGTTATGTCGAGAACAGCTTCCGCGGGAACTCCGCCAGCGTCTCCGCGCCGTTGGAGGTGACGCGGAACGTCTCTGAGAGTTCGATGCCGAAGTCGTCGAACCACAGGCCCGGAATCGCGTGGAACGTCATGTTCTCCTCCAGTACCGTCTCGTCGCCGGGTCGGAGACTCGCCGTGTGTTCGCCCCAGTCCGGCGGGTAGCCCAGCCCCATCGAGTAGCCGATTCGCTCCTCCTTCTCGATGTCGTACTTCGAGATGACGTCGCGCCACGCCTTCTCCACCCGTTCGCAGGTGACGCCCGGTTCGGCGGCGTCGAGGGCGGCGTTCAGGCCCTCGACGACGATCTCCGCCCGGTCTTTCATCTCCGCCGGCGGGTCGCCGACGAACGTCGTCCGCGCGAGGGGGGAGTGATAGCGGTGCCGACAGCCAGACAGTTCGATGATGACCGGGTCACCGTCCTCGAACTCGCGGTCCGTCCACGTGAGATGCGGCGTCCCCGTGTGGTCGCCGGAGGGCATGAGGGGGACGATGGAGGGGTAGTCGCCGCCATAGTCGTCGGTGCCCCGGATGAGGGCGTCGTAGATGGCGCGCGCCGCCTCCGACTCGGGGACGCCCTCCTCGATGGCGTCCATACCGGCCTGCATCGCGTTCTCAGAGATGCGGGCGGCCTCCCGCATGTAGTCGAGTTCCCGGTCGGACTTCTTCACCCGGACCCAGTTGACGAGAAGGGTCGCGTCCTCGAACGTCGCCTCGGGGAGGTTCTCCTGCAGGCGCGTGTAGGACTTGGCGGTGAAGTAGTACGCGTCCATCTCCAACCCGACGCGGCCGCCGTCGGCGTCCAGTTCTTCGAGGACGCCCGCGACGTAGTCCATCGGGTGGAGGTCGTGCGGCGAGTGGACGTGGTCGTCGCTGTAGGCGCGGATGCTCTCTTCTTCGAGCCACGTCGTCGCGCGCGCGCCGTTGGCGTCCATCCCCCGTCCGACCCAGACGGGTTCCTCGCGGTCCGGCGTCAGGACGACGGCCTGCGGGACGTAGAACGACCACCCATCGTACCCCGAGAGGTAGTTCATGTTCGCGGGGTCCGAGACGACGAGGGCGTCCAACTCTGCCTCCCGCATCCGTTCTTTCGTCTTGTCGATGCGTCTTTCGTACTCGCTCTCTCCGAAGATTGACTGGGGCATACTACCGGTGCTCGAACCGTGATTCGGCTGACAGCGATTTAACGTTTGTGTACGATGATTACGGATACTGTGTAGCGCCGGGGCGAGAAGGGAGGGACGGTCGGTCAGGCGGGGACGCGCCCGTCGGGAACCACGCCGTCGTCCGTCCACCCGCGCACCTCGTAGTACTCGTCTAAGGCCGCCTCGAACTCCGGCAGGTCGTACGGGAGTCTGTCGTCGTCCCTGTCGAACCCGCGTTGGTTGTTGAAGTGGCGTTCGAGCGTGACGGTGCGCGCGCCCACGTCGAGGAGGTCCTCGAAGTCCGCGCCGAACAGCATCTCGTAGCGTTCGGGGGTCATGTAGTCGCGGGAGAACTTGCAGACGACGCCGCTGTCGTTCAGGGCCATCAGGTCCTCGCGTTCCGCGAGGACGTCCGCCTTCCCGACGGTGCCCTTCGGGTCCACCGCCTGCTCCTGCGGGACGAGGGGGTACTCGACGGAGTAGAACGTCGCGTACATGTGGTCCGCGCCGCGGTTGGCGACGGCGTACGAGAGGCCCTGCCCGTTGAGGACGCGCCCCTCGTGGCCGGCGAAGTCCATCCCCTTCACCGTCCAGTTCTCGACGCCGAGTTCGTCGTGGACGCGGTCGATCCCCTCCGCGAGGGTGTCGCCGACGCCCTCGCGGTGGGCTATCTTCTCGACGAGGTCCCAGATGAGTTCGCGGTTGCCGAACTCGTCCTCGGCGGCGAGGTAGGCGGCGACGGTGTTGCCCGCCGAGATGGCGTCGAGTCCGTAGTCGTCGCAGAGTTGGTTCGACTTCATCACGTCCACGATGTCGTCCACGCCCGAGTTCGAACCGAACGCCATCGCCACCTCGTACTCCGGGCCCTCCGTCTCGATGCCGCGTTCCTCGTCCTTCGTCGGGAGTTTACACGCGAACGCGCAGGCCGAACAGGTGCCTTTCTTGTACTTCTTCTCGGCGACGGCGTCGCCGTTGATGCCCTCGACGCCCTCGAACGTCTGCTCTGAGAAGTAGTACGAGGGGAGGCCGTCCACCTCGTTCGCGAGGTCCATCACCGCGACGGTGCCCTGTTCCTTCATGACGTGGTCGTCCGTCGCCGCCTCGCGGTGAATCTCCATCTGCCCGGCCGGAACGTCGATGTCGGGCGCGGAGTCGCCCTCGAAGGTGACGGCCTTGACGTTCTTCGACCCGAGGACGGCCCCGAGTCCGCCGCGCCCGAAGGCGCGTTCCTCCGAGGTCATGATGGAGGCGAAGCGCACCTCGTTCTCGCCCGCGGGGCCGACGACGGCCGTCTGGTCGGCCCCGATGCCGTGCGCCTCGTCCAGGTACGCCACCGTCTCCGGCACCGTCCCACCTTCGAGGTTCGGCACCTCCTCGAACCGAACGCCGTCGTCTCTCACGTGGACGACGACGAGTTCGTCGCTCCGACCGGTGAACTCCACGGCGGCGTTCCCGGTGTCGGCGAAGTGCCGCGACATGAACCCGCCCGCGTTCGAAGAGAGGAGGCCGTCTGTGAGGGGCGAGACGCCGGTGACGTTCATCCGACCGGTGAAGCTCATGGTCGACGCCTGCATCGGCCCCGTCGTGAACACGAGTCGGTTCTCCGGGCCGAGAGGATCCGCGTCGAACGGGACGCGGTCGTGCGCGAGTCTGGTGGCGACTCCCCGCCCGCCGATGTACGACTCCAGTACCTCGGTGACGTCGATACGCTCCGTCTCCCGCGTTCCCACGTCGACGGAGACCAGCGGACCTTTCGAGTGTAGCATTGCCCGGCGGTTGCCCGCGGAGGGGCTTAATGATTTGTGGTGACGAACCTCGCAGCAGCCGAACGGACTCGGGGAACTGATGTCAGAAACTGTGTACAGTCTATATGGTAACTGTGGACAACTTATTTATGATAGTTACGCGTTGGCACGGACATGGCAAGAGGACCACCGATAGCGGAACTGCACTACGACGAGGCGCCGTCGGTCGACTCCGTTCCGGGTCCGAAGTCGCGCGCTCTCATCGAGAAACAGCAGGCAATCGACAGTAGCGCCGTCGCGTACCCGGAGGATATCCCCATCGCGTTCGAGGAGGGGAAGGGCGCGACCGTCCGCGACGTGGACGGCAACACGTTCATCGACATGTTCGCGGGGATCGGCGTCCTCAACGTCGGCCACTCGAACCCCTACGTCCTCGAGGCGGTCCACGAACAGGCGGACAAGTTCGTCCACACGGTCGACTTCCCCACGGAGGCGCGCCTCGAACTCATCGAGAAACTCGACGAGATAGCGCCCTCGGGCCTCCAGGGGAACATGCGAACCGTCTTCGGCGGCCCGACGGGGAGCGACGCGATCGAGGCGGCCATCAAACTCTCGAAGTACAACACCGGCGGCGACGGCCTCGTGGCCTTCCGCGGCGCGTACCACGGCGCGACGAGCGGCGCGATGAGCGTCACCTCGAACAAGAAGTTCAAGGAGGCGTACACGCCGCTTCTCCCCGACGTGGTCCACGCGCCGTACCCGTACCCGTTCCGGATGGAGAAGACGCCCGAGGAGGCGGTGGACCACGCGTTGGAGGAGGTTCAGGAGATCCTCGAAGACCCCTACGGCGGCCTCGCGAACCCCGCGGGCATCATCGTCGAACCCATCCAAGGCGAGGGCGGCGTCGTCGCCCCGCCCGAAGGCTTCCTGAAGGGACTGCGCGACATCGCGACGGACAACGACGTCCCCCTCGTCTTCGACGAGATTCAGAGCGGACTCGGGCGCACCGGCGAGTGGTGGGCCAGCGAGTGGTACGACGTGTCGCCGGACGTGATGACCTCCGCGAAGGCACTCGGCGGAACCGGGTTCCCGCTCTCGGCGACGATGTACCACGAGGACCTCGACACGTGGGGGTCGGGCGACCACGCGGGCACCTACCGCGGCCACGTCGTCGGCATGCGCGCCGGAACGCGAGCCATCGAGTACATCCAAGAACACGACCTGTTGGCGCACGCCCGCGAACTCGGCGAGCACATCCGGACGCGCTTGCGCGAGGTGGGCGAGTCCAACCCGCAACTCGCCGACGTTCGCGGGAAGGGCCTGTTCATCGGCGCGGAGTTCGTGGACGAAGACGGGAACCCGGACGGCGACATCGGCGACGCGATTCAGGACTACTGCTTCGAGCACGGCGTCCTCGTCTGGAAGGCCGGCCGCCACGGCAACATCCTGCGCCTGCTTCCGCCCCTCGTCCTCACTCGCGAACTCGCGGACACCGCACTCGATGTCATCGAAGACGCAATCGAGCAGGCCACGACGGCTACATCGACGGTCTGAGCGTCGGGCCACTCTCGTACTGCCTCTCGAACGTCGAACCGCCGCCCGCCCGAACTCTCTTCGACGCGTCGGATCGAGGAGGGGCGCTCTTCGGGAGACCGGTCGCCCGGCGCGTTATTCGACCTTCGCGACGGCGTCTATCTCGACGCGCACGTCGTCGGGGAGGCGAGACGCCTCGATGCAGACGCGGGCGGGCGGCGTCTCGCCGACGTGTTCGGCGTACGCCTCGTTGACCGCCCCGTAGTCGTCCATGTCGGTGACGTACACCGTCGCCTTCACGACGTCGTCGAGGGACCCGCCGGCCTCCTCCACGACGGCGGCGAGGTTCTCCATCACGCGGTGCGTCTGTTCCCGCACGTCGCCCTCGACTTCCTCGCCCGTCTCGGGGTCCACCGGGCCGAACCCGGAGACGAACAGGAGTCCGTCCGCGAGGACGCCCTGCGAGTAGGGGTTGTCGTTCTGCGGCGCGCCGGACGCGGAGACGGCAGTCTTCTCTGGCATAGGTTGCGGGCGGAGCGTCTCGCCGAGATGCAATAAACGTTATTCGGTGGCCGTACGCGAAGACCGGTTTCTCGGGGGTGGAGGCGGAGACGAGAAATCGGGAAACGACGGAGAACGAAAACGAGGGGCCGCGACGACGGTCAGTCGTCCAAGTCTTCGACGCGGCGGTCGCGCGCCTCCGTGGCTTTCGCCACCGCGTCCACGAACTCGGGCATCTGTTCTTTCATGCCGGACCGCATCTCTGACGGCGAGAACGTCTCGGACTCCGTCATGAGGCGGACGAACGCGCGGAGTTCCTCGTCAGTCACCTCGTCGAAGTGCCCGGCCTCCAGTTTGTCTACGACCTCGTCCACGTCGATTTGGCCGACCGGGTCGACGTTGAAGTCGACGGTCACCATGCGGTAGTCCGACCCGGCGAGTTTCTGTTCGGCCCGGTTGACGCCCTGTCCGAGCATGTCCTTGAACGGGACGTAGTAGCCCATCGTCCCGAGGTGGAGGAACCCGAGCATGTCCACGATACCCCGCGTGTACGCCTCGCGGGCCTCGTCGTCGGGGTCGAACACCGTCTCCCTGTCGCGGTCTTCGAGGTGGTCGAAGAGGATGGTGAAATCGAGGATGGCGTTCCGCAGGCGACGGCGGATTCGGTTTCGCTTCTGCTTCTTCGAGTGCTCCGTGTAGTCCGTCTTCCGTCCGAGGAGGAACTCGCGGTCGCTCGGGGTGAGGATGCCGCGTTCTCTGTCCGCCGAGTAGGCGAGAGCGTCGTCCGCGTCCGCGCCGTTCGTCCGTGGGTCGTCTTCCATACACACTTCTCGTGTACGTCCTCAATTAAGGGTTACGGAGGCCTCAAACGTCGTCTCGACCGAACGACTCGAATCGAACGGTATAAAACGCCGTACTTGGTGGGGAGGGGCGACGACTGAGAATCGGAGCCGAACACAGATATCGTTTAAAACTCGCGGTAGAGAGGGAACTTCGGTCGGACGCGACGCCGTTTCGGGGGCGTTTCGTCAGTCGACCCCAAATTTTATCCCGGAGTTCTGAGATGTGTTTGATGCTACCACTCACGAGACCATGTTAGCACACAGCAGCGGCGAGGCGTACGACCGGGTTCGAAGCGGGTGCAGCCGACGAGAGCGGACGGCAGCCGCCGTCGTCGACGCCCGGCCGAGTAGTATCGCGACGAAACGGACGAACGCCGACGGCACTGCCGAGAGGAGAGACGATGAGTGAGAGCGACGGCGCACTCGGCGAGTTCTTCGAGGAGATAGAGCCGTCCATCTTCGGCTTCGGCGCGGGTATCACCCTGCTCTTCGTCGGCCTGTTCGCGGTTCGTCCGGACGCGGCCGCCGAAGTCGTCTCGGGCGTCAACCAGTTCGTCCTCGCGCACTTCAACTGGGCGTTCCTCATCGTCATGCTCGTTCTCGTCGGCTTCCTCGTCTTCCTCATCCTCGGGCCGTGGGGGTCGATCAAGTTAGGCGACGAGTCGCCCGAGTTCAGTTACGTCTCGTACTTCGCGATGATATACTCCGCGGGACTGGCCGCGGGCATCGTCTTCTGGGGACCGACGGAGGCGCTGATGCACTACTCGTCGGTGCCCCCGTTGTACGACGTGGCCGCGAAGTCGCAGGCGGCCATCCCCATCGCCGTCCAGTACAGCCTGTTCCACTGGAGCATCACGCAGTGGTCCTGCTTCACGGTCATGGGCCTCGGGATCGGCTACTTCGCGCACGCACACGGTGCGCCCCTCCGCGTGTCGGCGGTGCTGACGCCGTTCGTCGGCGCGGACAACGTGGACAACGCCCTCGGGAAACTCGTGGACATCCTCGCGGTGTTCGCCACCCTCGGCGGCGTCGCCACGTCGCTCGGCTTCATCGGCAGTCAGTTCCTCACCGGCATCGAGTTCCAGTGGGGGTACCAGCTCGGCGACGTCGGGACGATAGCGGTCATCACCGGGATGACCGTCCTCTTCACTGCGTCTCTCGTCCTCGGGGTCGACCGCGGCATCCGTCGCCTCTCGAACTTCAACATGGGGCTATTCGCGGTGCTCATGGTCGCGACGCTGATTCTCGGTCCGACGGTTCGCGTCCTCGAACTCAGCACGCAGGCGACCGGCGGCCTCATCGGCGACTGGTTCAAGATGAGCCTGTTCACCCACTTCGCTGGCGGCGGCGAGTGGTCGAACGCGTGGACGGTGTTCTACTGGGCGTGGCCCCTCGCGTGGTCGCCGTTCGCCGGCCTGTTCATCGCCCGCATCTCCCGCGGACGCTCCGTCCGCGAGGTGGCGTTCACCGGCATCGTCGCGACGTCGCTGGCCACTATCCCGTGGTTCGCCATCGTCGGCGGCACCGCGACGGTGTTCCAACACCGCGGTGCGGTGGACATCCTCGGACCGGTCGGGCAGTACGGCGAGGCGGTGTCGGGCTACATCCTGTTTCAGGCGCTTCAGGTGTCGTGGCTCCCGATACCCGTCGGGACCCTCCTGCTCTTCGGCTTCCTCGTGTTGGTGACGACGTTCTTCGTCACCTCGGCGGACTCCTCGACGCTGGCCGTCTCGATGATGACGACCGGGGGGAAGGAGGAACCCTCCGCCGTCAACCGAATCTTCTGGGGCCTCCTGCAGGGCGTCGTCGCGTCGATACTGATGGTCATCGGCGGCGTGGAGGCGCTTCAGTCCGCCGCCATCGTCACCGGCGGGCCGTTCGCCATCGTCTGCCTCGTCGCCGTCGCCGGTCTGGTGAAGACGTTCACCGACCGCCACGGGAGCGTCATCCTCCAGGACGAGACGGTTCTGTTCGGACGTAGTGGAACGTCGAACGAATCGACCGTCGCCCGGGCGAACGTCGAGTCCGACGACGACTGAAGCCGCCCCGTACCCCCGCCCCGCACGACCCGGTGACCGTTCGTCGCCGACCGAACTCGGTTCCCCGTTCTCCTGCAAAGAAATCATCCGAATAGGAGTACGTTCGCACGGTTTCGACGCGGCGGTCCGGCGTAGTTTCGAACCTCGCGTTCGCGGCCGTTCCTGAGAGCCGAATGAATCGGCCCCCGTTTCGTGCGCTCTCTCCGCCTCCTCTCCGTGCAGACGTTTCACGACCCGCATCCCCTTACAGACCTAATCCTGTAACGGTAGTCAGGAAATCCGTCAGAATAATCGTTGAGGAAGTGAGTAGCACAAACGATATTTGTGTATAGGTTTATCCATTTATTTCTTATATACCCCTTAATTCCCCTATTTTCGATTTTCTTCATCATCTGTTCTAAATTTAAGTTATATTTTTCGTGTATAAATAGAGATGGTTTGTTTGTAAACAGTATCTGATCGGGCATGGGGATCACACGGAGGCGTGGAATTCCGTATAAAAACTCGTTCCGCTCTCCGGAATGGCTTCCGGAGGGGGGGTCTACATAGCGATAAGTAGTTCGGCCGCGACGGTTGCCACATGAAGCCGCGCCGTACCGAGGACACGCTCCAGACGACCGACATCTCGCTTCGACTCGTCGAACTCATCACGGAGCTCGACGGCGCCACGCTCGCGGAGTTAGCGGACGAGGCGGAACTCGCGAAGAGCACCGTCCACAACCACCTCAAGACCCTCGCGAAGTACGGGTACGTCAGCCGAGAGGGGGACACCTACCACGTCGGGCTGAAGCTCTATCACCTCGGGAACTACGCCCGCAAGCGCAACGAAGTGTACGGGGTGGCGAAGGCCATCGTCCCGGAACTCGCCGACGAGACGCAGTTGGAGGTGGACTTCACCGTCGAGGAGAACGGCCGCGTCGTCTCGCTGTACGACGAATCGACGTACTCCGATACGCCCTCTTACCTCGTAGATGGCCGACTGTTCCACGTCCACAGTACGGCATCCGGGAAGGCGATTCTCGCCGAGTACCCTGAGCACCGCGTCCGCGACATCCTCGACCGGTGGGGCCTCTCCGCGCAGACGGACCACACCATCACCTCGACGGAGGAGTTCCTCGACGAACTCGAACGAGTGCGCGAACGCGGCTACGCGACCAACTTCGAGGAGGCGATAGAAGGGATGTGGGCGGTCAGCATGCCCGTGAAGACGCCTCTCGGCGAAGTGTGCGGCTCCATCAACGTCTGCGGGCCGACGTACGTGTACGACGAATCGCGAGAACGCACCGTCGTGGACGCCATGACCGAGAAGGTAGACGAGTTCGAGCGACATCTCACCGCGGACTCGGAGTGAGGAATCGACTGCCGACGGAACCGACGAACACGGCGCGGTACGGCCGAAAGCGCACGACGGTGCGAACGCGGCCGACGAGCGACCGACGGTCGGAAGGACGGTCCAGAGAGAACCCGGAAGGCGGTTACTGTCAGCCGTCGGTCGCTCGCTCGGCGACTTCGAACAGGTCCTCGTACTCCGGCGGGAGTTGCGCTTTGACCTCCTCCAGTTCACCCTCCGGAGCCGTCTCGCTCACCACGCCGAGGACGGCCTGCGCCTGGTACGCCGCCTCCGACCGGTCCTCGCCCCCTCGTTCGACGACCCGGTCTACGAACTCGTCGTAGTCGAATCGCTGCCCGGACTCGGCTTCCAGGAGGAATCGGTCTATCTCCATCGGTAACGGTGCGGCGAGGTCGCTCGCCTCGCCCTCTTCGAGGCGTTCGCCGAGCGTCGTCAGGACCGCACGCGTCGCTCGGGCCGCCTCGCCCGTAGAGCTCAGTTCGAGTTCGTTCTGCACCTGACCGAGGAAGCTGTCGTAGTCCATGGTGTGTGCCTCCCGGCTGAACTAGCGCCCGAGAGTCAATAAACGCTGAGGAGAAAGCCCGATATTCGGGGTAGACGGGTCGTCCGCGGTGATCTTCACCCGTGCGAACGACCGGAGGATACACGGCCGCCCGGACCCAACGTTCGGTCATGCGAGTCGCAGTTGCGGGGACGTTCGGACCCCTTCACGACGGCCATCGAACGCTCCTCCGTGCAGCGCTCGAACTCGGAGACGAGGGCGTCGTGGTCGCACTCACGAGCGACGAACTCGCGGGGGCGGAGCGGACGCGCCCCGTGCCGCCGTACGACCGACGGGCCGACGTCGTGCGGGCGGAGATAGCCGACGTAGACGAGTGGGGGCGCGACGTGAGCGTGGAACGACTCGCGGACGAACACGGGATAGCCACCGAGGACCCCTCGCTGGACGCCCTCATCGTCTCCCCCGAGACGGTGCCCGAAGTCGAAGCCATCAACGACGTTCGGCGGGAACGCGGGATGGACCCGATTCTGGCTATCGTCGTCCCGTACGTCTACGCGGACGACGGCGAGCGCATCTCCTCGACGCGCATCGTCCGCGGCGAGATAGACGAACACGGGAACGTCCTCGACTGAGAACGCCGGTCGGCGAACCTATTTCCCGGAGAACGTGGATAACGGAGATATGAGCGACGACCGGAGGCGACGCCTCGGACTCGCGGCCGGGATACTCGGTATCGTCGTGTCGCTCCTGATAATCGTCCTCGTACTCGGGGGAGTGGTCTGATTCGATACACCGTCGTTCGATCGAAGGTCGCCACGAGCCGTTCGCCGAGCCTGGCCTCGACCGGGTCGTTTCACTGTTACTACGCTCGTGGCGTTCAGTTCGCCCGGAGCCGACGGATCCAAGGCCTCACAAGGAGGTCGCCGCCCGTGAGAACGAGACCGAAGAGGGGCGGGGGGAGGTAGACCACGGGAGAGACCTCGCTGCCCGTGGCGGAGAGGGCGAAGTAGCCTGCCGGTACCAGCCGCCGGCTCACGACTCGTTCTTGGTCACTGCGTCGCGAACGAGGGACTTGAAGGCCTCCTCGTCGATCTCGTCTCCCTCGTGGATATCGATGGCGCGCCTCGTGTCGCTATCGAGGCTGGCGTTGAAGAGTCCAGCCGGATCCTCGAGCGAGGGACCTTGCGGGAAGGTGAGTTTCACTTTCTCCTTGTAGGTCTCGCCGGTGCAGATGGTCCCGCCGTGGGACCACACGGGGATCCCCAGCGGGTTCGACGGTTTCCGCCATTTGATCTCCTCGACCACGTCGGGGTCCGCCTCCTTGATGAGGCGGCGGATCCGGGAGAGCGTCTTGCCCCGCCAATCGGACAGCTCCTCGATTTTCGCGTCGATCACCTCGGAGGGTGACTTGGGTTCGTCTTCGCTAGCCATGCTCAGGCCTCCGCCCCCAGCGCGTCTTCCAGGCGCTTCCAGGCGGCCTTCGCGCCCTGGGCGGCGCCGGACGAGAGCATGTCCTCACGCTGCTCCTCCGAGGCACAGCGGAACGTCAGCGTGATATCGGTCCCGGCCTCGACGGCCTCGAGATCGACGATGGCGAGGATCTCCTCGTCGGTACCCTCACCCACGTTGTACGTGTAGCTGAGTCGCGTCACTGGATCGACCTCCCGGTACTCACCGTGCATCACCATCTCTTCGCCATCGTCGAGGATGTGAACGAAGCGCCACTCACCACCGGGCCGGACGTTCATTTCGTCGACGTGCATGGACTGGCCTGGGTGCGCCCACCATTGGGCGATGAACTCTGGCTCGGTGTACGCCTCGAAAATCCGTTCCGGGGTACTCCGGATAGTACGTTCGACGACGAATTCGCGTTCGGAGACTTCTCGTACGTTGGGTGTTTCCTCGGTCATCGGGGTTCCTCCTGATCGTGGCTATCCTCGACGAAGGCGGCCAACCGCTCGACGCGATCGACCTCCTCGTGCGCGTAGCGGCGCATCCACTCGGCCAGCTCCTCGAAGGGTTCCGGCCGTAGCGAGTACATGCGACGCCGTCCATCGGCCCGGACGTTCACGAACCCCGCATCCTTGAGGATCCGGAGATGACGAGACACGCCGGGCTGTTCGATGTCAACGTGTTCGGCGAGTTCGGTGACGGAGCTTTCGCCGTCGTGCATAACCTCGACGAGGCGACGCCGCGTCGGGTCGGCCAGCGCCACGAAAACATCGGTTTCAGCCACGAATAATATATTGCATGTGATGTATATATGCGTGTCGTAACGGGTCGATGTCTGTAATGGATTGATCGACAATCTCTTTCAGCGCCGGCCATCTGCCGACGAACTCCTTCAAGCGAGTTGATATTTTAGATCCCGCTATCGCCTACACTCTGTTGTTCGTTTACACCGGTCGGTTAACCGCACCGGTGGTAGCGTACGGGATTTACAACGACTGATACCGTTCTGACATCTTATTTCTCCGTCGTCTGATTTGCACGCAGTCAGAGTGCCGAATCGGGCGGTCCACGTTCAGATACCGTGAGGGTGCGGCAGAGATTGACAACCGTTCCGTCGACGAGAGACCGCGCAGTAACTCCTTGTGCGCGGTCGGACAGACTGTTCTTCGTGATAGATAATAACGACCGAGAGAGCGAGCGAGACGAGGGACAGAGACACTCCCGTCGAACGGTCCTGCGGAACGTCGGTCTCCTCGGCGCACTCGCGGGAACGGGCGCTCTCGCCTCGACGCCGGCGCGGGCGGCGAAGGACGACAGCGGCTTTCGGTCCGCGGACGGCGGGTCGCCGAACCCCGGTCCGTCCCTCCTGTACGACGAACCGGTGACGGCGCCGCAGTTCGAGAACGAACCCCCGTGGAAGGCCGATCCGCTCCGCGTCGCCGGCACCGAGGCGTACGTCAGAGGGGAGTACCTCTATCAGGACTACGTCTACGACGACTACGGCGCCAACACGACGAACACGTCCGAACCGCCGCAACCAGCGCCGAACAGCGAGGACGCCTACGGGGAGAACGGGACGATGACGGGCGACGTCGTCTACCCGACCGACGAGGCGACCTACCGACACAACGCGGCCGACTTGGTGGAGTTCCGCGCGACGCGCCACGAGGGGAAACTCCGGTATCGGTTCACCCTCAACACGATGGTCGAACCGGACGCCGCGGCCGTCGCTGTCGGTATCGACACCGGGGAGTCCGGCGGAACCGACGACTGGGGGTACGGGATCGGAACCCTCGGCGAACTCGGCCTGGATCACACGCTCGTGACGTGGGGGTCGGGCGCGGAACTCGACGGCGAGTCCGTCGAGTCGTCGGTGGACCTCGAACGGAACCAGATAGACGTGACCGTCCCCCTCTCTCCGCCGAAGGACGCCACGTGGCGGCACTACCTCGTCGTGGGTCTCTGGGACGGGGAGAACGAGCGGTTCACCCCCGTCCGAGAACTGCCGGACTCGACGCACCCGGGCGGTGCCCACGGCCAGAACCCCCCACCGGTGTTCAACGTCGGCTTCCGGTTCGACGAACCGGTCGGCGCGCCGAACGTGAATCGGGAGACCGGCGAGGTAGCGGAGACGACCGAGACGGGTTCGCGCGGCATCGGCTACGGCCACTGGCGCGACCACGCGCAGGCGAAAGCCCTCGCGGAGCGAGACATCTCGGAGTTGCACGCGGACGTCGACTTCGGAAAGCTAGACAGTCGCGTCACCGACCGCCGAATCCCCGACTCCGGCTTCCTCACGTGCCTGTACTCGTCGCGGTACGACCTCGGGTCGGGGGTGGACGCCGAGGACGACGTGTTGCTCGGCCGCATCCAACCGTACGGGCTGTACGTACCGGAGAGTTACGACGGCGACCCGACGGCGTTGCACCTCCACCTCCACTCCCTCGGGTCGACGTACAGCGAGTACGCGGTCCTCAGTCCGAACCTCCTCCGCCAACTCGGCGAACGGCGCGATTCGTTGGTCCTGACGCCGGAGGGGCGCGGTCCGGCCGGGTGGTACCACGACGAGGCCGAACTCGACGTGTTCGAGGCGTGGAACGACGCGGCCCGCCGGTTCGCGGTCGACGAAGACCGCGTGACCGTCGGCGGATACTCGATGGGCGCGTTCGGGACGTTCCGCCTCGGCGGCCTCTACCCGGACCTGTTCGCCCGCGCGTTCGCCGTCGCCGGGGGCGCTTTCGAATCGGAGACGTACGAGGCGAGCACCCCGAAGTACCTCGACGGATTCCGCAACCTCCCGGTGCGGATGTGGAACGGTTCGAACGACAAACTCGTCCCGGCTCCGGTCTACACGAGTACCGAACAGCGACTGCGCGAGTTGGAGTACCGGCACGAACTGGACGTCTTCCCTGGGTACGACCACTTCACGTTCGCGTTCCGCGACCAGTGGGGCCCGGCCCGCGACTTCCTCGGGACGTCGACGGTCCCGGAGTCTCCGGTTCGAGTCGTCTACCGCCCGATCCCCGCGCAGGACGCCGAGCAGTTCGGCCTGGTTCACGACGGCGCGTACTGGGTCTCAGGCGTCCGGGTGGCGGACGGCGCGGCCGACGGACGCGTCGACGTTCGCTCGCACGCGTTCGGCGAGACGCCGCCGGTCGCGGTGAACTACGAACGCGAGGGGACGGAACCGGCGCCCCACACGAAGCACGGGACGGAGTGGACGGAGCCGACGTCGGACCCGCCGAAGCGAAACGCGCTCTCGGCCGACCTCGACCGGGTGAGCGAAGCCACCATCTGGGTCAAAGAGGCGGGACTCGACCCGGCCGAACCGATAACGCTGACCGTCGATTCGACCGACGCCGCGACAGTCACGCTCGCGACGGAGCAGAAAGAGGAGACGGTCGAAGTCCCCTCCGGGCACACCGAGACGACGGTGACGTTGTAGCGCCCAGGCGGGAGCTACGACCGCCCGTCGGTGCAGCAAGTCACCAAGTCGGCTGTGAGAACCGACGGGGACGCCGCTTATGTCGCCGCCGCGCCTACGTCACTCGATAGACAGATGTTCCGAGACAGAGCGGATGCCGGGCGGCGACTGGCCGAGGAACTCGCGGAACGCGGGGTCGAAGCGGACGTCGTTCTCGCGGTTCCGCGGGGCGGACTGCCGATAGGGCGGCCCATCGCCGACGAACTCGGCGTCCCACTCGACATCATCGTCGCGAAGAAGATCGGCGCGCCGAACAACCCCGAGTACGCCGTCGGGGCCGTCTCCAGTCAGGGTCACTTCTGGGTGAACGACACTGCCGTCGAGTCGGGCGGCGTGGACAGGGAGTACGTCGAATCAGAGCGCGACGCCGTCGAACGCGCCTCGCGAGAGAAAGCAGACCGGTACCGCGGCGACCGGCCGAGTCCTGAGTTGGAGGGGAAGACGGTGGTGATAGCCGACGACGGCATCGCGACCGGCGGTACCGCGACGGCCTGCGTCAGAACCGTCCGCGAGGCGGGCGCGCGGCGCGTCGTCCTCGCCGTCCCCGTCGGGTCGCCGCGGACCATCGGCGAACTCGAATCGGAGGCCGACGAGGTGGTCTGTCTGGCGACGCCCTCGAACTTCCGCGCCGTCGGGCAGTTCTACGACCGGTTCGGGCAGGTGTCCGACGAGGAGGCGATGACGTACCTCGAACGCGACGCCTGACCCGTCCGTCACTTCACCGCGCGGAAGACGGTCGGTCCCTCCCCGTCGATGGCCTCGACGCGTTCGAAACCGGCGGCCGAGAACGCGCGTTCGAGCGATTCCGGGTCGTGGAACCGCCCCCGGAACACCGTCCCCATGCGCGCCTCCGTCCCCCGTTTCTCGTCGGCGATGACGAACAGGTGCGTGGTCGTGTAGTGGCCCTCTCCGGAGGTGAGTGCGCTGACGGAGCGCCGTTCCACGGTGTATCGGTCGGATTCGACGGTTCGAACGTTCCAGCTTCCGTTCTCGACGTCGTCCGAGAGCGGTTCGAAGAAGGTGACGAACGTGCCCCCGTCCCGAAGACTCTCATGAGCGTTCTCGGCGAATGATTCAAGGTCCCGGTCGTCGGTGAGGTGGAGGAGTCCACCCATCAGAACTGCGACGTCGAAGACGCGGCCCTCGTCGGCGGCGGACCACTCCGTGAAGTCCGCCCGTCGAAGCGTCGCCTTCTCGACCTTCTCCTCTGCCAGTTCGAGCATCGACCCGTTCGAATCGACGCCGAACACCTCGTCGTAGTCGTCTTCGATGCGCGCGAGGAGGGGACCGGTTCCGCACCCGAATTCGAGAACTCGAGTGACCTCCTCGGGACTGAATCGCTCCAGTAGGCCGACCTGCGCCTCTCGGTCGAGAACCTGCGAGTGGTAGAATTCGTACAGTTCCGGGTACTCGTAGAACGTTCGCCGGCGGTGCGGGTTCTCGTTCACGTCGTCGATGACCGCGGACAGATTCATCCGTACGGTCGAACGACCCCGAGCGACGGCGTAAGCGTTCTGCGGGTGTGCGAATCGTTCTGTCGTTCCGACACTGCTCCGTCGGGGGACGGCGACTCACTCCGCCCGCGTTCGCGTCTCGGCCGTCTCGACGTAGTTCTCGTTGAACAGTTGGACGAGTCGCTTGAACAGGCCGATGACTATCGGGCCGTAGAACAGGCCCATCACGCCGAAGGCGTACACGCCGCCGAAGACGCCCACGAGGATGACCGCGGAGTGGAGCGACGACTCCCTGTCGACGACGTACGCCCGGAGGTAATCATCGACGAGGGCGACGGCGGTGAGTCCGTAGGCGACCAAGAACGCCGTCGCGAAGAGGCGGCCGTCGAGGAACAGATAGAGGGCGGCGGGGCCGAGAACCGCGGCGACGCCGACGATAGGGAGGAGAGCGAGGAACATCATCACCGCGGTCCAAAAGAGGACGTTCGAGATGCCGACGACGAACAGGCCCACGCCCGCCACGATGCCCTGCACGACGGCGACGAGGACGTGCCCCTTCAGCACGGCCCACGTGGTGACGTACGCCTCGTCGGCGAGTTCCTCCGTTATCTCCACCTTCAGCGGGAGCATCCGCTTTATCCACGTCACGAGTCGGTCGCCGTCCTTGAGCAGGTAGTACAGCGAGAAGACGAGGAGGAGGACGCCGATGAACACGTCCGTCGTCGCGCTGACGATGTTCGAGATGTCGCCGACGAGGAGTTGCGCGACGCGGCGCGGCGCGTTCGCCAGGAACGATTGAAGCGGTAACTCGACGCCGAGAGCGCTCTCCAACTGCCGCTGAAACCGCCCGCGCGCGAGTTCGTTCTCTATCGTCTGCGTGACTCTCGACGGATCGGTCGGTACCGCCATCACCATCACGGCCACCGAGAGGGCCGTCGCACCTATCGTCCCGGCGACGAGAGCGAAGGCGGATAGCTGCTCGCCGAGGCGGGGTTCGAGTCGCCGTTGAAGCGGGGAGAGGAGAAACGCCAAGAGGACCACCGCGAGGAGATACGAGAGGAACGGCTTGATTATCGCGGCGACGAGCAGTGAGAAGAAGGCGAGCAGAACGGCGAAGAAGACGCTCCGCGCGTCGATGTCGGAGCGAATCACGACAACAGCCTCCGTGTTCGTTTCCGTCCGAATCCCGAACGCGCGGCGGGACGCGGACTGTCGGACCGTTCGTCCGGAACGAGCGTTCTCGGGCGGACGAGAGTCGACGGCGTCGGCGGCGGACCTCTTCGCCCCCGTCGTCGGACGCAGACGCGACGTTCAGCGGTCAGGTGCACGAGTGGTCAATCGACCCCCTCTGCAAAATCTCTTGAGCCTTCGCGGGGGGGCACTCGTCGGGAGAGAAGGCGAACGGAGGCCCTCGCGATTCCGACTCCGCCCGCACGGCTCTATTAAATCTCAAGACAGCGTCGAGTTGACGGTCATCGCTCGATGGCCCGATCGACGTTGTGAACGGAGGCGACGAGGACGAGTTCGCGGAATTGGCAAAAATGCGTTCGAACAAGCGTTGCCACCTGCTCGACGAAGCGGAGGAGTCCTTTCTCATTACACCGTTTTCCCACTTCGCTAGTCTCGTCTCGTCGGATTACTGAAACGCCCGCTAAAGGTTCAATAGAGCGAACGTCTAAGGAAGTACGAGATGCAGTTTCCGCGCCTCGATCATGTGGGTGTTGTCGTCGACGACCTTGACGCTGCGGCTACTTTCTTCCTCGATCTGGGATTCGAGCTCGAAGGCGGCGGGCTGGTCGAGGGCGAGTGGGTGGACGAGGTCGTCGGACTCGACGGCATCCGGGCGGAGATCGTGATGGTGCGGACGCCGGACGGCGGCGGCAAGCTAGAACTCATCAAGTTCCATGCGCCGGCTGACAACGAGAGTGCGCACCCCTTACCGGCGAACCGGCTGGGCTTCCGCCACATCGCTCTCGCGGTCGGTGACCTCGACGCGACCGTCGACGGACTGCGAGACAGAGACTTCGACACGGTCGGCGAGATCCGTGAGTACGAGGACACCTATCGGCTCTGCTATATCCGCGGTCCTGAAGGGTTGATCGTCGAGCTCACCGAACAGATCACCTCCGAGGGAACGAGCTAGGCGGCCGTACGGCTCTCCGACGTCCATATCTGGCCACGGCCGGCGGCGATATCGCGGATGTGGATCCCGCTCAGCGCCATCGGCGGCTCCTGCCTCGGCTACATCCGGCTGTACGCCGCCGATCACGCGCACGACGCTAAGCCTGGACGCCGATCACGACAATCAGCGAGCCCTCGTCGAGTCGGTCAACGCAGCGATCAAGCGCCCGATCCGCGAAACCATCACCGTCCACGCCGGTTCGTCAGTTCCACGAACTCGCCCTCGTCGCCTCCGTCTATAGCAACAACCGGACGATTCAACGTTGAATCCTGTCGCTGTCTCGGGATTCAAGAGAGCCCTCCCCCACACCACTACTGCACGTGAAGCGCGTTCGTCCGCCTGCGGAACGTCGGACACCACTGATTCAAGTGAAGCGCGCGGCGACACACACACACCACCGCTGCAAGTGATCGGCCCCGAAGCGGTGGGGTGGGGGTTCTCGGTCGCCCTCTATGAGGAAATTCACCACGGATTCACCCGACGAATCGGCACACAGACACACCACTTCTGCAAGTGAAAGCCCGAGAGGGTGCCCAACGGGATTCGAGACCGAAGCCGAGAACCGTCACCTCGCCACCGAACAGACACCACCGTTGCAAGTGAAATAGCGCGATCCGGGGCCTCGTTCGGGGGATCAACCCACGTACCCGCCCAATTACAGTCAGCGCTTTAGATGAAACGGTGGTGTGTTCTTCTTCTAGAGTACCTTCTCACACTAGCTTCACTTGCAACAGTGGAGTGTGTGGGTGTTCACTTGCATCAGATGAATCAGTTGTAACCGTGGTTTTAAGTGGGTACACCGTAAGATGCGAAGCACGATGCGCCGCTTCGAGCGGAAACAGAACATCTTCCACAACAAGGACGCCTTGGGGGAGTCCTACCGACCGGAGCGGATTCAGGAACGGGACGAGGAGATAGACGAGTACATGGACGCGCTCCAACCCGTGGTCGACGGGTGGGAACCGAACAACGTCTTCCTCTACGGGAACACCGGCGTCGGGAAGACGGCGGTGACCGAGTATCTGCTCAAGGTACTGCGAGAGGACGTCGAACAGTACGACGACGTGAACCTCCACGTCCTCTCTCTGAACTGCAAGACGCTCAACTCCTCCTATCAGGTGGCCATCGAGTTGGTCAACGAGCTCCGTCCGCCGGGCGGCGAGATCAGTTCGACCGGATACCCCCAACAGACCGTCTTCAAGAAGCTCTACAAGGAACTCGACGAGTTGGGCGGCACGATACTCGTCGTCCTCGACGAGATAGACTCCATCGGAGAGCGAGACGAACTGCTGTACGAACTCCCCCGCGCCCGGTCGAACGGGAAACTGGAGCACGCGAAAGTCGGAATCGTCGGCATCTCGAACGACTTCAAGTTCAGAGATAGGCTCGACCCGCGGGCGCAGGACACGCTCTGCGAACGCGAGCTTCACTTCCCGCCGTACGACGCGCCGGAACTGCAGAACATCCTCAAGTCCCGCGCCGGCGTGGCACTCTCCGAGGGTGCCTACGAGGAGGGCGCGTTGAACCTGTGTGCGGCGCTGGCGGCGAGAGACAGCGGAAGCGCGAGACAGGCGCTCGACTTGCTTCGGTTGGCCGGCGAGTACGCGGAGAACCGCGACGACGAGTGTATCACCCGCGACCACGTCGAAACCGCCCGGGAGAAACTGGAGCAAGAACGCGTCGTCGAGGGAATGCGCGAACTCACCGTGAACGGCCACTACGCGCTGTTGGCCGTCGTCTCGAAGGCCGCCCAGCGAGAGACGCCCTGCCGGATGCGCGACGTGTACGACGAGTACGTGAACCTCTGTGAGAAAGCCGACATCGAACCCCTCGCACAGCGGTCGATTCACAACCACCTCTCGGACCTGCGGATGCTCGGCATCCTCTCCGCCGAGGAGAACCGAACCGGCTCTCGGGGGAACTACTACAGTTACGCGCTCGACGTTCCGTTCTCCAGCGCGATGACCGCGCTCACCGACGTCCTCTCGCTCGAATCGGTGCTCGAAGACATCCGAACGACCGCTCGACGGTACGACGTCGTCTGACCCTCATCTCCGCTATATCGCCGCTTCAACGCTTCTCCGTCGGGTCCCCACTCCACTATTTCAAGTGAACCGGTTCCCGGTCGAATCACTTGTAGGAGTGGTGTGTCTCCGAGAGATAGAGTCGGATGACGATACAGTGCGGTTCGTTAATGCCTTAATCAGTATATGGTATATCGATACACCGATCCATTGCCGAGTAACGGCCCAGCTACTAGCGACTACTATTTTTCTAGTACAGTACTAGAACTACACATATCATCTGAACTTCGATTGAAACTTTAGAGTGGTTTGATACGTTCGCCGTTCGCCGTCTCCCTATGGCATCCGGTGAGGATTCGAATACTACTCCGGCCCCGACTCACGGTAGTCACTCTCGACTGCGTCCTTCTCTGATGCGTCGTCCGTAGATGACGCAGGTACTCTCTGCCGACCACTTGTCAATACACAACCATTATAAGGTCGTAAACTACGGTTCGAACCGTGGTTTACGAGACTGGAAATCGGACGGTCGATGGCGCGGTAGAACGGATACTCGAGGGCGAGGCTCTCGACCGGACGGACGCGCTCGCACTCGTCGCGCAACCGGTCGAAGATTTAGCGCCGGCGGCGGACTACGTTCGCGCTCACTACGGTGACGACACGGTCGACGCCTGCAGCATCGTCAACGCGAAGGCGGGCGACTGCACGGAAGACTGCGGGTTCTGCGCGCAGTCGGTCCACTTCGACACCGGAATCGACTCCTACGGCTTCCTCGATCCCGACGAAATTCTCGCGGCCGCGAAACGCGCCGAACACGACGGCGCTCAGCGCTTCGGCATCGTCGTCGCGGAGGAGGGCGTGAGCAAGGACCGCCGCCCCGAGGAGTGGGCGGACGTGCTCCGGGCGATTCGTCTCGTCCGCGACGAGACGGACGTCGAGGTGGACGCGAGTCTCGGCCTGCTGACCGCGGAGGAAGCCGAGATTCTCGCTGAGGAGGAGGTCAACCATTACAACCACAACATCGAGACGTCCCCCGACTACTTCCCAGAGGTCGTCTCCACCCACTCCTTCGAGGACCGCGTGAAGACGCTCGAACGCGCCAAGAGCGCGGGAATGAACCTCTGCGCCGGCGTCATCCTCGGGATGGGCGAAGCGCCGACCGACCGTATCGACGCCGCCCTCGCGCTCCGCGATATCGGCGTCGCTTCCCTCCCGGTGAACGTCCTCAACCCCGTCGAGGGGACGCCACTCGGCGATGCGGACGAGGCGGACATCACTACAGAGGAGATTGTTCGGACCGTCGCCGTCTACCGACTCCTTCATCCAGAGGCGCGCATCCGCCTCACCGGCGGTCGGGAGGTGAACCTCGGCGCGGACGAACAGCACCGCCCGTTCGAGGCCGGCGCGGACGGCATCCTCACGGGGGACTATCTCACCACCGAGGGACAGTCGCCGGCCGACGACATCAGAGTCATCGAGGAGGCCGGACTCCGTCCGAATACCGACGTCAACGAGTTCGACCTAGAGGCTGTCAAGCGGCGCTGAAGGAGTGACGCCTCGGCCGTCGAGACGGCGGCGGAGACGACAGCGGAGACGGTGGCGGGGACGGCGAACGGCAGCACAACCCACGACGAAACGAGGAACTAATTACGAACGACGCCCGGATGCGGTACTCCGGCGCCGGCGGTATCGAACGTCCCCGACGGGCGTCCGAGCCGGTCACTCGACGTCTTCCAACTTCTCCCGAACGCTCTCGGCGTCGAGTTCGTCTATCTCGTCGAGGCCGAGCGAGACGACGAGGGGGTAGAAGTGGCGGTTCTTCTCGAAGCTCTCGTCGAACTCGTACTCGTAGTCGGCTTTGAGCATCGCGTATGCCCTGTCGAGGTTCCGACGCACGTCGTGCGGGAGGTACATGTACGTCGGCTTCTGCTCGTCCTTGACGGACGTCGGCGGCGACTCCCGATCCGCCGCCGCGTCCTCGGGTTCGGCTCCGTTCTCTCCGCCCGACGCGGCCGTCTCTGCATCCGACGAACCGGCCGCCGTTCCCGTCTCGTCTCCCTCGTCCGTTTCGTCGGAGTGGTCGGTTCGACCGGTCTCGTTTCTCCCTTCGCTCTCGGCCGTCTCTGCGGTCCCGCCGCTCTCGTCTACGCTGTCCGTCTTTTCCGTCTCTTCCGTCTCGCTCGTCTTTTCCGTCTCGTCTTTCCCGCTCGTCTCGTTCGTCTTTGACGGTTTTGCTGTCTCTGCTGAAGCCGCCGTCTCCGTCGTCTCAGCCTCCGTCCGAGACTCGGTTTCGGACTCCTCGGCGTCGGACGCCTCCTCGGCGTGAGTTTCCCCTTCGTCGTCTTCGTCCGCCGACGAACCGTGCGCGCGATCGCGGGCGCGTTGGCGACGGCGTCGGAGTCGGTCGGCGCGGTCGCCGTCGCTCATGCGTTCGCCTCCGCGAGACCGAACTGTTCGTCGAGGTCGGCCGCCACGTCGAGGAACGTCTCGCACATGTCGCAGTCGGGGTTGAACTCGAGGAGCGACACGCCGGCGTCGAGGGCCTTCTGCACGTCGGCGCGTTCGCGAATCTCCCAGATCGGAACGTCCTCGAACGCGGCGTTTATCCAATCGACCATCTCGCGGGCCTGCTTCTTCCGCACGTCGATGCGGTTGACGACGACGCCTCGGTCCCGGATGTCTATCTCGTAGTCGTACTCCAAGGCGTCGATGTGGTCGAAGAGCAGCTCAAAGGCGCGCTTCGATGTCGATTCCGCGAGCGCCGGGATGAGCACGTTCTGCGTCGCGAACAGCGCGTTGTCCATCAGGTTCCCGAGGTTCGGCGGGCAGTCGACGATGACGTAGTCGTAGTCGTCTTCGACCTCCCGGAGGACGAGGTCGAGTTGCTCGCCGCTTCGGCGCGCGAGGGTGAGTTCGGGTTCCGCGGCCGTCATGTCGATGTTCGACGGGACGACGTCCATCTCGGGGTGTCCTCGGACGATGTTCTCTATCTCCCCTCGCTTCTCGGCGTCCGTGAGACAGTCGAACAGCGTCGGCGGTTCGTCGTCGTAGGCCTCCATCAGCCCGAGGTTCTCCGTCGCGTTCCCTTGGGGGTCCAAATCGACGAAGAGCACGTCGTGCCCACGGGCGTTGAGTGCGCCCGCGACGTTGATGGCGATAGTGGTCTTCCCGACGCCCCCCTTCTGGTTCGACACGCAGAGTTTTACTGGTCCGGCCATACGGACTGTCTTTGCCGTCTAAACTTATAGTTTGAGTATGGATGGCAAAACCATCTTTGCCCTCTTTGTTTCCATTGTCGACTACGCCAACCAGCGTAACGCCCCGCAGTCACGCGATTACAATGACGAGCGAGAGCTTCTCTCTAACGTCAAAACTATCAAAGACTGCTTTGATGGTTCACTCGTCTTTTCACTCTTTTCAATTTTTGCTATCAAATCTTCTCTCTGAATTTCGTCAGGCGAAGTACGCGTTCGTCGGCGCTGGCGACGGCGTTTGGACGTTTCGTTCGATTTTGCTCTCTTTCACGTCCGGGGCTTCTTTGCTAGCGTTCCCGATTTGCACCGTTTTGATAGAAAAATAGTCCGAGCCGTCAAAACTAGAAAAACTATCTTTGATATCTCTGCTCCTGTGGCCGTCAAAATCCGCGCCGAGGAGGTTGCGTCCGAGTACGACACCGAGATAACTACCGAGGTACAGGCCGGGCATCCGGTACGGGCGATTCTCCGCCGGGTCGACGACTTCGACGCGGTGGTCCTCGGGACGCACGGGGGGACGGTGGCCGAACGACTGTTCGTCGGAAACGTCGCAGAGAAGGTCTTCCGTCGCTCTCCGGTCCCGGTCACCGTCGTTCGGTGAGTCTCCCGCGGTTTCGTACCGGCTCTCGCCGCGACGACGAGAGCGCGGAACTCGACGACCCTACGGCGACTGTCGAACGGCGGAAACCTCCCGAGGGAACTCGTCCGTAACGTTTCATACGCGCCGGTCCTACGAACCGGCATGAAGCCGGACCGCGAGGCGTCTCTCTTCGAACGGGCCGCTCGGAACCCGGCGGTCCAGACGCTCGTCGCGATGGTCGTCGTCTCCCTGCTGACGTGGTGGAGCTTTCTGGTCGGTTCGGCCCGACTGTTCGTCCTCGCGCCGCCCGTCTTCGACCCGCCGTGGGGGCTCGTCACGAGCGTGTACGCCCACGCCAACCCCGCGCACCTCGTCTCGAACGCGATGCTCATCGCCGTCGCCGGCGGCATCGTCTCGCTCTCGACGACCCGGCTGAAGTTCCACGCGTTCTTCCTCTCGACGGGCGCACTCGCCGCCGTCGCCCAAGTGTGGTCGGGGATGGCTCTCGGGAACCCGACGGCGGTTCTCGGGTCGTCCGGGGCGGCGTTCGCGTTGGTCGGCTACGTCCTCGCCTCGAACCCCGTCTCGGCGTCGCTCCTCGACCGGTTCCGCCTCCCCGCGCGGGCCGTCGTGATTCTCGTCGCCCTCGTCGCGTTCGCCCTCACGCTCACCTACAGCGCACCCGGGAGCGCACTCGTTGCCCACTTCACGGGCACCGTGGCGGGACTGACCGCCGGGCGCTTCCGCGTTCTCCGAGACGACGGGCGGTGACTGCGTCACTCCGGTGACTCGTTCTTCCCGTCCTCTCGTGCCCTCTCCGCAGTCTGTTCCCGCACGTCCGACTCCACCCGGCTACCCCGCGGTTTATTACCCGAACGGATACGTCACGGAGCGAACACGGTCCCGTTTCTCCCACTGTCCTAGGACGGATAAACAAAATATGGGATTTATTTTGTCGAATCGATATTCGAACCGGCTAGTTTATGCCGTTCCGTCCTGTATGTGCTAGTGCCGAAGCCGGGCACCACTCCGGCGACGTACGCACCTACAACCATGTCTACACAAACACTCATCGTCGGCGGTGGTCACGTCGGCCGCTTGCTCGCTGGACAGATGGACGAACGTCGCGGGACCGTCCGCTTCGTCGACGACAGCGAGACTGCGGTCCGACGCGCACGCGAGAACGGAGTACCGGCACGGGAGGCGACGCTCACCAGCCTGCGGTCGTTGGACGAGGTGGGGGTCGGCGACGCCGAGACGGCTATCGCCGTCTCGTTGGAGGACAGCGTCAACATGCTGGTCGTCCAGTTGCTGCGCTGTCAGTTCGGCGTCCCGCGAGTCATTGTCCTCGTCAACGACCCGCGGAATCGAGACGCCTTCGACGAACTGGGCGTGGAATCGATCTGCGCGTCCACGGCCATCACTGGGGCCGTGCTTCGAACGACGCTCGACCCCGACACCGAAACGTCGGACGGTTCGCCCGTCGAACCGATGTTCGACACCAATGACGGATCTGAGCCGGACCGGAGCGTCGCGCGGTCGTTCGACCTCGGGAGTCGCCTCCGTTCGGAAACGCTCGGCACCGACCGGTTCGCCAAGTCGGCCCGGAACCGAATCGCCCGCCTCGGCGGGAGGAGGTCGAACTGATGCAGAAGGCGTTAGAGCGTGACCTCGGCCTCTACTCCGTCCTCGCCATCAGTATCGGCGCGATGGTCGGGAGCGGTATCTTCATCCTCCCGGCACTCGCCGTCAAAATCGCCGGCCCGGCGGTCATCCTCGCGTACGTGATCGCCGGCCTCCTCGTGTTGCCCGCGGCGTTGTCGAAGTCCGAGATGGCGACGGCGATGCCCGAAGCGGGCGGGACGTACCTGTACATCGAACGCGGGATGGGCCCGCTTCTCGGAACGGTCGCCGGTCTCGGGACGTGGTTCTCCCTCTCTTTCAAGGGCGCACTCGCCCTCGTGGGCGGCGTCCCGTACCTCCTGTTGCTGTTCGACGTGCCGTCGGACATCGTCACGCCCGTCGCCCTCGCGTTGGCGGCGGTTCTCGTCCTCGTCAACCTCTTCGGCGCGAAGCAGACGGGCCGCCTCCAAGTCGGCATCGTCGCGGTGATGCTCGCCGCACTCGTGTGGTTCGCCGTCGGCGGGACGCCCAGCGTCCAGCAGACCAACTACCGACCGTTCCTCACCGGCGGCGTCGGCGGCCTGTTGGCGGCGACCGGTCTGGTGTTCGTCTCCTACGCGGGCGTGACGAAGATAGCGAGCGTCGCCGAGGAAGTCGAGGACCCCGACCGGAACATCCCTCTCGGCATCGTCGGTTCGCTGGCGTTCACGACGCTTCTGTACACGCTCATCGTGGCGGTGATGGTCGGCGTCACCGACCCCGGAAGCATCGCCGAGAGCGCCACGCCGATGGCCGTCGCGGCCGAGGCGACCCTCGGCACCGCGGGCGTCGTCGCCATCGTCGTCGCCGCCGTCTTGGCCCTCGTCAGCACCGCGAACGCGGGCATCCTCTCGTCGTCGCGGTACCCCTTCGCAATGAGTCGGGACAACCTCGTCCCGTCCTCGCTGTCGGTCGTCAGCGACCGGTTTGGCACGCCGAGCACCTCCATCACGCTCACCGGCGTCGTCCTGTTACTCCTCATCGCGTTCGTCCCCATCCTCGACATCGCCAAACTGGCGAGCGCCTTCCAGATCCTCGTGTTCGTCCTCATCAACTTCGCCATCGTGGCCTTCCGCGAGGGCAACGTCGAGTACGAACCGTCGTTCGAGTCGCCGCTCTACCCGTGGACGCAGGCGTTCGGCATCGTCGGCGGCGTGGTCCTCCTCACGCAGATGGGGACCGTCCCGTTCGTCGGTGCCGCCGTGATGACCGCCGCAGGCATCGGCTGGTACTTCGCGTACGCGCGCCCGAGAGTGGACCGCGAGGGCGCGGCGAGAGACGCCGTCCGCCGGCAGATAGGGCAGAGCGCAGTCGAACGGACGCGGGACGCCATCGAGGAGTGGACCAGCGGCTACCGCGTTCTCGTCGCCCTCTCGAACGACGTCACCAAGGACGAAGAACGGGCGTTCGTCCGCGTGGCGGCCGACCTCGCGCGTCCGAACCACGGTCGGGTGACGGTCGTCCGCTTCGAGGAAGTCCCCGACCAGGTTCCGTTGACGCACGCCTCCGAGACGGAGTCGCCCGCGGACCTCCAGTTCGAGCGACAGACTGACGAACTCGACGAGGAGTTCGACGTGCCCGTCGACAGCGGTACCATCGTCAGCCACGACACGAGACACGCCGTCGTCAACTACGCCGACCACGAGGAGGTGGACATGCTCCTGATGGAGCACGACCCCGGCGCGTCGGGCCTCCGCGGCCGCCTGTTCGGCGACGACGCCGACTGGGTCGTGCGACACGCCCCCTGCGACGTGACGCTCCTCGACGACCGCGGACTCGGCGAGATAGAGACGGTCGGCGTCCTCACGGACGAGGGCCCCTACGACCCCACCAAGGTCGCCGTCGCGGACGCCCTCGCCACCGAGGCTGGTGCCACCGTCGCACTCAACCACGCGGTGGACGTGGAGTCCCGCCCGACGCGGGCGCGGACGATACGCGAGTATCACGAGGAAATCGGGCAACTGTGCTCGGCCCCAGTCCGGACGGGACTGCCGTTCACCGACGGCGGTCGCTCCGACGGACCGCCGTACGACGACGACGTGTTGGTCGTCGGCGTCGAGGCGGGGTCCGACCGGGCGCAGTCGCGCATCGTCGACGAGTGGGGCTGTTCGGTGCTGATGGTCCACGGGCAGGACGCGCGGCGGCGCGGCCGCCTCGCCCGTCTCGCCGACCGCTGGCTCTTCTGAGCCGTCCCGCTCGGCTCACCCCCCCGACGGAGCAAAACACATATCGGCCTCTCGCTCGCTCATCGTAGCATGGCGTCGCCATCGCTTGACGACCTCGACCGCTACATCATCTACGCGCTCCAACAGGACGCGCGACACACGTCGGGGGGAGACATCGCCGAAGAACGCGGCGTCTCCGCCAGCACCGTCCGCAACCGAATCAGCAAGCTAGAGTCCAACGGCATCATCCGCGGGAGCCACCTCGACGTCGATTACGAGGCGATGGGTTACCAGTTGTACACTATCATCTTCTGCACCGCGCCCATCCCCGACCGGGAGAAACTGGCGAAGCAGGCGCTCGACGTGGACGGCGTCGTCTCCGTCCGAGAGATAATGACCGGCGACGAGAACGTTCACATCACCGCCGTGGGACGCGACGGCGACGACCTGAGCCGAATCGGGCGGGAACTCAGCGCGCTCGGATTCGAGATAGCCGAAGAGGAGATCATCCGCAACGAGTACACCTGCGCGTACAGTCCCTTCGGACGCGACGTCGAGAACTCGGAGTGACGGCCCCGGACGCTCACGCCGTGCGGGTCGGCAGTTCGGCGAAGCGGAACCAGAACTCCTCTAAGGCGCGCGCGAGCTCGACGAACTCGTCGGGTTCGACGGGTTTCACCAGGTAGGCGTTCGCCTGCAGCTCGTAGAACTTCGTGATGTCCTCCGTCGTCTTCGAGCTCGTCAGGACGATAACCGGAATCCGCGAGAGGTCCGTATCGTTCTGTATCTCCTCGAGGACTTCCTCGCCGTCCTTTCGCGGAAGGTTGAGGTCGAGGAGGATGATGTCCGGCCGCGGCGCGTCGGCGTACTCCTCGCGTCGGTAGAGGAAGTCGAGCGCTTCGACGCCATCGGCCGCGACGTGGAGCGTGGTACCGACCTGCCCCTCTTTGAACGCTTCTTTCGTCAACCGGACGTCGCCGGGGTTGTCCTCGATGAGGAGGACTTCTATCGGTTCTCCGTCGTTGGTTTCGTTACTCATCGTTGGAAGAGATCGTGAACGAGAACGTCGACCCCTCGCCGGGTTCGGAGTCGAGCGACATCTCGCCGCCGTGGCGTTCGACGATGCGTTCGCAGAGCGCCAGTCCGATGCCGGTGCCCTCGTACTCCTCGCGGGTGTGGAGTCGCTGGAACACCTCGAAGACGCGGTCGGCGTCCTTGGAGTCGATGCCGATGCCCTCGTCCGTGACCGAGATGGTCCAGCTGCCGCCGTCGCGTTCGGCACCGACGTGGACCCGTGGCGGTTCGTCGCCCGAGTACTCGATGGCGTTCTCGAGTAGGTTCTGGAACACCTGCCTGAGTTGGCTGGCGTCGCCCTCGACGGTGGGGAGCGTCTCCGCCGTGATCGCGGCGTCGCTCTCCGCTATCGCCCGCCTGAGGTCGTTGCGGGCTTCGTCGAGTACGTCGTTGAGGTCGACCGGCTCGAACGGATCGCCGCGCGTCTCCACGCGGGAGTACTTGAGCAGGCTGTTGATCATGTCCCGCATGCGGTCGGCACCGTCGACGGCGAACTCGAGGAACTCCTGCCCCTCCTCGTCGAGGACGCCGTCGTACCGGCTCTCGATGAGCCGAAGGTAGCTCGACACCATCCGGAGCGGTTCTTGGAGGTCGTGGGAGGCGGCGTAGGCGAACTGCTCTAAGCGCTCGTTGGACTCCTCCAGTTTCCGCTGGTACTCCCGTCGGTCGGTGATATCGTGGATGTAGATGGACAGCCCCGACTCGGAGGGGTAGACGTTGTATTCGAGCCACGCTTCGAGTCGCTCGTCGTACAGCTCGAAGTCGACCGGTTCCTGCGTTCCCATCGCCCTGTGGAACTCCTCCCAGAGCCGTCCGTCGGACCGTTCGGGGAACACCTCCCAGAAGGACCGTCCGGCGAACCCAGTCTGGGGCTGCTGGAACAGCTCCGCGGCGCGTTCGTTGAGGTGGGTGAACTGCCACTTGTCGTCGAGCGCGAAGAACGCGTCGGAGATGCGGCCGAGAATCTCGCTCAGCTCGCTCTCGAGCTCCGACTTCCGCTCTTCGAGCTGCCGTTCGCGCTCTTTCTGTGCGGTGATGTCCTCGATCGCGACGACGACTCCGCTGTCGTCGGAGAGGCCGCCTTCGAGGGGGACCACGTTGATCGAGAGCCAGCGCCGGTCGCCCTCCGTCCAGTCGGACCGACACTGGTAATCGTACACGGATTTCCCGGTGTCGATGACCTGCGTCCACGGTCGCTCGTCGCTCGGAACGAAGTCCCCCGCGCCGTCGTAGAGGTTCTTCGACTCGATGGAGTCTCCCTCCACGGAGGCTTCGTCGGCGCCGAGGAGGTCGAGCGCCTGCTGGTTCGCCCTCACGAACTCCCTGTTGGAGTCGAGCACGCAGATGCTGACCGGCGCGGTTTCGAGTATCTGCTCGGTCAGGTCGCGCTCTCTGCGGAGTTGCAGCTCGTACTCCCGTTGTTCGGTCATGTCGCGGGTCACCTTCGTGAACCCTTGGAGCGTGCCGTCGACGTCGCGGATGGCGGTGATGATGACGTTCGCCCAGAACCGCGTGCCGTCCTGCCGAACCCGCCAGCCTTCGTCCTCGGTGTGGCCCTCCGTCGCGGCGGCTTGGAGGTTCGTCTCCGGGACCTCGTTTTTGTTGTCTTCCTCGGTGTAGAACGTAGAGAAGTGGCGACCGACTATCTCGTCCTCCGAGTACCCCTTGATACGTCTGGCCCCCTCGTTCCAGCTGGCGACGGTGCCGTCGGGGTTGAGCATGAAAATCGCGTAGTCTTTGACCGCCCTCACGAACGCGCCGAACTCCCGCAGTTCGGACTGTTGATCGGTCGAGTTCGCCTCGCCCGGCGGCCGCCACCAGACGCGGGTTCCGTCGGCGACCTCTCTCGTCCGTACCTCGTCCCGGTCGGCGAGCGCTTCCAGCTCCCGTTCGACGGTCCGTTCCGGACACTCTAATCGCTCTGCGACTTCCGACGCGGTGAACGGCGTGCACGGCTCGTCGGACGTCGAGAACAGACGCTCTATATCGTCTCGAGTGACGTCCGACGTTGAGCCTGATGAGTTCATCGTGTACCTGTTATCGTGGCTGGGGTGATCGTTCGCAGTCAAATTTGACGTCCGTACCGCTGTTCTTCGACTTCCGTTCGTGATCTCGGCGGACTGTGCATCGGTTCACTCACGCTCGTCTGCGACACTCCGTTCGGAGGCGGTCCGCCGGCCCTCGTTTCGACTACGGTTCTCCGAGGGGTTCGAATTCGGCGTGTCCGCACTCGCACGACCCTCCGGTTCCGACGACTCGAAAATCTCCGCCCGGCGTCCGTTGCACGGGGTAGACCGCCCCGCACTCGGCGCACCGGCCGAGCGTCTCTGGGTCGCCGCCCGATGTGGGCCTCTCCGTCATCCGCCTGCACCGGCTCAGTTTCTTCGAGCCGACCGTAACGACTCGACTAGACGCCGTGCCGTCGCCATCTCCGCCCCCGGCGCGACCCGGTTCTCCTCGGCGTCGTACTCGACGATTCCTGCCTCGTCCAGTTTCGGCAGGTGGACGTGGTGGAGTTTGACCTCCATCCGTTCGACGGCCTCTTCGGGTAACGCGTCCAACGGGACGCCTCGCTCCTCGGCCGCGGTCCAGCCCGCGAGGAGTCGGACCTGGTGCGAGCGGTTCTCTTCGGCGAGTATCTCGACGATGGCTCGTCGCTGGTCGTTCGCCAAGAGGGCGAGGTGTTCGTCGAGGACTTCGGACGGGAGGGTTCTGTTTTCTGTGACTGCCATCGGACTCTCTGTTTCGAGACGAGTTCTCCTATCTGCAAAAGTCGTATACCTAAAGCCGTAGGTGCCGGCGGAGGGACGGCGTTCGAGGGGGTATCGAAAACGGGCGAGCGGAGACGCCGGTTATCGGTCCGAGAGAGCGCACCCGAACAGGTTCGGCGCAAGCGACTGTGGCGTACCGCCGGAACGACCGACTGTATGATGGACTCACACTCGACTCGACGCGCGTTCGCCGCGGCCCTCGGTACGCTCGCCGTCGGCGCATTCGCGGGATGCACCGGAAGCGGCGCGGAAGCGAATCAAGCCGGCGGCGGGGGCGGCGAATCGACGCCCGCGTCCACGGAGACGCCGGCGCGGACGGCGACGGACGCCGCGGGTTCAGAGTCCGGCGGCGACGAACCGTCGTTCGGTGGGTGGTTCGACGACATGAGCAACTACGACGGCGTCGTCGATACGACGGGCAACTCCGAGGTGACCGTCGCCGTCGGCGCGAGCGGAAACAACGGTAACTACGCGTTCGACCCCGCGGCCGTCCGGGTGGACGCCGGAACCACCGTCGTCTGGGAGTGGACGGGGGAGGGCGCTAGCCACAACGTCTCCGCGAAGGACGGGTCGTTCGAGAGCGAGATGACCGGCGAGAAGGGCCACACGTTCTCGCAGACGTTCGAGGAGGCGGGCACGTACAAGTACGTCTGTACCCCCCACCAGGCGATGGGGATGAGGGGCGCAGTCGTCGTCACCGAATAACATTCGGTGAGCAGCCGAGTTTCACTCGGCGACGTCGAGCGACGGCGGTCAGCACGCTCTCGACGACGAGGGCGTAGTCGGCGTCCACGGCGAGCAGTTGGTCGACGACGCCCGCCGTCAGCGACCCGAGGGTGACGACGGCGAAGCCGACGAAGAGCGCCTTCAGCGCCCGCCTTCCGGTCCGTCGGAACGCCTTCCACGTCACAAACGTCACCAGACCGCCGAGCACGAGCGTCACCGTCTTCGCGACGACCACCGCCGAGGCGAGGGTCGGTTCCGTCGTCATCGCTCGCGCTCCGCTTTGACCTCGGACCACAGGTCAGCGGCCGTCTCCGCTCCCTCCTCGACTCGAACGCTCAGCGCCACTCCGTCCGTCTCCTCCTCGACTGCGAGCACCACCCGGTCGAAGGTGAGTCGGTACGTCGCCGCCTCGCCGGCGTGGAGTCGCTTCTCCGCGAGGTTCGCCTCCACGAGTCGTTCGAGCTTCCGGTACACCGTCGAACGGGGGAGTTCGCACTCGTCGCCGATCTCGTCGGCGGTCATCGGCCGGTCCATCTGTTCGACCATCCGCTGGCAGTCGTCGTCGTTCAGCACGCCGAACACCGACCCGGCGTCCGGCGCGAGTGCGTCAGCGAGTGGGTTCGAACTCATCTGTGTCTCCGTCGTCCGTCGCTCGGTAACGCCGCGTTCCGTCGCTCGCCACGCCGCGTCGGTTCCGCGTCAGTGTTGGATTTCGTCGCTCACTCCGCCCCTCCGTCCGAGCGGACGTGCACGCGAGTCACGTGGCCGCCGCACCCGCAGCGTTCGACGTACTCCCACTCGACGTCGTGGTCGCTCGCTTCGAGTTCCTCGTAGAGGTACGTCTCCGGGTGGCCGTGGTCGCCGTGGGTGACGAGGTTGACGTGGTTCCCCGCCGTCGTGTGGGCCACGGCGTCGAGGGCCTGCCGGACGACGAGTTCCCTGTCGTCGGCGTGGACGGGGTGTTCGAGGTTCGCCGACCACGAGTTGTCGTGGACGCGGTCGGTGATCGGTTCGACAGATTCGACGGGTTCGCTCAGGTCGTGTTGCGCGTCGCTCATACTCGGCCGTCGGCGTCGAGAGACCCTGAACGCTCCCCCGAACACGTTCGGGTTCATCGGTCGGAGTCGAGGTACTCCTTGATGACGCGCCCCTCCGCGCGGTGGAGCTTCTCGCTCGTCGTGGACTTGGCGAGTCCCACCGTCTCCGCGAGTTCCGTCAGCGTACAGCGTCGGGGGGAGTCGTAGTACCCCTCCTCGGCGGCGGTTTCGAGGAGTCCGCGCTGGTCGTCCGTCAGGAGCGACTCCATCTCGACGGTCTGTTTCACCGACCGGAGGTCGAAGGGGATGCCGAACACCTCGAACTGCGCGCCGAGCTCCGAGAGTCTGTCGCGCGACGCCGTCACCTCCAGTTCGGCCTCGCCGTCGCGGATGGCGATGGGGAGTTCGAGGGGGACGCCCGCTTCGCGGATAGAGAGGAGCAACAGCGGTTCGGTCGTCTCGAACTGCACGAGTGCGGCGTCCTCCCGCACTTCGAGCAGGTTCGTCGAGACGATGCGCTCGTCCTCGTCCATCTGCGCTATCACCGTATCGAGGTTCGACCCCGACAGTTCGACGAGGCCGACGCCCGTCTCGTCGGACGGCATCGCGGCGAGCACCTCGAACGTCACGTCGGGGTTCGCCGTCGAGAGCTCCGACACCCACGTCCACTCCGGCAACGTTATCGCTAACGTGGCTCGCGGCATGGCTGACTCTTCTCACTCCGTCTGAAAGTAGTTGCGGACGGTCGCTCGGTCGTCCGCCGCGACGACGTGCGCCGGATCTCGAAGCGCGCCGACGAGGCAGTTCGACAGTCGCTCGACCGTCCGTCGCTGTTCGTCCGTCATTTCTCCCTGCGCCTCTAACCGGCGGAGCGCGCGCCGGACCTGTTCGCGGCGCATCCGCTCTACGGGTCCGAGAGCGTCCGTCTCTGCGCCCCCGTCGGCATCGACGGCCGCCTCGGTGCGCGCGGTCACGACTCCGTCCTCTCCCGTCGGCCGCCGGCACCGGGCCGTCGTATCCGGGCGGGACGTACGGACAGAGGGGGTCGCTCTCTAAGGGGTCGCCCGTGTGGGCGTAGGCGCGAGATCGACTCCCGCCGCAGAGGCGGTTGAACGGACACGCGCCGCACTTCCCCCGGAGTCGGCCCCTGTCGCGGAGCGACTCGAACAGGTCCGACTCCCGGTATCGCTCGACCAAATCCTCCTCCCGGACGTTTCCGACCGATTCGGGGAGGAAACCCGAGGGGAAAATCTCGCCCGTGTGACTCACGAACGCGAAGCCGTCGCCGGCGACGATTCCGCGCCGCCGCGAGACGCCCGCCGGGGGACCGCCGCCCGACTCCCCGTCGTCGGCTTCGGCCCGTCGCCGTCGGACTCGGACGCGACGGTACTGGGGTGCCTCCGTCGTCTTGAGTCCGAACGGTTCCTCGTCGCCGACGGACGCCAGCCACTCCATCACCTCGTCGGCGCGTTCCGGCGACACCGGGTCGAGGAGGCGGCCCCGGCCCACGGGGACGAGGAAGAACACCGACCACATCGCCGCGCCCAGTTCCGAGACGATATCGCGGACGCCCGACAGTTCCCCGACGGTTCGGCGACAGACGGTCGTGTTTATCTGGAGGGGGAGGTCGACGCTCCGGGCGAACTCGGCGGCAGAAAGCGTCTCCTCGAAACTGCCGTCCTCGCCGCGGAAGTCGTCGTGCGTCGCCGGCGTCGCGCCGTCGATGCTCAGGGCCATCCGCTTGAGGCCCGCGTCGGCGAGTTCTTCGACGCGTTCGCGCGTCAGCGACGATGTTCCCGACGGCGTGAGCGTCACTCGCAGACCGAGGTCGGTCCCGTAGGAGACGAGTTCGGCGATGTCGTCGCGGGCGAGGGGGTCGCCGCCCGAGAGGACGACGAGTTGCCCGTCGCCGAACGCCCGCGCCCGTTCGAGGAGGCGCTTTCCCTCCTCGGTGGTCAGTTCGTCCGGGTGGCGGTTCGGTCGCGCGTCGGCGCGACAGTGGTCGCAGGCGAGTTCGCACGCCTGCGTCACCTCCCAGACGAGGACGAACGGTCGCTCGTCCGCGTCGACGCCGGCGTGCGGCGGCTTCGGTCGTTCTCCCGAGGGTGCGTCGTCTCGTGGCATGGTGAAACTGACGCCGCGCGGGCGTCGTTCGGACGGTGGTTCGGACGCCCCCTCGCTCCTGCGCCGAACGTGTTCGGACGCGATGTCGGACGCGACGGCGGACGGGTGACCGCACCGAAGCGTCCGGTCCGGGGACCGCACCGATTAGCGACTCGGCGGCGGTGAGGCCGACGACGGCGGCGACGCGTCCGGACGCTCCTTGGCGGAGAGGTACGGTATCCCGAGGACGGCGGCCACGATGGACGCGCCGAACCCGACCGTCAGGTAGTCTCCGAGGCGGTCGGCGGGAGGCGTCTCAGCGGCGCCGCCCCCGCCGACGACCACCGCGCCCTTCATGCCGAGGACTTCGTGGGGCGGGCAGGCGTACTTGTGGATTCTGTCGGACGCGAACGTCTGCGAGAACGTGTGTCCCGCCTCGGCGGTCATCTCGCTCTCGAACGATCCGTCGAGGGCGGTCACGGAGTGCATCCCGGACCCCGTCCACTCCCAGACCACCGTCGTGCCTGGAGTGATCCGTATCGCCGGGGGGTCGAACGAGAACGCGCCGCCGTTGCCCGGCGCGCCGACGGAGACGGTCACGGTTCTCTGCCCCCGGAGGTCGGTCGTCGATTCGTAGTTGTCCGCGCCGTCAAACCAGCCGTCGTACGCCGGTTCGCCGGACTCGCCGGCCGTTCCCGCGTCCGCGGACGCGCCGCCGACGGCCGCGTCGCCGACGAGCACCGCCCCTTTCATCCCCATCGCTTCGTGCGGCATGCAGTAGTACGTCGTCGCGCCGTCGTCCTCGAACGCGTGTTCGAACGTCGCGCCCGCGTTGCCGAGGAGTTCGCTCTTAAAGGACCCGTCGGACGCTTCGACGTTGTGGACGCCGCCCTCGCCGGTCCACTCCCACACCACCGTCGTTCCGGGGTCGATGCGAACCGCGGCGGGCGCGAACCCGTACGCGCCGCCGTTTCCGGGTGACCCCACCTCCACGGTCACCGTCTCCTGTCCGGTCAGGTCCGTGACGCCGTCGAAGTTGTCCACGCCGTCGAACCACGAGTCGATGTCGACCGGTTCGTCGGCCGATTGGGCCTGCGCCGTCCCGCTTACGAGAGCGGAACCGAATAGTACGCCGCCGGTCCCCGCGAGGAACGTTCGGCGGTCCACGTTGATTGTCTCTGAGGTCATGATATTCTCGTGAGTCGTGGTTACTGTTGGTAGCCCGCGTACTCCATGAGTTGTCGGAAGATGTCCGACTTCATCACGGGGGTGTAGATGACGCCGCTGAGCATCCCGCCGGGGTAGGAACTCCCGTTTCGGACGTGGTCCACCTTGTGACAGTGGATGAGGTAGATGCCGGGGTCGGCGTCCGCCTCGAACTCGACGGTGTACCGTTCCGCCGGGGCGATGTTCACCACATCTTGGAGGAGTTGCATCCCCTCGGGGATGGGCGACCCGTCCTTCTCGACGATTTTGAACCGGTGGTTGTGGATGTGCATGGGGTGCGACATGAACCCCCCGTTCACCCAGTGGATGCGCACCGTGTCGCCGGGGTCGACGAGAATCGGCGACCCCTCCTCGGGGTGGAGCGTGTACGGCGCGGACCGGCCGTTGAGGGTGAACGCGTCCGCCTTCCGGGCGGTGAGGTCGTACGATGCGTCCTCGCCGCCGTACATCCGCGAGAGGCGCGTGTCCCACTCTTTGACGGTCACGAAGTACTCCTTGTCCGCCTCCTCGTACCCCTTCGGGTCCACCCGGAGGATGCCGTACATCCCCATATCCATGTGGAAGGGGGTGTTGAAGTGACAGTGGTAGAGGTGCGTCCCGGCGACGTTCGCGGGGATGGTGTACGTGTGGGTCTCGCCGGGGTTGACGGTGACGCCCGTCGTCGTCGGGACGCCGTCGTTCTCCCACGTCTTCCGGACGCCGTGGAAGTGGAGCGTGTGCGGCATCTGGCTCTCGGTGTTGTCGAGCGTGATTTTCAGCGTCTGGCCCTCCGTACACCGTAGTATCGGGCCGGGGACGCTCGGCGTCCCGTCGTTCGCCTGAAACGCCCACACGACGGGGAGTTCGATGGGGCCGCCCATCGTGTCGTGGGGGTGGAGCGAGTGTCGGGAGTGGACCGCTCTGAGGGTGACCTCCCCGCCGAGTTCGTCGAGGTTCACGACTTCGGGTTTCCCGGTGTGGGGGAGCGCCTGTTCGGACATCGAAGCGCGGTTGGTCGTCGAGGGCGACGCCGTCGGGGCGACGCACCCGGCGAGGGTGCCGACACCGACCGCGCCGGTGGCGGCGAGGAATTCTCTGCGCGAAACTCCGGTTCCGGGTGCGCCGACTTGGGAACTCATAGTACGTCTGACCGTCCGCGCTTCGGAAGAATATAGAGTCGAGCTGGTTCCCGACTTCCGAGAAACGTCGCACGAGAGCCCCTCTACCGGCGAAGGCGCGGACTCGGCCGTCCGGTCGAATCCGGCCCGGCGATCAGTCGGTTCTGCCGAACAACACTTAAGTCGCGCTCCCATGTTGATAATACCCACGGTAAAAATTGCCACGGGCGCGTTCGAACCACTATCCCGGGGCAGTCACGAGAGACACCGAACACCACCAGACGGAGCACAGATGAATCTCACATCGACAATCACGAGTTCGACGCACACGTTCGGCTCGGTTCGCGAGGTGCTCGCGAAAGCGAACGAGGAGAAGACGGGCGACGAACTGGCCGGCATCGCCGCCGACTCCGAGGCGGAGCGCATCGCCGCGAAAGACGCGCTCAGTCGCCTCTCCCTCGCGGACCTCCGGCGGTCCCCGGCCGTTCCGTACGAGGACGACGAGGTGACCAGAGTCATCCAGGACGGCGTCGACGAGGCGGCGTACGAACGAATCGCGGACTGGTCCGTCTCCGACCTCCGGGAGTTCCTCCTCGACGAACGGACGCGGAACGACGACATCGCCCGGATTCGCCCTGGCCTGACGAGCGAGATGATAGCCGCCGTCGCGAAGGTCATGTCCAACATGGATCTGATCCAGGCGTCGTCGAAGATGCGGGTCACCGCCCGGTGTAACAACACCGTCGGGACGGAGGGGACGCTCTCGTTCCGACTCCAACCGAACGACCCGACGGACGACGTAGAGAGCATCCGGCACTCGATACGCGAGGGACTCTCCTACGGCGTCGGCGACGCCGTCATCGGAATCAATCCGGTCGAAGACGACGCCGAACGGACGAAACGGCTGCTCGATGTGACGAAGGAGTTCATCGAGACGTGGGAGATTCCGACGCAGAACTGCGTCCTCTCTCACCTCTCCACCCAACTCGAAGCCGTCGAGAACGGCGCTCCCGCCGACCTGTTGTTCCAGAGTCTCGCGGGGACGGAAGCCGGCAACGAGGGGTTCGGAATCGACGTCGACCTCCTCGACGAGGCGCACGCGTTCGGCGCGGAGCACTGCACCGCGTCCGGTCCGAACTTCATGTACTTCGAGACCGGACAGGGCTCCGAACTTTCGAGCGACGCTCACGCGGGCGTCGACCAGGTCACCTTGGAGGCCCGGTGTTACGGCCTCGCCGAGCGGTACGACCCGTTCTTGGTGAACACCGTCGTCGGGTTCATCGGTCCCGAGTACCTCTACGACGGAAAGCAGGTCATCAGAGCGGGACTCGAAGACGTCTTCATGGGCAAACTCACCGGGCTCCCGATGGGCATCGACGCCTGTTACACCAACCACATCCAGGCCGATCAGAACGACATCGAGAACTTGGCGGTGTTGCTGACCGCCGCCGGTTCGAACTACTTCATCACCGTCCCGATGGGTGACGACACGATGCTCAACTACCAGTCGAACAGCTACCACGACGCCTCCGCGCTGTGGGACATCTTCGATATGCGGCCGGCCCCGGAGTTCGAGGAGTGGTTGGAATCGGTCGGCGTCATGGAGGACGGACGACTGACCGCGAACGCGGGCGACCCGACGCACTTCTTAGAGCCATGAGCGACTCACAACCCCCTCACGTCGACGACCCGAACGACCGCAGAGCGCTGGAGCGAATCGCGGACGCGACGCCGTCTCGACTCGGCGTCGGCAGAAGCGGGACCCGCCCGCGAACGTCGTCGGTGCTCTCGTTTCGCGCCGACCACGCCCGCGCCCGCGACGCCGTCCTGACGCAGGTGTCCGACGACGCCATCGAGGAGGCGGGTCTGCTCCGGATCCAGAGCCGGGTCTCGGACCAAGACGAGTACCTCGCGCGCCCCGATTTGGGTCGTCAGATAAGCGACGACACCGCGGCGCACATCCGTGAAGAATGCGTGCAGGACCCGGACGTCCAGATTATCGTCTGCGACGGGTTGAGTTCGACGGCCGTCGAGACGAACGTCCCGGACCTCCTGCCGATGCTCGTCGACGGCCTCGAGGACCGGGGGTTCGAGGTCGGAACGCCCCTGTTCGTGAAGTTCGGCCGCGTGGACGTGATGGACGTCGTCGGCGAGACGCTCGGCGCGACGAGCGTCGTGAACCTCATCGGCGAACGGCCCGGACTGAACACCGCGCAGAGCCTGAGCGCGTACTTCGTCTACGACCCCCGAGAGGGGAAACCGACCGCGAAGAAGTCGGTCATCTCGAACATCCACGACGACGGCCTCCCGGCGGTCGAGGCGGGCGCGCAGATACTCGACCTCGTCGAGAGAGCGCACGAACAGCGGGGGAGCGGCATTGACCTCTCCTGAGACCGACCCGCGGCATGTCCGGTAGCGACCCCTCGACGCTGACGAGCGTCGGCATCGACATCGGGACGACGACGACGCAACTCGTCGTCAGCGAACTCTCGATCGCGGCGTCCGGAGTCGGAGCCGTCGCGGTCGAAATCGGCGACGTGGACGTCGTCCACCGGGGAGACGTCCACGAGACGCCGTTGCTGGACCGACGGACGCTCGACGTCGACGCCGTCGGGAAGTTGATAACGTCGGAACTCCGCCTCGCGGGCCACTCGCCGTCGTCTATCGACAGCGGAGCGGTCATCGTCACCGGCGAGTCGGCGTACAAGCGGAACGCCGAGGAACTGGTCAACGCCGTCGCCGAAGACAGCGGCGACTTCGTCGTCGCGGCGGCGGGCCCGGAACTGGAGTCCGTCTTAGCCGGGAAAGGGTCCGGTGCCGCAGCGTGGGCGTTGGACGGCGGACGGACGGTCCTGAACGTCGACGTCGGCGGCGGAACCACCAACATGTGCCTGTTCGCGGGCGGCGGGGCGGTCGAAACCCGCTGTCTCGCCGTCGGCGGTCGGCTACTCCGGTTCGACGAGTCGGGCGTCGTGACCCACATCTCGCCCCCCGCAGAGCGGTTACTCGAACGGTGCGACATCGACGTCGCGGTCGGTTCGCGGCCGAGCGACGGCGAACTGTCCCGTCTCGCGACTGCGATGTCGGACGCGATATTCGATGCGATTCGCGGCGGTCCGGTCGGACCCGTCACCGAATCGCTGGCTATCGGGTCGAGCGACTACTCGGACGGAGCGGTCGATACCGTCGTGTTCAGCGGCGGAGTCGGACGATTAATCTCAGACGACGACTCGACGCCCGCTCGCTCTCCGTTCGAGTTCGGCGACTTCGGCGTCCTCCTCGCCGCCGCGATCCGGGACCGAGCGGAGGAGAGTACCCTCTCCGTCCGCCGACCGGACGAGGATATCAGAGCCACGGTCATTGGGGCGGGCACCCGGACGACGTCGTTCAGCGGTACCACGACCCACCTCGACCGGTCGATACTCCCGCTGAAGAACCTCCCCGTCGTCGAAGCGCCGCCTCTCGAACAGGACCACGAGTACGAGGAGATAGAAACCCGGTTGCGGGCGTGTTTCGAGAGGGGGATGGAGTTGTACGAGGCCGACGAGGGGACGCCGTTCGTGCTGTATCTGCCCGCTATCGAACCGCTGAGCTACGACCGGATGACAGCGCTCGCGCGAGCAGTCGCTGGGGTTTACGAGCAGTACGTCGGGAGCGAGTTCCCCCGTATCGTCCTCACGAGACAGAACTGCGCGAAGGCGCTCGGACAACAGATTCAGCGGGTAGACGCCGCCGCACCGTCTCTCGTAATCGACGAAATCGTCGCCTCCGACGGCGACTACCTCGACGTCGGCGAACCGGTGGTGGCCGGGGAGGCGGTTCCCGTCGTCGTCAAGTCGCTGGCGTTCGGAGCCTAACCGCCGGGACGAACGCGGGAAGGGGAACAGAGCGGGCGCGGCGTTCGAACCGAGAAAGAGAGAGGGAGGTACTTACCGACTCACGCGCCGTTACGGGTCAGGGTCGAACACCTCGGGGTTCTCCTCGCCCTCGGCGCGGACGACGCTCAGACAGCCCTTCCGGGCGACGCGACTGAGCGAGTGGTCCACGAGCTTGTAGTCGCCGGGGACGGGGAAGTCCATCGTGGCGATGGTGGTGCTCCCCGGCGGGACCAACCGCGTCTGGATGTGTCGCTGCGGGTCCGTGCTTAGCCACCCCTCGGGGTAGAGTTTCTCCCAGACGTTGCCGATGGGGTGGAAGCTGCTCGCCAGGTTCGGCCCGCCGGCGACGAAGCTCAGAACTCCTCGGCGGTGTCCACGCCGATGACGACGCCGACTTCGTCGTCTTCGAACCGTTCGCGGGCGTCGGGGGACTCCGCGAACAGCATGCGAGTTTGTTCCGTGTGCGCGCGGATAACCGCCCCCTCCGTCTCCTCGTCGAACTCGAACTCGTCCAGAATCGACTCCCACTCCTCTGCGGGGACGCGGTATCCGCGGACGCCGTCCACCGTCTGGTAGTCGCCCCGTCGTTCGAGGGCGGAGTGTCGCCCGATGAGCCTCGCGTTCACCTCCACGAGGGCGGTCCGCAGTTCGTCGAGGTCGAGGTCGGTTTCGTCGGCGACGCGTTCCGCCACGGGGGCGTCTATCGGCGACTCTCCCGTCTCGGTGTCCGTCTCGTCGAACATGGTCGGAACCGACGCGGTGCGTGCGGTTCGGTCTTTCGGCCCCCGTCGCGGCGCGTCCGACCGTTCGCCGATTCCCCTCGCGGTCGGTCACCGATCCCTCTCAGTCGTCCCCGGCGGGCGCGAAGACGACGACGGCCGTGCTCGGTTCGACGGCGTACGGTGAAATCTCTCGCTCGCCGCTGAATCGGGCGAGTTGCCCCGCCGCAGTTCGTGCGTCTCATCGTCCAACGTCAGTTCGAGGTGGCCCTCCACGAGGTGCAGGACGATGTCGGTACCCGGGTGTCGGTGCGGGGGGACGCGTTCGTCGGCGTCGAGGGAGAGGCGCACCGTCCGCGGACGGCGCGTCTCGCCCGGCGCGACGGTCGTGTGGGAGTGGTCCGGGCAGGGCGGTAGCCACAACGTCTCCGCGAAGGACGGATCGTTCGGGAGCGAGATGACAGGCGAGAAGGGACACACCTTCGAGCGGACGTTCGAGGAGGCGGGCACCTACAAGTACGTCTGTGTGCCCCACGAGGCGATGGGGATGAAGGGCGCAGTCGTCGTAGACGACTCCGTGGCAGCGGTGTCAGGGTCCGGCGGCGGCGGAGAGATCACCGAGGAGGAGTTCTGGCCCCTCTCGGTGGCCGGGGGCGTCACCCTCGCCGTCGTCTCGCCCATCGTCTTCGGCGTCGCCGCGTGGATAGCGGGGACGGGCGACGAACCCGAGGTTGCGTGGCGCGAGGACGCCGAGGACGACGGCCGCGTGCGGACCTGATCTCTGCCCCGTCCCCGAACGGAACCATCCGCTTTTTCGAGAGTGTTGGGCGACGCGGCGACTTCTTTTCCCGAACCGAACGTGTTCGCGGCCAAGACGAGGGTGCGTGCGCACGTACGCGCGAACATGAGCGCGATTCCACGCGTCGACACCGACAGCCAACCCCCAATGGCGATTCCCCTCCGGCACTTTCTGGTCGGACTCGGCTTCCTCCTCGCCGGCGTCCTCGTCGCCGCCGCCGACGCGGCCGGCGTCGCCTCGGGACTCGTCGGCCCCGCGCGGTACCACCTCCTCCTCGCTGAGTGGTTCGCCCTCCCGGGCGCCGTCAGACTCGCGGGCGGGGTAGCGTTCGGAGTCGGCGTCTCCCTGTTCGTCCACAACCTCGCCTCGGTCGTCCGCGAATACGGCCCCCGCGGCGTCGTGGGGACGGTTCTCCCCCTTCCGAATCGCCTCGGCGGCGACGGACCGACGGGCGCGGGCGACGACTCGCCGTCATCGAAGTGAATCGAAACGTCGCCCCGTCAGAATTCGGGTGTGACGGGCGTGGCATACTGAATACGGGGCACGAGTACATCACCTAAGCCGCGCTTCCCTGACTGTCCCGCTCGGTCCCCGGACTCCAACTCGGAGACGCGGTTCGGAGGAGAACGCGACCGTCCGGTCACCCGAATCCGTCACTACAGTATCCAGTCGACGAGCCACGCGATTGCGCCCACGAACAGTAGCAGGACCCCGACCGCCGAGGTGGCCGGTTCGGGGATTAAAAACAGGATCGCGCCGGTGACGATCAACAGCGTGATCAGGCCCTCGTCCAAGAGGCTCCCGTTACCGCCCTCGTCGGAGCGCGCCTCCTCTCTCCGACTCGCAAGGGGCACGCCCCACCCGCCGCCCCACCCCCACGACGGGTAGTAGGAGAACCCTGCGCGGTCCTCCTCTTCCGTGTACTGATCGCCGTCGTAGCGACTCTCCTCGCGGTACGGCCCGTCGTCGTACTGGTCGTTCGGAGAACCCATACTCGAAGAGAGGGTCGCTAGCCGGTTCGGGCTTCTGACTGCGTTTGCAGCGTCCCTTTCCCGCCTTCCGCGTCCCTTTCGACGCTGGCGACGTCGTCCACGCTCCTCGAACAGTCCGTCGAGCGGTGAACCCCACGGCCAAGGATCGGGGAGTCGTGAAACGCCTCCTGCGAAACTCACGCCCCGATTCGGCACGACCGCCGAAACCTCCCACCGCCCGAGGGATTCGACGAGATCAAAACGCAGTCGTCTTCCGCCGATTACGCGCCGGGGTCGAACTCGCCGCGGCGGAGTCCCTCCCGAACGGGGCCGTGTTCGGCGTCCGTCGGCGGCGGCGCGGTCACCAACAACGCTTCGAGTCGCCCGTCGTCGTCGGCTTTGACCCCGCGCGGGGTGCCCGCCTCCACGGCCACGACGTCGCCGGGTTCGACGCGGTGTTCCTCGTCGCCCTCTCGGACGATGCCGGTGCCGGCCCAAACGGAGACGACCACGTCGCTCTCCGGCGCGTGAACGGGGATGAACTGCCCCGGTTCGAAGTAGCCGCAGATGACCTTCGTTCGCTCCGTCCGGGCCGCCTCCCGTACGACGAACCGGTCGGCGTCTAACGTTCGCTCGGCGTCGAAATCTACCGCCGGCACCGACGGACACCTCCGAGGGGTTCCCCGCCGGTCGGACTCGTCGCTTCGGACGTGAGTCGGGTCATACGCGCAGACGTTCGTGCGACCGGCCGGTGGTCGTTGCCCCGAACGTGTTCGCGGCGGAGGCTCGAAGCGGAAACGATCCGTCAGAACGGTGCGTCCGGATCGCTTCCCACTCCTCCGCCGCCGTCCGCCGGGCACGTCGCGCCGCCCTCGGAGGGGGCGGAGAGTTCGCCGGTCTCGCGGAACTCGGTCGCCAGTCGGTCGAGTTCACCGTCGATGGCGTCGCTCCGGTGGTGCATCGGGTGGACGCGCACCCGAACGAGTTCGTATCCGTGTCGCTCCGCGAGCCCGTTCCACGCCCTGAACGACTCGACGGTGAGCGTCCGACTCTGCGGGCAGAACGGCGTCGTCGGCGTGAACTCCGCCCGAAGCACCGCCGGGTCGTCTCGGTCCACCGCGTACCGGTACCCCGAGTTCGGGTGCCGGTGGTCGAGGTTGAGGCGCGCGAGGTTGTAGCCGAACGTCACGTCGCACACGCCGCGTTCCTCGAACACCCCCTCGGTCGTCCGGTGGAAGGAGACGTGCTCCTCGCCGCGCAGGACGTCGTGCCCCTCCAGGGACGGGCCGGGGTCCGGGAGGTGTTCGGGAACGAACTCGCCGATGCCGTCGAACGCGTCGTCCGCCTCCGACGACGCTGACCTGAATCCGAACATACGCGGACCGTGGTCCTCCGCCGGGGAAGCCTTCCCCCCGAACCTGTTCGGACGAACGTGTTCGGCGTCGTCTTCGTACTGCCGAGGCCCCTACGCGAACGTATGGCGACGACCGAACCGTCACTCGACGACCTACCGATTCCGCCGTCGCGTCCGATAGCGACGCTCGACGCGCGCGAACTGCCGCCGCCGCAACCGCTCCGGAAGACGCTCGAACTCCTCGCGGAACTGGACGACGGGACGGCGGTAGTGCAACTGAACGACCGCGCGCCGCAACACCTCTACCCCCGGATCTCTGACCGAGGGTACGAGTACGAGACGACGGAGTTCGAGGGCGGCGTCGTCACGACCGTCTGGAAGCCGCAGGATTGACCCGCGAACGGTCGATTTCCGCCGCGGCGTTCGTCCGCCGTCGCCGCGGGGACCCAACCCAACAAATCTTTGTCTACCGAAACTGAGGTTGATCCGATGGACGGAACCGACTCACTCGTCGCGGCGGACGGCCACGAAACGGTCGCGATTTCGGTCCCGAGACCCGCCGGAGAGGCCGACTCCGACTCGGCATCGCGGGTTCGCCCCTCGTCGCTTCGGGTGGTGCGACGATGAAGGGGTTCGTCCTCGCGGGAACGTCCTCCGGCGTCGGGAAGACGGTGGCGACGCTGGCGGTGTGTCGCGCACTCGAACGCGCCGGCCGCGAGGTCCAACCCGCGAAGGCCGGGCCGGACTTCATCGACCCCTCCCACCACGCCGCCGTCGTCGGACGGCCCTCCCGAACGCTCGACCCGTGGTTGGAGGGCGAAGACGGGATGCGCCGGACCTACGCCCGGGGAGACGGCGACGTCTGCGTCGTGGAGGGGATGATGGGCCTGTACGACGGCGACACCTCCACGGCGCGCATCGCAGCGATGCTCGACCTGCCGGTCGTTCTCGTCGTCGACGCCGGCGCGGGGATGGAGAGCATCGCGGCGACGGCGCTCGGATTCCGCGAGTTCGCCGACCGGGCGGGCGTGGATATCGACGTCGCCGGCGTCGTCGCGTCCCGGGCGCACGAGGGGCGACACGCCGACGGTATCCGCGACGCGCTTCCGGAGGAACTGACGTACGCGGGCCGGATTCCGCCCCGCGACGACCTCGAAATTCCGGAGCGACACCTCGGACTCCACCTCGGCGAGGAGGCACCGCTTCCGACGGAGGCGGTGGACGCGGCGGCCGAGGGCGTCCTCGTGGGCAGACTACTCGAACTCGCGCGTCGCCCCAGGTGGTTGACCGACCCGTCGGATTTCGGCCCCGACGCGGTTCCCGACGACGGGGCGGGTGGAGCGACCGATTCGGCGCGCCCCACCGTCGCAGTCGCCCGCGACGCTGCCTTCTGTTTCGTCTACCCCTCCACGCTCGACCGCCTGCGGGCGAGGGCGAACGTCGTGACGTTCGCGCCCGTCGAGGGCGACGCGTTGCCGCCCTGCGACGGCGTCTACCTCCCCGGAGGGTACCCGGAACTGCACGCCGAGACGCTCTCGCGGTCGTCGGCGCTGTCGGCGCTATCGGACCGCGCGGCCGACGGCTTGCCCGTCTTCGGGGAGTGCGGCGGGTTGATGGCCCTCGGCGAATCGCTGACCACCGCCGAGGGCGAACGCCACGAGATGGCGGGCGTCCTACCGGTCGATATCCGGATGTGCGACCGCTATCAGGCTCTCGACCACGTCGAACTGCGGGCGACGCGCGACGCACTGACCGCCTCGGAGGGGGAGACGCTTCGCGGCCACGAGTTCCACTACTCGACGGCCGACCCCGATCCGGACGCGACGTTCGCCTTCGAGGTCGAACGCGGCACCGGAATCGACGGCTTCGACGGCCTCTGCGAGTACGAGACGCTCGGCACGTACGCGCACGTCCACGCCGAGAGCGGAGCGTTCGACCGCTTCGTCGAACAGCTCTGACGACGCAGACCAAACGACACCGCACCTATGACCGAAACGAACGACACCGACGGGAACGACATCGACCCGGAGACAGTCCGACGAAACACGCCCGGCCGTGGCGTCCGACCAGGCGCCGCGACCATCGAACCGTCCGCGCCCGAGGAGTTCGGCCTCGTGCAGGTCTGGTGGGGCGACGGCAAGGGCAAGACCACCGCCGCGATGGGCATGGGCTTTCGCGCCGCCGGTCACGGCTACCGCGTCCACATGCTCCAGTTCATGAAGGGCGGCGCGGACTCCGTGGAGGCGGTCCGCGGCGAGTACAACGCTATCGCGGCGATGCCGGGCTTCTCCTACGAGAACCTCGGCCACTACGGGTGGGCGGGGATGGCCGACGGGAGCGACGACGAGAACCACGCGGAACGCGCGGTGGCGGGACTCGAACGGGCGACCGAACTCGTCGCCGCGGCGCGCGAGGCGGACCTCTCGACGCCGTTCGACGCCGCCGCGCCGCCGGAAGACGGCGTTCACATGCTCGTCCTCGACGAAATTCTCTACGCCGCGGACATGGATCTGCTGGACGAGGAGTCCGTGGTGGACCTGATTCGAGAGAAGCCCGACGGCCTCGAACTCGTCCTCACCGGAAGCCACTCCGAACCGACGTACCTCCTCGACGCCGCGGACCTCGTGACGAACGTCCGCAAGGTGAAACACCCCATCGACGAGGGACGACGGGCGCGAAAGGGGACCGAATACTGAGTCCATCGTTCGGCTATTTCGAACGGCCGTTTCGAAAACCGGGCGCAGCGTATTGCAAAGACAGCACAATACTATTCCTGGTAACCTCTGAGATATCTCCTCGTGACATCCGCCTCTCTCCGTTCTTATCCGCCGTTTTACCACCAATAGAGTCCATTAGAAGGAATAACGACCTTAGACGCGTCCGTTATCAACTATATTCTGTCTTATCCTAGTAATCTGCTCGAAAAGTGCATACATGGGTTATTTATCGGGTAATAACGGCGATAGAATGGGTTTTGGCTGTGTACTCCTTATTTCACTGAAAAAATGACGCTAATGTTAACACTAGCTCTGATTCGGCAGTATTGCACAATAATAACAAGATATGTGGAAAAGTTTGTGGTTGGTGTACTCGATTGCGAACGTGCGTTCTGTCACACAGACTACAAACCGCCAGAACGAGACTACTGACGGGCCTTCGCGCCGACTCCTCCACTGCCTCCCGGACCGAGTCTCCATCCGTGCGGACGTTCGCCGTGGCTTCGGCGAGCCTCCTCGTCTACGTCGACGGCGGCGACGACGTCGACGAGTCCGCCTTCGACATTCGGCGGAGGTACTCGGAACACCAGTTCGCGCCCTGTCCGCCGGTACCGACCAGTATTACTCGATATGACATCGGTAATCCTGTTTGAACAGTTGTCAGATTTATGATGGCTATTTCTACTGTGGTCGAATCGTGGCGGGGCGGTCGACGGGTCGAGGGGCAACCGGACGAGAGCCCCACGCAAGCGGAGATGACGCTTTCTCGCATAGAGAATCTGCGTCCGAATACGCTGTGTGGCCGTCCCCTCCCGAGAGGGGGTCAACGAGGTGTCCGACGAAGCCCGACTACCGCTCTTCGTCCAGAATCTCGCCGACGGTTTCGCCCGTGCGCTTGGCTTCGATGTCCGTGTAGCGTTCGTGCGTCGTCTCGATGCTCTTGTGGCGGAGCGTCACCTGCGCTAACTCGGCGCTTCGCTGGTACAGTTCGTGACCGAGTCCCCTCCGCGCGCCGTGGAGTTTCAGCACGTCGCCGTCCTCGCGTATCCCGGATTCCTCGGAGAGTCGAGCGAGGACGCGTCGCCCTCCCTCGACGGTGAGAGACGGCGGCGCGAGGTCCAACGTCCGTAGGGCGTCGTCGATCCGGGCGGGCGTGCACAACTCCTCGATTCGGTCTTCGTCGCCCACCGCCTCGCGGACGAGGGCGTACTTGCTCGGGAGGTGACCGCTCTCGAACACCGGCCAGTCGTCGCTCGGCGGGTCCTGTCGGCGGCGGTGTCGTTCGAGGTAGCGGCGCGCCTGCGGCGGAAGTGGAACGTCCTCGCGTTCCCGCGACTTCCCCAGTACCTCCAAGTAGCCATCGTCGAGGTGGACGTCGCTCCAGCGCAGACCGGCCCGACGCGAGTCGCGCGGTTCGCGGAGTATCTCCGCGCCGCGGACGGCGGTGTACGCCACCGTCGCGACCAACGCGCGGTCCCGAACCGCCGTCGCGCCGTCCATCCACCCCGAATCGAGGGCGTCCTCGGCGCGCCAGTCGGCCCACCGGACGATGGCCTCGCGCGTCTCGCTCCGCCAGAACTGCTGTCTCGACTCGCTGGAACCCGCGCTCTCCTCCGGGAGTTCGTTCTGCGCGACGGCCTTCGCCGCCGGGTTCTCCGCGAGGTACTCCCACGCGACGGCCCACGAGAGGAAGGCGCGAACGCGGGCGTAGTACTGGTGCGCGCTCCGCCCGGAGATGCCGCTTGCGCCGTCCGACTCGCGCGCCCCGACGCGGCGCTTGAGGTGCCGCGCGTACGCGCCCAACGTCCGGGCGTCGAGACCGTCGAACGTCTCTACGCCCCGTTCCTCGCACCACGCTATCCACGAGGTGAGGACGCGTTCGGACTCCGTCGCGTACCGGCCGTCGCCCTCGGCGGTCCCTTTGCTCTCGACGAACGTCGCCAACGCTTCTCGGAGTGTCGGTGCGGCGGTCTGTTCCTCGGGTCCGGATTGGGCGGGCATTCGTTCGGTCGATGGAGACGGGGGTTTGTAAAGTCACGTGTGACTTCGCCCATCGTCCGCCGCCTCGGCGCGGGTTCGTCGCCGACTGATCTCTGACCATTACAGAAATAGTCGTGTAACGGAAAGAGATTCGACTCCGAACGAATCTAAGAAGTGTACAATCACTTCTGAGTCAGTAACTCAGTGTGGGATACGTTCTCATTCGGAGGGCTCGTGCGGTCGAAGGCGACGATCTTCTGGAGTTCCGGGCGTAGCGGCAGCGACGGAGATGAACTCTTGGAGAGTTTCCCCCTCTCGCAGCGGAACTCCGTTCTGACCGTACAGACGACCGTTGTTCGCCGTTTCCGCGGTATTATCGCTTCGCCGTGTTCCGGTGACTTCCCGCCGGCCGCTACTGTTCCGGACGCGAGGAAAACTCCTAAAACGAAAGTGATTGGACTCCCGACGCGTGATCACCGCCGTGCGGCGCTCTCCCGGAACGTAACGAGTACTCGAATTACGCGTTCGGAGAACTGAGACGGGACGCCGACGCCGAGAACTCACCGGGGGGAGTTTCCGCTTCTCCTCGTCCCTCACTCGGCGGGAGACCTGCCGGTACCGGTTTTGTCACGGACGCTCCGCGTGGCGAGGGGAGGGGAAACCGTCGCTATCGGCAGACGTACCGGTCGCCGTCGGACCGCACGTGGCCCTTCTCGACGAGGGTTCCGAGGACGGGGTAGAGCGTTATCGTCTTCATGCCGAGTGCCGTTCGGAGATGTTCCACCGTCCCCTCCTCCATCTGGCGCAGGTAGAGGTAGACGAGTTTCGCCCGGGGCGACTGCAGGTCGGACGGGAGGGACTCGTCTCCGTCGAGGGGGGACTGTTCTGCGTGCGTACCGGTCTCTGCGGTGAGTTGAGTGCTCTTCATTGTTATATGGTTAGTGAGACGTACGACACCGTATCCGCTGAACGACGCCTTTTCGAGCTTCAGGGTCGGGAAATCTGGCGGTGGCTCGATGTGTTCCGTCTGTCACTTCTGCGTCCACTAACTCCATGCGCCGAAGACGCCATAAAATTTACTCAGGCCGGTTCGGACGTTCTGCGCCCCGTAGACGTGAGAATGCGTATCAAACCTCGGTCGTTCGGCCCGCGCGGGCCGGCGCCGTCACTCCCGTCTCGAACGGTGACCGTCTCCTCGCCGTGTGTGTGGCCCAGTTGTTTTGTCGGACCCCGCCGTTTGTCCGGTACATGACTCGCGTAGTCGTCATCGACGGATGCCGGACGCCACACGGAGCACTTCTCGGCGCGCTATCGAACCGATCGGCGGTCGAACTCGGCGCGCGAACGCTTCGGGCCCTCCTCGACCGAACCGACGTGGACCCGGCGGACGTGGACTGGGCCGGACTGGGGAACGCCATCCAAGCGGGGGTGGGACAGGCCCCCGCGCGACAAGCGGTCGTCGAGGCCGGCCTGCCGAACGACGTCGCGGCGACGACGATAAACGAGGCGTCGGGATCCGGACTTCGCGCGTTGACGCTCGCGTTCGACCGCATTCAGGCGGGGCGGACGTCCGTCGCAATCGCGGGCGGCATGGAGTCGATGTCGAACGCGCCCTACCTCTCGACGGAGATGCGGAAGGGCCGTCGGTACGGCGACGTGCGGATGCGCGATTCGATGATATACGACGGCCTCTGGGACGTGGGCTACGACGAACACATGGGCGCTCTCACCGAACGCCTCGTCGAGGAGGCGGACATCTCCCGCGAGGCGCAGGACGAGTACGCCCTCGAAAGCCACCGGCGCGCGGTGCGGGCCATCGAAGACGGCAGGTTCGAGGACGAAATCGTCCCGGTGGAGACGGACTCCGGAACGGTCGAAGTGGACGAGGGACCGCGGGAGGACACCGACATGGACAGATTGGGGTCGCTGTCGCCCGCGTTCGAGTCCGACGGGACGATAACGGCGGGAAACGCCTCTGACCTGAGCGACGGCGCGGGAGCACTCCTCCTCGCGGACGCGGACGCGGTGGACGACTCCGACGTCCTCGCCACCGTCGCCGACTACGCCGTCTCGTACCGCGACCCGAAGTGGTTCGGCAAGTCCGTCGGCGACGCGGTGGAACGACTCCTCGAGTCGAACGACCTGACCGTCGAGGACGTCGGCTTCTTCGAGTTGAACGAGGCGTTCGCCGCGCAGATGGTGTACACAATGGACCGTCTCGACGTTCCGAGGGAGAAACTGAACCCCCTCGGCGGCGCCATCGCGTACGGCCACCCCATCGGCGGAAGCGGCGGATTGCTGGCGACGACGCTCGCGCACGCCATGGTCGAAGACGACGTGACGTACGGCGTCGTCGGGATGAGCGTCGGCGGCGGCGGCGGCATCGCCGTCCTCCTCCGACGCTGATTCGACTTCCCTTACAGTCGTATACCTGTAATACTGCGAGAATGTGTCGGCGATTTCACAGTACCGAGTCGGCAACTGTCCGCCGTTTCGGACTCCGCGACGGTCGGTCGGAGTTCTCCGCGGTGGGCGGACGCCGAGTCGTCACACCGATAGGACCGGGATGGAGGCCGACTCGGTGACCCTGTCGGTGCAGGCGTGTGCGTGCGGCCGCGTCGGCGGCGAGGTTCCGTGTCCGCCCATCACCACGAGGTCGATGTCGTTTCTCGCGACGTAGGAGAGTATCTCCTCGTGCGGGCACCCTCTCGTACACGCCGCCTCGGCCTCGAGTCCGCGTTCGGACGCCGAGGCCACTATCTCCGCGCAGTCTCTCGCCCCCCGCCGTTCGATCTCTTCGAGGTAGAGTTCGTCGCTACTCAACGCGGGCGTCTCGTACATCCGTTCGTCGAGAACGAACAAGGAGTGAACCCTCGCTCCGTGTTCCTCGGCCAGTTCCAATCCCCGCTCTACTCCGCGCTTCGCTCCGCGACTCCTGTCGGTCGGAATCAAGATGTTCGAGTACACATGCTCGTGTACGCTCGCTGAGGGTTTGAAGGTGTGTGCTTCCGATGTGCACAGTCTGGGGTGGCAGACTGGTGTGCGAACGGTCCGGTTCGATTCCCTACCACTCCATACCGCCGTTGACGCCGATGACCTGTCCGGTCATGTACCGCGAGTCGCCGCTCGCGAGAAAGCGCACGATGCCGCAGATATCTTCGACGTCGGCGAACCGGTCGAGCGGGATGCGCTTTCGGATCTTCTCTTGGACGCGTTCGTCCACGCCTTCGAGCATGTCGGTGCGAACGAACCCCGGCGCGACGCAGTTCGCGGTCGTCCCCGAACTCGCCAGTTCCAACGCGAGCGTTCGGGTGAACCCGAACAGACCGCTCTTCGTCGTGGCGTAGTTCGCCTGCCCGTAGTTTCCTTGCTGGCCGACGACGCTCGATATGTTGATGAGTCGTCCCTGTTCGGCGTCCGACAAGTCGTCGTAGAACGCCTTCGTGCAGTTGAACACGCCGCCGAGGTTCACGTCCATCACGCGGTCCCAGTCCTCGCGGGTCATGTTCTCGAACGTCCGGTCCACGGTGATACCGGCGTTGTTCACGAGGACGTCCACCGGCCCGTACGCGTTGTGAATCCGTTCGCGCATCTCTTCGACGGACTCCATGTCGCTCACGTCTCCTTGGACGGCGATAGCGTCGCCGCCCTCGTCGGCGATGGTCTCCACGACGTCGTACGCCTCCCCTTCCGAGGAGCGGTAGTTGACGACGACGTTCGCGCCGTTGCGACCAAGTTCTTCGGCGATTCCGCATCCGATTCCTCTCGACGACCCTGTGACGAGGCAGGTCCGATTGTCCAGTATCATGGTTGGGTGGGGGGTCGGAGCGCTCACTCCCGGTATTTCGGCTCCGCCGTACGAATCTACGGACGAGAATCGGCCAAGTAAGTGTTTCTCAAGATATCTAAACGGTACTCCGCGGGCGAAGAGTCGTCGGAGAAGAGTACGCCGAGGGGTTACTCGGAGGACGTCAGTTCCCGTGCCTGCGCTATCCAGTCTCGGACGCGACTCTCGGAGACGCCGATCTCCTCGGCGACGGATTCGGCGTCCGACGCGGCGAGGGCGGTGACGTCTTCGACGCCGGCGTCTCGGAGGCGCGATCGGTACCCCGACCCGATGCCGGATATCTCCGTGAGGTCGGTCGGTGCCGCCGGTTCGCCGGCGTCGGTCCCCGCCTCGGCGGCCGGTTCGTCGGTCTCGTCGTCGGGCGTCCGCATCTCGTTGATGTGTTCGACGGCCGACTCCGACTCGGTCTGCTCTCTGGGTTCCGCCTCGTCTTCGGTCTGCAGTTCGTCAGACGTCTGCGTTCCGTCGGGCGTCGCCCCGCCTTCCTCGTCCGCTTCGTCGAACGTCGGCGGTCGCCCGCCCTCGTCCTCAGCGTAGACGGCGCTGTCCTCGTCTTCGGCGAGTCCCGTGCCTCCGGTCTCCGCCGTCTCGGCCCCCGTCTCGGTGTCCTCGCCCGTCTCCTCGACGTACACGTCCACGTGTCCCTCGTCGGGGTCCCGCGACATGGTCTTGCCGCCCGCCTCGTCGGTCTGGGCGGCTTGGTCGGTTTCGACGGTTCGGTCGACCTCGTCGGTCTCGTCGGCCTCGCCGGCGGGTTCGCCTCCCGACCGTTCCTCGAACCACTCGCCGACGCGCGGCCACAGATCCTCGTGGGATCGCGAGGAGACGGAGAGTCCGATGTGGCCCGTGGGGAACGCTATCGTCTCGGTGTCGTCGCTGGCGACGAGTTCGTTGAACGGGGTGCTCGCCTCCGACGGGACGAGGTGGTCGTACTCGCCGACTATCTGGAGGACGGGCATCGTTATCTCCCCTAGATCGACGCGCTCGCCGTTCAGGGTGAACTCGTTCCTCGCCAGACTGTTCGACTGGTACATCCCCTCGAGGAACTCGCGGTACGTCTCGCCCGCCACGTCGATGCCCTCGCTCAGCCAGCGTTCCATGCGGGCGAAGTTCTCCACGAAGTCGTCGTCGTCGAGGTTGTCGGCCAAGCGGGCGTACTTGGTGAGGTAGTTGTCCACGGGGTCCATCATGGCGAACCCCGCGTCGAGGAAGTCAGAGGGGACGTTGCCGAACGTCTCCGTGACGGTCTCGGGGTCGAAGTAGTCGCCGTCGCCCCACATCTCGAGGATGCCGCCGCTGTCGTCGAAACAGAGGCCGGCGGCCATGAGTCCGAGCGTTCGAACTTTCTCCGGGTGGAGGGCGGCGTACATCGCGCTCATCGTCCCGCCCATGCAGTAGCCGAGGAGGTGGATGCTGTCCTGTCCGGAGCGTTCGCGCACCACGTCCACGCAGTTCTCGATGTACCTGTTCACGTAGTCGTCGAGCGTCAACGACGCGTCGAGGGTGGACGGTTCCCCCCAGTCGATGAGGTAGACGTCGAAGCCGCTCTCGAGAAGCGACCGCACGACGCTCCGGTCGGGCTGGAGGTCTAAGATGTACGGCTTGTTGATGAGGGCGTAGACGACGAGTATCGGCACGTCGTGTTGCTCTTCGGTCCGCGACTCGTAGTGGAGGAGTTTCAGCTTGTTCTCCTCGTACACGACTTCGCTGGGCGTCTGCCCCACGTCCACGCCGGTGAACCGCTCCGCCTGCTCTCCCGCCGTCGCGAGGCGTTCGACGGCGTCGGCTGCCTCCGTCCACTGTTGCTGCTGCACGTCGAGTGCGAAGGTGTAGGGGTTCACGGTTCCACCGAGTCGATGATTCGGTCGAGTTTCTTCTCTACGGAGTGCTGGCGTCGTTCGAGTTCGACCAGTCTCTCGCCGACCTCCTGCACGTCCGACTTCGTGGCGAACCCGAGGGCGTGGAGGGTTGTCTCCGACATCTCGTCTACCTCCTGCCGGAACTCCAAGACGTTCTGGACCGCCTCGCCCGTCGTCGCCGCGAACGCGGTGGTTCGCATCACCTCTTTGAACGCCTCGTTGGCGGCGTTCAGCCAGATATCTCGAATCTCCTCGGTGTCGACGTCCTCGCCCTCTACGGAGTCGATCGTCCGTTCGAGGTGTTCTTCGGCGGCCTCCATCCACACCTCGTAGGCGCGGGCGTACCCCTCGATACCGTCGCTCCACGCGTCGGCGTCCGTGGCGGACGACTCCTCTACGGCGTCGAACCACGATTCGACGAACTTCGCCTGCGCCTCTGCGTTCCGCTCGAAAGCGTCCGCGAACGATTCGTTCGTCTCCTCGACGAAGCGTGTCCAGTCCTGCTCGGTCCCTGCGGTAGCGTACTCTTCCGACATCGTTTCACTCTACGCGAAGTATCTCCAAATGGTTACCGCCCGAGTTACTCCTCGGTGGCGTCGAACTCCACGTCGGAGTCCGTCCCGCCGACGTCAGACTCGTCGCCCGACTCGACTTCCACTTCGGTCGTCTCGGGTGTCGCCTCTCGGGCCTCGGCTATCCGCTCGGAGACCTCGTCGACGGTCCGGTCCACGTTCTCTTGGTACTCCTCGAGCATGTCGTTGTACAGGTCAGTGTTCTGACGCATGCTCGTTTCGAGGGCGTCCCAGACGTTCTCGTTTATCTCGTTGGCCGTGTCGTACTGCTCGTCGATGGTGTCGCGGAGGTCATCGAAGAACTGCTGGTTGTTCCGGACGCTCCCGTCCATCGAGTTGATGGTCTCGAGCGACATCTGGAGCGCCTGCCGCGTGTTCTCGACGAACGCCTGGTTGTTCGTCGGGACGCTGTTGTCCATTGTCTCGACGGCTATCTGCGCCATCGACCGGCCGACGTCTGTCGTCTTCTGCTGCACCGGGCGGCTCGATTCGACGTTGTCCGCGAACAGCTCGATGTACGACTGCTGGAGCTCCATGCTCCGGCGCATCGCCTCCTGACTCTGTTCGAGGGAGCGCTGGTAGGCGTCGAACATCGCGGTGAAGGGGTTCTGAACTCGGTACGTCTGTCTCTGTCGGTTGGTGTCGTGTTGGCTCATGGGTGTTTACTCCGTTTTCGGCTCTATTGGGATGACGAACGCCTGGACGAGGTCGCGCTCTTCGATACCCAGCGCCTCCCGTTCGGCGTCGGGGATGCTGATCCGCCCCCCGCTCTGCACGCGGGTCTTGAAGACGGCCGCTTCTCTGCTCAGCGATTCGAGGGTATCGAAGTCGCTCTTCTCCTCGCCGCCTCCGGCAGACATGAGCTCGTTGAAGAACCGAAACTGCTGGTCGGTAACTTCCTCGCTCGCCTGCCGGAACTGCTCCGCGAACGCGGCCGGCGGCCACGGCGGAGTCGATGGGTCGTCCGTCATCTCACTTCTACGTAGGACCCCATGATACAAATGTGTTCCCCACGTTACCTTTGAATGGTATACAATGGCTACGATTGGTGAACACGGTAATACCGGCGTCGTGGAGTTATCAGGATTAGATACAAATCGCCCCATCGAGGGCGGTCGGAGGCGGGTTTGAGATGGCGCGCGACGACCGGACCGGTGACCGGCACCCGCCGACGCCCCTCGGGGGCCAACTCGAACAGTTCACGACGGCGTGGGGGCGCGCCTCGAACCACCTCGTGAACAGCGTCGTCGAGGCCAACCGCGCCACGCTGGCGCTGTTCGGCGTGAACGGCCGCGACGCCGACGGCGACGGCACCGGAACGGGGAGCGCTCCGGTTGGCCGAGACGCGAAGCGTCGCGTCAACGCCGAAGCGGTGGCGGTCTCTCACTCCGAGGAGGGGTGGGAGTCCGAACGCTCCGTCGACTCTGTGGAGGACATCGACGTCGGCGACTGGGTCCAGTTCTCGAAGACCATCGACGAGGCGGACGTGGCCGCGTTCGCGGCCGCGAGCGGGGATACGAACCGCCTCCACACCGACGAGGAGTTCGCCGCGCGGACGCGGTTCGGCGGCCGAATCGTCCACGGAACGCTCGTCTCCGGCCTCATCAGCGCGGCGTTGGCCCGCCTCCCCGGCCTGACCATCTACCTCTCGCAGGACCTGGAGTTCGTGGGGCCCGTCGAGGTGGGGTCCCGCCTGACGGCGGTGGTCGAGGTGATCGAACGACTCGGGTCGGACCGATTCCGACTCTCGACGGACGTCCTCGGTGAGGACGGGGAATCCGTCGTCGCGGGGGAAGCGGTCGTCCTCATCGACTCCGTGCCCCCGGACGACGGCGGTTCGTCCTCCGAAGGGGGACGGGCGTGACCGTCGGTCCGAACCGCCGACCGACCCGCGCGCCTATTTAAACACCGCGTAGTGACAGGGGGAATAAGTAACGTAGCTCGTGAACCACTAGGTGACACTGCTGACCGGTCGGACGGGGACCGACGACCGGCAGCGAGGAGAAACAATGGCTTCGGGAGATACACACACGAGAGCGGAACTGTACGTTCGGTCGTTAGCACCGCGCGGCGCGCAGGCGTCGCAGGAGTCGGTCGTTCAGCGACTCCTGGATATGGAATCGGAGCAGGAGTTCGAGTTCTCCGTGACGGTGTGGGGCGACCAGATAGCGACCGACAGCGCGGTCACTCGGACCGAGGCGGGACGGACGATGATAGAGACCGTCCGTCAGTTCGAATCGTGGGCGGCGACGAACGGGTACACCGTGGAACCGTTCTTCTCCGACGTGCGTCGGGAGTCCCTTCTCGACGGTTCCTACGACGCTATCATCCCTCCGCATCTCTGCTTGGCGCTCTACGAGGACGGCGACGTCGCGGGCGTGTTCCCCTGTTCCGACCGCGACGCCAACTACACCGTCGAGGACGCCCTCGAAGCGATGACCGCCGACGAGGACATCCCGCCGTTGTCGGCGACGACCCTCGACGCCGACGACTCGGACGCCGACGACCGGTTCTCCGAGGAGGAAGCGCCGACGTACGTCTCGCCGATTCCCCTCGACGAGTAATCCCCGTCGTCACCCCGTACGCGTACTCCGCGCCCGTCGGTCCGACCGGGCGTCCGCGAACCGCCGCAGACGACCCGTCTTTCTCGTTTTCCTGCGGTCACTCGGCCCGAAAAAGGGAGGACGAACCGTCCGTCGGCCGTCGATTCACTCGATGTCGATGTTCTGCCCCCGGTCGGACGATCCGACCTTCGGGAGCGTGACGGTGAGAACGCCGTTCTGGAACTTCGCGGAGACACCGTCGGCGTCGACGGGTTCGGGGAGGCGAACCGACCGCTGCATCCGTTCGTCGGAACGCTCCCGCCGGAGATAGTTCTCCTCGCTCGTCTCGGTTTCGCGCTCTCTCTCGGCGCGAATCGTGAGTTGGTCCTCGGTGCACTGGACGTCGATGTCGTCCTTCTCGAACCCGGGGAGGTCGGCGGTGACGACGAACTCCTCACCTTGGTCCGCGAGGTCGATGTCCACCGACCCGCGGCCGAGCATCCCCTCTTGGCCCATCGACCACGGAGACTGTTCGAACTGCCGGTTCATCTGCTCGAACATGCGTTCGAGCTCTTGGAACGGGTTTCTGTCGGGCATCATAGTTGTCTGGTGACGTTTCCGCGTCGTAACTTTCGCGGGATGGTCCTTATCGTTTATTCCTCCGAGCGAACCCGTTCGAGAACGCCTGCGGGAGGCCGTGGTCTCCGTCTCCACCTTCCCGACGAGTGGAAGGCGAGAATACGTTCCCGTGCGCGGACGGCCGTTCCCCCTCGGGGTTCCCACGTCTACCGTCTCGCGCCTCCGAGAGACCGGTCCGATGCCTCTTTGTCCAAGATATTCTGTCGGATTTTTCTCCGTAGGCTCGGAGTACTCCCCGATTCTTCTCTATCGACTCACGTTTGAAAGGCAATGTTCCGGCTCGATCTAACCGTGTTTGCCGTCAAAACTGTCTTGTTCGTCTTTGCTATCTGTGATAGCTTGCCTATCCTTCCCGTCTTTGCCGGCTTGTTCGTCGACGGTTCGCGGGACGAGGAGGAAGGCGAGGGAGGCTGACCCCGCCGTCTGCGGTAACTGCCCCAGCGGTTAACTCCGAGAGGGGACTAGTTCCGGTATGGCGTATCAGACGACCATCGGTTGGTCGCTCTTCACGTCCGGAATCGTATCGCTCCTGTTGGCGTACCTTCCCGGCGACTCGATGTGGTGGGGCGTCGGACTGTTAGTGCTCGGCCTCGTCGTCCTCTACGTGCGTCGGGACGACATCGGCCCGTGACGGACGTCGGTACCTTCCTCTCATTCACCGTTTCGCTCCCCGTACAGTAGAATCGCCGCTGCGACGATCAGACAGAGTACGAGGCCGCCGAACGCCGCGGCGTAGCTCGCGTAGGTCACGACGACGCCGACGTATGCGGGCCCGACGGCGTTCGCGCCGAGAAACAGGGCGCGCGCAGCGCCCAAGTCGGCCCCGGTGCCGCCGTCGGGAGCGTCGTCCATGATGATGGCGTCCGCGAGGGGGAAGCCCGTCTTGTAGCCCAACGCCGTCAGTCCGACCGCCACCCAGACGAGAGGTTTCGAGGCGGCGGCGACGAGTGCCGCCAGCGAAAGTGCCGCGAACCCGATTCCGACGACAGCGATACCTCGCCGAGAAAACTGGTCGCCGAGGTCCCCGGCGACGGGCTTGACCGCCAGACCGACGGCGAAGACGATGGCGAACGTCGCACTCGCGAGTCCCTGTGAGAACCCCTTCGATGACGCGAGGTACGCCGGTAGGAAGTTGATGAACCCGCCGACCATGAAGTAGAACAGCGAGAACGCCAGCAGCGTCCCGCGTTGCTGCGGACTGGCGACGAGTCGGCGCGCGGTTCCGCCCGCGTCGAGGGACGTATCACCGACACGGTAGCCCTCGCGTGACCAGACGACGTAGAGGACGGTCACGCCCGCCAGAACCGCCGCGACCGGGAAGAACGGCGCGCGCCACGTCGCGTACCCGAGCGCGAGGACGGCGAGGCCGGACGACAGGAGGCCGCCGATGTCGGTACCCGCGGCGTAGACGCCGAGTGCACGCCCGCGGCGGCGCACGAACAGGTCGGAGAGAAGCGCGCGAGACGGGATGGCGAACAGACCCTTCCCGAGTCCGACGATAGCCGCCGCGGCGACGAACGCGGGGAGATTCCACGCCGACCCGAAGGCGGCGAACCCGACCACGAGGACGAGTAGTCCGGGGACGATGAGCGTCGCGCGCGTCCACCGGTCGGAGTACTCGCCGCCCGGATACTGCGACAGCGCGTAGACGCCCTGAAACAGCGCGAGGGCGAGTCCCGCCGTCGCCTCCGTTATCTGGAGGTCCGCAATGATGGTGGGCAGAAGCGGGGAGAGGAGGAACCGTCCGGTCTGAAGCACCGCCCACCCGAGGGAGACGACGAATAGCATCCGTCCCGCATAGCCGCCGCGTAATCGTTCGTCGGTCGCCGTCGATCGCACGGCGGACAGTCCCCGCGACGGTACCAGTCCTTTACGGTTCGAAAGCGACGCATCGATCCGACGGCCGTACCGACGCGCTGGCGGTACGGAACTACGCAGCCGTCCGCCGGCGGATGGTGACCGAGGTCACTGCACGTACGAACACGCTCGTCGGAACTCGAACGCCACAACCGTCTCCGGGAATCCAGACATAATTATTTGGACCGAACTCCCCCGTCTCTGACGTGAGTCGTCTCCCGTTTTCTCACCTCCTCCCGTCTGTCCGGTTCCCCGTCCGGTCACTCTTCTCACCGGTCGGGGAACCGAACAGTTTTCTTACCCCCTGATGACGGGCCACCCGTGTCCGAAGGAGTGTTCGCCGACCGACTCCGGCGGGAGTTCGAGACCGTCGGCAGTCACGAGGAGTTGATAGCGTTCTCGCGCGACTACTGCGAAAACGCCGCCTCCGAGTTCGACCTGAGCGTGGCGTTCTCACGGGTGTCGTGGGAGGTTTCGACCCGCGCGAAGCGCCGGGCGGCGGCGGTGAAGCGACCGAAGGTTTCCGAAACGGCCGTCGGCGACCCGATAGACTGGGGCGAACGGCCGACGGCGGCGGCGGACGGAGGCGCGCCGACGTGTACGGTGTCGCTCTCGTGGCGGGCGTTCCAGTCGTTCGACTACGGGGAGTGGACGGCGACGCTCAGACACGAACTCGTCCACGTAGAGCAGTTCCAGCGGTTCGGGACGACGGACCACGGACCGGCGTTCCGTCGGCGCGCGGAGGCCCTCGACGCCCCCGTCCGGGTTCGCCACTTCGCCACGCCAGCGTACCTACTCACCTGTACGGACTGCGAGAACGTCGTCGCCAGACGGTACCGCGACTGCAAGTTGGTCCGGGAGTTCGAATCGTACGTCTCCTCCTGTTGCGGCGCGGCGCTGGAATGCGATATCCCCGACGAAACGGCGTCCGACGGGTAATCCGCGGAGTCAGTTCTCCGCCTCGGCGTCGTCGCCGTAGGCGTCGAGGTACGTTCGCTCCCGGCGGATGAGTTCTTCGACCCCGTGTTCGAGGATTCCCTCGCCCAGAGATGTCGCCGCGTAGTAGGTGTAGAGGCCTTCGCTGTCGCGTTCAGCCCGCTTTCGTTTCTCGACGAGGCCCACGTCCACGAGTTTGTTCAGGTGGTAGTGGAGGGTGTTCCCGCGGACGTCGAGGCGTTCTTCAAGTTGCTTGGGGCTCTGGTCGCCCGCGTGGACGAGGGTGTAGACGACGGCGAACCGCGTCCTGTCGCCGATGGCCGCCTGCATGTCGAGGTAGTCGTCCAGAGAGAGGACGCTCGTCGGCGGCAGGAGGTCCTCCGGGTCCTCCGGGGCGTCTCCGTCGTCGGCCGCGGCGTGGTTGGTCGCCATTCGTCTCTCTGTACTCTACGAGCCCGTTTAACGATTGCTGACTCAACGACCCTCGAAAACGTCTCTTTTTATATAGCATCCGTCCGAGTCGCCGGTATGGGAACGGAGATAACGCGGGACCGAATCCGGGAGTCGTTGGGATCGGTCGCGTACTCGCGCTTCTTACTCTACATCATGGGTCCGTACAAGTCGTTCAACTTGGCGTACGTCCTCTCGGAGGAGGAACGGGCGGACATCGAGGTGGAGGAGCTCCCCGGTCCCATCAGGCGACTGTTCAAGCGACGCGACGACATCGACGAGGCGCAGGCGTTGCTCCGCCGCGTGCAGGGGTCGCTTCGGGCCGACCCCGGGGTGAACGCCTTCCTCGCCGTGGACGTGGGTATCGACGTGGACGACGTGGACGCGGCGACCCAGAGTATCGAGTACGCCCGGCAGAGCAACGTCACGGCGTTCGTCCTCCCCTACCTCGGTCACAACTTCGGCGTCGGCGAGGAGGCGGGGTCGGTGCTCGAAGCGTTGTCGGAGACGCACGGCGACCGGATGCTGTTCCTCCACGAGGCGGACGTGACGAGTGCGATGCTCCGGGCGGCGAACGAACGGTGGGACCTCAGAATCGAGTCCTACGGGACGGAGGCGGAACTCCTCGACCGCCTCAGACTGTTCGTCGCCGACGTGATGAACCGCGAACTCCACGGCGACCTCGACCCCCTCCACGAATCGTGAATCGCGGCCGCGACGGGGCTTAGCGTCTCGCGTTCACTTGCAGTAGTGGAGGTGAAGGCCGCTTCGGACGCCCGAATCGTATCGGGTAGTTCTCGTGAGACGATAGCCGCCTTAGCCATTATCTCCTCCTCTTCGATTTGTACAATTAATTCTATCGAAACCATCCTTTGAGCGGAATTCACGCACCGTCGAGACCGTTCGTCGGTATCGGAAGAATTGGGAGAAAACACGGAATTTAGCCCCCACTAAGGCTGTGTTCCACTATCTCGATTTCGCGGAATCGTCTCGCCTTTCTCTTTCGGAGGTGTCTTCCGCAGCCGTTTCGAAAAATAATTCACTACAATTTTTGGCACTATAATCGAATATATCCTGGGATCTGCGTCCGAATAGCGAATACAAACGGAATCTTCGTTGATTGCTTCTTTAATATAAACAGATGCACCCATCTCACCGAGAGCAGTTATTGGAGACAATGTTAACAGAAATAATTGTATTACTTTCGCGGTAGGTCCACTCTCTGTCAGTCAACCACATTTATGTTCCGTGCTGGTGGTGTCTACCTATCTATGACACTTGACGACGACGCGCGGGAGTATCACCGAGAGGACCCGTCCGGAAAGATAGAGATTTCGACGACCAAGCCGACGAACACCCAACGCGACCTGAGTCTCGCGTACTCGCCGGGCGTCGCCGCGCCGTGCCGCGACATCGACGAAGACCCGGGGGCCGCCTACGAGTACACCGCGAAGGGGAATCTCGTCGGCGTCGTCTCGGACGGGTCCGCCGTCCTCGGACTCGGCGACATCGGCGCGCAGGCGTCGAAACCCGTCATGGAGGGCAAGGGCGTCCTCTTCAAGCGGTTCGCAGACATCGACGTGTTCGACGTCGAACTCGACGCGAGCGACGTAGACGAGTTCGTCCGAACCGTGAGTGCGATGGAGCCCACCTTCGGCGGCGTCAACTTGGAGGACATCAAGGCCCCCGAGTGCTTCGAGATAGAGGAACGACTCCGCGAGGAGATGTCCATCCCCGTCTTCCACGACGACCAACACGGGACGGCCATCATCTCCGGGGCGGCCCTCCTCAACGCCGTCGATATCGCGGGGAAGGATTTAGACGAGATTCGGGTCACCTTCGCCGGGGCCGGTGCCGCCGCGACGGCCACCGCGCGCTTCTACGTCTCTCTCGGGGTCCGACCGGAGAACATCGTCATGTGCGACATCGACGGCATCCTCACGACCGACCGGGCGGACGCCGGCGACCTGAACGAGTACAACCGCGAGTTCGCGCGGGACGTCCCCGACGGCGGCCTCGCGGAGGCGATGGAGGGCGCGGACGTGTTCGTCGGCCTCTCCGCGGGCGGCATCGTCTCCCAAGAGATGGTTCGGTCGATGGCGGAGGACCCGATAATCTTCGCGATGGCGAACCCGGACCCCGAAATCGGCTACGAGGAGGCGAAAGAGGCCCGCGACGACACGGTGATCATGGCCACCGGTCGCTCGGACTACCCCAACCAAGTGAACAACGTGCTGGGGTTCCCGTTCATCTTCCGCGGCGCACTCGACGCGCGCGCGACGGAGATCAACGAGGAGATGAAGCGCGCGGCCGCCCACGCACTCGCCGACTTGGCGAAACAGGACGTGCCCGACGCCGTCGTGAAAGCCTACAGCGACCAACCCCTCCAGTACGGCCCCGACTACGTCATCCCGAAACCGCTCGACACCCGCGTCCTGTTCGAGGTGTCGTCGGCAGTCGCGCAGGCCGCGATAAACAGCGGCGTCGCCCGGCGAGACATCGACTTGGAGGCGTACCACGAACAGCTCGAAGCGCGCGTCGGAAAGTCGCTGGAGATGCTCCGCGTCGTTCTCAACAAGGCGCAGAACGATCCTAAGCGCGTCGTCCTCGCGGAGGGCAACGACGAGAAGATGATACGCGCGGCCGCACGTATGGAGGCGGAGGGTATCGCGGAACCCCTCCTCGTCGGGGACAGAGAGACCGTCGAGTCGGTCGTCGCGACCCGCGGACTGGACTACGACCCCCGCGTCGTGGACCCGACGGCGGACGAACTCGACGAGTACGCCGACCGACTCCACCGTCTGCGCCGCCGAAAGGGACTGACGCGCCGGGAGGCCGACGAACTCGTCCGGACCGACCCAAACTACCTCGCCAGCGTGATGGTCGAGGAGGGCGACGCCGACGCGATGCTCACCGGACTGACGCACCACTACCCCTCTGCGCTTCGCCCGCCGTTGCAGGTCATCGGCACCAAGGAGGACGCGGATTACGCCGCCGGCGTCTACATGCTCACCGTCGCCGACCGAGTGATATTCTGCGCCGACGCGACGGTGAACCGGAACCCGGACGCCGACGTCCTCGCGGAGGTCGCCCGGCACACCGCCGACCTCGCGCGCCGGTTCAACGTGGACCCGCGCGTCGCGTTCCTCTCGTACTCCGACTTCGGAAGCGTGGACAACGCGGGGACGCGCAAACCCCGCGATGCGGCGCGGGCGTTGCGCGACGACCCGGGCGTCGATTTCCCCGTGGACGGCGAGATGCAGGCCGACACCGCCGTCGTTGAGGATATTGTCGCGGACACGTACGAGTTCTCCGAGTTGGACGGACCGGCGAACGTCCTCGTGTTCCCGAACCTCGAAGCGGGTAACATCGGCTACAAACTCCTCCAACGACTCGGCGACGCCGAAGCGGTCGGCCCGATGCTCGTCGGCATGGACAAGCCGGTCCACGTCATCCAACGCGGCGACGAGGTGGGCGACATCGTCAACCTCGCGGCGGTGGCGGTGGTGGACGCCCAGCAAGCGTAGACGAGTCGCCGCCCCTCCTCAAATCGATTTCGGGGCCCTGTCCCGGCCGAGACGCCGATCCTCGGCGAAACGGCCGTTCATCATTGCTCTCCGGACAGTCCGTTCGAAGCCCGGTAGATATATAATGGACCTTTCTTACATATGCTGTATGGCGTCGACAGTGGACGGTATGGACGAAACAGCATCGCGACCGACCGGGGGGTCCGACGGCCAGTCGGACGCTCAGTCGGACGACCAATCGGAGGAGTACTCGCGCCGGAAGTTCATGGAGACGGCCGCGGCGGCCAGCGCGGCGGGTGTGACGGCCCTCGCCGGGTGCAGTGGCGGCGACGGCGGCACCGACGGCAACGGCGAACAGGACTTCCTGTGGTGGACGATGCGGGGGTACATCCCCGCGGAGACGAAGGCAATCAAAGAGGCGGCCAAGGGGTACGAGGACGCCGCGGACGCGAAAATCAACCTGACCACCCAAGTCGTCACCTGGGACCAGGTGTTCCAGGAGTGGAGCGCCTCCATCGAGGGCCGTTCGATGCCGAACGTCTCCGAGATGGCGTGCGAACACGCGGCCGACTTCGGTAACCGCGGCGCGGCGCGACCCAACACCGAACTGTTCAACAAGTACGACGACTGGTACAGCACGATTTCGAAGTGGGGCCAGTTCGACGGCGATTACTGGGGGATGCCGTGGTTCATGGAGCTCCGAACGAGCCACGTCAACATGAACCTCCTAGAGGAGGCGGGCGTCTCCAAGCCGCCGGAGACGTGGCCCGAACTCATCAAGGCCGGACAGGCCGTCTCGAAGAACACCAACGCCTCCGGGTTCACGACGCCCGGTGCGACGGACTTCCCGACCGGTCAGAACCAGACGGCGATAACGCACCAGTCCGGCGGATCGTTCTACGGCCACTCCGACGGCAAGTTCAGCGTCGAAATCGACAGTCCGGCGTCGCTTTTCGCTCACCTCTGGACGCTGAGTCTCCGCGAGAAGTGGGACATCGCGCCCGGCGGATGGGGCGGTATCGACAGCACCGCCGGCGAGGAGCTCTACCGCGCCAACCGGACGGCCATCGCCCACCTTCCGACGGACTTAGCCCGCAGCCTCATCGACCCGCAGGAGGGCGTCTCCGAAGAACACAAGGAACTGGCCAAGGCCACGGAACTGACACCGATGCCGGCCGGTCCGAACGGCAAGCGGCAGTCCTTCATGGGCGGCAGTTGCCTGACGACGTTCAAGCAGAACGTCACCCGCCACGACGTCGACGACAAGATTTCGCTCGGCTTCATGGACTACATGACCCAGCCCGACCAGCTGAACAAGTACTTCCCGGTGTCGGCGCCGAACTTCCTTCCGGTCCGCAAGGGCCAAGAGCAGATGGAACTGTTCACCGACAACCCGACCGAGATACCGGACTCGTGGCTCGAAGCCCGCCTCGAACAGGCGCCGAACGCGGTTCGGTACGGCGTCACCGGCGCCGGACGCGTCGCCCCGTTCATGGGCTCCGTCGAGGGCAACACGACCGGCTACTCGACGGCGATATCGGGGATGATCGGCTCCGACACGGACCCGAAGAAGGCGCTCGGGACCATGGCGAACAAGGCGCGGTCGGCCATCAACAGCGCCGACTACGTCGACTACGAGTTGAAAGCGCCCAGCGAGGGACCGTCGCTTGAGGACGCACCGAAGGAGGTCCAGCCGTGGATCACCGGCGACGGCGTGCCGAAGATATACAACCCCTACGAGTGACGGGGCGTGAGTTCGCCGACGCGAGGTCCCTCGAAACCGGTCGTCCGGACCTCCGCGGTGGACTCGGTAATAACCACCACAAATAAAACATCAGTGCGCCATTTCGCAAGATAGAGTATGTCAAGAAACACCTCGGCACTAGGTAGAATCACTATCCCGGAGGAGTACCAGTACTGGCTCTCGAAAGAGAGCCTCTGGGGTTGGCTGTTCCTACTGCCAACGTTGGCGGCACTCGGTGTCATCAGCGTCCTGCCGATCCTCCGGGGAATCGCCCTGAGCTTCTACGAGTACGGTGGTCTCCAAGCGGACGTCTTCGTGGGGCTCGAAAACTACGTCGAAGTACTCACGCTGCCCGACTTCTGGGTGGTGATGAAGAACACCTTCGTCTGGTCGTTCACGGCGGTGGTCCTCATGGCGATCCTGGGACTGGCGTTCGCGATACTGCTCAACCGTGAGTTCAAGGGGCGGTCCATCGCGACGACGCTCCTCTTACTCCCGTGGACGATTCCGTTCATCGCCGTCGCGCTGAACTGGACGCTGCTGTTCAACTACGAACTCGGGATGTTCAACGGGTTCCTCGAAGTGCTCGGATTCGGCGAGGGAATCGCGTGGCTCGGCCGCTCCCGGTACGCGCTGTTCTCGGTGACCATCGCGTACGTCTGGCGCAACTTCCCGTTCTTCATGATAACCTTCCTCGCGGCGATGAAGGGTATCCCCCAGGACCTCTACGAGGCGGCGCAGGTCGACGGATCGACCCGATTAGACCTGTTCCGGCATATCACGCTCCCGTTCCTCCAGCCCATCGGCATCGTGACGACGCTCCTGATGAGTCTCTGGACGCTCAACCACTTCACGCTCATCTTCGTGATGACGAGCGGCGGTCCCGGGAACTCCTCTATGGTGTTGCCGGTGTACATCTACCGGCAGGCGTTCATCCAGAACAACTTCGGCGTCGCGGCGGCTATCGCGGTCGTGATGCTCCTCATCATGCTCGGGTACGGGATGGTCTATCTGCGGCTCTACCAGGACGAAGTCGGAGGGAAATAACATGGCAAGTGAAACGAGAGACACGGACGAACTGTTCGGCTTCGAGGTATCACCGAAGGTCACCACGTGGGCGAAGGCGCTCGGATTCCACGCGGTGCTTTGGTCGTCGGTATTCGTGGTCCTACTGCCGGTCTTCTGGATGATCGTGGTTTCGCTGAACCCGGTCGCGTTCGACACGTTCGTCCAGAGCCCGGGAACGTGGCTCAACGGGGTCAGCTTCGATGCGTACGAGAGGATGCTGACCGAGACCAACTTCCCCATCTGGTTCCGCAACAGCGCCATCGTCACGGTGGCGTCGACGGTGCTGAGCATCATCGTCTGTACGTTTGGAGCGTACAGCATCGGCCGGCTTGAATTCAAGGGTCGGAAGGCCGTGGCGACGTTCCTGTTGCTCACGCAGATGTTCCCGCTCATCTTAGTGGCGGTTCCGCTGTTCCTCATCTTCCGCAACATCGGTCTGTTCAACAGTCTCATCGGCCTCACGATAGCGTACGTCGCGTTCGTGCTGCCGTTCTCCATCTGGATGCTGCGGGGGTTCTACGAGAACCTGCCCGAGGCGCTGGAGGAGGCGGCGATGATAGACGGAAGCACCCGCATCGGCGCGGTCATCCGGGTCATCGTCCCCCTCTCGTCGCCGGCCATCGCGACCACCGCCATCTTCGCGTGGATCTTCGCGTGGAACGAGTTCGTGATGGCGCTCATCCTCATCAACGACGACGGGAAGACGACGCTGCCGCCGGGACTCAGTTCCTGGATCGGCCAGTACGCCCTCCAGTGGGACCTGCTGATGGCCGGCGCTCTCGGCGCGACGCTTCCGTTGTTCGTCATCCTGTTCTTCCTCCAGAAGTACATCATCAACGGCCTCGCCGAGGGTGCGGTCAAGACCTGACGGTCGCCCCGCGCCCCGGCTGATTTTTCGCTCCGTTCCTGACGGCCAACAAGGCTGATTTTCCGCTCCGTTCTTGACGGCCAACAAAAATAATAAATAGTTACGATAGAAACGTTCGCTAAGTATGAGCCGAATCCTATTCGACAGCGTAACGAAGCGGTACGAGGGAGACATCCTCGCCGTGGACCAGTTCGACCTCGAGATCGAGGACGGGGAGTTTCTGACGCTCGTCGGTCCCAGCGGGTCCGGCAAGTCGACGCTGCTTCGGATGCTCGCGGGCCTCGAAGAGATAACGGACGGCGAGATACGCATCGGCGACACGCCGGTCAACCGGCTTCCGCCGCGCAAGCGGGACATCGCGATGGTGTTTCAGAACTACGCGCTGTACCCCCACCTCTCGGTGCGGGACAACATGGCGTTCGGCCTCAAGCGCTCGACGGACCTCCCGGCCGAGGAGATAAACGAACGCGTCGAGGAGGCGGCCGACCTCATGGGCATCGGCGAACTCCTCGACCAGAAGCCGAAGCACCTCTCCGGCGGTCAGCGTCAACGGGTGGCGACCGGCCGCGCCATCGTCCGCGACCCCGCCGTGTTCCTGTTCGACGAACCGCTCTCGAATCTGGACGCGAAACTCCGCAAGCACATGCGGACCGAACTCCAGCGCCTCCAGCAGACGTTCGAGACGACGACTATCTACGTGACGCACGACCAGGAGGAGGCGATGACGATGAGCGACCGCATCGCCATCCTCAACAACGGAACGCTCCAGCAGGTGGGGTCGCCCCGCGAGGTGTACAACCGGCCGAAGAACACGTTCGTCGCGCAGTTCATCGGCAGCCCCTCGATGAACATGTTCGTCTCCGAGTTGGACCTCTCGGGCGAGCAGGCCCGGTTCACGGGCGACATCGAACTTCCGATTCCGAAGCGGCAGGCGGAGGCCATCGCCGCGCGGAGCGACGCCGAGCGGTTCCTGTTGGGCGTCCGCCCGGAGCACATCCACGTCCACGAGACGCCGACGGAGGAGTCGGTGCGGGCGTTCGTGGACATCATCGAACCCCTCGGGAGCAACGACCTGCTGTACTTCGACTTGGAGGACCACGTCGACGTCTCCTCCGTCATCGCCGACGACATCGACATCGGCGCGGACGAGCAAGGCGACAGAGAGGAGTACAAGGTGTTCATCGAACCGGATTCGATTCCCGCGCGGTACGAACGGAGCGACGACCCGGTCTACCTCACGTTCGACACGGAACACGTCCACGTGTTCGATCCGAACACCGGCGAGAACCTGAGTCTGAGCACCGCGTCGGTCGCCGAAGCCCAGACGGAGTCGGCGACGGGGACGAGCGACTGACCCCATGACCGCTATCCGACGGACGAACGACGGCGACGAAACCGACCCGTGACCCCAGCATCCCCCACAGCACACCCATGACCGTAGACGACATCACAGAGTACGGACGCGAGACGGACGCCGACTCGGAGGCCGCCGCGAACGTCTCGGGGCGGGGGGTCGGCGTCACCGACCGGACGTGGCGTCGCCTCGGCCACGAACTGACGAACGCCCGGAGCATCGCCGACTTCGTGCGGACCGTCGAGCGGTACGGGTGGACCCCGCCGCTCCTCGCGCTAACGCTTCTCGGCGGCGTGCGGGGCGTCTTCGAGTACCTCTCGGAACCGTTCGCGATGTCGCAGGGGTACGTCTTCGCCGGGTGGCAACTGGCGCTCGGCATCAACCTCCTGTACGGCCTCTTCTTCGTCGGCTTCGTCTGCTTCCTCTACTTCGGCGTCGCCGGCGCCATCGCGGGCCACCTCTCCGAGGAGACGGCGATGGAGACGGCGATGTTCAAAGTCGGCGGATACCTGATGCTCCTGTTCGTCCCGGTGGTGATAGTCAGCGCGGCGCTCGCCGCCACCATCCCCGCGCCGGAGATCGTCGTCGCGGGTGCGGAACCCGTCTCCGAAGTCGTCGCCTCGCACGAGGCGGTGGCCGACAGCCCGCAGATGCGGGTCGTGGGGACGATGATGGCGGGGGTGTGGATTCTCGTCGGATTCCTGCTGCTCCCGGTCGTGAGCGAACTGTACGGCATCGACAAGAAGCAGAGCGTCCTCTCGGTTCTCCCGGTGACGCTGGTCGCGGTCGTCGCGACGCAGTTACTCTAGCGGTCCTCCGCCTTTTAGCCGTCCATCGCCTCCTCGGGGCCGACCTTCGGGTCGTCGAGCACCCGGTCGGCCGTCGGCGGGCGTTCGTCGAACAGGACCCCGTCGATTCGGACGAGGGTGGTGACGAACTCGACGGCGCGAATCAGCCCCGCCACGCGGATCTGGTAGGGGTCCAGACCGCCGCCGTCGGCGGTCACGTCGTCGACGACGCTCCCGTCTTTCGATATCGCGGTCCGGCGGTGACCCGCCGCATACCGCGAGCGCAGGTCGGCCAGCGCGTCCATCGGGTCCATCCCGGCGTTTCTCGCCAGCGTCTTCGGGATGGATTCGAGGACGTCGGCGAACTCCTCCACCGCGAGTTGCTCTCGCCCGTCGAACCGCGGCGCGAGTTCCCTGACCGCGTGCGCCGCCGACACCTCCGCCGCTCCCCCCGCGGGGAGCGCTTTCGGCGTTATGACGCAGGCGCGGAGCGCGTTCTTGCTGTCTCTGACGCGACGCTCCGCCTCCTCCGCGGCCGCCTGCGTCCCGCCTCGCACGACGAGCGTAACCGCGGGCGATCCGGCGTCGGCGGGCGGTTCGAAGGCGATCCAGTCGTCGTCACGGCCCGCGTCGCGGAAGCGCACCGTCGCGTGACCGAGGATGTCGGGGTCGATTCGCTCGTTCGGGCGGACCGGTCCGCGGTGCGTCGCGCCGGTGGCCCGCTTGATGTACTCGAAGTCGGTGTACTTGACGTTCCGAAGCAGTATCGCCCCGTGGCGGGCCAGTTCCTTGGCGACGGCCATGTCCGCGTCGCCGGTCACGACCACGGCGACGGCCCCCGTCGCCGCGATGGCCGCGGCGATTCGCTCGCTGTCTCTGCGCCCGTTCGCTATCCGTTCGGCGTCGGCGTCGTCCTCGACGGAGACGTTCACGTTCGCCGAGAGGCTTCGGGGCTTGAGACTCCCGTCTACGAGCAACACCGGCCCCGTCGCCGGGAGGAGGTGTTCCGCGGTCACGACCGTCTCCGGGAGGACGACCCCCTCGACGAGCGTCGAGTCGGAGACGCTCCCGCCGGGGACGGCGACGGTTTTAGCGTGGTCGAGTCTGACGCTTCCGCTCCGGGGGTCGGAGACGCGCATGACCGCATCGACCACCGTGTCGGCGAACTCGGCGAGTTGCCACTCCGCCTCGCGGCCGTTCGTCATCCCCGTCGTCGCGACGGCGCGCAGTCGGTCGCAGTCGAGTCTCCCGGCGGCGTTCGTCAGCGGAATCGCCGCCTCGTTCCACCGCTCTAGCGTCCGCTGAGCGCCGATGGAGAACCCCTCTATCACGTCGTTCGGGTGGACGCCGCGGTCGATGAGGTCCATCGCCGCGGTCGTCAACTCCGACGCGAGGAGGACGAACGTGGTCGAACCGTCGCCGTAGTCAGCCTCGTGGTCCTCGACGGCCCGGACGAAGCGCTGTGCGACCGGGTGGTCCGTCTCCCCTTCGAACTCCTCGACGATGGCGCTCCCGTCGTTGCTGACGAACCAGCGGAGTTCGTCGTCGGGCATCCGACGGACGACCATCTTGTCCAGCCCTAACGGTCCGAGCGTGCTCCGGACGAGGCCGCCCATCTCCTCCGACGCGTCCCGGATCATCCGCCGAGTCTCCGGACCCGGCACCGCCGACCAACCTGTGTATAGTTCGTTCGTGGCCATGGTTACTTCGAGAGCGAGTTACCGTGTCGATTCGGGCAATCCCTAATAATCGTTCGGGATATCGCTCGTCAAGAGGCGCTACTGGATCAGGTAGTTATCGTACGCCAGCGCTGCTGCGAGGAGCACCAGCAGGGTATACCCCACTTCCACGATGAGCGGTTCCCCGTTGCCGCGAAGCCAGAGGATGCCGGCGGCCGCGACCACGACTGTTGCGACGACGAGAGCAACGAGCACTCCGACGTTACGCCTGTTATCGAGGTTGACAGACATTAGCAAGATTTTGCCCGTCTCGATATAAATAAATATTGGTTCGAATTGTCACGACTCCTCCCCGAGGTAGCGAACGGGACGGAACGACGAGGTACGGTGACGAACGCGGAGTTATCGCTCGCAGACGGTGCGTCTGACGACTTCGACAGTACCGGTAGAACGCACCGCGCAAGTCGGACGGGGAGCGGTTCAGGAGCTACGAGGGGACAGGCGCACTCCCCGGCCGACCGCCGCGCGCGGCGGTATGACTGACTCGATTTTCGCACGGTTGGTCGCTCGGCGGCGACCAATCGAAGTGTATCCTGATGGATACATAACGTTTTTGATCCGCCCGGCTTTCCCGGAGTCGGTAATCGACGTTTCCGCCTCCCCGCCGCGCTTCTCTGCTCCTCGATTCGACAATTGTCGTAGCAACACTTAAGTGAATATCGAAAGGCCTTGGAACCGCATGCGTTGCCCCCAATGCGACCAGAGTCTCACGGTTCACGAATCGTTCTACGACGACGAGTTCGTCTGCGAACCATGCGGATACCACCTTCCGAGAGGCGCGGACTGACGGTACGACGGTAGCGTTCGCGCAGAATGGGGTTCACCCCCTCGCGTAGTTCCTTCTCCGTCGTTTCACTCACGCGCTTCGTCGGCTTGCTACCGATTCGCACCGTCCCGTGGATCCGTCGGCGTCCGCACCGAAATCTGGAGACGCCCGAACTCGACGCCGGTTCCGGAACGCGTTCCGTAATAGAGAACGAGTGCGCCGGCGGCCGGCGGGTCGAACGGACGGATCGAGGCGACTCGCCGAACGTCGCCGCGCGGAATCCTCGAACTCTCCAGTTCACTTTCTCTCCCGCAAAACCGACGTCTGAGGACTTCTATCCGTCGCTGACTGGTCGGTCGGCACTCCTCGCCCGATGCTCCCTCCGTGGTATTACGACCTTAGTACTGTAATGCAGGAATTACAGAACTATACCTGTAATCCTCCGAATCGACGCTGTCGCACCTCGATGCGATTCCGTTCTCTATATCAGAACTCCTCCGTCGAGTTTCGCCGAAGCGTCGGCGGCGCGAAAGGCGACGGCGCGACTCGCTCGGACGGCAATTATCTTGGACGGAGGGGAGAAAATAAACGTCGCTCACGTTCTCGTCTGGAACCCCCCGGCGCGCGTTCGGCGGCGGATTCCGGCGTCCGAACAGTTAAAGTGCGCGGAATAGAACACGTTCGTTGATGCAGATACGTTCGAATAGCGAAGTCGGCGGGACGTCCGTCGACCGGCGAGTGGAAGAACTCCTCGACCGGATGTCGCTGGCGGAAAAGGCGGCGCAGTTGGGGTCGGTGAACGCTGACAAACTCCTCGACGAGGAGGGGAATCTCGACGAGAGCGCCGTCGAGGAACACCTCTCCGACGGCGTCGGCCATCTCACCAGAATCGGCGGCGAGGGGAGCCTCCCGCCGACCGAGGCGGCCCGCGTCACGAACGAACTCCAGACGTACCTCCGAGAGGAGACCCGCCTCGGAGTCCCCGCGATACCCCACGAGGAGTGCCTGAGCGGGTACATGGGCCCCCAAGGGACGACGTTCCCGCAGTCCATCGGCCTCGCCAGCACGTGGGACCCGGACCTCGTCAGGGAGATAACCGGCACCATCCGAACGCAGTTGGAGGCTATCGGCACCGCACACGCGCTCTCGCCCGTCCTCGACGTGGCGCGCGACCTCAGGTGGGGCCGCGTCGAGGAGACGTTCGGCGAGGACCCGTACTTGGTCGCCGCGATGGCCTGCGGGTACGTCGAAGGTCTGCAGGGCGACGGAGACGGAATCTCCGCGACGCTGAAACACTTCGCCGGCCACAGCGTCGGCGAGGGCGGGAAGAACCGGAGTTCGGTCAACCTCGGTCGGCGCGAACTCCGCGAGACGCACCTGTTCCCCTTCGAGGCTGCCGTCCGGACGGCGAACGCCGAGTCGGTGATGAACGCCTACCACGACATCGACGGCGTCCCCTGTGCGAGCGACGAGTGGTTGCTGACGGACGTTCTCCGCGGGGAGTGGGGCTTCGACGGGACGGTCGTCTCGGACTACTACAGCGTCGAGTTCCTCCGGAGCGAACACGGCGTCGCCGCCGACGAGGAGGAGGCGGGCGTGATGGCCCTCGAAGCGGGCATCGACGTCGAACTCCCCTACACGGACTGCTACGGCGACCACCTCGTGAACGCCGTCGAGGCCGGTCGCCTCTCCGAGGAGACGGTCGATACCGCGGTCCGACGCGTCCTCCGCGCGAAGGCGCGGAAGGGCCTGCTCGACGACCCGACGGTGGACGCCGACGCGGCGTCCGAACCGTTCGGCACCGAGGCGGCGGACGAACTCACCGAACGGGCCGCCCGCGAGTCGATGACGCTCCTGAGGAACGAGGACGACCTCCTCCCTCTCGTCGGCGAGGAGACGGACTCCGTCGCCGTCGTCGGTCCGAAGGCGGACGACGCCCAAGAGCTCATGGGCGATTACGCCTACGCCGCCCACTACCCCGAGGAGGAGGTCGAACTCGACGCGACGACGCCCCTCGACGCCATCAACGCCCGCGGCGACGAACTCGGCTTCGACGTCGCCTTCGAGCAGGGATGCACAACGACCGGTCCCGAGACGGACGGCTTCGACGCCGCGGCCGACGCCGCCGCCGAGGCGGACGTCGCCGTCGCGTTCGTCGGCGCGCGGTCCGCCGTGGACTTCTCGGACTCCGACAGGGAGCGAGTGAATATGCCGAGCGTCGCCACGAGCGGTGAAGGGTGCGACGTGACCGACCTCGGCCTCCCCGGCGTCCAACAGGAGCTCGTTGACCGCCTCGACGAGACGGGGACGCCCGTCGTCGTCGTCGTCGTCAGCGGAAAACCCCACTCCATCGAGAAGATCTCCGAGGAGGTACCCGCCGTCCTGCAGGCGTGGCTTCCGGGCGAACGCGGCGGCGAGGGCGTCGCCGCCGTCCTGTTCGGCGAACACAACCCCGGCGGTCACCTCCCCGTCTCCGTCCCGCGAACGGTGGGGCAACTGCCGGTCCACTACAGTCGGAAGCCCAACTCGACGAACGAGGAACACGTCTACGTGGGGAGCGACCCCCTCTACCCCTTCGGCCACGGCCTGAGTTACACCGACTTCGAGTACGACGACTTCTCCCTCTCCTCGGACGAACTCGCCCCCGCGGGGACGATTACCGCGGCGGTCACCGTCGAGAACGCCGGCGACCGGGCGGGTCACGACGTCGTCCAACTGTACGTCAGCGCCGAGAACCCCAGTCAGGCCCGCCCCGTTCAGGAACTCGTCGGGTTCCGGCGGGTTTCCCTGGAGGCGGGTGAGGCCCGACGCGTCGAGTTCGAGGTGGACGCGTCGCAACTCGCCTACCACGACCGGGACTTCGACCTCAGGGTCGAAGCGGGGCCCTACGAGTTCCGAGTCGGCCACTCCGCGAGCGATATCGCCGCGTCTGCGTCGTTCGAGGTGACCGGAACGAAAGAGGTGCCGCAGACCGGACGGACGTACTTCTCAGAGACGACCGTCGCCGACGCGGAGTAACCCGTCCTCCGGTTCGGACTCTCCTCTCCTCGTCTCTTCCGTCGATTGCGGCCGTTTCGTCGTCGAGCGAATCAGATTTTCGCCCGTTCAGACGACGACGGTGTCGTTGACGAGGCGTCCGATGTGGTCGATGTCGATGGTGACTCGGTCGCCCTCCGCGAGCGTGAACGACTCCGGCGGGACGAGTGCGGTCCCGGTGAGCAACACGACCGTCTCGGGCAGGTTGTTGTGGCGGCCGAGGTAATCGACGAGATTCTCGCAGGTGGTCGCCATCTCCCCCGTCGAGGTGGCATCTTCGAACATTACCTCGCCGTCGCGTTCGATGGTGAGAGACATCGAGAGGTCGTGAGGGTCCTCGACGGCTTCCTCGGTGGCGACGCAGGGACCGATGGCGCAGCACCGGTCGTACACCTTCGCCTGCGGGAGATAGAGCGGGTTCTCGCCCTCGATGGATCGACTGGAGACGTCGTTGCCGACGGTGTAGCCGACCACCTCCCCGCGGTGGAGGACGACGCCGAGTTCCGGTTCCGGGACGTCCCACTCAGAGTCGCCGCGGACGCCGATCGCGTCGTTCGGGCCGACCGTCCGTGACGGCGTCGCCTTTAGGAACAGTTCCGGTCGTTCGCTGTCGTAGACGTCGATGTACACCTCCGGCTTTCCGCTCTCGGCTTCGCGGGCTTGCTCGCTGATGCGGTAGGTAACGCCCGCCGCCCACACCTCGTCAGCGACGACGGGAAGGAGCGCGTCACCGTCTAAGTCGCCGGTTTCGAGGCGCTCGGCGTCCGGAATTCGGTCGCGTGCGATCGCGTCGATGGAACGGTCACTGGCGTTCGCCGCGCGAGCGAGTTCGGTGAACGAGCCGAGGTCGTCCGACGCCGTCGTCAGGTCGTACGCGTCACCGTCTTCGTCGATGACGACGAGTGAATCTGAAGTTGGCCTCTGCTTGCTACCAGGGAGTCGGTAATACCGCATAGTCGTTAATGTACTGATATCGTTAAAAGAGTACCGAGTGAAAAACGGCGCAGCGGGACTACGCAGGCGGAACAGGTGTAGAGGAGACGAGGGTCGAGACGATACCGGCCACGGAAATCGTCGTCAGCGCCGTTCCTGTTTTCAGCGTCTCCCCTCGGGTGGGGTCGCCGATTCCCCTCATCGACCGGAACTCGGAATCGCCGGTGGCTCCGGCGATGACCGCGAGAGTCGGTCAGGCGGGCGTCTCGTCGGAGATCACCGCCACGTCCGTCTCCTCGACGAGGAGATTCTCGCCCGTTTGGGTGTCGAACACGTGTATGTCCGACGGATCGAACGTCACGCGGAACGCGTCGCCGACGTCCGGTTTTACATCGCTCGCGGCCTGAACACTGCACTCCTGACCGTCGATGTCGAGGTAGAGGTAGTTATCGCTGCCCGCGTTCTCCACGACTTCGACGGTCGCGGGAATCGCGTTCTCGCCCGTGGCTCCCGTCCAGATGTCCTCCGATCGGATGCCGAGTTCGTCGCAGGCCTCCTGGAACAGCGTGTCGGAGTAGCTCGGCGGGAAGGCGTCCATCGGGAAGTCGGTCTCGCGGGACGGGGCGAAGGGGTTGTCCGCCCCGCCGGAGACGTCCGTCTCGGACTTCACGTCCGCGTGGTAGGGGCGCACGTCCTCGTAGTCGAGCGGCCAGTCGACGCCCAGCCCGTACCGAGAGTGCACCTCGAAGTCCTTCTGGTGGTGTCGCGGCGTATAGCCGATCCAGTGGAGCGTCGTGCCGCCGACGCCCTTGACGCGAGTGTAGGGGGTAGGGGACGCTCCCCGAGGACGTGAACGCGTCGCGCTCCTCGACCGAGAGGCGACGAAACGCGGCTCCACCCTCCTCCTTCGCTCGCGCATCGAGCACGGCGACGGCATCACTCCACTCGCGTCCGATACGCGTCGTCGTCCTCGAAGCGACCGGTGGCGTACGTCTTGACGAACTCGGCCGTCCCCTCGACCGAGGAGGGATAGAGGACCTCGGCGAGCGAGACGAGCGTCCCGATCGGCTCATCGAGAGTCGATTCCTCGCTGCCACCCTGGGAGCGGTCGTCGTCGACGGCGTAGACGGCGACGCCACCGACACCGATCCCGGCGGCTGCGAGAGCGGCAATGGCGTCTCGACGAGATAACTCAATAATTATTCATACATTTGGGGGCTTAACGTCTCCGTCGGTCGCCGAGAGTGAGGATCCGGGAATGAGTCTCCGTAACAATGGAGAACAATTATGTAGCATCCGGCGAAGATTACACTAGAATCTATGAGTGAAGTCCGTTTCAAGAACGTCCGGAAAGTGTACGACGACGACATCGTTGCCGTCGACGACTTCAGTCTCGACATCGAGGACGGGGAGTTCGTCACGATCGTCGGTCCGTCCGGATCCGGGAAGTCAACCCTGCTCCGCATGCTCGCCGGTCTCGAGAGCATCAGCAGTGGCGAAGTGATCATCGGCGATACGGTCGTCAACGATATTCCCGCACAGAACCGCGATGTCGCGATGGTGTTCCAGAACTACGCCCTCTACCCGCACATGACCGTGCGGAAGAACATGTCCTACGGACTCAAGCTCACCTCTGACCTCAGCAACGCGGAGGTCGACGAGCGCGTCGAGGAGGCAGCGGAGATGATGGGGATCGAGGACCAGCTTGAGAAGAAGCCCGCCTCCCTCTCCGGCGGTCAACAGCAGCGCGTCGCCACCGGTCGCGCCATCGTCCGCGACCCCGCCGTCTTCCTTATGGACGAACCGCTGTCGAACCTCGACGCGAAACTACGCGCGCACATGCGCATCGAGCTCCAACGCATCCAGGACGACCTCAAGACCACCACCGTCTACGTCACGCACGACCAAGAGGAGGCGCTCACGATGAGCGACCGGGTCGTCATCCTCGATCAGGGCGAACTACAACAGGTCGGAACGCCCGGAGAAGTGTTCGACGAGCCGGCGAACCTCTTCGTCGCCGACTTCATCGGCAGTCCGTCGATGAACTTCTTCGACGTCGAAATCGTCGGTAACCGCCTCGAAGGCAAGGCGTTCTCCTACGATATTTCCTCGAAGGTGGCCGAGCGCGTCCGCGAGAGGAGCAACTCCAACGAACTCATCCTCGGCATCCGCCCCGAGCACGTCAAGTTCGCCGACTCCGGCTCCGTCAACGCCATCCCGGCGACGCTGGACGTCCACGAACCCGTCGGCGACGACAACTACTTCTACCTCAAGGTGAACGACATTGAGTTCACGATGCGGATCATGGGCGACCACAAATACGACGAGGGCGACGAGTTTACGGTTACGTTCGACGAGGACAAGATGCACATCTTCGACCGCGAAACCGGGAAGAACGTCATGGTAGACGACGTCGAACCCGTCCCCAATCCGGAGACCGAATCCGCGACCCAGCGGACGTAATCGTACCGTCCGACCCATCCCCGTTCTTTTCGCACACACACCGACCGGAGAGCGAGAGCACCGCACACACTGATCAGTCAGTCGCGGTAACCCCGAGGCGGCGCTCACTCCTCGCGTCGCGTGTCCGCGTACGGCGACCAACCCTCGATTTCCGTGGGGTCGTCAGTCGGCGGCCCAAGGACAGTCTCGAGGTGGAAGGAGAACGCGATTCCCGCGAAGACGAGAACGAAAGCGATCGTCAGTAGTCCCGTGACCACGGCAACGAGGAACGTCCCCATCGCCATCATTACCGCGGAGATAGCGTTCTGCCCCGTCCACCGCACCGAGCCGCGGATCGCAGTCTCGAGACTGTCACCAGTCGCGATTGCGATAAACGCCGGAATGAGGAGGAGTCCCGTGTATCCGGCGGCGTAGGCGGTGACGACGCCGAGCGCGAGGGTGAGCGTTGAGTCGGCCACGAAGTACTGGCGCGTGTAGAGAATCGAGATGATGAGGAAGACGAGTGGAACACCCGTCAGGAGGACCGCTGAGACGCCGTGGCGCTTGACCGTCGCGACGACGTGCGTCCGGTCGATGCTGTACCCCTCTCTGAGCGTCGCGATCGCGGCGTACGCGGCGAGCGTCGCCGGGCCGAGCGTAATGACGGGGAGCGAACAGAGGAACCAGAGCACGCTCACGACGATAAGTCGTGGACCGTTCTCGTAGAAGAACTCAGTCGCGGCGATAAAAGACTGATAAACGCCCTTCGTGTTGACTGATCTCATTACTGCAGACGTGCGACTGGATGATGATGAGGTTACTCCTTTTGCTTCCGTGGGGTCGGTCGGACGCGTCGAAAACGGGAGTCGAGAGGGACTAGGTGACGCCCTGCATCTCGACTGCGGTCATCAACTGTTCCTGGAGCAGGAGGAACAGGATGAACAGCGGCCCGGACGCGATGACGGCGGACGCCATCGTTAATGCGGGCTGATAGGTGAACGTGTCACGGAGAACGACTATCCCGATCGGGAGCGTGTACATCGTCTCGTTCTGGAGCACGATGAGCGGCCAGAGGAACTGGTTCCAGCTCCAGACGAACATGAACAGCGCGAGCGCGGAGAGGATCGACCGCGAGAGCGGGAGGATCATCCGCGTGTAGATCCTGAAGTTCGAGAAGCCGTCGAGCTGAGCGGCCTCCTGGATCTCGTAGGGGATGTCCCTGAAGAACTGTACGAGGAGGAACACGCCGATCGGGCCGGCCGCGAACGGCAGGATGACTGCGAGGTAGCTGTTGATCAACCCGAGATCGGAGATAAGTATGTACAGCGGGATGATGTTGACGAAGCCGGGAACCATGAAGCTCGCTACGATAAGAGCGAGTACGTACTTCTGACCCGGCCAGTCGAGACGGGTGATCGCGAACGCGATCATCGAGTCCACGATCAACACCAGAAGCGTCGTCGTGGACGCGATGAGAACCGTGTTAAACGTCCACTGAAGGATCCCCGACCCGGTCAGTAACTCCACATAATGAACCAACGTGATCGGGTCCGGAATCCAGTTCATTCCCGGCTGAATAGCGCCCCGTGTCGTCTTGAGTGACGTGGTGATCATGTACAGGTACGGCACTAGGAACAGAAGTGCTGCTCCGTACATGACCGCGTGAACGAGCACGCTACGCGGATTGATCTCTTCCGGCAGAAGCGATTCGAAGCGATTGGTGGTTGTGTTACTCATTGTTGCCTCCGAGGAGGACGTAGTTCAGGATCGACACGACGACGAGAATCGCCGTCAGGACGTACCCAATCGTAGCTGCGTACCCGAAGTTGCGTTGGTTGAACGCTGCCTGATACAGGTACATGACCAGCGTCTCCGTCGAACTACCCGGACCACCGGACGTCATGACGTACGGCTGCCCGTACACCTGGAACTGCCAGATGAGGTTGATGATGACGACGAAGAAGATGGCGTGACGCATCTGCGGGACAGTGACGTCCCGGAACATCCGCCACTTCCCCGCACCGTCGAGTTTCGCCGCCTCGTAGAGGTACTCGGGGACGCTCTGTCGCGCCGCGAGCAGGATGACGAAGCTGAACCCGACGAGCCACCAGACGGTGGTGACCGCGATGGCCGGCATCGCCCAGAACTGGGCCTGGAGCCACTGTGGCGGGTTCGCCATGACCATCCCGAGGTAGTGATTGATGATACCGTACTGCGTGGAGTATAGGTTCGTCCACACGACTGCCGCGACGGACACCGTCAGGATGTATGGACTAAAGAAGACCGCCCGAAGCACGCCACGGCCCTTGATATCGTGGTTAACCCCGAGTGCAAGCCCCAGACCGACGATCACGATCGAGGGCACGGTGAGCAGGGTGAAGTACATCGTGTTCCAGAGCGCGTTCCAGAACTGCGGATCGTTAAACAGGCGCGTGTAATTCCCAAGGCCGATGAATTCGGACTGCGAGGGGAAGATCGCGTTCCACTCGAAGAGGCTCATGTACCCACCCATCACGAGTGGATAGAGGAGGAACACGCCGAAGATGATGAGGTACGGGAGTGAGAAGAGGATCCCCTCAACTAGCTCCTTGCGCGAGCGACTGAGAGTCGGGAGGTGCCCAATTCCACTCGTAAACCGATCAATAGCTGACATATTAAGTATTGATAGTGCTATTTTAATCGTAGGTGTTACTGAACATTCGACGTCCAGGTCTCGACGCCGCTCTCGATTGCCTTCTGCACGGGGCTGTTGTGGGCATACGCGTCGGTGATCCACGTCCAGTTGCTTGTGGCGTAGAGGTCCGAGCTAGCGAGCTGCGGCCAGTACGCGAGCTGACCAGCCTCGGCCATCTCCTTGAACGACTTCAGCGTCTTGTCCCAAAGGTCGGACTGTTTGAGCTTGTCGCTGTTCAGGATGGGGCTGTACGCCGGAAGGTGGCCTGCCTTTGTACCCCATATCGCGTTCTCTTGCGTGATCCACTCGGCGGCGTCGACAGCAGCCTGCATTCGCTTCTGGCTCGCCTTGGGATTGTTCGGGATGATGACCGTGTGGCTGTCGGCGGTGGATCGGAGCTGTTGAGCGTCGGGGAAGACGCGTGGCTTGTCGAAGCCCCACTCGAAGTCCTGCTCGCGGAGGACGTTCACGTACCAGGTCCCGTTGACCGTCATGGCCACACTGCCGTTCCGGAAGCTCTGCGCGACGCGGTCCGCGGAGATGTCTGGGATGTCCCAATTGCGTTCTCCGGAGACGCTGGCGAGGAAGTCGAGGGAATTCGTCCCGGCGTCGCCGCCGAAGACGGCCCGGGTGTGGTCCTCGTTGAACATCTTCCCGCCGTACTGGTGGAGCCCCATAAACCACTGTCGGAAGCCGCCGCCACCGCCCCAGTAGGGGTCAGGGCTGAACGGCTTGGCGTCCGTGTTCTTGAGGATGGCGTTACAGGCATCTTTGAACTGCTGGAAGTCCTCGATCGGCGGCTCGACGCCGGCCTCTTTGAGGATATCGACGTTGTAGTAGAGGCCGATTGGGTGGGAGTCCATCGGGACCGCGTACTGCCCTCCGTCGATCTGACACGCGTTCAGGATAGAGTCGACGTACTTGCTGTTGTCCGAGGACACCATATCGCTGATGTCCATCAGCGTGGGCTTGAACCGGCGGAGGTAGGACGCGTGCGAAATCGCCATGTCGGGTGGTGACCCACCCGTCATCGACGTGTACAGGCGGTTGTAGTGTTCGTCCCACGGAGTGCGCTGGCGGTTGATGGTGATGTTCTCGCCGAGTGGTCGCTCCTCGTTGAACTTGTCGACGATGGCCTTCATCACTTCGCCGTCGCCACCACTGAAGAGCGTCCAGTAGCTGAGTTCCATCTTCCCGTTACCGCCGCCTCCACCGCCACCGCCGCCTCCACCGCCGCCTCCACCGCCACCGCCGCCTCCACCGGTTATGCCTGAACAGCCCGCGAACCCGACTGCTCCGGCGACGCCCGTTGCCCGGAGGAATCTGCGTCGGTCGATCCGGCCGGTAGAGCCTTCTCGCTGTTCCGCACCAGCATTCGTTCGCTCAGCCTTGTCACGTGGCATCACACTCTTATGACGACTTTCGTTCGCAATAAAAGTTCCTACGATACCAGTGGTATATATGTCTGGAATTTTTCCTCGTGTTTCGACGGGCAAGCACGTCAAGGAGCGCGTCGGGCGAACAGCGCTACTAGCTGTTCAAGTCACATGCTCGTCCACTCGGACGGCGGGCGAGCTCGGCGATCCGACCAACTGCCCCCTGCCGGTGCTCGTCCTTTCGCCGGAGAACCGTCCGCTGCGACGGCCGACCAGCTCTCCCGCGTACGTCCGCCGCGTGGCGTAACACTAATAGAAGTGGCAGGAAAGCGTTGAATTATCATGGCGGCGTTCACACGAGATGCGTCGGTGACGCTCGAGGACGGGTGGACGTTCTCGGTTGACCCGGACGACGAAGGTATCGAGGAGGCGTGGTATCGGACGGACACGGAGATGGCAGACGAACGGGACGTGTCGGTCCCTCACGTCTGGCAGGAGCACGACGCACTCCGGGAGTACACGGGGGCTGCGTGGTACCGACGGACGGTCGAGGTCAACCACGAGGCTGACGAGCGTGTGCTGCTCCGATTCGGAGCCGCGGACTACGAGGTGACCGTCTGGGTGAACGGGACCGAGGTGGGGACGCACACGGGGGGTTACCTCCCCTTCTCCTTCGATGTCACCGACGCACTCACCGGCGGTGACGACACTGTCGCAGTGCGCGTGTTCGACCCGGCCGACCTCACGGAGATCCCGCACGGAAAGCAGGGAGAGCCGTGGTACACGCGGGTGAGCGGGCTGTGGCAGGCGGTCGACGTCGGGGTCGTCCCGGAGACGCGGGTCGACGATCTGCGCCTCACGCCCGACCTCGATGACGACACCGTCCGGGCCGACGTCTCAGTGACCGGCCCTAAGGGGGGAATCGACCTGACCGCCCGTGTCGAGGTCACGCAGGCAGGGTCGATGGTCGGGACCGCGGACGTACAGATACGCGACGGGGCAGGGTCAGCGACCGTCCGCCTCGACGACCCGACGTACTGGACGCCGGCGAACCCCGCGCTGTGCGACGTGACCGTCTCGCTGACCGACGGCAGTGACACTCTCGACACCTACGTCGACTACTTCGGGATGCGGAGTGTCACCGTCTCCGATGGAGAGTGGTATCTCAACGGCGAACCCCTCCGCGTCCGCGGGGCGCTCGACCAAGCATACTACCCCGACACGTACTACCGGCCCTCCGACCTCGACACCTACCGCGAGGAGATCGAGACCGCGAAGGAGCTCGGATTTAACATGCTTCGGAAGCACATCAAACCGCCTCACCCCCGATTCGTGGAGTTGGCCGACCGACTCGGGATCCTCGTCTGGTCGGAGACGGCGAATCCGGACCGGTACACGGACGCCTCGAAGCGGCGCGTGCGCGAGCAGTTCGAGGGGATGGTCAATCGGGACTACAACTCCCCGAGCGTCGTCGTCTGGAGCCTGTACAACGAGGAGTGGGGGATAGGCATCGACCAGCACGACTTCCCCAACCGTGACAACCCTGTACGTCTGTGGCACGACGAGGAGAAACAGCGGTATCTCTCGGAGTTCGTCGACGACGCCCGCGCGTACGACCCATCGAGGCTCGTGTGCGACAACTCCGGCTGGGCGCACGTCGACACCGACGTGAACGACTATCACGAGTACTTCGTCGTCCCCGACCGCGACAAACCGTGGCGGCGTCGGCTCCGTGACCTTGTTTCCACGCCCGAGGGGAACTACGCGACGACGGCGTACGACGACCCGGAACGGCCGCCGACCGTGATCTCCGAGTTCGGCACCTGGGGACTCCCCTCGCTATCGTCGCTTCGGGCCCACTACGACGGGGACCCCGACTGGTTCGCGCACGAGTTTCTGTCGGGGCTCAAGCGCCCCGCTGGCGTCGCGGACCGCTTCGACCGGAGCGTACTCTCTGACGCCTACACCGACCTTGACGAACTCGCTGCCGACTGGCAGCGGCGTGAGTTCACGTCGCTCGCTGAGTCCATCGCCGACATGCGACAGCACGAGGGCGTCTCGGGATACGTGGTCACGGAGTTCAGCGACGTCGAGTGGGAGTTCAACGGGGTACTCGACTACCTCCGCGACGAGAAGGTGTTCGCCGACGAATTCGCGGCGGTGAACGGCCCGACGATGGTCCGACTGGAGCCCGCGACGCGCACCGTCGACGGCGAGGGTCGGTTCACTGCGGACGCCGTGGTCGTGAACGACAGTGATCGCCGGCTCGAAACGACGCTCGAATGGGAGGGATTCGGCCGGTCGGGGAGTCACTCCGTCTCCGTGGACCCGAACGGCGTCGAGCACGTCTCGGACGTCGTCGACGTCGACGTCCCGGCCGTCGAGCGGGTATCGACGGAGGCTGTGACCGCCTCCCTCGCCGATACCGACGCACGGTGGTCGACCGACGCGACGGTCGTCCCGTCGACGCCGTGGGAGGAATCGGAGCGCGTGTATACCCCGGTGGACTCGGTTGCGTCGGCACTCGCCGACAGCCCCCACACCCTGACCGAGTCGCTGGCCGACAGTGACTGTGCCGTCGTCACGGAACTCGATGACGCGGTGCGCGCGTTCGCCGACGAGGGCGGCCACGTAGTTGTGCTCCCGGGACCGGACGGCCACCTCGACGCGTCGGTCGCCGAGACGCTCTCGATTCGACGCCTCCCAGAACGCGAGAGCTGGAACCTCTGTGCGTCGTTCGTCTACCAGACACTCTTCGACGCGCTTGACCGCGTCCCCGGGTGGGCGTTCGCCGACCTCTACCCGTACGCGTACGTCCAGTCCCCCGCGGACGACGCCGACATCGGGGTCGGCTACACCGAGGGCTGGGTGGCGAACTCGGGGGCGATCGTCTCGGCCCGGTCGTGGCGAGACGGGACGCTCACCGTCTGTACCCTTCGCCTCACCGACAACCTCGGCGATCAGCCGATGAGCGCCGCGATCCTCGCCCGTCTCCTGCGGGCGACCGGCGATGGGGGTTGTCCGTCGCTCCGGTGAGCCAGCACCCACCGCTACGGTGGCATTCAGCGCGAACCTCCCTCGCGACCGAGGCAGCGACGTTTCGCCTTCGATTCCCGAAACCGATGTCGGTGGGGTACCGGTCACTCCACCGACCGAGGAACGATGCTCTCAGCCGAGAGGGGTGATTCCCGTACCGATTCCTGTCGTCGAACGCCCACCGGAGCGGGCTTCAAAGCCGCTCGACTGGATTTTCGAGCGTGCCGATGTTCTCGATCTCGATGAAAAACGCTCGCTCCCTCGTACCGATCCGATCCCGGACTGACACCATAAAGATACTTCATGACGGCCGCCACGTGACGGAACGGGCACGGAACGCGGCCACGACGATGTGGTGTGTCGCCGTCAGTGCGGCCGTCGAGACCACCACGGCGTTACTCTTCGATGGTGATGGCGGCGACGGTGGCGGGTTCGAGGTCGACGGAGAGGGTGCCGTCGACGTCGACGTCGAGCGGTCGAGCGCCGAACTCGTCGGCGTTGTCGGCGTTGACTTCGGCGTCGGGTTCGTGATCCGCGAACAGGACGCTTCCCTCGACGTTCGCGGCGTCGGGCACGAGGCCCTCGACGGAGATGTCGACGGAGTGAGCCTCGCGGCAGTCGAGGTTGGTGAGGGTCACGTAGACCGCTCCGTCTCGGGTCGAGGCCGAGGCCTGAACGAACGGCAGGTCCTCCTCGTCCTCGCCGTCGAGCCCGCGCGTCGGCGTCTCGATCGACGTTTGCACGGCCTCGTTACCCTTGTGCGGCGCGTACAGATCGAAGACGCGGTACGTCGGGCGCGCCCACGCGTCGTTCTCGTCGGTTTCGACGAGACACTGCAGGACGTTGACCGTCTGTGCGATGTTCGTCATCGTCAGGACGTCGCTGTGGTCGTTGAAGATGTCGAGGACGGCCGCCGCCGAGAGCGCGTCGAGGACGGTCCCCGGCTGTTCGAGGCCGTTGTCCGCGTTGGCCTCGTAGTGCCACGCACCCCACTCGTCGATGATCACGCCGATATCCCGGGTTGTCGCGACGGCGTCGATGGCGGCGGCGATCCGCTCGATGTGGTACTCCATCTCGAGCGCCTCGGCGAGGAACTCGTCGTACTGTTCCTCGTCGGCCTCAGAGACGGTCATCGTGCGCCCGTAGTAGTGGTGGAGCGTGAGGTGGTCGAGCGGGAACTCCACGCCCCACTTGTTGTCTCTGACCTCCTCCATGAACCGCCGGTTCCACTCGTGGTTCTCGAACCCGCAGGCGATCAGCTCGAGTTCGTGATCGAGCATCAGGTTGTCCATGGTCCCGACGTAGGTCGCGAACCGACGATACTCGCGGGCGTACTGCTCGGGGCTCATCCGTCCGCCGCAGCCCCAGTTCTCGTTGCCGAGCCCCCAGTACTTGACGCCGTAGGGCTCCTCGTGGCCGTTCTCGCGTCGTCGGTCCGCGAGTTCGGTGTCGCCGTCGTAGTTGCAGTACTCGACCCAGTCGGCGGCCTCCTGCGGGTCGCCGGAACCGACGTTCGCCGCGAGGTACGGCTCCGTCCCGATTCGCTCGCACAGTTGGAGGAACTCGTCGGTGCCGAAGGCGTTGGACTCCTCGGGCAGTTCCTCGGGGCCCTGCGCCCAGAAGAGGTTTCGGCGCCGCGGCCGCTCCTCCCGGGGACCGACGCCGTCCTCCCAGTGGTAGTCGTCGGCGAAACAGCCGCCGGGCCAGCGGAGAACGGGAATCTCGAGGTCCGAAAGGAGCGAGACGACGTCCTCTCGGAAGCCGCCCTCGTCGGCGCTGTCGCTGGTCCAGATCCCCTCGTAGATGCACCGCCCGAGGTGTTCGGAGAAGTGTCCGTGTACTTCGGGCGCGATGCGGTCGATAGCCGCTGCAGTGTGAACTGTAATGCGTGCGTTAGCCATCCACACTCTTCTTTCCAGTACAGTATGATAAATTCCACGATTATGCCAATCCAAACCTATGATTACGAGAGAACGGGAGCGAACGACGAACCGGTCTCTCCGGTGCGGTCGGTACGTCGGACGGTCGCTCTCGAAGGTATATTCAAGTGTTAGTCTCGCCACGTATCGGTCGTGACTCGACTCGAACGCGTCGCGGACACACGAAACGATACCGGCGAAGGACCGCTTTGGCACCCCGACGAGGGCTGTCTGTACTGGGTCGATATTCCGCCGGGGAAGCTGTATCGGTTCGACCCGGACACCGAGGCGCACACGCTCGCATACGAGGCACCCGATGACCAACCCATCGGCGGCTTCACGGTCCAGACCGACGGGTCGCTGTTGCTGTTCGGAGACGGTCGGATCAGCCGATGGCAGCCCGGATCGGAATCGGCGGAACTCGTCGCGGGCGTCGACGCCGACACGCGATTCAACGACGTTATCGCGGATCCCGAGGGGCGAGTGTTCTGCGGGACGATGCCCGGCGAAGACTCGCTCGGCGACCTCTATCGGGTCGACGTCGACGCCACCGTGACGGCCGTCGTCGAGGACGTCGATATCGCCAACGGGATGGGGTTCTCCGGCGACGGAGAGACGTTCTACTTCACGGAGTCGGAGGCGCACCGGATCTACGCGTTCGACTACGACCGCGCGACCGGCGAGCTCTCGAACCGACGGACGTTCGTCGAGACGCCCGACGACGAGATTCCGGACGGGCTGACCGTCGACGAGGACGACTACGTCTGGTCGGCCCGGTGGAACGGCGGCCGCGCAGTTCGGTACGACCCGAACGGGACGCCGGTCGACCAGATTACCGTTCCCGCGCGGAAGGTATCGTCGGTCACGTTCGCCGGTCCCGAGTACGACGACCTGTACCTGACGACCGCACTCGATGGCGGTGACCGGGACGGCGAGGGCGACGGGGCCGGTGCGCTCTTCCGAGTCGCAGGGCTCGAAACGGGTGGTCGCGAGGAGTTCCGCTCCCGGATCGAGACGGAGTGACCCGGTGGCCGTCGCAGCGGTCGATACCGGTCGTCCGCTGTCCCTCTCCCGCGGTTCATCTCCGGTTACGTCGGCGAACGCTCGTGACGGCCCGCGACCCCCGAGAGGTTTACCGGGACAACGGTACCGGGAGGTCGATGCGCAGGTCGGAGTCGACGGCCTCGTACGCCGCGGTGGGCCACGAGCCGGTATCGGTAACCACGTCGACGCCGTCCGACGAGACGAGAACGGTGTCTTCCGCCTTCGCCCCCCGTACCGTCGGGTTCCACGCGTACGGCGCGGGCGCTTCGACGGGCGCGTCGGCCGACGGCGTCGCGGTCCACTCCCGGCTCTCGAACCCGATTGCGCCGCCCTGATGGTGCCGTCGCCACTCGTCTTCCCAGCCGACGGCCGCGTACGCACGCCGTATCTCGGCGAACACGTCGGCGGCGGTGCCGCCCCCGGTCGTCGCCGCCTCCCGCGTCGCCGCTATCGCCGTCACCGCGACGTGACTCGCGTCGTCGTGACGTTCGCGTAGCCACGACGGGGCGTCGAAGTCGACGGTCCGCGTGACGGCGATATTGACGCCGCGTTCGACCGCGACGACGGTGAGAAGCGCGTACTCGCCCAACGGTTCGTCCGTCGGCGTGAAGTGTCGATGGCGCTGAGAGCGTTCGGCGCCGCCGACGAGGACGACGGGCGATTCGAGCCCCCGCCGCCAGAGTTCGTCGCGGAGTCGTCCCGCCGCGGCATACTCGGTGTCGTCCGGAGAGACGTCCCGTGCCACCGTTTCGACCGCGTCGGCGGTTGCTCGGCCGGCCCGTTCGAGTACCCGCCGGTCCGGTTCGGTGAACGGAAGCCGCAGTCGCGAGGCGTCGACCAGGTCGAGACCCGGTACCGTCGGGACGTCCGCACCGGCTCGGTCGGTGCTCGCACGCGCCACTGCCTCCTCGAGGGACGACTCGTACCAGTCGAACGTCTCCACGGGCACCGCCGACGGGAGTTCTTCCGCGCAGAACCGATCCGCCTCGTTGTTCGACGTGAGCGCTCGGACCGCGTCGCCGTCGTAGCCGAGTGCGGCGACGCCGACGTCCGCCGCGCGGTCGACCGTCGAGTCCCCGCCGCCGGTCAACCACGCGAAGTTCGCCGGCCTGAGGAACCACAGCTCGGTCAGTCCTCGTTCGACCATGAACTCGTCTAGACGCGTCAGTTTCTGGTCGTGTACCGCCGTCATACCCCTCGCGACGAAGGGCGTCCAATAAACTGTTGGGGTGCGAAACGGCCGGTCTGCTCCGGCGAGGAGACGACAACCCGGTCGCCAACTCCATCGTTGCGCGCCAAACGGCGCAGATCCCGCGACTCTACGTATGGTCGGGTCGGCCGGCGATGTATGGAGAAACCGTCCCGTCGGCTCTCCTGGAGAATGCGAGCGTCACCTTGAGACCGTCCTTCTCGACGGCGGCGCGAGATACCCGCAGTGCGCCGTCACCGACCGGCGTAGGCACTGCAGGAATCTCACCGGCCCATCGTCGATAGGCCCGCGATTACCGCGGGTCGAGGGAAGAGTGCTTGAACCCGAAAACGGGTAGGGTGAGTAGATCGTCCGATAGTCGGACAGCGGGGATACAGACGGCTGGCGGAGTCGGTGGCGTATCAGGGATGCCAACGCCGAGAGGTGGGTGGCGGCGGATCTCGGTTCGGCGCGAGACCTCTCTGCCGTCGTGCTCCGCCCGGTCGAACCGCTCAGGGTCGTCCGGACGTCTGACAGAACGGCGGTGACGGAGTCGGACCTAACGTCGTCGCTTCGAGTTCGTCGCGGGGCCCTCCGATACCGACAGTAATAAACGGCGATCGACACGCCTCCTCTGTATGGCACCGTACGAGCACACCCCAGTTACTGTCGAGGACAAGCGTGCAGTCGTCGTCGGCGGCACGAGCGGAATCGGACAGGCGATCGCGCTCGGGTTCGCGAGCGAGGGCGCAGACGTCGTGGCGACCAGTCGGAGCGAGGAGAAGGTCGAATCGACGGCCGCGTCGATTCGGGAACTCGGATCCGACACCGTGAGCGTGACCTGCGACGTGACGGACTCCGATTCGCTCGCCAGAGTCCGCGACCGGACGGTCGACGAGTTCGGCGGCATCGACGTCGTCGTGGCGTCCCAAGGGGCCATTTCTCGGGACTCCGTCCGAGACATCACCGACGACGAGTGGGACTTCGTCACCGACGTCGCCCTCGACGGCGTCCGCCGGGTGACGCAGACGTTCGAACCCGCGATGGACTCGGGGTCGATCATCAACATCTCCTCGCTGGCGGCGAAGCTCTCCATGTCGAACCTCCCGGCGTACTCGGCGGCGAAAGGCGGCGTCGAGGCGTTCACCCGAGCGTCCGCGAAGGAGTTGGCGCCCGACATCAGGGTGAACGGTATCGCTCCCGGGTTCGTCATCACTCCCCAGAACGAAGAGACGTACGCGGAGGGGACGGAGAAACGAACGCGCATCGACGAGCGAACGCCGCTGGGCCGCGTCGCCGATCGAGAGGAGATCGTCGGTGCGGCGGTGTACCTCGGGAGCGACGCCTCCTCGTACGTCACGGGAGAGGTCGTGACCGTCGACGGCGGGTTCGCGGACAGCGCCTTCTGAGCGCTTCGGGGTCACGGCGACACCGACGGTTCCGTCACCGGAGTGCGACGACGCCGCGGCCCTCGCGAAACGAGCGCCGAAAAGAGAAGTCGAAAACAGCCGTCCGAGCGAGACCGAACCGATTCTCCGTTGAACTCCGTGACGCCTCGCGTCACGTGCTCGACTTCGCTTACGCTTCGTCGAAGAGGGTTTCGCCCTCGACCATGTGTTCCTCGACGGCGTCCAAATCGAGCGTCAGGCCGAGGCCCGGTTTCTCGGGAATCTCCATGCGGCCCCCCTGGATGAGGTCGTCCTCCTCCACGAGGTCCTCCCACCAGTCGAGTTGGTAGGAGTGGTACTCCACCGCGAGCGAGTTGGGGATGGCCGCGGCGACTTGCGCGGACGCCATCGTCCCGACGGGCGAGGAGACGTTGTGCATCGCCACGGGAATGTAGTACATGTCCGCGAGGTCGGCTATCTTCCGCGTCTCGCGCATCCCGCCGACGCGGGGGAGGTCGGGCGCGATGATGTCGACCGCTTGGGGTTCTAAGAGCGTCCGTTGCCCGAACTTCCGGTAGACGTTCTCGCCGACGGCGATGGGCGTCGCGGTGGACTTCGTGACCTCCTCCTGGACGTCGTGGTTCTCCGGCGGGACGGGGTCCTCCAGCCACCAGACGTCGTAGTCCTCCAGCGCTCGGGCGAGGCGTTTCGCGCTCCCGGCGGTGAACGACCAGTGGCAGTCGAACGCCACGTCGGCGCGGTCGCCGACGGCCTCGGTGACCGCCTCGACGATCTCGACCTTGTGGTCGATTTCGGGGTTGCGGAGGTGGCGGTTCGCGCGGTCCTTCTCGTGACCCGAGGGGACGTCGAGGTCGAACTTGATGGCGTCGTAGCCGAGTTCCTCGACGACGCGCACGCCCTCGTCGGCGCAGGCCTGCGGGTCGGCCTCGTTCTCGGTGTGCAGGTCGCAGTAGATGCGCACCTCGTCGCGGTACTTCCCGCCGACGAGTTGGTAGGCGGGCACGTCGAGGAGTTTGCCGGCCACGTCGTGAAGCGCGATTTCGATGCCCGAGATGGCGGAGATGACCTTCCCGGAGACGGAGCCCTCGCCGGACATCTTCTGGACGAGATGCTCGTAGAGGCGGTCGATGTCGAGGGGGTTCTCGCCGACGAGGAACGGTTTCATCCGCTCGATGATGGCCGTGTCGCCGCCGCCCCAGTAGGACTCGCCGGTGCCGACGACGCCGGCGTCGGTGTAGACGCGAACGAGAATCCAGGGGTAGTTGCCGTCCACCATCGTCGTCTGCACGTCCGTAATCTCGGCGTCCCGGACGCCGCCCCGGCGGTTCGTGATGTTCATCGTCTCCGCTGAGAGGTCCCGCATCGTATACTCCGCGTTCGGATCGCGGAGCTTCGCATGGTCTACCATTACGAATGGAGTGTTTCGAAAGGGAGATAGTAAAACTTGTGACTCGTCAGGTTATCGACCCGAGTTCGTCTATTCGACCGATACTTCGGCGCCCGTCTCCGCCGCCTCGTGGATAGCCGCAATCGCCCGCATATCGACGAGTCCGTGTTCGCCGTCAGGCGCGACGGACTCCCCGCGAACGACTCGGTCGGCGAAGTAGTCGAACTCTTCGGTCATCTGGTCGCCGAACAGGTCGCGGCGGCCGTCGTCGATTTCGACCGTCTCCCCGTTCGGTTTGGTGAGCGTGAGCGTCTGGGGCGACTGTCCGAGGAACGTATTTTCGAGCGTCAACACGCCGTCCGTCCCCACGACGCGGAGACTCCCCGAACTTGTCCCGTGTTGGCTGGACGTGCAGGCGGCGTACGTCCCGTCGTCGAACTGTACGGTGAACGCCGCGTGCTGGTCCGGAACGTCGCGGAACGCCTCGTCCTCGGAGTGCATCTGGGCGGTCACGCTCACGGGGTCGGCGTCGAGGACGAACCGGGCGGTGTTGAGCGGGTAGATGCCGATGTCCATGATCGTCGCGCCGTAGCCGGCGAGTTCGGGGTCGAGTCGCCACTGGTCGGGGTCGCCGGAGACGACGTCTAACATCTGTTGCTCGATGTGCCCTTGGACCGTGACGGGGTCGCCGACGGCCCCCTCGGCGACGAGTTCTCGCATCCGGCGCACCAGCGGGTCCATCTGCATGCGGTAGGCGATCATCAGCGGAACGTCCTCCGTCTCCGAGACGAGTTCCTCCGCGCGTTCGACCGTCGCCTCCATCGGCTTTTCGCAGAGAATCGCCTTCCCGTGTTCGGCCGCCGCCGCCGCGTACGGTAGGTGGCGGGCGTTGGGCGTACACACGTACACCGCGTCGTACTCGTCGGTGGCCTCGCCGTCCACGAACTCGTCGTACGTCAGCGCCGTCTCGATACTCTCCCTCTCGGAGACGAGTTCGGCACCGCTCTCGTGCGTACTACTCACGGCGACGGTCGTCTCGCAGAACTCGGACGCCTCGACGGCGGGTATCGCTTGCTTGCGCGTCCACCACCCCAATCCGATCATGGCGAGACGAAGCGTCCCCGACTCCAGTTCCTCCCAGTCGCGGTCTCTAGCGCTCTCTAGGTAGTCGTCGACTGACATGGTACGAACGTTCCGCACGACCGATAAAAGTGTAGTGGAGTCCGGGGGCCGGGTCGGTCCTCTGCGAAACCGTAACAGTCGTATATCTAAACGATGATTGTCTACCCGATGACGGAAACCAGACGCAACTACGTGAACGGAGAGTGGGTCGAATCGGAGACGGGCGAGACCATCGACGTCGAGAACCCGGCGGACCCGAGCGTGACCGTCGCTCGCTATCAGCAGTCGAACGAATCCGACGCGGCGGACGCCGTGGACGCCGCCGCGAGTGCGCGAGACGAGTGGGCGAACACCCCCGGTCCCGAACGCGGCCGCATCCTCCGCGAGGCGGGGACCCTCCTCGCCCAACGGAAGGAGGAACTCACCGACATGCTCGTCGCCGAGGAGGGGAAGGCCCGCCCCGAGGCGGCCGGCGAGGTGCAACGCGCCATCGACATCTTCCACTACTTCTCGACCAAGGCCGCGGACCTCGGCGGCACGGTGAAGGGTGCGAGCGGACGGGGGACGAACCTCTACACCCGAAAGGAGCCCGTCGGCGTCGCCGCCCTCATCACGCCGTGGAACTACCCCATCGCCATCCCCGCGTGGAAGCTCGCCCCGGCGCTTGCGGCGGGCAACACCGTCGTCCTGAAGCCCGCGTCGCTGGCTCCCGGCGTCGCACTCGAACTGGCGAGAGCGCTCGACGACGCCGGCCTCCCGGACGGCGTCCTCAACCTCGTGACCGGCCCCGGGAGCGAAGTCGGCTCCGAATTCATCGGAAACGACGCCGTGGACGCCGTCTCCTTCACCGGGAGCGGTCCGGTCGGTGAGATGGTGTACGACCAAGCGACCGACGCCGGCAAACGCGCTCAGACCGAACTCGGCGGGAAGAACCCGACGGTCGTCGCGAGCTCCGCGGACCCCGCGAAGGCGGCCGAAATCGTCGCCAGCGGCGGGTTCGGCACCACCGGCCAGTCCTGTACCGCCTGCTCCCGCGCCATCGTCCACGAGGACGTCAAAGACGAGTTCGTCGCCGAACTCGTGGACCGCGCGGAGTCCATCGACATCGGCCCCGGTAACGAACACGAGATGGGCCCGCAGGTCAGCGCCGACGAACGCGACTCCACCCTCGAGTACGTCGAGGTGGCCCAAAACGAGGGTGCGACGCTCGCTGCCGGCGGCGGCGTCCCCGAGGGCGAGGAAGTCGAGGATGGGCACTTCGTCGAACCGACCGTCTTCACCGACGTGGAACCCGACATGCGAATCGCCCAAGAGGAGGTGTTCGGCCCCGTCGTCGCCGTCATCGAGGTGAGCGACTTCGACGAGGGAATCGAGGTGGCCAACGGCGTCGAGTACGGCCTCTCCGCCAGCGTCGTCACCGACGACCACACCGAGGCGAACCGCTTCGTCGAGGAGTCGGAGGCGGGCGTCGTGAAGGTCAACGACAAGACGACGGGCCTCGAACTCCACGTCCCCTTCGGCGGGTTCAAGCGGTCGTCCTCGGAGACGTGGCGCGAACAGGGCGACGCGGGACTGGAGTTCTACACCATCGAGAAGACCGTCTACGACAACTACTGAGCCAGAACCCTCGCCGAGCCCGAACCATCGGCCGTCCCGTCGGACGGAACGGGAACCGGCGCGTCGCCCGAGTCGGTCCCCCACTCGCTCGGCTCTCGCTTTCGCCGCACCCCCGGTTGACGTCTCTCCGCCGCCGGGGTTTCTCCTACCGGACGAAAAACGGCCGTTCGTCCGCCTCGTGGGCTACACTCGGATCTCCTGTTCGGTGACTTGATAGGCACCTGCGGTTATCTGGCCCGTGGTATCGGAAAACAGCGGTGGCGGAGACGTTACCTCGTCGTCAATCCGTCGCGGAATTCCGACTACAGTTCGACGACGTCGCCGCTCTCGGCCGCTTCGTGGAGAGCGCGGATGATCCGCATATCCGTCAGCCCGTGCCGGCCGTCCGCGTAGATTTCACCGTCCGTCAGCACGCGGTTTGCGAAGTAGTCGAACTCCTCTTCCATCTCTCGCTCGGCGTCGAACGCCTCGTGTTCGATCGTAACGGAGAGGTCGTTCCGCGAGAGGCGGAGTTCGACCTGTCCGTGGAACGCCGGTTGGAACTCGATCTGCCCCTCGGTACCGGTGATCTTCAGATTGGTGTCTTCGTGCGCGTTCTGGCTGTCGGTAGTCACCATCTTCACGTCGTCCTCGAGGACGAGGAGGGCTGCGGAGCGCTCGTCCGGGACGTCAGCGAAGGCGTCGTGGTGAGAACTCATCTGGGACTGGACTGCGACCGGGTCGCGCTCCAAGAGATAGCGCGTCGTATTGATCGAATAGATGCCCAGGTCCATCACCGAGGTACCGTACCCCGACAGATCGGGATCGAGACGCCACTGGTCGGGATCCGGGATCATCTCGAGGAGAGGTTGGCTGTTGTTTCCGTAGACGGACACCGGTTCGCCGATGAAGCCGTCGTCGATGAGCTCCTTGGCCCGCCGAACGGCCGGATCAGTGTGCATCCGGTAGGCGATCATCAGCGGAACGTCTGCGGTCTCACAGACGTCGACCATCCGTGATGCGCGATCAATAGTGGCTTCCATCGGCTTCTCACAGAGCACTGCTTTGTCCAGGTCTGCGGCGGTCTCGACGTACTCCAGGTGGTAGGCGTTGGGCGTCCCGACGTAGACGGCGTCGTACGCATCGCTGACAGCGCCGTCGTGGAACTCGTCATAGTTGATCCCGTGGTCCACGCCGTTTTCCTCGGCGAGCCGCTGGGCCTTCTCCGTGGAACTACTCACGAGCGTCGTCACTTCACCGAGATCGGACGATTCGATCGCCGGGAGAGCGACGTCGATCGTCCACCAGCCGAGTCCGAGCAAGGCGTATCTGACTGTTCCGTCGGTAGTCGTCTGCCAATCGCGCTCGTCGTAGTTGTCGATCCAATCGAGCATCGACTCGCGATACCAAGAGCGGGTAGTAAAATCCTCGGACGTCGGTCGCGTTGCTACCCGCGCCAGAACGATCCGGACGCTACGAACGCAGTTCGGAGACGTCGAAGACGGGCTTACAGGTCCCGCCGCTAACGAACGACTCGAAGGCCTCGCCGGCGTCGAGCAGCGAGAACCGGTCGTCGATGAACGTCTCGGCGTCGACGTCGCCGGTGTCGATCAACCGGAGCGCGTTCTCGAAGTCCTCGTACTTGGAGGCGTAGGAACACTGTAGGTCGATCTCCGCGCGGACGAGTGGCGAGTACTCCATCGTGGTCTCGCCGGTCTGGCCGATGAGGACGATCTGACCGCCTTTACGGACTTCCTCGACCGCAGATGGGAGCCCGGAGGGGTGGCCGGTCGTGTCGAAGACCACGTCGTATCCGATACCGTCGGTGATCTCCTCGCGCCGCGCGTCGAGGTCGTCAGCCGCGATGTTGATCGTTTCGAAGCCGAGTTCCTCGGCGAGGGGAAGGCGGTAGTCGGCGTCCTGGCCGACACCGGAGACGACGACGGTACCGCCCTGCGCCCGCGCTATCTGCGCCGTGAGCAGGCCGATTGGACCCGGTCCTTCGACGAGGACCCGATCGCCAGCGCCGACCCGGGAGTTCTGGATCACGGCGCGGGCGCCGATGCTGGTCGGCTCGACCATGGCGGCGTGTTGCTGTTCGACGCTGTCAGGGATCGGATGAAGGGCGTTCTCGGGGACGGCGATGTACGGCTCGTAAGCACCGTCGTGGTCGACGCCCGTGATGACTGCGTTCTGACAGACGTTCTCCATGCCGATCTCGCACTGATAGCAGTCCCCGCATCCGCGGATCGGCCGTTCGACGACTCGGTCGCCGACTTCGAACTTCGTGACCGCGTCTCCTACTTCGACGACGCGCCCGGAGTATTCGTGGCCGATGACGGTCGGGAGATTCATCCGCTCGAACGCGGATTCGAACTCGAAAATCCCAGCGTCGCTCCCGCACAGGCCGGCATAGTCGACTTCGATCAGTGCCTCGTTCGGTCTTGGCTCCGGCCGATCTCGTTCGATGAGTTCCATTGCTCCGTGGTTACGGCTGGTTTTCGCTAAGCCTCGCATAGGGAAAGTTCGGGTATGGGGGATAATAAGGTATTGGGGTGGGCAGTTTCGATCGATGACCGCCGCACCACGATTGTGAACGTGTCGGCCAGCTCCGCAGCGAAGGGCGATGAAAACGATCCGTTAACTGGTCATATCGAAATGCAATGATAAATAGGAAACGATCTCCGGTTCCAGGCACGTGATATGGTGTCAAGCCAGTTTGTACATTTGAGTGCGAGATATTGACAGGCGCAAACTGCTGAAAGCCTCGGTATATCGAGCGCAGTCGGTATCGCTGGCTGTAGCGGCAACGGAGGTACGTCGACGGACGGGGGTGGTAGCGGTAATTCCGGCGGTTCCGGTCGTGTCGAAATCACGTACCGGGACCGGGACGATCCGCAGGCGGTGTACGCGGACGTGTTCAACGAGTCCTACGACGACGTCCACGTTAAAGCGAGCATGAAACCACCGGAGGAGAAGTACCGGTCGCTTATCGCACAGATCCAGGCCGGTAACGCCCCCGAAGTCCTGGGACTCGACGTCATCTACCTCCCGCGGTTCGTCGAACTCGACACGCTCGCGAACCTGGACTCGTTCTACCAGGAACTGTCGTACACCGATGGCATCTTCAAGCCGCTGACCGTCTATCGATCTGGACCGGGTTCACCTATTCGACGGGACCGGAGACGCTGTGTACAACCCGCCGCTGCACTCCGAACGAGAGGTCAAACCGCTCGGATAGCCCCTCTGCACCATCAATAAGGGGCGACGGCAATACCGTTCGCACTGACGCGAATCGCACCGCTCGGCTGACGACATCGAATCGGTAGACCGAATCAACGACAGATCACCACTGAAACACAATGAGCGAACACAAGCAGACAACGGACGAGATCGAGCTATCGGACGTCGAAATCGATGACGGGTTCTGGTCGCCTTGGGTGACCCGGAACCGCGACGTGACGATCGAATACCAGTACGAACAGCTCGAAGAATCGGGGACGCTGGAGAACTTCCGCCGCGCCCGCGACGGGAAAAGAGAGGGCTTCCAGGGGATGTGGTTCCAGGACAGCGACGCCTACAAGTGGCTCGAAGCGGCGAGCTACGAGCTCGCGAAGGCCGACGATCCTGATCTTCGAGAGCGGGTCGACGAAGTGATCGAGCTAGTTGCCGCTGCACAGAGGGACTCCGGCTACATCAACACGTACTTCCAGCTCGTCGAACCGGAGATGAAGTGGACGAACCTCAACATCATGCACGAGCTGTACTGTGCCGGTCACTTGATCGAGGCCGCCGTCGCTCACTACGAGGCCACCGGCGAGGAGTCACTGCTCGACGTGGCCACCAATTTCGCTGACCACGTGGACGACGTCTTCGGTGACCGGATCGACGGCGTTCCAGGACACGAAGGGATCGAGCTCGCACTCGTCAGACTCTCCCAGGTTACGGACGACGAGCGATATCTCGACCTCGCACAGTACTTCGTCGACCTCCGAGGCCACGACGACCGTCTCGAGTGGGAGCTCGAACACTCCGACGAAATCGGCGGCCACTCGTGGGACGACGGCGCACTCATCCCCGCTGCGGGCGGGGGAAGCCTGTTCCTCGACGAGGACGGCGAGTACGTCGGTACGTACGCGCAGGCCCACGCTCCTGTCCGGGAGCAGGAGACAGTCGAGGGGCACTCGGTGCGAGCGATGTATCTCTTCGCGGGGGTCACTGACCTCGTGGCGGAGACGGACGACGAGGAGTTGTTCGAGGCGATGAAACGTCTCTGGGGGAACATGACGACGAAGCGGATGTACGTGACCGGGGGCATCGGCCCCGAGCGCGAGCACGAGGGCTTCACCGAGGACTACGACCTCAGGAACGAGGGCGCCTACGCCGAGACGTGTGCGGCTATCGGGAGCATCTTCTGGAACCAGCGACTGCTCGAACTCACGGGCGAGGCGAAGTACGCGGACTTGATCGAGCGGACGCTGTACAACGGATTCCTCGCCGGCGTCTCGCTGGACGGTACGCGGTTCTTCTACGAGAACCCCCTGGAGAGTTCGGGTGATCACCATCGCAAGGGGTGGTTCACCTGCGCCTGCTGTCCGCCGAACGCCGCGCGCCTGTTCGCGTCGCTCGGACAGTACGTCTACTCGAATGTCGACGGGGCGCTCACCGTCAACCAGTACGTCGGCAGCACAGTGACGACGACCGTCGACGGGACCGAGGTCGAACTCACCCAGTTGAGCTCGCTGCCCTGGTCTGGTGAGGCCACACTCACTGTCGACGCTGACGGACCGGTCCCGATTCGCCTTCGGATCCCCGACTGGGCGACCGACGCGTCCGTCTCGATTGACGGAGAGGAGGTGGACCAGAGCGACGACGACTACGTCGAACTCGACGGCGAGTGGAGCGACGACCAGATCAAGGTCCGCTTCGAACAGGAACCCGAACTAGTCCGTGCCCATCCCGCAGTCAAGAGCGATGCTGGCCGCGTCGCCGTCGAACGGGGCCCGCTCGTCTACTGCGCCGAGGCAGTCGACAACGATCGACCGCTCCACCAATACACACTCGCTTCAGACGCCGTCATCGACGCAGAGCACCGCGACGACCTGCTCGATGGAGTGACCATCCTCGAGGCCGATGCCAAGGTGCCAGCGCTGGACGGGTGGGAAGGGACGCTGTACCGCCCCGACGACGAGACGGACACCGAGTCCGCACAGCTCACGATGATCCCCTACTATGCGTGGGACAACCGAGAACCCGGCGAGATGCAGGTGTGGACCCGCGCTGAGTAGCAATCTCGGCGCGGTCAGCGTAGCAGTGACGACGGTAATCTCCTCGCCGTCGTCGCCGGCGGCGGCTCCAACTCCGCGCTGCCCCATAAAATCCGGGGGGCCGTCGACCGGTTCGAACCCCCCGACTAGCTCAGTCCGGACGCCGCATCGCGACGCTGTACATCGTTCCCACGGACTCCGATCCGATCGACTCGACGAGGCGATCGATCTCGGCGATCAGCGGATCGCCCAGCTCCGGCGTCACCTCCGCAGCCCTGGATCGGGCGGCGGTCGCGTGAGCCTTGACGTGACTGGCGGTCCAGGGGACGGGACGGAGGAGTGTCCGCTCTCGATCGAACTCCCAGCCGTACCTGGCAAAGAGGCGCCGGAGGACCGCTGACGGGTAGAAGGTCAGCGCCGGACGGCCGGTGGCGAGTTCGGCAGCCGCGTTTTCGACGGCGAACAGGTCGCTCACCGCGGCGTCTTCGGGCAGCGGATCGTAATCGTCGACGACGAGGTGGCAGCCCGGAGCCGCGACGCGCGTCAGTTCCTCAATGACCGCGGGGAGTGCCGCGGGCGGAAGTACGTTGAACAGACCGTGCGCGGTCACGACGTCGACGGAGTCGGTCGCGAGCGGCGTGTCTGTGAGGTCCGCTTCGATCACGGCAGTGCGATCGGCCTCGGCGCGTCCGATCCGTTCGCGGACCGTCGTTGCGTCGTCGCGGTCGTTCGTCACGGCGTAGACCCGGCGGGCGCCGTTCACAAGCAGCCCGGCGGTCGCGTTCCCGACGCCGGCGCCGGCCTCGAGGCAGGTCGCCCCGTCGACGGGGCGGTCTTCGAGCGCTGCTCTCACCGTCAGGGGAACGTCCATCTATAACCCCAGGTTCAGTGGTGAAGCTGTTCCGGGACGGGGCTCTCGTCGTGGCGAGACCGCTCGACGAGCGACCGCTGGGCCGCCTCGTCCATCCTGTCGTACCGGCTCGCGGCGTCGAGCACCATCGTGACGAGCTTGGGATCGCCCGGGCTGACGACGCTAGTTAGGCCCTGCGAGGCGGCGAAATCGAACCGGTCGCGGATCTCCTCTGGCGTGTCGACGGGCTCGTACCAGTTCGCGTACGGACGGTCCCGTTCGGGGAGTTCCTCGGTCGGCGGCCACGACCCCTTCGCAAAGGCTTTGATGCCGAGCGTGCCGATACCTTCCTCGTTCGCCCGTTCGAGTACCGCCTGGTAGTCGTGGTCCTCGTCGTCCTTCCCGACGACGACTGGGTTCAGCGGGAACATCACCGTCTCGAGGTCGTCGATGCGATCGATAGCGTCGAGGATGAGCTGTGGGTTCCCGTGACTGGTCAGCCCGATGTGGTCGATGACGCCCTCGGCCTTTGCCTCCCGCATCGCCTCGAGGGCGCCGTCGTCGGCCGTGATCCTGTCGAGTTCGTCCTCGTACTCTAGCCCGTGGACCTGGTACAGGTCGATGCTGTCGACGCCGAGGCGGTCGAGCGACTGTTCGAGCTTTCGTTTCGTCCCCTCGTGTCCCCGCTCCTGCGTTTTGCACCCGAGGAAGATGTCCTCACGATGCTGGCGGAGTTTCGGTCCTAACTTCAGTTCGGCGTCGCCGTAGGTCGGCGCCACGTCGAAGTGATTGACCCCGTGATCGAGGACGAGTTCCACCATCTGGTCGGCCCCCTCCTGTTCGAGCCAGTTCAGCGCGATTGTGCCGAACGTCATCACGGTGCTCTCGTGGTCGGTCTCGCCCAGTGGGCGCGTTTCCATATCCGTGAATTCGGGGCGGGACACATAACCGTTAGTGGCCGGTTCACCTCCGTCATAGAAGTATTCCGGTGACCGGTAGATCGGATCCTGTCGCGGCACTATCCCGAGTTCGGGAGGCTCTGGTAGTACGATCGGAAGAATACCGTGCAGATCGGAATTCCGTAGGTGATCTGAGTGATTATCAGCGGCACGAGGGTCGCATGGTACTCCCGCAGGAACGGGGACGTCCGAAGCGTGGCCTTCGGATTCGTCGGCGTCCTTTGATTCTCTATTACAGAACGAACCCCGGTTGTTCGAACGAGGTTCGTTACAGACGTAGCTTCGTAACGGCTTCGAAGCCGGCGAACAGGGTCAGAGAGGCGGCCCGAAAGGGGAGAGACCGGTTCCGAAACAGAGACGAGTCCTCGGGAATCGATGGTGAATTCGACGGCGTTCGCCGCGCTGAGGACCTGTTCGGGGGACTCGCCGTGGGAGGTGATCGTCGCTGACGCAACTCGCCGGGGCGGAGACGCGTATCGCGCCGCCGTGTTGAGCACCATTCTCTTTTAAATCACACCCGTTCTGTTTTAGAGAACAGAGGGGAGGAGAGTCGAGGTGCATCGGCAACGTCCGTTCCGGTGGCGACCGTCGCAGTGTCAGTGACGAGCGTCTCGTCGTTGACGTGGCGACCGAGCGCCTGCGGCCTGTGCGTTCGCTCGAACACGAACGGAGAGTGGGGACGAAAAGAAGAGAGCGACGACGCTACGGAGTGGCGAACCGTCCGCTGCTCTCCACGCGGCGATTGTGGACGGCCTCGCCCGTACTCTGCTCGAACAGGTGGACCATCTCCGGCGGAATCCTGACGACGACGGTAGAGCCCTCCTCGACCGCTTGCGGCTCCTCCGTGACGGCGACCAGATCGTCTTCCGCCCGGTCGTCCGAGAACGACAGGTGGACGACGTTCTCGTCGCCCATCGGTTCGACGACGGTCGCGACCATCTCGAACTCGTGGCCCGAGTCGCCGCCGACGCGCGCCCGCGACAGCACTTCTATGTCCTCCGGACGGACGCCGACGACGGCGTCATCGACGCCCTCGGCCGCCGCGACGATGTCGTCGTCGAGTTCGTACTCCAAGTCGTCGGTGACGAACGTCGTCCCCGATATCCGCCCGCGCAGGAAGTTCATCGAAGGCTCCCCGATGAACTCGGCGACGAACAGGTTGGACGGCTCGTGGTACAGTTCGAGCGGTTCGCCCAACTGCTGGAGGTGACCGTCGTTCATCACGGCGATTCGGTCACCCATCGTCATCGCCTCCGTCTGGTCGTGCGTGACGTACACCGTCGTGACGTCCAGTTGCTCCTGTAGCTGCTGGAGTTCGGTGCGCATCTGCGCCCGGAGTTTCGCGTCCAGGTTCGACAGCGGTTCGTCCATCAGGAATACCTCCGGGTCACGCACGATGGCGCGACCGAGCGCGACGCGCTGCTGTTGCCCGCCGGACAACTGACCGGGCTTTCGGTCGAGCAGGTCGCCGATGCCCATCATCCCCGCAACCTCTTCGACGCGCTCGGAGATATCGGCTTTCGCCATGTCCGTCGACTCCTCCAGTCCGAAGGACATGTTGCGTTCGGCCGTCAGATGCGGGTACAGCGCGTAGGACTGGAACACCATCGCGATGTCTCGGTCCTGCGTCTTGACGTCGTTCAACACCTGGTCGCCGAGTCGGATCTCGCCGTGCGTCACCGTTTCGAGGCCGGCGATCATCCGGAGCGTGGTGGACTTCCCGCATCCGGAGGGGCCGACGAGGACGAGGAACTCACCGTCTGCGATGTCGACGGAGACTCCGTCAACCGCGACGATGTCCTCTCCGTCGTCGTCGAACACCTTCGTCACGTCGTCGAGTAGTAGTCGGGACATGGTCAGACGTGCGTCACCTCCCTCTCGGAGTCGAGGCGACGGTTGTGGAGCGCCTCGCCGGTCCGCGCGTCGAACACGTGGACCGTCTCGGGATCGATACTGGCGACCACTCGCATCCCCGGTTCGGGGTCGTCGGTGCCGCCGACGACGGCCTGCAGGAGGGGCTCTCTGTCCGTCTCGCCGACGGGGTTGAGGTAGACGATGTTCTCGTTGCCGTGCGGTTCGACGACCGCCACTTCCATCGGGAACTGGTGGTCGCCGAGCGTCGCCTCGGCCCCGTCGCGGGCGGGGTGGAGTTCGAGGTCCTCCGGGCGGACGCCGAGCACCACCTCGGAGGCGCCGTCGACGTGCTCTCGCATCCGCTCGTCGAACGGGTACTCGATGTGCTCGCCGCGGTAGACGCCGTCGTCGTACGTCCCCTCGACGAAGTTCATCATCGGTTCACCGATGAAACCGGCGACGAACCGATTCACCGGCTCGTGGTACAGTTCGAGCGGTTCGCCGACCTGCTGGAGCTCGCCGTCGTTCATCACGGCGATGCGATCGCCCATCGTCATCGCCTCCGTTTGATTGTGCGTGACGTACACCGTCGTGACGCCGAATCGGTTCTGGAGCCGTTGGAGTTCGGTGCGCATCTGCGCCCGGAGTTTCGCGTCCAAGTTCGACAGCGGTTCGTCCATCAGGAATACCTCCGGGTCACGCACGATGGCGCGGCCGAGTGCGACGCGCTGTTGCTGTCCGCCCGAGAGTTCGTCGGGTTTGCGGTCGAGGAGGTCCGCGATACCGAGCATCTCTCCGATCTCTTCGACGCGTTCGTCGCGTTCCTCGGCCGTGTAGCCCTCCTCCTCTTCGAGGCCGAAGCGCATGTTCTGTCTGACGGTCATGTGCGGATACAGCGCGTAGTCCTGGAATACCATCGCGATGTCCCGGTTCTGCGGGACGCGGTAGTTCATGTGGTCGCCCGCGATGTAGATGTCGCCGGAACTCGCGGTCTCCAACCCGGCGAGACACCGGAGCGTGGTGGACTTCCCGCATCCGGAGGGGCCGACGAGGACGAGGAACTCCCCGTCCTCGATGTCGAGGCTCAGCCTGTCGACCGCCGTCGTGCTTCCGAACCGCTTCGTCAGATTGTTGATCTCAATTTGTCCCATGATTATCCGCTCTCCGTTTGCAGGCCCTTAGCGAACTGTTCGGCGAAGGCGACGTAGATGATGAGGGTCGGAATCGCGGCCAAGAACGACGCCGACATCCGAATCCCGAAGTCGATCCCCGACGTCGAGGCGCCGACGGCCGGGAGGATGAGCGTGACCGGTGCCTCGGGCGTGTCCGCGCCCGTGACCAGCGTGAACGCGAAGAGGAACTCGTTGTAGATCTGGGTGAACTGGTAGATGAACACGACGCCGAACATCGGCTTCGAGATGGGCAGGACGATGCGCCGGTATATCTTCGTGATGGACGCGCCGTCGATCTTTCCCGCCTCGACGAGCGAGTTCGGGAGGCTCTGGTAGTACGACCGGAAGAGTATCGTGCAGATCGGAATCCCGTAGGCGATGTGAGTGATTATCAGCGGTACGAGGTTCGCGTGGTACCCCTGCAGGAACGGGAGCGTCTCGAAGAGGGGGGTGATCATCGACGCGAGCGGGAAGATGTTGTTCCAGAACCGCGACAGCGGCACCAAGACGGCTTGGTACGGCATGAAGATGCCGATGAGGAACAGCGCCAGCATCAGGATCTGGGCGCGCCAGTTCACCATCGTGAGTCCGTACGCGGCCATGCTGCCGAAGAGGACGCTGCCGAGCGTCGCCGGGATGGCCATGAACAGCGAGTTGAAGAACGCCCCCGATAGCCTGTCGAACGCGAATCGGAGGTTTCCGAGCGTGAAGCCCTCGCCGGTCGGCGGCACGAGCGGTATCGACCGAGCGACGGCTTCGTTCGTCTTCAGCGCCGTCATCAAGCCCGTCTCCAGCGGTGCGAGGAAGAAGCCGATGAAGAGTATCACCAGCACGTACTGGGCGATTCGAGCGAGGTTCCAGTCCTCGACGAACGAGGCGACGTCTATTCCGCCGTCCGAGGTTGATCGCGACATGTTCAGAGACTCCCTTGCTTGTACTGGTAGTAGAGGTACGGTGCGATGACCCCCAGCGCCAAGAGGAGCAAGTAGGTGGCGATGGCGGCCGAGTAGGCCCACTTCCCGTACTTGAACGCCTGCCTCACCATCAGCGTCGCGAGGATGTCGGTGCCGTTCGGGGGGCGGTACCGTCCCGTGAGCGCGTACAGGAACGTGAACGCCTTGAGGGCGAACACCATCAGGATGACGGCGGCGCTGACCGACGCCTCCTTGAGTTGCGGGATGATGATGCGGAGGTACGTCTTGACCGTGCTCGCGCCGTCGACGCGAGCGGCCTCGAACTGGTCGTCCGGGAGTGACTGGAGTCCGGCGAGGTACACGACCATCGTGTACCCACTGAACTGCCAGATGAGCGCAAATATCACCGACCCGAGCGCGATAGACGGGTTTCCGATCCAGTTTATCGGCTCGAAGCCGAACGCGGTCACTATGATGTTGAGAAGTCCGTTCTGTTGGTTAAACATCCAGAGCCACATCTGCGCCGTGACGACGAACGAGAGGCTCATCGGCAGCAGATAGATGGTCTGAATCTTGTCCTTGTAGCGGATGCCGTGGTCCAACAGCACCGCCAAGAACAGACCGAGCAACAGACAGACCGTCGTGAACACGACGAGGAGCACGAAGTTGTTCTGCGCGGCTTGCATAAAGGCGTCGCTGGTCAACGCCTGTCGATACATCTCGAAGTCCAGATTGCTGTAATCCGGCGGAGTCAGCCCTTTCGCGTCGGTCAGGGAGATGGAGAGGTTGAACCCGATTCCGCCGTACACGGCGATTCCCATGATGAGGAACGGAATCCCCCAGTACGGCGACGAGCGGACGAAGTCGCTGTTCAGGAAGTACCTGAGCTTCGTCTCCCAGTCCACCTCCTCGGTCGACGACGAGGCCGTTTCGGTCCTTTCGGTCGTACCCATCGGTAAGAGTGTTCAGTTCCGTCGTAATAAATTGTGTTGTTAATGCGATTACGTTACCCCGAGACGGCTTTGAGGAGAGCCTCCGCCGCCGCGTTGACGTCGTACGGCCCCATCATGTGTTCGCTCATCGCCGTCTTGCAGTTACCCATCTGCTCCGGCGGGACGGCCAGTCCGTGCGCGATGGTCGGTGGGTACTTCTCCGAACTGGTGAGGTCCTTGTACGTCATGGCGATGAAGTCGCTCAGTTCGCTCGGGTCGATGTCGGTTCGAAGCGGAACCGAGCCTTTCAGGTTGTTGAAGGCGATCTGCGCCTTCTTCGTTCCGACGAACTTCTCCCACGCGATGGTCTCTTCCTTGGAGGGGTTGTTCATCGGCGCGACGATGGAGTCGAGGTGGTAGCAGTACACGCCCTCCGTGCCCGGGAACGGAATCCACCCCCACTGCTCCTGGTAGTTGAACGAGTCGTTCGAGCGGAACTGCCCCGCCAGCCAGTTGCCCTGGTGCATGCAGGCGACTTTGCCGTTTATCATCTTCCCGCCCACGTCGGTGAAGCTGACCGAGGAGGCGTCCGAGGTGATGTAGTTCTGCTGTATCTCCTTGACCGTCTTCAGCGACTTGACGATCTTCTGTTTGTTCCCCTTCCCCTCGATGAAGTTCGTGTACGCGTCGACGCCCGATTGGCTCATGAGGACCTGCGCCCAGAGTTGGAGCACGGTCCACGGCGCCTTCATCGCCTGCCCCATCGGCGTCACGTCCGTCTCCTCTTTAATCGTCTTGAGCGCCGACATCAACGCGTCCATTGAGTTGAGGCTCTTGGGATCGACGCCGGCATCCTCGAACACCTTGATGTTGTAGAACAAGTTGTTCATCCGATGAGATCCTAGCGGGACGGCGGGCATCTTGTCGTTGAAGGTGCAGAGTTCGATGGCCCGGTCCTGTATCACGTCCTTGTATCCCTCGGCCTCCCAGACGTCCTTCTCGAGGTCCATGAGGTGACCTCGATAGCGCTCCAAGTTGTTCCCCGGCCAGTTGGCGAAGGAACTCATCGGGTTATTGTTCACCATCCGACGGAGGATGGTTGCGTTCAGGTTGACGTTCGCGCTCGCCCCGACGGCTTGGAAGTTCGTCTCCATGTCGGGGTACTCCTCGCGGAACGCCTCGATGAGGGCGCTCACCGCGGCTTCGCCGTCGCCGCCGGACCAGCCGTGAAGCACTTCGAGCGTCTCGTTCCACTTTCCGCTGCCGCCACCGCCGTTTCCGCTCGTCGCGCCGTTCTCTCCCCCGCCGTTCCCGCCGGCACAGCCCGCCAGCCCGGCGGCGAGTCCGGTGCCGAGCGCGGCTATATACGTCCGTCTGTTCGTCTCGGGACCTGCGTCATGTTTAACCATGTACTACCGCCTGTTAGTTGTGAGATATTAAACCCACCGAAAGTAGTAGTTATTTTCATAAATAACTAGCGCAATTAACAGTTAGAGAAGCCGTGACTATCGGCGTCTCCCTCCTCCGCTACTCGGCGGGCGATCCAGCGACGGTACGCCCTCCTCACGGCCGACCGTCGTCCGCGGACCGGACGGTCTCCACGGAGTCGAACGTCCACCGCTGGCTGGTGCCGCCGGTCCGGTCGTACTGGATGACATTCGCACCGTCGGCCGTCGAGGGACCCAGCACGTCCGCCACCTTCCCGGAGTTGATGTTCCGACGTCGACACGTACTACCGCCACTGCTCACCAGCGCTCGCGTCTGTCGCCGGCGAGGTGGAACGTCGTCCCGGGGACGCCTTCTCTCTCGCCGACCCCCTCTCGGACCGACTGCGAGCGGAGCGTCCCGAGTACGGAACTGCGAATTCGTCGGCGCTCCTTGGATTCTCTACTACAGAACGAACCGGATCGTCGGAACGATGTTCGTTACGGACGTAGATCCGTAACGGCCTTCGAGGCCAGCGAACAGGGTCCGAGAGGTGGCCCGGAGAAGGGGCCGTCTCCGAAACCGAGAATGGGCCCTCAGTAGTTTATGTTGAGTTCAACGACGTTCGCCGCACTGAGGACTTGTTCGGAGAACTCGCCGTGGAGGTCGTCGTCGCTGACGCGACTCGCCGGGGCGGAGACGCTTATCGCGCCCAACACCTTGTCCGAGGAGGTTTTGACGGGGGCCGCGACGCAGCGCAACCCTTCGAGACGCTCCCCGTCGTCGATGGCGTACCCGCGTTCGCGGATGTCGTCGATCGCTTCGTACAGTTCCTCCCGAGAACCGATGCTCCGCGGCGTCTTCCGTTCGAGGCCGTGTTGCTCGACTATCTCCTCGACCCGGGACTCCGGGAGGTACGCGAGGATGGCTTTCCCCAGCGCCGTGGTGTGGAGGTGGGTTCGGAGGCCGGCGTAGGTGTCTAAGTCCACCGCCCGGTCGCCCTTCGAGCGCATCAGGTACACCCCCATCCCCTGCTCTTCGACCAGCAGGTTGGCGAGTTCGCCCGTCTTGGCGGCGATGGCCTTCACCTCCGGTTCCGCGACCTGGTAGAACTCCATGGATTTCCGGATATTGCCGCCGAGTTCGAGGAACTTCAGACCGAGTTGATAGTCGTCGCCGTCTTTCAACACGTAGTGGTGCTTCCGAAGCGTCGAGAGGTGGCTGTGCACCGCGCTCTTTCCCATGTCGAGACTGTTCGCTAACTCGGTCACGCCGCAGGGACCACGCTCGGCCAACTCGTTGATGAGGGCGAGCGTCTTCTCGGTGGTCTTCACCGGATGTTTAGCGTCCATGATTATCCATTAATATTATCGCCTTCTCAATAAGTGTTCTGTTCTACAAAACGGACGCTGGGCGTACCGGTGGACTGTTCGTCGCGAGGGAGCCACCTGTGACCCTACGCGGTGTGCGACGCGCCTGCTAGCCGTCCTCGGACAAGAGGAAGTGGCGGCGGTGTCTTCACTTGTCGCGGTGGAGTCGTCGGATGTCTCTCTCGCCGGAGACAACTCGAAGCCAACGCAGGCGACAGCGCCGTTTTCTGGACATATGTTTTTGTACTTCGATGGCTTTCGCAGGAATCGGTCGAACGCTCGGATCTGTGTCGTTGCTTCGCGGCGCGGCGCTTCGGTGCGAACGGGTCGAGAGGTGCCGTGGTTCGTTGCAGTTACTGCCCTCGTCCGGCCGTCTTCCTCCTCAAAATATGTGAGGGATTTACTACCCTCGCCCGGCTTTGGGAGTGCGATGAACACGGGAGTCTGTTACTTCCCCGAGCACTGGGACCGCGAGCAGTGGGAAGCTGATATCGAGCGGATGGCGGAATCGGGAATCGAGTACGTCCGCATGGCCGAGTTCTCCTGGAACCGGATGGAGCCCGAACCGGGGGTGTACGAGTTCGAGTGGTTAGAGGAGGCCGTAAACCTCGTCGGCGACTCCGGGATGAAAGCGGTACTCTGTACGCCCACGGCGACGCCGCCGAAGTGGCTTCTCGACGAGTACCCGAGTATCCGCCAAGAAGAGCGGGACGGTACGCCCCGCGAGTTCGGTAGCCGTCGGCACTACTGCTTTAATTCGCCGGTGTACCGGAGGGAGAGTCGGCGGATCATAGAGGAGATGGCGAGTCGCTTCGCAGACAATGAGTACGTCGCCGGTTGGCAGACAGACAACGAGTTCGGCTGTCACGATACGACGCGTTGCTACTGTGACGATTGCGCTTCGGCGTTCAGGACGTGGCTCCGCGAGAAGTACGACTCCGTCGACGCCCTCAACGAGGCGTGGGGGAACGCGTTCTGGAGCCAGGAGTACGGGTCGTTCGCCGAGGTCGACCTCCCGGGTCCGACGCCCGCGCAGGACCAGCACCACCCGTCCCGCCTGTTGGAGTACAAGCGGTTTGCGTCCGACAGTGTCGCGGAGTACAATCGGCTTCACACGGGGATTCTTCGGGAGACGAACTCCCGGTGGTTCGTCACTCACAACTTCATGGGCAACTTCCCCGACATCGACGCCTTCTCCGTGAGCGAGGATCTGAGCTTCGCGGCCTGGGACTGCTATCCGACGCTCTTCAGCCAGCAGATACCGGATGCGCCGGACCCCGCCTCGGAGGAGGGAGCCACGCTCCAACGGGTTGGGGACCCGGATATGGTCGGTATGAACCACGCGCTCTACCGCGGCGCGAGCGACGGGCCGTTCTGGGTGATGGAGAGCCAGTCCGGCGACATCCGTGCGTATCCGTATTCGGCGGAACCCGCCGACGGGATGGTCCGACTCTGGTCCCACCAAGCGGTCGCTCACGGCTGTGACGTCGTCTCGTACTTCCGCTGGCGGCGATGCCGCTTCGGACAGGAGCAGTACTGGGGCGGACTGAACAACTACGACGGTTCACCGGACCGGGGCCTCGCGGAGGCGACGGAAGCCGCCCGGGACTTCGCGGAACTCCCGGACCTCGATGCACCGTCCGGGGACGTGGCGATGCTCGTGGACTACGATAGCCTCTGGGCGCTCGAAACCAAACCCCACACGCCCGAATTCCACTACTTCGCGCACCTCCGAGCGTACTACCGAGCGTTTCGCTCTCGGGGCGTGACCGTGGACCTCGTGCCGGCGAGCAGGGACGTGAGCGAGTACGCGGCGGTCGTCGCACCGTCGCTGCACCTCGTCGATCAGGAGCTCTCAGAGCGGTTGACCGACTACGTTTCCGACGGCGGCGAACTGCTTCTGACGATCCGAACCGCGATGAAGGACGAGTACCACAAACTCCGAGACGAACTCGCACCCGGTCCGCTAGCGGAGCCTCTGGGCGCGCGCGTCGAGCAACACGAGAGTCTCGCACCCGGCCTGGAGAAGCGGGTCAGCTACGACGGTGAAACTTACGAGTACAGGACGTGGGCGGAGTGGCTCACCGCGGACGAAGCGCCCGTCGTCGGCCGGCACGAGACCGGTGTCGCCGAAGGCGAACCGGCTATCGTCAGGAACGACTACGGGAACGGACACGCCGCGTACGCCGGCGTTTGGCCGGAAGCGGAACTCGCCGACGCGATTACGACGGCTCTCCTCGAACGGGCCGACGTTCCGTTCGGCGAACGCCTCCCCGAGTTCGTTCGACTCGCCGAACGCGACGGCTACACGTGGGTCCTGAACTTCCGAGCGGAGCCTCTCGAGATCGACCCCGGAAACCGAACCCCGACGCTCGGCGGGACGACGGTTCGAGGCCGCGATCTCGCCATCGTCGACGCACCGCCGCACGAGATAGACATCGTTGAGGAGAGGTAACGAACCTTCCCGTCGGCGGTTTTCGCTACCGGACTGGCGGATCGGCTCCGCCTCGGTGATTGTGTAACTTCTTTTGTGGATTCTCACTCGGTCCGAGCGTGCGCGAACCGCACCGATGTTCTCGGGTCACGGTAGCGCACAGCACGCCTCTCGGCGGTCAGTCGCCGCGCGTCCCGGTGATACGGAGTCCCGAGTCCGGGGTTACTTTACGACCGGCTGCGAGCCTCTCGGTATGACGACGAGAGAGACGCTCTCGGTGGATGCGGCCCACGAGGGAGCCGAGTACGCGAACCGGCATTTCCGGTCTGACCTGACCGTCGAGCGGAAGTCGAGCAAGACGGACGTCGTCACGGACATCGACCGAACGACGCAGCGCCGCGTCGTGTCGGTCATCCGCGACCACTTTCCGGACGACGCCGTCGTCGGCGAGGAGGAAGAGGAGCGAAAGACCGTCCCCGAGGAGGGGTACGCGTGGATTATCGACCCCATCGACGGGACGCAGAACTACACCCGGGGGATGCACGACTGGACGACGAGCGTCGCCGTCGTCGAGGACGGAACGCCGCTGAGCGCGGTCAACGTCGCCCCGGCGCGCGGGGAGACGTACCGGGCGACGGAGAACGGCACGCGGTGCGACGGACGGTCCGTCTCGGTGACCGACGCGACGGACTCGGAGACGTTCGTCGTCGCTCCGACGCTTCGGTGGACGGCCGGGAACGCCGACACCGTCGGGTCGCTCTCGGAGATACTCACCGAACGGTTCGGCGAGGTGCGACGACTCGGGTCGGCGCAGTTGACGCTCTCGATGGTCGCCTCGGGGGCCCTCGACGCCGCCGTCGCCTTCGACGAGGACCCGAACGCGTGGGACACCGTCGCCGGCGCGTACCACGTCACGCAGGCGGGCGGCACCGTCACGGACCTCGACGGCGACCCGTGGCGTCCCCACGCCCGAGGTATCGTCGCCTCGAACGGCGAGGCCCACGACGCCCTCCTCGACGCGGTGAACGCGGCCACCGAGTGACGGAGTCGCCGAGGACGTGGCGCTCGTCTCGATGAGTACGAAAATTTTTGTCGGATATGCGCGGCTTGGGCTCGTATTTCTCATCTATGGAAACACAGAATGGTCGAGTAAACGGACGTTCCGACGATACCGGCTGCGATATTTTCGATCGTCGGGTAATATGATTCTCTTCCTTACTTCGGTTCCCGGTTTGTCTGCCGATTTTGTACTCGTCTGAATAAGCGAGGGGTACGGCGCTACTCTCGAAGAACGAGCAAGGAGAACAGAATTACGTGGACTATCACCGGCGACGAGAGAGGACGACGCGGTTACGTGAGGGGCGTCGCCTCGCGCTTGTACTCGGCGAACGCCGCCGCGGCCCACGAGACGGCATCGTCGTCGTCCATCTCCACGAGGGCGCGCGGTTCGTACTCCTCGTGAGCGACGAACTGCGCGGTGTCGTCGATGAGAGCGACGCCGTAGCGAAGCGGTCCGTCGTGGACGTACACGCGGTACCGGTCCGTCGCCGTCATCTCGTCGTACAGCGACGCGTACCGCGGTTTCGTCCGGAGCGTCTCCGCCGCGTCGGATTCGACCACCAGTTCCGCCCGCGCCCCGTGGCCGACGATTCGGTCGCGAAGCGTCTCGTGGGCGTGGAGACCGGTGAACGGCACCGCCATCCGACACTCGTCCATCTCGCTCAACGCGCGGACGTGGCGGGTACGTATCGCGTACGGGTCCGGCGGGTCCGGGAGGTGGATGTCCGCGTCCGCGAGGCTCCGAACGTCTACGTCGAACTCCCCTCGAGGGACGAACCGCAGGAACGGAGACAGTCGCTCCGTGATTTCGACCACCTCGCGCAACTCCGCGAACGCCCGCGCCACGGCGTCGCCGGCCTTCGTGATTTCGTAGGTCCGCCCCGTCCGCCGGACCCATCCCGCGGCGGCGAGCGTGTCGAGATTTCGCTGGAGCGTCGTCCGAGAGACGTCGACGCACTCCGCGAGTTCGCGCCTGCGGAGTTCCCGTCGCTGCACCAACTCGGCGAGTAGCGTCGCCCGCGCCGTCGAACGCGCCAGGAGCGCGATGCGTTCCACCGCGGCGTCCGCCTCGGCGTCGCTCACACTAGTGACCGTACGCCGATGACAGCCATAAGTGTGCGTAGCTGTCGGAAAGCGGGGCGTTCGGCGTCGCCGTTAGATAGGTGTCAGAGGCCCTTCACTGACCGAAGGCCGAGCACGCCTCTTATCACATCGTCACCCACGAACACATCTAATGAGAGTAAAGTTCGGATATCGTGTCGGTTCCTCCATCGAATTGTTTTCGTGAGCACACGGTATGTGTTCGGTGAAATTACCCGATACCGCAAATTCACCCAGCCGGGGAGGTAATGTTGGTAATTCACGTCGGGTGATGCGAGGAGATCCCGAATGTCGAACGACGAACCCAACGCAGACCAGTATCAAGAGGAACTCAGTGAACGTGCAGAAGATGGAGGAGGGTGTGCAGAGATGTGGGAGACGCTCTCCGAGAGACGTCGGTCGGACGACGGCTCCATCGGACGCCGGAGCTTCCTCGGAACTATCGGAGCGGCGAGCGCGGTAGGGATGTCTGGAACCGCCGCTGGGCGGTCCGACGAGACGGAGATAGAGATTCGAAAGGAAGACTCGGAAGTCGACTCCGAGTCGGCTACGGCCGTGACGAAGACAGAAGCAGCTGAACATTTACTCGACACCCTCGTCCGTCCCGAAGCCCGTCCGGAAGACACCACGCGAACAGATATCTACCTCAACGACGAGCAGATGGGGTACACCTTGAACGTGCCCCTCGAGTACGGCAAACTGGCTGTCACGTACGACCCCGCTGGCGAGATAGCAAACGCCGGTGCTTCACTTTCGTCGTCTGAGGTGCCGGCGGGCGTCCGTCAGAAACTCTCGCGCGGGCTCGAGTGGCCCAATTCCGAGTCTGGCAGGCTGATGACGGAGGGGGCCGACCACCCGGTTCTCTTCACGCGAGGGACGACCGACTCCGAGGTCGAACGGGCGAAGGATGTAGTCGACGAACCGAGCGCGTTCGTCGAGATGATCGGTCTCGTCAACGTGACGGGCGAATCCTCGAGTGGGGAACTCGATATCCCGGGGAGCGGAGCCTATATCGCTACGTTCGAGGATGCGACATACGTAATCGACGCACAACTGAATCGAGTACTCGAAGAGACCACTATCGAGGAACTGCTCGGCGCGAGCACAGGAGGATTTTCGACTCTCGTCTCGACGTGCGACTCGAAAGCGGCGACGTGCGCGGTGGACGTGGTCATGGCGGTTCCGCACTGTACCCTCGCCTCGGTCGGATGCGGTCTCACGGGCGTTGGAGCGCTGGGTTGTTTCGTCCTCCTCCTCTCGCTCTGTGCACCGAACCTCACGCTCATCGGCCTCTCCGGGGCGTGTACGTACGTCGCGAGGAACTGCCTCTAAAGCCCGAAAAATCTAACTAATCCATCCTACAACTTCTTACAATGCCTCGCTTCCCCGACGTCCTCCGTGATTTCGCGTATCTCTACGTACTCGCAGTCCTCGCTTGGGCAGTCGCCCTCAGCGGGTGGACGGTCACTCGCGGAGGACGCATCAACGCGACCCTGTTCGCCGACCAGTGGTTCATGTTTCTGCTCATCGCTATCGTGATGATCATCCCAACGTTCGCGTACCGGTGGTCGAAGAGTAATCTTCAGTGAGACGCGGCTACGAAGGCCAGGAGGCGGGTTCGGCGACGGGTCCCCTTTTCCTTCTACTCCGCTCGGTCGTGTACGCTGATTCTAATTTCGGTTGCTGGTTGCGTGGTCAGCGAGGGAACGACTTCCAGAGGCTGGCGTAGTTCCGGACGTAACTCGAACCGCTTCAGGAGTTCGGAGAGGACTATTTTGACCTCCATCAACGCGAACCGTTCCCCGACGCACCGCCGCGGTCCTCCGGCGAACGGGAAGTACGCGCCCGGTGAGAGTTCACGTTCGAATTCGATCGACCAACGCTCCGGATGGAACTCCGTCGGAGCGTCGAACCACCGGGGGTCGCGATGGACGACCCATTGGTTGAGCGCCACGAGGGACCCGGCGGGGACGCGGTATCCGCTCAGCGAGTCGTCGGTAGTGGGCTGTCGGAAGATACCGAACACGGGCGGAAACAACCTGAGCGATTCCTTCAGTACTTTATCGAGTACGGAGTACTCACCTCGCCGTTGGAGGAGCGTCCGAACCGGGAGTTCCCGCACTTCCTTCGCGAGCGTCGCTTGTGTCTCTTGGTGAGTCGCCAACAGGTACCCCGTGAAAGTGAGCGCGAGCGCAGTCGTCTCGTGCCCTGCGACCAAGAGCGTCACCACTTCGTCCCTGACCGGTCGCTCGTTCTGCGTTAGCTCTGAGTTCTGCAGTCGGCCGAGCACCGCCAAACTCTCTTTCCCCCTTGCCCGGTGCTGTTCAACGAGTTCCTCTACGGCCGTATCGAGCGTGTTGAGGGCCCTCCGATACGCGAGATTCTCGGGCGTCGGAATCCACTCCGGGAGGTAGATGTAGGTTCGACTGATCCGTTCGAAGTGCGCCAAGATACGCTCGAACGCCGGTTTGAGCTCCCACGACTCGGTGGACAAGTCAACTCCGAACAACACTTCGACGATGATGTTGAGCGTGAGACGCTTCATCTCCACTTCGAGGTCGATTACATCCCCGTCGGAGAACTCATCTGCGACCGACCTCGCGTGGAAGCGTACTACGTCTCGGTACTTCTCGATCTGCTGCGAGTAGAACGCAGGCTCGATGGCCCTCCGGTTCGTCCGCCACTCCTCGCCTTCTGCGAGAACTAATCCGTCTCCGAGGAGGGACCTCGTCACTCGTTTCTGGAACCCTCCTTTTCGGTAGTTTTCGTTGTTCGAGACGAGAACTCGCTCAATGTCGCTCGGCCGAGTGGGGAGGATGAGACGCTGACCCGCAATCCGTAACTGGACGGTGGACTCGTACTCTTCGTTCAACTCTGTGAACCACTTTAACGGATTTCGGCGGAGGAACTGGTGGGTGTGTCCCACCAGTGGAAGTGTCGGCGGTTCTGGCGGACTGTTCGAGGGTGATCGTTTGGACGTATCGTGAGACATCTGTTAGCGTCTCCGTCGAGTGCCGTCGAGCGAATCTGGCATAGTCACTCTTCTGACGGCCGGTACGGAACCGAACCCTCTTTGAACGATTCCAGCCGGTCTTTCGCCCAACTGACCGCCCGTGGTGATTCGTTCAACAGTAATCCTTGGACGCCCTTGTGTTGGTGGACCGTGACCCCGGCGGTGTCCTTCCGGTCGCCCTCCATCACCCAGAGTGAATACGGAAGGACGTCCTCCGTGACGTACAGGGTAACGTCCCCTCTCTTGACGATTTCCGTGAAGGAGTCCCTGAAGTCCAAGAGCCTCTTGACTGCGTCCCGATGAATGATAATCTCCGCAGACAGTCCGTTCTCGTCGACGGCTGCCTCCACCAAGTCGATATACGAAGTGAGGATTATCGGCGCGAGTCCTACGAGACGAGATGCGTTCTGTAACCGTTCGATACTCGGTTCGAGTGTTGATTCAGGAATATATCTATCCCCCACGTGAACCTCTGCTTCCCGCAGGAACGTGATATCCATCTCTTTGAGGCTAGGGTTTTCGTTGAGCACTTCGGCCGTCTGAGCAACGTCGTCCATCCTGTCGATGTACTCTCGGTGGACGCTGTAGGACACTCGTCCCGACGGAGTCAGGTGGTATTCCCCGTCGACGTTCTCGAGACAACCGTTCTCCACCAGTTCTGCCACCGCCCGATCGATAGTGGAACGAGAGCTCTCCACGTCGGCGACTAACTCGGGCTTTCGTTGCGGGTTTTCCCTGAGGGTTTCGAGAATCTCGAACCTCTTGTGGAGCGTCTCTCGGAGGGAAATGCTCGGGGACTCGTACATACACGTTGGCTGTATGCAGCAGGTAAAAATGTAAGTACGATACCATTATATAAGGGGTGGAATTATAACAAAAACAAGATATCGAGGGCGAACACACCGTTGAGAAACGTAGCCCAGTAACCCACGTCGAAGACTGTAGCGACGATGTCCGTTTGGATCCGTTCGGAGCGACCTCTCACGAGCAGATAGAGGGAGAGGTACCCGGCGCTCACGACGAGTATCCCTAACGCGCCGTACCACGCTCCGATGAGGCTAGCGACCAGTCCACTCGCTCCGGTGAGGACGGCCGCTAACAAGACGCTCCAGCTCACGCCGATATCCTGCGTGAACGTCTTCAGTCCGGACTCTTGGTCGTAATACGTGTCTGCTGCTTGGTGGAGGACGTGATAACCGAACGAGTAGAGAAACACGACGATGAGAGTGCTCGCGAGATGCTCTCGACCGACGGCGTACCGACCACCCATATCAGCGGCAGAAGCACGCAGAATACATCAGCGCCCGTCGTCACGATGTGGTTAAACACGCCCCACTCCTTGAACCGTGGGGGATACGAGTAGGCGAATCCGCAGAGCGCAAGAACGCTTCCCCACGCTACGAACAACGCCGAATTCGTTTCCAACGAGACGAGCGCCCAGAGAACGAGACCGAGTACGAGTTCTCCCACAAGTAGCGTGTACGCAGTTTCGTGACCGAACTCCTCTACCGCGTGCGACGTGACTTCCTTTTCCGGATTCGCCTTGTCTACCGCGTAGTCGTGGAGTGTGTCGGCGATGGAGGCCTGCATCTTGGTCAGCATCGCCGCGCCAAACACGAGCGCTATCAGCGCTACGTCCTCGCGGCTAAAGAAGACGCTGTAGCCCGGACTTGCGATACCCGCTGCGAGTAGAACGTACGCGACGTTGTATCCCAGCGTCTCCGGGAGACGGTTGATTCGAGAGAACGCCCTGAGCTTCGCTGCGAGCGCATCTGCGCGACGACCATTCAGAACGCATACGGACGCCATCACGACATAGTACCCGAGAGCGTGTGATTATGTCACCTATCGGCAACTCCACCAGCTACTGGGGACCCCGAAACGAGTCAGAGTCCCCGCAATCGTCGAGGGTACGTGAGTCCCGACGGTGGCCTCGGGTGGATCAGAGAACCGACCCCGGATGGCGGCGCATCCGAAGCCGAATTTCGGAAACGGTCTCGGGGAGGGAGTCAGAAGTCGTTGTCCCGGACGGTCGAGGGAGAGACTATCCGCTCGTCGAGGTACACCTCCACGTTGTACGAGGGGTCGGCGGGAGTGAGGCTCAGTTCCTCGACCGTTCCGGAGAACAGGTAGCGGTCGCCGAGATACGTTAACCCGCCGGCGTCGGCGGGTAGCGGTCCCGTCTCGTCCGCGGCGGTGAGCGTCCCGTCGTCGTTCTCGACCGGTTCGTCGTCGCTGTCGGCGGAGAAGTTACCGCCCACGGTGTCGGGGTTCAACGTGCCCTCCGCCTGGATGGTGTACTCGGTGGGACCGTTGGCCGCGATAGTCAGGAGGTTCAGGTCGCCGTCGTCGGTCTGCCAGTCGGGTACGTCGGCGGGCGCGACGGGGTCGCCGTTGTAGTAGACGTTCACGTCGTACCCGGAGTCTTCCACCTCGAACGAGATGTACCCGAAGGTTCGATACCGGTCGCCGAGGTACGTCGTCCCGCCCGCGTCCTCGGGTAACGGTCCCGTCGTGTCCGTGATTGCCGCGTTGTACGGGCCCGGCCCGTCGCCGGGTTCGTCGTCGTCGTCGGCGGAGAAGTCGCCGCCCACGGTGTCGGCCTCCAACGTCCCGTCCACGGTGAACTCGTACTCCGTCGGGCCGTTCGCGGCGATCATCAGCGTGTGGACGTCGTCCGACTCGTCGGTCCCCTCCGCCGCGACGCTTCCGACCGGGAGACTCGCCGCCCCCAGTCCGGCGACGGCCGCCTTTATCGCCGTCCGTCGGTCGAACGTCGCGCCCCTCGCTCTGGACTGGGAGGGACCGTCCGCCCGCCTCGTTTGATAGTCGTTCTCTCTCATACCAGTTACTGATGACAACGCCGAGACAGATAACTGCTCTCGACGTTCACCGTGCGCGGCGTGCACGATGACCGCGGGATGCACACCGTCGGGCGCGCGCACGGGGTCGCTTGCTCCTCCCGGCGCGGGAGTCGAGTCCCGATTCGGTGCGCTACCGCACCGCTCTGCGGCGACGGGGTGTCAAAAAAGTACCGTCCCGCGGTGACGGCGGGCGTCCGAAAATCCGCCGCGGAGAGGCGAGTCGCCGTCCGCGGACGCGCGTCGGCCGCCTCAGAATCGCATCTGTCGGACGACGCTCGGATTCACCGGTTTCTCGTCGAGGTAGACGTACTTCTCGTGGGACGAGTCGCTCAACTGGAGGTCCAGCGTCTCGACGGACCCCGAGAACAGGTAGCGGTCCCCGAGCACGGTTTTCGCGCCCGCCTCCTTCGAGAGCGGTCCCGTCGTGCCCGCGGCGGTGAACGTCCCGTCGGCGTTCTCCGTCGGCGCGTCGTCCTCGTCCGCCGAGAAGTTCCCGCCCTTGTGGTCGGGCGTCATCTCCGGTTCGACCTGCAGTTCGTACGAGGTGGGGCCGTTCGCCGCTATCGTCAGGGTATGCAGGCTCGGGTCCGTCAACTGCATCCGGTTCAGTTCGTCCACGGTCACCAGCGTCTCGTCGAGGTAGACGTTCGCCTCGTAGTCGGGGTGCGCGTCGAGGGTGAGGTGGGCGTAGTAATCGACCAGGAACCGGTCACCATGGAACGCCGTCCCGCCCGCGTTCTCCAGCGTCGGCCCCGTCTCGTCTATCACCGTGTAGACGCTGGGACTGTTCTCGACGTACTTCGGTTCGTCGTCGCTGTCGGCCGAGAAGTCGCCGTGCTCCGTGTCCGCCTCCAACGTCCCGTCCACGGTGAACTCGTACTCCAACGGGCCGTTGGCGGTTATCATCAGCGAGTGCAGGTCGTCGGACTGAGTGTCCGTCCGCGACGACGCCGCGGCAGTCCCCCACGGCAGGGTCACCGCTCCCAGTCCAGCGACGGCCGTCTTTATCGCCGTCCGCCGGTCGAACGTGACTCCCGACGAGTCGCCGTGCGGGTTCGCGCTGTCCTCCGCAGCCGTCCGAAGGTCGTCGCGTGTCATAGGTCCGACGTAGATAACAGCCTCCGGACACATAACGCTGTACCGCAGTCCCAATCGAGTCGGAATGACAGCCCTGGCGTGAAGGCCTTCGAAAGGTAAATGGGCGGTGCGGTGCATTGTGCCCCCGTATCAGACAGTTCAATCTTCGAGTACGATCCGCGTCTTGCGGTTCTCCGTCACGCGCTCCTAATTCATATCCTGCGGATGATACTTCGTACGGCGAGGACCGTTCGCTGACGACGAAATCCAATCGATTCGGACTCGCCCGCGGGCGTGGCCGTGACCGACCGCGATATCACAACCTGTTCGACCCCGCACAAAATACCGAATTTTGAAGTTGGAAATTAAACCCGAGGGCGGCGAATTAGCTTCTTAAGCCTATCTCACCGTGGCGACCGACGCGTTCCGTCGAGTCGCCCGTCTGGTCCGAGGGGGAGACGCCGGCCGGTGCGTGAACCGGCCGTCTACGGCGGAGAGAGCCCGAAAAACGGAAACAGCGCTCGTCGTGCGTCGGACGCTACACTATTTCGCGGTTAATAGGTCTTATGTACTCTTTTGCACGAAAGCACTTATTCCGTCCGCGGTAATGCTCAGCAAAAGATGGACAGGATGGTCGAGACGGGCGAGGCGAGGCAAACGGTGCCCGAAGAAGCCGGGCGAACAGACGCGTTAATCGTAATTCCGGCGTACAATGAGGCTGCGACCATCGGGAGCGTGGTGCTGGAGGCGCTGACTGTCGCGGAGGAAGTCCTCGTGGTGGACGACGGGAGCACGGACGCGACGGCCGAACTCGCCGCGGCGGCGGGCGCGCGCGTCCTCAGACACGACACCAACCGCGGGAAGGGGATGGCCATCGAGAACGCCTTCCAGTACGCCCGCGAGAACAACTGGGAGTACCTCGTCCTCGTGGACGGCGACTGGCAGCACCGACCGAAGGAGGCGGACGCGCTTCTCACGGCGTGCGCCGAGGGGCCGGCCAACATCGTCATCGGGAGCCGGTATCTCGACGGGAACCGGGGAGAGACGGCGCTGTACCGCCGCGTCGGCCAGCGAGTCCTCGACGGCATCACGGAGGCGAACACGGGGTACTCCGTCACCGACTCCCAGTCGGGCTTTCGCGCGTTCGACAGAACCGCGATCGAGACGGTGGCGGTGACCGACGCGGGATTCGGCGTCGAATCGCAGATGCTCGAATCGGCCAGCGAACGCAGCCTGACGGTCACCGAGGTGCCCATCTCCGTCAACTACGACGTTCCCGACCCGAACACGTCGAACCCGGTCCGGCACGGCTTCTCCGTCGCGGTGCGACTCCTCCGGACGGGCGGCATCCGCTACCCCCGGTTCTTCCTCGGCGCGCCCGGCGCGGTGCTGGCGGCGGTCGGGTTCGTCGGCGTCTGGTGGACCGTCACCGCCGAGGCGACGTGGACGCTCTCGCTCGTCATCGGACTCCTCCTCAGCACGCTCCTCTGTCTCTGCGGCGTCGTCCTCACGACGATGTCCGTCCGGACGACGCGCGCGGGGCGGCACTGACTGCGGGTCGAGGGCTTTCGGACACGCGTACGAGCGTTCGTCTGCGACTCCCTCGCCTCTCCCAAACGCTTATCATCAATAAAAGATCATTAGGGTCGTGCCACGACTCAGCGACAGCGACAGACAGCGACTCAGGGCAGAGTTCGACCGTCATCTCGCCGTCGGTTTGCACCACGGAGCCCAACTCGCCGTCTACGTCGACGGCGAACTCGTCGTGGACTTCGCGGGCGGAACGACCGGTCCGGACGGCGGCGAGACCACCGAAGAGACCCGCCACCTCCTGTTTTCGTGTACGAAACCGTACGCGGGGGCGGGGTTGCACCGACTCCTCGAAGAGGGGGACGCCGACTACGACGACCCCGTCGTCGAACACTGGCCCGAGTTCGCCGACGAGGGCGCGCAGAAGTCCGAGATCACGATACGGCAGGTGCTCAGCCACACCGCCGGCATCCCGTACGGCGAGTTCGACGACGAGGCCGAGAAGTGGGGCGACTGGGACGCGGTCGTCCGAGCGATGGAGGACATCGACCCCGTATTCGAACCCGGCGAACGGCCGGCGTACCACACGTTCAACTACGGGTGGGTCGTCGGCGAACTCGTCCGTCGCATCAGCGGACAACGCGTCGACGAGTACGTCGCGGAGAACGTGTTCGACCCCTTAGAGATGGACCGGTCGTCGATCGGGTTGGCCGAGGACGAAGAGGACGACGTCGCCACCCTGACCGGGTTCGACGTGTTCGACCGGTGCCGCGACCCCGGCGAGGGACTCGGAATCCCCGCCTCCGAGTCGGCGGCGGCGTTCAACGAGGAGGCCGTCCGCCGAGCGGTGATTCCGGCGGCGAACGGCGTCGGAACCGCGCGGGACATGGCGCGGTTCTACGCCTGCATGGCCAACGGCGGCGAACTCGACGGGACGCGCCTCCTCGACGAAGAGACGGTCGCCGAAGCGACGCGGACCCACGCCGAAACGGAGTCCGACGGGACGCTGTCTCGACCGGCGCGGTACGCCCTCGGCTTTTGGACCGGCGGCTTGGCCAACGACATGTTCGGCTCGTTCAGCCGGGAACGGATGTTCGGCCACGCCGGTCTCGGCAGCGTCTTCGGGTGGGGCGACCCGGAACTGAACGTCGGGTTCGCCTACGTCACGAACGGCATTCGGGAGGAATCGTGGGAGCACGCGGCGCGGATATCCGGCCTGTCCGACGCCGTTCGATTGGCGCTGCTGGACTACTGAGTATCGTATCGGTGCACGCTCGGGGCGCAGTCTCCTCGGCGATTCTCCGTGCTCACCGCGGAGACGAAGCACATTTCCGGGCGGCGCGAGGGGTGTACGGTATGACCGACCTTCGCGCACACCACGTCGGCATCACCGTCGACGACCTGGACCGCTCCGTGGAGTTCTACGGCGACGTCCTCGGATTCGACGTGATCGACCGCTTCACCGTCTCGGGCGACGCCTTCGCCACCGCCGTGGGCGTGGACGGTGCGACGGGGCGGTTCGCTCATTTGGACGCGGACGGCGTCCGCGTCGAACTCGTGGAGTACGACCCCGCCGGCGAGGACGTTCCGACCGAGGAGGTGAACCACTCGGGCGCGAAGCACCTCGGCTTCGCGGTGGACGACATCGACTCGTTCCACGAGTCGCTCCCGTCCGACGTTGAGACGCTGAGCGAACCGCAGACGACCGAAAGCGGGTCGCGGGTCTGCTTCCTCCGCGACCCCGAGTCGAACCTCGTCGAGATAATCGAGGCCTGAGTGTCGCACTCCGACCGGACACTTCTTGTCGCCCCTCCGCGAACCTCAGTGAGATGGCACCGACGGACGACCTGTTCTCGCGCGAACCGGACGACAGGGTGCGGGTGTTGGACGAAGAGGGAACCGTCGTCGCGCCGGACCTCGTGCCCGACCTGGACGACGAGACGTTCGTGGCGATGTACCGCGACATGCGCTTCTGCCGCCGGTTCGACGAGCGGATGATAAGCCTCCAGCGGCAGGGTCGGATGGGGACGTACTCCTCGCTGGCGGGACAGGAGGGGTCCCAGATAGGGTCCACCTACGCGCTCGCGCCGGAGGACGTGATCGCCTACCAGTACCGCGAACACGGCGCGGTGGTCGCGCGCGGGTTCCCGTGGGAGTACCTCCTCTACTGGGCGGGGCACGAACGCGGCAACGCCGAACTCGCCGATATCGACGTCTTCCCCCTCAACATCACCATCGCCGACCACCTGCCGCACGTCGTCGGGATGGCGATGGCGACGAAACTCCGCGGCGAAGACCGGGTGGCGGTGGCGCACTTCGGCGACGGCGCGACGTCGGAGGGCGACTTCCACGAAGCGCTCAACTTCGCGGGCGTGTACGACGTTCCCGCCCTGTTCGTCTGCAACAACAACCAGTGGGCCATCTCGACGCCCCGAGAGCGTCAGACGGCGAGTCGGACGTTCGCGCAGAAGGCACACGCCTACGGGTTCGAGGGGATTCAGGTGGACGGGATGGATCCGCTGGCGACGTACGTCGTGACGCGGGCGGCCCGCGAGAAGGCGCGGTCGGAGGCGGGCGAACGGCCGCGCCCGACGCTCATCGAGGCGGTGCAGTACCGCTACGGCGCGCACACCACCGCCGACGACCCCTCGGCGTACCGCGACGAGGCGGACGTCGAGGAGTGGCGGCGGAAGGATCCCATCGACCGCTTCGAGTCGTTCCTGCGCGAGACGGGCCGCCTCACCGACGAACGCGTCGCGGCGATAGACGAGGAGATAGAGGAGACGTTGGTGGACGCCGTCGAACGCTTGGAGTCCTACGAGGCCGACCCCGAGGAGATGTTTGAGTACGCCTACGAGGGCGACACGCCGACGATTCGGGAACAGCGAGAGCGGTTCCGCGAACTCCGCGAACGGTACGGCGACGAGGCGTTCCTCCGGGACGAGTAGTCGAGGCGGGCGGAGACTCGGCTCGCGCGGTCGGTTCTCCTCCGAGGGTCGGACGGCCGTCCATAGGCAAGCAGTGGACTTAGTGACATGACAGGTCGAGTGCTTCGAAAGGTCGGCTTCGGACCGACCGCTTCGACCCCTCATGACCGAAATTGGCTACACCTTATCGAGCGAGGAGCACAGCCCCACCGACCTCGTGGACCACGCCAAGCGCGCGGAGGAGGTCGGCTTCGACTTCCTCTCCATCTCGGACCACTACCACCCGTGGATAGACGCGCAAGGGAACGCGCCGTTCGCGTGGACGGCCCTCGGCGGCGTCGCGGAGGGGACCGACGACATCGACGTCGGCGTTGGCGTCACCCCGCCGATACTCCGCTATCACCCGGCGCTGTACGCGCAGATGGCCGCGACGACGGCGGCGATGTTCGACGGGCGGCAGTTCTTCGCGGGCGTCGGGACGGGCGAGAACCTCAACGAGCACATCTACGGCGACCGGTGGCCGGAACACGAGGTTCGACTGGAGATGCTGGAGGAGGCCGTTGACGTCGTCCGGAAACTCTGGACGGGCGAGCAAGTCAGTCACCGGGGGAAGCACTACACCGTCGAGAACGCGCAACTCTACACGCTCCCGGACGAGCAACCGCCCATCTGCGTCTCGGCGTACGGAGAACACGCGGCGCGGGCGGCGGCCGACATCGGCGACGGCTTCTGGTCGGTCGGACCGCAGGACGTGATAGAGACGTGGGAAGAACACGGCGGCGAGGGGCCGCGACTCTGCCAACTCCACGCCTGCGTCGCCGACACCGACGAGGAAGGCGTCTCCACCGCCCACGAGAAGTGGCGTAACTCGGGACTGCCGGGCGAACTGAGCGCGATTCTGCCGACGCCGACGCACTTCGAGCAAGCGACGCAGATGGTCTCCGAGGAGGACATCGCCGAGGGCAGCATCATGACCGGCCCCGACGCCCAACAGCACATCGACAGCATCCAACAGGCCCTCGACGCGGGCTACGACCACGTGTACATCCACCAGATCGGCGACGACCAAGAGGCGGCGTTCGACCTCTACGAGGAGGAAGTTCTCCCGTCGTTCTCGTAGGGAACACGCGACTTTCGGCGACCGAACGTGACACTCAGAAGACAGTAAACGCCACGCTCGAACGGTGTACTGGCGACCTCATAAATATAAGAGTTAGAGACATTAAAGATTACCTGCCAGATAGTATATGTTATCTGCTTTTAATTGAAAGAACATGACCGATCAAGTGTTCGACCTCACCGGATTTCAGCGCGACACGCTCACCGTCATCGCCGGACTCGACGAGCCTTCGGGCCAAGAAGTGAAAGAAGAGTTAGAGAAACAGCACGACGATATCAACCACGGTCGCCTCTACCCGAACCTCGACGCCCTCGTCGAAGAGGACTACGTCGAGAAGGGACAGATCGACCGGCGGACGAACTACTACGACCTGACCGAGAAGGGCAAGCGGGCGCTCGAAAACCGCCGCCGGTGGGAGAACTCCACCGTCGACGCCCTCGGCGAGTAACCGGGCGAAACCGAGGCCGGGGACCTCCGGATCATCCGGGCGGAAGCAGGAGGTTCCAGTACCACAGCAGCCAACAGAGTCCGAACAGCGAACCAACGACGAGTGCGTAGTGGGCTCCGCTCGTTCGACCCCATTCCCCCCTACTCCCGGCCCGAACGCCGATTCCGGCCGCCGCGAGCGTTCCGAGCAGTCCGAGTACCGGGCCGACGAACAGCACTCGGAACGTGAGCGGGGGGTCCGAGAGCACCACCAGCGGCGCCGCTAGGAAGTGTCCGACGACCAGGAACAGCGCCGCGAAGATTGCCACCGCGGACCCCCCGGCGACCAGTCTCGCCCGCGTCGTGCGCCGTCCGAGGAGCGTTCGCCAATCGCCTCCGGCGGCGGTACTCCCGAGGCGAAGATACCGATAGAGCGCGGCCGCGGGCCAGCCGACGACCGCCGAGAGCGTTCCGAGGACCGTACAGAGCGCGAGTAGTCCATGGAATCGAAGCCGCTCTAAGCCGTCGACGCGGTCGTACGCCGTCGGACTGCCGCCGAGGAACAGGTACCGAACCTCTCCGTCCCGTTCGCCGAAGGCGAGTCGCTGTCCCCCTTCGACGCGTTCGAAGACGAGCGGTTCGATCTCGACCCACCGCCGCGTGGTGTTCCCGTGGTCCGTGACGAGTGTCCCGTCCGACGCGACGCGAACGTCTATCGTGGCGGCGTTCAGGACGGACGTCACCCGGTCGTGCCACGTGTACGACCGCTGCAGCGACCGGTACGTTCCCTCGATGGCTTCGGCGCGCGACGGCGCCCCGTCGGGGGACAGTGACGCCCCGTCCGGTTCCGGGAGCACATCGTCGAGGACGCCATCGACGACATCGCCCGCGGCGGCGCTCCCATTCGGGTCGTTGAACGACACGAACAGGCCGAGGCCGTACTCCGGGACGAGTACGAGGTGGCTGTAGAACGACAGCGTCGCGCCGTTGTGCCAGAGGGTGCGAACGTCGCCGCGGAACTCCTCGATCAGCCCGAACGCCATCCCCGACAACCGCTCGTGATGCGTCGCCCACCGCTCGTGCATCGCGCCGATCGTCCCCGGTTCGAGGACCCGTTCGCCCCTGACCCGACCGTCATTCAACTGGAGTTCGAGGAACCGCGCCATGTCGGTCGCGGTCGCCGACATCGCCCCCGCCGGTCGGAGTCCGACAAGCGGAAACGCACCGCCGCGATAGATCCCGGTCGGGCCGTATCCCGTCGCGTGCGCGTCGGCGAGCGGTTGGGGAAGGGGCTGTCGGAAACTGCTCCGCGACATGCCGGCCGGCGTCAGGAGCGCATCGTCTATCGCGCGGTGAAACGGTTCGTCCGCCGTCGCGGCCAGCACTTGCCCGACGAGCCCGTACCCGTAGTTCGAGTAGGACCCGGCAGTACCCGGCGGTCGAACGCGCTTCTGCGCGTCGTTGCGGAGGTACGATTCGAGCGGTCGGAGGGTCTCGGCGTCCGGAATCCACATACCCCGGTTCGTCGCCTCGAAACCGCCTCGGTGGGTGACGAGTTGACGGAGCGTGACCGGTTCTTCGTCGTACCCGTCGATGGGGACGTCGACGTATTCGGCGACGCCGGCGTCTGGCTCGACTTCGCCGCGTTGGACGAGTTGCATCAACGCCGTCGCGACGACCGGCTTCGACACCGACCCGATGCGGAACGGGGTGGCGTCCGGATCGACGACCCTCCCGGTGGCCCGGTCCGCGACCCCGTACCCCTTGGTTAGAACGGTGTCCCCGCCCGTCACGACGGCGACGCTCGCTCCCGGAATATCGTACTCCCCGAGGCTCGACTCCACCAAGTCGTCGAGGAGCGATTCGATATCGGACTGGGCGGATCCGTCGGCCCCGGAAGAAGACCGGGTGTCGGCGGTCGCCGTCAGGGGGACTCCGGCGACGGCGGCACACCCCGCGCCGGTCCCGGCGAGAAACTGACGGCGGGAGAGGGACTGTCGCATTGCGTCGGTACTCATCTTCCGCTGGTAAATACCTTCGGAGCGGAGGGACGCTCCTCCGCGAGTTACCAGGTTCTCCGCCGGCATGGGGACGTAACGACCGACGGCGAAGATATCGGCTCGTCGAACGCTCGTCTCGGGACTCTCGTCCGCTTTCGACCTCTTCCTCTTCCGTTACGACCGTCTCAGCCCCGAATGCACTCTCCGCTGGCGATTTCGCTCGACTGGGAGGCAACGCGACTGAAACGGAGATACGAGCCACCGAATTATTTATCAATATTCAGTAGAATCTGTATTTATGACTAATATGTTGGGAACGGAACTGGAGGGAACCCCAGTAGTGGGTTCCGACGGGTCGAAGCTAGGGACGCTACGGAGCGTTACGGTAGACGTCCGAACGGGCGAGTTGAAGCAGTTTCTCGTGACTCTGGAGTCAGAACGGCCCACGTCGTTCGACCGCAACGGAGACGGTCACCTTCTCGTTCCCGCGAGCTGTGCGCAGTCGCTCTCTGAACACCTCATCGTCGAGAGAGAGTAGCGGGAAATCTGAGTGAGAGCTTCGACCGGCGGTCGTCCGCTCTTCGTACCGAGTCGGCGAATGCGATAATCGGCCAAGTCTCTTATAGACATATATTATTGTACATAATGAGCTGTGGGAAAATGGGGTATTTGAGGAGACCATTCGACCTGAACCATACATTATGAATCGAAATCGAAGAAAATAATACTTACGTTTGGTAGCAGTCGATCTAAACCAACATCGAAACAGATCTCTTGAATCAGATGGGGATGTCGGGTACCTCGGCCAACTGTCTTTGTCACCGCAAAAGCCGTTTTGAACGGTTTGAGCGTCAAAACCGATTCTACTGGCAGACGAGATACGTACGCATATCTAATCCTCTTCCGGAGTATGAGTACAATCATATCTGTAAAAGAACATTCCGAAGAAGAGAGCCGGTTTAACGTCTCACCCTCCACCGACTGAGCTCAGTTTACCGTTCCTTCCTCCCATTACAACGCTATTCCCGTAAGGGAAGAACTCGGCACCATCTCTGTGAAATTCCAGACTAGATGGAAGTTACTTGTAGCGAGTATCGACAATGGAGCGGTTCGCCGTCGAACTCTGTCATATGGCTCCGTCTCCGCTCTCGAACGTTTTCCGCAGGTCCTCCACCGCGACGGCCGGCACCCCGTCCGCACCGGTCTCTGTGAACGTCATCGTTCTCTTTTGACAGAAGCTGCCCGAGCGATACTAGATATATCGGTTAGATTTCACATCAGTTCGTCCGATAAACGAGAGGCCGCCCGTTGGCGGCGACGTTACAAGAGGCTCAAAAGGGCGTTGAGTATCGGAAAGAGGACGACGAGTCCCGCGATGACCGCCGAGCGTCGGACGGCCAGATTCCGAGCCTCGCTGATCGCGTAGGTGAGCAGGTACCCGATCCAGAGGTACCCCACTACGCCGATGACCGAGTTGAACAGTACCAACCAGGACGGGTACTGCATCCGAGTCGGTGTCACGGTCGGGAGTCCACCGAACGACGCGAAAATCCAGATCGTAGCCGTCGTGATCGTGTTCATCAGCAAGAGGGGCAACAGCGCCCACCCGATGTTCGCCGCGACTTGAGAGAGGGGACCTGATCCGCCGGCAAGTGCCGACAGTAGATACACTGCGATCGTCGATACGGTCCAGATTACGACGGCACCGAGCAGACCGCCGAACAGAACGGAGAACACGAGCATTTCGGTCGAAAATTCGATGGGACTGTACTGGTCCATGAAGGGTGCCGCACTCGCGACGGCGACGATTCCGGCGAGAAGCAGGATTATCGCGGCACCACTCAGTGACGGCGACCGTCGGGCAAAGAATTCGCTGGGTTCGAACAACGGTGTGGAGGGCATCGGTAATCGGTTCCGTCGGCGAGAAAATCAATCTACTGATCATTTAGTTGAGACCGGTGCTCTCGGTGCGTGCTAGCGTCTACTCTCGAAGACCTATCCAGAACGAGCCTGAACGAATCAACCCCTTGGTAGGTGTCTCTATGTTTCGGACAACTGCTGATAGACGTACGCGTATAACAAACCGACGAGGACTATCAGCAGAGCCAGATTAGCGCTCTTTAGTCCGTACACTTCCGGAAACGCCGCTCCACCTCCTACTCCCCACACTAGGAGGACAGCACCGATGTACGCACCGAAGAGAGAGTGCAACAGTCGTTCGGAATGCATCAAAGAGTATCCGTCTGCGATGGGTGATAGTCTCTTCCCTCATCTCTGAATTACATCATACTGTGGCTCGCATCCTGTGTGGTAGGCGCGGGAGTCCGGCGTGCGGGTGCCGGTCCTTTCGGCCAAATGAACTATCAATAGCGAATCTGAGGAGATATTATGGCAGCGAGTAACATGAGCGATGGAACCGATGGAGGAGACGAACCGAAGTGGTCGCTTATCGGACCGGGACTGCTCGTCGCTGCCACCGGCGTCGGCGCGGGCGATTTGGTCGCCGCCCTCGTCGCCGGCAGCAGGTACGGACTGAACTTCGTGTGGGCCATCGTGCTCGGCGTGGCCGTCAAGTTCGCGCTGAACGAAGGGGTGGGGCGGTACCACCTCGCAACCGGCGAGACCTTCCTCGAGGGCATCGATTCGTTGGGTCGGTGGGCGACGGGGTTCTTCGGCGGCTACACAGTCATCTGGGGGTTCGTCTACGGCGCGGCCGTCGCCGCCTCCTGTTCGCTAGCTGCGAATGCGCTGTTTCCGAGCATCCCCTTCTGGGTGTACGTCGTCGTCCATCCCATCGCCGGGTGCGCGCTGGTACTGTTGAACCGCTACGAGACGTTCGAGAAGATCATCACCGCCTTCGTCTCGCTCATGTTCGTGAGCGTCATCGGTTCGGCGGTGCTGGTCCTCCCGCAACTCGGCGACATCATCGCCACGGGAATCCCCGCGCTTCCCGAGGGGTCGGTCGTCTATGCGTTGGGACTCGTCGGCGGCGCTGGCGGGACTATCACGATGGCGTCGTACGGCTACTGGCTCGCGGAGAAGGACTGGAACAGTCCGCGCCACATCCCCACGATGCGGCTCGACGCCTCCTCGGCGTACATCATAACGGGGATATTCTCCATCGCGCTGATCGTGATGAGCGCGGCGCTCCTGTACGGGACGGGCGCGTCCGTCTCTGGAGAGGAGGGGCTCATCGTCCTCGCGAGCAACCTCGGCAACGAGCTACATCCCCTCCTGCGAACGGGGTTCCTCGTCGGCTTCTGGGCCGCCTCGTTCACCTCCCTGCTCGGCGTCTGGCACGGCGTCTCCTACCTGTTCGCCGACTTCGTCGAGACGGTGACCGAGGAGACCATCAAACCGGCGGACGAGTCGGAACTCAGCGGGACGAAGTGGTACAAGTTCTACGTGCTCTGGCTGACGTTTCCGCCGATGCTTCTGTACTTCTTCGGACGGCCGGTGTTCCTCATCGTACTGTACGGTGCGCTCGGGGCGCTGATCATGCCGTTCCTCGCCGTTGTCCTGTTGTTGCTCCTTAACTCCGATACGGTCAGCCCGGGACGACGGAACCACTGGCTCTCGAACTCGATGCTCGTCATCAGCGCGCTCATCTTCCTCGCGCTGATGGTGGTTCAGGTCTCCGAACTCCTCTCCGGCGGCGGGTAGGACAGAGCGGTCAGAAACGCCCGTCGACCTCACCCGTCTCCCGAATACTCGTCGTTTCCTTCGAACATCTCGGCCATGTGCGTCCGGCGGAGTTGCCGGATGTGCGCGGCGGAGAGATAGGTACGACCGAGGCCGCGCGACAGGAACATTCATCTCCGCGAGAGTAGACTTGACCGGATTCCAGCGAGATACCCTCTTATTGATCACGGGCCTAGATCAGCCCTCAGGGCAAGATGTCAAAGATCCAGTTCTTTCTGGACATCGATGTCGACGGATTCTGATTTCCCCTTCCCGACCTCCTGCTGAATTGCTACATGAATGAGGTATGAGAGCCGGAACAGCCAAACGACATGGTCAATGTCGTCAGCCGATTCGATGTGAAAGGTCGTTGCATTCGGATGTTCTGGAACAGCATGGTGTTGTTCTGTTAACCCGTCCGCAATCAACTGATTTCGGAGCGATTGTGGATAGTCGATGTCTGCTAGCCTCGGGTGAAGGTGACCGATCTCTCTGCCCGCGAGTTTGAAGCTCGTCGAGTTAAATCGACCTTCGTCTACCGTAATCCCTGGCCACGATGAGACTAGTTCGGTGATTTGCTCCCTCGACGTTCCGCGTTCTTGTGTATCCTTGTTTTCCATGAGTGTATAGCAGTACTGTCATTCTCGAGCTGTGCTTTGTCTCTCTGTTTGCCAGTCCATCTGTGGAATAGCTCCGAGTTGCTGAAACCAAGTTAGTGAATCCATTTCCGACCAAACCTCTACAATCCGCTCTCCAGAGAGTCGAAGTATCGTTATCGTTTCGACCGCAACTTGATTACTCGTTGGTGCTATCCCAAGGTACTCTCCTTGATGCATCCCTCGCATCGTGGCCCGAACCGCAACCTTGTTCTCGTCCCCAAATACATCGTGTAAATCGAACGTTAGGTCAGGAAATGCCTCACGAAGCACTGTCGATTGAACTTCGAGAAATTGCTCTCTATCTCGGAGGGTCTCTAAACCAGAGATGGTGAAGTCCGGCGCGAGTATCTTGTCACTGTCACCGAAATCACCGTCGGTTAGTATCTCATCGAAGTAGCGGTCGACAAGTCGTTTCTCGGCATCGCTCAACATAGGTCTCGCTTCTCCAATTGAAGTGACCGATCCGTCTGTCGCTGCGTTTGGCTGGATTGACGAAACTGCTGTCGATGCCCCCTGTTCGGTCGTGTTACAACCATACTATCTACTATGCGTGGCGGAACTATCGCTATTCGCGTGAAGATATTCACCTCGCTCCCGATTTTCCGACTACATCGCTCGCAGACGCTGGCGGGCAACGTCGTGATAACCAATTGGAATGTGCTCTGGTCGTCAACGATCTCGTAAGCGGCTCTTGATTCCCAGTTCTGCGTTGGCGGCGAACGCTTTGATGATTTGCTCTTCGGCACGGTGGAGGACCCCACTCACTGCCGATGGACTGACGTCCAATGTCGTTGCGAGGTCTGTCAATGAACAACCGCGTGGAGTATTGTAGTATCCACGTGTGATTGCTTCGGTGAGAACTTCCCATTGACGATCAGTCAAGAGGTCGGTCACTTCAACCGGTTGTGTAACGGAAAGAATTTCGAATGAAACGTCGTTCTCTTCGAATTCGACTTTGAGCTGTGACAGTCGTTCCCACGACGTGATCGTTTCGATCGTTTGCCAGCCGTCGCGCAAAACCATGGGATACTGTGGTAGCATGCCGACACTGCGCGCTATAGCACGGGGTGAGTGTTCTTCAGTTTCGATCTGAAGCAATACTCTTTGTTTATCCTCATGCAGTACATCGTAGAACCGTATCTCAGGGGCTTCGTCGAGAGTTCGGATAAGCGCGTTCGAATCAAGTGTCGCAGCTTTGACAACTACCTGTAGGCGATTTTCTGTACGCCGGGAGGAAAGGATATGAAATTCGCTATCTGGATGTTCGATCGAATACCGAACCAATGAATCGTGTGGCAGTTTGATTTTCAATCGTACTCTAGGCATATATTTTGATTGTCGTGTCTGTTTCGCTTATCGGATGATTGGTTGGTCGGTCCTCTCGGATCGAACCTCGTTCGGTTCGTGTGGCTATGCTACGACATAACATGACAGACGGTGTCTCGTGTCTTAAAAACGTCGTCAACTCCGAATCGGGGCGAGGGCGACTCAGCGCCCGAAATGTGGACAAATAGATATCCGTGTCTGCCAGCTCAGGACGTGTAGTCACCGCCGTCGGCAGTTCGCCGCGGTCGGGGCAGCAACGGCCGGGGTCACGTGCGAGGGTCACCTCGCGCGCTCACGCCGACCGGTCTCTCACTGAGGCTCGATATACGCGAGCGTATCGCCGCGCCCGAACTCGTCGTTCTTCTCGAGGACCCGATCGGAGAGGACGCCCGATGCGGGGGCGGGGACGTCGACGGTCACCTTCTCGATCTGGATCTCCGCGATCGTTTCACCCTCCGTGACGGCGCTCCCCTCGTCGGTGAACCAGTTGGTGACCACCCCCTCGTCCTCGTCGGTGTCCTCGGGCCACAGGTCGTCCGTGTCGACCAGAACTCTGTTCTCGTCGCTCATCGTTCGATGTTCCTGACGGCCTTCACGATGTCGTCCACGTTCGGGATGACCTCGTTCTCCATCGGCCGCGCGTACGGAATGGGGACGTCGGGCACTGCGAGACGCCGAACGGAGTTCAGAATCCCGACGTCGTGTTCGGCGACCCGGGCGATTATCTCGCCCGTCACGCCGAACGAGCGGTAATCCTCGTCGACGACGACGAGGTTGTTGGTCTTACTGACTGATTCTACGACCGTCTCGTCGTCGAGGGGGACTAGCGTCCGGAGGTCGACGACCTCCGCCTCCACCCCGTCTTCGGCGAGTTGCTCTGCGGCGTCCATCGCGCGGTGGACGTGCAGTCCCAACGTCACGATGGTCACGTCGTCTCCCTCGCGCTTGACGTCGGCGCTACCGAACGGTATCGTGTAATCCTCCTCTGGAACGGGGGTCTGCGGGCCGTCGGGCGCCGGCATCCAGCCGATACCCATCAGTCGCTTGTGGAACAGATAGACGACCGGGTCGTCGTCGCGGATGGCGTTGTGCATCAGTCCCTTCGCGTCGTACGCCGTCGACGGGACGACCACCTTCATCCCCGGGAGGTGCGAGAACGTCCCGTAGAGGGTTTGCGAATGCTGGGCGGCGTCGTTGTACGTGCCGCCCACGGCGGCCGTGAGCACCATCGGGACGCTCACGTTCGCGCCGCTCATATACGTGTTCTTCGCCATGAAGTTGTATATCTGATCCATGCCGACGCCGAAGAAGTCGACGAACATGAGCTCCGCAATGGGGCGCATCCCCTGCATCGCGGCGCCGACGGCGGACCCGATATACGCCGTCTCGCTGATGGGCACGTCCATGACGCGGCCGTACCCGAACTCGTCGAGGAGGCCTTCCGTGGAGTCGAAGATGCCGCCGTAGTCGGCGACGTCCTCGCCCATGTAGAACACTTCCTCGTTCTCGCGCATCTCGTATGCGATGGCTTCGACCATCGCCTTGCTCATCGTCAGGTTTCTGGTGACTGTGGATTCGGACATCACTCCTCACCTCCTTCGAGTTCGTAGGACGGTTCGCTCTCCGTGACACCGCTCATGGGGTTGACGAACATGTCCTCGTACGCGTCCTCCGGGTCCGGTTGCGGCTGTTCCACGGCCCACTCGATGGCGTCGTCAACTCGTTCGTGTGCGCTATCGCGTATCTCGTCAAGTTCCTCGTCCTCCACACCGTGAGCGCGGAGGTCATCGGCAAGTCGGTCTATCGGGTCTCGCGTAGCCGCCCCCTCGCTGTCCGTTTCAGGACGGTACGTCTCGGGGTCGCCCATGAAGTGCCCCATTCGCCTGTGGACCTGTAGTTCGATGAGAGTCGGCCCGTTCCGGTCGCGCGCGCGGCCGATGGCCTCGCCGGCCGCCTCGTAGACAGCGACGGCGTCGTCGCTGTCCACCCGGGTTCCCGGCATGTCGAATCCGCCGGCGCGGCGAGATCCGTCTTCGACGTCCGTTACGCGCTCTTTCGGCATGCTGATGGCCCAGTCGTTGTCCTCGATGACAAAGACGACGGGCAGGTCGTGTACGGACGCGAGGTTCAGCGACTCCAGGAACGCGCCCTGACTGATGGCGCCCTCGCCGAGGAAGGCGACGGCGACGTTGTCCGTGTTCCGTTTCTTCGCGGCGAACCCGGCGCCGACCGCGGGCGGGACGCCCTGGGCGATGATACCACTACAGGCGAAGTTGACGTCGGGGTCGTACAGGTGCATGTGCCCCCCCTTCCCCTCGCTGAGACCCGTCTTCCTTCCGAATACTTCGGCGGTCATTCGCTCGAGGTCCACTCCCTTCGCGATGGCGACGTGGTGCGGTCGGTGTGGCGCGGTCACGGTGTCTTCGGGGCGAAGGTGCTGACAGACGCCCGCGGCGGACGCCTCGTGACCGCTCGCTAGGTGTAACTCTCCCGGAATCGGACCCGCCGAGATGTCGAACGCCGGCTGTTTTCCCTCGAGGTACTCCTCCTGTAACTGCTCTTCGTAGTACCGAGCGGTCACCATGTCGGAGAACATCTCCGTCAATCTGCTCTTGCTAAGTGTTGGCATGTAACATGACAAATTCGTCAGCAGGTAGCATAAACGTAAGGGGGAGATACCTGACGGCCGGCGACAGGCGTTCTCGCTACCACCACAGTGATGACAACCAGAGACGTGTAACTACCCCCGTCAACCCCCGATTCTGGGATCGCTCCGGGGGTCGACGGAAACATTTGAGTGAAATTTCAAAGAAGCCGTACGTATACCCGGAAACTGGGTATTGTTACAGCACTATGATATAAAGGGTTGTATACAGAGAAGGATATTCACACAAATATATTTTCTTGTACTCCACTAGAACAATACAATCATACAGACATATTGTATGCCAATAGTATAGTAAATATTTTGATTCTACGTACGTAATAGGGGTCTTACACAATACTACGGGCACTATTTTTGAATTCTACTAAATTACCAAATAACCACACAATCGAGCGTGCTGAAGTTTATCCAATTAAATATATCTCCTATAGCGACGAGGATACGGCCGAATTGGAGAATACTCGTCTACCCCGATATTTAAGCGAGTGCGGTCAGATTCGGAGATACGCAATGACGGATTCGATCTACGACGACCTTGGAGTACCGACCGTAGTCAATGCAACCGGGACGAAAACCCGGATTAGCGGGAGTCTCATCCGCGAAGAGGCGGTTGAAGCGATGACTGACGCCGCCCGTTCGTTCGTCCGCATCTCAGATCTTCAGGCCCGGGCGAGCGAACTCATCTCCGACGTAACCGGCGCGGAGGCGGGCTACGTGACGTGCGGTGCATCGGCAGGACTCATGCTCGGTGCCGCCGCCTGCATCGCGGGAGACGATATCGATGCGATGTACCAGCTTCCAGACACCGAGGGACTCGCTGATGAGATAATCGTCCCGCGAACCCACCGTTCCGGCTACGACCACGCCCTCCGGGCTGCGGGGGCGACAATCGTCGACGTGGGGACGAACGATCACCACCTTGGGACTGGGTCACGAAACGTGGAACCATGGGAGATCGCGGAGGCGATCACCGAGGAGACGGCAGCCATCGCTTATCTTCAGAAGGAGTACACCGAACCCCCACTTCCGAAGGTCGTCGAAATCGCACACGCTCATGACGTTCCGGTGATAGTAGACGCCGCAGCGGAGGTACCGCCCACGTCGAACCTTTCTCGATTTATCGACGAGGGGGCAGACCTCGTAGCATTCAGCGGTGGAAAGGCCATCCGCGGCCCCCAGACGACCGGGATTCTGGCGGGGCGAGAGGATCTCGTCGAGTCTGTGGCCCTCCAACAACTGGACATGCACGCTGCGGAACCGGTCTGGGACCCGCCGAGCGGCCTGGTCGATGTCGACCGCTACGACGGCGTCCCCAGACAGGGTATCGGTCGCTCACTGAAGGTGGGGAAGGAGGAGCTGGTCGGTCTCATCAAATCTCTCGAACTGTTCATCGAGGAGGACCATGACGCACTCGGTGACGAGTGGCTCAACCGGACGAACCGAATCGCAGACAGACTCTCCGCCGAACCAGCCCTCTCGACGCGGACGACGGAGGCCGACAAAGTCTCTATCGCGCCCGAAGTCGTCGTCACTGTTGACGAAGATGTGGCCGGCATCACGACAATCGACCTCGTCCGCTCACTCCGACAAGAGGATCCCCGAGTGTTCGTGGGCGCCGACAGCCTCGCCGACAGCGCCTTCACCGTCAACCCGATGTGTCTCACCGACGAAGAAGCGGAGTACGTGGTCGAGCGGATTCGATCGTACCTGTAACCCCCGACTCCTCTTCCTGGTTAGCCGATCTGACCGTCTGGACAGCAGTTCCTCTCCGCGGACGGTCACGCCGAGCCTTTCGGCCGTCGCGATAGTCGGTGATTACTCTCTACTCGGTGACGCGGTCGAGGATGGACGCCCACAGCGTTGGAAGGTACTCCCATTCTAGGAACGTCTGGGGTGCCCAGTGAGGCGCACAGTCGGTCGCAAACGCGAACGCGCTCCCATCGCCATGGTCACCGACGACGAGGAACGGGTCGTCGCGGACCGTCGCCCACACCTCCGCGTCGTCTGCCGCCTCAAATCGGTTATAACCGAGGATAGACGGCCACTCGGAGGGAGGTGACCCGGGCATAGAGGATGTCGGACGCGGGTGCGGTCCGTCCGGTGCCTCAATCCTATCGTCGCTGCGTGCGACCGTGACGGGGAGAACGTCACCGACGGCAGTGCGTCCGTACCGCGCCGCACCGCACTTACCAGCGAAGCTCATGTAGCCACCAATCATTCCAAGTGCACCACCACCTGCGACGTACTCAGCGAGAAGTTTACACCGGTCAACGGCCGTCTCGCCCGCCGCGACGCGCGGCGTTATCTGGAGCGTGTCTGCACCGACATCGCTCAACAGGACGAGGTCGTACACGTCGAGACCGTCTACCGTGGACGGGACTTCCTCGTGGACGGCGTGGCACGGGACAAACTCGACGTTCGCGCCCGCCGACTCCAGCGCCGCGACGAGATACGCTGCCGCTTCCTCGTAGGTGCTGTCTTGGAGGACGTTTCGTCCCTTTATCTCGAACGAGAGTGCCACCCACGATTCACCGATCAACAGGACGTTGTACTCGCTCATAGGGTGTCGAACTCGATGACCGTCTTGATGACGCCGTCGTCCGTCTCGAACGCTCGTTCCGCCGCTTCTGGGGGATAGACTCCCGTGATGAGTTCGTCGACGAACCAGTCGGGGAACTCTGCGAGGGACTCTTTGGCTGCCTCGAAGTGAGGGACGTGGGAGTTGACGCTTCCGAGGAGGGCTTTGTTCTCCAAGACGATGTCGCGGTGCAGGGACCCACCGTCGACATCGAACGTCCAATCTTCCGGGATTCCGAGGAGTGCAGCGACGCCGCTGGGCGCGAGTGCCTCGATCACCTCGAACGCGTGCTTCGCATATCCCGTCGCCTCGTAGATGAAGTCCTGAGGCTCGTATTCGGTCGGGATGTCCGGCACCGGCGTCGTCCGCGAATCGACGTACGTCGCGCCGAGTCGTTCAATGATGTCGATGGTCGGGTCGGGACGGTCTCGCCGACCGAGGCAGTACGTCCGGTCGAACGACTTGTAGGGTCCGCGGTCCTGATTAAGCATCGCGAGCGTGAGCAAGCCGAGCGGGCCGTTTCCGAGCACGAGCGCAGATTCGGGCGTCCACTCGAATGCCGACCGTGAGGCGAAGGCATGTTCGACCGCCTTCTCCGAGTTACTGATCGGTTCGACGAGAAAACCGTACTCCGCGAACTCCTCGGGGACGGACACGAGATAGCGCTCGGGGCTCGTGAAGAACTCCGCCATGTAGCCGTGCGCGCCGGCGATGCCGCGTTCGACGTACTCTCCGGCCGGCGCCATGTCCGGTTCGTCCCGATCGAAGTACGTGTTCGACCCCACTGCGGGAGGGCGCCGAACCGTTGGGACGACGAGGTCACCCTCTTCGAAGTCGGTAGTGGTCGCGTCAACGACGACACCGACTGCTTCGTGACCGAGTATTTGGTAGTCCTCGTCGGTGGGATAGCCGCCGTGGGTCCCGCGGACGACTTCGTGGTCGGTCCCGTCGATGCCGACGCGGAGCGTCTGAACGAGAACCTCGCCGTCGTCGGGGGCCGGTCTCGGAACGTCAACGAGCGTCGGTTTCGTCTCACCTCTTCGGATTGCGATAGCCTTCATGGATCCGTCGTCGCAATGGCTTCGATTTCGACGCCGATGTCGATCGGGAGGTCCGCGACTTCAACGGCGCTGCGTGCGGGCGCCGGGTCGCCCACGTACTCCTCGTAAACCTCATTCACTGCGTCGTAGTTCGACATATCTGTGACGAATACGGTCGTCTTCACGACGGCGTCAAGAGAGCTACCACCGGCTTCAAGTACTGCAGCGACGTTCTTCAGCGTTCGTTCCGTCTGTTCTCCGATATCGTCGCTCACTACCTCTCCGGAGTCGGGGTCGACGGGTCCCTGACCGGAGACGAAGATTCGGTCGCCGTCGACGATTCCCTGCGAGAAGGGGCCGATACTCGCCGGTGCCGCGTCTGTCTGGATCTCTTGCATTTATGTCCACATCGAACGGGGCTGGCGTCTTAGTAGTTTCTCTCGTTTCCCTGGGGAACGGCTATGTGGGAGGCAACCGTCGGTCGGTACATGGCTCGCCCAGCTATTCAGCTGTACACGCTCAGAGCGCTCCAGATGCCGCTTTCAGAGACGCTCCGCCGCGTCGCTGACACAGACTACGAAGGAGTCGAGTTCGCCGGCTTGGGTGAGGAGACGCCAGAGTCGGTGGCGGAGACCCTCGCTGAGACCGGTCTCGAAGCCGTCGGCGCGCACGTCCCGCTAGAGACGCTTCGAACCGAGTACGAGGCAACCCTCGAGGCATATCGGACGGTGGGATGCGAACACGTTATCGTCCCGACGTACGGTGAGGCCGGTTTCGAGTCCGAGTCGGCCGTCGCAGAGACAGCCGATGATCTCCTCTCGCTGGCGGACCGCCTCGCCGACGACGGGTTCGAGGCTCACTACCACAACCACGCTTACGAGTTCGCTGATGTGGACGGCCCGTCCGAGACGGCGTACGACGCCCTCGTGGCCAGAACCGACGACCGACTCCGACTGGAGTTCGACGTGGGTCTCGCACAGCACGGTGGCGTCGACCCGACGACGTATCTCGACCGATACGCCGACCGCATCTCGCTCGTCCACCTGACCGATACGATCCCCGGCGACGACGACACCCTCCATGTCGAACTGGACGACGGCGTAGTCGACCTCCCGGCGTGCGTCCGTGCCGCCAGAAACGCCGACGCTGAGTGGGTGATCCACGAGAACGGCCTGACGACCGACCCGGCGGCGACGCTCGAAACGAGTTCTGACCGGGTTCGCGATCTCCTCGATACCCGGTGAGCCGACGGAGTAACGACGGACGCGCCGGCGACGGCGTCTATCGTCGTCGCCCGAGCGTCGAAAAAACAGGTCACAATGCTTATCTGTGGCGATGTGGTACGAAATCGCATGCACGGTATCGTCGTCGTGGGACGCGGTCCGGCGGTACAAGCGCACGCGTCTCGCTACGAACGGTTCGACGGCGTCACCGTCTGTGGCGTCGTGGGTGAAACGGACGCGGCGTCCAGCATCGAGGTACCGACGCACAGTTCCGTCGTCTCGGCACTTTCGGAGACGGACGCCGAGGGTGTCGACGTCTGCGGTCCCGGCTTCGACTTCGCCGAGGCTGTCGACGACGCGCTCGACGCCGGCGTCCCGGTACGCTGCGACCCACCGTTCGCCCTCCACGAGAGGCGGTTCGACGCTGTCGTCTCGGAGGCCACCGACGGCGACGGATGGGTACTCGCCACCTCTCCGCACCGGTTCTCGCGCCTCTACGAGCAACTCCGCTCGGCCGTCGAGAAGGGGAGCATCGGCGACGTGGGCGTCGCGCGGGTCAAGCGGACGGCCCCGTTCGACGGGAGCGGCTGGAACGTCACCTACGACGGCGTCGCTGGCGTTGACGGCTATGAGGGCGTGCTCTGCGCCATCGCAGCGCACGATGTTGATATCCTCGAGTGGACGTTCGGCCCCATCGAGCGGGCGTTCGCCAGGGCGCGGGCGGGAGACAGATACGACACCCTGCACGCGATGCTGGCATTCCGCGACGGCGGCCGGGCCACCGTCGAAGTGACGTGGTGCGGGGCGTCCGCCCCATCGCCGCACGTCGAAGTCGAGTACAGCGGGTCGCACGGCCGACTTGACTTCGAAGACGGCACGCGGTCCGCCGCCCTCTGGGAGGGCGCCGAGCCCCTCTCGGTAGACCCGCCCGAGGACGACTGCTGCGGGCGTTCGCTGCGGGCGTTCGCTGACGCCCTCCGCGACGACGAGGGAGCGTCGGACGGCGTCGGGCCGACGGCGTCCACGCGCGGCGCGATAGCCCTCCGGCGGTCCATCGAGAAGGGGCGACCGGTTCCGCTGGCGGAGGTGTCGGAATGACCGTCCCCGTCGGCGTCTGTTCGACGGCGCACGTCAACGCCGAGGTGTACGCCGCCCTCCTGTCGAAACTCCCGGACGCGGACCTCGTCGGCATCTCCGAGCGGACGCGCGCGCGGGCCCGAAAGTGGGCGAATCGCGTCGGGACGACGCCGATGACGCACCGCGAACTGATGCGGGCGGCCGACGGCGTCGTCGTCTGTTCGCCGACAGCCGTCCACGAGGAGTTGGTCGAACTCGCCCTCCACAACGACGTAGCCGTCCTCTGCGAGAAACCGCTGGCGACGTCGCTCTCGACGGCGAAGGCGATTCGAGACCAGTGCGCCGAGAGCGACGTTCCGACGGGGATGGCGATGCCGATTCGGTACAGTCGCCCGATGGAACGAGCCAAAGAACGGTACGAGGCTGGCGCACTCGGTGAACTCGTCTCCGTTTCCGGCACCAACCGCGGTCGGATGCCCGGCGGGTGGTTCGTCGACCCCGAACTGGCCGGCGGCGGCGCGATAGCTGATCACACCGACCACATCGTCGACATCGTGCGGTGGATTACCGGCGAAGAGGTCGAGGAGGTGTACGCCGAGGCCGACACGCGGTTCTACGACATCCCCGTCGAGGACGTGAACCTCCTGTCGATGACGCTCTCGAACGGCGCGTCGTTCGTCCTCGACGGGTCGTGGAGTACGCCGCAGAAGAACCCGTTCTGGGGCGACGCGAGCGTCGAACTGGTCGGTACGGAGACGACGCTTTCTGCCGACTGCTTCGGTCACCAGTACACCCACGTCAGCGACACGAACCAGGACGCGTCCAACGAGGACATCTACTGGGGTGCAGACCCGAACAACGCCCTTTTGCAGGAGTTTGTCGCGTCGATTCGAGGTGAGACGACGCCCGCCACGTCGATGGACGACGCCGTCCGAACTGCGGCCGTCATCGCCGCCGCCTACGAATCTGTCGAATGCGGGGAACCCGTGGAAGTTACGTACTGACCGGCCTGCGTTCGGTGCTCGCTAGTTCGTCGGTGCAGTAAGTTCGGTCTGTTCGACAGAGACCGGTTCTGTCTCGCCTATCGATTCGTACGCCGCCTCCACGACGGCGATGTCGTTCACGGCGTCGGCACCGGTCTTCGCCGGCGGGCGGTCCTCGTCTACGCTCTCGACGAAGTCGTCGATAAGGCCCTCGTCCGGGTTCGACCCCCAGAAGATGCGCTGGATGCCCGGATCGTCGGTGTCCTGGGTCTGCTTTATCGTCTGGTCGAAGCAGTCGATGGAGACGACGCCCTCGGTACCCACGAGTCGGAGCGTCGCATCGCCCCAGAAGTCCCACTCGTCGGGCTTGCTCCAGGATCCGTCGAGGACGAACTCCGTCCCATCGGTCAGCGTCATCGACAGGAGGTTCACGTCCTCGACGGGGATGTCGTGGAACCGGGTGTCGGCCTCGGCGTACACCTCCTCGACCTCTTCGCCGGTGAGCCAACGGACCACGTCAAGGATGTGGACCGTGTGGTCGATGACCGCTCCACCGCCTGACTCGTCGTCGTCGACGAACCACCCGCCGGGCATCTTCCCCCGGTTTGTCCCGCTGAGGAACTGCAGGTTGCCGAGGACACCGTTCTCTATCGCCGTCTTCGCGTTCCGCACGGGCTGGCTGAAGCGAAGCGGCATCGCCACACCGAGGTTAACGTCGGCGTGGCGGCAGGTGGTCACTATCTCCTCCGCCTCACCGAGGGACGGAGCTAGCGGTTTCTCGCAGAGTACGTTGACGCCAGCGTCGGCCGCGCGTTCGACCCACGCGAGGTGGTCGGCGTTCGTCGAGCAGACGACGACGCCGTCGGCGGCGGCGAACAGGTCATCCGGGTCGCGGTAGTCGACGCCGTACTCGTCCGCCTTCGCGCGAGCGTCGGCTACTGCGTCGTCGGTTTCAGTAACGCCGACGAACGTCGCGTTCGGGTGGGCTGAGAGTGCGGCGGCGTAGGAGTCGGCGTGCAGGTGCGCGGTCGAACAGATACCGATGTGGACGGTCATGCGCCTACCTCCGACGGGGAGACCGGTTCACCACGTTCGCTCGACTCGATTGCGGCGAGGGCGATTCTGACCGCTTCGCGGGCATCCTCAGGCGTGATGTCTGGCGTGTCGCCGTTCTCTGCGCAGTCGACGAAGTGCCGGAGTTCCTTCGTGTACGGACTCTCTGCGAGAGGGCTGGCAGGCGCGTTCGTCCCTTCGGCCCCACCGGTGACGCGGACGGCGTTCTCGTCGCGGGCGTCGAACTCCAGCATTCCCTCGTCGCCCGCGAATTCGTAACTCGTGAGGAACGGCGCTCCCTCAGGGTAGGCCCACGACGCCTCGACGTGGCCAACGGTGCCATCTTCGAACCGGAGTATCACGGAGGAGTGCTGGTGGAGGTGTCCGCCGTCCCACTCGGCGGTGCGGGCGAACACGCGGTCCACCTCGCCGATCACCCACCGGAGGTAGTCGAAGTCGTGGATGGCCATGTCGAGGAGAACACCTCCGCTCTTCTCTTTGTGACCGAACCAGGAGTTGCTGCCGTACCGCGGCGGCGACGAGAGCCGTTCCGTCGAGAGGGTGCCCGGTGTCCCGATTTCACCCGCGTCGACTCGCTTCTTTGCCTCGACGTACTCGGGGAAGTAGCGCAGTACGTGCCCGGTCATGAAGGTGACGTCGGACCCGTTCACTGCGTCGACGATGGCGTCGGCGTCCTCGACGGTCCGAGCGAGGGGTTTCTCACAGAAGACGTTGAGGCCGCGGTCGACAGCGGCCTCGACGAACGGTTGGTGTGTCGGGGTCGGCGAACAGATGTCGACGGCCGTGAGGTCGGCGTCGTCCATCATCTCGATCGCGTCTCCGTAGGTGTCCGCGTTCGGTGCGTGTTCGGCGGCGAACTCCTCCCGGTCGTCTTCGAGGGACGCCACAGCGGCTATCTCCGCCCCCGGTATTTCTTGGTAACAATTGGCGTGGGTAGTGGCCATGAAGCCACTGCCTACGATTCCGATACGTTGCATCAACACGTAGTTGTTTAACGTCCCTTATTAATTTTTGTGCGACCGACGGGTAGAGGAGTTATCGTAGCCAGTCGGAGGTGACGTCGCTTCGGCACCGAGACCGCAATTCGATGACTTAGGCCGGGATCTACGAGCAACTCCGAAAATCCCTCTCAGATGTTAGACCACGTGGTCGTGACGTTGCCGGCAGTGAACCCGATTCCAGCGAACCGGTCGCTCCGGTCAAAGACCGAACGGATGACCGACGGATCCTCCAGCAGACGGTGCTGGAGGTAACTCCCTTGCGCCCGCCCGCCCCCCGTGCGCTCTATCTCCAGCACTTCGAGGAACTCCCACTCGCGGAGCAGGTCGTGGACGCGCCGATTCGAGAGGACCTCCAGTCCGGCCTCCGCGCAGATGTCCTCGTACGCTGAGTATACCTCGGAGGTCTTGAACGTCCGCGTCTTCTCCACGAGGGCGAGAGAGACCACGGCAAGCAACGTCGCCTTCTGCTGGGCCGTCGCCCCCACGAGGAGGGCCCCCACCCGGTCCTGTTCGGCGAGGTTCTTCGCCCGGTGGACGTGGTCGACGGTGATGGTGTCAGCGCCCTCGCTGGCGGCGAGTTCGCCCGTGTGGCGGAGGAGATTGATGGCCTTGCGGGCGTCGCCATGTTCCTCGGCGGCGAGGGAGGCGCATTCGGCCACCGCCTCGTCGGTGAGGATGCCCTCGTCGAACGCGTCAAGTCGGCTTCGGATTATCTCACGGAGGGCGTCGCTGTCGTAGGGCGTGAACACGAGTTCTCGCTCCTGCAGGCTGCTCTTAACGCGTTCGTCAAGGCGGTCGCGGTACTTTATTTTGTTACTGATACCGACGATGCCAACCGAGCAGTGACGGAGTTTCTTCGCCTCGGTCGCGCGGGAGAGCTGCATGAGGTAGTCGGCCCCATCGAGACAGTCTATCTCGTCGAGGACGACGAAGGCAACGTCGAATCGGTCGTCGAGGACTTCCCAGAGGAGGCTGTAGTACCGCGATCGACCGTATCCAGTCTCCGGGACGGTGATACCCGTCTCGTCAGGGTCGTTCAGCGCTCGAACCGTCGCTCTGACCGCGCGCGTCTCGGTGTTCTCCTGCGAGCAGTCGATGTGGGCTTTGCCGACCGACACGTCGTTATCGGCGGCGGCCTCCGCGATGCGGTTCGTCGCGTACCGCGCGCAGAGGGACTTCCCGGTCCCCGTCTTCCCGTACAGGAACGCGTTGCTCGGGTTGTCACCGGTGATGGCAGGGTTGAGCGCGGTGGCAAGACGGCGAATCTCATCGTTGCGTGCGACGATGGCTGACGGATTCGGCACGTAGCCGACGTTGAGGAGTTCCTTGTTCGAGAAGACGCGGCCGTGGGCGCTAAACGCATCCCCTAGGGCGCTCGCGTTCGCGGTCGGTCCGTCCTGCGCTGTCATACGTTGACACTAACCATACGCCCGGCATAAACGCATCGGCGAGTCGCACAGACCGAATCTAGGTGGGGCTAGTGACGACGCACTTCTCCCCCTCACCCCTCGTTTCACCTGTATCGCATTACATTGATAGAATTGTAAAGCCAAAGGTAGAGATTAACTACCAAGATAGTAGCTCGTCGGCGTATCGAACCACGCAAGAAGGAGGTTGGCGGCGTCGGGTCGGTTCAGCCGAGGTAATCGTCTGCGCCCTTGTGGAGGGCGACGAACCCCTCGGCGAACTCAACGCCTCGCGTCCGCCCGAGGACGCGCGCCTCGGCGCGGACGCCCTCGATAAGGCCGTCGAACTCTGTGTCGATGCCGCCGTGCTCCTCCAACCACTCTACCTGCGACTCATGTTCGAGGATGGCCTTCTGCTTCGTCGATTGGTACTCGCTGATATCGATGTGTATCTCCGGTTCGAACGACGACGTCGGCTTGCCAAAGTAGTAGACGTTCGACGGTTCGCACGGGTCAGCTTCCGTCTCCAACAGGGGTAGCGAGCACATGTAGTATGCGTCTGTCACCAACCGAGACGTCGTCCGGTGGTCTGGATGCATGTCGTCGCGGAAGTGCGTGAGTACCGCGTCCGGGTCGAGGCGCCTAAGCACCTCGACCAGTTCTAGTCGGTTCTCTAAGGAGTACGTCACTCGCCCGTCCTCGAAGCCGAGGAACAGGGCGTTCGCGCCGAGTGCCTCGGCGGCCGCCTCGGCCTCCGCCTCCCGCGTCGCCGCGAGTTTCTCCTCGGTGGTGTCGGACCCGCCGTACTCGCCGCGCGTCATGTAGACGATGGTGACGTCGTCGCCTCGGTCTGCGTGCTTTGCGAGCGTCCCGCCGCAGAAGATGTCTGCGTCGTCGGGATGTGCGACTACTGCTGTGAGATGCATACACACGAAACTCAGAGAAGGCGATAATAAGCGTTGTGCCGGCGGCTACGAGAACAGGTAGTCGAGGTCTGAACGGACGCGCGGAAGCATCCGTTCAGGGGCGGTCCGGTACGGGGGAACCTCAGCGGTTATCCATCCGTCGTACCCGATATCGGCCAACGCCTCGGCCACCGCGACCCAGTCAACGTCGCCTTCGAGCGGATAGGTAAAGCCCTCCATCGTATCCACGTCGGTGCGGTAGTCCTTGACGTGGACGCGTTCGATACGGTTGCCGAGGATGCGAATCCACTGTTCGGGGCGGCCGTACCGCCTGACGTTCCCGACATCGAAGTACGCGCCCACCGGACCCGAGGTGGACGCTCGGTCGACGAACTCGGCAAACTCCAGCGGCGAGAGGAGGAAGTCGTTCCATACGTTCTCGACGCAGATGGTGACGTCGTGTTCAGCGCCGACGGTGGCGAGCGCTCGAACCGAGTCCAACGCGCGGTCGTACACCGCGTCGTACGGCGTCCCGTCCTCGACGACGCCTGGTACCACGAGGATGGCGCCCGCCTCAAGGTCGGCCGCGAGTTCGATCATCCGCTTACCCACGTCGATGCCGGCGGCGCGTGCCGCCTGGTCGTCGCTGGCGAGTTGGTCTTTCCAGTGGAGCGTCGTGGAGATGGCGGGAACGGTGAGGTCGAGGGAATCGATTCGCCTCCCGAAGTCGGTCACGGAGTCGTCGTCCCAGAGGGGTCCGTCGGCCGTCAGATTCGGTTCGATGCCGTCGTAGCCGGCGTCGGCGATGAGTTCTGCGTTCCTGCCGAGGCCGTCGGCTGGGAACCCCATCTGGTTGAGTGCGAACTTCATGCGTCCTCAGTTGCACGCTCCGCCGAGTTATAGATTAGTGTCAACGTTCCGCATGAGGAGCGAGCGCAGAGGGGGTAAGAAATTTATACCGAGAGCAGGAGTCTACGGGATATGGGAACGCTTAGCTTGGGCGATTTGACCAAGGTATTTCAAGGCGACAACGGCGATATCGTCGCCGTCAACGGACTCGACATCGATGTCGAGGATGGCGAATTCATCGTGTTCGTCGGCCCCTCCGGGTGCGGAAAGTCAACGACGCTCCGATGCATTGCCGGCCTTGAACTCCCGACGAGTGGAACTATCCGCCTCAATGGCAACGATATTACGACCAAGAGTGCGACGGACAGGGACATGGCGATGGTGTTTCAAAACTACGCGCTGTACCCGCACATGACCGCACGGGAGAATATGTCGTTTGGTCTGCGCATGGGAACGGATCTCCCGAAGGACGAGATACACGACAGAGTCCAGCGCACGGCCGAGATGATGGGCATCGAGGACCTCTTAGAGAAGAAACCGGGCGAACTCTCTGGCGGCCAACAACAGCGAGTCGCTCTCGGCCGGTCTATCGTCCGCGAACCCGAGGTGTTCCTCATGGACGAACCCCTCTCTAATCTGGACGCCAAGTTGCGGACGACAATGCGGACCGAACTGCAGGAACTCCAGCGACGACTCGGCGTGACGACCATCTACGTCACACACGATCAGACGGAGGCGATGACGATGGGCGATCGTGTCGTCATCCTGAACGACGGCGAACTCCAGCAGATAGGCACGCCTCTCGAATGTTACCACGAACCGGCGAACAAGTTCGTCGCGGGCTTCATCGGTTCCCCGAGCATGAACTTCACTAACGTGCAGGTCAGGTCTGAACGGAGTGTCCTGGAACACGAGCAGTTCGAGTACCCGCTGAGCGACGACACCCTCTCGCTGATTCGAGAGGCAGGTGCAAACGACGCTCTCACACTCGGCATCCGACCCGAGGACGTCCGCGTTGTCCCCGAGGAGACAGAGTCCTCGTTCCCCGTCACCGTTCAAGTGGTAGAACCCCTCGGCGAGGCAAGCTACGTGTACTTCGAGCTTGACGACGGCGTCACCTACACCGTCAGCGTCGACGGCGACACGGTGATAAACGAGGGAGCGAACGTCCACATCGAGTTCCCGGAGGACAAGATTCACCTCTTCGACGGTGCGTCCGGTGAGGCCATTAAGAACCGGACGGCGCCGACGGAGATGCAGTTGAACCAGCCCAGCGTCTGATACGAACTGTTGTACTGTCCTTTCGATTACGAGTCTCTGATCAAGTAATCCAACAGATCCGATTAGCGACTGTACGTGTACTTGACCGGCACAAATCCTCACCACCTATCGCTCCGTCAGAACGGACATTCACCCCACTACCGGGGAAAACGTTATGGTCCCACAAATATGTCATGTGAATGCATGTCTAGAGTGAATAGGCGCACGCTCCTTACAGCGATTAGTTCGGCTGGTGTCGCGGGTTTCGCCGGCTGTAGCGGTGGAACCGGCGGCGGCGGGTCTAACGGTACGGGCACGGGATCTTCGTCGGGTAACATGCCAGATTCGATGACGAACTGGGCGTGGAACGATCCCTCCCTCCAACCGATCCGCGAGGAACAGGCGGCGGAGTTCGAGGAGATGACTGGGACGAAAATCAACTGGCAGACGTTTCCGTTCGAGGACTTCACCGCCAAGTTCACCTCGGCGCTCCAAGGCGGAAACGCCCCAGACACGACAGCGCTGTCGGTGCTGTGGGTTCCGCGGTACGCGTCCCAGGAGGTCATCCTCAACCTCGAAGAGGAGGGGTTCGATCCATCCAACTACGTCGCGGGGGCGAAGCGCAATGCGATGTCGAGCGGCTCGCTCTACAGCGTCCCGTGGTACGCCGACTGTCGGGCGCTGGCGATAAACAAGACCATGTTCGAGCAGGCGGGCCTCGAAATCCCAGACCCGCTCGAACGTCCGTCGTGGGAGGAGTGGAAGTCGTGGGTCGACGCGCTGGCGAAGGAGCACGGTACTGGCTACGGGATGCCCGCCGGCGAAGGATTCGACGGCTTCGTCCTCTCGAACGGCGGCGGCTACATCAACGATGACGGCACGAAGGCGATAATTAACAACGACGCTGCCCTCGAAGCTGCGAACTTCCTGCAGCCGATGGTGATGGACAAGAAGATTGCGACGTACACCGGCGGCGGCGCAACTACCGCGGGAGCGCAGTTCGAATCAGAGAATATCCCGATGTACTACGCCGGGTCGTGGGACTACGGCCGGATGGAGGAGTCCGGCATCGACTGGCAGTACGTCCCCCACCCGAGCGGACCCCGCATTGACACGAGTCATACGTGGTCTGCGGGCGTGTACTACTCCGTCCCGACTCGGGGCGGCTCGAACCGGAAGGCCGGACTTCGGTTCCTCGAATACATCTCGTCCAAAGAGACGCAGAAGCGCGTCGTGGAGGCCATCGGCGGCTTCCCCGGGCTCAAGTCGGCCTACGAAACGGACTACTTCACGAACTACATCAAGGAGCACCCCAAACTGAAGACCATTGAACAGGAGATGCCGAACACCGTCTCGTTCCCGGACCACCCAGAGGTGGCCACGATGTGGAGTGCCGTTCACACCTCTGCACAGGCGCTCTGGACCGGGACAGAACCGAAGAAAGCGCTCGACAACGCCGCGAAGGAGATCAAGAGTGTCCTCTGAGGAACACCGAGTACCATGAGTACCAACACAGCCCGAGAGATTCCGAAACAGGTGTCCGAATGGCTGACGGAGATCGGCATCATTGACGCGCGGACGAACCCGGCGTGGTACGCCATCGTAATTCCGAAGGTGGCGCTGTTCGCCATCATCATGATCATCCCATTCCTCGGGGCGTTCTACGTGAGTCTTCATGACTGGGCACCGTTGGCACAGACGCACCCGTTCGTGGGACTCCAGAACTACGTGCAGTTACTCAACGATGCCGTGTTCTGGAAGTCGCTACAGAACACCGTCTTCTACGCCGTGATGCTATTGCTGTTCGACGTCCCCATCGCCCTCGGCCTCGCGTTGCTCCTCAACATGAAGCTCCGCGGGACGCGCTTCTATTCGGCGGCGATATTCTTGCCTGTCGTCACGTCGTGGGTGGTCGTCTCGCTCATCTGGACGTGGATTTACAGCCCGACGAACGGCATCCTCAACATTACGCTCGCGTCGTTGGGCCTTCCGACGTACGACTGGCTCGGCAACCGTGCGCTGGCGATGCCCGCGATAACGGCGATGAGTATCTGGAAGCACATCGGGTTTAACATGGTCATCTTCCTCGCCGGTCTAGGTGGCATCCCCGACCACTATTACGAGGCCGCCATCGTGGACGGCGCGAACCGGTGGCAGCGTTTCCGATATATCACTTTGCCGCTCCTCAAGCCGACGGCGTTCTTCGTCATCGTCGTCACGATGATATTCTCGTTCCGCGTCTACACGCAGGTGTACGTCATGACGAACGGCGGTCCAGTCCACTCGACGTACACCCTGATGTTCTACTTCTGGGAGCAAGGCTTCGGGCAGTACAACTACGGCTACGCCAGCGCGATGGCCGTCGTCCTGTTGGTTATCGTATTCACGCTGAGCATCATCCAGCAGCGAACGTGGGGGTCCGACGTTGAGTACTGACCTCGACCTCGCGAGCGAGGGCGACCTGACGACGGACCACGCGGCCGGTCCCGGCCAGTACGTCGTCAAGGCCGTCGCCCACGGCATCCTCATCGTCGCCAGCGCACTTGCGATCGTCCCGTTCGCGTACGCGCTGATGACGTCACTGAAACCGGAGGAAAACATCTTCCGGAACATGGCGCAGATCATTCCGGCAGAGCCGACGCTGATGAACTACGTTAACATCTGGATGCAGAATCCGCTCGATCGCTGGATATTCAACAGCCTGCTGCTCGCGGCGGGCGTGGTATTCTTCACGCTCCTGTTGGACAGCCTCGCAGGCTACGCGCTGGCGAAGGGCGACTTCAGGGGACAGCGGTTGGTCTATCTGCTCGTAGTCGGGACGCTCATCGTCCCACCGCAGGCAATCGTCGTCCCCCTCTACATCGAGATGTCGAAGTTCGACCTCGTCAACACGTACTGGGCGGTGATGCTGCTCTACATCGCCAATCCGTTCGGCGTGTTCATGATGCGGCAGTTCTTCCTCTCCGTCCCGGACTCGTATCTGGAGGCGGCACGGATGGACGGTTGTAGCACCCTGCAGATTTACACCCGCATCATGCTCCCGATGGCGAAGCCGGCGCTATCGTCGCTCGCTGTGTTCACGTTTACGTTTATCTGGGGTGCGTTCCTGTGGCCGCTCATCGTCCTCTCGGACTCGTCGATGTACCCACTACAGGTCGGTCTCGCCGGGCTCACCGGCCAGTACGGCTCGAAGTGGGGACAGTTGATGGCGGCGGCCATCATCGCCGCACTGCCGGTGGTAACTGCCTACCTGCTCGCGCAGAAGACGTTCATGGAGGGTATCGCCCTCACGGGGTCGAAAGGATGATTCCGGCGCTTCTTCCACTAAAAATCGGTACAGCGAGCATGAACGAGCCGGTACTGGCGGGCGTCCTCGTGTTTGGAATCGTCACGCTCGCCCTCGGCTACCTCTCGTTCGTCCGTCGGGAGTTCGGCGCGGGCATCGTCCTGAAGGCGGGCACGGTGCTCTTACTCCTCCTGACGCTCCTCTCGTACTTCTGGCCGAGTCGGCCGTGGCCGCACTGACACCCGGTCTTTTTACATCCCTCCCTCGTACTCAACGCTCATGAGCATTGGTTGGTGGTATGGCACGGCGACGACGGCGCTCCTCTGGGCGCTGTACCTCTTCCTCGGTCGGACCGCAGACCTGACTGCGCTCCTCTCGACGCCCGACGTCGGTCTCGGACTCCGCGGCCTCCTGTTCGCCCTCTGGTTCCTGCTTCCCATCTTCCTCGCCCTCGACTGGCGGTCGATACGCGACGACGCGGCGTGGGACCCTGGGATAGGGCCGTGGCTCCTCGTCTCCGTCGTCTGGTTGGCAAATATCGCCGCGGCCACCGCCTACTGTATCCGCCGCGAAAGCGCACTCCGCAACACGGTCCCTTCGGCCCGATGGGCGTACGGCATCGTCGTCGGTATCGTCTTCTGGGTCGCTCTCGTCGGCGTCAATCTCCTCTCTACCGTCGTTTCGACAGGCGTCATCAGTACTGTGTTCTCGGGACCGGTTATCCTGCTAGCCCTTTCCGGATTACCGACGTGTCTGTACCTCGACGCCGAACACGTCCGCGGTCACACGCATTGGAATCCGTCGGTGCGGTTCTGGCTGGCCGGTGCATCCGTCCCCCTCGTCAACGTCCTCGTCGGGGCTGCGTACCTTCTCCGGCGACGGGCCGAGTTCGCCGAGACCAGCGACCCCGACTCCGTCGCGTTGCTTGGCGTTGACGAGGAGCCGATTCCGCCGGTTCCGTCGCCGTGGTTCGATCGCGTTGCGGCCGCCCTCGGCCTGTACTTCTTTGCGTTCGTCATCCTCGGGGGCACACCCGGGCTGCTCTCGGTCGGTCTCGGAGGGCTGGCGGCGGTGCTGTGGGTACCGTTTGGTCTCGCCGTGACGCCGATGATACGTTACGATCTCAAAGCGCTGACTGCGGCGGGCGCGGCGTGGGGGTGGACCCGGTACCTCTACCTCTCGTCGTTTCTCCTGCCCCCCGTTGCGTTCCTCTACCTCCTCCGCCGGACAACGGTCGTGCACGATGTCCTGCGTCGGACTGGTCCCACGCAGGCCCGCGCCGAACCGGAGTTCCCCAACCCGGACCGTCTCGACCCGAACGGATCTAATGACTGACACGGACTGTTGCGACTGTTAACCGATGTTCACCGTACAGGGAGTGAACACCGGAAAGAGACGTCGACAGCCCGTTTGACTCCGCGATCGCTTCGGGGAACATTCATGTCGGTTCGTCGCAATGGCTTCGCACATGAAAATCGCAGTCGGAGCGATGAGCCACGAGACGAACACCTTTGCGGCGGGGAGGACCGGCGTTGACGCGTTCACGACGGCGGCCGGCGATGACCTGCTCGAATCGGACGTCGGTCGATCGCTCGACGGCATCGTCGAGACGCTCAGCGCCTCGGGGGCCGACATCGTGCCGACGTTCGGCGCGAGCGCGCTTCCTGCTCCCACGGTCGAGCGCGAGGCGTTCGAGTGGATGAAACGACAGTTCCGCGACGCTCTGGGGGACGAGTCGGTCGACGGGGTGTGTCTCGACCTCCACGGGTCGATGTATGTCGAGGATGAACCCGACCCGGAGGGAACGTTACTAGCGACGGTTCGAGAAGCGGTCGGTCCCGACGTTCCCGTCACGGCGGCGCTGGACATGCACGCGACGATAACTGAACCGATGGTCACCCACCTCGACGGCGTCGCCGGCTACCGGACTGCGCCGCACACCGACGTGGCGGAGACGGGGTCGCGGGCGGCCGAACTGTTGCTGGCGGCCGTCCGTAGTGAGGCGTCGCCTGTTCTCCGCTGGGAGTCGATTCCCGTTCTCGTCGCCGGCGAGCAGTCTGAGTCAGCAGCCGAACCGATGCGCTCGTTGGTGCAGAAACTCCGTGATGCCGATGAGAAGACAGGAATCTACGACGCCAACTTCTTCCTCGGATTCCCGTGGGCTGACTCACCGCACGCCGGATGCCACGCGGTGGTCACCGGCGACGCGTCGGATGCGGAGACCGTCACGCAGACGGCGAGCAACCTCGCGGCGGCGTTCTGGCGGCGGCGACACGACTTCGGGTTCAACACAGAAGCGTACGAGCCGTCGGTCGCGCTGGACGAGGCTGCGGGCGAGCGAGCGTCCCCAGTCGTCGTCGCCGACACCGGCGACATCCCCGGCGCGGGGGCGAACGAGAACACGACGAACCTCCTCGCGGCGATGCTAAATCGAACCGACCTTGGGACGCCGGTGTTCGCCGTCATCGTCGACCGTGCCTGTTACGCGATGTGCCGTGACGCCGGTGTCGACGCTGACGTGTCGCTCTCGCTGGGCCGGTCGTACCCGGACGGGACTCCGCTGGAGGTATCAAGTACCGTCGCCGCCGTTGATGACGTGGCGGACGCGAAGTTGGCCCGCGTGTCGCTCGACGGTGGCGTCGACGTGGTGGTCACCGACCGCCGGACGAACGTCCACCGGGACCCCGACTTCCTCCGACGCCTCGGTGTCGACCCCATGGAGCGAGACGTAATCGTGTTGAAGAGCGGCTACCTCAGTCCGGCGTGGAAGGACATCGCCGAGCGACCCCTGTTCGCGTTGACGCCGGGGGAGACCGACCAGCGTCTCGTCGAATTGTCGTACGAACGAGTGCCGCGCCCCATCTTCCCGCTGGACGATGACGCGTCGTGGCCGGCTTGACGGATGTCGGACCTGCAGTTCGCTCGCCTTGACGTCGCGGTGACGTCCGTTCTTAGCGACGAAACGAAGGGTGTATGTCGGGCGGTCAGGAGGACTCAGGAATCGGACGGGTACGTTGAACGGCGGTTCGCGCAGTTAGAGCGAATCTGGGGTCGAGCGCGGTGGGTCCACGTGTAGTCCGCGTGGCTGTAGAACGGCGATCCGAGTCGGCCAGGTCGTCGTCTCGGGTCGGACCTCACCCGTCGGTGGGGACGAGTCCGTCGGCCCCGAGCGATCCATCCACGACCCCGCTGACTGCGGCGACGGCCACGCCGACGGCGGCGGCGGCGGCGTACATCGACTCGACGCCTACGAGATCTATGAGGCGGCCGGCCGCGAGTTCGCCGACGCCGGTGCCCGCGGCGAAGCCGAGGCCAGTAAGGAACGTCTGCGCGGTGGCTCCGATGGACTCTGGGGCGAGTTCGTGTGCGAGGTTCACCGCAGCGAGCATGAACGCAGCGTAGCCGAATCCAAGGAGCAACTGCGTCGCTACGACGGCGAACGGTGCCGGCACGGTGGCATAGAATCCGAAGGTGAGGGCGTGGAACGCCGCTCCAGTGAACAGAAGTCGTCGGTAGGTCGTCTCGAACCGGGCGGCGAAGAGGAAGACCACCGCCTCCCCCGCCGTCTTCGCCGCTACGGAGAGCCCAGTAATTGCGTCGCTGCCGCCGATTGCCCGGACGTAGACGGAGAGGTACGCGCTTCCCGCCGGAAAGATGGTCCCCATGAGAAACGCGGCGACGAGGAGAACAGTGAATGTGCGGTTCGCAACGAGAGAGGCAGCGCGGAGGCCGACGCTTTCGGCCGGCGGGCGACTGTCCACGGGAATCCTGAGCAGAAGCGCCGCAAGGACCGCCATCCCGACGGCGAAGCCGTAGAAGACGATGACCGATCCCGTGTGCGTGCTGACCAGTCCGGTGCCTAGGGCGGCGATGCCGAACGCGATGCTCCCGTAGGCTCGGACGCTCCCGTACGGCAACCCCGTAGAGAGGAGCATCGAGTTGGCGACCGGTCGGATCGGTGCGCGAAAGCTGGCGAACGCGACGGTGATGAGAGCGAGGAGAGGAAACGCCGCACCAATGTACGGGTAGAGTAGTCCGAGCGTACCCGAGACACCGACGCTCACGAGGAGAATGCGTTTCTGCGCACCAAACCGGTCACTCATTAGTCCCCATCCTGGCAGAGCGACGATACCGGCCGTCTTTAGCAGAAAGCCGATAGTTCCCATCTGGGTACCTGAGAGGCCGATAGTCTCGAAGTAAGCGTTTCGAAACACGACGAACCCGCTCCACGCCGCGAAGTAGACGAAGTAAAACGCTCTAAAGTAGCGGCGCTTGTCCATCGATAACATTACTCTTGCCGATTCCCTTTAATCGCTCCGTATCCGGCAGACATCGAAAGGGGATGCAACCGGGACCACCGGCTCAGGGATTCTCGTAGGATGTCATCGCACAGAAGTACGACGGTTGCAGGTTCACGCCGTCGCCGAACGATGCGCCCGTCTCAGCGACGCTCGAACTGCCGGTCAATGTACCGATCCCGATAGCTGTACCTACTGCTGACGATTTTAGGAGCTTGCGTCGTGTTATCATCGTTCTGTCGCAATCGTATCATTATTTCCGATCTTAATAGTATTGTTTATTTGTATACTAGGTTACATTATTGGTCGTAGTTATCGTCTGCGCTCAAATGGTGGTGACATTCGGACCGGGAAGATAAACGTGCAAGATACGTACACTCGGTTTACCAACGTTTTCAGGCGGAAAGATGTCTAATCAGTAGGTCTGCGTCTTGATCGTGGGAGTTATCGCGCGTTGATGCGCCTTTTTTCGTAGCGAGACAGCGATTGATGTCGGCAAGCGACTTCATCCCCAGGACGTTGTAGGCCGCGTCAAGCCCCTCACAATCGTCCCGAACTCGGGAAGGGGTCGTGTGCATCTACCGTTCGTCGTTGTCACGACGAGCGTTACCGTCTTCACTACGATGAGCCCTTCACGGCTGAGCAAGGCGCTGTTGAACGTTGGCGTCCCCCGTCGGTTCACGTTCTCGCTAGCGTACGGCTCTCGTTTGCTGCCGGTGCTTCCAGAGGAGTACTGGGACAGTGTCCACGCGATCCGACTACGGAGCCACGGACCCGACCGTGAGAGGATACTGCGGTGGCGCCACCTCCTCTGGATCGGCGTACGAGCGTTCTATCCGCTCGTTTTCGATGTCGCAAAATTTTGCACAGGAACAACCGATGTACAGACAGATGATGACGAACCTCTACCAGCGTCTCGATACATGGCTTAGAAGCTCATCTCGAGTGAAATACGCTGTTAGTATGGGTATTGTCGCGTTTGTGATTTACCTCGGTGTTAGTGCCTTTTCTGGGGAGGAATTTTCCTTCATTCAGGCAGTTGCTCCGAGCCTCACACTCGGGGTATTCTATTATTTCACCGGCCTTCGGTAAGCGGGACACGACCTTTACTGAACGCCGGGACTGCTTTCCTGACCGCTCTGCTAAATTGACGCTCAGACCGAGAATCGCAGCGGTCTCGCTTCCTCGATTCGTCGGAATCCACGCATCGGAGGTTCACTATACTGGCTGTAGTCTCAACTTCCAAACCTGATGGAGTCTGTATAGCGGTATAGAATTTATCACGGTAGAATGACACGCTGAAGTCTCGATACTGTGGGAATGGGGAGGCTGTAGAGAGGGGACTCTAGATATGGGATTTCCACTTATGTGAAGGTGCAGACACGTAGGTAGATTCAACGGCGTGCGTTCGCTACCGCCACCGTTCTCGTCCGGTACGGTTATCAGATGCGGGGCGGCGAGCGGCTACTAACCGTAAAATGAAGTACCAAACACCGGGACCGGCCGCGACGGAACCGTACTGGTTCGAGTCGGTGAGAGCCGCTACAGGAATGGGGCGACCGTCGGCCAGTAGACGAGCCAGGAGACGGCGACGACCAGCGCCGCGTACCCCAGCGTCACGAGACCAAACGAGACGACGTCGACGTTAGAGAGCGGTCCACGATCGAGCGACACGAGGACGGACGTCGTGTTGAATGGGAAGATCGTCGTCGAACCGACGATGATGAGGGTGGACAGGCCGAGATAGAGCCGGTTGATCCCCAGCCGACTGCCGAACTGCAGGAGAACCGGGAGAGAGACCACGATGGCGGCCGAGGCCGTCGAGAAGAATATCCTGACGAAGGCGGCCAGCGCCAAGAGCACGGCGACGCTCTGCCAGACGGAGAACGTCGCAAGCGGGAGCAGTCCCGTCGTCGTCTCGACGAGGAACGCGAGCGCACCGGTCGACCGCATCGCGTCGAGGATGGAGAACATCGCGCCGACGACGAACAGGATTCCCCAACTCACGCTCGCGACGTCCTCGCTCGTGAGGACGCCGATTCGTGGCAGCGACAGTACCGCGACGGCGAGTACTGCGGGGACGATGGTCGGAACGTCAACGAACGAGCCGACGATCCAGAGGACGACTGCGCCGAGGAGGACGAGTCCGACGAATCGCTGTTCGGTCGTGAGTGTCGGCGCCACGTCGACATCTGCGGTCTCGCCGGGACCGCCGCCCGCGGACACCGCCGCTCTCGTCGGCGACCCGTCGGCGTAGAGGTACTCCGCGGTCAGCGTCGTCAACCCGTAGAGGAGGAGGACGGGCGGAACCATGAGCACCCCCCACTCGACCCAGGTGACCGACCGGCCCGCGCGACGGATGAGGTTCGACGTGACGATGGCCATCCCGCCGCCGGTCATGAGCGCCATCGAGGCGATGGGGTTCACGTGCCCGATGATGAGAAACGAGGAGCGTTCGAACACGCTCCCCCGACCGAGGCCGTACGCGTCGGCCATCTCTCGGATGACCGGGATGAACGTGATCGCCCGCGCGACCGCCGACGGCATGACGAACGCGAGTGCGAGGACGTTCAGCGCGACGAGGCGGACCGGGTTGGCCTCGCCCGGTTCGCGCGAGACGAGTCGCGACGCGAACCACGAGTCGAGGTCAACCTTCCTGATGGCCTCCCCGAGAAGGAAGACGAGTAGCAGGAAGAAGACGATCGTCGACGAGAACCCGGTCGTCGCCGCTCGATACGTCTCGACCGCACCGAGTGCGAAGAGGAGCGTGACGCCCAGCGTCGAGGAGACGACGTACGGGAGCACCGCTGTCAACCACAGGACGAGGACGAACCCGAACACACCGAACACGGTCTGCATCGCCGGCGTCATGCCGGCCGGCGGCGCGGTGACGACCGTCCAGAGAATCGAGGCGAGAGCGCCGCCGATACCGACGCCCTGGCGGATCGTGCGACGCAACGCGGGGGATACGGGTACCATCGGCGCTCACGCTCCGATTTCGGGGCGGTCGCCGTCCAGTTCGGTCGGTTCGGTCTGTTCGATACGCACGCGCTTGATTCGCGTCTGTTCGACCGACTCGATGTGGATCTCGACGTTCTCGAAGCGGAACGTCTCGCCCTCCTCGACGAGTCGGCCTGCTCGGTTGAACACGAACCCGGAGATGGGGGAGAGGAACGCCGAGAGCCCCATCAGTACGACGAGAGCCGTGGCCCCGGCGAGCGTCACGACTCCCCGTGAGGGGCGAACGGCGTCGAACAACGGCGCGTCGGCGACGGCGAGGAACATGTGGAAGGGTGTGTAGCGGAGCGAGGGTGCGAGTCAGTCGCCGAGCGATTCGCCGGTCTGCTGGGCGTCGATCTCGACCTCGTCGAGGCCGACCCCTTCCTCCTCAGGGAAGTAGCAGGCCGCCGAGTGGTTCTCTCTGGTCGCGGCGTCGAGGCCGGGTTCCGAGCGGCGACACTCGTCCGTGGCCTTCGGACACCGCGGCGCGAACGCACACCCCGACGGGAGGTTCACCGGGTCCGGAGGCTCGCCCTCCAGGAGCACTCGCTCGCGGTCGGCCGACGGGTCCTTCTCCGGCGCCGCCGAGAGGAGCGAGCGCGTGTAGGGGTGAAGTGGCTGCGACGCGAGACTCTCGACGGTCCCCTCCTCGACGATGCGACCGAGGTACATGATGGCCAGTCGGTCCGACACCTGCGTCAGGCTCGCGAGGTCGTGGGAGATGTAGACGACTCCGATGTCCTCCGTATCGGCGAGGTCGCGGAGCAGGTTGAGGAGGTTGACCTTGAGCGAGACGTCGAGCATCGACGCCGGTTCGTCGCAGATGAGGAAGTCCGGGTCGAGGACGAGCGCCCGCGCGATGGCGACGCGCTGGCGCTGACCGCCGGACAACTCGTGGGGATACTGATCGAGGAACTTCCGGGCCGGCGTGAGCCCGACCCTCTCGAGGGTCTCGATTATGGCCGCCTCCCGTTCGTCGGTCCGATAGTCGTGGATCGTCAGCGGCTCCCCAATGAGTTGCCGGACCTTCTGTCTCGGGTTGAGGGAGTCGAAGGGGTCTTGGAAGATGATCTGGGCCTTCCGGCGGAACTCCTTCATGTTCCCGTCCTGATAGTACTTGTGGGACTTCCCGTCGAAGGTGATCTCACCGCCCGTCGGCTCTTCGAGGAGTGCCATCGTCTCGCCGAGCGTGGACTTCCCGCAGCCGCTCTCACCGGCGATGCCGACGACCTCGGATCGGTGTACCGTGAGCGAAACCCCGTCGACGGCTCTGACGAAGCTCGGGTCCTCGCCCCGAACTTTACTGAGGATCGTCTGGCTCTGGGGGTACCACTTCTCGAGGTCCTCCGTCTCGAGGATGGTCTCGCCGACGTCGGACTCCGACGATTCCTCTTCGATGATTCCCCACGCTTCCGGGTCCTGCGCTTCCTCTCGCATCTGCGCCGCTTTCCGGATGTTGTGACACGCCGAGTTGTGGTTCCGGTTCGGGAGGTCGACCGGGTCGGGATGGGACTCCGCGCACTCCTCGGTCGCGAACGGACACCGGTCTTCGAACACGCACGAGGTGGGCTCGCTGTCGAGGTTCGGCGGCGAACCCGGGATCGAGACCGGATCGGTGCCTATCTCGTCGAGTTCCGGGAACGAGTTCTTCAGCCCCATCGTGTAGGGGTTCGTCGGGTTGATGAGGACGTTGTCGACGCTCCCCTGTTCCATCACTTTCCCGCCGTAGAGGATCGAGAGTTCGTCGCACGTCTCGGCGATCACGCCGATTTCGTGGGTGATGAGGAGGAGCGAGCTGTCGATCCGGTCCTGAATCTCCAGGATCTTGTCGATGATCTTGTCCTGGACGATGACGTCGAGTCCGGTCGTCGGCTCGTCGGCGATGATGAGGTCGGGTTCCAGAGCGAGCGCCATCGCGATGGTGACGCGCTGGCGCATCCCGCCGCTGAACTCGTGCGGGTAGTCGTCGATCCGGTCTGGGTCGAGTCCGACGAGGTCGAAGAGTTCCCGCACTCGATCCCGCGCGGTGGACTTCGAGACGTCCCGGTGTTTCTGGATCGCCTGTCGGATCTGGGCGCCGGTCGACATCACCGGGTCGAGCGAGTCCATCGCGCTCTGCGGGATGTACGCGATGTCCTCCCACAGGATGTCGCGGCGTTCCTGCTCCGAGAGGTTCGTCAGGTCCTCGCCCTTGAACTCGATCTGGCCCCCCTCGACGTTCCCGTTGTCGGGGAGGAGGCCCAGTATCGCTTCGGCCGCGGTCGACTTTCCGGACCCGGATTCGCCGGCGAGTCCGTAGTTGACGCCTTCGTCGATGCTGAACGAGATACCGTTGACCGCGTGAACGCTGCTGTCTTGCGTGTCGTACGTGACCTTGAGGTCTGTGACGTCGAGGAGACTCATGATTCTGTCTGAATTTCTGGGTTGATGACTTCCTCGTAGGCACGGCCGACGAGGAACACCGAAGTCGTGATGGCGGCGATGCCGATAGCCGGCGGTAGGACCCACCACCAGGCGATGCGGATGTTCCCGGACGTGAACACCATCCGGAGCATCCGACCCCAACTCGTCGTCGTCGGATCGCCGAAGCCGAGGAACGCGAGGCTCGCCTGCGCGGCGATGGACCACGCGACACCGTAGGCCGTGTACAGGAAGCCGATCGGCAGGACGTTCGGTGCCACGTGGTAGAACATCGTCCGGAGGTTACTCGCTCCGCTCGCGCGCGCGGACTTGACGAACGTCCGTTCGCGGACGGAGAGGACCTCAGAGCGGACGACGCGTGCCGGCATCTTCCAGAGGAACGCGGCGATCACGCCCGTGATGAGCCAGATGTTCGGCGTCATGAAGGTCAAAAGCAGCAGCGCCATCGGCGTGAACGGGAGCGAGAACGTCAGGTCGGTGATGCGCATCAACACCTCGTCGACCCACCCGCCGTAGTAACCGCTCACGAGTCCGACGAGGAAACCGATCGCACCCGTTCCGATGCCGCCGAACAGTCCGACGATGAACGTCGGCCGCGCACCCGCGAGGAACTGACTCAGGACGTCTTTCCCGTAGGCCGTGGTGCCGAACGGCGCCGCGGCGTTCGGCGACGAGAGCCGCATGATACTCCCGTCGGCGTTCTTGACGTCGTACCCGATGGGGTCGTGCGGCGCGAGTACCGGTCCGAAGAGGCCCAGGACGACGAAGGTCCCGATGACGAGGACTCCCGCCAACGCGAGCCTATCCTGGCGGATGAACGCGAGTTGCTCCTTCAGCGCGCGCTTCCAGGCGTTGACCCGTTCGAAGACGACCGCACCGTTCTTCGACTCCGCGCTCATGCGGTCCCACCTCCGCTGGTCGAGACGGTCGGATCGAAGTACGCGTAGAGGACGTCGGCGACGAGGTTAGCGATGATGACCGCGAGCGCCATGATGAACACGGCCGCTTGGACGACGGGGTAGTCCTGTTGCTGAATCGCCATGACGAGGGCGCGGCCGATACCCGGCCACGCGAAGACGACTTCCAACAGGATGAGGCCCTGGAAGATCATCCCGAGCCGAAGCGCGAAGTACGTGAGGACCGGCAGCATCGAGTTTCTGCCGGCGCGAGCGAGTTGTTCGAGTTCGGTCAGCCCCTTCGCCTTGTGGAGTTTGAGGAACTCGGAGCCTTTCTTCTCGATGACGCCGTTCCGCGCGAGTAGCAGGAAGTCGCCGCTGTAGTAGAGGACGGCGACGCTGAACGGCAGGATGTAGTGGTGGAGGAAGTCCATCGAGAGGTACGTCTCCGTGAACCCGCTGGGCGCCGCGGTGATGTCGCGCATTCCGAACGCGGGCACGACGTTCAGGGTGTACGAGAAGACGATCACGAAGATGATCGCCGTGATGAACACCGGCGTCGACCGGAGGTACGTCGTCGTGATGATGCTGAACTTCTCGAGCGTGCTCCCGCGGTTCCACCCGACGAACATGCCGAGCAGCGTGCTCAGAACCGCCGTCGTAACGAGCGCCGGCACGAGCAGGATGAGCGTGTTGAACAGTTTCGGTCGGATCACCTGCCAGACCGGTTCGCTCTGGAGGATGGAGTACCCGAACTGGAACGTGAGGATGTTCTTGAGGTACGTCAGGTACTGCTGCCAGAGGGGCTGGTTCAGCCCGTACATGGCCATAATCTCGTTGACCTGCTGTTCGGTGAGGTTGCCGGCCGTGATGAGCGCCTCGAAGGGGCTCCCCGGCAGGAGTCGCAGGACGACGAAGATGACCGAAACCGCCACCAAAGTCAGCACCGCGGCGATGGCGAACCGCTTTGCGAGGAAGCGCTGGAACTCGCTCATCGCGCCACCTCCTGGTCTCTGGTGGTCACTTCGGGCTGTGCGTCTCGAAGTCGTTCGTGCGCGCGGCGGCCGCACGCAGTGTACTGGCGTGCGGTCGCTCTCGTGGTATCTGGTATCGGATGCATATCTCGACTTGTCGTTGGTCGCTTACCCCGCGGACGGTCACAGGACCGGGGAGACCCCGGCGCGTAATGACGCGGCTGTGTCGACGCGAGGCGCTTCCGCGACGGCGTTGTGTGTGGGACCATGAGTTGGGTCGGCTTGGGTGGTCGCGTGGGCGAGTTACGAGAAGTCCGATTGCCCGAGCTCCTCGCGGCGCTTGTGCGTGTTTCCGGTCTGTATTCGCTCGACGAAGGCGGCCCAGGCGTCACCGTTCGGGAAGCGGATGTTCCCCCCGGAGTCCCAGGTGTAGCCCGCCTTTTTGAGGATCGTCTTCGCCTCGTCGACGCTGTGAGAGTATTCCGGGGTGTCCTCGGTGTGCCACGGGTTGATCGGGGAGATCGGGTTCTCGCCGTTGGGAACCGTCGCTTTGCCCCGCAGCACGCTCTCGGTGAACCCCTTCTTGTCGACCGCCTTCGCGAGGGCGACGCGGAACTCCTTGTCCCGGACGAGCGGACAGGAGAACATCAGCTTCACGTCGAGAGGCGCGAAGTTGTCGGCGACCATCTTCTCGATGCCGTCGGTCTTCGCCGCCCGGTCTGCCTGTCCGTTCGATAGCGTCGTCCCGATAGCGTCGATCTTGCCCTGCTGGAGGGCCCCCAACATGGAATCGACGTTGCCGACGTTCACCCAGACGACGCCGTCGATACCGGAACCGCTCGCGAGGCGGTCACCGAGGTACTTCCCGCGCGTCTGCTCGTCGAACAGCCAGTGGTCTTTGTTCGCCGACACGGTGAGCTTCGAACCCTGCTCCCAACTCTCGTACTGGAAGGGCCCCGTCCCGATCGGATTCTCCGGGTTGTGCTGGGAGGGGTTGTCGACGTCCTTCCACTTGTGCTTCGGGATGATGACGCTGCGGACGACGCGTTGCGTCATGAACGCGGCGTCGGGGTATTTCAGGTTGAAGCGGACCTTGTGGTCGCCGAGGACCTCCGCGCTCTCGATCGGTTCGTAGAACGGGACCTGGCTGGTCGAGGAGTGCTCCTTGTAGAAGTCGACGGTGAACTTGACGTCCTCCGCGGTGAACGACTCGCCGTCGTGCCACGTGACGCCCTCGCGAAGGTCGAATTCGATGGTCGTGTCGTCCGTGAACTTAGCGTTCGTCGCGAGTGCCGGCACGACTTCGAGGTCCGGATTCGCGTCGAAGAGGCCGTCGTAGACGTACTTGAGGCGTTTCTCCTCGGCACCCCCCGCCGCCCACGGGAGGTTGAGGGAGTTCATCGACGTCGTCACACCCTTGACGTACGTCGTCTCGTCGGTCTTCGGCTGGAGGTTGACTTCCGTCCACCGGAACGAGTCTCCGGTCGGCCCGTTACCGGGCGTCTTCACGTATCCCTTCCACTTCTTCCGGTTCGCCGCCGTGATCACGTCCGGGAACAGGCTGATGATACCGCCGACGTCCTCGGCAAATATCCGCTGAGCCTTCGAAACCAGCTCTTGGCGCTTCTTCTTGTCTCCGGTAACGGTTCGCTGTTTCTCCAGAACCTCGTTCAGTTCGGGATTGAAGTAGTTGTCGTAGTTCGAGGGATTGTCCTTGTGCCGACGCATCAGTAGCGGGTTCGGATCGAGTCCTCGCTGCGGGTCGGGGCCGTGCGTGCTCATCGAGATGACGGCCTGCAGGCCCGGCGTGTTCCAACTCTGCGCGTAGAGTTGGTTGAGCGGCCGGTCGTTGAGCGAGACGGAGAGGCCGAGGTCGTTCGCCGCCCGCTTCACCATGAGCGCGTGTTCGCGCATCCACGGGTCGTCTTCGCTCGAGAACTCGACCGGGATCGGATCGAGAACTGCGCCCGCTTTCGCGGTGTAGTCGAGCGGGGGCTTCTCCGCGTCGATGTTCGACCAATCGTGCCAGTACTTGGTCTCGACCGACTCGGGCGCTCCCTCGGGGACCTTCGCTTCGAGGCTCTGCCCGCTACTCGTTCCGCCACCGTTGGATCTGTTACTACACCCTGCCAGCGCGGTCAGCGCCGCCGTACCGGCTGCGGTCGCCGCGAGGTATTCGCGCCGACTGAATCGGTCGTCTGTACCCGAGCGCTCCGATTTGTCATGGTCTTTCGATTCCATGTACCCCTCCATTGTGAGTTATTTACACTCAAGATATTCCCGAAGGACGATGATGAAGATCGTTCTTTATAAGGAGTGTCTGTCACCTGACGTTTGCACGGACTCGGAGCGGGGAACCGTACTTCAGAAATCGTTCGGGCCGTAGATCAGTGCAAGCAGAGCCCGTTCGGCGGTACGGAGTCGCTCGCTCAGCGTGGACTGCGCGATGTCCAGTTCCTCGGAGAGTTCCTTGGCCGAAACCTCCCGGGGAACGTCGAAGTAGCCGAGTGTGTAAGCCGTCTCCAGGATTTCCAGCTGTTCGGTGGAGAGCTTCGTGGTTAACACCTCCATTAACCGTCCGCTATCGAGGGGTTCGCCCGGCTGTTCGATCTGGTTCACGCTCTGTAGTTCGAACTTCCCGAGCGTCTCCTTGATCTCGTCGGCGAGTTCTCGAAAGTCCTCCCACTCGCGGGTCGTAACGACTACCTCGAACAGGTCGTCTTGGTAGACGATCCGGTTCGGGATGGATTCTTTCCGAAGTACGATCCCTAAAATGAACGGGTAAGATTCGTTCGCGAGGAGCGTGAGGCGCTTCACCGTCACGTCGGTCGGACCCGTCGGAATCGTGCGCGTATAGAAGAGGGACGTCCCGGAGATTCCGCTCAAGAGTTCCGCCGGGTCGAAATCCTCCGTCGCAGAGATCGTGAGCGACTCGATCCACTTTCCGTCCTCGACGTAGAAGGCGTTGTCGAGTTCGATGCTCCGAACCTCGTCGAGCGTGTTCGCGATTTTGGACATCACCCCCGTCGGAGTCGTTCGAAACTCAACTCGTAGAATGGTATCTCACCTCTGTTTCGTTCAGGGATAACCGTATATACCTTCACCGATGCCTCCGGGCGGGAACCGGCGTCGTAGCGTTCAGACGCCTTCCAACCGCTAGTTGCCGTGACAAGATCGGAGCTCTCCGAGACGGCGAAACGGGCGGGACTCCGTCGGCCGCGGAAAGTCGACAGTTCCTCTCGGAACGTACACCCGGTGGCGGCGTACGCGCCGTTCCCACTAGTTGGAGCATCGGTACGGAGCGGATACTATCCAGATACTAACACATTAATCCGTCCTGTACGCTCTATTTCGCACGGGAATCCCTATTCTTCGCGTGGAAATACTTGCGAAAAGATTGAACGGACGGCCGAGTCGGGCGAGGCGAACCGAACCGTGGCCGACGGTGGCGTGCGAACGGACGCACTTGCCGTGATTCGGGGATACGACGAGGAGGCGACCATTGGAAGTGTCGTCCGCGAAGCGCACACCGTCACGGAGGAGGGCCTACACGGCGTCGATCTCCCGCTTAGCGGTGGTATCTCGCTGGCATTCCGATCGACTTGCCGGTTTCGTTGTCAGAATCATCAGCATTTTCCTTCCCGGCGCGGTTCCCTCCTACCTTCTTCTTCGGATTATCGCGCAGCGACGACTTGCGGAGTGCGGTAGAGACGACGCTCACAGAACCGATCTGTGAAGGGGTAGTACAGGCAAGTTCTCGGTCGCTTGGCATCCCGCTTCTGATAACTGGTAGGCTTCGTTGACTGGAGTTGGCGACGCTGATGACGCCCCATTTGGAGATATGTGGAGCTTGAGACCGACCTGAGACGCTACACACGCGGGCTTTGGCTACGACAATTCATCAACACGTTCTAATCAGAAGGTAGAGATAGCCTAGATATGCCCTCCCCAGATGGACCCTCCACAAAGAACCAGGCGTTAGTGACTGCGCTTCAGTGGGGTCTGGTTCAGACGTTCGTCCTCGATACGCTCGGTCGACTTCTCCGAAACTATTACCGCGCATCGACGGACGCGTTCTTTCCACCTGATTGGGTGGCATCAATTCAATTTGCGGCCCCGCTGGGTCTCCTCGTTGGCAGCATTAGTGGCTATCGGTGGGTGACTAGCGGTCGAGCCGCGACGTTGGCGTCGGCGCATCGTAACCGTGTGGTATTCGTCGGGTCGCTTCTCGCAGGCTGGACGCTCGCTATCGTCCCGACAATGGCATTCCAATGGCTCCTCGGAGACCAATTGTTCTCGACGCCGTACTTCGTCCTCCCAACTCTCACGGCGGTTGCGGTCTTCGTCGGCTCGTACCTACTCGCCTATCGAGTCGACCCGAAGTGGTACCGTCGTCATCGGACCCAACTCCTCGGCGCGGTCAAAGGTGCGTTTACTGGGCTGGTGATGGGATTCATCGGGTTCATCGCATACGCTGGATATCTCGCTGCAACTCAAACGAACTATAGTATCAGTGGTGGGCCTGGGATCGTCGTGGCCGTGGGTCTCGGGGCAATTGCCGGCTATCTCCTGACTGATACGGAACGTAGCGGAGACCGCTCTACAGAATTTGTTGTCCTTTTGATTTTGTTCGTTCTCACATTTAGTCTCGTCACGACCCTCGGTATGGTCATACTCGGGGTCGTTGGGGTGCCACTGTTCGGATTTTCTTCGTCATTCATCTTGCCTCTCATCCCACTCGTCTTAGCGCTCGCACTGGCCGGTTACTTGGCGTACGGAGTTCGGACGACGTTCTATCAACGATTCGTCGGTCGGTAGTCAACGGCTGAGCACCGGCGCTGTTGAAATCTTTAGTCAGTAACGACTTGTCGGGTGTACTGACTAGAACACACGAATCGGTCCCCGGCCCAGTACTGGACGCGGCCTACATACGTCGGTGAATACAGCGTCTATATCCAGCAGGCCGTTCGTATCAGCCGCTGAGAAACGCAAGGGGGCCAACTGATTCAGAACGGCCCGCCACCGGCAACCACCTGAAGAGATTATCCCGCTCGACCACCGAGAACCCGTATGCAGTGGTGTGACCAGCCTACGAGAGTAACCGGGAGCGAGGATGTGAGCGCCCAGAACCGATGTCCGAAGAGGGGAGTAGCGTGACCGACGACACCCTCCCGGCCGAACACCTCTCGCCGCTCGCAACGCTCGTCGACGAGGTACTCGCGGGGGTCGGCTACGAGGTGGCGGCCGCCACCGACGTCATCGACGATGCCGTCCCCGGCTACGGCGGTCTCTTCGATCCCGCGACCACCCCGGACGAGTTGCGTCGCGCGCTCGAAAGCCTGCTGGAGTCGGGACTCAGCCGGCCACCGATCTCTGAGCCAACGAGCGACGCGTTCGTCCTCTACGTCGACGGCAGTTCGCGCGGCAACCCCGGCCCCGCAGGTGCGGGCGCTGTCATCATGGACGCCGCGGAGGACCAACTCGCGCGTCTCGGCCGACCCGTCGGCTCCCGGACGGGGAACAACACCGCCGAGTACGTCGCCCTCCAACTCGGCCTCTCCGAACTGTTGGCTCGCTACGAGCCACGCAGGCTGGAAGTGCGCATCGATTCGATGACGGTCATCCGAGACGTCTGGGGCGGCGACGACCCGACGGAACCGGGCGTCGAGACGTACAGCGAGGCCGTCACGGCGGCACTATCGAGCATCCCGGAGCACCGATACACGCATCTGGCCGACAGCGACCCGAACCCCGCCGACGCACTAGCGACAGTGGGTGCCGATATCGCAGCCTTTGGGCCTGAATAGGAGCGTTGCGCCGCTTAAAATCCGAAATCCCGGCACCGTGGAAATCCTCAGAAATGAATAGAATCACGTACCGACTATACCTCTGTAGAGCGTCGGTCAGTAGAGACGCTCGGTCGCGATTTCGGCACCCTCGACGAGCGCCTCCAGCTTCGCCCACGCGATTTCGGGGTCGACCATCCCGAGTCCGGCCTGCGTGCCGAAGCCGCAGTCCGGCGCGGCGACGAGCGGCGTCGAGTCGTCGACTGCGTCGGCGACCCGCCCTAAGCGGTCCGCGATAGTCTCCGGGTGGTCGACGATGTTCGTCTTGACGTCGACGACGCCCGGGATCAGCGTCCACCCGTCAGGAACCGGCTGCTCGGCGAACGCGCGGTATTCATGCTGGTGGCGGGGATTGGCCTGCTCGACGCTGAGTCCGGTAATGTCTGCCTCGTAAATCACCGGCAGCATCTCGACTAAGTCGGTGTCGAGGTGGTGGGGACCCTCGTAGCTCCCCCAACAGGTGTGCAGTCGGACCTGTTCGGCAGGGACGTTCGACAGCGCTTCGTTGAGTGCCTCGACGTGGAGTCGCGTGGCTTCCTTGACCTCCGCTAGGGGTTCGTCGGCGTACGCCGCCGTGTGGCCGACGGTGAGGAGTTCTGGCGCGTCGATCTGAAGCGTCATCCCGGTTTCGGCGACGAGTTCGTACTCCTCGGCCATCGCGTCCGCGACGGCGAAGAGGAACTCCTCGTAGGAGTCGTAGTACTCGTTGACGTGCGTGGCGGTGACGACGCTGGGCGACGCCGAGGTTACGAACGTCTCCGTGAATTCGGCGTCGACCGCTGTGAGCGCGGCGCGGAACTCCTCGAGTTCAGCCTCAGCCTCGTCGTGGCCGGTGTACTCGACGGATCCGGTAACGACGGGTTGCATCGAGAGGTCGATAACGTCCGTCTTGAACGTCTCCGTAGCGTAGTCGGGGAACTCCTGGAGGTCCGCCCAGAGTTCCTGTTCGCGCTTGCCGTCGATACCGCTGAGGCGGTCCGCGACGTACCAGTTGAACGAGACACGGGATTGCTCGCCGTTGTTAGCGACATCGAGACCGACCTCGGCCTGACGCTCGACGACATCGCGCGTGGCATCCTCGACGGTCGCATCCCACTCGTCGGCGTCGATGTCCTCACCGTCCTGGCGCTTCTTCAGAAGATCGAGTAGTTCCGGCGGTCGGGGGAGGCTACCGATGTGCGTCGTACGAATTCGCTCGTCGTTCGCAGTCATGGGTACTCGTGTGAGTAATACGCCCGAGCAGAAAATATAACTCACGGTATTTGGGTTACGATCTCAGCTACCGTTTATGAGCGCTTCTCTCACCCAGCGAAGACCGGGCACGAGGAGGTGTCTAATAGTCCGAAGTCAACCGCTGTCGATGCCATCGACGCCACGGAATCGAGCAGCACACCACCATCGACGGTGCGGATGGTTGGAGCAGTGATTCGGCGATTTCTCGGAAACGCGGGGCTCTTTGATGTACCGGGCCTCCAAAGTGAGAGCAGTACTGTATCCTATACTGTCACGTAGCGTATCGGTATACACCGTTGCTCTCTTGCAGGAGTCTTTACCACTCACTTGCGAAATTCCGTATTCTATGATACACTGGAAAGTAAGGAATATTGGGCAGATGATTTTTTATCATGTCCGTTGATTTACCTCTGTATGACGGAGCAGGTGTTCAACCTCACTGGCTTCCAGCGTGACCTTCTGACCGTGATCGCTGGCCTCGATGAGCCGTCGGGACAGGAAGTGAAAGAGGAGATGGAGAAGTACCACGACGATATCAACCACGGTCGCCTCTACCCGAACCTCGATACGCTCGTCGAAGAGGGCTACGTAGAGAAAGGGCAACTCGATCGGCGGACGAACTACTATGAAGTGTCCGACCGAGGGGAGCAGGCGCTCCTCAACCGACGCCAGTGGACGAACTCGATTGTTCCAGAACTCAGTACGAACTCGTAATCCGACGGTACACCCTTCGAGCGGCCTCGTTCGGTCCGTTTAGAGAGGGGACTGCTAGTACTCAGTGGAGCGCTACTTGGAACCTTCAGCCGCTGAGATACTCGGCTTCCTACTCCTGACGAGCGGTGATTTCGCGGTTCCCCCTTCCGGTCAGGGTGTAGTAGTTCGTTCGCTTGTCACGCTCACCTTTCTCGATCAGCCCTTTCTCTACGAGGGTGTCGAGATTCGGATACAGACGTCCGTGGTGTACTTCCTTTTCGTAGTAGTCCTCCATCTCCTCCTTGATCGAGAGACCGTGCGGCTCGCCGAGACCCGCAACGACGAGTAATAGATCACGTTGGAACCCGGTGAGATCGTACATCCAACGAATCTGATTACTCAGGTAATATAACTATACCCCTCGTTCTCTATTGTGAGAATGTATCTTCAACTGGAGAAGAGAGCAAGAAGCGGATTTCACACAGGAGACCCGCTGTTCTAATAGTTCAGTTTATCACCTTCCTGAGAGGTAAGGCGTTCACAGGAGCGCGTCTCAGCGACGATTCCGTCCAACCCTCCGCTTGCAAGACCGGTACGACGGCGATGACCGGTACCGTCTCACTCCTTGGATAGGTCGGCGGTGACAAACAGGTCGCAGAGGCATCAACGGAGAACCAAACATTGGCTGTTGGACAAGCCGTATTCGACCAAGTGCGTGGTAACCCACCAGAAGGCTTTACTTCCGCTGTGCTTGGCTGACCTATATCCCCCTCGCGGTAGTTGTTCCTCGTAAAGACGACTTACCCCAACTCGTCGTCTATTTCATCTCCTTAGACCGATGGATCCGTCACACCAAACGCAGAGAGACTGTCCGCACCCCAGATCCGAGAATCGTCCATCTCATGGTCTTATTGACGACCTTGTGAGGGCTGCAGATTCGATGTGGAGTGAGTATCCGAATATCCCAGATCGTGCTAACCGAGGCTAACTAATGATTCAGACCCTCCGGCAACTCCTCCGGCGTTCACGAACCGAAGACCGACTCTACGAGTGTCGCCACTGCGGAACGATCGTTTCTTCAACTACCGATGTGTGTCCGGTTTGCGATTCGCACGAGATCGGACGCCACGATCTCTCCTGAGGCGACGAGAGTAGTTCTCTGTATTCGACTCGACGGATGAAATCTACGGGGACTTCGGCAGAGCGGTCCGTCGAACAGACGGGAGAGAACCCATCCGCGGTTCCGTGCGAGCGGGCTACCCCCGCGAATGTAACGAGTAGGCGATAAGCAGCACTCCGAGGAACTGAAACAGCCGCGTTATGAGCGTAAGCGGTTGCTGGTACTGCAGACCGAGGTACCCCTCGCGGAGGAGAAACGAGCCGACGAAGGCGATACCGAACGCGACGGCCGTGAGGAAAAACAGCCCCAGAGAGAGCGCTTGCATCGTTCGGCTGTCGTGGCGGCGATACCCGCGGTAGGCCTGATATCCCACGTAGCTACCGACGAGCGTCGACCCGAGGGCGAGCGCAATGATCGCCCAGTCGATGAGGGTTGCCACGGAGACCATCTCAGAGGTCCTCCCACATCTTCGTGAAGCGGTCGGCGGTGTCGCTCTCCTGTTCGCCGGGGAACGATTCGGTGTCGGTGCGCGTCACGGCCGCCTCGAAGGAGCCTGTCTCCAACGTGATAGAGACCTCGGACAGCGTGGCCGTGTAGACGCTGTAGTGGTTGTTACTGGTCCGTATCTTGGTCTGTTCGTCGAGGAGCCCGTACGTTTGTAATCGTTTCACCCGGCGATAGACCGTCGGTTTGGACATCTCACATTCGTCGACAAGCTGTTGTGCGGACATTGGTTTGATACTCGTCGCTGCGAGGATGTCTCGGGCGTACTCGTCGCTGAGGACATCGAGAAGATCATCCAGCGCAGGATCCTCACTCACGTTTCGGTCGAATAACTGCCTGATGGATTAATAAGACCCGCTGGTTCTGAACACCGACGGTCGTAGCGACCAGTTCTAGAAGTACCGCGGGGTTGTGGGGGCAGTACCGCGATACTTTGGAAGGGCAGATACGTCAACGGAGACTGCGATGGGATGAATCGTGCTGTCAGAGGGCACATCCCCAGACTTCGGGCGTGGGGGCACGTCGTCAGTTCGTCTGAACCCATCGCACTTCGATCGACGGGCCGTTACAAGATATAAAAGGGGGACGAGTTTCTGACCCAGAAACTCGCGCGGTCTCAGGCGGGACAGCCCACCGACCGGCCGACTTCGATCAGACGGTCCGTTTCGACGCCGTTCCCCCGGACGGTGTAGCCGTACCCGTTGCAGTTCCACGAGAGCGATGTGCTCGACCCGTAGTCGAGGGTCGCCGGCCGGCCGTCGAGCGTCACTTCGTGTTCGTCGGGGTCGATGTCGAGGGTGTAGTTGAACTTCGCAACTGTGAGTTCGCGTCCCTCCGAGGCGTAGCGGAGTCCGACCCCGTCAATGCGGCCGGTCGTTCGCGTCGCGTACACCAGTTCAAACGCGGGCGGTACGGTCGGATCCGGCACCGAGAGCGAACTCTGCGCCTCCAAGGCGGTGCTGCTTCGGTACCACTCCGTGCTCGGGACGTCCGGCCGCCGTACTGTCGTGTTGGCGTCTAGTTCGGGTCGGAACGCGCCCGCCGGCACCTGCGCGTCGAACGTCACGTTCGTGTACGTTGTCGTTACCGACCGCCGGGCGCCGTCGGCAGTCCACGCCGTCTGCTTGCGCAGCGGATAGAACCGTTCGGTGTCGACCCACAGTCGCTGTCTGTAGTGCGCCTCGCTCCGATTGGTCGCGGGGACGATGTCGAGCACGTACGTCTCCTGCCCGCCGACGGTATCGGTCTCGACGAATTCGACGGCGTAACTACGGTTCTCGTCCACGTCGGGGGCGACACCGGTCTGTCGCGGTAAGACGGGCAACGGCGACACGCCGATGGATTGCGGCCGGCCCGTGTCGTCGGTCAGCCCCGCGGCCGCGACGATCTGTTGGATCCGGGTAGCCGTGTGCGACTGGGTCGGTGGTCCCGTCAGCGTGACGGCGGTTACGGCGTCTCGGTCGGTATCGTGGAGCCAGAGCGTCGACCCGTTCGAGACCTGCAGTTCGTACCGCCGGTCCGACGCGTTTTCGAAGCGGATCCGTTTCCGGTCGGTACCCGGAACGAGCGTGACGGTGGCGACGTTCCGAGATGTGACGGTGCCGTTAGTCTGCATCGTGACCGTCTGCGTTCCAGTCAGCGCGTCGATGGAGCGGTAGCGCTCGGTCACGTTAGCGTCGACTGAGGGGCTCGTGTTTCCTATCGCACCCCCTGACGCCCAGAGAGCTGCGAGAAGCACGACGCCAAGGAGCAAGAACGCGACGAGTGTACGTCGGTTGATTCGGAGTGGAGGGCGGGCCATACTAGTAGCACGCTCAGTGAGGCTTTGAATACGTGTCGGATAGTAGATGTTTAAATACTTATGGACATTCGTCGCCGGAATTCAGCCGGAGTTCCTCGTCAAACGCACTAGTAACGAGGTATCTACGAGAACGCTTGTGACGAGTCGATACTCTCTTTGAGCCGTTGCCACTCGTTTCGACCGTACGAATCGTAGAATTTCTGGATATCGTCGACGGATTCCCTCATTCTCATCAACGCCTTATCGTGCGGCAGACACAATTCTGGCGGTGTTTTCGGATACAACCGTCCGTTCAATACAACAGTGCTGACTGATTTACCACATACAAATATTCTGAAATAACCACACCGGAATCATCCTCCGAGGTTGTAGACCCGCGCACAACAGAAGGTAGTATATCGATATAGGATATAGGAGAACCGAACCAAGTCGTCGAGGACCACGATATCGATTCTTACACGCCCGAGAGTGAGACGAATTACGTCGAAAACAGTCTCGTGAGACGTGAATGACTCCGTTCGGGATCCGACACCACCGGCGTCTTCCCCGAAGCGACGACTTGTGATTTAATCGACGAGTGTTCCGGCATTCGTCGCTGAGCCCTTCATTACACCCCTATTAGAGTAATGGAACACCGTAACTATTTCCGACACCGGACGCTCACAGTTCTCTTCTATATCCACGCTTCGTCCGAATCTCCCAGGAGGAACGAGTCGCCGATCCGGAAGGCGTCGGAGGCGGGCGGTCAGAAGAAGAGGACGAACACGCCGATCTGAATCGGGACGAGGAGCAGGAGCGTCCCGAGAGCGATTGCGCTCGACGTTCGCACCAATTCCACGCCGTCTACGACGCCCATCCCGAGGATGGCGACGAGGACGGCCGACTGGTAGGGGAAGAAGTACGTGTTGAGTGCTACGGCCTCCATCATCGCGACCGGAACCAGCGGAACGCCGGCACTCGCCGCGAAGGACATGAGAACCGGTGTGAGGACGCTGGCGACGGCCAACCCCTCCATCACCAGCGCGAGCAGTTGCGAAACCACGACCACGAACCCGAGTATCACCGGGAGCGACGCGTCGCTCGGAAGATACGAGAGGAGTTCCCTCGCGGCGAGGTCGGTGAACCCGATCCGTCGGAGGCCCTCGGCGATAGCGAATATCGCCCCGAAGAAGAAGAGAATCGAGAAGTCGGCCTCGGCGACGGCGTCGGCGTCCACGACGCCGATTCGCGGCGCGAACGCCAGCAACACGACCGCGAGCGCACCGAACAGCGGGTGCAGGCCGTGGAGGAAGTCCGTCGCCCAGATGGCCACGCCGACGAGCAGAAATCCGAGCATCCGCATCTCGTCGGCCGATGCGGTGACGCTCTCGGTCCGTTCGGGGGCGACGACGGCGTCCCGGTCGCGCGGGCGATAGAGGAGGTACGTGACGCCGACGACCAACAGGACGCGTCCGACGCCCATCACGGGGCCGAGCCACCGCAGCCACTCGGTCCACGAGATGGCCGGTCCGCCGCTCGACTCGACCAGTCCGGTCACGATGATGTTCGCCAGCGACCCCGTCAGCACGCCGGAGGAGCCGTAAAACGTCGCGAATAGCGGTCCGAGGAAGATGCCGACCTTCGCGCGGCGTTCGGTGAACACGTCGCCGAGCGAGAGTAAGATGGGGCCGAGGATGAGCACTCGAACGAGCGCCGAGGGAATTAGGACCGCGAGCGCGAGGCTGGCGAAGCAAAAGTAGACGAGCAGATACCGAAACGCGACCACGGCGTCGGTCAGAATCCGGTCGGGCATCCGGTCGCGGGTGAACGCCTCGACCAGCTCCGCGAGTCCGCTCTGGCGGGCCGCCTCTCCGACGAGGATGCCGACGGCGACCAGCCACGTCGCCGGCGACCGAAAGCCCGTCAGCGCCAACTCCGTCGAGAACGCGACGCCGACGAGTCCGATACAGACGAGCGCCGTGAACCACGGTTCGACGGGGGACCGTATCCAGAGGGCGACGCAGAACACGGTGATAGCGAGCATGAGGGACGCATCATCCGCCAGCGGAGCGAATCGGAGAATCCCCCCGGCCGCGAGCAGACCCGCGGGGACCGAGAGCCACGCGGGGTCCAGATCGGCGAGTTCGACCGCGACCCGACGCGTTCCGTCCGGCATCGTGATTCGGTGGTCACGGTCGAGCGCATTTACTCTATCGAACGGACTTCTCGACGCGGACTCCCGCCGACCGACTCGGTCTGGCGATCTGAGCGACTCGTCGCGACGAACGAGGGCGAGAGACAACCGTTCGTACTGGCGTCGATGTTCTCACCGCGTACGCCCTCGTCCGAGGGAGCGTCCGTCCGAAACCCTATTCGGGCGATATCGGGCCGTAAATCGCTCACTGCGACGGAATAACGACGTGACAAATTCGGCCGAAGGAGCGTTATTTTGGGTAATGTTTATGACGGACGGAGCGGGAAATCTACGCAATGATGCAACCCGACGGGCAGGCGGGCGACGGCACGACTGCGTTCGACGAGCGAAGGCGGTCTCAGGTCCGTCGAGCGCCGTCTCGTCGCCGGACGCGCGAGGATCCGTTCGGGGTGGGCAACTGAGGATGACTGCGAGTTCTCACACCCGATTCGACGCGGGGGACGGCACCGACGACGCGACGACCGACCGTCGGGCGACGTACGACTTCGTCGACGACGACGTGGCCCGGCCGGCGGTCGTAGACGACATCGGAGAACGCGTCGAGGGCGACGTCCGATTCGACGCGTACACGCGCCAACTGTACGCGACGGACGCGAGCGCGTACGAGATGACGCCCATCGGGGTCGTCTTCCCGAAATCGACCGAGGACGTCGCTACGACGGTCGCGTACTGCGCGGAGCGAGAGATTCCGGTCCTCCCTCGCGGCGGCGGGACGAGCCTCGCGGGGCAGGCGGTCAACGAGGCCGTCGTCCTCGATTTCACCCGCCACATGGACGATATCGTCTCCATCGACCCCGGCGAGCGACGGGCCCGCGTCGAGGCCGGAGCGGTGCTTGGCGAACTCAACGAGTCGCTCGCGTCGCACGGACTGAAGTTCGCGCCCGACCCTGCTGCGGGTGATCGCAGCGCCATCGGCGGCGCTATCGGAAACAACTCGACGGGCGCACACTCGCTGAAGTACGGGAAGACCGACGCCTACGTCGAGGAGTGCGAAGTCGTGTTGGCCGACGGGACGGTCGAAACGCTGGGCGAGACGCCCGTTTCCGAACTCCGCGCGGACGCCGACCGGGAGGGGTCGCTCCTCGAACGGGTGTACGCGGAAGTCGTCCGAGTCATCGACGAGGAGGGCGACGAGGTTCGCGAGCGCTTCCCCGAACTGAAGCGCAACGTCTCCGGGTACAACTTCGACGTCCTCGTCGAGGAGGCCGAAACCGGGACGGTCAACCTCGCACGCTTGCTCGCGGGGAGCGAAGGGACGCTGGCCGTCGTCACGGAGGCGGAGGTGTCGCTCGAACCCGTCCCGGAGACGAAGGCGGTGTCGCTGCTGTTCTACGAGAGCGTCCTCGACGCCGTGACCGACGTCCAGTACGTCCTCGAACACGACCCGGCGGCGGTCGAACTCGTCGACGACGTGCTACTCGGGTTGGCCCGGGAGACGACCGAGTTCGAGGAGGCGGCGTCGCTCGTGCCGGACGAAGCCCAAGCGGCATTGCTCGTCGAGTTCTACGCCGAGGACGACGACCACGGCCGCGAACGTACCGCCGGCCTCCTCGCGGACAGGGTACCGGGGACCGACACCGAGGCGACGCCGCCCGAGGACCGGCCGGCCATAGAGGAGACCATCGCGTTCGCCGGGTTGGAGGCCCACGAGGAGGGCGAACGGAAGATGTTCTGGACGCTCCGGAAGGCCGGGCTCCCGATTCTCCTCTCGCGGACGTCCGACGAGAAGCACATCAGCTTCATCGAGGACTGCGCGATTCCGCCCGAACACCTCCCCGAGTTCGTCGAACGCTTCCAGTCGCTCCTCACGGAGAAGGGGCACGACGCGGACGCGGCGTTCTACGCGCACGCCGGACCGGGCGTCCTCCACGTTCGACCCCTCGTCGACACGAAGGCCGCCGAGGACCGCGAGGATATGGTGGCCATCGCCGACGCGGTGACGGACATGGTCGTCGAGTTCGGTGGGTCGGTCTCGGGCGAACACGGCGACGGCCACGCCCGCACCCAGTGGAACCGCAAACTGTATGGTGACGACCTGTGGCGGGCGTTCCGCGATCTGAAGTCGGCGTTCGACCCGGACTGGTTGCTCAACCCGGGGAACGTCTGCGGCGATCACGACATGACCGAGAACCTGCGGTACGACGGCGAGTACGAGTACGACGCCGGGTTCGACCCCTCGCTGAACTGGGAGAACGAGAACGGCATGCGGGGGATGGTCGAACTCTGCCACGGGTGCGGCGGATGCCGCGGGTCGCAGGAGACGACGGGCGGCGTGATGTGTCCGACGTACAGGGCCGCCGACGAGGAGATTACGGCGACGCGCGGCCGGGCGAACCTCCTCAGGCAGGCGATGAGCGGCGACCTGCCCGACGACCCGACAGACGACGAGTTCGCCGAGGAGGTTCTCGACCTCTGTATCGGCTGTAAGGGCTGCAAGCGGGACTGTCCGAGCGGCGTCGACATGGCGAAACTGAAAACCGAGGTGATGCACGAACGGCATCAGGAACGCGGCGCGAGCTTCCGAGACAAGCTGTTCGCCAACTTCGACACGCTGGCCGCGGTCGGAAGCGCCCTCGCGCCGGTGTCGAACCTCCTGCAGTCGCTCCCCGGCGCGGGCGCGATAGCCGAGAAGACGGTCGGGATAGCCAGCGAGCGGTCGCTCCCCGAGTTCCGTCGGGAGACGCTTCGGGACTGGTTCGAAGAGCGAGGCGGCTGCGCCGCCTCGGAAAAGCGAGCGGCGAAGGCGCGAGCAGAGCGAGGCGGCCCGCGCACCGCCGAGGCGGCGGCCGAACGGAGGGCCGTTCTCTTCGCGGACACGTACACGAACTACAGTCACCCCGAAGTCGGGAAGGCGGCGGTGCGCGTCCTCGAATCGGCGGGCGTCCGCGTGGACGTGGCCGACCGGACCGACAGCGGTCGGCCGGCGCTGTCGAAGGGGTTCGTGGACGCCGCGCGCGACGCCGTCGAGGCGAACGCGGCGGAACTCGAACCGCGCGTCCGCGAGGGGTGGGACGTGGTCGTGGTCGAACCGTCCGACGCCGTGATGTTCCAGTCGGACGCCCTCGACCTGAGTTCCGACGCGGCAGTCGAGTCCGTCGCCGCGAACGCCTACGGACTCTGCGAGTATCTGGACGCCTTCCGACTCGACGAGAACGTCGCGTGGGCGGCGCCCGACGAATCGGTCGCCTACCACGGACACTGCCACCAGAAGGCGGAGAAGAAGGACCATCACGCTGTCGGCGTCCTCCGTCGCGCCGGCTACGACGTCGAGCCCCTCGATTCGGGCTGTTGCGGGATGGCCGGAACCTTCGGGTACGAGGCCGAGCACTACTCGCTGAGCCGGTCTATCGGCGACATCCTCTTCGACCAGATAGCGGACAGCGGTGCCGGCGTCGTCACCGCGCCGGGGACGTCCTGTCGCACCCAACTCGGCGACGGCGGAATAGAACCCGTCCCCGCCGACAGTTCGCTCGCCGGGACCGCTCTCGACCGCGAGGAACCCCCGACGCCGGCGGAACTGCTCGCCCACGCCCTCCCTCGCTGATCGGAAGTCGGCGTTCGGGGCGGGCGGTTTCGAATTCGGCGCACACTGAAGCAGTGGTCGTGTTCTCGGGCGATATCTCTCGATGGACGCCTCCTCTGTCCGCGGAAGCGCCGTCTGTCGGTAGAGGGCGCCGACCCTGCCGAATCCACTTGGGCTTATTGTTCTAAGCGCAAGTGGAATGTGTCGAGCCTCGAACAGCCAACACAGGACCGCTACCTCACGAAATCAGCACATTCTACTAAGATCCCAACTAAATAAACCACATGAAGCTATACGTAATCCAAATATTTGGAAGTAGAGACTACAGTGGGTATAGCAGGGATGTGATGCGTGGTTTCGACTGAATCAACGAGCGGAAACTGCTTCAAATCGCTCTCTGGACGGTCATTCTTATTATATTTCCAACCAGACGGGCGAATCTCCTCGACTCCCGACAGTGTTACCACTCAGACGCTGCGGAAACCCTGACTAAAACGTTTATTATCCGATTCCTGTTTCCTTCTTCAGTAGCGTCAGTGTATTGTCGGCTGTCAAGAGTGGCGAATGCTCGTATTCTCCGGTCAATTCGACCTGCACGAGCAACTCGATCGCGCGCAAGATCGAGTACAGCAGACACGCAAACGCGACGTAGAAGAACCACAGCCCGAAATTCTTCGAGGTTGTCGCGGCCATAAACCGTTTGATCGACTTGTAGCCGCTCTCGATTCTCCACCGATAACCATACTCAGTAAGGTGCCCGCTGCCTCGGTTCGTCATGAACACCGAGTACTGCTGGTGGTCATCGTGTTCGGAGTTCTCCTTTCGACGATATGTCAGCGTCGTCTCGTGCCATTCGTTCTTGTCGAGGTGGAGCCTCTGGTCGGTCTCGTAGTGGTCCCGACTCTGTTGGAGCAGCCGCTTGGCCTGGGCCTTCTCGCTGGTCTGCATCCGCTTCGGAACGACGTAAGAGAGCCCGCGTTGGCTGATCATCTCCAAGACATGCTGGCTATCGAACTCCTGGTCCATCAGCACGTTATCGACGTGAACGAGTTCCTCAGCCGAATTGAGCAAGTCTTCGACGATTTCCAGTCGTGTCTCCCCCTTTCGGACGGGGCGCGCGTCCAGCACGACTGGGACGGCATTGCCGACCAGCTGGACCGTCGCCCATTGATAGGCATATTCGTCGGTTTGCTCTTTTGTCCCGATGATTTCGTCCTTATGGCCCGTTCTATCGCCCGTGAAAGGGTCAGCCTCAATAATGTCGATGGCGACGATACCGGCGCGGAAGAACTCCTCTATCTCTGCGACCTTGTCGAGGAGATGCCGGATCACCTGCCAGTACATCTCTCGAATCCGTTCGATAGAGAGGTCTCGAATGTGGTCGCAGTGGGCGTACCCGAGTGGTGTTCGTTCCCGGGTTGACTCGTAGGTGATTAGGATCTATTAGAGACCATCCGTGAAAACAAGTTAGATTCTATAATTTAATCTTGGTTCTATGGTGCGCGACAACCGGTGTCATTGTATCGACTATGACGGTACTGGGAACGAGTTACACAGACGTACCGAGTTGAACAGTTGTCTCCAAGATGGCAAGTAAATGGTGAAAGACTGGTTGTTCCAAGCGAACCGAAGCACACCAAACAGCTCGCTTTCGTGATGTCAATTGTACCGCATCCTAAACAAGTGCCAAGCGAAATTACTCCCATGAACACGAGCTGGCCAATACACTCGAGATTATATGAGTCACAAACATAAGATCTACATTCTCTATAACAGCCATCTGAGGCCGCTATTGAGATCCCATTCTCCTCCTCTGAAGCTTTTTTTACCACTCCGTCTCCCGACACAGACGTGACACTATTCAACACATCTGTAACATCCTTGCTTTCAGACACTATTTCTCCAGAATCATTAACAGTATAGACTGTTTGAGTATATTTTTTGCCGTCGTTGTCGAATTCGCTTGAATAATAGTAAAGTGTTGTTTCCAGATCAGCTGACGATTCCCACCCCATGAAGACATTCTCTTCTCTATTTGCAGAGGTTTCGAATCCGACAGTCACCGAAACTTTCTCTACATCTGGACCAACAGTCTTGACGGCTCGAGCCTCACCCATGTTTGGTTGCCATTCCTGCTTTCTAGCGAAGCGTAGAAGCTCCCGAACTTGGGGGTTCTCGTTAAATTGTGCAATAGCCTTCTCCCGCTCATCACCTTTTAGTTGTTCAAACTCCCAGTTATTCCCATCACTGTCGGTTCCAACAGCGGTAGTACTACCGAGTACACTTATGCTAAGCGATGCAGTTGCCATACTTCTTAGTATTTCACGTCTGTTAGGACGCATATAGACACATTATTGTTCAATGTATATAGATGTTTTCATGCTGACAGTAAGGTGACCAGATATATGTGTATGAAAGATTTAATATTGTGGCGTGCATTGTCTAGTACATGACTGAGGATATCGTTGACTGGGCTAGTTCAAATCGTCGACTTGCAATATTTTCAGTAGTAGCCTTACTCTACATATCGTTCTTAACAGGCTACAACTTAGTGATGGGGAGATATAATAATCAGATTTTGACAGCGATACAGCTACTACTATCGTTGGTGTTGCTCCTCTACATTTCCTTTGGAGTTATAAATTCTAGAGTGAAATGAGCATAAACGGTGACGGAGGGGACCTCATAGGAGCAGTAGGACGAATTTGATGGGTTGTGTTCACACCGAATTTCTCTTGGGAAATTATGTTACAGCTGAACAGACTTCCAAAGCACTAGAGATACGTAGATCTGCGAATACCTCGATCTCTTGTTTTCCATCGACTATCCGTACTCCCTGATTACGAGGAGAACCGGATTCACTAGTTTGCCATGCGAGAACTGTCGTGTTTAATTTGGAGCACTGGACCAGGCAGCAAATGCTTGGAGCCAGTGTTCAGCGGTTTGAGGCTCTACGTGGCTGAAATAGTTTGAGAACGAGGAGGTGCGCCGTTTGAGTTCACAGAAAATTCGCTCGATAGCGTTCCGATTTCCATGTCGACTTCCTAATCAACCCAGTCCCAATCTCCTGTGGGCAGTCGATTTCTGCCAAGAATCAGCAAGAAATCACACCGCCTCACTCTTCATCCTTAACTAACCACGGCCCTTGAAACGGGGGAAGCTATTGAACAGCATCTCCACGGCCGATTCGAGAAGCTGCGTGGCAAACTCGGCACCGGGATAATTTTCATCTGATAGCCCACTACATACCGATTCAAGCGTGGCTGGTGATTCCAATAGAGCTACCGAAGCTATACTAAAAACTGGTTCGAGTGTGTTGTACTATACTTCGTTCAATTGCTGCTCGAAGAGTCGCTCTCCTGTTTTATCACAGGATACTGTGATTACCTCGTGAGAGGAGCAGCATGATTCTACTGTTTCTTGGCTTATACTTACCGAACCCTCACTGCCTGGACATCGCTCTAAGAACAATCGAAGCCCATTGAGGATCTGCCCTCTCTGTGCCGGTACAAGGTTATCCCATTCATCGGACCACTCTTCCAATACGCGTGCGGCTCCAACGTCCGCTAAGAGCGCTCCCTGAGAAGGCCACTGCCCGATAGTCTGTGAACCAGTTACTAACGCCCAAGCTTCTCCATACTGCTCTATTTCGAACGTTTCACCCTCCATCTGGACTCCAAGGATGGAAACAGCTTCATCCACGTCTAGATCCTTCTCAGTTAAATCGACTATCTCTGCATTCCACCGTTTGCTGTAGCTCTCACTAATACAGAGATCATCGCGGTTCTCACAGGGCTCGAGAACATCCTCGGTGAGCAGGAAATCATGAGGATCAATTTCCTCGGTTGACGTCTCCGAATCAGAGGTCATTGCTTTCGATGGCTGTTCATTTGCACTCGTTGTCTCACTTGGTACACTGCCAAGGCCACCTCGAGTTTCCAACTCTGGTTCCTTGCCGAACCAACGAAGGACAGCCGATGGGAGATACCGCTTCGTTAGCGTTGGCGTTCCGGGGACCAAGTACCCCCGGAGATAGATCAGACCAACTGAGGCTCCAAACGCCGCCGCACCTCCGAGTTTTGATTTCCGAGCGATAGCAGATCCGGCGATCCCTGCGATGACTAAATTCAGTACTGTACACGGTTCACACCGGTTTTCATCAGTATATTCTGGTTGATGGAGTATCTCAACTATGTCTACCTTCATACAAGGTGCAAAAGGCATGACTGGATAATCATTCTTTGGATGGGGTATCCGGCTCAGGATAGAACCGTCCCATCTACGCTCTTCAGTATCTCAACTTCGAGCCGTGTGCTGATCAAGACGATCTCTGCCTCACGGAGAAATCTAGCTCTGTTTCGTGTGGCGCCTCAATTCGTCTGCCAACGCGCCACTTGTTCCCCAACAGGTTCCGTCCTCATAAATCAAAAATTGCGGTCGCACCTATGGTCCTAAATTTGTTAGACGTGATGCTGTGTCCCTCTCAGTTCCGTCGTCTTCTACCGATTGCAATGAGATTCCAGTTATACCGGAATATAAGAATTCGAATTATATTTTCTACCGTTACAGTAATAGTACTGTAACGCCAGAGGCTCAGACAATCGCATAAGCCATATTAAAGGATGAAACTGATGCGTGCCTTGCATACAGCCAAAATTTGTTAGAAAATCGGTAGTAAGCGTGTTCGGAAATGTCTCAATCAGTCAGGGCATTTGGTGTGGTTCAGACGGTCATGTCAGGACCGACCCCGACTACCCCGCCATGTCGGATTCCAGTCGAATTAGAGCCTCATCCTACCTATAGAATATCCCGGAGTTACAATAATAGAACTGTAATGGTCGCCTGCTCAGATTTATTGAAATAGCTACAATCAATTTAGTCGCACAGATAGGAGAATCGAGAAAGTTCGACCTGTCGCCAGGTGTAACGGTAATCAGTGACTTCCCTTGGCGAAGAAATGGAGTACTAGACTACCATCTCGTTTCGAGGTTCATCTGGTGGTGACCAGTAGAGCCTATCCTGAAATCCGCACTCTAAGGAGGATCAGGAGAGCTACAGAATAGATGGGCGATCAGAGCTGGCATCGAAGTGATCTGGTTTTCTCTTTTCGTCTGTCCACTATCATAACCCCATCAACCGTCGCAGTCTTAGTTTCTAATTTTGAAGGTGCTGAATGCCAAGGCAAATTGAGGTAGGACGAAAAATCGTGCTGACTTCGACTAGGTCTCAGGTCTACTCAAGGGGCTGCTCAAAGAGTCGTTCTCCTGTTTCATCACAAGAATACGTAATTACCTCGTAGGAGGAACAACACGATTCCACCGTCTTCTGATTCAAGCTTACAGGCCCTTTACTGCCAGGACAATGTTCCAAAAATAGCCGAAGTCCAGTGAGGATCTGTCCTTTCTGGGATGAAGCAAGCTCATTCCATTGGTCAGACCGCTTATCCAGTACGTGCGCAGCCGCGATGTCGGCGAGGAGTGCTGCATGAGAAGGCCATTGTCCGAGAATCTGTGAATCGGATACTAATGTCCAGGCGTCTCCGTACTGCTCAATTTCGAACGAGTCTCCTTTCGCCTCTAGTTCAAGAGCCGAAGCTCCCTTACCCCCATCCAGATTCTCGGTAGCCAACTCTACCATCTTCTCGTTCCATTCTTCTTTAAATATCTCTGTGAGACAGAGATCGTCCTGGTCAGTACATGGCTTAAGGATCCTCTCTGTGAGTAGGTATTTGTGGGGATCAATCTTTTCAGTCATAGTACCCGGGTCATGGGATGCTACCTGCGATGACTGACTATTCGTGTTATTCGTAGGTGCGGATGCTGTGTTGAGGCCGTTCAGCGTCTCGAATTCGAGTTCTTTACCAAACCATCGAAGTACTGCTTGTGGAAGGTACTGCTTTGTTAATCTAGGTGTTCCAGGAACAAGATATCCACAAAGATAGATTAGTCCTACTGAGACACCAAAGGTAGTGACACCTCCAATCTTCGATTTCCAGGCAATTGCCGAACTAAAAAGTCCTGCAATGATTAAGTTCAATACTGTGCAAGGTTCGCATCGATTTTCACCGGTATATTCTGGCTGACGAAGTATTCTGATTATGTCCACCTTCATCAAGATGAGAAATCGATTAGTTGGATAATTATTCTTTCGATGACTATACTGCCGTTGAACACAATGGACATCACCCAACGCTCACAACGAGCGCTTGCAGTGGTGACCGTCAGGATCTATTTGCTTAATTGATTATGGTTTAGTAGGACTCAACGAAGAAATATCACCAGTACATTTATACAATGAAGCCCCCCTGAGAGTAATAGGAGCTATCGACAATATATGGATGAAGTGACGAAATTTACTGTTGCTGCAACGCTGGCGATGATCATTGCGTATCTCGTGTTCCTTCCTCTTTTGGTACCGGGACCCTTCCACATTGGAATCTATTACCGTCTAGACTTTGTGCCTTACCTAATTTTTGGATGGATAGTAGTAATGCTTGTATTTACGAGCAGCAAAAACCAATCACCTGACCAGTGATATAACTATTAGATATTTAAATGTAGGATTAGTGATATTTATATTATTATAGAATAACTTCATCTCTATGAGGAAACGAGACCTCCTCAAGGCGATTGGTGTAGCTAGCGCAACAAGTGGGTTTAGCTTAACCGCTCAAGCGGGTGATCTTACTGCAGAAAGCCGAGATACAACGCGGGCAGAGACTGAAAAGTATATTCAAACTAAGCCAGTTCAAAATATCTCAGAAAAAATCGGGACTGGATTCAATATTAGGAAGAGAAATAATGAGAATAAGAGTGGAAAAATTAATCTGGATGAGCAGGCGGAAGAATCTCGAGTAAAGTACGGAGGTGAGACTATAGCCCATGGAATTCGGTATGAAACTAACGTCGGTATCCTTGGGCTGGTAATACAGAACGGCACTGTTGTACAAGCAATTTTAGCAGTTAAGAAGAAGTCCAACAAAGGCTGGATTAAGAAGATTACCAACGCACCACCCGCTAAAGGCAAATCCCAATTTATTATTGGCACGCCTGACACTGCAATGTATGCAAGGACAGCTACGGGGGATGAAGAAGCATTAGTTGCTAAGATTGTTGGTGGAGAGGTTAGTAACGTATCTGTGATTGAAAATGAATCGAATATTTACTACAAAGGTAAAACGGACTCGTCAGTAGTAATTATCGATAGGAGTACTGAAGAGATTTTACACGAAAAACAAATAGGAGCTTCTGTGAGCTCCTCTGATGGGTTCTCAACGATGGCCGCTAAAACGCCAGATTCGTGTAAGGGCGCTCCATTCCATGTCTGCGCATACGACTTGATGGACTCGTCTTTCTATTGTGGTCTAGCAGGGGAGGCTTGTGTCATTACTGGACTAGGTGGTCCGGCACCATTTGTGGCATGTCTCGCTGCAATAGCCTCACTCTGTGGAGGTAGGGTTATGTTAATGAAAATTAGTGGTGCTTGTGAGGAGGTCGCAGAATGTATCGTTGATTACTGTGATCAGTCTATTGCCCCCTGTGGGCCTTCCACCCCCATTTATCCAGTCGCCTAACCAAACAACTAGATTCGAACACAATTTCTTTTTTGTGTTATTATATCTTCATAAGAATTTTTCTCTACTCCGAGATATATAGTGGAGCAATTCATTTTGACAGTACGTTTGAAGATGTGAGAGTGACAGAGTAAGTAATGGACCTGCCGCTAATATTCTACGGCTAAGTCAAAGAAACACTAAGACAGGATTTTGAACGGTTTGGTACTAATCCATTCACATCGCTGTACCTTGTCTTCGATACTATGTGCCCCGACGACACCCCTACTGCCTTCTCCACAAGGATTGTAAGGATATCTGATTTTTGTCGCACGACATCTTGCAGCCATCAACTTCCTGTTGAAAGTCAGTGACGGTAATGAGACAGATTATATGCGACTCTCATAGATAGAGAGTGTGTCGAACTGATTTGCTCAGCACTGATAACACCTGATTAGATCTCTACACTAATGCGGTCCACCTTTTGTGAGTGGTAACGCTCTACGAGACGTATACACCTCCGGCATTAATATTCTGTATAGCGCCATATGGTGTATTAATAGTGTCGGGGTGGGTACACGCTGATTTCAAGGTATAGAGGGGCCCTATGATTAGTATTCGATGTTCAGAGCGTTCCACTTTGGCTTATTATAAGGAAATGTGGAATTGGCGATATCTGGTTCCCCAGTTTTGGCGTCCGAAACGCGCGATATCGTGCAATACAGCGAGATCAAGGACCGAATGAATCCTATGGTGCTATATGAAATGACCGCCACCGGAGGTTCCCAACCTCGGAGGATGGTTTTGATGCATGGCTTATTTCCAGCGTTAGCCGTGTCCTACGCTATGAACGCGGTTTTAGACTTCTGTGAGCTGGAGAGCAGTGGTATTAGCCGCTACAGTAGAGAGCCAGTTTCTATAATTATGATAACACCTACGAAGGCCCAAAGCGGGTACGTGATGAAAGGAGGAAAAGATTGGAATACCGTAGGACGATTCATCGCCAAACCCAGTTACCCGACGGTGGGTTACGAGAGGTCGAAGAGACTCAAATTAGCCGCATCGTCGGAGTCGGTCAATTTCTCGACACCGATCGCAGCGTCGAGTCTATCGTCGGACTCGTAGTACATCCACGGCTGGCCACTCTCGTCTCTTATCAGGAACGGCGAACTACATCGGCCGTTGTCCGGTTCTCCGCTCGTCGCCTGATTGAACGTCCCGAGGTGATTCTCTTTGTCTATGTTCTCGCCCACCTCCGCGACCCATTGGTTACCGTCCGAGGCGTGGAAGGCGAGGCAGTAGGACCCGGCGTATCGGAAGAAGAAGGGACCGGAGACGTTCCCCTCGTGTTCCGGTTGCGGAGTGACGACTTCGTTCGGGTCGACGGTCCAGTTCTTCCCGTCGTCGGACGTCGCGAGTCGAATGTGACGATTCCCGCTCTGGTTATCCATGAAGAACATCGTGTAACTGTTCGACCGGTCGGGAATCGAGTAGTTGTAGACGCGCGCGTAGGAGGTTTCTGACGACCCGGAGTACATCGACGTGTCTACTGCGACGCCGCCGTAGTCGAACGTGGCTCCGTCATCACCTGAGCAGTACCACCATCGGGTCGTGTCGTTGTTACCGTGGGCGTAGAGCAGCACTTTCCCGTATTCGTCGGCGTAGATGGCGTGCGGTGACGAGATGTGAGAGACGCCGCTGAAGTCCGACGGGTCGATGATAGGGTTTCCGGCGTACTCCGACCACGAACCGTCACCGAGCGTGTCCGAGTAGAACAGGGCGACGCCGATCGTCTCACCGTCTTTCGTCTCGGAGGTACCGTGAGGAGCGCAGTACAAGTGGTACTTCCCTAACGGATCGGCGATGTTCGACGTCTCGATGAGGGATGGGAAGATGAACTCGTCTCCTGGAGAGTAACTCTGTGCGCCGGGGTCGAAGGCCAGTCCCTGATTCGAATAGTCGATGTCTGTGACGGAATCACTCTCTGCGAGGTCCGCAGAACCCGGATTGGTATGATCGTACGCAGATGCAACTTCCGTCACCGACGTACCGAGTCCGAGCCCACTTCCAGAGAGGACTCCGAGTGATTGTAACACTGTTCTCCGTTCGAGGTCGAATTTCTCTTGCATGGCTGAGGCTACCTTAGTGGGGCGCTAACACGGCCCACATCTAGAGGTAATCCCTGCCCAGTTAATTCTTTCCCCGTTGACATCTTCCTGGAGGATATCCGTTAACGGTATGCTGTCCACCCGAAGGGCAGGCTCTTCGCCGTCGGCTACACGAAGGGCCTCCTCGAACAGACGCGATGAACGAGGCACCGCCGAGGAGCGACTGAACTGCAACGTTCCGAAGGGCGTCCTCTCCCGCGCAGATAAGTTTCTAAGGCCGCATCAGGATTTTCCGATTCCCCGCTTTCGTCGGTGGCTGTGTCTCGAATACGGACGCGAACGAGCGTAATGGTTGGTATTCGACGAGACAGGCACGGCAAGGGCGTTCCGGCGAGTCGATCGCTGAACCGAATGTGGACGTACTCGTCAGCCGGAGGCTATCAGAGAGGGGTTCACGTCGGACCTGAAGCCTCCGAGTCAACCAGTCTCGAACGTAGGCGTTCGGCGTCCTCGGGCGAGTCCTGCACCTCGGAAACGAGGGCGTCCCAAAGGAGTTGACACGCCTCGCCGCGAGTCAGTTCGTCGTCGCTCTCGCCACTCTCCAGTCCGCCGACATCGTCGAACGCCGACCGAAGCATCTCGACGAACTCTCCCCGCCGTACTGGAGTGGAAGACGCTTCGCTATCCACCGCGGACGCACGCTCGGTCGCATCGTACGCTCCGCCCTCTGCGAGCGCTGCGGCTGCATCGACCCACGTTCTCGCCACCGACGATTCGAGCACGTCGTCGGGACGAGCGTCGTAGGACTCGAAGAACCCCTTCGTCGAGAAGTACTGGACCGCCGGCGCCCACGGTTCGTCCGTCTCCGCGTCGACATCGTTGAAGAACGACAGCGAGTGGTCCGCGACGGCGAGGCGTCGCTGGAGCGCATCCACGTCGAGCGAGGCGGGAGCGACATCGTGTTCGTGTGCGAGCGATGCGGCGAACCCGGCGGCCTCGCCGATGTGCATCCACGTCGGTTCGAGTCTGATGGTCCCGTATGCGACGTGGGTCGACGAGAGCGGAACGGGAACGAGCAGGTTGTCCACGTCCTTCGGGAGGAGCGCACGGTACGGAATCTGGGACGGCCGGGTCACCTGCGACGCGTAGAAGAACCCTTCGGGCTCACCGCCCGCCCGGCGGACGTCGCGGCACGCGTGGGAATCGAGCGGATACTCGGCGTACGCGATGGCGTCGGCGTGCACGGGCGTCCGACTGAGAGCCGGTGCCAATCGAGCGTCTCCTTCGGAGAACGTGTACCGACCGTCGAGACGGCGCGCCTCGCGGACGTAGAACTGCCACGGGAAGTTGTCGTTATCCTCGAACTCGTCGGCGGCGAGTCCCCACTCTCGGGCGTCCGACCGGATTTCGTCCGGAACCTCCTCGTCGTTCTGGAGGAAGTACAGAAGCCCGAGGGCGTGTTCGCGGTGTCTCTCTGCTATCTCGTCGCGCCTCTCCCACGACCCCTCCGGGTAGTCGTAGTTCTCCCCGGGAAGGTCGGCCGCGTTCATGTCGGCTTTGTCGTTCGGGAGGTACCGGAGCGTCAGGTACGACCGGAGGCCCGACTCGCGGACGTGCGGAAGTTCTTCGATGAACTCCTCGCGATCGTAGCTTTCCGGTCGCTCCGGGAGGCGTCGGTTCTCGGGGTCGCGCGCGAGACAGAGCCGATAGTTGTACGCTTGGATGGCGTTATCGCCGCGTCCGTCGCTTCCGGGGAATATCTCCGTCAGCCCTGCCGGATGCGGAACTAAATCGAGGCTCCCGCGGCGCTTCTCCTCCGGAACGTGGAGCGGCCCTCGCCGGTCCATCGGCGCGCTATCGTCCGCGTGTCCGACCGCCTCCCGGGGATAGTACCGGTCACTGCGGATACCGGTGAATATTCGACCGGCGAACTGTTCGTCGTACGCCGACCGCGGTTCGCGGCCCACTCGGTAGGAGACGCCCACTGCAGCCAAGAGGTCACCTTCGTACGTGGCGTCGACGAACACCGACCCCTCGGTGGTGAACGACCGGTCGCCGTCGAACGACTCGAACGTGACCGCGTTCACCGTGTCGTTCGACCGGTCCGCCGAAACGGGGTGATACCCGCGAACGACGGTCAGGTCGTCTTCGTCGTCGACGAACGTCTCGAACGTCTCCTCCGCGACGCGGGGTTCGAAGATGTACCCGTCTTCGCAGTACTCGTACTGTTGGGAGTCTCTCCCGTAGGTCGTCGCGTAGTGTTCTCGAACGGCCTCGAAGAACTCGTCGAGAATCGGCGAGCGAGGTTTCATCACCAGCGTGTCGGTGTAACTCAAGCCTCCCGCCATCATCCCGCCGAGGTGTTGGTTGTACGTTATCAACAGCGTCGGCGCGCCTTCTCGTGCGGCTCGCACCGCAGTCGCGATTCCTCCCGCCGACCCGCCGACGACGACGGTGGCGTACGTTTCTCCCTCTACTGTGTGAGTGTCCATGTTGTACGTCATGTATTATTCGATGTCTCCGACTCCGCGACGCAGTTTCCGACGGGCCGTATCCGGAAGCCGGTCTCCGAGGAGTTCTACGGCGAACCACTGTGCCGCCCGTTCTTCCAGTTCTCGTTCGTCGGCAGAGCCTCCGAACCACGACGAGAGGGCCTCGCGCAACGGTGACCGTGGAGTCCGCTCCACCGCTGAGACGTCGAGCACGTGGTGGCCTAGTTCGTGCGCCAGCACGAGTTCGGTTGCGAGCGACTCCGAAACGCCGAGGCGTTCCGCGAGAACCGGGATCTGGGCGTCGTAAAGCGTGATGACGCCGTCGGCGTACGTCCCGAAGAGGCGCAGTCGGTCGACGCCGCTCCACTCGCTGCGTCTTATCGTGACGCCTTCGTTCGCGGCCAGTTCCCACACGTTATCCGTGCCGTGCGCCGTGCGGAGTTCGCCGGCCTTCGCCTCGCCGAACCGTCGTGCTTCACGGTCGGTCGATTGCTCCCCCCGACGGGACCGAAGCGTCTCTCCGAAGCTCATGGCTTCTCCGCGAGGATGACTAGCTCCTCGTCCGGTTCGACGTCTTCGAGTTCGATGTCCACTAACGAGAGAACCTGCTCACGCGTCGACATCCCGCTGATATCGACGAGGCGGTTCCCGCGCGCGATGTAGATGTTGGGGAGCTTCGTCGACGAGTTACTGAACACGGACTCTCTGTTCAGCACGCGTTCGACCGTTCGCTCGAGCGATTCCCCGCGTGTTTCGTACACGGCCGCGTCTTCGAGTTTCATCTTGACGACGCCGGCGTTGTCGACTATCGTCGTCTTCGACTTCGTCTTCGAGAGCAGGCCGAAGAGCCGTTTCGTCGTCTCGTCGGCGACGTACACGTGGAGACCGGCGGTGGACGCACCGCCGTCTATCTGGTCGGGGTCTGCGTCTAAGGCGGCGGCGGCCGCTTCCAGACGCTCGTCGGGACTGACCGCCCCTTGCGAGAGGTCACGGGTCTGGAGCTCTGTCGACCCCTCGGCTTCCGCACGAAGGAGGTTCCGAGACGCGTCGTACTCGACTTTCGCCTCGACGGTCTCTTGATTCGCGCCCATTCCGATAACGGAGTCGACCGCTTCGCGCCGGAGGTGTTCGATTTCCTCCTCCGAGGGGTTCATCACGTTCCGCTCGACCACGTCTCGGACCATAGCGAGGGCGACGCCGATAGTGCTGATGGTCTCGTGGTTCACGGCCAAGTGGACGTCGTAGTCCGTCGTCTCCGCGAGGTACGGAAGGAGCGCTGCGCTCCCGCCGCCGCCGCCGACGAGTTCGAGCAGGTTCGGGTTCAGGTCGTACTCGTCGATGATGTTCTCGATGACCGGCTTGATCTTCTGCGCGCTCACCTCGAGGACGCGCTCTGCGGCCGACTCGACGTCCGTTCCGAGTTCGGCCGCGACCGGCTCGAACGCGCGTCTCGCAGCCTCCGGGTTCCCCGACGCGTACATGTCCTCGTCGACCAATCCGAGCAGGTTCGCCGCACCGCTCGGAGTGACGGCGTACCGGTCGCCGTCGGCCGTCTCGACGGCGACGTACTCGGGGTCGCCGTCCTTCGGACGGACGCGGACGAGTTTCGGGTCCGTGATATCTTCGGGGTCCGCGTACACCGCGTACGGGAGGTCCGCGATGTGTGCGCTCCGGGGGCCCGACGCGACGACGTCGCCGTCTTCGATTCGTATCATCGACCCGCCGGCGACCCCTTCCGTACGGATGTCGAGCGTCTCGAGGAACGTCGTGTGGTTACCGATCTCTGCGGGCTTCCACTTCGGCTGTCCCTTCTCGATGACGCTGATGTCGCTCGACGTTCCGCCGACCTCGATGAAGATGCCGTCGGTGACGTTCTCGTACATCAGCGCACCGGCGACCCCGGCGGCCGGACCGGACAGGATGGTCTGTATCGGTCGCCGGCGCATCTCGTCTATCTCCATCACGCCGCCGTCCGAACGCATGATCATCAAGGGGGAGGTGACGCCCATTCCCTCGATGCCCGCCGCGGTGGACCGCGACGTCTCCATCATCCGAGGTAGGATGCTCGCGTTCACGACGGCCGTCCGCGTCCGGACCTTCAGTCCGTACCGCTTCGAGACGACGTTCGCCCCGATAGCTGCGAACCCCTCGTCGCGGGCGAGTTCGCAGACTCGTTCTTCCATGCGGGGGTCGTCGACGCCGAACACTTGGCTCGCGACGACCGCTTCCACATCTTCCTCCTCGAACCGAGCGAGCGTTTCTCTGACCTCTGCTTCCGGGAACCCGTCGCTGAGCGAGACGAAGGCGTGCGTCGTCTCGATGACCTGGTCGTTCTTCAGGTCGATGTCGTCGACGTTCGTCTCCGTCCTTCCGCGGCGTCCCTTCAGTCCTTTCCCCATGCCGATGACGCCGACTTTCGCCACGTCGCCCTCGAGGAGGGCGTTCGTCGCCTGCGTCGTTCCGTGAGCGAGGAACACGACGTCCTCGGGCGTCGCGTTGATGTTTTCGAGGATCTGTGAGGCCGCTTGGACGATCCCTGCGGCGACCCCCTCGTCCGCATCGTGCGTCGTGGGGACTTTGACTTGCTCCAGGAGTTCGAGCGATTCGCTGTCGACGGCGACAGCGTCAGTGAACGTCCCGCCAACGTCGATTCCGACTCGTATCTTGGTCATCGTTCGTTAGGCTCCGAAGAGGTAGACGGAGGCGATAATTCCTGCGGCTGCGGTTATCCACGCGAACGGCAGGACGCTCTTCGTGATGGTGTTGACGTTGACGCCCATCTCGTCGGCGGTCCACGCGTTGTGCGTGTTCGTCGGATCCGCGGGGGCTTGGACGCGAAGCGCACTCACCGCAGTCGTGGTTATCAACGCGGGGTTGACGCCGATAGCGGCGAGAACCCCGATGATACCGCTCCCCAGGCCCCACAGGTTGAGCGGGCCCCGGTAGAGCGCCAGCGGTGCGAGGAGGATGAACATCGCCGCGTACAGGACCATACTATCGGGAATAATCGCCGAGAGGAGGGGTTCCATCGTCGTCGCGACGGATTCGGCGAAGACAGCTTTGAGGAGCCACCCGATGGCGACCATCAGCGCGATGGCCGGCGCAGCGTTGGAGATTCCCTCGTGGAACGCGTGGGTCACCTGATTGAGCGTCTGTCCGGGGTTCTTGAGACCTTCGAGACCCGGTTTGCTCGCGACGGCGGCGAAGAGGATGCCGACGACGAACGCCGGGAGGACCGGGAGACCGACGACGACGAGGCCGACCGGAATCACCGGTGACAGGAGCGCGTACGTCGGAACGTTCGATTTGAACTGAGAGGTGGTCTCCTCCGACTCAACTCCCGCCTCCATCGCCCAGGTGGCTTGGAGGGAGGACGTCCGCGTCTGGAACGTGATGTACCCGAGGCCGGCGAGAAGCGCGGCCCCGCCCGTCGGAAGCGCCCAGACCATCACGCTCTGGAGGTTGATCCCCGTCACGTCGGCGTAGAAAACCCAGTTCGCGGGGTTGAACATCACACCGTTCGCGTACCCGAGTAAGACGATTCCGGCGGCGGCTTTCCGGGGGAAACCGATGCTCACCATGATCGGGAACACGATGGTCGCGATCATGATGAACGCTCCGAGGCCGGAGATGCTCGTAGAGATGACTGCCACCGCGAGGTATAGCAGTATCGCGACCATGAACGGACTGTCGCCGCCGAGTTCGGCAGCCGATTTCACCAGGTCTTCCGCGATGCCGGTTTGCTCGACGATCGCCCCGAGGGCAGCACCGAAGAAGACCGCAACGAAGGCTGCACTCAATCGTGTCGACCCATCCACGATGACGTCGTTCAGTATCTGTTCGTAGCCTAAACCACCGACCGCCGCGATCCCGAGAGCCATTGCAGCGAGTGCGACGAACGTCGGCACTAACTCGGTCATCATGAGGATGCCGAATATCGCAAACACTACTAGGATCCCGATTGCACCTATCATACTCATTGGCGTGTCACACCAGGACAAACTCTAGACTATCACTATAAATAACTATCGAAGATATAGACGAACGCTAGAGTATGTTTTCCGACAGTTCCTGAAGTGTCTTCGGAGTCACCCTGGACGGTTCTGCGGGAAATATCTACGAAGAGACCGTCTAGGCGAATTCTGTCTCATTCGGTCGGCGCTTCCAACGTCCAAAGTGCTGTCAATATAATCACCATACAGAACGGAATAGTTGGCAGAATTCCACATCGTGGAACGTTCGTTCCACCCGTCCCTCGAAAGGGGAGAACGTACTACATCAATTATTATGGTTTCTGTAAGCGGCGAGTCTTTTCCATATCATGGAACGAGAATCCCGAGTCGTAGAACAATCTTTTTGAAGAATGCCTGCAATAGAGCAGACAATCAATGAGCACCGATACCAATGCACCGATGAAGTCGGTCGTTACAGCGCTAGAGATACTGGAGGCGCTACAGGACGAGGGAACGGCGGGTATCTCGGAGATTGCGGAGGCGAGCGGTCACCCGAAGAGTACCGTCCACCGCCACCTCGACACGTTCCGTGAGTGCGGCTACGTCGTAAAGGCGGACCGCTCGTACAGCGTCAGCCTGAAAACGCTCCGCCTCGCGTCGAGCGCTCTCAGCAGGCAACTCGTCTACCCCGTGACGAAGTCCGTGGTGAACGAACTGGCGGAGGAAACCGGAGAGTCCGCGGCGGTCGCCGTCGAAGAGAACGGACAGGCGGTCTACCTCTACTACGACCGTACCGATCAGGCCGTCCGAACGGACGCACGTCTCGGAATCCGCCTGTACCTCCACTGTACGGGCGCAGGAAAGGCGATACTCGCACACCTCCCCGAGGAACGGAGAAAGGCGGTCATCGACGAGTACGGACTCCCGGCGAAGACGGAGCAGACGATTACTGATCCCGACAAACTGGAGCGGGAACTGGCCGAAATACGCGAGACCGGTATCGCGTTCGACGACGAAGAGCGAGTCGACGGCATGAGAGGCGTTGGGACCCCGATCCAGAACCGAGAGACCGGTGAGTTACTCGGCGCGTTGACCGTGGCGGGACCTACTCGTCGGCTCAACGGCGAACGGTTCAGAGAGGAACTTCCGAATTTGCTCCAGCGCGCGTCCAAGATGGTCGAGGTGAACATCACGTACTCGTAGGAAGACGGCATCTGTTACAGTTATAGGCGTGTAATGGAGTTGCCTGCTACGCGCTGATTTTGACTAGTGAGCATCAAGGAGGAGCAGACCGATTGCGACGACCGCTGCGCCGACCAACGACGCCGAGAGGAGGGCGAACGCGGTGCGGAAGCCGAACCCGTCCGCGACGAATCCCACGACGGTCGGCGACGCCGCGCCGGCACCCATCAGAAGCGTCCGGACGATGCCGAACCCGCCGGCGGCGATTCGGTCGGGGAGTATCTCGACGAGGTAGACGCCCCGAACCGGACGAAAGCCGTGACTCCCGAGGGCGAAGGTGACGACGACGGCCCCGAGAACGACCGCGCCCGCGTCCGCGAAGACGATAACTCCGAGAAGCGCGGTCGCCGCCATGGAGATGGTGACGACGACGATGGGAAGCCGACCCGTCCGGTCGCTCACGTCGCCAGTGAGCACTTGGACGATGCTCACCGCGAACAGCGCCGAGTACAGGAGGTTCACCGTCGTCGTCTCCAACTCGGCCACCTCCGAGAGGTACAACGGGAAGAACGCCACCGCGCCGTTGTACGAAAACGAGAAGAGGACCGTCACGAGGATGAACGCGGTGAAGGCGGGGTTGGAGAACTGGCGGACGTACTCAGAGGCGGCGGGCGTCTCCTCGGAGTCCGACTTCACCACGGACGACGCCGACAACTGCCGGGGGACGTACCGCGCGAACGCTCCCGCGAGGGCGACGCCGACGACGCCGGACAGGAGGAAGACCCCGCGCCACGTCGCACCGGGTAACCGCGAGAACAGGACGTCCAGCGTCGGCGGAGCGACCAGAAACAGCGTGACCACCACGGACGCGCCGACGCCGCCGTACGCCCCGAACGTGTCGTACGTGCCCAGCACGCGCCCGGTTCGGTCGGGGTACACCCGAGAGAGAATCCCCACGGCGACGGTCTTGTGCGCGCCGGTCCCCGCGCCGATGAGGACGGCCGCCGCCGCGAGTACCGCGGCGGGCGAGTTGAACGCGAGGACGAACGACCCGAGGGAGGCCAACAGAGCGCCGCCGACGACGACGCGGACGGATCCGAACCGGTCCGAGAGCATCCCCGACGGGAACTGCAACGACGCGTACACGACCATGAGACCGGTGTATATCGTCCCCACCTCCGCGTTCGAGATGCCGTAACTCGCCTGCATCGTCTCGAAGAGGGGCGGAAACGCGTACCGGAGGAACTTACTCAGAAACCAGATTCCCGCGGCTAACACCAGCGTGGCGTACCTAGCCGCGTTCCGAGCGTGCATCGGTTCCCGGTGCACCCTCCGGGGCATAAGCCGTGTGGCAAGGGGCAGAATCTTCGCCTTGTTGCGCGCGGTTCCCCGACTATCGACCGTTCAACCGGGCGGCCGGTCCGCAGACGCCGACTGCGGCCACTCGGTCGCCGCCCGCGTTCGGAACACGCCGCGGCGACTCCGACGATGCCCCTCGAACTGTTCACCTCTGCAGAACGAGAAGCCGTTGTCGCGGATTCGACGGAGTTCCGCTTCGAGTTCGTCCCGGTCGGTGAGAGTCGCCTCCGTCCGGGCGGTCAGGTCGCTTTCGCCGAGTATCTCCGTCAGCCGGTCGTCGGGGAGGGAAGCCAGGAGGGACTTCCCGGGCGCGTTGAGGTGAAGCGGCATCCGTTCGCCCTCTCGGTACGCCGGCGCCCACCCGTCCGCGATGAATCCCACGACGGTCGGCGTCGCTACTGGACGCGGCGGTCGTCGCAGGTGGACTGCTTCTGTCGGGCAGTGAGGTCGCACGAGGGTGACGATTCGACGGGGATCCAATGACGCCAACCGAGCGTTTCTCACCGTGAGAACCCCAACGAGACGGGAGTCGACAGTCCCTCGAGAGGGCCGGTAAGCGTAGCGACGGTGAACGTGGTAAAAGTAAATCGCATTACAGTCATAGAGGTGTAACGGACGATGACGTCACTAACACCGCTGCGCTGTCGGAGTGTCGCTCGAATACCGACGAATCCTTTCTCACCGTCATACGTTACCCCAGTTGCCGAGGACACGGAACACGCGAGAGGCGCCGCGCCGTACTCCCGCCTTCACAGATTCGTGAGCGTTACGCGGACGGACTTCGCGGTGCTGAGTATCTGACCGGTGAGGTCTTCCTCCAGATATCGACCCTGTAAGCGGTCTGCCGGGCCGTACACGCCCAGCGCGGCGTTCGAACGGTCGTTCCTCGTTTCGATCGGTGCGGCCGCGCTCACCACTCCTTCCGCTTGTTCTTCTCTGCAGAACGATATGCCGCTGTCCCGGATCTGTCTGACCCGTTCGCGGAGTTCTTCGGGGTCCGTGAGCGTCGAATCGGTGCGCGCGACGAGTTCCGCGTCGTCGAGGATTTCGTCGATACGTTCGTCGGAGAGGGTGGAGAGAATCGCTCGGCCGGGGGCGTTCTCCGGGAGAGGCAACCGCTCACCCTCTCGGAGATTTGAAATGCTCTCGTCGGACGGCTCGACGACGTAGACGGGGACGCCCCCCTCTTCCTCTCGGACGAATAGGGTCGCCGTCTCGCCCGTCGCCGCCGCGAGGTTGTCGAGGAGCGGTTTCGCGATACGGAAGACGGGGAGTTGTTCGCGGGTCCGGACGCCGAGGTTCAGCGTCCGTAGCGACGGCCGGTATTGAGTCCCGTCTTTGAGGACGTACCCCGACGCCTCTAACGTGGAGAGGTGGTTGTGTACGACGCTTTTCGAACTCCCGACTCGCTCCGCGAGCGCCGTGACGCCCGTCGGTCCGTCCTGGTCCACGAGAGCCTCGAGGATAGTCAACGAGGTCTCGGTCGCCTCGATCGTGTATTTCGTGGGGTCGGCCATTATGATCCGTCGTACACGCCGACGGGACAAAAACCCCGTTCATCAGAGAAGAACAACGGGCCGCTTCGCGGAGCGGTTTCGGGGCGTTTTGGATGAAGAATCATGTCGGATGCGGTTGATTCCACCCGACAACAGCTCGAATTTACCTCGTTCATTTCTGAAGAACGGGAGGGGGTCGCTACGGGGGCGTCACGAACGCGCTTCGGCGGCGTGGACGAACCTGGGACGTGCCGCTCCGAAAAGTCGTCTTCGACCGGACGTCTCCTCGTCGCTTTCAGCGGAAGATGGGGTACGCGTCAGGAGAAAAAGGGGGCGGTCACTCGGAATGGGGAACGACGACGTTCTTCAGCCCTTCCGTGTTCTCCATCCGTTCGAAGGCGGAGGGCAAGTCGTCGAGACCGATTCGGGACGTGACCAGTCGGTCGGCGTCGATTCGGTCATACCGGAGCATCGTCACCGCGCGCTCGAAGTCCTCGGCGGTCAGCGAGAACGACCCTCGGTAGCCGACTTCGTTGAAGAAGATGTCGAAGGGGTTGACCTCCATCGTCGCCTCTTGGTCGGGGACGCCGAAGATGAGCGTCGAACCGCCGTTCGCGGTCACCTCGTTCGCCTGTTCGATGGTCGGGACGAGGCCGATGGCCTCCGCGGCGACGTCGACGGGACCGCCCGCCGCATCGGGGATGGCCGCGAGGGGGTCGGATTCGGCCGGGTCGATGACCGCGTCGGCGCCTAGTTCCGCGGCGAGTTCACGCCGTTCGGGATCGAGTTCGGAGACGACTATCGGACTGGCTCCGGCGTTGCGGAACACCTGCATCAACAGGAGACCGATGGGGCCGGCACCGATTATCGCGACGCTGTCGCCCAGTTCGACGTCGACTTGGTCGACGCCGTGGATGCAACAGGCCAAGGGTTCCGCCAGCGCGGCGTTCTCGAACGAGAGGTCGCCGATGTCCTCGACGCTTATCGCCGGGACTCGGACGTACTCGGCGAACGCGCCGTCGAGAATCGTCTCGCCGGCCCCGCCGATGCTCGTGTTGTTCTCACAGAGGTGGGTCTCCCCGCGCTTGCAGTACGAGCAGTTGGTGCACGGCACGGTGGGGTTGATAGCGACTCGGTCCCCGACGTCGAGGCCGGTGACGTCCTCGCCGACGTCTACGACGGTGCCGGCGCTCTCGTGTCCGAGTACGAGCGGAGTGTCGACGGCGAACGTGCCGTGGTACATGTGGTAGTCGGTCATGCACACCCCGCAAGCGCCGATTTCGACGATTACGTCGCTCTCCGTCGGTTCCGGTCGCTCCCGCTCCTGTACTTCGATTTCACCAACGTCGGTCAGCGTCGCCGTACGCATCATCCGTCGAACTCTCCGTATCGAGCTTCGGCGTTTATCGGCTGCTCCACTGGACGCTGGTCGTGTGAGTCTGTCTCGGTTCGCATCATCTGTTGCCTGTGGTGTTTCGGTGGCTGCGATGGCTCGCAGTCGTCTTCACGCGGGGGTTTCCGTCGGATGTACTCCCGCGTTCAACTACTCGGTTCTTCACGGTCCATAATAAATCCCCTCCACGAACGCCGTTCACGCGGTGACGCATTCCGTTCGGCGGGGACGAGTCGTCGAGCGAGCCGAATCGGAGGGGCCGATAGCGCCAACGAGGAGTAAGCTTATTAATCATGCTCGATTTGTGCTACGGTGAGGTCAATAGGTATGGCAAGCCAACGCAGCCGCAGAAACGTACTGAAAGCGCTAGGCGTCGGAGCGGTCGGCGGTCTCGCGGGTTGTACCCGCGGCGGAAGTTCCGGAACGTCGACGGGAACCGGCGAGAGCGGTAGTTCGGGCGAACTCGCCATCCCGTTGAGCGAGTACCAGGGCGCCGACATCGAATGGAAACAGTTCGAGGGGTCGAAGATAAACATCGGAGCGGTCCAGCACCCGTGGGTCGACGCGATAAAGCCCGCGGTGCCGGTGTTCGAGGAACTGACTGGTATCGACGTGGTGTGGAACGTCCTCCCGGAACAGCAGTTCCGGACGAAGCGGCAGACGGACGTGAGCACCGGGGCCGGTCAGTTCGACGTCTTCTTCATGGACCAGGTCATCAACCAGTTCCGTAGCGAGGGATGGCTCCAGACGCTGGACAAGTACTTCAACGACAGTAGCCTCTACGACGAGAACTGGTGGAAGCCAAACGACCTCTTCGAGTCGTCCCGATGGCAGGCCCACGGTGGCGGATACACGGACAAGTGGACGGGCATCCCGATCACCACCGAGGTCCAGACCCAGTTCTACCGGAAGGACCTCTACGAGAAACACGGTCTCGAAGTGGCCGAGACGCTCGAACAACACCGGCAGAACGCGAAGACCATCCACGAGAACGAGTCCGACGTCGCCGGTACCGCCGGGCGCGGACAGAAGGGATACGGGATGAACATCTACATCCTGAACACGTTCATCCGCGAGAACGGTGCGAAACTCTGGACCAAGTTCCCGAAGGACTCCGGACTCGACACCCAGGGCGTCATCGACGCCGCCACGTGGTACACGAACCTCCTGCGGGACTACGGCCCCGAAGGGGCGTCCACGCAGACGTGGTCCGACGTGCTCACGACGATGCAGGAGGGCCGCGCGGGTCACATCGTCGCCGACGCCAACCTGTTCTGGCCCGGTCTGACGGGTGAGGACTCTCAGGTGGCCGACTCCGTCGGCATCGCGAAGGCGCCGAAACCGGCCGACGGCACGTTCGGACCGAACGCCTACAACTGGCAGATTTCCACCTCGAAGAACGCCAAGAACTCCAAGCAGGGGTTCCTCTTCATGCTGTGGGCCTCCTCGCAACCGACGAACACGTGGATGCATTTGGAGAACGACGCCGCGTTCTCGGTGCGCCAGTCCGTCTGGGAGAACGATGAGTTCCGGTCGCGCGTCGGCGAGAACTTCGCCCAGGTCACGCTCGAATCCCTGAAGGAGGCGCAGCCCGACCCGTTCGACCGGAAGTACCCCCAGTGGGGACAGCGCTACTCCGAGGAACTCCAACGGGCCATCGCCGGGGAGAAATCACCCGAGGCGGCGATGAAGAAGGCGGCGAAGATTGCGGAGGACATCTACAGTGAGTAACGCGGACGGTTCGACCCGCATCCACCCGACCCAACACTGACAATGAGTACACAGACGAAAGCAGAAACGGCCGCAGACGAGAAGGGAGGGTTCCCCAGCCTGCGCGATATCTGGAACGACTACCTCCCGTACTGGTTCGTCGCGCCGATGGTGCTCGTGATGGTGATGATCACCTTCTTCCCCGGTGCGTACGACCTGTACCTCAGTCTCATCGAGGAACCCACGTTCAACGTGCTCGAAGCCGAGTTCGTCGGACTGAGCAACTACGTGACGGCGTTCACCCGCGGCGGTGCGCTCCACTCGTTCGTCGTCACCATCACCGTCGTCGCCAGCGCGTTGGTCTTAGAGAGCGTCCTCGGGTTCTTCCTCGCCGCACTCGTCGCCGGCGTGAAATCCGAGCGGGCGAAGTCGTTCTACCGGGTGCTTTTCATCGTCCCGATGGCGGTGGCCCCGGTTTCGATGGCGACTATCGGTCGCATCATGCTGAACAGCGAGGTCGGAATCATCCCGTACATGATCAACACGTGGACGCCGTTCGCGGCGCCGGCGTTCCTCTCGGAGATTCCGCTGTTGACGGTGATACTCCTCGACACGTGGAACTGGACGCCGTTCATGTTCATCATCTTCTACGCGGGCCTCTCGTCGGTCCCCGACACCCTCGTCGAGGCGTCGCGGGTCGACGGTGCCCCGCTGTGGCGGCGGTACGTCCACGTCATCATCCCGTACATGAAACCCGTCGTGTTCGTCGCCACGCTCATCCGGATGATAGACCTGTTCCGGACGTTCGGCGTGGTGTACGGCCTCACTCAGGGCGGTCCGGGGACGGCGACGCAACTGGTGAGTATCAACATCTACGAGCAGATGTTCATCAACAACCAGCCCGGCGTGGCGGCCGCGATAGCGGTCGTCTACCTCGTCCTCGTCATCGCGGTGTGTAACGTCGTCATCGCAAAGGTCGGCTTCGAGGGGGTGTGGGACTGATGGCGACCCGAGACGGCAACGTCGACCCCACGACCGGCTCGCAGCGGCTCGACAAGGACACGCGCGAGACCGTCGTTCGAGCGGCCAGACACGGCATCCTGCTGCTGTGGTCGCTCGTCGTCCTCTTCCCCCTGTACTGGCTCGCGTCCATGTCGCTGAAACCCCCGGGAGAGGCGAACCAGCTCCCGCCGGACTGGATATTCCTGCCGACAGTCTACAACTACATCCAGCTCGCCCAGAGCGGGGAGTTCCTCACGGCGTTCGCCAACAGCGTCCTCATGGTGTCGGCGTCGGTGATACTCGTCCTGCTCATCGGCGTCCCGGCGGCGTACGTCCTCTCGCGGTACGACATCCCCATGGAACGGGACGTCCTCGTGTGGATTCTCTCCTCGCGGATGCTCCCGCCCATCGCCGTCGTCATCCCGTTCTTCGTCATCTTCCAGTCGTTCAACCTGTTCGACACGCGAATCGGGATGGTGCTCATGTACGTCAGCATCAACCTCTCGCTGGTGGTGTGGGTGATGAAGGCGTTCTTCGACGGCATCCCCGAGACCCTGGAGGAGGCGGCGCGCGTCGACGGCGCGACCCGATTCCAGGGGTTCCGCAAGGTCGTCCTCCCGGCGGCCAAGCCCGGCATCTTCTCGGTCGCGATTATCAGCTTCATCTTCGCGTGGATCGAACTCCTGTTCGGACTCGTGCTGACGAGTTTCAAGGCGGTGCCGGTGACGCTGTTCGTCTACTCGTTCATCGGCTCCCGCTCCATCGAGTGGGGCATGCTCGCGGCCGCCTCGATGGCGATGATCCTCCCCGTCGTTATCTTCCTGATAGCGGTGAACAAGTACCTCGCCGCGGGGCTCAGCTTCGGCGTGGTGATCAAAGAATGAACGCGACCACAACCGAACGACGCGCACAGTTCGCAAAACGCATTCGCGCGGCGGGACTCCCCGCTCGCGCTACGGAGGGCACATAATGGCCAGTATCACGTTAGACGACGTAACGAAACGGTTCGGCGAGAGCGGCGACGCCGTCGTCGCGGTGGACGACGTCTCGTTAGACATCGAAGACGGCGAGTTCGTCGTCTTCGTCGGTCCGTCAGGTAGCGGTAAGTCGACGCTCATGCGAATCGTCGCGGGGCTCGAAACGCAGAGCGAGGGCGACGTCTTCATCGGCGACGCCCTCGTCAACCAACTTGGACCGCGCGCGCGGGACGTCGCGATGGTGTTCCAGAACTACGCGCTGTACCCGAACATGACCGTCGAGGAGAACATGTCGTTCGGGTTGAAGATGTCGACGGACCTCTCGGAGGCGGAGATTGAGGCGCAGGTGACCGAAGCCGCCGAGATGATGGGTATCGGGAATCTGTTGGACAACACGCCGGGGGAACTCTCCGGCGGACAGCAACAGCGCGTCGCCCTTGGACGGGCCATCGTCCGCGACCCGAACGTGTTCCTGATGGACGAACCGCTCTCGAATCTGGACGCGAAGCTCCGGACGACGATGCGGACCGAGATAAACCGGCTCCAGAACGACCTCGGGGTGACGACACTGTACGTCACCCACGACCAGACGGAGGCGATGACGATGGGCGACCGCCTCGTCGTGCTCAACTACGGCGAACTCCAACAGGTCGGGACGCCGCTGGAGTGCTTCTACCGGCCGGCCAACCGGTTCGTCGCCGGCTTCATCGGGTCGCCGTCGATGAACTTCTTCGAGGGCGATGTCGACGGCGACAGGCTCGCCTGCGACGGGTTCGAGTACGAACTCTCCGAGCGCATGCGGTCGAACGTCGGCGACCGCTCGGCGGTGACGCTGGGCGCGCGCCCGGAGGACTTCGACCTCTCGGAAACTCCGGTGAAAGGCAACAGCGTCGAAGTGACCGTCGACGTCGTCGAGCCGATGGGGAGCATCTCCTACGTCTACCTCCGCCCGGTGGACCAGTCGCACGAGGACACGTTCGTCGTCGAGATAGACGGGAAACGCCCCATCTCCGAGGGAGAACAGGTGTACGCGTACGTCGAGCCGACCGACGTCCACCTCTTCGACGCGAACACCGGCGAGACGATTCACCAGCGGAAGCTGGACTTGGACGCGGAGATAACGCCGAAGGAGGAGTCACAGTCCGTCAGTCGCTCCGCCGAGTGAACGCCGACACCCGCGGACGGGAGGCGCTCTCGTTCGCACGCACCATCCGCCGACCATCAACACCTATCCACGACAGTTCATGACATCACGAGACATTCCGCACTACGAGACGCGCACCGCCATCTGCGAATACGGCCGCAGCCTGCTCGACGACGACCTGACGACCGGGACGGGCGGGAACCTCAGCGCTCGTCTCGACGAGGACCGAATCGCCATCAGCCCGTCCGGAATCCCGTACGCGGACATCAAGCCGGCGGACGTGCCCGTCGTCCGCACCGACGGAACCGTCGTCGAGGGGGAGACCGAACCGTCGACGGAACTGCCGATGCACCTCGCCGTCTACGAACGGCGCTCGGACGTCGGCGGCGTCGTCCACACCCACTCGCCGTACGCCACCACGTTCGCCTCGCTCGGCGAGGCGATTCCGGCCTCGCACTACCTCCTCGCGTTCACGGGGTCGGAAGTCCCCGTCACCGGGTACGAGACCCACGCGACGGAGGCTCTCGGCGACGCGGCCGTCGACGCCCTGGGCGAGTCGTACAACGCGACCCTCCTCCGGAACCACGGCGTCTTGACGGCCGACGGGTCGCTCGACGACGCGTACACGGTCGCGCAGATGGTCGAGTACTGCGCGCGCATCCACTACCAGGCCCGCGCAATCGGCGAACCGGAGATCCTCCCCGACGAGGAGATAGACCGTCTCCGCGGGAAACTGGACAGCTACGGGCAGTGACCGGACGATGGAACACGTAGCCATCGACATCGGTGCCAGCGGGGGAACGGTGTACCTCGGAACCGTGACGCCCGAGTCGTTCGAAGTCCGGGAAGTCCACCAGTTCGATAATCGACCGGTCGAGCGAGGCGGTCGCTACGTCTGGGACCTCGACGCCCTCCGAGACCGGATGGTCGCCGGCATCCGCGCCGCGGCCGAGCGAGGGGACGACGTCGACACCGTCGGTATCGACGCGTGGGGGCTCGACTTCGGGCTCCTGTCCGACGGCGAAGTCCTGCGGGACCCCATCTCGTACCGCGATCCGGCCGCGACGGCGACGCGCGAGTCGCTGTTCGAGGCGGTCGACGAACGACGGGTCTTCGAGGCGACGGGCGTCACCAACTGGAACACGCCGAACACGCTGTGGCAACTCCACACGCTCGCGCACGAGGAACCCGAACTCCTCGACCGGGCCGACGGACTCCTCATGATGCCCCAGTTGCTGACGGCGTTGCTGGGGGGGCGACCGTGCGGCGAAGTGACCGTCGCGTCGACGACGCAGATGGTCGACCCGCGGGAGCGTGAATGGGCGACGGACCTGCTGGAGGAGTTGTCGCTTCCGACGGATATCCTCCCGACGCTCGACGAACCCGGGCGACGGTTGGGTTCGCTCGCCGACGACGTGTCCCGGGAACTCCCCTGCGACCCCGAACTCGTCGCGCCCGCGAGCCACGACACGGCGTCCGCCGTCGCCGGTCTGCCGCTCACCGACGACGCCGCGTTCCTGAGTACCGGGTCGTGGTTCATCCTCGGCGTCGAACGGGAGGAACCGGTGCGGACGGACGCCGCCTTCGAGCGCGCCCTCTCGAACGAACTGGGCGCCGACGGAACCGTCCGTCTGCTCACGAACGTCAACGGGTTCTTCCTCCTCGAAGAGTGCCGCGAGGCGTGGCGCGACGCCGGCGTACCCGCCGACTACGAGACGCTCCTCTCGGCGGCGCGAGAGGCCCCGGCGCGGGCGTCGTTCGTCGACCCCGACGCCGACAGCTTCGGCATCGACGAACCGATGCCCGACCAGATACGCGCCTTCTGCGAGCGAACGGACCAACCGGTCCCGGCCGGTCGGGGGGAAGTCGTCCGCTGTCTCTTGGACAGTCTCGTGACGAAGACGGCGCTGGCGCTGGACGAACTTGCGTCGGTCGCGGATGGGCCGATACCACAGATCAACCTCGGCGGCGGCGGCGTGCGGAACGAACTGTTCTGTCAGTTACTCGCCGACGCGACCGGTCGCCCGGTGGTGGCCGGGCCGACGGAGGCGACGGCGGTCGGAAACCTCCTGACCCAGGCCGTCGGAGTCGGTACGCTCCCGGACGTCGAGACTGGACGGCGACTGGTGGCGGAGGAGTTCGAGACGACGACGTACGAACCCGCGACGACCGACGGATGGGACCGAGCGAAGAGTCGGATAACCGAGTTCGAGACGGGGTGACACCGCTACCGGGCGGTGTACCCTCCGTCCATGACGACCGTCGACCCGGTCATGTACGAGGACGCGTCCGAAGCGAGGTAGACGACCAGTTCGCGGAGCTCTTCGGGCCGACCGAGTCGTCCGATGGGCGTGTTCTCCAACCACGTCTCCTCCATCTCGGGGTTCGCTTCCAGCACTTCGTCGACGAGGTCGGTTCGCATGTAGCCCGGCGCGATGGCGTTCACTCTGACGCCGCGGTCCGCCCACTCGACGGCCAGCGACTTGGTCAGCATGGAGACGCCGGCCTTCGTGGTGTTGTAGCTGGCCTGTTTCTGCGGGACGTTGACGTCGAAGCCCGACATCGACGCGATGTTGACGATCCGCCCTCCGCCGCGTTCTAACATCCGCTGACCGACGTGCTTGGCGCAGAGGAACACCCCGTCGAGGTTGACGGCGAGGACGCGCCGCCACGAGTCGAGCGACGTCTCTTCGGCGGGCGAGTTCTCCACGATGCCGGCGTTGTTGACCAGCACGTCTACGGGCCCGAGGCGGTCGGTGACGTCCTCGACCATCGCTTCGACCGACGCCTCGTCGGTGACGTCGACTTCCGTCGCGACGACGTCCGTCTCGCCGTCCAACTCCGCGGCCGTCCGCTCGGCCTTCTCGACGTCCACGTCGGCGATGGCGACGTCGGCTCCCATCTCCGCGAGACCGGTCGCCATCTGCTTACCGAGTCCTTGCGCCGCGCCCGTAACGATAGCTGTCTCTCCCTCTAGGGAGAAGCTTTCGAGTACGCTCATGCGAACGAGTCGATAGTCGGTTTCTATCATGTTAAATGTACGTGTCCGTTCACTATCGCGCCGTCGATGGATGCGGACGGGTGAAATCCGTTCCGTGTACGTCCGGACCTGCTAACTAAAGTAGTCGGCAGGACACAGCCCACGCATGGAAATCGTCGACTACGAACTGTTCGCCGTTCCCCCGCGGTGGTTACTCCTCAAACTGGAGACCGACGAGGGGATAACCGGCTGGGGTGAACCGATAGTGCAGGGGCGATTGGAGACGGTCCGGACCGCCGTCTCCGAACTCGTCGAAGAGCACCTCCTGACGAGCGATCCGCTTCGGACGGAGTACCACTGGCGGAAGCTCTACCAGAGCGCCTACTTCCGCGGCGGCCCCGTGCTGATGAGTGCGCTGGCCGGCATCGACCACGCGCTGTGGGACATCAAGGGGCGCCACTACGACGCGCCGATTCACCAACTCCTCGGCGGACACGTCCGCGACCGCATGCTCGTCCACGAGTGGTTGGGCGGCAACAGCGCCGAAGAACTCGCGGACGCGGCGAGTCGAGCACGGGAGAACGGGTACCGGGCGTTCAAGCTCAACTCCCCGCACGAGTTCCGCCCGCTGGAAACGCCCGCGGCCGTCGACCGCCTCGTGGAACAGGTCGCGGCGGTCCGAGACGCCGTCGGCGACGACGCCTTCCTCGGTCTCGACTTCCACGGCCGCGTCTCGAAGCCGATGGCTCGGGAACTCCTCGGGCGGGTGGAACCGTACGACATGATGTTCGTCGACCAGCCGGTGCTCTCGGAGTACGGAGACGCCTTCCGGTCGCTCGCACAGCAGACGACCGTCCCCATCTCAACGGGGGAGCGTCTGTACTCCAGACACGAGTTCAAACCGCTGTTCGTCGACAACTCGGTGTCGGTCGTCCAGCCGGACGTCACCCACGTCGGCGGTATCACCGAGATGCGAAAACTCGCCTCGATGGCGGAGGTGTTCGACGTGGCCGTCGTCCCCCACTGCCCGCTGGGTCCCGTCGCGTTGGCCGCCAGCCTTCAAGTCGGCTTCGCCTCCCAGAACGTCGTCATGCAGGAACAGGACCTCGAACTGCACGACGCCGATTCGAGCCACGGACTCGAACTGCTCGAAGACCCGCGCGCGTTCGAGTTCGAGGACGGCTACATCAACCGACTCACCGGCCCGGGACTCGGTATCGAAGTCGACGAGGACGCGGTTCGCGAGAAGGCCCAGACGCAGGTCAACTGGCACAGCCCCATCTGGCACCACGAGGACGGGAGCATCGCGGAGTGGTGATTCGATAGGCCGACCCGCACCTATTTGTGTCCACCTCGCCAATTGATCGGGTATGAAAACCGCGGTGTTGACCGAACCTCACGAGTTCGAAATCGAGGACCGTCCCAGGCCGTCTCCGGGTCCGGACGACGTCCTCGTGGCCGTCAGGGACGTCGGTATCTGCGGGTCGGACGTCCACTACTACGAGCACGGCCGCATCGGAGACTACGTCGTCGAAAATCCGCTCGTCCTCGGACACGAGAGCGCCGGCGAGGTGGTCGACGTCGGCGAGAACGTGAGCAGGCTCGAACCCGGCGACCGCGTCGCCCTGGAACCGGGCGTCCCCTGTCGGCGGTGCGCACACTGCAAGCGCGGCGACTACCACCTCTGCGAGGATGTCGAGTTCATGGCGACGCCGCCGCACGACGGCGCCTTCACCGAGTACGTCTCGTGGCCGGCGGACTACGTGTACGAGTTGCCCGAGAACGTCTCGACGACGGAAGGGGCGCTCTGTGAACCGCTCTCCGTCGGCATCCACGCCTGTCGTCGCGGTGACGTCGGGACGGGCGATACGGTGCTCGTGACCGGCGCCGGCCCCATCGGTCTGATGGTGATGGAGGCCGCTCGGGCGGCCGGTGCGACGGACGTCATCGTCACCGACGTCGTCGAGGAGAAACTCTCGTTCGCGGGAGAACGCGGGGCGGACCGGGTAGTCAACGTCGCGGAGGAGTCTCTCGAAGCGGCCGTCGACGAGTACACCGACGGTGTCGGGGCCGACGTAGTCGTCGAAGCGTCGGGCGCGGAGCCGTCCATCCGATCGACCATCGACGCGGTTCGGCGAGGCGGAACCGTCGTCCTCGTCGGACTCGCCGACGAGGCGAACGTCCCCTTCGACGTCCTCGACATCATCGACAACGAACTCGACGTCCACGGCTCGTTCCGCTACAAGAACACGTACGACGCGGCTATCGGCCTCCTCGAAGACGACGCCGTGGACGTGGAAGGCATCGTGGACTTCGAGTCGTCGCTCGACGATATCGACGGGGCGTTCCGGCGCGCGATGGACCCCTCCGTCGTCAAGGGGATGATATCGTTCGGCGAGTGATCCGTCGGCGGTCGTACCACCCCCCGGTGGTACCGTCTCAGTCGCGCCAACGGGGAAGCGGGGACGAAGGTTTTTGTGAGACTCGGTCGGTAGTACGTCCGTGACTGTACTCGACGCGTTCGACCTTGACGGAGAGACGGCAATCGTGACCGGCGGGAATCGCGGCATCGGCCGCGCTATCGCGAACGCCCTCGCGGAGGCGGGCGCGAGCGTCGTCGTCGCCAACCGCGACGCGGCGTCGGGAGAGGAGGCGGCGGAGGAGATTAGCGACTCCACCGGAGCCGACGCGTTCGCGGTTGAGTGCGACGTGACCGACGAGGACGCCGTGGAGGCGATGGTCGAGGCGACCGTCGAACGATTCGGCGGAGTGGACGTGCTCGTGAACAACGCCGGCATCGTCGTCCACGAGGCCATCGAGACGATGTCGCTCGAAGAGTGGTCCGCGGTCCTCACGACGAATCTCACGGGCGCGTTCCTCTGTTCGCGCGCCGCCGGGCGCGAGATGATGGAGAACGGGGGCGGCGTCGTCCTGAACGTCTCCTCGATGTCCGCGTTCATCGCGAACTACCCCCAGAGACAGGTCGCCTACAACGCCTCGAAGGCCGGGTTAGAGGGGTTCAAGAACCAACTCGCCTCGGAGTGGGCCGAGCACGGAATCCGCGTGAACAACCTCGCGCCGGGGTACGTCGCGACCGACAACGCGGACCAGGGCGCGCAGGTCGCAGAGAACGCCGTCGAGACGTGGGAGGGCGAGATGTTGATGGACGAGATGGCGTCGCCCGAGATGCTCGGCCCGACGGCGGTGTACCTCGCGAGCGACGCCTCTGCGTACATGACTGGGGAGACGATCGTTCTCGACGGTGGGTACACCGTCCGCTAGCCGAATCGGCGACTCGACTACCCGATTGCGTCCGCCCCGAGGAGACGACTCGCTCCGCCGGGCAGACGGTTCTGTCGGGGGAAACGCGCCGCGCGGGCGAGACGACGATACGAAACGGCGGAGGCCCCCGTCCGACGAGAGCGACCCCCGGAACGGATCCGAACGAGGGGGCGGACGGAGCGTCTCTCCCGGCCCGACGGCGAACTCGACTGCCACGCGGGGCGGAAAACCGGACGACGGCGACGCCCCTTCGATACGGGTAGCCGGCCGGCCCGACGAACCGGTCGTCGAACGGACCGTTCCCTCGGCCGACGTTACAGTCTTACTGTTGTCACAGCCTCCGACGGGGGCGGACGGCTGTGCGATTTGGTCGCACGGATGGAGATTCGACCGGCGCGGACGTTCTCGTCCGTTCACCGCGGATACGGTCGCCGTCAGGGGTGATATCCGCAGTTCGAGGCGTTCCGTTTCCGTGTCGCCATAGTATCGCCCCGTGCGACGATAGGAAACGGAGGTGCCGCCTCCGAATCGAAAGAGGGAGTCAGACGACCGTGACGGTGTTTTCGAGAATGCCGATGTCGTCTATCTCGATGCGGACGCTGTCGCCTTCCCGGAGGGTGAAGTCGTCGCTCGGGACGAGTCCCGTTCCCGTCAGGAGAACCGCCGTCTCGGGGACGGTGTTGTGGCGGGCGTAGTAGGAGACGAGTTCCTCGCACGATTTGATCATCTCGGAGGTGGAGGTGGACTCCTCGTACAGAATCTCGCCGTCGCGTTCGATGGTCATCGTCATGCCGAGGTTCTGCGCGTCGTCGACGGCGTCGGCGGAGGTGATGCAAGGACCGATGGAACAGCAGCGGTCGTACACTTTCGCCTGCGGGAGGTAGAGGGGGTTCTCCCCCTCGATGGACCGACTACTCATGTCGTTGCCGACGGTGTAGCCGACGATGTCGCCGCGGTAGAGGACGACGCCCAGTTCCGGTTCCGGAACGTCCCACGAGGAGTCCTCGCGGATTCCGACCGCATCGTTCGGGCCGACGGTTCGACTCTCCGTCGCCTTGAAGAATATCTCGGGTCGTTCCCCCTCGTAAACGTCCAGATAGACGTCGGGCATCCCGCTTTCGGCCTCTCGGGCCTGTTCACTGATGTGGTACGTCACGCCCGCCGCCCACACCTCGTCCGGAACGGCGGGGCGACGGGCCCGGTCGGACAACTCGTCCGCCGGGACCGAGTCGGCGTCGTCGAGTAGTCCCCGCGCGACGTCGTCGACGCCCTGATTCGTGATGTTCGCGGCCCGCGCGAGGTCGGAGAACGTCTCCACCTTCGGATTCGCGCTCGTCAGGTCGAAGGCGTCGTCCCCGTCTCGTGCGACGAGTGCTGATCGCTCCGCACCCGATAATGCGTAGTATTGCATGCGTTCAGGTACCGGGCACTGCCACATAATTGTTAGCGCCGACGGGGAATCGGTCGGGCGAATCGGGCTGTCCCGGTGAGAGAGGGTGGTTCGGGACGGTCGTTCGTGAGGGACACCGCTCGGAGCGCCGCACTCACCGAAAAACCCCTAAGGCACGCGGGCGTACGCTTCGGTGCCCATGGCAGCCACGAACTACGTAGACGGAGAGTGGACGGAGGCAGAGTCGGGAGAGACGTTCGAGGTGACCAATCCGGCGAACGCGGAGGAGGTAGTCGCGGAGTACGCGATGGGGTCCACCGAGGACGCCGAACGGGCCATCGAGGCCGCCGCCGCGGCGTCCGAGGAGTGGGCGGCCACGCCCGGTCCGGAACGCGGCGCGATTCTCACGCAGACCGCGCGGTTGCTCGAAGACCGCAAGGAGGAACTGACGGAGACGCTCACCCGCGAGGAGGGGAAGACGCCCGCGGAGGCCGAACCGGAGGTCCAACGCGCCGTCGACATCTTCTACTACTACGCGCAGAAGGCCGGAGACCACGGCGGCACCGTGAAGGCCGCCAGCGGACGGGGGAAGAACCTCTACACGAAGAACGAACCGTTGGGGGTGGCCGGCCTCATCACGCCGTGGAACTACCCCATCGCCATCCCCGCGTGGAAGCTCGCACCCGCCCTCGCGACCGGTAACACGGTCGTCATCAAACCGGCGCGACTCGCGCCCGGCGTCGCGAAGGGTATCATCGAGTGTCTCGACGAGGCGGGGATCCCCGACGGCGTCGTGAACCTCGTAATCGGGTCCGGGAGCGACGTCGGCGGCGCCATCACGGACCACGACGCCGTGGACGCCGTCTCCTTCACCGGGAGTTCCGCGGTCGGACACCACGTGTACGACGCCGCGACGGACGACCAAAAGCGCGTCCAGTGCGAGATGGGCGGGAAGAACCCGACTATCGTCTCCGACACGGCGGACGTGGAGGAGGCCGTCGATATCGTCGCCTCGGGGGCGTTCGGCGTCACCGGACAGGCGTGTACCGCCACCTCCCGCGCCATCGTCTACGACGACGTGTACGACGAGTTCGTGGACGGGGTCGTCGCCGCCGCCGAGGACATCGACGTCGGCCCGGGCCTCGACGGCCACGACATGGGGCCGCAGGTGAGCGAGAGCGAACTCGAATCGACGCTGGAGTACGTCGGAGTCGGGCAGGACGAGGGCGCGACCCTCGAAACGGGCGGCGAGGAGGTCGACGTCGACGGCGCGGACGGCTACTTCGTCTCGCCCGCCGTCTTCTCCGACGTGGACGAGAACATGCGGATAGCGCAGGACGAGATATTCGGCCCCGTGCTCTCGGTCATCCGCGTCGAGAACTACGAGGAGGCGGTCGAAGTGGCCAACGGCGTCGATTACGGCCTCGCCGCCAGCATCGTCACCGACGACCACACCGAGGCGAATCGCTTCGTCGAAGATATCGAAGCGGGCGTCGTGAAGATAAACGAGAAGACGACGGGCCTCGAACTCCACGTCCCCTTCGGCGGGATGAAAGACTCCTCCAGTAACACCTACCGCGAACAGGGCGAGGCCGCCCTCGAGTTCTTCACCACGACGAAGACGGTCTACGACAACTACTGAGCCCGCCCCTCGGCTCCGAATTATTTTTACGCCGAACGCGAACGGTCGCTCCGCCGGCAGAACGCACGCGGACGGAGGGGGGCGACGGCAGTGGGCTGGTTGAACTGATAGTGGCACGCGGCTGTTGGACTACGCGCAACGTTCCCCTCCGACCGCAGCGTGTATTGTGTCACCTATGGACATGAATCTTCGGGCCCCGTCCGCTCCGGTCGTCAGGGCCGCCGGGGCGGGGCGTCCCGCCGTCTTACGGGACGCGCACGTCGTGTTCGAGGACGCCGACGCCCTCGACTTCGACTTCGACAGTGTCGCCGTCCGAGAGTGGACCGACGCCCTCGGGCGTCCCCGTCGAGATGACGTCGCCCGGTTCCAGCGTCATGTACGTCGTAATCTCCGCGACGAGTTCGGGTATCGAGAAGATGAAGTCCGCCCGCGAGGAGTCCTGTTTCGTCTCGCCGTTCATCCGGAGTTCAATGCTCGCGTCGTCGGGCACCTCGTCGGGCGTGGCGAGAACCGGGCCGAGGGGTGCGCTGTTGTCGAACGCCTTCCCGCGAATCCAGTTCTGTTCTTTATCTTGGTCGTCGCGGTTCGAGATGTCGTTCATGCAGGTGAAGCCCGCCACGTACTCCATCGCCTCCTCCTCGGAGACGTTGCGACACTGCTCGCCGACGACGACGGCCAACTCCGCCTCGTAATCCACCCGTTCCTTTCCCGCGGGGAGGGTCACGGTGTCGCCGTGGGACGAAAGCGCGTTCGGCGGCTTGAGGAACAACAGCGGTCGGTCCGGAATCTCCATCCCGGATTCCTCGGCGTGTTTCTCGTAGTTGAGGCCGATGCAGACTATCTTCGTCGGGTCGCAGGGCGGCAGGACGTCCACGTCCTCGGGGTCGTACGTCTCGTCGCCGAAGACGAGTCCGTCGTCCGTTCGCCGTCCGGTTCTGACGCTCCCCGCGGGGTCGCGGAATCGTACGCGGTGCATGCCCGCAGCGTCTCTCCCCCGCGACAAAACAGTTCGGAAAGCCGCAGTCCGGCGGCGGGGAAACGTTGAAGCGGACGCGCACCGACGCACCGCGGGGCGGGAACGCGTCGCCGAACCGTCACGTCCGGCGCGCACGACGATGTCGGGTCGTCCACCACCATGGCCGGAAACACGTTCTGCGAACGTGAACAAACGTTATGTATACCGGACGGCAACCGGTGTGTGCCATGGGAACGAACACCGCGAACACGATCGGGGCGCTGGGAACCTCGCTTCGAATCCTCGAAGCGTTGAAGGAGAAGGGTAACGCCGGTGTGACGGAGTTAGCGAACGAACTCGACCTTCCCAAGAGCACCGTCTACAGCCACCTGCGGACGCTCCGGGAACACGAGTACGTCGATTGGCACGACGAGACGTACTGCATCGGCCTGAAGTTCCTCGACTTCGGCGAACACACGCGCGACCGGATGCGCATCTACGACGTCGCCAAACCGGAGGTGGAGGCGCTGGCCGAGGAGACCGGGGAGTTGGCGAACCTGCTGGTCGAGGAGCACGGAGAGGGCGTCTACCTCCTCCGCTCGAAGGGGGACCAAGCGGTCAACCTCGACACGCACGCCGGGATGCGCGTCGGCCTCCACTGCACCTCGCTGGGGAAGGCGATTCTCGCGCACCTCCCCGAGGAACGCGTCGACGAGATAGTCGACCGCTGGGGCCTCCCGGCGCAGACGGCCAACACCGTCTCCACGCGGGAGGAACTCGACGAGGAACTCGCGGCCATCCGCGAACGCGGGTACGCCACCGACAACGGGGAACGGCTCTCCGGTCTCCGGTGCGTCGCAGCGCCCGTCACGGACCCCGACGGGCGCGCCATCGGCGCGGTGAGCGTCTCGGGGCCGACGAGTCGGATGAAGGACGAGGCGTTCGAATCGGAGATACCCGAACGCGTCCGGAGCGCGGCGAACGTCATCGAACTCAACCTCACGTACTCGTGACTGACCGCGCGCCCGCCGGGCGGGCGTTCTCAGTTTCTGCGACTCCAAGTTCGTCCGTCTGACAGTTCCGAACCTGTGTGCGACACGAACGTATATCACGGTCGGCGACGCATCGAGACCCATGTCCGACGAGAGTAGCGAACCCGCGTCGTTCACGTACGAACCGGTCACGGTCGACGGGAAGACGGCCGTCGTCGTCGGCGGAACGAGCGGTATCGGTCGCGCGGTGGCCCTCGCGTTCGCCGAAGAGGGGGCGAACGTCGTCCCGACGAGTCGAACCGAATCGCGCGTCGCCGCGACCGCAGACGAGGTGCGCGAACGGGGGAGCGAGGCGTTGGAGGCCACCTGCGACGTGACCGACCGCGACTCGCTGGAATCGCTCGCCGACGCCGCGACCGACCGCTTCGGCGGCGTCGACATCCTCGTCAACTCCTCCAGCGCCATCGCCCGGTCGTCCGTCTCGGAGGTGACCGACGAGGAGTGGGACCACGTCCTCGACGTGCAACTGACGGGCGTCCACCGCACGGTGCAGACGTTCGCCAACCGTACCGGGGTAGAGAGCGTCGTCAACGTCGCGTCGCTGTCCTCCGTCCTCGGAATCGAGAACCTGGCGGCGTACTCCTCCGCGAAGGGCGGTATCGACGGCTACACCCGCGCGGCGGCGAAGGACCTCGGGCCGGACGTGCGCGTCAACGCCGTCCGCCCCGGGTTCATCGCCACGGCGCAGACGGCCGACGCCTACGAGGAGGGGAGCCACCGGTACGAACGCGTCACGTCCCGCGCGCCCGCCGGGCGAATCGGTCGCCCCGAGGACGTGGCCGGCGCGGCGGTCTACCTCGCCAGCGACGCCGCGTCGTACGTCACCGGCGAGACGATAACGATAGACGGCGGGTTCACCCCGAGCGCGTTCTGAGACCGAGAAAAGGCGGATGACGCGGCGGACTCACATCGAGGGTCCGACGCGCGTGATGGCGAACTCCGTGAGGCCGTGTCGCTCCGCGCAGCAGGGGTCGCCGTTCGCCACGGCGACCAGTGTCTCCAGTAGGTCGTCGGCGTCGGCGTTCGTCGCCTCCACGTCGATGTCGTCCGGAAGCGCCGCCGCCGTGCCCGGGTCGCCGGTCACCTTCACCACCGGGACGAGGGGGTGGCCGGCGAGGATGCCGTCGCCGGTGACGTGGACGACGACGTTCGCGCCGGCGGCGGCGAGGGCCGTCGTCGCCTCCGCGAACCGCGACGGCGCGTCCACGAGGGCGAGACCCTCCGAGATGCTCGCGCGTTCGCCGTACGAGAGCACCTCCGAGACGTCGCGTTCTCCCCACGAGCGAGTCACCTCGTCGAACGACCGCTTGCGGGCGAACCGACCGACTCGCGTCGCGCGCGGCGGAATGCCCTCGTGTCGGGCGAGGAGTTCGTCCACCGAGTCGCGGGCCGACTCCTCGGTCATCTCGCGCGCGTCGTCCGGGTGGGCGAGGACGCGTTCGTTGCCGGCGACGACGACTCGACCCCCGGCGGCGACGACGGCGCGGGCCACGTCGCCCACGAGGGGGTCCGCCACGTCCACCGTCGAGGTGTCGAGGTCGGTGGAGACGACGCCGAGCGTCAGGTCCCCGATGGTGGCGTCGGAGCGGTCCACGGAGCGCGATTCGACGAGTTCGGACGCCGCCTCGACGCCCCGTTCGACGCACTCGTCGGTGCCGCCGACGCCCTGTATCGACAGTTCTCGCACCGGGACGTCCCGCGACCGGAGCGCACCCGCCACGTCGTCGCTCTGGACCTCCTCGCACCCGAGTCCGACGACGAGGGTGCCCGCAACGTTCGGGTTCTGCGCCAGAGAGAGGAACGTCCGCCGCGTCTGTTCGTTGTCGGCCCCGAGTTGGGCGCAGCCGTGATCGTGCGGCGTCGAGACGGCGTGGTCAACGCGCGCGGCGATGCGGTCGGCGACGATGTGCGAGCAGATGACCGACGGGAGGACGAGGACGTTGTCGCGGACGCCGACGCCGCCGTCCCGCCGAGGGACGCCCTCGAACGTCCGCCCGGTGACGGAGGGGACGCTCACGCCGCCTCACCCCCGGCGGCCGCGCGGTCGCCGCGGCCGCGGGTGCTCTCGCAGTTGTGCGTGTGGACCCACTCGCCCGGCCCGACGGCGCGCGTCGCCGCGCCGATGACTTCGCCGTACTTCCGCACCTCGTCGCCGACGGCGAACGACTCCAACGCCACCTTGTGACCGAAGGGAACGTCCTCCGGGAGGGTGACGGTCCGACCGTCGCACTCGATTTCGGTTCCAGCCGAGAGGTCGTCCACCGCCGTTCCGACGTTGTCGGCGTCGCTTAGAAGGAGGAGGGCGTCGTCGAGAACGCGGCCCTTCATGCGCCCGCCTCCGCGTCGAGTTCCTGCGGTTGAATCTCGTTGATGGCGAACTCCTCTAAGCGCCGGTGCTCGGACTCGGTGCGCCGGCCGTCCGCGACGTCCACGAGCGTCTCGAAGACGCGTTCGCCGACCGACTCGACGGACTCGCCGTCGAACACCGTCCCGGCGTTGACGTCGACGTTGTTCGACATCTTCTCCCACGTCTTCGGGTTGCCGGTCACCTTGATGACCGGCGCGATGGGGTTGCCGGTGGTGCTGCCGCGCCCGGTGGTGAACGCTATCACCTGCGCGCCGCCGGCCACCTTGCCGACGACGCTCTCCACGTCGTATCCGGGCGTGTCCATGAGGACGAGTCCGCCGCCGACGGGCAGGTCCTCGGCGTAGTCCACGATGCCGCGGACGGGCGTCGTCCCGCCCTTCGAGATGGCGCCGAGGCTCTTCTCTTCGATGGTGGTGAGGCCGCCCTCCTGGTTGCCGGGCGTCGGTTGCGCGCCGCGGAGGTCCACGCCCATCAGTTCGGCCATCCCCTCGCGGGCCTCGACCCGTTCGAGGAGACGTTCCCGCGTCTCCTCGTCTACGCACCGGTCCGCGAGGATGTGTTCCGCGCCGATGAACTCCGGCGTCTCGCTGAAGCAGGCGGTGCCGCCCGCCTCGACGAGGCGGTCGCAGGCCGCGCCGACAGCCGGGTTGGCCGCGATTCCGCTGGTCGCGTCGCTCCCGCCGCACTCGACGCCGAAGACGAGTTCGGAGACGTCGGCCTCCTCGCGCCTGGCCCGTTGCGCCTCTCCGTTGAGGCGTTCGAGGCGGTCCGCGCCCTCCGAGAGGGCGGCCTCGGTGCCACCGGCCTCGCGTATCGTGAGCGTCTCGACGGCCCTCCCGCCGGCGGCGATTCCGTCGGCGATATCGTCGGCGTCGATGTCCTCGGTGCCGAGTTCGACGACGAGGGCCGCACCCACGTTCGGGTTCCGCCCGACGCCGGTCAACACTCGCTCGGTCTGTCGCCTCGCCGGGTCCGGTTGGCTGGTTCCGAGTTGGTGGGGCGTCGCCCGCGCCCACGCGCCGGCCTCCTCGGCGACCGCCGACGCGACGGCGGAGGCGGCGACCGATGTGGGGACGACGGCGACGTGGTTGCGGACGCCCACCTGGCCGTCCGGCCTGCGGTAGCCGCTAAACGTATGACCCATGGGAACGAGTGTCGATGACGAGCGTGTTAGTCTTTTCGCCGGTGCGACACGCACTACCGCACGGCTTCGGTGGCGAGCGCCAACCTATTAGTTCGCGACGCGAAAACGGGAGACATGGCCGATTGGGTAGACTTGACACAGTCGCTCGGTCCGGACTGTCCGACCCGCCCGCCGAACCGTCCGGCGCCGGAGTTCGAATCGTACGCCGACGTCGAGGCGGACGGGTACAACGGGACGAGACTCCACCTCGACGCGCACTGCGGGACGCACATGGACGCGCCGACGCACTTCCTCCCGGCCGACGAGGCACGGACCATCGACGAGGTGACGCCCGAGGAGATGGTGACCGAGGGCATCGTGTTGGACTTCACCGACCTGCCGCCCGGCGCCGAACTCGGGCGGGAAGCGCTGGAATCCGAGGCCGACCGGCGCGGCGTGCGGGCGGGCGACTTCGTAATCCTCGACTTCGGCAACCCGCCGCGGCCGACGGACGAGTACGTCCGCGAGTACCCGTATCCGTCGCGCGACGCCGCCGAGTTCCTCGTCGAACGCGAGGTGGCCTGCGTGGCGACGGACGCCCTCGGCGTGGACGCGCCCGGCGCGACGATAGCGGAACACGTCGTCCACCGGACCCTCTTACCGGCGGGCGTCCGCATCGTCGAGGGCGTGGCGAACCTCGAAGCGGTCGAACCCGGGCAGTACGACGTCATCTGCACGCCGATACCGTACGCGGGCCGAGACGGGTCGCAGGTTCGCCTCCTCGTTCGACCGAAAGCGTAGTTCGTCGTGGCGAGGAGAGGGAGCGTAGCGCCGTCCGTCACTTCACCACGTCTATCTTGTCGCGGTCAAGCGACATCCACACCGCGCCGATGACGACGAAGCCGAGGATTATCTCCTGGACGAACGACCCGATTCCGTTGAGGTCGAGTCCGTTCTGGAGGACCTGGATGACCATCACGCCGATGATGGTGCGGTGGGGGCCGCCGACGCCGCCGGTCAACGCGGTGCCGCCCATCACGATGGCGGCGATGCTGGGGAGGAGGAAGCCGTCGCCCATCGTCGCCTGCCCGGAGGAGATGCGGGCGGCGAGCAACGCCCCGGCGATGCCGCAGAGCAGTCCCGAGAGGACGAACACGCCGATCTTGTAGCGGTCCACCTTCACCCCCGAGAGGTCTGCGACTTTCTCGGATTCCCCCAGCGCGTATGTGTAGCGGCCGAACGACGTCTTCCACGCGATGAAGGAGGTCACCGCGTAGATGAGCAGTCCCCAGAGGACGAGGTTCGGAACCGTCGGGATCAGTTCGCCGGTCGCTATCCACTGGGCCTGTTCGTTCCGGAACGGGATGGACGACCCGTCGGTCAGAAGCAGCGCCGACCCCTGCGCGATGGAGAGCGTTCCGAGCGTCACGAGGAACGAGGGCAGTTTCAGTTTGGCGAAGATGACGCCGTTGGCCGTCCCCGCCGCCACGCCGACGAGGATGCCGACCGGAATCGCCAGGATGCCGATCTGATTGACCAGCATGGCGGTGACGACGCCGGTGAGACCGACCAACGCGGCCACCGAGAGGTCGATGCTCTGTTGGAGAATCGGGAACGTCCCCGCGAGGGCGACGAGCAGCAGGATCATGCTGTTCTTCAGGATGCCCATGAAGTTGCCGTACGTCGCGAACACGTCGCTGGTGAACGAGAACAACGCGACGAGGATGAACAACATCGCGAAGGGGCCGAGGTCCACCAACCAATCGCGGAGGTCCCGTCTCTCGCGTAACTGTTCGAACTTCTCCCGTGCGCCGTCGCCGATGGATGTTGACATCGTTAGATCATCTCCTGTATGACTTCCTCTTCGGTCGGTTTGTCGCCGGGCGGAGCCTCGACGACGTCAGCGATGCGTCCGTCTTTCATCACGAGGATGCGGTTGGCCATCCCGATGACCTCCGGCAGTTCGTCGCCGATGAACAGCATGGAGACGCCCTCGTCGGCCAACTCCCGGCAGAGGCGGTACACCTCCTCCTTCGCGCCGACGTCGATGCCGCGGGTCACGTTGTCGAGGACGAGGACCGACGCGTCGCGCATCAACCACTTCGCGAGGACGACCTTCTGCTGGTTGCCGCCGCTCAGCCGTTCGACCAACTCGCCGGTGCCGGGCGTCTTGATGTTCAGCCTCTCGACCGCCCGGTCGGCCAGTTCCTCCTCGCGTTCGAAGTCGACGAGGGGGAGCGACCGGCCGACCACCGGGACGTCGTCGCGCATCGACGGCAGGCCGATGCTCGGGAGCGACACGTTGAACCGGAGCGGTTGGTACAGGAGCAACCCCTCCGATTTCCGCTCCTTCGGGACGTAGCCGACGCCCGACTCGACCATCTCCGAGACGGTGGGGTTCTCGATTCGGTCGCCGTCGACGGCGACGGACCCCGAGTCGGGGGTGCTCGCGCCGCCGAGAATCCGGCCGAGTCGGGCCTTCCCCGACCCGTCCACGCCGACCACGCCGAGGATTTCCCCCCGCCGCAACTCGAAGGAGACGCCGTCGAGACCGTCGTCCGTCGCGAGTTCGTCAGCCGAGAGGGTCACGTCCTCCCCCGCGACCGTCCGTTGGGCGGAGACGTGGTAGTACTCCTCGGAGACGTCGCGGCCGACCATCGCTCGCTGGAGTTCGTCCTCGGTGGTCCCCTCCGCGGGGAGTTCGTCCACGACGACGCCGTCTTTGAGGACGTACACGCGGTCGCAGACGTCGAGCACTTCGTCGAGTTCGTGGGAGACGAACACGAACGAGGCCGTCTCGCGGAGGCGCGCTATCTGGTCGAACAGCAGGTCGCGACCCTCCTCTTCGAGTCCGGCGGTCGGTTCGTCGAGGAGGATTATCGGTCGCTCGACGTCGCCGAGGTAACTGAACGCCTTGGCTATCTCCAGCATCTGACGCTCGTTGAAGTCGTAGTGGGCGACGGTGTCGGTCAGGTCGAGGTCGATGCCGAGATCGTCGATGACGCCTCGGCCGGCCTCGCGCATCGCCCGCCTGTCGAGGACGCCGCCGGTGGTGAACCGGTCGAACATCCCGAGGTACATGTTCTCGTAGCCGGTGAGGTTCTCGATGACGTCCTGTTCCTGATGGACGAGCGAGATGCCCTTGCCGGCGGCGTCGCTCGGGTCCGAAACCGTCGTCTCCTCGCCGTCGAGGTAGAGTCGCCCCTCGTCGGGGCGGTGGATGCCGGTGAGAATCTTCAACAGCGTGCTCTTTCCCGCGCCGTTCTCGCCGACGAGGCCGACCACCTCGCCGGTGCCGACGGTCAGGGAGACGTCGTCTAGCGCGTCCACGTGACGGAACGACTTGGAGACGCCGTCGATGCGGAACAACTCCTCGCCGCGCGCGTCCGTCGCGGCGGTCGAGGGGGGTTCGTTTCGTTGTTTGTTGGAGGACATCTATGGTGTGATAGTGGGAGTTCCCGCGGGGAGTCTCACGCGTACGGGTCCGACCACCGGTCGGCGTACGTCTGCTCTACCTCGTCGAAGGGCTTCGACTGGTTGTACTCCTCGGGCAGGGAGTACCCGCTCGGTTTGTTGTCCTCCGTCCAGAGCAACTGGTAGAAGTCGCTCTTGCGGATGGGGACGAGCTTGTTCTGTGGGTCGAACGCGTCCTCGCCGGACTCGACGACGGACATCTTCTTCCAGTCGTAGGGCGGGTCCTCGGACCCGAACACGGCGTCGAGGTACGGTTGCGGTTTCAGGAAGCGGTCGTGGTCTATCTTGTCTTTCCACTTTGAGGGCTCTTTGACGACGAGCGATCCGCCGGAGAACATCATCCGTTCGGGCGTCTTCGGCCGCCACCCGTTGTGCCAGTCGTACGTCTTCGCCAGCGCCCACCCCGCCTGCCACGGCGGGTGCGAGGTGAACGTGGCGACGATGCGGGGACCGTTCTCCGGCGGGTTCTGAATCGCCTCCACCGTCTCTTGGATGCCGTCGTACCCCACGATGGGGACGTTCAGGTTGTTCTCCTGGCAGACGGTCAACACCCCCTGCGCTTCGGTGTCGTTCTGCGCGTAGACGCCGTCTATCTTGTCGCCGAACCGGGAGACGAAGCTCTGCATCGACTCACGCGACTTCTGGCGGTTCCAGTCGCCGGGGAGGGGGTCGCCGAGGCGCTTGATGTTCGGGTAGTCCTTCATCGCCTCCTCGACGCCCATGTTGCGGCCGTTCGCGCCGACGGTGCCCTTCAGGCCCGTCACGTGGACGAAGTTGCCCTTCCCCCCCATGGCCTCGAAGAGGATGCGGGCGGTCAACGCTCCCGTCCGCACGGGTTCGGGGATGTTGTACTGGACGAAGTGTTCGCCCGCGTCGAGGGGCGTGTACCACTTCCCCATCGCCCACATCTCCACGAACGGAACGCCCGCCTGGCCGGCGGCGTCGGCCAACGACGGGACGCCGGAGTCCTTGCTCGCGGTGCCGACGACGGCGTCCGCGCCGCCCGTCACCGCCGAGTCGAACTGCGAGAGCATGTCCGACGTACTCGCGCCGTTGGCCTGGATGTCGTGGTTGAGGCTCCACGCGTTCGCCGCCGTCTTGTACCCCTCGGCGAACGCCCCCCAGTAGTCGTTCTCCAGCGTCGGGGCCGTCGCGAACACTTGGTCGTACGAGGAACCGTCGCCGCCCCCGGTGCCGGTACCGTCGCCCCCGGAACTCCCGTCACCGCCGCCGCCGGCGCACCCGGCCAACCCTCCGAGTGCGGCTACCGACGCCCCTTTTATATACGCTCTTCTCCCCATAGTTGATATATTACTGTCATGGTCTACCATGCCAAACCACTGGAAACGCGGATTTGTAAATCTACCGGAGAAATGGACCGGCTTTCGGCCGAACACCGCTCCGTTTCGTTTCCGGGGTAGGTTTTTACGACTGCTCTCGGAACGCCGTCGCATGCAGCCTTCGGGACTCGTCGTCGCGGACGACCTGACCGGGGCGACCGACACCGGCCACGAGTTCGCCGCCCGCGGCCGCCGAACGCTCGTCTCCGCGCGAGGGGCATCGACCGACGCGGGCGCCCGGCCGGACGTTCGCGTCGTGGACACGGACTCCCGGTACGCCGACCCGTCGGACGCCGCCGCGAGGGTCGAACGCGCGGTGGGCGACGGCGGACACGCGTTCGTCTACAAGAAGGTCGATTCGACGCTCAGGGGGAACCTCGTCGCCGAGGTGGACGCCGCCCTCGGAGCGACCGGCGCGGACGTCGCCCTCGTCGCCCCGGCGTCGCCGCGGAACGGTCGCACGACCGTCGAGGGGTACCACCTCGTCGACGGCGTCCCCGTCGCGGAGACGGACGCGGGGAACGACCCGGAGAAACCCGTCGAGACGTCGCACCTCCCCGCGCGGTTCGCGTCGTCCACCTTCCCCGTCGTCCGACTGCCGGTGAACCGCGTCGCCGCGGGGGCGGCGGCCGTTGCCGACGAACTCGACGCGGCGGCGCGGGAGGGCCGAACGGTCGTCGTCGCCGACGCGTCGCACGAACGCCACCTCGAAGCGATAGCGGCGGGGGCGGCGCGGGCGGACTGCGCCGTCCTCTACGTCGGAAGTGCGGGCCTCGCCCGGTACGTCGAGACGCCGCCGCCCGCCGGCGACGGCCCGCCGCCGGTTCCGAGGCGGGAGCGGAGCGTCCTCTGCGTCGTCGGAAGCACGAACCCGGCGACGCTGGAACAGGTCCGCGCGCTGCCCGACTCGGCGGTCGTCCCCCTCGATTTGGAGGCGGCGGTGGAGTCCCCCGAAGCTGCGAGCGAGAACGCCGCGGCGGCGTGTGCCGACCGCCTGTCGCGTTCGGGCCTCGCCGCACTCGTCTCCGCCCCGGACGCCGACGCACCGGCCCGCGCCGTCGAGGCGGGGCGACGACTCGGCACCGACGAAGCCGCGGTGCGCGCCCGCGTCAGCGAGTCGTTGGCCGGGGCGGTGGCGCGACTGTGGGACGGTCGGGGTGAGAGCGGCCGCGGCGGCGACCCGCCGGAGTCGCTGTTCGTCACGGGCGGCGCAGTCGCCGCCGACGCGTTCGACGCGTTGGACGCGGCGGGCGTCCTCCTCGCCGGGGAGTCCGTCGAGGAAGGGATACCGCTCGGCCGCGTCGCCGGCGGGGGAGCCGACGGGACGCCCGTAGTGACGAAGGCGGGCGCGTTCGGCACGCCCGGGGCAATACGTAAGTGCGCCGCCCGTCTCGGGGGACGTGATGACTTCGAGTAAACCGCTCGTCGCCGTGACGATGGGCGACCCGGCGGGCGTCGGCGCGGAAGTCGCCGCGAAGGCGTACCCCGCCGCGACGGAGTTCGCGCGTCTCGTCGTCGTCGGCGACGCGGACGCGGTGCGGGCGGCCGTCGAGGCGTGCGGCGGCTCGCTCGACGTGCGCACGGTCGATTCCGCGGCAGAGGCGAGCGACGACCCCTCGACGCTGTCCGTCTTGGACGTGGACAACGTGGACGAACTCGCCTACGGCGAGTTGCGCGCGGAGTACGGCGAGGCGAGTCTGGCGTACGTCGAACGCGCCATCGAACTCGCCGTCGCTGGCGAGGTGGACGCCATCGCCACCGCCCCCATCAACAAGCAGGCGACGCGGATGGCCGGGAGCGACCACGCGGGACACACGGGCCTCCTCGCGGAGCGAACCGACACGGAGAACTACTCGATGATGCTCATCGAGGAGGACCTGCGCGTGACGCACGTGAGCACGCACGTCCCCCTCAGGGAGGCCTGCGACCTCGTGACGACGGAGAACGTCCTCGACACGATACGGGTGACCGACGACGCCCTCCGCGAACTCGGCGTCGAGTCGCCGCGGGTCGCCGTCGCGGGGTTGAACCCCCACGCCGGAGACGGCGGACTCCTCGGCGACGAGGACGACGCGGAGATAGCCCCGGCGGTCGAACGCGCCCGCGAGGAGGGCATCGACGCCGACGGCCCCCTCTCGCCCGATACGGTCTACGTCCGCGCGGCGCGGGGCGACTTCGACTGCGTCGTCTCGATGTACCACGACCAAGGGCACATCCCGCTGAAGATGCTCGGCTTCGACGGGTCCGGCGGCGTCAGCGGCGTCAACATGACCGTCGGACTCCCCATCGTCCGCACGAGCGTGGACCACGGAACCGCGTTCGACATCGCGGGCGAGGGCGTCGCGAGCGAAGAGAGCATGGTGGACGCCGTCCGCGTGGCGGCGACGGCGGTGGAGAACCGCCGGGCGAACGGCCGGTGAGGGCGCGCGACGTCGCAGTTGGCTCACACGTACCGTAGTAAGTGTTAACACGGTAGTGGCGGAAGAGCGTACTATGTCTATCGACGCGGTATCGACGTTCGAGTCGTCGCTCGCGGAGTTGGATGTGACGCTCACCCGCACCGACCCTGACGGGGTCGCGGACGCTCTCGCTGACGCGGTGGACGAACCCGCCGTCGGGACGCCCCTCGGGTTCGACGGCGTCTCCTTGGCCGAGACGCCGGTCGAGACGGACCTCACGCCCCGGCGAATCCGGGAGGCGGAGACGGGCGTCACGCCCGTCGGGCGCGCCGTCGCGGAGTACGGAACGCTGGTCGTGGAGTCGAACGCCGCCGGGAACGAACTCGTGTCGCTCTACCCGCCGACGCACGTCGGCGTCGTCCGCGAGAGTGACGTGGAGGCGGACGTCGAATCGACCGTCCCCTACCTCGCCGACCGGTTCGACGGCGGAGGGTCGGCGGTGTTCGCCACGGGCGTCAGTTCCACCGGCGACATGGGCGCGTTGGTCGAGGGCGTCCACGGGCCGCGCACCGTCCGCGTGATTCTCGTGGAGGGGCTATGAGCGCGCGGCGAGAGCGTCGGCGGAAGGCCGAGCAGATTCGCCACTTGCTGGAGACGGAGGGCGACGCCATCCAGGCGAACACCACCGTGTTCAACGAGGACCGCTACGCGGTGACCGCCGAGTTCGACGAGTACGAGGACCTGCGGACGGAGGCGCGAGAAATCAAGGAGGACGCCATCGAACGCCTGCCGGAACTGGTCGAGCAAGTCCGCGAGAGCGTCGAGGCGAACGGCGGGACGGTGTACGTCGCCGAGGACGCCGCGGACGCGAACGAGTACATCGCGAACGTCGTCGAGGAGGAGGGCGCCGAGACGGTGGTCAAGAGCAAGTCGATGACCACCGAGGAGTTGGACGTGAACGAACACCTCCGGGCGCGCGGGACGGACGTCTGGGAGACCGACCTCGGCGAGTTCGTCCTGCAGGTGGCCGAGGAAGCGCCCTCTCACCTGGTCGGCCCCTCGCTCCACAAGTCGAAGGCGGACGTGGCCCGCCTGTTCAACGAGGCGTTCGACCCCGAGGAACCGTTCGAGACGGCCCAGGAACTCACCGAGTTCGCCCGCGACTACCTCGGGGAGCGAATCCGCGACGCCGACGTGGGGATGACCGGCGCGAACTTCGTCCTCGCCGAGTCCGGCACCATCGCTCTCGTGACGAACGAGGGCAACGCCCGCAAGTCGGCTGTCACCCCCGACACCCACGTCGCCGTCGCGGGCGTCGAGAAACTGATTCCGGGCGCAGAGGAGTTACAGCCCTTTATCGAACTCATCGCGAAGGCGGCGACGGGCCAGCCCATCGCGCAGTACGTCACGATGCTGACGCCGCCCGTGGCGTCGCCGACGATCGACTTCGACGCCCCGGACGAACCCCTCGGAAGCGCCGACGAACGCGACTTCCACCTCGTCCTCGTGGACAACGGGCGCACGGAGATGCGCGAGGACGAACACCTCAGGGAGACGCTCTACTGCATCCGGTGCGGTGCCTGCGCGAACTCCTGCGCGAACTTCCAGCACGTCGGCGGCCACGCCTTCGGCGGGGAGACGTACACCGGCGGCATCGCCACCGGGTGGGAGACGGGCGTCCACGGCATCGACAGCGCCGACGACTTCAACGACCTCTGCACCGGATGCACCCGGTGCGTGGACGCCTGCCCGGTGAAGATAGACGTGCCGTGGATAAACACCGTCGTCCGCGACAGGCGAAATCAGGGGGCCGACCCCTCCCAGTTCGACTTTCTCGTCGAGGGCCTCACGCCCGACGAGGAACCCGGCGGGATGAGCCTCCAGAAGCGCTTCTTCGGCAACTTCGGGACGCTGGCGAAACTCGGATCCGCGACGGCACCGCTCTCGAACGCGGTTGCGAGCCTCAGCCCGGTCCGCACTGCGATGGACCGCTTCATCGGCGTGGACGCCCGACGCGACTTGCCGGAGTTCCAACGGGAGACGCTGGTCGATTGGTTTAATTCGCGGACGCCGCGCGCGCCGAACGCCACCGCCGACCGGAAGGTCGTCCTCTACGCCGACACGTACACGAACCACGTCCGCGTCGAGAGGGGGAAGGCCGCCGTCCGAACGCTGGAGGCCCTCGGCGCACACGTCGAACTCTCGGCGTCGATGGAGAGCGGGCGCGCCCCCCTCTCGCAGGGGATGATAGCGACGGCAACGGAGAACGCCCGCGCCGTCGCCGACGAGTTGGACCCGTACCTCGACGCCGGGTTCGACGTGGTCGTAATCGAACCGTCCGACCTCGCCGCGTTCCGCCGCGAGTACGAGAAACTGCTGGACGAGGCCGCTCACGAACGACTCGCCGAGAACGCATACGACGTGATGGAGTACGTCTACGGACTCCTCCGAAACGGCGCGGACGAAGACGTCCTCTCGGGGCCGACGAATCCCGTCGCCTACCACAGCCACTGCCAACAGCGAACGCTCGGCGTCGAGGCGTACACCGAGGCGATCCTCACCGAACTGGGTTACGACGTACTCACCTCCGACGCGGAGTGCTGCGGCATGGCGGGAAGTTTCGGCTACAAGAGCGAGTACTACGAACTGGCGATGGACGTGGGCGAGGACTTGCGCGAAGAGTTCGCCGACACCGACGACAGAACGCTCGTCGCCAGCGGAACCTCCTGCGCCGAACAGATGAGCGACCTGTTCGCCCGCGACGCCGTCCACCCCGTGGAACTCGTCGCGCCGGACGAGTAGAACCGCGTCGGCGTCGGTGTGACGCCGGAGTCGGCGTCAATTTTTTGCTCGCCGGAGCGGTTTGGTATGGCATGCCACAAAGTGACGGCTCTCGGGTGGGGCCGACGCCCGTTCCGGAGGAACCCGTTCTCGCCGCCTGCGGCGACACGTCGATTCCGGAGATGGGCGTCGTCGAACAGGTGTGGGAGACGGACCCGATACCGACCGACGAGATTCGGGGGCGCGCCGCCGACGCCGCGGGCGCGTTGGCGTTCGAGGGGGTGCCCGACGGCGGCGAGGTGGCCGTCGGCGCGGGCAGTCGCGGCGTCGCCAACATCCCCGACGTCGTCGGCGGCGTCGTGGACGGCCTGCGCGAACGGGGGTACGACCCGTTCGTCTTCCCGGCGATGGGGAGTCACGGCGGGGCCACCGCCGAGGGGCAACGGGGGATGCTCGAAGCCCTCGGGATGACCGAAGACGCCCTCGGGTGCGAGATACGCGCGACGATGGACACCGTCGTCGTCGGGGAGACGGCGGACCGGGGGGTGGAGGTGCACGCCGACGCGAACGCCGCCGCCGCCGACGCCATCGTCCCCGTCAACCGCGTGAAGCCCCACACGGACTTCGAGGGCGCGGTGGAATCCGGCCTCGCGAAGATGCTCGTCATCGGCATGGGGAAACAACGCGGCGCGAAGACGGCCCACCAGTGGGCCGCCGACTGGAGTTTCCGCCACATGCTCCCCGAAATCGCCTCGCTGTTGGTCGAGGAGTTACCCGTCGCGGGCGGCGTCGCCGTCGTGGAGGACGAACACGACGACACCGCCGTAATCGAGGGCGTCCCGCCCTCGGAACTCCTCGACAGGGAGGCGGAACTCCTCGAACTCGCGTACGACTACCTGCCGACGATACCGTTCGACGAGGTGGACGTCCTCGTGGTGGACCGGATGGGGAAGGACATCTCCGGGGCGGGGTTGGACACGAACGTCATCGGCCGGCGGGTGTACGGGAACGAACCCGAACCGGAGCGTCCGGACGTAAAGCACATCTACGTCCGCGGCCTCACCCCGGCCTCCCACGGCAACGCCACCGGCGCGGGGTCCGCCGACCTGATACACGCCGACCTGTTCGAGGAAGCCGACCTCCACGACATGCTGATGAACACGGTCACCGCGGGTACGTTGCGGAGTGCGCACCTCCCGCCGGCCGTCGAGACGGACCGCGCCGGACTCCTCGCTTGCCTCTCGACCATCGGCGTCGAGAGCCTCGAGGACCCGCGCGTCGTCCGCATCCGCGACACGATGCGGCTCGAACGCGTCGAGGCGTCGCCCGCCCTCCTCGCGGAGGCGCGCGAACGCGACGACCTGCGGGTGGTCTCGGACGCCGAACCCGTTGAGTTCGAGGACGGCCAGTTCGCGGAGGACGTTCTCGACGCCTGAGGCGCGTCTTCTCCGCCCGTTCGCCGGGGATGTAGTTTTTTGGCGGCTCGGCGGGAGAGAGGGGTATGGAACCGGCACTCATCCTGCCCGCAGAGCGTGACGAGCGATGGGACCTGGCGAAGCAGACGGGCGTCGAAACCGCGGTGTATCACTCCTTGGAGATAGGCGACGGGTCGCGCCCGTGGCGGTACGACGAACTCCTCGAACTCGTGCAGGAGTTCCGCGACTACGGCCTCGAACTCGGCGTCATCGAGGGGTGCGTCCCCATCTCCGACGACACCCGCCTCGGACGCGAGGGCCGCGACGAGGAGATAGCGCGGTTCAAACGGTACCTCCGGAACCTCGGCGAACTCGGCGTGCCCGTCGTCGCCTACGACTGGATGGCGGGCAAGCGGTGGGCGCGCACCTCCACCGCCCTCCCCATCCGCGGCGACTCTCTCACCACCGGGTACGACGACGAACTGATGGCGGGCGCGCCCGACCAAGAAATCGCGCCCGTGGACGCCGACCGGTTGTGGGACGCCCTCGAACACTTCCTGAACGAGGTGGTCCCCGTCGCCGAGGAGGCGGGCGTGAAACTCGCGCTTCACCCCGACGACCCACCCATCGACAGCATCCGCGGCGTGGACCGCATCGTCACCTCGCCGGAGAACTACGACCGGGTGATGGAGACGTACGACAGCGAGTACAACGGCATCACGTTCTGTCAGGGCAACTTCGCGGCGATGGGCGTCGACGTCCCCGAGACCGTCCGGCACTTCGGCGACCGAATCAACTTCGTCCACTTCCGCGACGTGGAGGGCGACGCCCGGAAGTTCGTCGAGACGTGGCACGACGACGGCCCGACGGACATGCGCGCCTGCATCGAAGCGTACCGCGACATCGGCTTCGAGGGGCCGGTCCGTCCGGACCACGTGCCGACGATGGCGGGCGAGGAGAACTCCAACCCCGGCTACATGACGCTCGGCCGCCTCTACGCGATCGGCTACCTGAAGGGACTGTTGGAGGCGACGGAGTAACGGCGAGAGCGAACGTTCGGACGCGCGAACGTCGGAGCGACCGGGCAAACGTATAACCGTCAACTCCGTGAATACCGGCGTGAACCATGGGACGGATTCGACCCGACTTCGCAGACGAGACGGTAATCGTGACCGGCGGCGCGTCCGGCATCGGCCGCGAGGTGTCCCTGCGCTTCGGCGACGCGGGCGCGACCGTGATCGTCGCCGACTTGGACGACGAACCGAAGGACGCCGACGTGCCGACGCACGAGGCCATCGAAGAGAACGGCGGCACCGCGGCGTTCGTCGAGACGGACGTGACCGACCGCGAGCAACTCCGTTCGCTGGTCGAGGCGGCCCGTGAGTTCGGCGGCGTGGACGTGATGGTGAACAACGCCGGCCTCATCGTGAACGGATCCATTCTCGAACTCGACCCCGAGGACTTCGACGCGATACACGCCGTCAACGCGAAGGGCGTCTACTTCGGGACGCAAGTCGCCGCCAACGACATGCTCGACAGAGAGGACCCCGGCGTCATCGTCAACACGGCGTCTATCAGTTCCAACACCGCGCAGTTCGAACAAGTGCAGTACGACTCCTCGAAGGGCGCGGTGCGGATGATAACCCGCGGGGCGGCCTTGGAGTTGGCCGAACACGGCATCCGCGTCAACGCCGTCGCGCCCGGCCAGATCGCCACCGAGTTCACCGAGGGGTGGTCCGAGGAGGCCCACGAGAGGGCCCAGAGCGGCGACCTGATCAAGCCGGTTCCGCTTGGGCGCGCCGGGACGCCCGAGGACGTGGCGAGCGCGTACCTCTACCTCGCGAGCGACGACGCCGACTACGTGACGGGCGAACTCCTCCACGTGGACGGCGGGTGGCAGATATTCTGAGCCGTCCGGTCGGGGATGGTTCTTTCCCGCCTCGTGCTAACAATTAACTCTTCGGAGGGAGACGTACCTCGCGTATGTTCCCGCCGGAGGAGATTATCGACCTGAGCAACCCGATAGCGGACGGGATGCCCGTCTGGCCGACGTTCCCGCCGTTCGACCTCGAACGGACCGACTGGGCGGCCCGCGACGGGTTCACGATGGAACGGACGGAGATGCGGACCCACACCGGAACGCACGTCGATTCGCCGCTTCACTTCATCCCCGAAGGGCGGTCGCTCGACGACTTCCCCCTCTCGAAGTTCATGGGCGAGGGCGTCGCTATCGACCTGACGCCGAAGGAACCGGAGGAGGCCATCACGGTGGACGACATCGAGGCGTTCGAGGACGAAATCGAGGCGGACGACGTGCTGATGCTGCACACGGGGTGGGACGAGTACCACGGACTCACCGAGGAGTACCTGTTCGAGTTCCCCTACCTGACGGCCGAGGCGGCGCAGTACTGCGCCGAGTTGGACCTGAAGGCGGTCGGAACCGAGGGCGCGAGCGTCGGCGGGTGGGTGGACGAGGTTCCCGCCCACGGCCCGAGCACCGACGTGGGCGCGGACGAGTCTCACCTGCCCCTCTTGGAGAACGGTGTGATACCGATCGAGGAGGTGCGTAACCTCGACCGGGTGCTGAAGGGCGCGGAGAGTCGCCGCGCGTACTTCTTCTTCCCGCCGTTGAACTTCCGCGGGACGAGCGGGTCGCCCGTCCGGGCGTTCGCCTTCCTCTGACCGCGTCGGGCCTCGAAAAACCGCGCGCTGCGCCGCGGTCAGACCCTCACCACGACGTGATCTCCACGTCCCGCAACGGTCGGTCGAGGGGGATATCCACCTGTCCGCCGGTGTAGTGAGAGACGTAGAAGGCGACGATTATCTCCAAGGACCGGGTCGCCTCCTCGCCCGTCGAGGGGTTCTCCGCCTCGCCGCGGAGCATCGCCTCGATATGTTGCGCGGCGTTCGGGAAGGCGTTCCGGTAGTCCTCGTCCCACGTCCACGCGCCGTCGATGCCCGGAAGCGGACGCTCGACGTGGTCGCCGTCCTCCAACGCCCAGTAGCGCCACTCGCCGTCGTCGTTGTTCAGGTAGAGTTTCCCCTCGGTCCCGACGAACGAGAGACTCATCGAGGAGATGTCGCGGGGGACGGTGCAGTCGACGGTGACGAACGTGCCGTCGTCCGTGACGACGTGGCCGCCGCCGCCGGAGTCGTCCACCTCCGCCGCCGCGCCCAGCGAATCGACCGCCTCGTTCTCGCCGGTGACGTACCCCGACACGCGGTCCGCGCGGGCGTCCAGCAGATAAACGAGAGTGTCCAACACGTGCGTCGAGTTGCGCATCAACTCCATCCGGTACTGCGTGCTGACGGAGCGAACGTCGCCGAGGATGTCCTCCTCGACGACCAACTCGCGGAGTCGCCGGAGTTTGTCGGTGAAGCGGAACGAGTGGTTGACGACGAGTTCCGTGTCCGTCTCCGCGCAGGCCGACACCATCTCCTCCGCGTCCGAGACGGAGGAGGCGATGGGCTTCTCGCACCAGATCACGTCGGGGTTCGCGTCCGAGCGGGCCGCGTCCACGACGTGGTCGCGGTGGAGGAACGACGGCGTGCAGACGGACACAACGTCGAGGTCCTCGGCTTCGAGTATCGCCTCGTGGCCGACGTACCGCCGTTCGTCGGGGATGTCCCACGCGTCGCCGAACTGCGCGAGTTTCCCCTCGTCCACGTCGGCGACGGCGACGAGTTCTATCTCCTCCGCCTCGCCGTACCCGCCGGCGTGACTCGCCCGGACTTTCTCTCGGCCTATCTGTTCCTCGTCGTGCATGCCGAGGATACCCATCCCCGCGATTCCGCCCGTGCCGATGATTCCCGCCTCGAAGGTCATCACTCGTAGACGTGGACGCTTCCGGTCTTGTTCTCCTCGACGTAGTCCCAGTCGTACTCGACGCCGAGTCCGGGGCCGTCCGGCACCGGCACCGTCCCGTCGTCGTCGATGGTGTCGAACATGTCGGAGTAGTCGCCCTCGTACACCGGCGGTTGGGTGTTCTGCGCCTCCGGGTGGACGAGAGCGAGTTCGTAGTAGTTCGCGTTGCGCGTCGCCGCGATGCAGTGCCTCTGCGCCGGGCCGGGCGCGTGGTACTCCACGTCGAGGCCGAACCCCTCCGCGACGCGGGAAATTTTCATCGCGCCCGTGATGCCGCCGTCGTACTCGGGGTCCGCGCGGACGAAGTCCGTCGCGCCGTTGGCGATGAAGTCCGTGTGCGGTTCGAGTCCGCGGACGTGTTCGGTCTGCAGGATGGGCGTCTCTATCATCTCGCCGAGTTTCTTGTGGGAGTGCTGGGAGATGCCGCCGTCGCGGTAGGGGTCCTCGTACCAGAGGTAGTCGTACTCGTCGCAGGCCCGTCCCACCTTCAACGCGTCCGCGAACGTCTCCAGTTCGCAGGCGGGGTCGCACATCAGGTCCATCTCGTCGCCGACGCGTTCGCCGACGGCGCGCACCGTCTCCACCTCCCGGTTCACGTCGCGGGCCTCGTCGCTTCCGCCCCACCCGTGAATCTTGAATCCGGGATAGCCCGCCTCCAGACACTCCTCGGCGAAGTCGGCGTACGCCTCCGGCGAGTCTAACCCGCCGTTGTCGTCGGCGTGGTAGGTGGAGGCGTAGGCCGGGAGTCGCGTGCGGTAGGTGCCGAGGAGTTCGTGGATGGGCGCGTCGTAGTACTTCCCGGCGAAGTCCCACAGGGCGATGTCGATGGGGCCGATGCCCATGCGGTCGTACTTCCGCAACGCTCGCTTCACTTCGCTCCAGTGGCGTTCGCGTTTGAGGGGGTTCTTCCCGACGAGGTAGTCCGCGAACGTGTGTATCTGCGCCGCACCCGGGGAGTTCCCCCCGACGTACTCGCCCGTGATGCCCTCGTCGGTGTGGACCTGTATCGCGAACAGTTTCCGCTCCGTCGTCGTTCCCGGTTCGTACGAGAGGTTGAACCCGTTCCCGTCGGTGCCCACGTCCTCCAGTGGGTACCGGAACTCCGTGCTTTCTATTCGCGTGATGGTCGGCGCCATAAGTCGCCCGACACGGGGGACCGTAATAAATGCTGGTTCGCGCCGCGGGATCGAAGGCGGCCGCGTCGGACGGTCGGACCCGAACGACGCCGAGTCCGGGAGTTCGTTCACCATCGTCGCACGCGTCTCGCAGACCGCCGGACCACGCGGTGTTCGCCGCCGACAGTCTCGAAATCCGACGCGCCGTTACACGACTACACCTGTAATACGGATGCAAGTTAGCAAGAACTAAACCGCTCGTTCGGCGGCCGACGAGGGACGGCGCGAACCGACACGAAGGTGATGAATCGCCTTCTCGAAGCGTATCGAATACCGCATCGGCGACGAACGAGCGACGAAAATCAGTGTCCGGAAAGTGTCCACGCCTCGAAACTATCGCGTGTCGAGTACGTTTACCGATGATGAACGACAGCATCGAGAACCAGACAGTCTCTCGACGGAGAGCGTCGAACCGGAACGCAGAAACGCCGCTACGCCGTTCCTCGGGGAGTATCGGTGCGAACGGACCGTCCGAAACCCCCACGGAGCGGCGACCGGTCGTGGTAGCTATTCGCACACATGTGCGATATCGTCGCACGTCCGGGCGGTCCTCGGGCGCGGCGGGCGTCGTCGGGCGGTGCCCTCGGGTGAGCGACGACCACCCGTCCGTCGTCTTCGGCTCGCACGTCCGCTCACCGTCACGTAAATTTATATCCCGTGATGTGCTTCGCCAAGGCATGGCACGCGACGACGGGGAACGGACGGGCGCATGGCTCACCCGCGACGAGGCGGCGCGGGAGTACGTCGTCGAAGCGGCGCGGGCGGTCGAATCGCTCGTCGCCTCGACGTACGGCCCCGCCGGGGGGACGACCCTCGTCGAGACGGTGGACCCGCAGGACGTCCCCGAAACCGTCGTGACGAGAGACGCCGGGCACCTCCTCGAAGCCATCGAACGCGGGGGCGGGTTCGGCCACCCCGTGGCCGCCCTGTTCGTGGACGGACTCGACTCGGTGCGGCGGAGCCTCCGCGACGGGACGACGGCGGCGGCGCTTCTCGCGGCGAGACTCCTCGATTCGGGCGCGGAGTTGGCCGGAGACGGCCTCCATCCCGGCAGCATCGCCGTCGGGTACGCGATGGCGGCCAACCGCGCCGGGGCCGTCTTGGACGACTTGGCGCGTCCGGTCGAGGCGACGGACCGGGAACTGCTCTCGCGGGTGGCCGCGACGGCGATGACCGCGGACCTCTCGGACCGGCGGCGGCGCGAGTACGCCGACGCCGTCTCCGCGGCCGTCTCCGGCCTCGCCCGCGAGAGCGACGACGGGTGGTTCGACACGGACGACATCACGGTGCGGACGCGGGTAGACGCCGAGTGTACCCTCTCTCGGGGCCACGTCGTGCGTCGCCGTCCCGGCGCGCACGAGACGAGCGAGCGGAGTCGCCTCTCGTTCGACTGGTCGCCGTCCGTCGAGGGCGTCCTCGCGGACGCTCGGGTCGCCGTCCTCGAACGCGACATCGACGTGGAGGAGTCGGCGACGAGTTTCGGACGGGAGGGTCGGTCCGGCGTGACGCTCGACTCCGCGGGGTCCGTCGCGGCGTACGTCGAGGGCCGCGACGCCGCCGTCGAGTCCGTCGCCGCGGGGGTGGCCGACACGGGCGCGGACGTGCTGGTCGTCCGGGCGGAACTCGACGACGAGGTGAAGGCCGCCCTCGAAGCGCACGGCGTCGCGGTCATCGACCGGGCGCAGTACCCGAAATCCGATATCCACCGCGTCGCCCGCGCGACGGGGGCCACCGTCGTCGGCCACGTCTCCGACCTCGACGAGTCGAAACTGGGTCGGGCGGGGCGGGTGTCCGAACGGCGCGTCGGCGACGAGAAGTGGGCGCACTTCGACGAGTGCGACGGCCCGGTGTTCACCCTCCTCGTCGGCGCTCCGACGGAGAAGGGCCGGACGACGCACGAACGGCTCGTCTCCGACGCAGTGGAGACGACGGCTATCGCCGCGATGGATGGACAGGTGCTCCCGGGGGCCGGCGCCGCGCCGGTCGCAGTCGCGCGCGACCTGCGGGAGTTCGCCCGCGGCGTCGAGGGGAGAGAGCAGTTGGCCGTGGAGGCGTTCGCGGACGCCTGCGAGTCGCTGATGACGACGCTCGCCCGGAACGCCGGGTACGACCCCCTCGACGTGCGGGCGAACCTCCGGAACGCGCACGCCGAGGCGGCCGAACGCCCCGCGCCCCTCGGCCTCGACATCGCCACCGGCGAAGCGGCCGACGCGTGGGAGATGGGCGTCGTCGAACCGCGGCGCGTCTTCTCGCAGGCCGTGGATACGGCCGTCGCGACGGCCGAGCAGTTGGGAACGGTCGACGCCGTCGTCGCACCGGGCGTCAAACCCGGGCCGTTCACGCCGCAGACGGAGCACGACTGACGGCGGGCGAAGGAGGGAGAAGCCGAGCGAAGGCGAAAGGAGGAGCGGAGAGCCGACTCATCTGGCCGCCGCGGTCGAATCCCCGTCAGAGAGGTCGTTCGCCGGAATCTGTCTGTCGATGCGGAGCAGTTGCGTCGCCAGTTCCGTCGCCGAAGCCACGGCGTCGCGCTTGAGGCCGAGCGGGTCTGCGACGGGTTCGCCGTCCAGAACGTCTCGAATCTCGCCCGCGAGGGCGTCCACGCCGACCGAGGACCGACCCTCGTCGTGCGCGACGCGGAGGCGGATGACGCCGGACCACCCGTCGATGCCCGCGCTCTCGGCGAGTCGCCGCGGCACCGTCGCGAGCGCTCTGCCGAACGCCTCCACGGCGAGTTGCTCCCGTCCGGCCGTCCCCCGCGCCGCCGCCCTGACCGCGCGTTCGAGGCCGATTTCGGTCGCGCCGCCGCCGGGCACGACGCGTTCGTCTTCGAGTGCCCGGAGCGTCGCGGCGACGGCACTCTCGGCGCTTCTTTCGAACGCGGCGACTGACCGCGGGTCGGGGGCGCGACAGACCAGCGTGAACGTCGGCGCGTCGTCGCCCTCGACGTAGACGAACTCCCGACCGGCGAGGCGTTCGACGCGCACGTCCGCCCGCCCCATCGTCTCGGGCGTCGCCTCCGCCAGGGAGGGGACCACCCGCCCGCCGGTGTGCCGGACGAGACGCGCCATCGTCTCGTCGTCCACGCGGTCGATTGCGGCCACGCCCGCGTCGGCGAGCCGCGTCTTCACGCGGTCGTTGACGCCCCCCTTCGTCGCGACGAACCGACACCCGGACGCGACGGCCGACGAGAGAACGCGGCGGAACTCCTCGCGTTCATACTCGCCGATGGCGGCCCGGTCCTCGAAGGAGTCCGCGTCGAGCGAGAGGTCGTAGTCGACCGACTCGGTCGCGCCGCCGAGTTTCGGAACGTCCACCGTCGAGGAGAGGAGGGCGACGCCCGCGTCCGGCAGGCGGCGCGGCATGGCGTCGGAGACGAGTGGCGTCTCAACGACGACGCCCGAGACGAGACCGGTGTCGCCGACGCCGCCGAGGCGCGCGAGGACGGCCACGTCTCCGCGTCCGCCGGTCGGCGAGTCCGACGCCGTCACCGTCTCGGCGGCGTCGGCCACCGCTTCGCTCACGCGCCGCCTCGTCATCGGGTTCCGCGTCCCGGTGAGCGCCGTCCGCGCGACGGCCTCCGGGCCGACGGCCGAGAGGGGGCGCGCGCGGGATTCGAGGTGGTCCTCGGCGACCGAGAGCGCCTCTCCGTACCCGCGGGCGACCGTCGTCGGATGGAGGCCCCGGTCGAGTAACTCGTCGGCCTCACGGAGCAACGCGCCCGTCAGAAGCGTGAGCGTCGTCGCGCCGTCGCCGTGTCTCTCGCGGAACTCCTCGGCCGCCCGTTCGAGGAGCGTCGTCGCCGGGTCGTCCAGTTCGAGGCGGTCCAAGAGCAGCGACCCTGAGGAGGTGGCCGTCACCCGTCCGCCCGACTCCACAACGAGTTTGTTCGTCCCGAACGGACCGAGCGTCGTCCCGACGAGTTCGCAGACGCGGTTCGCGTCATCGAGTAGCGCGTGCCGTGCGTCGGAGTCCATGGTCGCGCAGTCTTCCTCCCCGCTCATAAGTCTGCGGGACGAAACGGTCGGATTCGTCCGGTATCGGCGGACAAACGGCGAGAAATTGGTGCCCGCGTGAGAAACATTTATTATCACCGTCTATCATGTGAATACACGATGTCAAAGAGTAGCACGAGTAGCAGGGAGAGCGCGGACCGCGCCGAGGGGCGGGCCGGCACCGAACCGTCGCGGCGGGACTTCGTACGGGCGACTGCCGCCACGGCGACGGTCGGCGCACTCGGTGCACTCGCGGGGTGTAGCGGCGAACAGGGCGGAGGCACGCCGGAACCGAAAGGAGGGGGCGGTGGAAGCGGATCGGGCGGCGACACGGGTTCGGACTCGGGCGGGTCCGAGAGCGTCACCGTCGACTACCTGAGCGCGCAGGCCGTCGAGAACGCCGCGATGAAGTCGCACTTCCAGGAGTCGATGAAGACGTTCGAGGAGAAGAACGGGAACGTCAATGTGAGCCTCCAGACGGCATCCTACGGGGACATCCGGTCGAAGCTCTCCTCGACGGTGTCGTCGGGTAACCCGCCGACGTTCGCCGAGGCCGGCGGCGGCGGCTTACAGTTCTACCTCAACGACAAGGTTCCGGACCACAAGCCGTTCATCGAGTCCACCGACTCGCTTCCGGACGACTTCACGGCGGCGAACAAGGAGTCCGCACAGTACCGCGGCGAGTACTGGTCGGGCGGCGGAATGCGCAATACGAACAGCAACCTCGGGATCAGCCCGAAACTGTTCAGTCAGGCGGGCGTCAGCAACCCGGAGAAGGAACTCTCGACGTGGAGCGGGTTCCTCGACGCGGTCAAGCGCGTGGACAAACAGACCGACGCCATCGCCTACGAGGAGACCGGCGTGCCCGGCGACCTCGAATCCTACTGGGGGTACGCCCGGACGGCGTACACCGAGGGGACCGACCCGTGGATGCGCCCGGGCGACAATCCGGACAACCCAACCATCGTCGTCGCCAACCAAGACCACGAGGACCGCGGGAAGACGGACGGGATGATAAAGACCTGCGTCAAGATGGCGAACCAGTTCAGTAGCCAGGAGGCGGCCCAACGCGGCGACGAGGACATTCCGTCGCTCATGCTGACCGGGAAGGTCGCCTCGTTCAACTACGCGGTACCGACCGCCAGTCGGTGGACCGCCACCAAAGACGACGTCAAGTTCGGCTGGCAGGGCGGCAACGGCGACTTCATGCTCCTCCCACACCCGAAGGTCGATCCCCAGTTCGGGCAGAACTTCGGAATCAGCGACCTCGAAGGCGTCGAGGGGCAACACGGCGGCCACATGTGGGCGCTCGAACAACAGCAGTGCATCTTCCAGGCCAGCGACGCGAAGCAGCAGGCCGCGTGGGACCTCAACATGTTCCTCTTGAGCGACAACGAGTTCGTCCTGCCCGCCTGGGGCGAACACTACGAGGCGATTCCGGGTCTCAAGACGAAACTGCAAGCCGTCCTCGACGAGTACGACCTCGCACAGAGCACGGAGCAGGCGTACAAGAACGCCGACAAGTACGGCGTCCAGTACTCCACGACGGGCGCGTCGTGGGACGTGCGCGACGTGGACCCGATTCGGTGGACTGACATCAACGAGACGATCAGTCAGGCCATCGCGGGGCAGCACTCCGCCGAGAAGACGCCGAAACTCATCCGACAGCGCATGAAGAAACGACTCGGGCAGTAAGCGCGTCTCGGAACCCCGCGACCGCCTCGCCTCGGCGCAAATAGCGGCGATTAGCCGGTCGTACGCCGTCGTATCGCCGCAATTCACCCCCAACGTTTTTACCGGTCGCAGGGCATCGGAGAAGTACCTTGGCACAAGAAACCACACAACACATCAGGCAGAAGTACGGCATGGAAGAGACCACGCTGAGGGACCGTGCTCGGGAGAACTGGATAGGCTACCTGTTCATTCTCCCCACGTTCCTGATGTTCACGCTCCTGTTTTACTTCCCCATCGTGCGGGGCGTCTACATGACGTTCACCAACACGCGGTTGGGGGGAGTGGGGACGTTCGTCGGTCTCGACAACTACGTGTGGCTGTTGACGAACGACCTGTTCCACTTCGCGTTCGGGTGGACGCTCGTGTTCGTGTTCGGAACGACGTTCCTGCAGTTGTTCATCGGGCTCATCGCGGCGCTCCTGTTGGCCGAACTCCGAAGCGGGTTGCGCGAGTGGACCAGCGCCATCGTCATGTCCCCCTACTTCTCCGCACCGCTCGCAGGGGGTGTCATCTGGCTGTGGTTCCTCAACAGCGACTTCGGGATGGTTCCGAGACTCATCACGGACGTCTTCGGCGTGACGACGCCGGCGTTCCTCGCGGAGGACCTGTGGCCGTACGTGTCGCTCATCGTCGCGCAGTCGTGGCACGACTACGGGTACGCCGGCATCATCTACGCGGCGGCCATCGTCGGCATCCCGCGCGAACAGTACGAGGCGGCGGCGTTGGCCGGGGCGGGTCGCCTCCGGCGGTTCCGCGACGTGACCCTCCCGCACCTTGTGACGCCCACCATCGTCATCCTCGCGCTTCGGACGGCGTGGAACGTCGCGGAGTTCGCGCAACCGTTCGAGCTGACCGGCGGCGGTCCCGGGACGCGGACGATGCTGATGAGCATCCTCACGTACGAGACGGCCTACGTGAACCTCCAGTTCTCGCGGGCATACACGCTCGGGATGGCCATGATCGTCATATCGATGACGGCGGCCATCTTCTACGTGACCGTCATCCAAGACGAGGAGGAGATGTACGTCTGACCATGATAAACGAAACTCGCCGCTCCCGACTGATACTGTACGTCGTGCTCGGACTGTTCGCGCTGTTCGCCTTAGCGCCGTACTACTGGGTGATTCGGACGTCGTTCCTGACGGACTTCGCCGCCATCAACCCGGAGACGAACTACCTCCCGGCGCTGAAGAACCTGACCATCACGGCGTACGAGCAGATATGGGAACGGTACAACTTCGTCACGTTCTTCAGCAACAGCATCATCGTCTCCGTCACGGCGACTGTCATCTCGCTTTTCTTCTCCATCCCCGGCGCGTACGCGTTCGCGCGACTGGACTTCCCGGGGCGGAAGGCGCTGTTCTACACCGCCGTCTTCACCATCATGTTCCCGTGGATAGTCATCACCATCCCCGTCTACGAGGTGTTCTTCATCCTCGGCCTCATCAACACCCTCACGGGCGTCATCATCGCCCTGTCCATCTTCGTCCTCCCGCAGACCATCTGGCTGCTGCAGGGCTTCTTCAGGCAGGGCATCCCCGAGAACATCGAGGAGGCGGCGCTCATCGACGGGCACAGCGAACTCGGGGCGTTCCTGCGGATCGTCCTGCCCCTCTCCGCGCCCGCCGTGGGCGCGGCGGCCCTGTTCGCGTTCCTGACCGCGTGGAACAACTTCCTGTGGGTGTTCGTCCTCACGAGCGACGAGGAAGTGCGCACGGCCACGGTGGCCCTGCACTACATCCTCGGGAGCGACGTGCTCCGGCAGTGGAACATCCTCATGGCCTCCGTGGTGCTTCTCGTCGCGCCGCCGGTGGTCTTCTACGGTCTCTCGCAACGCTACGTCGGCGAGGGACTGGGAGGGATGTGAGGCGCATCGGCGTCCCGAGGAGGGTTTCGACCCTCCTATCGGGGATACTACTAAATAACTGAGATGCAAACCCAAACTGGAGTAAGTTAACATGGCACGTGTACAATTCGACGACGTAACGAAAGTGTTCGAGGACACGTCCGGTCCGATAGTCGCCGTCGAGGAGTTGTCGCTCGAAATCCCGGACGGCGAGTTCGTGGTGTTCGTCGGTCCGTCGGGGTGCGGGAAGTCCACGACGCTGCGAATGTTGGCAGGGTTGGAGACGATCACGGACGGCGAGATTCGGTTGGACGGACAGCCCGTCAACGATATGTCGCCGAAGGAACGCGACATCGCGATGGTGTTCCAGTCGTACGCGCTGTACCCTCACAAGACCGTCCGTGAGAACATGGCCTACGGGCTGAAGTTGAGCACCGACCTCAGCGACGAGGAGGTGAACCGCCGCGTCGTCGAGGCGGCCGAGATGATGGGCATCGAGGACTTGCTCGACAAGAAACCCGGAAGCCTCTCCGGAGGGCAACAGCAACGCGTGGCGACCGGTCGCGCCATCGTCCGCGAACCGGCGGTGTTCCTGTTCGACGAACCCCTCTCGAATCTGGACGCGAAGCTCCGCAAGCACATGCGGACGGAGTTGTCGCGCATCCACTCGGAACTCGGCATCACGACCATCTACGTGACGCACGACCAGGAGGAGGCGATGACGATGGCCGACCGCATCGTCATCCTCGACAACGGCCAACTCCAACAGGTCGGCTCGCCGAAGGAGGTGTACTACCGACCGGCCAACGCGTTCGTCGCCGACTTCATCGGCTCTCCGAGCATGAACTTCTTCGACGTGGACCTCCACGTCGAGAGCGACGGAACCGGAACCTTGGTCGGCGAGGGCATCTCGTACGGCGTCTCCGAGGAGATAGTCGACGCCGTCGGCGGCGAGGGCGAGTACACGCTCAGCATCCGCCCGGAGAACCTCCGCGTGGACGACACCGTGCCGCCCGCGAAGAGGTTCGAGGCGGAGGTGGACGTCGTGGAGATCGTCGGATCGGACAACTTCCTCTACCTGCGGGTCGGCGGCAAGGAGTGCCGCCTCCGCGCGCCCGTCGAAGTCGAACCGGCGGAGGGCGAGATAGTGGACGTGACGTTCGACGAGTCGGACCTCCACCTGTTCGACCGCAACACCGAGGAGGCACTCGTTCACGGGCACGAACGGGCCGAGACGGCGCGTCGGACGGTGGAACAGGAGGCCTGATGCGGCGAGTGGCGACCGTTCGGTGATCGAGTCGGATCGAAGTCGAAACGGACGAGGCCGGACCGAGGACCCGGCGACGAGTCGGACACGTGCCGCGATGACCGTCGCCGCCGGGGGAACGCTTTTGACCGCTCTCGGCGACTCTCGGGTGTGACGTACGATATCGCGCTACTGCCGGGAGACGGTATCGGAGTCGAAGTCGTCGACGCGACGCTCCCGATACTCGAAGACGCCGCGGAGCGAGGCGGATTCACCGTCGAGACGACGCGGTACGACTGGGGGAGCGAACGCTACTTAGAGGAGGGGTCGATGATGCCCGACGACGCCATCGAGACCCTCGACGGCCACGACGCCATCCTGTTGGGCGCGGTGGGGCACCCGGACATCCCCGACCACGTGACGCTCCGGGGGATGATGCTCCCCATCAGGAAGGCGTTCGACCAGCAGGTGTGCAAGCGCCCGTCCGTGCTGTTCGACGGCGTGGAGAGTCCCCTCCGGGGGTACGAGGGCGGCGATATCGACTTCGTCGTCTTCCGGGAGAACACCGAGGGCGAGTACTCCGACGCCGGCGGCCGCGAACACCGGGGGCACCCGCACGAGGTGGCGGTCCAGACGGCCATCTACACGCGGCGGGGGACCGAGACCATCGTCCGCGAGGCGTTCGAGGCGGCCGCCGAACGCGACGGTCACCTGACGAACGTCACGAAGTCGAACGCGCAGGCCCACGGGATGGTGTTCTGGGACGAGGTGGTCGAGGAGGTGGCCGAGGAGTACCCCGAGGTGGAGGTCGAACGCCTCCTCGTGGACGCGGCGTCGATGGACCTCGTGCGCCGCCCCGACGAGTTCGACGTCCTCGTCGCCTCCAACCTGTTCGGCGACATCCTCACCGACCTCGGAGCCATCGTCAGCGGAAGCGTGGGACTCGCCCCCTCGGCGAACATCAACGTCGAGGGCCACTCCCCGTCGATGTTCGAACCGGTCCACGGAAGCGCGCCCGACATCGCGGGCGAAGGCGTCGCGAACCCCCTCGCCACCGTCCTCTCCGTCTCGATGCTCTACGACCACCTCGGCGAGGAGTCCGCCGCCGCGGACCTGTGGGACGCCGTCGCGGCCCAGTTGGCCGACGCCGACGCGCCGCGGACGCCGGACCTCGGGGGCGAGTCGGGGACCGAAGCGGTCGTCTCCGACCTCCGGACGCGCCTCTGAACGGCCGTGCGACTTCGCTCCCGCGGAACCGACCCGGAGGTCGCGCGGTTCTCGGCGACACTCCGTCGCCTCGACGAGGAGGCGTTCGCCGCCTTCGTCGCGGCCGTCTGGGAGGCGCGCGGGCGGTCAGCGACGCGAGACGGGACGACGCTCTCCGTCGAACACCGCGGTGAGAGGAGTCGCCTCCGAGTCACGCACGGCGAACCGACGCCGGGACGCGGCGGACGGGCGACGCGAGTCGTCACCTCCCGTATCGTCCCCGAATCGACCGCCGACGCGCCGGAACCGGCCGTCGTGGACGCCGCGGAACTGCTCCGTATCGTCCGGTACGCGGTCGAACGCGGCCGAGCGTCGTCGCTCCTCGACCGGCACCTGGGTCGCGGTGCCGGGAAGTTCGCCGCCCCCGGTGCCGTCCGCGCGGAGCGCGAACGGACCCGGAGTCGGCGCAGACGCCTCGGGCGACGAGTCGCCGCCGCCGTGGTTCTCGCGGCGTGTCTCGGCGTCGTCGCCCTCGGCGGACCGAGCCTCGTCTCGTCGTTCGACGCGTCGTTCGGGTCCGCTGAGGACGCCGCACCGCCGACCGACCGGCCGACCGAACTGGCGAGCGAACCGGCACGCGAATCGGCGCGCGAATCGGCGACGGCGGGGAGCGAAGCGACCCGTCTCGGTGAGCGTCCCGACTACGCCGCACTCGGGTGTCCGCCGCCGCCGGACGACGCCGACCCGGGAGAACTCACCCCGGCCGTCGTCCCCGGAGCGAGTGCGTCGGGGTTGGACGGGTGGCGACTCCTCGACTCCGAGCGCATCGCGTCGTTCGACGGCCGAATCGACCTCGGCGACCGCCCCGAACCGGCGGTGCGGTACACCGCGAGGTACGTCCCGCCGTCGGGCGAGACGCTCAGACTCACCGTGGACCGGTGGCGGTCGGTCGCCGCCGCTGACACCGTGGCGCGGTCGCTGGCGGAGACGAACCAGACCGTCCTTCGGTGGGGTCGGTACACCGTCGTCGTCCGCGCGTTCACCGCGGACGGGGGTCGCCTCTCCCGCGCACAGACGCTCGACCGGTCGCGGGTGCTTCTCGCGGCGGTGCGGGACCCCTCCGGCAGTCGCCTCGGCTTTCGGTGCGTCTCGTCGCTCCTCGACGAGGCGAACGCGTCGGACGAGGGCGGCGTATCCGGAGACGGCGACGCCGCGCCCGCACCCGTTGACGGCGCGTGAAAGTTTTATATTCGATGAAGCGCCACGGGTGAACATGGCACACGGCCCGGACGCGGTCCACGAACTTGTCTCGGAGTCGGGGTGGTCCTACCCCGTCTCCGTGCGCCGGTTAGAGCGTGAACACGCGTTGGCGAACGTCCAGTTGGACGAGGACGGCAACTCCATCATGCTGGCGGAACTGCTCTCGGAGACGAACGTCGACCGCTTCGAGAGCCGAGATGACCTCGAAGCGAAACTCGGCCCGGTGTTCGAATCGGAGAGCCGACGCCGGAAGGTGGGCTTCTTCGGACGCATCAAGCGGACGTTCCTCGGGGGGTGACCGAATGAACAAACTCAGAGCGTTCGTCGTCGGCGGATCGGTCGCACTCGCGGTCGTCACCCTGTGGGCCGCGTTCCGCTACGGCGTCGCGCCGACGTCACGGCCGGGCTATCTCAGGGCGGCGGCCGCCGTCGTCCTCCTGCCGGCGATTCCGGTCGCCTTGACCCGCGGGAAACTGTGGGTCCGCCGCCTCGCGGAGTACCGGCGCAACGGGTCAAGCCTCAGTTTCGAGCGGAAGTCGATATTCGTCTCCGGCGACGGGGTCGGCGACGCCGACGAGACGCTGGCCGACATCGAGGCGGCCGTCGCCGCCGCCGACGAGTACGACGAGTGCCGCCGCGACCGGTTCGGCGAGGGCCGCGGCCTCACGGTTCGCCACACCGGCTTCCACAACTCCTTCGTCCGCATCGCGGGCGACGGGCGAGTCATCGTCACCGGCGCCTCGGAGAACACCCACTTGCTCGCCTCCCTCGTGGAGCGAGCAGTCTCGCTCCCGATGGAACGGACGCGGATCCACCCGCTTCTCGAGCCGAAACCCGTCCGCGGCGCGCCGCGGGCGTTCCTCGGACTGTTCCTCGTCGCCCTCTTCCTGTTCGGCGTCGGCGGCGTGGGGGCCGCGGCGTACCCCGCGGACGCCTATAGCGCGCCCGAGCGGACCGTCTTCGTCGGGTACGACGCGCGGGCCGACGCCCTCCCCGGGTACGACGAGACGGACGCGACGGTGGACAAAGCCGCCCTCCTCGTGAAGGCACTCGACGAGGAGGCCGTCGAACTGCAGTGGGACCGCGACGACGCAACCAGACTCTCCGAACACACCCGGCAGTCGGTCTTCCTGTCGGCGCGGGGCGCGGAGATGCTTGACGACGCGCGCGGCGAGAGCCTCGACGCCGCGGAGCGAAAGCGGGTGTCGGCGCTCGAATCCGACCTGCACGCGGCGGAGTGTCGCGTCGCCTCGGCCATCATCACCCGCATCGAGAAGGGACGCGTCGAGGGCGACGCGGAGACGTTGCGGGACGCGCGGCGGACCCTCCGCGAACGGGCGGCGGCGGCCGGCCACGCCTGTACCGCCTGAGGCGGGGAGAGAGCGGAACCGGAACCGAACAGTCGTCCGAACGCTCGTGACAACGGTTCGAAACCTCACCTTTACCGTGTCCGAGCGAGAGTACCTCGCGTATGGACGAAGACGCACTCGAAGGGAACGTCGCGTTCGTCACGGGAGCCACCTCCGGGATCGGCCGCGCGGCGGCCCTCGAACTCGCCGCCGAGGGGGCGCACGTCGCCCTCGCCTCGCGCCGGGAGGAACGACTCGAAGCCGTCGCCGACGAGGTGCGGAGCGAACACGACCGGGAGGCGCTCGTCGTCCCGACGGACGTGACCGACCCGGAGCAGGTTCGGTCCGCGGTGGAAGAGACGGCCGAGACGTTCGGCAGGATAGACGTCGTCGTCGCCAACGCGGGCCTCGGCGTCAACGAACCCGTCGAGGACCTCTCCGTCGAGGATTTCGAGCTGATGATAGACGTGAACGTCAACGGGATGTTCTACACGGCGCAGGCGTCGCTCCCGCACCTCCGGGAGTCCTCCGGTAATCTGGTGTTCCTCGGCAGTTTCGCTGGGCAGTACCCGCGGCCGAACGACGCCGTGTACGCCGCCACGAAGTGGTGGACGCGGGGGTTCGCGCTGAGTCTCGAAGGGACCGTCGGCGACGACGACGTGGCCGTCACCGTCGTCAACCCGACGGAGGTGCGGACGGAGTTCGGGTCCGAGACGGACACGGAGATGAAAGACCGCTTCGAACCCGGCGAGGTGACCGAACCCGCGGAGGTGGCCGAAGCCATCGCGTTCGCGGCGAAGCAACGCCCGCCGAACACCGTCAGCGAGATAGACCTCTACCGCCGCGACAAGTTCTCGCACTTCTGACCGCCGCCCCGGGCGGCGGCAACGCCGGCCCGGAGTCGAAGGTATAGGTGGCCGGCCGACGAGGGAGAGAACATGACCGAAGACGGCGGACTGGCGCGCATCGCCGAGGCGACGGACCCGTTGATAGGGACGTGGGTCACCATCCCCGCGCCCGCGACGGCGGAGTTGCTGGCCGGACTCGGCTACGACTTCGTCTCGTTCGACCAAGAGCACACGCCGGTGTCGTACGAGACGATGGAGGACATGCTCCGGGCGGCGGACGCCGCCCCCGGGACGACGGATTCGCTCGTCCGCGTCGCCGACGACGACCCGACGACGCTGAAGCGGACGCTCGATTTGGGCCCGACGGCGATTCTCGTCCCGATGGTCGAGACGCCCGAACAGGCCGAGGAGATAGTCGATGCGAGTCGTTACCCGCCGGAGGGACGGCGGGGACTCGGCCTCACCCGCGCGTCGGAGTACGGTCGCTCGCTCTCCGACCACGTCGAGACGGTCGAAGACGGCCTCGCCAGGTTCGTCCAACTGGAGTCCGAACGCGCCGTCGAGAACGCCGGAGACATCGCAGAGGTGGACGGCATCGACGGCCTGTTCGTCGGGCCGGTGGACCTCTCGCTTTCGATGGGTCGCTTCGGGGAGTGGGACGACGAGGCGTTCCTCGAACACGTCGAGAGCGCCGTCGGGGCGGCCCGCGACGCCGGCGTGGCCATCGGAACGCTCGCCACCAGCGCGGAGCAACGCGAGGAGCGTCTCGACTGGGGCGTGGACTTCCTCGTCGCGGGCGTGGACGCGATGCACCTCGCGGAGGGAGCGTCGGCCGCCCTCGACCACTCGGAGGGCCTCGTCCGACGGGAGGAGTGAGTCGGCCCGGGTCCGGTCGGCGTCGAACCGAGGAGGCGTCGCGGGGGCGGGGGAGTCCACGCTTACGAGTGAACGTCCGGGGGACTCCACGGTTACAAGTGAACGCCCGGTGACTCCACGGTTACGAGTGAACGCCGGGACGAGAGCGACCGTGGGCGGCGGAAACGGGGAGAACGAGGAACGTCCCGCTACTCGTAGGCGGCGACGACGCCCTCGACGAGCGACGCGATGTCGTCGCGCGCGTCGGCGTCGAGTTCGACCAACGGCGGCCGAACCTCGTCGGTTTCGAGGACGCCGCGGGCGCGGAGGCCGGCCTTCGTCGCCGGGGCGAACCCGTGTTTGACGCACTGCTGGAACAGGGGGGCGATGTACTCCTCGTGGACGCTTCGGGCCGTCTCCGCGTCGCCGTTCGCCGCCGCCTCCGTCGCCGCCGCGAACGCCTCGGGAATCACGTTCGAGAGGGCGTTGACGCCGCCGTCGGACCCGAACAGCAGTCCGGGGACGAGGTGGCTGTCGAACCCCTCGAACAGTTGGAACGACTCGGGCGTCCGCCGCAGGAGTTCTGAGAAGTAGTTGAAGTCGCCGCTGGAGTCCTTCACGCCGAGGATTCGGTCGTGGTCGGCGAGTTCGACCGCGGAGTCGGCGGCGATGGGCCGGCCGACGCAGGCGGGGATGTTGTAGAGGTATATCGGAAGCGCGGCGTCGTCGGCGACGCGTCGCACGAACGCCTCGTCGCCCGCCGGGTCGTTCGACCCGTGGAAGTACGGGAGGGTGATGAGGGCGGCGTCGGCGCCGACGTCCGCCGCCGTCTCGATGCGTTCCAGCGTCTCCGCGACGCTGGTTCCCGCGGTGCCCGCCATCACGGGCGCGGCGTCGGCGTACTCGACGGTCGTCTCCAGAACCGCCCGGTACTCGGCGGCGTCGAGGCTGGCGAACTCTCCCGTCGTCCCGCAGGGGACGAGGCCCGTCACGTCGCCGTCGAGGACGTGTTCGACCAGTTCGCCGAGAGCCTCGTGGTCCACGTCGCCGTCCGCGAAGGGGGTGACGAGCGGGCAGTGCGCGCCTTCGAACCGTCGTGCGACGTCTTCCGTCATCGTGGGTCACTCCCCCGCGGCGGCAGTTATACCTTGGCACGCCGGCAGCCCGCCGCCAAATTTTATGTGCGCATGCGAAGAGGTATCATGGTATGGCGATACTGGCAGCAGTCGACGGCGACGAGGAACCCGACCGCGCGGTCACCGTCGGAGAGGACCTCGCGGCGGCGTACGACGACGAACTCGTCGTCGTCCACGTCCTCTCACAGGAGGAGTTCGAGAGGCGAGACGAGGTCCGGCGGGGCGAACGCTACACCGTCGAGGACGGACAGCACGACGCGGAGGCGACGGCGCGTACGGTCGTGAAAGCCTCGACGGACAGGCCGGGACCGGTGGTGACGCGCGGGCGCGTCGGCGACGTGGTGGAAGAACTGCTGAGCGAGGCCGAACGGGTGGACGCGAAGTACCTCGTCGTCGGCGGGCGCAAGCGGACGCCCGTCGGGAAGGCCCTGTTCGGGAGCACCACGCAGTCGGTGCTCCTGAGTTCGGACGTGCCCGTCGTCGCCGTGATGGACGAGTGAGGGCGAGTCGGACGAACCGGCGCGGGATTCATTAGCACGGAGGCGAAAGCGGAGAGAGATGGTCGAACTGGAGTTTCCGGGCCGGGAACGACTGGAGGCGGTGAACGACGCGTCGTTAGCGGACCTCCCGGCGTTCGCGACGGTGCGGACGGTGACCGACCCGCCCGAGGTGGACGACGTCCCCGCGGCCACCGCCGCGGCGATAGCCGAGATACCGGCGCTGAGCGACCTTCCGCGCGGGGCCGAGGTGGCGATAACCGCCGGCAGTCGGGGGATACACGACATGCCGACCGTCCTCTCGACGGCCGTCGAGGAACTTCGGGACCGGGGACTGGAACCGTTCGTCATGCCCGCGATGGGGAGTCACGGGGGCGCGACGGCGGAGGGGCAGGTGGAGACGCTCGCGTCCCTCGGCGTCACGGAGGCGTCGATGGACTGCGAGATTCGGTCGTCGATGGCCGTCGAGCGAGTGGCCGAGGACCCGAACGGCGAACCGGTGTACGCCGCGCGCGACGCACTCGACGCCGACGCCGTCCTCCTTGCGAATCGCGTGAAACTCCACACCGACTACCGCGGGCCGATAGAGTCCGGCCTCTGTAAGATGGCCGTCATCGGCCTCGGGAAGCACCGCGGTGCGGAGAACATGCACAACGCCGCCATCGCCCGCGGGTTCGACGAGGTGGTCCCCGAACGGGCGGAACTGCTGTTCGAGGCGGACGACGTGCCCATCGTCGGCGGCATCGCCGTCGTGGAGAACGACAGGGAACGCGCCGCGCGCGTCGAGGGCGTCCCCGTCGAGAACCTGCCCGAACGCGAGGAGGAACTCCTCGAACGGTCCGCGGACCTGTTCCCCTCCCTGCCCGTCGAGCAACTGGACTTCCTGATGGTGGACGAACTCGGCAAGAACGTCAGCGGAACCGGGATGGACACGAACGTCGTCGGGCGGGTTCGGTTCCACAACCAACCGGCGGTCCACGCCCCGGAGATAACCCGCATCTACGTCCGGTCGGTCACCGAGGAGTCCCACGGCAACGCCATCGGCATCGGCCTCGCGGACTTCGTGAGCCGCAAACTCCTCGAATCGGTGGACTTCGAGGACATGTACGTCAACATCACGACCAGCGGAGAACCCGAGCGCTCGAAGGTGCCGTTCGTCGTTCCCTGCGACGCGACGGCGTTCGTCCTCGCCGCGTCGATGACCGGCGTGCCCGACCTCTCGGAGATGCGAATCGGCCGCATCAGGAACACGCTCGAACCCGGGACGATGCTGGCGTCCGAACCCGTTCTCGACGAGTTGGAGGGGCGAGACGACGTGGAAATCGGTCCGCGCCGGCGATTGACGTTCGACGACGACGGGCGGTTGACGACCGAAATAGAGGGGTGACCGCCCTACGCGTCCCCGTCCCGCACCCGTTCGAACGTGCGCGCGATTCGGAGGAGGCGCGCGTCCTCGTACGGTCCGGCGACGAACTGGACGCCGACCGGGAGTGCGTCGCCGCCGTCGTCACCGTCGGGCACGGTCACGGCGGGGACGCCGGCGAGGTCCATCGGACGCGTGTTGTACGCGAGCGGCACGTCGAGGCCCTCGTCCGCGTCCGCGTCGTACTCGTGCGGCCGCCACGCGCCCACCTCCGGCGCGACGACGGGCATCGTCGGCGAGACGAGAGCGTCGCGGCCGTCTAAGGCGGCGTCGAACTCCGATTTCAACGTCGCACAGACGTTCCGCGCTCGGGTGTAGTGGCGGCCGTCGTAGCGGTCGAGGAGTGTCGCGCCGACGAGAGCGCGTTCCTTCACCACGTCGCCGAACCCGACGCCCGCGGCGGACTGACGGGCGCTAGCGGCGTCGTACCGAGCGGTGTCGAACGGCCCCGGGCGTTCGAGGGGGAGTCCGTTCCGGCGGAGTGCGGCGGCGAACTCCACGTTCGTTACCGCGTTCCAGACGTAGACGGCGTCTTCGACGGTCGGCAGGCGAACTGACTCGACGGTCGCCCCCGCGGATTCGAGCGTCGCCACCGCGCCTCGGAAGCGTTCGCGCACCTCCTCGGAGACGTGGTCCGAGAGGAGTTCCTCGGGGACGCCCAAAGAGAGGTCCGAAACATCGGGCGCGTCGGCCAGTCCCGCCGCGCACTCGCCGACCGGAATCTCCGTCGCCAGCGCCGAAGACGGGTCGCGGGCGTCGTAGCCGCCGACCACGTCGAATCCGAGCGCCGCCGTCTCCACGTCCGGCGCGAGCGTTCCGACGTGGTCGAGCGTGTACGCCAAGTCCACGAACCCGTCGCGCGGCACCGCGCCCCACGAGGGTTTGAAGCCGACGACGCCGCAGAACGACGCCGGAATGCGGACCGACCCGCCGGTGTCGCTCCCGAGTGCGAGGTCCGCCGACCCCTCGGCGACGGCGGCGGCGCTTCCGGAGGAGGATCCGCCCGCGACCCGACTCTCGTCTCTCGGGTTGGTCACGGGGCCGAACGCGCTGGTTTCGCTCGTCGGCCCGTAGGCGAGTTCGTCCATGTTCGTCTTCCCGACGAGTCGCGCGCCCGCCGAGAGCAGTCGGTCCACGACGCTCGCGTTCCGCCGGGGGACGACGCCCTCGAAGACGCGCGACCCGCACGTCATCGGGACGCCCGCGACGGCGATGTTGTCCTTCACGGCGACGGCCACGCCCGAGAGGGAACCGTCATCGTCGCCGTCACCGCTGGACTCCGCCTCGAACGCCGTGATGTAGGCGTTGTGCGGGTCGTCGTCCCCGTCGGGCGCGCGAACGTCGCGCACGGATACCGACTCCGAGGCGTCCGCCGGCGCGAGTTCGTCCAGCGCGGCGTATCCGTCGAGTTCGTCGTTCACGCCGCGGGCGAACCGTTCGGCGTCCGCCGCCGAGAGGTCGAACCCCATCGACTCGCCCGCCTCCGCGACCCACGCCGCCGAGACGGGGGAGAGGGGCATCGGCACTACGGCCACCCCCGCCACCGGACGGGCGGCCTGTCGTCGAATCTCGTCATGCGTTCCCGACTCACGGGGGAGGCCCGCATAACCGTTCGGGATGGCGAAAGCGCCCGACGGGCCGACCGACGTCGGCGACTGCGAGAGGGCGGAGACACCCTTCGCAACGAGAAACGAGACGACAAAACTAGCAAAGGCAGAAAAGAAGTTTGGGTAGCAAAACTAGCAAAGATAGGAAAACTTCGATAGAGACTTCGAAGGAAAGGTCCGAAGGTGCGTTCGAGGGAAGGAAGTCGCCGCTCCCTAGTTCTTTGGTACCGAATCGCGTGGAGGTTCGTATGCGAGTGACTGCAACCGACGCGTTCGAGGAAAGTTCCCGCACGGGGCTTCGCACCGGATCGAACGAGGAACCCCCCTCTCGCGCCGACGAAGGGAGGAAGCGGCGATGACGGGGGAGTCGATGGACGGCGTGAACGAGGACGCCGGACGGGGCGAGTTGCACCCCGACGCGCGGGCGTTCCTCGACGGCCTGGCGGCGAAGGGTCTCCCCTCGACGGCGACCCTCTCCGTCGAGTCCGCGCGGGAACAGTCGGGGATGCTCGTCGAACGGACGGAGGGGCCCGAGGTGGAGGACGTGTTCGACGTCTCGATTCCCGGTCCGGACGGCCCGGTTCCGCTTCGCGTCTACCGACCGGCGGGCGACGACGGGCGGGGCGTTCTCGTCTACTTCCACGGCGGCGGGTGGGTGCTCGGCGGACTCGACAAGATGGACGCCGCCTGCCGCCACATGGCCGTCGAGTCCGGTCGGTTGGTCGTCTCGGTGAACTACCGGCACGCGCCGGAGCATCCGTTCCCCGCCGGACTGCGCGACTGCCGCGCCGCGACGCGGTGGGTGACGGAGAACGCCGACGCTATCGGCGGCGACGCGGGGAGGGTGACCGTCGGCGGCGATAGCTCGGGCGGCAACCTCGCGGCGGCGGTCGCGCTTTCGTTTCGGGACTTCGACGGCCCCACCCTAGAACGGCAGTTGCTGATATACCCCGCGACGGAACACGCCTTCGACACGGAGTCCCACGAGGAGAACGCGTCGGGGTACTACCTCGAACGCGCCGACTCCCGGTGGTTCTGGGACCACTACCTCGACGACGAACTCGACGGCAAACACCCGTACGCCTCGCCGTTGCGGGCGCGGGACCTCTCGGGACTCCCGCCCGCGTCGATTCTCACCTGCGGGTTCGACCCCATCCGCGACGAGGGTATCGCCTACGCGAGACGTCTCTCCGAGGCGGGCGTCCCGGTTCGACACCACCACTACCCCGACCAGATACACGCGTTCGTCGGGATGTTCGTCGAACCGATGCGCTCACACGCTGAGGAGGCCCTTGCGACCATGCTGAACGACCTCTCGGAGTGAGGTGGCGGACGAGGGAGGCGCGGAAGCGTCCGCGCGTCGTCGTGGCGGCCTCTCCCGGCGATTCAGTCGTCGAGAGGCCGTCCGACCGTCGTGCGAGGTGATCGAACGCCGCGCCGACTCGTCTCACCGCATCCGAGAGACGAACGCGTACGACGCACCCAGCAGAAATCCGGTCGCGTGGAGCGCAGTCGCCAGTCCCCCGGTCGCGATGTCCCCGACGAACACCACCGTCGCGTAGCACAGGAAGGCGGACGCGAGCGTCGCGTTCCGTTCCGAGACGCCTCCGGCGGCGAGTTCGCCCGCCACGTACCCGGTCACGGCGAATCCGACCGTCGACGCGCCGTACCCGAACTTCGTCTGTCCGGTGACGAGAAACACCGCCGCCGACACCGGGGGTGTGACGACCACGAGACGGGCGTAGGCGGCGCGAATCGCGTCCGCCGACTCGTTCGAGATACGGAAACCGACGGCGGCGACGGCGAACAGACCGAGGTTCTTCAGCAGGTGAAGCGGGGGTCGCTGCGTCGGGTCGTGAAAGAGGACGTGCGCGAAGACGCCCACCGCCCGGACGGGGAGCTCTTCGAGCGACGAGGGGGGCGTCGATCGGAGCGTGAACAGTCGAAACCGGGAGACGGAGGGTTGGACGAGGAAGAACCAGACGGTGACGACGGCGGGGAACCACCCGACCGACGCGGCGTACTCCAGCGACGACCGGAGCGAACTCCGACCGAATCGCTCCCCGAAGAGTGCGGAGTCCGGCGGCGAACGACCGACGCCCATGTAGTCGTACCCCGTACGTCCGGGTGGTAGGTTGTAACAAACACCATATTCCGCCGCGGCAGAAAGGCGGTACGACTAACGAGGGAATAATCGCTCGGCGCGCCGGAGGCCGCCTCTCTAGAGCGAGAAGCGGTGTACGCCGGCCGTACGTCCGACGGAGGCGGATAACGTCGCGCTAACTCACCCCACAGAGGTGAACAGGAACGTTCCTCGCCGAGAGCGTCGATCCGGCGAGAGCGGTGGCGGCCGACGTTCAATCGAGTCCCGTTACGGCCGTACGACTGTAACGACGAACAGCCAGTCAGGTATTCCTGAGCGAGTGCGCGGTTCGGCGCTGCGTAACGCGATTCTGCGAGAGTTCGACTTCGAGTAACGCGTCTGAATCGCCCGCGTCCATTGTCGTCCGTCTATCACCGTTTCGATATCTCGCGTTCGTCCGCCACGTCGCTTATGGAAGAGAGATAAAGACAATCGTGTGTGGTGCTTGTCAACTATCGTGTCGTCGGCGTCGTCCTTCTGCTTCTCACCGCGGGGACGGGTGTGGCGGGGGCGTCGTCCGTCGGCACCGACGGTTCGACCGAGGAGAACAGACTCCGACAGACGGGAGTGCAGACGCAAGCGCAGGCGCAGTGTGACTACACGAAGGTGTACAACCAGACCATCGACTCGGTGGTCGCGGTGCGGACGGAGTCGGGGCTCGGTTCCGGGTTCGCCTACGCTGTGTCGGAGAACAACTCGACGAGTCACGTCGTGACCAACGCCCACGTCGTCGGCGAATCGAACTCCGTCGTCGTCCAGTTCGCTCGCGGCGAGTCGAAGCTCGGAACCGTCGTCGGGCGGGACAAACGCTCCGACCTGGCCGTCGTCCGGGTGAACGAGACGCCGGCGTACGTCGAGTCGCTCCCGGTGGCCGAGTCGCCCCCCGACCGCGGGGCGAGAGTCGCCGCCCTCGGGAGCCCGTTCGGGTTCGAGGAGACGATAACGCACGGCATCGTCAGCGGGACGAACCGCTCGATGCCGACCACGCGCGGGTTCGCCGTCCCGAACGTCGTCCAGACGGACGCGCCCATCAACCCCGGTAACAGCGGCGGACCGCTGGTGACGTGCGGCGGCGACGTCGTCGGCGTCAACACCGCGGGCATCTCCGCCTCCCGCGGCGAGAACATCGGGTTCGCGATTTCCGCGTCGCTCATCGAGCGTGTCGTCCCGTCGCTCGTTCGGACCGGCGAGTACAAGTACTCCTACCTCGGCGTGGCGGTCACCGAGACCACTCCTCCGCTCGCGTCGGCGAACGGACTCAACTCGACGGAGGGCGTGTACGTCACCTCGACGGTGCCAGGGACGCCCGCGGCGGACACCCTCCGCGAGACGAGGGAGTACCGACGGGTCGGTGGATTCACCGTTCCGGTCGGCGGTGACGTCATCGTCGCCGTGGATGGACGGCAGATACAGTCGCCTGAGGACCTCTCGTCGTACCTCGTCACCGAGACGCAACCCGGAGAGACGGTGACGCTGACAGTCGTGCGCGACGGTGAACGGCGGCAGGTGAACGTGACGCTGGCCGAACGACCCGAACCGCGGAGCGGATAGACGCGAATCGGCGCGGGGTACCGCCGCACTCCGACCGGTGCCTCTTCGCGGCGAACGGCGCTACGTCCTTCCGACCGGCGGGCCGGACGGCGCGCGGTGTACGTGCCGTCCTCCCGGCGGATGCCGAGGATGTTGATTCCTTCTTCGGACCGCAGATCTAGGTCCGCGAGTCGTTCGTTCGCCAGCCACGACCCCGTCCGAACGGTGAGGTCCGCGACGGTGAACTCGCGGTTGAGGTTCATCAGGCCGACGTAGTCGCGGAGTTCGAAAGTCGCGGTGCAACTGAGAGCGCGCTTGATGAGCGGAGTGAGGAGACTGTGGAACGCCTCGCTACGCGAGAGAGCGACGAGAACGGCCGCCACGCCGAGCAGGATGAGCAGTCGAGGGAGGCGCGTCGCCGGGCGGGTAAACGAGAGGACGAGCGTCGCGATAGACGTCGCGAGACCGACGTTCCCCAATCGCACCAGCGTCTTCACGACTCGGCGTCGCGCCGGGTACGCGGTGATTTCTTCCGCCTCCTGCGTGGTGAATCCGGCACCGGAGAACGCCGAGAGCGACCGGAACGACGCCACCTCCCTGGAGACGCCGGTCATCGTGAGCGCAACCGTCCCCATTCGAACGATGAGTAACGAGAGCGACACGACGATAATCAACGAAATCAGTGCGTACATCGGGTCGTTCTAGCCGCCGAAGACTGAAAGGTTTGATCTGGTATGCGAAGAGGTGGCAGAGACGCGTCCGCCGTCTCTCCCGCCGAAGCCTTCGAGAGGAGAACCTGAGTATTCGAACATGAGAGAGACGATAGTTCGTCTTCGCGTCGATGAGGCGACGGACGGTAGTCGTCTGCTCACCGTTTCGATGGAAATTATTGGAATTCTGTTCACGGTCGATATCTCCGTTACTGGCGGGCGGGACCGTTTTCGACAGACAGAGAGAGCGCCGATAAAGAGGCCAATTGATATTGGTTATATTTCATTCTTCGAGACCTACCCTGAGTTAGGGATATTTTCGCCCATATATCCGAAGTAGTTGAACGTATTATCCGCACTTCCCCGATATCGTTGTACTTCTCACTGATACAAGTATATTTATTCGATCTAGCGGACATCCGCCGGAAGGTATCGGGAGAACGAGTTCACTCGGTTACCATGCAGACGGTTCGTCGGCGTCCGCCTCGAACCGGACGTCGGCGCGGAAACTCGCGAACGACGGCGCGAGTGCGAAAACGCCGTCTTAGGAATTTTCGCGGTTAACGACGGAGTAGAACTCGTTTGTACGACAATAATCGGGAGCGGTCTCCGAATATCTCGCAATGTTCGCTATTAGTTTACTCCTGTCGGAGTGAAAACGGTCGGGGGAACGGGCCAACGGCGAATATTTGGGACTGTTTTGGGTTTGTTTTCTACTTTCTGGTTCGAAAATAATTAGTTTTAATGTACGGAGTACACACACACTGTGTATGGATAGGCATACCGCGGAACCGACAGCGGAGGGTCTGCCCGGACCGAACGCGGCGGCGTGGATAAACTTTCACTCCGAACACGCGGCGCCCAGCGAGTACTCCCACGAGTTCGTCTGGGACGTGACGGCGGAGGCCGACGGGCCGTTCGTGACCGACGTGGACGGCAACGTCCTCTTGGATTTCACCTGCCACATCGGCGCGGCCCCCCTCGGCTACAACAACGAGAAGGTGATCGGCAAACTCCGGGAGTTCGACCTCGTGGACCCGATGAAGATAGCCGGACAGGACATGTACTTCGGCGCCGGCGGCGACCCCGAATCGACGGAGTTCCCCGGGTCGAGTCACCTGATGAAGAAGCTCTGCGAGGTGTCGAGTCAGTACGGGATGGATACGGTGTTCCTCTCGAACTCGGGGGCGGAGGCCGTCGAGAACGCGATGAAGATATCGTACGACCACAACCCAGAGGCGAAGTACGGGTACGCCTTCGAGGGGAGTTTCCACGGCCGGACGTTCGGCACCCTCTCGGTCACTTGGTCGAACGAGGTGTACACCCGCCGCTACCCCGAACTGTCGGGGATGCGGACGGTGCCGTTCTGCGGCGACAGACACCACACGGCGGAGACGTGCGACTGCGGCTTCTTCACCGGCGACGGGTCGCAGTTGCGACGGAGTCTCTCCCCCGAGGGCGGGCACATCAACCCCGACGAAATCGCGTTCCTCGTGATGGAACCGATTCAGGGCGTCGGCGGGTACCGCTTCCCGAGCGACGATTTCATGCGGGAGGTGCAGGACGTGACCGACGAGTACGACATCCCCCTCGTCGTGGACGAGATTCAGTCGGGCGTCGGGCGGACGGGCGAGATGTGGGCCTCCGACCACTACCCCATCGAACCCGACGTCATCGCGAGTGCGAAGGGACTCCGCGTCGGCGCGACCATCTCGAGGAAGGACATCTTCCCCGAGGAGAAGAACCGCTTGGGCTCGACGTTCGGCGGCGGCGACATCCTCTCGTCGATGCAGGGCGTGTTCACCCTCGAAGCCATCGAGGAGCACGACCTGTTGGACAACGCGACGGCGCGCGGCCGACAGGCCAAGGAACTGCTCCGCGACGGCGCGCCGGACCACGTGGTGGACGTCCGCGGGAAGGGCCTCATGCTCGCCGTCGAGTTCGACACCGCGGACCGTCGCAATACGGTCGTCCGAGAGTCGCTGAAGCGCGGCCTCCTGACGCTCGGGTGCGGGAAGAAGACGATTCGACTGCTCCCGCCCCTCGACTCGACCGAACGCGAGATAGAACTCGGCATCGCCATCTTCGCCGAGGCCATCGAGGCGGCGCACTGACCGCCGCGACGCCTCTTTTTATCAATCGAGCGTGTGCGAGACGACGCTGACGCCGTCGAGTCCGGCGAGTCCGGCGACGACGTCCCGGAGGTGGTCCGGACCGCTTCCCTCCAAGCCGACGGCGACTGGCGTCCGGTTCGGGTGGTCCGCGTCCGTCCGCCGCGCCCGTTCCACCGCGTCGAGTCCCGCACCGCGGTCCGACACCGCGTCGGCGACGGTTCCGAGACTCCCCGGCCAGTCGGCGACGTGCAGTCGCGCCTCGGCGTACCGACCGAGGGACATCAGGCCGGTCCGGGCGAGTTCGCCGTGTTCCGTCAGGTCCACGTTGCCGCCGGAGACGACGGCGGCGACGCGTTCGTCGGTCACGTCCACCGCGTCCGAGAGGAGGGCGGCGACGGGCGCGGCACCGGCGGTCTCAGCCACCGTCTTCGCGCGTTCCGCGAGCAAGGTCACCGCGACGGTGATCTCCTCGTCGCTGACGGCCACCACGTCGTCCACGCGTTCCTCGACGACGGCGAACGTCTTTTCGAGCATGCGGGTGTCGGCGATGCCATCCGCCACGGTGTCCACGTCCGGGAGTTGGTGAATCTCGCCGCGTTCGAGCGACGGTTTCGCGTGGGCGGCACCCTCGGGTTGGACGCCGACGACGCGCACCTCAGGGTCGTGCTCCTTCAGAACCGTGGCGACGCCGGAGATGAGTCCGCCGCCGCCGATGGAGACGAGGACGGTATCGACGTCGGGGAACTGCTCGACTAGCTCCGCGCCGACGGTGCCCTGCCCGGCGATGACGCTCTCGTCGTCGAACGGGTGGACGAACTCGTAGCCCTCCGAGTCCGCGAGTTCGAGGGCGTACTCGTAGGAGCGTTCGTAGATGTCGCCCTCGACGACCACCTCCGCGCCGTAGCCTCGGGTGGCCGCTATCTTGGCGGCCGGCGTCACCTCCGGCACGACGATGGTCGTGTCGATGCCGAGGAGTCGGCCGGCGAGTGCGACGCCCTGCGCGTGGTTTCCGGCGCTCGCGGCGACGACGCCTCGCTCTTTCACGCCCTCGGGCAACGTCGCCATCGCGTTGTACGCGCCGCGAATCTTGAACGACCCCGTGCGCTGCATGTTCTCCAGTTTGAGGCCGACGGACGCCGCGCCCGACATCTCCGCGAACGTCGTGGACACGTCGAGTGGCGTCTCGTGGGCGATTCCCTCGATCCGGTCCCGCGCCGCCGCCACGTCCGCGACGGTGACGACGGCGTCCGCGCTCTCGGGTGCCGAACCCTCCGTCACGGCGACTCACCCACGGAGAGAATCGCGTCCGTCAACACCTCGACGCCGTGTTCTAAACTGCGCTCGTCCACGTCGAACGTCGGCGTGTGGTGACTCGTCGGGTGGTCGGTGCCGACGACGAGGTACGTCGCCCGCCCACCCTCCTCCTTGGCGCGCCGCATGAGGAACGTGGCGTCCTCGCTCGCGCCGAAGTCGGCGCTTTCGAGCACGGAGTCGACGCCGGAGGCGTCGCGGGCGGCGTCGGCGACGACGGCCGCGAGTTCCGGGTCGCTATCGACGCGGGGGGACTCGCTGACGACGTTCACCTCCGCCTCGCACCCGTGCATCTCGCCCGCCGTCGTGAGCGTGTCTCGGAGTTTCTCCTTCATGTACTCCATCAGTTCGGTCGTCTCGCCGCGCGCCTCGCCGTGGATGGTCGCCTCCTCTGCGATGACGTTGCTCGCCGTCCCCGCCTCCGCGACGCCGACGTTGACGCGGGTCATTCCCTCGGAGTGCCGGGGGATGGCGTAGGCGTTCTGGATGGCCGTCCCGAGGGCCTGCATCGCGTTGTCGCCCTCGTTGGGGGCTTTGCCCGCGTGCGCCGACGTGCCCTTGAACGTCGCGTCCACGTGGCACATCGCGAGGATGCGTTCGATGCCGGCGACGACTTCGCCCGTCGGGTGGTCGAGGCCGACGTGGACCGCGAAGAGGTAATCGAGGCCCACGGCGTACTCGCTCTCGGCCATCGGACGGCCGCCGCCGGACACCTCCTCCGCGGGTTGGAAGAAGACGGTGAACCGGCCCGAGAAGTCGCTCTGCTTGACGGCGTCGAGAACCGCCAGCCCCCACGTCATGTGGGCGTCGTGCCCGCAGGCGTGCATCGTCCCCTCGTTCTCCGACCGGAACCCCTCGCGGGCGGGGAGGTGGTCCTCCCCGTCGGACTCCTCGATGTACAGGGCGTCGATATCGACGCGGAGGCCGACGTGCGGTCCGTCGCCCCGGTCGAGGACGGCCACGAGTCCCGTGTTGCCGCCGGCCATCCTCTCGACTACCTCCTCGTCCGCGCCGCGTTCGACCGCCCGCCGCATCCACGGCCGCACCTCCTCGGGGTCCGGCGCGGCCATCCTGTCTTCGGGGTCGTACGCCTCGGGTCCGACGGCGAGTTCGTCGACGCCGATTTCTTCGATTCGCTCTGCGAGCGTCGCGGTGGTGTAGAACTCCCGCCACGCCGGTTCCGGGTACCGGTGGAACTCTCGACGCAGTCGGCTCAGGTCGAGCGTGGTCGTCGCTGCCATACGACCCACTAACACGCTCCACCCCCTTAGTTGTACACAAAATTCGTGCATGGCGAATACACGAAGGACTAAGTGCGGGTGAGACGATCGTTCACTACCGATTCGCGTCGGAAGGCGCGGAGTGAGCAACAGATGACCGACACACCGGATATCGTCGTCCTCCGCGAGGGGACGGAAGGGCTCTCGATGGAATCGTACGCAGAAGCGCTCCGCGAACGCCTCCCCGAGAGGACCGTCGCGCACGCCCGAACCCCGAAGCAGGAACGGGAACTCGTCGCGGAGGCGCGCGTCGCGACGGGCATCACGCTCGACCCCGAACTCGTGGAGGACGCCTCGAACCTCGAACTGTTCGCCTGCACGTTCGCCGGGACGGACCACGTCCCGATGGACGAACTCGCCGCCCGCGGCGTCGGCGTCACGAACGCCGGGGGCATCCACGCGCCGGGCATCGCCGAACAGGCCATCGGCAACATGCTCGTGTTCGCGCGCCGCCTGCACGAGGGGTGGCGGCGCAAGCGGAACGCCGAGTGGCGGCACTTCCAATCGGGCGAGTTCACCGACAGCACCGTCACCGTAATCGGCCTGGGGTCAATCGGGCAGGCCGTCGTCCAACGCCTGCGGGGCTTCGAGGTGGACACCATCGGCGTCCGCTACACCCCCGAGAAGGGCGGCCCCACCGACGAGGTGGTCGGCTTCGACGAGGACGCGATTCACGACGCCCTCTCCCGGAGCGAGTACGTCGTCGTCGCCTGCCCCCTGAACGACCTGACGCGCGGACTGATAGGGGAAGCGGAGTTCGCCACGATGCCGACGGATGCCGTCCTCGTCAACACCGCCCGCGGCGGTATCGTGGACACCGACGCCCTCGTCTCGGCCCTGCAGTCGAACAAGATTCGCGGCGCGGCCCTCGACGTCACCGACCCCGAACCCCTCCCCGCCGACCACCCCCTGTGGGACCTCGAAAACTGCCTCGTCACGCCCCACACCGGCGGCCACACACCGAAGCACTGGGACCGCCTCGCCGACATCGTCGCCGAGAACGTCGCCCGACTCGACGAGGGGGGCGAACTCGTCAACGAGGTTCTCGCGCGAGGGGACGACTGAGACGGGGGCGGCCGCCGAGGGCGTCGAAACGGAATTCGAGCGTTCTCCGACCGCGCTACGGCCAGAGGCCGCGCGTGGACTTCGCCTCCGCGACGCGGCGGAGTGCGACCACGTACGCGGCGTCGCGCCACGTCACGTCGCGCGCCTCGAACTCCTCGCGCACGTCGGCCCACGCGGAGAGCATCTGCGATTCGAGTTCGTCGTGGACGCGTTCGAGCGACCACTGCCGCCGGTTGATGTCCTGCAACCACTCGAAGTACGAGACGGTGACGCCGCCGGCGTTCGCGAGGATGTCCGGAACCACCGGAATCCCGCG
>NZ_JBHSXH010000005.1:0-20824 GCF_042662625.1 Halopelagius fulvigenes
CGTCTTGCCGTCCTCGACGACGACCGGCCCGTTCTCCTCTTCGTGGCGCGCTAACGTACGGTGATTCTGGACGGCGTACTCCCGCGTGTCGAGCACGTCGGCCACGCGCGGGACGAAGTTCTCTACGTCGTCCGCGTCGATTTTCACCACGCACTCCCATATCTTCTCCCGGTGCTGCATTTCCCGGTCCGGGTCGTCCTCGTACAGGGAGAGCATCGCTTCGAGGGCCACCTTCGCCTCCGACGGTGGCATCTTCGACGGACTCCGGTCCTGTGGTGGGTCACACCGGTCCGTCACCTTACGCTGCGCGTTTGCGATCGTTCTCTGGAGGTAGTCGTCGCGGTCGAGTTTGTCGCGGTTCCGGTACCGGCGGAGGATGTTGGCTATGTCGCGGTCGTCGAACCGCCAGAACAGGAGTTTAGCGACTGCCGAGTAGTCGTATCCACTCGGACTGTCGTCGTCGTTCGGAAGCGGGAACCCCGGTTCGAGGTGCGTGAGAAGGTTGTTCAGTTTGTTGTCCCACTCACGCACCTGTTCGAGCGTCGTTCCGAACTCGTTCGTGTACTCGGTGCTGTCGTCTGCCGACACGTCAACGGAGTTCGGGGAGGCCGCCTGTGCGGGCGGAGACGTGTCCGCTTCGTCGTCGGCCACATACTCCGCGTGAATCTCCTTGATGGCGTTCGCGCGCTTCTGAACGTCGTCGGGAGTGTCCGGGAGTTGGTCCCCGGTGTAAGTCATGTACCGAACGTCGTCGTACATCTCAACCTCGGCGTTCTTCTCCTCGACGACCCACTCCGGCATGTCGAGCGTCCGCTCCTGCTTCCGCTTGTTCCGGCCGCCGGGGAGAATGCCCACGACGAAGATGCGGAGGCCGGTAATACTCGGGGAAAATTCGGTGTAACTGTCTGCGCGGGCGACGATGTCCTCCGCCCACGGTTCAATCTCCTTTGTCTCTGGGTGGACACACCCGTCCAAGTCGAGAGCGGCGATAACGTCCTGTTCGGAGAGCATGAACCCGATACCCTCGGTGTTAGTGTCCTCCCGTTCGTGGTACTCGACGGCCTCCTCGTAGGTCCCCCACGTCTTCGGGTCGTTACTCTTTGCGAACGTATGACCCTCGACGGGAGAGAGCGGTGGCTTCGTGTCTTTCCCGTCGCGCTTCCGGTAGCCCCAGCACACCCACTGGACCATCTCCTTCAGCGTCTCCAACTGGTCAGGATCCCAACTCATGCCGAGACACCCCCCTTGACCACACGGGAAAGGCGATTGGTCGGCAGTTGGTCGGCAGTTGGTCGGCAGTTGGTCGGCGTTTGGTCGGGTTCGACCAAATCGAAATCGCCATGCTGCGGCGGGGTAAGAGGAAATTTGGTCGATTTGGTCCAATCTGTGAGAGGGGAGGGACGTGCGAGCGGACGTCCGCGATTCGCGGAATGTATCTCACACACTCCCCCCTCCTCAGAGAATCGACCAAATCGGCCAAATATTCTTTTACTTCTCCGCTGTGTGGCGATTTCGATTTGGTCGAACCCGACCAAACGGGACCAAATCGACCAACTACTCGACCAAATCCCTCCCTCTTCCGTGGGGATTCATGACTGTCTATCATATTTGACATACTCGCCGCCGAGATACCGCTAAGGTGAGGCCGCTCCTCTCGTGCAAGTGTGCTCACGAGGAACACCCCTGGTAGTGCTTCCGGTGATATCTACAGAGTGTCTGACCTTCGCGCCCGTCTATGGAATAGACGGGCTTGAGTTCCGTCGTTGGCTGACAGTCACGAACACCGCACGTCTCGACGCCCTTCTCGCCGTCGCCGCCGTCGTTGTTTTCGTCGTTTTTCTCGTCGCGTTCAAAGATCGCTTGTTTCATATCGGGGATCTAGCCCCACTTTCGCGGAGGAAAACGGCAGACGGGAAGGAGTAGACGAAGGGTAAACGCCAAGATATATCCCCATGCAGCGCATAGGTATACCAGACGTACTATCATCGTCTACGCGGGGGTGAACCCACACCTTCGCGCGTCCGCAGCCGGTTGGTGACCGGCATCGTTGCGGTCTTCGCACGCCGGCCGGGGGAACTCTTGGCAGGGTGTCCCCGGCGGCGTGTGTGCCTATCCTCCGTAGCCGTGCCCCTACAACCCAGTCCGCGGAGTTAAGCCTCGCGTCGCGCGGCCGCGTCGGGATCGTACTGCTCGGCCATTTTCCTGAGCAACGAGTCCCACGTCTCGCCTCCTCGAAGAAGGGGACGGAGAATGTCGTCGCGGGTTTCCGAGCGAAGCGGAAGGCGTGTCCGATCGGTTTGAGGTGGTTTTCGTGCCATCCGTTACCTCTCCGTATCACAGCGGTAACCTTAAACCCTTCGCATGAAATGATTCACCGTATCAGATCCTATATGGTAGAGAATCAATCATATCTCGACGACCCCCCGGCGGCGATACTCACCACCGCACAGCGAGAGTATCTGACAGGAGAGCGCGAGGTCGAAGGTGCAACCGAACGGATGCTTCGGGGACGAATTCGTGACCGTCTACAGGTTAGCATATTCGACCTCGCGGTGATCGTGAACGAAATGTCCCTCGACGACCTCGACGAAGCACTCAGCGAACCCGACGGGTATGAGTCAAACTCGGGGACAACGCCGCCGCTCAACGCGCGGATGTATAGCCTGGCGACGTTGCTCTATCTGTACCACCGCGAGGGCGAGGTGGCGGGGGAGGGGCAGTCCGACGGGTGGCTCACCGCCCTCGACATCGAGGAGGGAATTAGGCGCGCACTGACGCGCATGGGCGTGTCGTACAACGACGTCAACGTTTCAATTGACGTCGACCGCGCCGAGGATTTGGAGACGCTAGCCGACCGTGAGGATTTGGCGTCACTCTCCCGCGAACAGTTGACCCAGTTGCTCACCGCGGGGCTGATATCGGGCGATGAGCACGCGGAGGCGTGGATGGAAAAGCGGAGTCGCGAACACGCCGAGGACGGGGGTGGGGAGGATGCGTCGCATCCTCCCGACGACGGTGAGTGACCGTCTCTTAACCAACGGGGTTAACCAACGCTCCCCAGAGAGAGCGGCGTCCCGTCAGGTGCTATGGGGTTGATGCCAGATCCCCCACTGCATGGGGTTGTCCGGTTCACCCTGCAAAAATACCCCATGGAGGAACAATACGCGTAGTTGATACGCAGCCGATCTGTCAGAAATGACGAGGTAATATACGTCGGCGTTTTGCCGGATTTTTTTCTCCAACGACACCACAGCATGAAGTGAACAACCGCCCGAATGCGGTGAATTTCGGCACTTCTCGCTCACACAGATAGGATTTTGAGATTGTCTCCGAACGCCCTGAGAGTATCCGGCAAGCAGCGGCCACCGTCGACCGCGACTATCGTGATGTGCACCGAAATCTCGAAGAACTTGAAATGTTGGGCGTCGTTGAGTTCGAAGAGCATGGCCAACGCAAGAAACCCGTCCTCCGTCGGGTGGATCTCAACGTCCCCTCGCTCCCCGGCGTTTCTCTTCCCGAAACATCGAATCCAACAACATGATGGCTAATGACTGTACCTGCCAGAATTCACGGATAAACGGCACACAGCTAGCCAACGGAACAATCGCCGAGGAATCGTGTCGCTTACTGCTGTTGCTCTGACGGCCATTGCCACTCCTGATTTTCGACCACACCCAGCAGTTCCCGGCGTCGTTCCGACAAGCTCTCTAACTCCTCGTCGAATTCCTCGTCGGGAACAAGTGGGATATACGCGTCACGGAGGCGATCAAGGTCTGGTCGTGGCGGCGTCTGATCGGCGGGCGGACTCATGGCCGTCTGCACGTAGTCTTGGACACTCGACTGCGCCGTTTCGAGGACGGGTTCATTCGGGCGTTGTTCGGAGTCGATGCCGGAATGGAGGATGGTTACTGCGTCGCTGAAGACGGCAACTGCCACCGGTGCCGCACGTTGTGCTCGTTTGCTACGGTAGTAATGGAGGACTGGATACGCCTTGTGCTGGGCAGCGAGGGTACTCAGACTCGACGCAAACGACTCTATCGGGAGGTCGTGTTGCTGGAGGTGGTCGCCGTTCCACCCTGTCCGGACGAACGCCTCGCTCGTCTCGCCCACCCCGAGAACGCTACTCGCGAACGATTGCTTGTTGACGACGCCTCGCAGGACGGAGATGACGTACGTCACGACCAGCGTGATCAAAATCATCCCACTCGCGTTCGTAAGTGCAGTAACTGTCCGCCAGACTGGATTCGTCGGGCTGAAGTCGCCGTTCCCCATCGTGAACAGGGTGTACGCGACGAAATACCCCCGTCCAACCCACTTTACGGGACTCGGGCCGCGTGTGTAATTGAGCGCGGTCGCATCACTTGCGAAGAGGAACGTCCACCCCGCCCAGAGCAGGACGATCCACATCCCGAGTGTGAGCGAGAGGACGAGCGGGCCGGACAGGGTGAGCACTCGGGACTTCCCATTGTCTACCGTCCTGAGTCCGCGCCACGTCCACCTCATCAGCGGTGAAGTAAGTGGGCCTGCACCGCCGTTCGTCCACAGTATCGTCCAAAGGAGATCCGTTATTACGACTGTGAGAAGACTGATGCCAACCAGCAAGTAGAGGAGTCGTACGCCCTCTACTGCCTGCAACGGAACGAGCGATTCCAAACTTACGTGGATCCCTGCAACCGAACTGGGCGGGACAAACGTACCGATCAACACGTGGATGATTCCACGGCCCAGAGGGCGTTAAGAGTACTTGCCTCATTTACGTCCCTTCCGGTTGTACGGTACCGACGGGCGGCACTCACCCTGCGTCAGCACGAACGCGCCGTGTATATGCTCAGTATCGTCTCTCTCGTCCATATTCACCAGGATGAAGTACGAGGTACATATGTTCAGGGGATGTTGAACTCATGAGCGACTGGACGGGGAAGTATTCAGTCGTGCCAACGAGCAGTCCCTGTTCGACGAGGAAGTCGTTCAGTTCCTTCTCGGCGACACCAACGAGAGACGTTACGAGATCAGCGATCAGGCAGAACTTCTGGATGCTGTTGTCCCACTCACCTCAGATATCGACCATCCGGAAGGCGTACGCGTCAGTGCGTGGTTGAGACGATCCACGACGAGGTTCAACCTCCGGATCGGTTCGCGGTCATAGTTCCCGAGAACGAAGTACGACCGGTCGTTCTCGTAGACAGGCGTCAACTCACTGAGGGCGTGGAGGATTTCTTCGTTGTCCGCCAGCGAGATATCCTCCTCGTCGAGTTTCTCCTTCGCACTTGTGAGGATCTCCGCAGGGATAGGCGACTCCTCGTCGGGCATGGACAGTTCTTCTCTCGAATAGGAGATAGGGTTTATGAAGTAATTTACCCGTTCATGCGAACGGAGTTTACTCCAGAGTAGTTTACTCAAGGGTAAACTACATGCCGTCAGGGTGCGAACTGTATCGTATGAGTTCTGACTTGGGGACTACGGAAGAGACGGAAACGCGCGAGCTCGTCCACTTCGTCACCCAGCAGACGCGGTTCGCGCTCATCAGCAATATCCTTCAGCACCCCAAGCAGTTGCCCTCGATGTATGAGCTCGAGGAGCTCAACCCGAGCGTCAGCGATGCCACCGTCTACAAGCACATCCAAAAGCTGATCGACGCCGGCATTGTCAGGGAAGTCGCACTCGACGACGACCGGCGCCGACAGGGCTATCCCTGGAAGTTCTACGGCCTCACTGAGAAAGGACGGATATTCCTCGAGGAACACAATCTGTTCGCCGCTGAGGAGACGCTTCAACAGATCTACGAAACCATCTCCGACAAGCCCGAGAAGATGGTCAAGTACGAGAACGCGCCCCGTCCTGAAGAGCAGTAGTCTTCCGCTGGTAGCGGGCGAGAATCATACTCTGTGGCTGGTGGATTTTCCCGTTAAGAAGTTGTAAAGCCGATCTGAGAGTACTACAGACGAGATCCCGATACACGGGCTCAAAATGATCAAATTAGCATCGTCTTAACCAACAAAAGAATGAATCGTCGTTCCGTGTTGGTTAACACGAGAATTCCCAATGTCTTACGAACCACCGAGCCCATCGACGGACCTTCCGACAGAGGTAGTAAACACCCTCAACGGGTTTCCACCGGAACGCCTCCGGGACGTTGCCCGCTATGCCGAGGCGTTGGCCGAACACAAGGAGCGTGAGGCTCATCTCGAGGCGGAGTCGGACGAGAGCGACATCAAGGAACGTCCTGACGATCTTCCGGACGACGTCCCAGCAAAGGCGACGATCACGATCAAAGAAATCAACGATAATCGCTATTACTACTGGCAGTGGAGAGAGGGAGACAAAATTAAGTCTAAATACAAAGGACCAGTCACCCCCGATGAGTAGTCCGTTCGAAGATTACCGCAATTTTCGCAGATACGATTTCTCAGAGGTGTTGTCAGACACTCCACTATTGCCAGTAAAATCGGGAGACGAAGCTCCGTTGAAAGAAACTGGCAACGACGGCTCTGGTGTTACCCAATCGGGTTAACTAGAAGAGAGGTTACTGGCAATACCGGAGAGGGTACTGGAGAAACTGGCACCGTCGGTTGGCGTTTTACTGGCAAAGGTGGAGAGGGTATTGGCACTACTGGTTTCGATGGTACCCCTCTCAATCCAGAACTTGATGCCTCTTTGCGGTTTCACGGATCTCAGTAAGATCTCCAAATTCACTCTCGAGCGCATCCAACGCAGATGAGAGCGAAACATCTAGCTCGTACTCGTTGTAGTTACCACGTCCACCAGTCGAATCGACGAGCCGTAAGATACCGTGTAAGCTCAGATCCGATAGGTGGTCATGAACTCGACGCCGTTTTAGCGGGTCAGTCCCATGATTCCGTAGTATCTTCTGATACCGTTGATAGATTAACTTCGTGCGTTCAGGAGTTTCGCCTTCAGCAGCTAGCTGACACACCGTCAGTAGTACGTATTGACCTTGACGGGTCAACGAATGCATTCCTTCGACAACCTGCTGGCGCTGAATTTGATGCTCAGCTTCCCGGACGTGTTCCTCCGTGATCTTCGCCTCGCCACCGGCCATTGCCTCGTTTTCAGCGATGTCAGCAGCTTTCCGTAATAGACGGAGTGCCTGCCGAGCAGACCCTGAGTCCTGTGCCGAGAACGCCGCACATAGCGGGATTACATCTGACTCAAGAACATCGCTGTGAAGTGCGATATCAGCACGTTGTCGAAGAATGTTTCGCAGTTCATTCGCATCATAGGGAGGAAAGAGAATCTCCTCTTCACAAAGCGTATCTTTCACCTTCGGAGACAGATTTTCTCGGAACTTGAAATCGTTCGAGATGCCGATAACACCGATTTTCACATCGAGATCCAGCTGAGACCGTGCTCGCGGGAGTTCATATAGGATATCGTCATCTGAGCCGATATTATCGATTTCGTCGAGGACAACGAGAATCGTCCCTCCAATCGACTCGAGGTCGTTGTAGAGTTCGTTGAAAATGCGTTTCTGTTGGTAACCAGTCTCGCTCATCGGTTCCCGTGAGGATGAGACAGTAGTGAGAGGGTGTGACGGTGAACGAATCTCGTTTACGAGATTGACCGCTACCTGATAAGAAGTAGTGCAGCCAGTACAGTTGAGTTCGATAACGTTGAGATCAACGTCATCGTACTCTTCGGCGGATTTCTGCAGTTCCTCGAGAAGATCGTGCGTAGCAGCGGTCTTCCCGACGCCGGTAACGCCATAGAGAAAGACATTGTTCGGTTGCCAGCCCTGAATGACGGGACGGAGAGCCGCCGCATATTCGTCGAGTTCTTCGTCCCGCTCTTCGAGTGTCTCTGGTTGGTAATCATCCCGGAGGACGTCTTTGTCCTGGAGGATGAACGATTCTCGATTGAATCGGCCCATACTCGGACTCAAGACGAAGAACCGCTATAAAACCACGGGTTCCAGTATCACCACTAACCCACCACTAGAACCAGTTCTGCCAGTATTGCGTCTGCTTATAGAACACACACACTCCACTATTGCCAGTAAACCTTCGTAACAACTGGAGGGGGTCAACGACCTCCTCTCTAGATAGCGACACTCTTAATACAATATACATTCAACCAGACCCGCACTAGCGAAAATTCAGCCAGCTGTAGTAGGTCTAAATAACAGTAACTAGACTAGAGGCGTGATAGTTTCTGCCCTCCCGTTCATTCTCTCCTCGTTACTGGCAATAGTGGAGTGAGAGAGGTACTTAAACAGCGATATTATTGGCAATACTGGCAACACCGGTCGCCTTCTCTCTGCTATCATAGTTGCCTTCCCGGTATTCCAGTCGAAATCCACCATTAACAGTCAAGGGCTCTTTGACATCCTCCCCACCGTGAACAGTGGATTCCTCCGTGGAGCGTCGGGCCATTCCGTCTGCCCCGAAGGCAGCTTCCTCTCCCCGCGTGGAGAGTACGTTGTTCACATACTCAGGTGGAAGTGCCGGCAGTCGGGAAGACGACCGGTTCTGGAGCGAGAAAGTTCTCTGTATCAATTTGCTCGGCAGTCCCGAGTACCGCAACGCCGATGGGCTGGGGCTAGCAGGCGACTACGAATTCGAATACGACCCAAAGCAGGGCCATCTCTCCGAGTTTCTCTGATTCTTCGATCCGCTGTCGAGCCGGACTGGCTAGTACAGCACTAGGTTTATACTGCTCGGAGCACTTCCTTCATGTATGAGCCTCGAAGAGACGGTCGACTACCTCGCTGAGGAACTTGACCTCGAGCGAAGTGACCACGTCCGAGAGGTCGGTCAGTCGGTCGCAGAGCTTCGCGACTGATCAAAATAGGTCTCTGAAATCCCGTTCGATGTGCCCAGATTCCAGATAGTCGATGAACTCCTGCTTTGTCGGCCCCGCTTTCTTGAGGAGATCGTTTCGCTCTGCGCGCTCCAAGACTGCACGAGCAAACTCCGTACAGTGGCCTTCGTGCCGAGTGGCGTACGTCGATAGTGCGTCACGCCAGTGCATATCCAGCTCGAACTCGTCTAACTGAATCTGAATCCCGTCTTTTCGCTCCACAAGGTCGACGCCAAGCTCTTGCAGTTGCTTGAATCGAATGTTGTTCCGGCGAACAGTGATGAGGCGCTTCGAGTCGACGATATAGGGATCAACCCACTCCTGCCAGGTTTCATCATCGAGGTGAGTGCGAGGCATTTCGAAATCTGGCTCTACACTCTCGATACAGAACTGCAGCATTGCAATCCCCGTTCGATGATTCGCATTCGGCAGCGAATGTCGGAGAATGAGATTCGACATCACCTCGCCGGCGACCTGTGGAAGTGGTGTTCCCCACGAGACGTGGTCGAGTACCTGCCGAATCTTTTGTGGTTCAAATTCCTTGTAGAGGCGGAACTCTTCTTTTTCTCCCACGTCTACAGCTGCTTCGAGCAATTCCACTAATCGAAACGCGACGACTTGCCCCTCACGGGGGAGCTCGGCGATTCGGTCGCTGAGCCACTTCTGGTTGAAGTCAATCTCGTTTGCGTCTTTGATCTCCGTGTCGCTCTCATAGAGGGCGTAGACGGGGGTATCAAACGGATAGCCGATGAGCTTCGTCGCGTTGTCCGAATCCTTACGACGGGAAAGGATCTCAGATTGAGAAGCCGAGCTATACTTTAGCGAGAAGTTCTCGGCTTGGGGATGGTGATAGTAGACGAGACGGGTCATCTGTGCAGAAGGGTTGGTGATACGTGCTTAAATCAACTCGGCGTTCGTGCTATCTGGGGCCCTGGCACTGCTTTGTCTTGGTATTACAGGTATCTGGGAAATTGAGGGATGCTTCGATGTGGAATTACTGAAAGGTCAGCCAGCATCCTGGAAACGATGAGAACGAACAAAACGAACGGAACGAATAGGATGAGCCGAACGAGAGTGATGAACGGAATTCCACTAACGAACTGGTTTGCGCACGGTCGAATCCATAGACTCGTTGATTGAAACGAAGGAAACGAACGTAACGAAGGCAGTGATGATAACGATTGAGTTATCTTCAACGAGCGGAACGAACAGTTGGTTTTAACATCGTAGTAATCCTCTCACCGAGTGAAACAACCTCACTGAACGAACGAACAGAACGAGCAAAACGAACGAAACGAATTAATTGAGAGGAACGAAGGATATGACCGACACAGACACCACACGAATCACCGTGGCGAATCAGAAGGGAGGCGCGGGGAAGACGACCGACGTCATTCACACCGGCGGGGCGCTTGCCGCCCGGGACCACGACGTCCTCCTGGTCGACATCGACTATCACGGAGGACTCACCTGTTCGCTCGGCTACAACGATCTATACTACGACACCGACCGCACAACGCTATTCGACGTCCTCGATTTCGATCAGATGGAGTCGGTGAACGACATTATCGTCGAGCACGAGGAGTTCGACATCCTCCCCGCGAGTGAGAAGCTCGCGAACAACAAGAACATCCAGACGCTCCTGGAAGCGCCAAAGAGCAGGGAACGGCTGGGGATGACACTCGACGAACTCGACAAGGACTATGACTACATCATCGTGGACACACCGCCTTCCCTGAACGTCCTCACTGATAACGCCCTCGTCGCGACCGGCAACGTCGTCATCCCCGTCATCCCCGAGAAACTCAACGCAAACAGCCTCCAGATTTTCGCGAAGCAGCTAGGCTCACTCGAACAGGCGTACGGTGACATCAACCGTCTCGCAATTGTCTGCAATCGTGTTGAGCAGAACGCGGAGCACCGCAAGACTATCGAGGAGATCAACTCGGCGTATTCGCTCCCTGTCTTCGAAATCCCGAAGCGGACTGACCTCTCCCAGTCCATCGGTGAAGGCGTGTCCGTCTTCGGCTTTGGTAAGGAGAATAAGCGCGTGGAGGATGCTCGCGAGTTGTTCAACGAGATTGCCGACCTGTTCGACGAGACGTTTGAGAAGCCCGCTCCTCAGGAGGTAGAAGCATGACCGACGGCTGGGGAGATGCCTCCGGCATCGAGGGTAACTACGAAGATGAGGACGATGAGGGCGATTCCAGCGAAGTGAGTGAGGTGAACGAACCGGAGGAACCCCGTTCGTCGACTGAAACGCCTGAATCGAACGCAACGATTGAAACGAACGGAACGAACGAAACGAACAAAACGAAGACGAATATCAAGGACGAATGGAACGGGCGGACTATCTACATTCCGGACGACATCCTCGGTGATATGGAGGATACGTACCTCGAGTCCCAGTTGAAACTCCGAAAAGCCGGTCGGGACGAGTTCAAGAAGAACCGCCATTTCTACCCGCTCCTTGTGCAGTTTGGGCTTGAGGCGCTCTCCGAGGCGGATGCTGATGAAATCCGGACACGGCTTTCCAAACTCGGCGACGAATAGCAGCGGTGAGCGCCGGAATTACAGTTTGGCTCGATTTTGGTGCCGAGGGTAATTCTCTGGTGGAGTCCCGGCCGAGAATTTATATAGCGGAATACAATATGCGGATACTCTACTGTACGATACTCGGCCATATGAGATTCTACACATAGAAATTCAATGATATCTCTGGTTTTGGAAGTGATCCGGATTCTGCCTGTAATCACGATCACGTCCACGCTCCCTGACACCGTCGAGTAAGCACGAATGCTGCAACCACTTCACGACGCTACTTCACTCGATTCCGAGTATACGCTAGTTCTCCTCAGCTGAGGTCGGGCGATAGCAAAGGACCAAGCTCGATATAGGACTAATGACATCAATCTATATTGAGACAAAGCACGAACTGTGTAGTATGACCGAAGACGAATCGAATTCCGGGGACCTGATGGAACGCCAGACCACGGGCGAAGACCGCGTGCGGATGACCGCCCGGCAGCTATCGGAGCCGCGGACGGCCAACTGGATCGCCTCCGAAGCGGGCTAGTCACACGAGCCGACCAAGCGCGTCCTCGAACGCCTCGTCGACGATGGCATCCTCCATCGTGACGAAAGCGGGACTCACACGACGTATTACCCTGATTACCGCCGCCAAGCGATCCAAGAAGCGATACAACTTCGAGACAGCGGGCATACTGTCGAGGAGCTTACAGGCCGTCTCGCCGATATGAAGACGCAGATCCGCGACTGGGAGGATGAATTCGATGTCGAATCACCGAACCAGCTTCGCGGGACGCTCGCTGACGAGTCCCTCGACGCTGACGAGGAAGACCGTCGCCGTGAGATTGCCCGCGAGTGGGAGCACCTTCAGCGGCGTATCCAGATCGTTGGCTTCGCCATCCGCGAATGGGACTTCCTCGCTCCGACGACAGAGCCTGCCGAGGCCAGCAGCTAACGGATGTCGGTCCCACATCCAGGTGGTGATCCGAACGCGAACCTCTACGCCCAGCTAAAGCGAGACGTCCTCGACCGTATTCCACAGATCACGGCCGTCGAGCACGTTCCTGACGATATCGAGGCCAGGCAACTGCGAGCGATTTTCGATCCAGCTCGCCTGGATCCCCGACAGGCCCTGATTCGCCGGAACTGACCGTCAAGTGGTATCGACAGGACCCACACGATTGGTTCCGTATCAACTATACCGACCCGAACACGGGCTTTCACGCTGGCTGGCATCAGGACGAGGACCATCCCGATCTTGGACGGGCGCATTTCCAGTACTTGACGCCGATGAGGAGGATCGCTGGGGGATCTCATTCGAACATGAGACCCCCTCCGGCCATGTTGCGGAGCATCTGGACGGGGCGTGAATCGTGGTCGAGTTCCGCGCGGGCGTCTCCCACCACCCGCCGGATGACGCGCGCCGACGACTGCCCCGGTAGGCATCAATTATAATCAAAATTGAATACATCCTTAATCTAGCAGTCAAAGTATGTCGCCAGTTTGAAACCGAGCTCGAGCGACGAGTCGTATCGGTTTCCTTCAATTGCATTGATCGTCTGTCGCGAGACATCAACTTCAGTTGCCAGTTCCTTCTGAGTAAGGCCCCGCTTTGCCCGCCAGATCTTTCAGTGTGTTATCCATAGGTGCTCCAGTCACACCCATCGTTTGAATAGGACCTGACTTGCTCCCTGAAGCAAAAACCCTCCCACACCGAGCAACGCAAACCATCCTTCCGGCAGTCTCACATCGGTGAAGAACTCGATACTCCAAATCGCCCAGATAGTCGACAGGAGGATCCAGAAGACAACCCATCCCGATCGATAGCGGATTTCCATCTGCCGTTCGTCATAATCACCCTCACTAGCGAGTATCCTCTCGAACCAGAGTCGGCCGCTGCTAATGAGAACAGCACCAACGATGGCGAGCACCACAATGAGGTCCGTGGTCACCCGTGACTCAAGTGCTGCTGGGACAAACGTAATCAGGAGGGTGCCGATTCCAAGGATTGCAATTGCACCAACTCGTTGGATAGAATGCACGATATGGGACGTATATAATTTACAATATATTAAGTATTTTCCTTTCGTTAAATGGCCACGACAGAATGATTGTGTTCTGTTGGGATCATTTCAGCGCTCGATCTTACAGTGCCCTGTCAGCAGTGTGGGATCAGGAAATGCGAGATTTTCATAAGAGAGTGTATCTCGCATGCTGAACTCACCAAGTCGATGACCTATGGCACGAGAAATCTGAGATCAATGACAATCCTACATCACTTGTTCGTTGTATTCGGGAGATCATATGAGTAGATGTCCCTACATGCGTTGGCTTACTACTTATATTATTGACAAGCTATGCAAGTCCTTTCAAAGTTCCTGCAACATCTTTCCAATAACCAAACACACCAGGTGCCTACACAAGCTATGAGACAGGGAAGACAGCTCTTAACCGTGCCACAGGCGGAACAGGCCGATAAACAAACGACATTGTAGTTCGTGCATTTTCTATGATGGAGCCAGCCGCTAGAAATAGCAGAGCACCCGGAACAATGCGACATCGTGGTGAAATCAGACTGCGGTTTCGTCAGCTTTCCGTTAGCACTCAATTGTGAAAGCTCAAGACGTGCATCTTCTACTGTTTCACCCTTAATCTTCCAACGGGTTGCTTTTGTTTTTATTCCACCCTCGACCTTACTGAATTCTCTCCACCAAATCGCCTCATTGTCGGTTGCATAGGCCAGCGCAGTCATTTCGTTCCCATTTTCAAGCGTATGCCGCACTCCAGAGACAAAAATGTCGTCTTTGGCGAGATCGTCCACACTGTTCTCTTTTGCGACTTGAGGGGAGTTTCGGGTAATGATCCCCCCACTCGCCGAACTACTATGAGACGCTTCTACTACTGTCCCAGTTTGCACTGTCTCTCGCATCGTCGCGTCCATGATGTTTGCGACATCTTCCTGTTCCGTGACCTTGCGTGCTAGTTGATCCAACTCGTCGACAGGGATCGCTTCTCTACTTTTAGAGGGGGATTGCTCAGGGGGAGCGGCCTGCGCTGTTGAGGGGGAGACACTGCCAGTAATAGCAACCCCTCCCGCTCCGCTGAGAGCCCTGACGAAGCTGCGTCGGTTGATCGAGTCAGTGCCTTCCTCGTTTTCGTCCACTCTGTGTTCTTCGGACATCGCAGTTCGACCTACACTCGTCCGCATATTTACCTTACTGCGTGGGCGATTTCCTCCCCAGTGAGCAACTACCTACTGGTGAGCATCTGCCCAGCCTCTGGATAAGTGTTTACCTAGTAGGTTTCTACTCACCACCTTAGCCAGTGCCCACATAGCGCGCAACTGCTCAGCAGATAAAGTGAAACCTACGACGTCTGTAGTCTACTATAATGTCAGTCATTGATCGCCTTCATCAACCTGAATATACCGGCGAGAATCGCTGTATCCCATGTACTTCCGTCAATATCGCTATCGCGGCAGCAGGCAGTGCTCTGGCTGCCAAACTCACATCACGACGACTTGGCAGTATGGCGTTCATCACCTCTCTCGGAACTATCTACCTTCGTGGCTATCTCGTTCCTGGCACGCCCACGCTCACGAAACGTTACTTCCCTGAGCGCGTCCTCCGATGGTTCGACAAGGATATCACTACGGCGGCGATGACAGACGAGACCGTCGAGATCGACCCTGAGCAGATACTCCTCAACGCTGGTGCGGTCGAACCATGTCGTGAAGGAATCGACCTCTGTCTCACCACGGACTTTCAGGAAGCATGGCGCGAACGCCTCCATACTGCCCGCGCACACGACCTTGGCGAGGACCACCTCATGGGTGCGCTCGGTGTCTCGACTACAGACGACCAAATCACAGTGGAGCAACACGGCGAATCGTTCGTCGCCCATACCGACGATGCTGTCATTGGACAATGGGGTTCACAGGCTGCGGCCGTCGCCGATGTGACCGCTGCGACCGAACTCAGCGAACGCTTCTCCGACTGGCAGAACCTCGCTCCTGCTGAGATCGCGCGCGTACTGATGAGCCTCCGCATCTTCATTGAACAGTGCCCTGACTGCGACGGTCCCGTACAGGTAGAGGAGGAAGTCGTTGAGTCGTGCTGTCGGTCGCATGATGTGGTCGTCTCGGCCTGTCAAGACTGTGATGCTCGTCTATTCGAAATAGAAGGGATGATATCGTCATAGGCGACGATCTGGAGCAGCCGAATCAGTCCGCTCAAGCTATATACCGTGTAAACTGGCAAGAGATTCACTCAGCGTGTAGGTCTCGATGGTCGGGCCTGCGTCGGCGGTGACGCGGGCGACTCGGTTCTGTGATCGGTCGCCGGTTTCGTGGCTGAATGGTGCATGAGTGTGCGAGAAAGGCGTCTTCGATAAAGACCTGATGCGCCGAATCGATTGGAGGACCGAATGCATGTTGCCGCTTTGTTCAATAGACATACTTCAGAATCCCGACACAGAATATATAGTTGATATGGCGTTACAATCCTATTCTTGTAACGATAGAATTCATCAGTGGGAATACTAGGTTCCAGCGCGGTCAGAATATTTTGTCGATATGAGATCTGGATTGACCTAAGCATAGAACTTTAGCTCCGAGATAGTGGACCAAATCTCGGTGGGTGACAATCTACGCCCGTCAGACACCGGAGACGGGACATGATTGACCACTTGACCCAGTTCTCGAAAACCGTCAACCAGTCTCTATTCCAGTGCCGACTACAAGCAGTACCGAGCCACTCGTAGGAGCTTCTTATGCATAATGTGGTCGCATTCGCTGTTTGAGTCACACGGAATATCTATACTGTGTACGGGCTAGGCTGAGGTTCGGAGATTAAGGCGTATGGTTGATGCTGGCACGGTCTCCGAGAGGTTCGGTGGGGAATAAGTCGTAGACGACGGTTGCTCGCGAGTTGGGATGTCCGTGTCAAGGGAAGACACGAAGATGTACGGACCACATGGCGACACGTATCTGAGGACAGTTAAACAGTTCAAGCCAAGAGGGCTGATCAACGCGTTCCACAACGCAACAGAGCAGTTACTCTGGCCGATCCAGAATAAGTCGTCGTTTCGTCGCCCGGTCACCGCAGCGATAGACATCACGACGGTTCGATACTACGGCGACGTCGATGGAATGCCGATGGTAAGCGGGACAATGAACCACGAGGAAAGAGCATTCAAGTTCGCTACACTGTGTGTCGTTGGTCGGAACGTTCCTCTTGTTCTCGCAATCGAGCCAGTTCGAGAGAGTCCACCGTGGGATGACAACCCCGCGGCGTCAGGAAACGGGAGAACGGTGTTCTCGACAAATATGCGAGTGAGCGCGGATGAAGCTGAGGCAGTCTGCTGTCGGTACAGTTCACGGTGGCAGATCGAGAATGGGTATAAGTCGATCAAGAACGATTTCCTCGCGAAGACATCGTCGAAGGATTACCGCGTCCGGCTGTTTTACTTTGTGTTCGCGGTCCTCCTCCACAATATCTGGAGGGTCACTGACTTTCTGCTTAGCGCTGCTGTCACTGGAGAAATGGACTATGCACCAGTGTTGACTGGTGGAGAGTGTGTCGAGATTGTCTCCTCGGGGATTCCACCTCCCAACTGAACAGGATCAATCTCGGGTCGCCCGTTGTGAGTGGTGACACTGTCAACAGTAGCCGTTTCTGCTCCGATTTTCTGGAGATCTGGTGCAGTGCCGAGTGAGTAGTGGATTGTTGCTTACTGTCGCCGCCATAGTTCAGTCTCTTCTCGGAGGAATCGGGCCAGAATCTTTCCATCCTCCGAATCTTCTCTGCGAGGATATTGAAATCCTATATAGCGGTATTTGGTGTATTAGAATCGTGTGACGTGGGAATATGCTGATTTCGTGGGATTGGGGGTCTGTGCTTGGCGTTCGGGTATATCGGAGCTCCACTTTGGCTTAATAAATGTCAAGTGGTAACATGGAGTCGAATGGATATTCGTGACTTTCAGGAATTCGTATTATCCTGTTCATCTCGCCACGAACCCCAGACCTCACGGTACTTCCCAAGTTCTCGACACTCGTTCTTTCGTTCGAAGGCGTCGATGGCGTAGAGAACTTCATTGTCCTTGTCCCGGTCGAGTAGAACGCAGAAGTCACCGGCGTGGAATTATACCAAACGGCGTCGTAGCAACGGGTGTAGAAGGCTGGTCCCTTGGGCGTCGAAAGTCGCCCCGGCGTGGTCCTGACGCCGGGACTGGCCTTCTCAAAAGGACTAGAAGACTATGCCAAAATACGACACGACCGCTGAAAGGTGCATCGCTATCACCACCTCGCCCGAACCGCGCGACGAGCGAGCGGTGAAGGAGTATCTTACTCTCCTGCCAACGGTCCCGGTGTTCGAGGACGACCCCGACACGTTTCTCTGCGTCAGTCAGTCAGGAAGCCAGTACCACGTCCCCCTCGCGCCCGGCCAACGACCGCCGGAGTGCGACTGCTCGCCGCGGGCGACGACTGACGCTTGGCGCCCGCTGAACCGCCCCGAACCCTCGGGATCGCGGCGGTAAAACCACCTGCCTGCGACCCAATTCACTTTGTAAACTATGACTCACGATACCGAAAGAGACGACTCCGTACTGTAGACCTTGGCAGTTTGGGTTTCTACTAACTGATCATCTGCTAACATATTAAGACGAGATTGTTCACAGACGCTGACTGCACTCTCTCATCAACTCAGAACTGAGAGGAGCGAGTCGGAATGTAGATTCAGAGGAGTTCGCTCGTTTCGTCCAGGAAGTGGTTCTACCGTTTTCCTCTCCCGTCGAAACGTAATCTCACCATCCTCAATTTTTTCGCACCGCAGAAGTGCACTCGTCATTAACCCGAGTGAGTTATCGACCCTAGTAGTGCTTCGACGTAAATTACCAGAATAGGGAAAAAGTGGTTTTTTCTTGTTGAACTAGAGATGAGTCTACATTTATTGGAGGTGCTCCGTTATTGTCAACTAGTATGGGTGACTGGTTCTTTGTTTCGTGGGAACAGATTAATATTGCCAGTTGGCTCCTCCTCACTATCGGTGGTGTATCATGGAGGGTTGTCGATTGGGACTTCACACGTTCGTTCCTACGATCGTTTTTCTACGGAGATGCCTATGAAGGGCTGAACAGTATCGACCGCGGTGGAGGAATAGACAGAGACGATGGCTCAGAATTTACTGATACAATGGATATTCTCGAAGAATATGGTTACTTAGATGATATTAGTAAAGATCGCCAAGCGATTGTTCGTGCACGTCGAAGCCATAATGAGATCCTGCTCTTCTCCGAGGACGAAGAGTATGAAGTGATCAACCGACTTGATCGGTTACGACCGCAAGTATTGACGGAGATGGAAGGGAAAGTTGACCACATCTTGAGGATCATCAAGCACATTAGCACTGGTGCATTCTTCTTGGGTCTTGTTCTACAGGGTCTGTACTTGTTTCGACCGTAAGGACGTTTTGACATCGCTCGACCGGCCACCGACTCTTCCCCATCGAATCAGCGTACTCACGTACAGATACCCTGAAACGACGGCGAAGTACAGTCCAGGGCCGATGATTTGCGGTTCGTCCCATTGGTCGAACGTCTGGCTGATATCCTCCACGCAGAATTGCACGATGTCGATCAGCCTTCGTACGCGGTCGTGAGTGAGGTACTCGATGTCCAACGGATCTGACCTGGCCATACATATGTACCCTTGCGGACGCGCATAAAGTCCGGATTTCACGTTCGCTCTTCTCTACTACCGAGGAGTCACCGGTGCGGCGAACGTGGGAAGCGCCAGGAACAATGGTTCCGGTGCCTGAACCCCGACTGTCGCGTCGGGAGCATTGATGCCGACCGGTCGGCCGCTATTCCAATCGCCTCTCGCGGCGAGGAATGCGCCCCATGACGGAGATGAGTTACGAACGGTGTAACAACCCGGTTCGACGCGACGCGCGACAGTGCGGCGGGCAGGAACGACACTACCTGGTGTCCGGCGTGCGGGGAGAAATACGGTGTTCAGGTTCTGTTGAAACACTCATTTGGTGATAGTTTGACGAGAGTGTGCTGAATACAGGGCGCGAGTCGGTCACCTACTCGGCACTCACAGTAATGGAATCAAATCGCTCAGTACAGAGCTCGCATTGAACACCTCCATAAAAAATTGAAGTACTATACGACAGTATCTCATCGGAATGGTCGATAAGGACGTTGTTCGACGCAGTTACGATGACTTAGATGAGACGTATGCCGCAGAACGGTCTGAAGGTGGTCACGGGATAGAGATACTTGACCAGTTTCTCAGACGGCTTCCGAAGTCTGCGCGTGTTCTCGATGCTGGTTGCGGACAGGGGGCACCAGTCCTCCGCCGGTTGAGTGCATCGACGACCGCAACCGGGATGGATTTTTCTCGTACACAACTGGAGTTGGCCACGGAAAACGCTCCTCGTGCGTCGCTCATACAGGGCGATATGGTAAATCTTCCCGTCCGTGACAGCCTGTTTGATGCAATCACTGCATACCACTCGTTGATTCACATTCCACTGGAAGAACATCAAGCGGTTATCGACGAGTTCGCGCGCGTCTTGCGTCCCGACGGGCGGTTGCTCCTCTCCGAAGGCCCCGATGAATGGAGTGGGTCGAATCCGAATTGGCTCGGGAGCGGTACCGAGATGCAGTGGCATATCGCCGGAGCAGAAGCCACACGAGAGCACCTACGCAACGCTGGTTTCACTATCGCAGATGAGTGGGGAACCGCCGACACGTTAACCGAAGATGGCGGGCGTTGGGTGTTCTTCTCGACTCGATAAATAGGCACGCGCTATCTAGCGGTTGGTTCAGCGTTGGTGAGGCGAAATAAACGAAGCCATGGTGAGAGATGCACTCTCTGTATCGCGCACACTACTACTGTCAGCCGTTGAGGGTTTCACCAGAACCACCCATAGCCTCTTCCGGGATTACTCATCAAGCAGCTCGCTCGCCGCGTCCCCCCGCTCAGAAGCGTCGATATGTGAGTACGCCTGTTTCGTGACCGAGAGGCTACTGTGCCGTAGGATGTCTGATGCGAGTCCCCGGTCCTTCCGGAACAGCGTGTCACCGAGTCCGCGACGAGCACCGTGTAGCTTCGGTGCCTCGCCGTCTACCTCAACACCGGCGTTCTCGGCGATTCGCGCCAGTACCTTCCGGGCACCGTGGGTCGTAATCGCCGGTGGCACAATCTCGTACTCCTGAAGGACCGCATCCACGTCAGCATCCGCGAGCAACTCCTCAACATCCTCCCGAGCTTCTCGGACAACGGCATACTTCGAGGGCGCGTGAGCGGTCGGGAACACCGGCCACTCGTCGGTCGGCGGGTCCTGTACCTGGTACCACCGTTCGATAGCGTCACGAGCTTGCTCTAGCACCGAGACGTCCTCCCACGACTGCGATTTCCCCCAGACTCGGAACGTCCACGACTCGCGGTCTACACGACTCCACGTTA
>NZ_JBHSXH010000005.1:20834-76749 GCF_042662625.1 Halopelagius fulvigenes
ACCCTCGCGGTCGTCACCGCTTACTTGGAAGACCTCTGCACCTCTGACGCCCGTGTACGCGAGCACGTGGACGAACGCCCGCTCTTGGACCGCTTGCGTCGCGTCGAGGCCGTCTTCCTTGATGGCCTCGCACGCTCGCTCGTTCGTGTACTCGACCAGCTGACGGCGGACGTCCGGGGTCCAGAACTGCTGAGTGCGGTCTTGGTCGTCGCGAGGTAGGGGCTCGCGGGCGCGGTCCGTCGTTGCCGGGTTCCGCGAGAGAACGCCGTCGCGGACGCAGAATCCAAGGAACCCAGAGATGACGTTGTAGTACATCTGCGCCGTCGAGGCCGCGATGCCGTCAGCTTCGACGCGTTGGTTCAGTCGGTCGGCGTACCGTCGGATGATCTGTCCGCCGTCGCGTTCGAGGTCCTCGAAAGAGTTGAGGTCGCGGCGCCGCAGCCACGTCTCGAACTGTCCAAGTACAGTCTCGGCGGTGTCGCGGTATTGTTTGGAGTCACCGCTGGAGCGGAGGTAGCGGCCGACAGTCTCGGTGAACTCGGTCGTATCGTCGACGCTCACCGTCGGCCTCCTGTGTCAAGATGGGCATTTCGGGAGTTGTAACCCTGGGATTTCGTGGATGGCATCGGTTCCGATGAGGGTACTGCGTCGACCCCCTTGAATCTACTTACGTGTATGCGCCTACACGAAAGTGACCCCGGAAATTCATATTCACCCTCTATAGCCTCTCTTCTCCACTGTATCGAGACTTCAGGGTATTACATCTCAGTAATGAATCATATGTCGCTATACATAAAACGTCCGGTTGGAAGTTGAGACTACACCTCGTATTGAGAACCTCTAATGCGTGGTACCGGACAAAATGTGGAAGATGAACCGCCACTCTGAGCGGCGAATTACTCTAACCTTTAACTGGTCGCGCTACACAGGGTAGGAGGACTATTAGTCATCGCCGGGCAAACGTTAAAACGAGACGGCAGCCTATCTTATTACTGTCTGCTCCTTTAACTGCGTGAGGGCACATTTGTCGTCACCACGGGTAACCAACCACACTCGTCAGTTTACTCCACTTGGACAAGCAGATCAACTGCCTCACCATCGAATAGAGCAGTCGCACAAACGCAAAATAGAAGAATCACAGCACGAAATTCTTCAATATTGTTAACCGCCCGATCTGTTTTATTCCGTCGTGCGTCTTCCATCTTGAGCGGGGTGATATAGAACCGAACATGTCATCAACCGCTATCGGATCTTCTGAGGCTACACTTCGAGTTCTTATAGGAACTCGTGACGAACTCGACGAGAACGCAAATTAGACAGGTATTTTATATCACTACCCGAGAATTGCTACTGCCCTGCTCTACAGTTATCACTGGTCCGAGAGCAGCCATGCCGTCGAACGCTTCGTTCTCGCCACCACGGGTGGGAATCGGTTACCAAGAGTCCTGCCCGAGGTGGTCGTTCAGCGTCGGTCGCTAACGTGTAATATTGGCGTGGATGACCATCGTTGAGGGCGGCCCAAGAGTGTCTGGTAGTCAGAGATCAAAATAGAAACCATACCGTTCGTCCCCACCTATAAGAAACATTTTACTTCACTCTGGCAAACGAATAGTTTGGGTACAAATTAATATAAATAAAAATACCAAAAGATAGGATAACTATTCCGGAGGTGATTATCACGTATGATTGCGTCTTAGTTTGTGATCTCTGGAACCCATAATATATTACAAATGCTCCGAGAAGTGGAGATAGCAAAGGAAAGAGGGCAGAGACTATGAAGCTAGAGAGTACTACAAATGTAGTGTAAAATAGATTACTATGTTTGAGGTATGATAGTCTCTTTAGATCCATAAATATGGCTATGCACTCTCGAAATATAAGGTTTTCTCAGACTAGTCGAAGTTGGAGTTCGCAGTGTCAGTACCGTCCGCTTGTCCTCTGATCTCAATCATTGGTTCATCAGAAGCTACACAACCTATTTGGAATGGGCAAAATTTGAATCGTCCTTGTTTATTCGCTATGAAGTATGTATTACGATTATCTACATTACCACTTGCACCCTCATAACTCCAGTAGGGACTGTTGGTCTGGCCTATGGGCGTCGAACTAATGTTCCTGACTTTTGACCCATTATAGTCCCAGATACATCGATGGGCAAATCGCCAAAGATTCTTCCCAGCTGCATCTCTCGTAGTAACCTCATAAACCGCTTTCTGGGTTCTGTAGCCTATTGAACTGATACTGACGACTGGCTCAGATTGGATTAATTTAACCTCAACGTCATGCGGTTGTAGTCCCTCAATTACAGCTTGCTGTTGTTCTTTATTAAGCTCATTCTCGAAGATCGAACGTTGTTCGTCAACTGAGAAGTCCGAAAGTTGAGTGAGGAAATTTATAACTTCTGATTCATTGTTTGGATTGAAATCAGTGTTAATGGTTTCATCCGATTTCTTCTTATTGGAGGATGCAGCAGCGGAAGTCCCAATGAACGTTGAACCAATTGCTGTAGCGCCAGTAAGTTTGAGTACCGATCTACGGGATTTCTTTTTGTTATCCATAGCTTGCACGCCTTGAAGGGCAATTAGAGTGACATGTGAAGATGTATTAAATATTCCTAAAAAGGAAATACCTTCCTCTACTACTATTATATACTAATGAAATACTGGGTCATCGAGGACCTTCGAGAATATACATATAGGGCTTCGTTCATAGAATTGTGATATTTTAAACTTCTAGACCACCTATTAGACAAAGATAACAATATTTATTCATTGCTTGGCAGATCTTGATACATGATGGTGCGTCCTAGCAATAACTTGTTTTTCACTACGGACCGAATACAACCAGCTGCTATAATCAACTGTTGCCCGTCTTCTGCCGGACCATTACATCAATAGTCTTGTAACACAAGAATTCTCTCAGGATGTAACTGTATTCCATCTATACTGGAATTGGGGAAAAATCGAAATTCAACTAAGTATACGTGAATAAGAATTCATTTTGGGTGTAGTGAGTGATTAAAGATTTGTCATCGCCCTAGAGCACTAGTAACTGGAAATACTCGCACGAATCAGGCGTCCACCTCTGTAACTGTTATCTATGTATCGTTTGTCTCCGGCTCCCTCCCTCATTCTGTTACATACAAACAATTGTCTATTGATTAGTACCGTTTGAATAGGGTCGTCCTAGCGCCTATCGTATACCTCCTGTCAGCTCTCGCTGGATATCCAATCCTCTCTCAACTCGGAGCGAATAATGAATGGGCACCCAATGTTCTCGTCCATATCGTAAGACGTTCGTGAATGGGAGGTTATTTTTCGAACGGATTGAGTCCCACTACTTTGCGTTCTCTGCCAGATCCGTCTGGGGATTGAACATTCTGCACATTAATCCAAGTACTTCTGTAGCCAGTGATGTGCAATTAATTCATTCCCCTAACTTGCTATATCTCGTATTATTTGAATATGGACCAAAACAAATGACTTTTTTCACCGTCATCACTGTACGCTAACTATGTCAATTCTCAAAATTAAAGATTATTCGAAATAATGTGCAAGAGGTTTTCTTGCTCAGATGTTCGGTCTGTATACTCTACTTTGTACGATCGTTGGTGGTGAACGAAATTCTATGAAAAATGCCCGGTAAAATGCTCCTATCTGCTCCATGGGTTCTTCCTTCTTCCACGATCTCCTTTGAGTTGCGAGCTGACTGAGTCCAGTTGAAGCTTTCAATAGGACCGGAATTAGGCGAGTAGAATCTAAATTGGATATTATTATTTGCACATCACTCATGGAGCACGCCGGTTTATCGACCTTCTCATCGATTCCATCGAAGATATCTCCACAAAGGATCTACTCCGCTATTGACCAAGTGAAGGATGCAAGGTTCAGCGCGGTACCAATATCGGCTCTGGAGCAGTTCTGCAGAAGTCCAGTTTAGTATCTCTGAGTTGTGATTCAAGAATTCCACTCCGCAGCAGTAGTCAAGTTTAACGAGGAAGGTGCGGCTGCATGAACGGTCGCCGATGTCGACTGGTATCACATGTTCACTGATACGGATCTGCCTCAAAAGGAGTAGTAAATTTTCCCTCGTAGATCATTCGGCGTTTCCCGCCTGTCTGGTGTCTCAACAACTCTCCCAGCAAAGAGAGATCTCAGAGACTGCCGAACTTACTGTTCGTATCCACGTTGCTCCGTCATGAACCGCTATATTTTCGGTAGTGGAAGAATATCGAACGGTAATGCTAGAAATTCTGGATTCCTTGAAGCTGTTTTTCGAGACGTCGCTCCAGCAGTCTGATGACGGGTATACGATCAAATCCCTCAAGAGTCCATTGAGAATGGATCCTTAGATCCAGAACAGACATACCGCATTGCAGTTATCGAACAGGCAGCGACTGAACAACCTTCTGAACCACTAGAGATCTCCAAAGCGGAGCAGCCAACTAAAACTCGCTCCCAAGAGACAACGAGATACGAGCCGTAGATGGAACAGTATGCAGCGGCGTCCACTAAATCTCCCTCTCCAGTACCGCCAGTTGAGGAAGGTGAGACACGAACGGTAAGCATCGACTCTCTTGGTGAGGAGGGGGACGGTATCGCGAGGGTAGAGAACGGGTCTACTGTAACCGTCTTCTGTGGATTCAACAGAGCAGAAGAGTGCGTTTCGACCGCTCAGTGTCGTCGTCACCGTCGAAAACGAGCCCCGCGGCCGATCGCGGGGATCCGAACGGATGGCGGTCGCGGTGATAGGCACTATATACTAATGTGTATGTATTTCAAAATGAAGTGTGTAATGACATTACCGCGTACCGCCCTTCAGTTGTACACTGTTCGATCGCATCCCGATTCGCTTCCTGATCTCGTTCGTCGCGTCGCAGCGAGCGGATACGACGGCGTGGAGTTCGCCCATCGGTTTCAGCGGGAACCGCCTGAAGACATCGCCGCTGCACTCGACGAGACCAGGCTCGTACCGGTCGCGGTACACGCAGACCTCTCGACTATTGAAGACGCTCTCGCCGGTGAAGCCGACCTGTTGGAGCGTTGTGCGACCGTCGGCTGTGACCGACTCATCGTCGCCCATCCCGACTCGACACACTTTCACACCCGCGAGTCCGTTCGCGCGCTCGCAGACCGATTGAACGACGTGGCGACGGCTCTAGACGAACGGGGACTGGAACTTGGGGTACATAACGACCGGCGTTGGTTGTGTCCGTTGCTGCCGGGCGGCGTCGAGACACTCATCGACGTGACGCCGATACCGAACAGAGCGGCCGACTATATCCAGGAGGCGGGGCGGCGACTTTTAGCCCGAAACACGGGGCCCGTTCCTCGCAATACTCCGCTCTGGCATCTCATCCGGGGGACGGATCCCGATGCCATCTGGTTCGAGCTTGAGGTAGCCGAGCTTCACGCCGGCGGCGTTGCGCCGACCGAGGCGCTGTCGTTGCTCGACGGCCGAGTAGAGATGCTCCATCTCCGCGACGTGACTCCGGGGTCCGGACTCGACGACTATAAAAACGTACCACATGGTGACGGCGTCGTGGATATGAAACGTAGATTCGAGGCTGCGGGCGACGCCGACGTCAAATGGGTCGTTTACGAGAACGAACTGGACACGCCCCCCGAGGAGAAAATCGACGCCGGTAGACGATTCTTCGATCGGATGCTCGGAGAGCGGGCCGAAACGACCGAGCCGGTTCACCACACAGGAGCGCCTTAACCGTGACAGAGTATTTAAAGTCATAGTGACGTGGCCGAGGCGAATTGGCTTCTCAATTGGCTGCATCGATCGCAACCTACTTGCGTACCGCCAGGACGTCGCAGCTGAAGACATCGACGCTCGTGAGGGTGAATAGCCTGACACATATTTAACCAACAAAACTATGCTATTGGCATTCTTTGTTGGTTAATACGGGTCGAGTTACCATGTCATACGAACCACCGGCACCTCCACAGGAACTTCTCACAGACGTCGTCGACACACTCGACGATTACTCACCCAAACTCCTTCGAGACGTCGCCAGATACACCGAGGAACTCGCTGAACACCGTGAGCGAGAGGAACGGCTAGCGGATAACGAAGAGAACGAGGGGGTCAAGGAGCGACCAGAGAATCTTCCGGATGACGTTCCCTCGAAGGCGACGATTACGGTGAAGGAGATTAACGATAACCGCTATTACTACTGGCAGTGGCGAGATGGAGAAAAAATACATTCAAAATACAAAGGTCCAGTCGATTCGGAGAACTAATCCTCGTTTAGGTCGATCAGGCGAGGAGACGCCGGTAACTGCGCGTCCTGAAAGTCGTCAGTTCCACCAGACATTGAATGTCAGAATAGACCTGCTGCTCACCACCGAGCAAATGCCGAAACGATACGGCGATCTATCCTATCTCTATCTGCTTCTACAACAGCGTGAGGACGCTATTGACCGTTACCCCTGGGGATCGGTCGTATTCACCCGTCAACTCGACTTGCACGAGGAGATCAACCGCTCTCTAGATTGAGTACAACAGGTATGTAAACGCGAAATAGAAGAACGCAGTACGAGGTTCTTTGACGTCGTCGCGGCCATCGATCGCTTGATACTCTTGTAGCTGCTCTCGACCACTCAACGATGTCGATACTGTTCGATTGCCCCAGAGTGGCCGTTCGTCATGAACACGACGTACTGACCGTAATCAGTCCGCTGTGAGTTCTCCTTTCGGTCGTACTCCATCATCGTCGACAGCCACTCGTCTTCCCTAAATACAAACCAGGTCAATGACGTAGCGATCTTTCCGTGTTTCAGTACTTGCTTTGCTTGGGCTTTCTCGCTCGGGTACATTCGCTTCGGAACCATGTACACCAGCCTTCGATCATCTACGGCTTTTAGGACGTGCTGGCTGTCGAACTCGCGGTCCAGGAGAACGTTGTCGATACGAACAACCTTCTGTGCTGAATCCAGCAAGTCCTCAACCATTTCAGTCTAGGAGTCACCCCTGCGGACTGGGCCAAACGTCGAGTACTAACGGAACAGCGTTACTGCCAGCTAGACAATCGCCCACTAGTAAGCGTATTCGTTCGTTTTCTCCTTCGTTCGGATAATCTCGTCTTCGTGGCCTGTCCGATCGCCGGTGAACGGATCTGCTTCGGTTGTGTCGATAGCAATGAAAAGGTACACGATTATGGTACTGGCTGGTTCTCTGGAATATAGCATCTGAATGAGTTATCGTGACTTCATGTCAGAAATGCTTTTAATACTACTCGTCGACAAACTGGATGTCGGCGCCTCCAGCGTTCCGTTTCACACTATCGATACCACGTTCCACACCCTGTTTCGACTGATAGCCTTCGCCGCTGTCCGCGATGATCTTCCCATTCGGCGCGACGAGCCGCCACCGCCACTCTGCCGCTGAATCCTGGAATACTTCGAACGTCGCCATGCTTGACCAGTGGCCTATCTCCTACTTACATTCTCGTACTCATCGAACTACCATCCCATCGTCAATCCCCATTCAGTCGCGCATCATCGATGCAGCCGCAATTCTCAAGCTGAACGATCTTGACTAATCGTTAAGTAAAGAGGTTCTATTTAGCATGGGGTGAGGGCTTCCTAAATTGGTATATACAACTTAGGGAGTAGTGATGTTCAAGCCCTGGAAGGAGTGGGCGGAAGTGTACGTGCTGTATTTGGTCTTTCGGGGGAGGTAAACGCCTCTAGGTGAGCATGAACGTAGCTGAGAATGGCCATTCTCAGTAGCAGGCCGTGTTCTTTTCCATGGCAGAGCCCTTCCCCTAATAGGTCATCACGCCTGTTCTAAATAATGATTGATCAGCGACACGCCGTACTCGGTATTGGACTACTCGTGTTGGTCAGTGCTGGTGGGGCCTCCGTTGTCGGGGCAGCTCCCGCCGACGTCAACCAGTGGGACTGACCCTGGGAGGACGACGATGGTGACGAGTGGAGCGACGACGTCAATCTAAGTGTAGTATCGGTCAATAGTCCCGAAGCCTTCAACACCGCGGCCAACGAGACGAATGCCACGCCGGTCGGACTCGAACTTGACTCCGAGGACGGTACACTGGTCTACGATGTCCTGACGGTAGGTACGGACAACGTCACCACTGTGACGATCGACGCAACGAATGGGACGGTCTTGGAGACGAGCGTCGAAGACGATGAGGATGAATTCGAGGACCTGCGGGCGCTTAACCTGCGCGAGCTGCGGTCGGCTACCGATGCGGTCGCCATCGCGCAGAACGAAACTGCCGGCACCGTCACGGAGGTTGAGCTCAGGACCGACGAGGGGCTCCCCATCTATGAAGTTGAAGTCGTAGCCGATGATGGCACGGAGACCACTGTGTACGTCGCTGCGACCGAGGGACCGGTCCTCGGGATCCACACCGAGGGCAACGGGAACGAGTCGGACGGCTGAGAACGGCCAGAGCTCTTCCGTTCTTCCTCAGGTCTTACCAGGTACTGCCATGTTGAATCTACAGCAGTAGTTTACACGGCCATCTGACCGACCGATACAGGCCAGTGTCTTAACGGGATTGTAGTTGATATATTCCGGTGTGAATCTATTCGGAGGTGACCGCGGTATCGGGGTGGTCGAGGTGCTTCACGGCTGGGCATCAGAACCCGTTCTCGTAGTCTTCGCTCTCTTAACCCAGCTTGGCGATGTTTGGTTTCTCTTCCTGTTGGGTGGTCTTCTGTACGTCGCCGGCGATCAGTTCCCGCGGTGGGGGATCGATCGGCGGCGTGGCCTGTTCGTTCTTGGTCTCCTACTCACGTACGTGGCTCTTATTGGAGTGCTCAAGAATTTCTTCCTGCTCCCTCGGCCTCCCGGTGCGGGTGATCCACCAATCATAGTGTGGCTTCCAGCCGTCTTCCAGGGCGTGTTAGCTTCAATCGCAACTGGGTCGGGCCCCGGATTTCCGAGTGGCCACGCCTTCGGGAGTACTCTGGTATGGGGTGGGTTCGCACTCGTCGTCTTCGAAGACGAATTATCGCCGGGATGGCTCGGAGTCGCAGCTATCGTTGGTCTCGTCTCGCTCTCACGACTCATCTTGGGCGTCCACTACCTGGTTGATGTTGTGGTCGGAGTTGCTCTCGGAGTGATAGTACTGGGTGTGCTCTACGTGATCGCCGATCGAGGTACTGCCCCTGCTCGAGTGCTCCTTGTCGCGGTCGGCGCCGGCGCCCTAGGACTCATCCAGGGAGCCACCTTCGAGAGCGTGGCCGCACTCGGAAGTGGGGTTGGAGGGTGGCTCATCTGGCGTGGCATCGCCGATTCAACACCCGCTCAGCCGTCAAATCGCCGAGAGGCAGCTGCTGGATTCGTTGTATTCGGATTGGCAGGCGGCTTCTTCGCGCTGGTGTATGCTGTCGAACCACCACTACTGGCTACGTTTTTCGGCTCCGCGATCGCCGTCAGTGGGGCCGTTGTCGCCCCTCTGGCCGGTGAGAAACTCCTTGATTGGTAAGTGCGTGACTACGTGGCTGGGAGGTGGCCAGAGTAGTCGTATCCATGTTTGATTCGACGATCCGTTAGAGAGGATATCGAGGAGTCTAAAGCGACTCTATACAGGTTCAGTGAGGCTCACATCGTACACACGAAAACGGCTAAGTACGTTGGCTCACAATGTACACATAATGAGCACCGACAAAAAGCGCGTGCAGTTTCGAGCACCCAATCGGCTTATTGACCGGGCCGACGCACTCGCTACAGTGCTCGGGGAAGACCGAACAAACGTCCTCGTGACTGCGCTTCGAGAGTACCTCCAAGATGCCGCTCACGATGATGCACTCACTCAAGAGATCGCTGCTGCCTACTATGACGACGAAATCTCCTTCGAGCAGCTCAAAGCACTCGTCGGCGCTGAAGAGGCAGCGAACCTCCGGGTGTTGAAACAACAGTTGGATGAAGACTTTGTCGACGAAGTCGCCGAGCTATAGATGGCAGGGTTGGTCGCAGATACATCCGCACTCGTGAGTTTGGGTATCGTCTCGGACTTCGATCTTGATCCACTCTCGCTCTGTCTGGAGGGCTATGACGTGTTCGTTCCAGACGAGGTAATTGAGGAACTCCAAGAGATCGCCTCGTACGATGATCAGCATGGAGAAGCTGCAACTGCAGTCCTTGGTCGAACTGCCGAACTCACGGTCCAATCAGTCAATCTCGATGCCGAGTTCCCACTCGATGATGGTGAGAACGCAGCTGTCACCCTTGCAAACGAGATCGGCGCCACACTCTTTCTCTGTGATGAATTCAATCGTCTTGGGTTGATCCACGCCTCACTAGCCAATACACGACTTGTAACGACGCCGACACTCCTCTCAGTGTTTGTTCGAACAGGCCGATTGACGGTCGACGAGGCACGCATCCTCCTTGATGGGATCAGTACCGCTCGAAGCTGGGATGCGAACAGCTACGTCCAGCGAGCGCGCTCGTTGCTTGATAACTCCTGATCTATTCTCTTCTTCGAGCTAGGTACAGGTGATTCGATGAAGGCCCTCGGCCGCTCGGCATCCTGGAGTGGAAAAACAGATTGAGATAGCCCAGTTACAGATCGTTGGATGGCGATGTTAGCTCACTGTACAAATTCTTGAGTTAGATCAGATGTGGTCACATGCTGAACGGACCCAGACTGATTGCTGTTAACATCGATTCCATCAGTACAGAGAATGCCAGTGACATCAACCTCTCCTGCATGAGCATCTTGCAGGTATTGGGCATTCTCTCGGACAAACTTGAGATACTCAATCAGCTCTCGAAGCCCACTTGAGAACGTACATATCGCACTCACGTGCACGAAAACGGTCACTTAGTAGATTGTTCAGAGGATCTATTCATCAGGTTGGGAGGTGAGGGTTCTGAGTCGCCAAGTGAAGATGGCCCGCAGCACCACGACGAGGCTGTTGTACTCGCCCGTCCCCCAGATGCCCGTCTCGTGGATTCTGTCCGTCGCGTCCTGGCCGAGGAAGACACTCACGAGAGCGGTTCGCTTGTCGGTGATGAGCAGACTTCCGGCTCCCTCATCGGACCACGCCCACAGCGTCTCGAAGAGTTCAACCGCGGGAACCCGCTCTTGGATCTGGACCTGAACGGGCTCGGAAATCCCCGCGAGATAGATGTCGACGCCACGCTCTTCAGCCGCCTTCAGGTGGTCGAGGTGGTCGTCGGTGAGGAGTTCGTCGACGGTCATGTAGATGAGTTCATCTTCCGCGTCGTTGATGAATTCGAGGAGCCGAATGGTGACAGCTTCGTGACCGGTGACCGTCCACACCCCGAATTCCTCGGGCGGTCGAGTGGCGGGTTCGAGGTGTTCGAACAGTTCACTCAACTCCGTAATGGTGTTCTCGCGTTGGAGGTTGAGTTTGCGGAGGGCGCTCTCTCGTGACACCGGCGTGAATTTCTTGGGCGACGTGTGTTGTATATCGACCAGTCCAGCCTCGTGAAGGGCGTCAACCGCGTCGTAGACGCGGGTGCGGGGCACATCGCCGACCTCTGCGACGTCCTTTGCGGTGCCAACCCCGAGTCGAAGGAGATAGACGAACGTGTAGGCTTCGTACTCGGTGAAGCCGAACTCTTTGAGCAAACTGGCACACTCGTATTCGAGTTGTTCGGTCGTCTTTCCCGCCATATTGGCTCGTAGGAGGTAGCACCGGAAAAGGGGAGGGGGTAGTTTACCTCTGGTGGTTTCCGCTGCCGCGCTAGCCGGTTAGTGCGTCGTAGATTCTGCCTTCTCCGGCACCGTTTGAGTGATCGATAAGTGCAGGCTGTGAACTTATTGAAGGAGCAGCCTATGATTATGCGGGCGAATACCATCAGCCTCTGGGTAACTCGTCCTATGTTTAATTAGAGGAAGCAATATTACATAGTATGCTCTACCTCCGTTAGGTGGGCGATTTAGAGACGAGAGACTATCGTCTCTTCCAGCGATTCCCACGTGGTTCGCATACACAGTTCATGTGGGGTTTTTACAGCCACCGTGACATCGTTCGAGTAATGGCTACTGAGGCTACTTTTACCGTCCCATCCAATCAGTTCCCTCTCGGCACCGTGTTCGCACAACTACCGGACGTGACGGTTGAACTGGAGCGATTGATCCCGTCACAGGACGTAGTGATCCCCTATTTCTGGGTTCGAGGAACGGAAGCTGACGACATTGAGGGAGCGTTTGCCGACCATCCAGGCGTGAATCGAATCCAGCTCGTCGATTCCGTCGAGGACGAGTATCTACTGCGGGTCGAGTGGTCACTCGAATACGCTGACGTACTGAGCGTGCTGACCGAGATCGACATCCCGCTCATCAAAGCTGCCGGTACGAACCGGCAGTGGACGTTCGACATTCGTGGGGATACTCGAAGCGATATTGCGAGCTTTTACTCTCGCTGTCGAGAATTGGGCATCCCAGTCAAGCTGACGGAACTGCATGCACTGACGCCGCTCGAGACCGAAACCGAGGCAGAACTTACTGATACACAACAAGAAGCACTAGAGCTCGCTTACGAGCGTGGGTATTTCGAATCCCCGCGCGAGGTGACGATGGAAGAGATCGGTGACGAACTCGGTATTTCCCAGCAAGCTGTGGCGTCTCGCCTCCGGCGCGGGATCAATCACATCCTCGGAAATACGCTCTCGGAGACGGAGCGTTCGCATCGATAGCAGGGGTAAAACGACGTTGTATAGCCAATAGCAATTCTGACATCGCTTCTCACGACTAGAAGACTCGAAAGAGAGTGGAATGAACTCCCGCTCGTCGCTTTGGAGGGCGTAAGCATGATCGAATGTCAAGAATGCGAAATCAATAGAACACGTGTTATACAAGTGATATACACGACTGGCTCGACAGAGACGCTCGAGTTGTGCGATCGCTGCGCGACCAAATTCGCGAACGGGGGTTTCGTTACGGAAGTCGTTCGAGTATAACTCGGTGAGTGATCATCACTACGTAAACGGATGGATCGACGAAAAACGGGTAGAATACTGGAAATTGTAGTACTAAACATACCCTCTCCATCTCAGAGAGTGCTCTTGGTAAGCTCGGGTAATTTGGCGGATTGATCGATATGTGGGTTCTCTGTTCTTAGCTCTGAGACGGTGTCGTAGAAGGCTGTCTTCTAGTACGTTAAACGAAGCCGTACTCGAAGGAGTTCCCAGACTCTCTCTGAAACCAAAATACCCGTGTAGTGACGTGCGATCCGAGTTGCGAGGTATTCGTATAAGTATGTATCCGCGTAATCCTGCACGGCGTTAACAGTCGATTTCAGATATATGAGTAACCGCACCAGCTGAGGGTATAGGTATACTCCCGTATCCACGTAAGTACCTCACTTCGGCGAAACCGTCTCTCGGAATCTCTCTACCGTTTTCAAGGCCTCAGTCGGAACCACGCGCTGGTCCTCAAAACAATACTCAAGAACGCCCGCATCGTCTAACATCGGCAGGGAGCTGTGGTGGAGTTTCACTTTCGTACGTTTGATCTCTTGCTCGGCTATCGTCTCTCGCTCGACGCTCTGTCTCTCTGCGGCGACCCACCGTGCAAGAGACGAGAGGGTAACTGAGCGGTCTCTTGCTGCGAGGACACTGACGACGGCCTGTCGGTGTTCGGTGCTCAAGACCGCGAAGTAGTCATTGAGTGACTGCCCAGACAGAGTACCGTTTTGTGTAACTGCCATGTTCTGATTTGGGAATCTCTTCCACTGTTAAGTATTTTGTTATCATAATTTTGTGGGCCAAGAATTGTTATCATCTCATCCAATTTACCCAACCAAACATAGTGCACTTGTCGGTGAGTGACCACTTGGCTGTCAAAAGTTGCGTGCTGAATACAGAGGGTGTGTTCATCACTGAGGCTCGTTTATCCGTCCCAGTAACACTGACCCTACCACTGAGTAGGAATATGAATGTAGCACTTGGTGTTCCGAGAATCACCTAAGAACCGAATGAGAAGTCCACGGTGTATACTCGTATATATGTATAATCAGTATTTAATACCAGCGCGACGCTTAACCCACTTCGAGAAGTAGCGTGAGTGTGATGGTGATCCAGGGATGAGTGGGTCGTGGGCCACCGACGTCAGCAATCCAATCACTCGCTGGCTCTTCCTCACGGGGAACCGCTTCGGGGTGGCTGTCACTCTCTCGCTTCTGTTCATCACATTGGAGGCGCTATTGATCGAGTTCGGCCTCGTCTACGTCGGCCCCGGGAGTAACCTTTCGACGGCACTATCGAGCGGTCTCTTGTCGGGGGTGCTGACGCTTCTCACGGTCGTCCTATCGATTAACCAGCTCATCCTCTCGCGGCTCTTCGGCTCGGCAGGGAGCCTCTCGGACATGCTCGAAGGAACCCTCGACTACCGGCGCACCGTCGAGGAGATCGCAGACGTGGACGTGAGTCCGAACGAACCCACCGCGTTCATCGGCCTCCTCGCCGATACCTTGGAACACCGCGTTGGGGACTTCCGGAAGGAAGTCGAGAGTGCAGCTGTTAGCCTCAATTCAGGGGATGACGTCAAGTCGTACGAGTCGGCAGTCACCGACTACGCCGATCACCTCAGGACGGCTGAGGACCTCAATGATGCGTCTAAGGTGTTGGTTGTCACGCTCGGAACAGACTACGCCGACCACCTCAACACGACGCGGGAATTCCGGAGCAAATACGGCGAGGGACTTTCCGACGAGGCCGACGAGGCTCTCGACGACGTTTTGGTGCTACTGAAGGCCGTCGCGACGATGCGGCAGTTCTTCAAGACACTCACCCTTCAGCAAGAACTCGCTATCCTCTCGCGGCGGTTAATATACACCGGCGTTCCGGCAGTGCTCGTGACGTACTTCCTCTCACACACCTACACTGCTGCCTCGGATGTGTCGACCGCGATCGACCCAGCGTACTTGCCAATCGTGGTGGCGGTCGCGACCGGGGTAATCCTCTTACCGCTCGCAGTGTTAGTCGCCTCCCTGCTGCGGGTAGCGACGGTGTCGCTGTACACGATATCAATCGGCACGTTCACTCCTCCCGAAAAGTCTATTTAAGAAGACTGATTGCCGCTCGAACGACCTGAATATCTTTGTGGGTCTGCTTCACTGAGTTCGGAATCTCACTAATGTGACGCGACACCGCCGAGTCAATAACAAGTGGATGCATTCATACGCGAATACTTGTGTAGTAGGTGTGTAGGGTGAACGGCGAAAATTCCCCTCAGGCGTGCATATGCACGCTCACTCCCCCGCTCGCACGATAGTTTGCCTACCCCCTGTACATCTCGCTTCTCTCACATTGGAAATGTCGCTATCGGCAGGAACACCGGCTCTCTATGGGGTAGTTCTGTGCACTCCTCACTCTGTACATATCGTTGAAATATAATATCACTCCATGTCTGAGTCCCCACCCTCAGCCTTTCACGCATGGGGATTGTTTTCGACGGCGGACCAAGCCGCCGCGCGTCAGTCTGACTCCCCTCTCCGCGTGCGTAGTGGCTACCGATGACTCCCTTGAAAAGCCGCTGTCGGACGATTCAGGTGGGTAGCCATCTCGTGGCACTACAGCGTTGGCCTTCTCACCAACAATGTATGATGGCATCCGTACCAACAGTTGAGAGATGGCACCCGAGGACGACGTCGAAGTTGCGTTCGAAGACCGCCGTAAAATAGACAGCAAGGTCGTCGCGATTCGCATCCTCTCGGTCCCCGAATCAGAGACGTACCCAGAAGGTGTAAAGTACGGGTTTCACTACGGAGAGAAGGGGGCGACGACCCTATCCTCCGATACGACAACCACCACGGTCCGCATGAGCGCCATGAGGGCGATAAGGTGGAATAAATTGACTTTCCCGGCGTGGAAGCGCTCCTCCGCCGCTTCGCCGACGAAATCGGTATCAACCTGTAACTACTCCGGTGCCATCATCCACTACCCATGACCAACACGACACTCACCATCCGCGTTGAATCAGACGAAGAGTTCTTCGACCGTGCGCTCAGCGGCGGCTGCGACGCTGACGCCGGCGAGATGGGCGAAGACCAGTACAGCGTCTCGCTCCCCAATGAGGCGGCACTGGCGCGTGTGTTAACCGAGAAGATCCTCGAACTCATCCGCACCATCGCTCGCGAAGAGCCGGGGAGTCAGCGTGAACTTGCCCGTCTCGTCGACCGAGACATCAAGAACATCTCGAACGCACTCACCGACCTCACAGAACTCGGGGTCATCAAGTTCAAGGATGACGGTCGCTCGAAACGCCTCACCGTGTGGTACGACGATCTCCACGTCGAGTACGACTTCCGCACATCGAATAACGAGGAGGTTCGAGGTGTGTCGTGACCGACAACACACTCAAAATCACGTTCAAGCAACGCGAGGCGCACTGCGCCGTCTGCGAGCGACTCCGCCGCGCAAGCCGGCGAGAGCGGCGCGGCGGTCGAACAGGATGCGCGATTCATCCTCAACTTCGAAAAGTTCGACGACGTCGACCGCCTCATGCGGACATCGAATCTCGAACTCATCGAAGCGATCGTTGCCGAACAGCCGAGAACATCCGGCAGGCGGCCGCCGCCGTCGACCGCGACTACCGCGATGTGCACCGGAATCTCCTGGAACTCGAAGCGCTGGGCGTCGTTGAGTTCGAGGAGAGCGGCCAAAGCAAGAAGCCCATCCTACGGCGCGGGGCCGACAACATCGACTTCTCATTTCAGTTCCCCCGCCGATGACGGGAAACTCCCCGGCGCGTCGCTCTAAGCCAAAATGGAACATCTCGGCAGAGAATGTCGGACAACACCTCAACGCTGTCCGATGCTCCTGAAGAGGGAGGTTTGAAGGAGTCAGGTGGTTTCCATCCTCCCAACAAAACTTACTCATGCCACCCGGAAGAGACTATTTGGCGATGAGGACCACAGTCCACTATCAACGAGCGACCACCACTCTCGAATACACCCGGCCAGACCGGTCAGACGGCGCTCGTGAATCCACGGGCGGAAGGTCCCAGCCGTAGCCGTCGCCGACGGCGGGAGTGAACCCTCGGCGACCGTTGAGGTCGATGGAACGCTGGTGGAGATTCATATTCACATCCATAAACACGCCGAGTAGTTGTTCTCGACGCGAATTCTCTTTTCCAGTAGTTGGTGGTGCAGTTTCTTTCTTCAGAACCCATCCTGAACAACCGCTACAGACAGGGCACAGATTTAGCATCAGTTTCAAACGATGGCGAATGAACCGAGTTGGAGAGGACATGAGGGCATTCTTCAGATAGCGAGGTTGAACTCCTCGTTACCACAGTTGCATGAGCCGTTAGTCCCTATTGGACGATAATTCTCGTTTGTCATCTCTTGTGCCGGATAGACCGTCCCACATTCTGTGCATTTGGCAAATGCAGTCGGTTCTCCCCCGGTGTTTGGACTCTCCTCGGTCATTTTTTCTTGCTCACGAGACATAGTACCACTTGGTGGTGAGAGCGGTTAACCAATCAACATATTCACACAAGCTGTTTACTGTGAGTAACTGGGTGACAGAATTCCAACGTCAGTATGCACGCGCTACTTAGCATATCGAGTGATTCGGTTTCCAGCTTAACCCTGGATAAGCACGAGTGGCTTCAGAAACAAAATCGCGCGACTGGGGAGAGGTCGTCGAGTCGCCCACAGTCCAGCCGAGCAAAAACGGTAAGAAACACCGAAAATAATGTCAGCAAACTCCCAATACCCTCCGCCAGTTCGCGTGATTGATCGAGGACAACGACATTGGCGGCCTCTCCGACCGCGAGAAGGCCGTGTGCGTGTTAGGGGTGACACGCGTCGTCGAAGACGTACACGTCCGAGTCCGCCGCGACAACGGCGCGCTGTAGGCCTACGAGGGTGGCGTCTGGACGCCCGACGGTGAACGCGCCCTTCGACACGGCGCGCGGCAGGCACTCGGGCCGATGCACTGCGGCCAGCGAGAAGCCATAGGGACGACGAAACTAATTCTTCAGTTAAGGAGGAGTCCTCCGCGCAACCATGACCTCCCCATCCCCTCGGACAGTTACTTCGTGCCCGCAGTAGCAAAACATGATAGTAGTGGATTCATCCTCCACCGAGTTAACGAACTCCGCGAGTACTCCAGGGTCAATTGTTTCATAGAGAGGTGGAACGTCAGGCGAGGGTGTATTTATTTCTGAGACTATATTTTCGATAAGTTCAGTAGACGAGGCCATACAGGATTTAGACGGCTTTATTGCAAAAGGATAGTGGCTGATTATGTGAGGAAGAGGGTTACACCTCGACAGAAAGGGTTCTACCGCCGCGGCCCAGTTTCGCGTTTAGTTAGTCGGTCGTCTCGGCGTTTACGTCGGCGGGGAGACGCTCACCAGGCGCGAAGGGTTCGCGGGGTTCGACGCGCCCACCGTCGGCGACGAGACGGCGTGGTGTCCGACGCGGTGAGGGTGGCGAGGGTGAGGCCGCCGGAGACGTGCCGAGGGCATCGTCCACGTCGGCGACGGGGACCGCGGGGAAGGGACGCTTTCGAAGCGCGCACAAGACGAAGCGTGAGGAGGGCCGGCGCCAAGTGCATCCCTGCCGACCTCGACCGCCTCGCGCACCGCGCCGGCTGTTCGGCGCAGAACTAACCGCCCGCCAGCGGGGGTTCTCCCCACCTACCCCGAAATAGGAGCGTGCCACGGGCGGTTGTTTGACGACGCCGTCGAGCACCACCTATGGCCGTCCTCACGGAGGTAGCACGTCTGCCAGACCCCCCGAAGCAACGAACAGAGAACTCCGCGCTCTCGTCGAAGAGCACCGTGACGACGCCGTCAGGGAACTCGCCAGCAGTATCCTCGCGTCTTGGTCACCGCCTCGGCATTTAGTGTGACAGAACCAATCGCTCAGAACAGGGAAGACAAAGATCGTTCGTAATTCGAGAATCAAATCCTAATTCAGAGAGAAGGTGGGAGAAGCACCCTACTTTTCCTGCTAACCGACGAAGAACCAATCAACGAATGGACAACCGATTCAGCCGATGGCTGCTCCTCTCCGGACATCGATTTAGCGTCGCCACTGGCGTACTCTTCGCCATGACTCTGGTGGTGCTTATCCCTCTCTTCTCACGGTTCGCCATCCGCAGTTTCACGCCGCTGTTGTATATCGCGAGCGCATTGGTCGGAGGGAATATCACGCTCATCACCCTTGTGGTCGCGCTCAGTCAAGTGATCCTCTCCCAAGAACTAGAGTCTCCGGGGTCGCTCCGAGACGAGGTTGGCCGAACAGCCGACTACCGGCAGGCAGCCCTCACCCAGCCGGCACCCCCGACCGATCCAGGCGACTTCCTGCAACAACTCCTTCAGCAGACCCAAGAGCGCGCCGGTTCGCTCACAGAACTCCTCTCTGATTCCACCACCGAACCTAGTACCCACCTTATCGACGAACTACCAGAGGAATGTGCCAAAGTGAGCGAGCGACTCGACACAACATCGGAGAAGCTCTCTTCGGTGATCGTTCCCCTCTTCGGCATTAAATACGCGACCTACATTCATGAGTGTCATCAGCTCGAGTCGGCTTACGAAGGAGGTGATTATGAACAGCTGCTCTCCACACTTGATGCGTTGAGCGCCGATTTGAAGAATCTCGACATTGCTCGACAGTACTTTACAACGATATTCATGAAGGAAGAACTCGCGAAGCTCTCTCGATCCCTCTTGTATGTCGGTATACTGGCTGTTCCTCTCCCGGTCGCGTTACTCATTCAGATTGCTTCCTATCCCACGGCGGCTGCCCCTATGCCGGTGATATTCGGCTTCACTCTTCTGACGGTTGTGGTTGGCCTCACCCCTCTTGCGCTCTTGATAGCGTTTATCCTCCGGGTAGCTAGGGTGACCCAGCATATCGCGTCAATCGCTCCATTCATGACATAGCGCCAACCACGACTAGGGATTGGTTTCGTTGACGTCCGAGAGGACGAATTAGTTGTATCACTCCTAGAAAGACAGCAGTCACCAGTCAGTTGATAGCACGGATTTCGAGCAGTAAGCACGCGCTACTTAGCATATCGAGTGGACGGTTCTTGATTAACCTCGGATAAGCCAAAATGGCCAGAAATGCTATTGGCTCTATGAGGATTTACCTTTTCTATCCATTCTACAAGGGTATAACTAACCAGGATCGAATTTATCCGATATGGATTCTACTGACAAGGAGAATCACCATAACCTCCTCGCACACGTTCTTCTTCCGGTCGCAAACGAGGAGGACGCTCGCGACACCGCTCGTGTACTGGCACCGTACGACCCCGAGCGTGTGACGGCATTACACGTAGTAGAAAAGGGTGGAGGAGTCCCCGATAAGACGCCGGTCGAACAGTCCGAAGAAGTAGCGGAGGAAGCCTTCGCGGCGGTCCGCGAAGTGTTTCCTGACGCTGCGGACCAAACGGCCTATTCGAGGGATATCGTTGAGGCGATCTTTGATGCCGCCGACGAAGTCGGAGCGAGCGCCATCGCATATCGGTCTCGCGGTGGTGGCCGTCTCATGCAGTTCCTCTCGGGTGACCTCTCACTCCAACTCGTAACGCAAGCGGAGTACCCCGTCATTGCACTCCCCCGGAGGGACGCCGAAACATGAGCGCAGGCGACGAGGAACTAGCGAAAGACCTCGGGCCGCTCGCGGCCCTGACCATCGGCGTCGGCACGATGATCGGGGCGGGAATCTTCGTCCTTCCGGGAACGGCCATTGAGAGCGCCGGCTGGCACGCCGTCCTCTCGTTCGTCTTAGGCGGCGCGATCGCATTACTGACTGCCTTCTCCGCGAGCGAACTCGGAACGGCGATGCCGAAGTCCGGCGGTGCGTACTACTACGTGAATCAGGCTCTCGGACCGCTGTTCGGCTCAATAACGGGGTGGGCGAACTGGCTCGGACTGGCCTTCGCGAGTTCCTTCTACATGGTCGGATTCGGGCAATACGTCCAAGCTATCGTCGGCATCTCCGGATCGCTATCGCTGGGGTTCGTCACGGTCTCTCCGGTGAAGATGATCGCGCTTCTCGGCGCGGCGTTCTTCGTCTTCGTCAACTACGTCGGCGCGAAGGAGACGGGCCGACTCCAGAACGTCATCGTCGGTATACTCGTAATCATTCTCGCGGTGTTCACGGTCGTGGGGGCGCTCAGGGCCGACTTGAGCAACCTCCCTGCGGGGAAGGGGTTCACTCCCTTGGTCACGACGACGGGAGTTATCTTCGTTTCTTACCTCGGGTTCGTCCAGATTACGAGCGTCGCAGAGGAGATCCAAGATCCCGACAGGAGCCTTCCGCGGGCGATTATTGGGAGCGTTGTCCTCGTGACGAGTATCTACGCGCTCGTACTGCTTACGATGACGGCCGCGGTCGAACAAGGATTCATCGCCGAACAACAACTCGCCGGAAACATCGCAGTGGTCGAAGTCGGTCGGCTCCTACTCGGTCCCGTCGGTGCGGTGGCGCTTCTCCTAGGCGGCCTCCTCGCAACAGCCTCCAGCGCCAACGCGTCGATCCTCGCATCGTCTCGAATCAACTTCGCGATGGGTCGCGACCGCATCGTCACTCCCGAGATCAACGCAATACACAACCGCTTCGGCACTCCCTACCGCGCCATCGCGATCACCGGCGGACTCATCCTCTTGTTCATCGCCGCCGGTAGCGTCGAGTTGCTCGCGACCCTGGGGAGCGTCCTCCACCTGATCATCTACGGACTGCTCAACATCGCCCTGATAGTGATGCGAGAGGCCAACGTCGTAGATTACGAGCCATCGTACCGCGTCCCGCTCTACCCCGCAATCCCGATTCTCGGGGTCGTTCTCTCGTTCGCGCTCATCGCGTTCATCTCGCCGACCGTGATCCTACTCAGCGCGTTGTTGGTCGGCGGTGCCATCCTCTGGTACCTCGCGTACGCGAAGTCGCGCACGACCGTCCAAGGGGTCCTCCCCGAGTTCATCCTTGAACGGAGCGAGACGATGCCCGACGCAGTCGTCTCGGCCGCAACGAGCGTGAAACCCGATGGCGGCGAGTATCGAGTGATGGTTCCGCTGGCGAATCCAGAACACGAGTCCGACCTCATCACCCTCGCAAGCGCAATCGCCAAACAGCGAGGCGGAATCGTTGAAGCACTACATATTGTCACCGTTCCAGATCAGACCACACTTGAGTTCGCGGCAGAGCAGTTCGACGAGGAGAAAAAAGAGTCCCAAGCACTCCTCGATGCCGCGGAACGTGACACCGAGTCGTTCGGAACCCCAATCGAGAAGTCGACCATCTTCTCACATCGATCGTTCGAGGAGATTTTCGACGCGGCGCGTTCACACGACGCCGACCTGGTCGTCATGGGTTGGGGGCCGGAGTCTCACGGTTCACCAGGTCGAATCGAGAGCGCCATGGACGACCTCGGAACGAGTCTCCCCTGCGACGTCGTCGCTCTCAGGAACCGTGGCTTCGATCCGGATCACCTCCTCGTTCCCACCGCGGGCGGTCCCTCTTCAGATCTCTCCGCGGAGATTGCCACGCTGCTCCAAAGCGAGTACGGCTCTCGGATCACCCTACTCAACGTCGACGACGACCGAGAAGCGGGTCAGGAGTTCCTCGAGAATTGGGCCTCCGAACGTAACCTCGGCGAGGCGAACCTCCGCGTCGAAGGTGGTGACGTGAGTACAGCGATCGCGGACGCCGCGAAGGACTGTACTATGGTGATTATCGGAGCGACCGGTCGTGGACTCCTCTCGCGGTTACTGCAGGGGTCCGAAGTAGTCGAGGCCGCCGAAGGCGTCGACCGTACAGTGCTCTTGGCCGAACGGCCGACCGACCGATCGCTCCGCGAGCGGTTGTTCGGACGGCGGTGAGGTGAACTCGGTCTCACTCGAACGCTTCCGCCACTCGGCTCCACGTCCCGGACGGAGTAATGAGGGTGACGTGGTCTCCGGCCTTGATTCGTGTATCACCGTTCGGGACGGTCGAACGAGACTCAAGACGCTCTTGATGAACGGAGATAACTGTCACGTCGTCACCTAAGATTCGAGACGATACAGCTTCCGAAATAGTCCGATTCGCAATTGAAGAATTCTCGCTGACTCGGATCTCGAGAATCTCCGTGTTTCCTCGGAAGATCCGCCGATCGACGATAGAGGGATGCACGACGGACGAATAGAACTGCTCCGCGACCAGCCGATAGGGGTTTCCGACCGTCTCTATCCCGAACTGCTCGAAGAGGCGGCCGTGTTCGGCGTTGTTTATGATGGAAGCGGTCGTATCGATGCCGAGTTGCTGTCCGAACAAACAGGTCGTGATGTTGACCGCGTCGTTACTCGTACTCGCAACGAGGGCGTCCGCTCCTTCTCCTCCGGCCTCCTCGAGAGTCTGTAACGACGCCGGGTCGTCGTTGATGACGGTACAGTCGTACTCTGCACGGACGGTCTCGGCTCGTTCGGGGTCTTCTTCGATGACGACGAGGTCGATACCGTCTTCGACTGCAAGTTCGACGAGGCGTCGTCCGACATCGTCGGCCCCAACGATGATTACGGTCATAATGTTAGGTATTCGTACACGATGGTAGTGGCTCGGGAATCTTGGACCTTCGGCTACGTGACGGCCGAGCGGCCGTTACGGTTCTCTAACCAAATCAGTCTGGAGTACGGTGCAGGATCTCTCTGTGGTGACTGCCACAATCTCGCGAGATGGGGGGTCAAATGAGCGCGTCGACGTTCGACTTGGACATCTACGTAGATTGGCGCTCCAGTTTCAGTTTCCTCGGAACGATCCTGAAGGTGTTAGCTCTCGGGCCCCTATTCCCGGCTCTCGTCGCTCTCTATTATGGAGAGGATCTCCTCCCGTTTCTGGTGGCTGCGGCCGCGATGGCCGTCACTGGTGTGGGGCTCGAACGGCTTCGTACTGACCGTGACCTTGGAAACCGTGAAGCGCTTCTCATGGTGAGCGTGACGTGGTTAGTGGTCCCCCTCTTCGGGACGATACCCTATCTCGTCGCGGGGCAGGGAACCGTCGCACACCCGGTAAATGCCCTGTTTGAGAGTATGAGCGGGTTCACGACCACAGGTGCGACCGTCCTCGGAGAGATATCCGTCGAACAGCACTCCCGTTCGATCATGATGTGGCGACAGCTCACCCAGTGGATCGGCGGGATGGGTATCCTCGTGCTCATGGTGGCGATTCTCTCCGAACTGTCCGTCGGCGGAGCGCAGATCATCAGCGAGGAGGCACCGGGATTTTCGCTCGAGAAGCTGACACCGCGTATTCAAGAGACCGCCCGTACCCTCTGGAAGATCTATCTCGGGTTTACCATCGCAGCGGCACTCGTCTACTACGGCCTCCACCTCGCCGGCCTCGCTCCAAATATGGACCTCTACAACGCCATCGCGCATGCCTTGACGACCTTACCGACCGGTGGCTTCTCACCCAAAGCTCGGAGCGTGGAAGCCTTCACACCGATTGTTCAGTGGGCCGTGATGCCGTTCATGATCGTCGCGGGGACCAACTTTGCGTTGTTCTGGTACGTTCTCCAGGGTGAGCCGAAGCGACTCACGGATAATCCGGAGTTCCGATCGTATCTCCTCGCCATCGGGGTCGTCGGACTGCTCATCTCGGTCCTCCTCGGTAGTGGAGTCGGACTGGCAACCGTTCCGTCGAATATCGGCCCCCTCGTCGGAGACGTCGAGAACTCCCTGCGTCAAGGGCTCTTTCAGACCATCGCCATCGTCACGACTACCGGGTACGCCAGTATGGACTTCAACACGTGGTCACAGCCGACGCAGCTCGTCCTCCTGTTCGCCATGTTCCTCGGTGGGTCCGCGGGGTCGGCCGCCGGGTCGATAAAGATCGTCCGCTGGTACATCGTCTACCGCGCGATGGGTCGGCAACTGTTCACGACCGTCCACCCAACCGCGGTTCGCCCCCTCCGAATGTCTGACAGCGTGATAGACGAGGAGACGGTCAGGGACATATTCATCTTCGTCCTCCTCTTCGTCTCGCTCTTCGTATTCTCGACGATAGTGATCTACCTGGACGCGGTCCGAACCGGCCTCGGAATCTCCGCGCTGGAAGCGATGAGCGTCGCGATAGCGACGTTGGGGAATATCGGTCCGGGGTTCGGTATCGTCGGACCGATGAACAGTTTCCTCCCCTTCTCTAACCTCGCTAAACTCTACATGGTGTTCCTGATGTGGATCGGTCGGCTCGAGATAATATCCGTCCTCGTCGTCTTCACCCCGGCCTACTGGCGACGGTAACTTCCATCTCGGATTTAACAACAGAATGAAATCGATAGTAGATGACTCAGTAGAGTTACGTCCCTACTGACGCTGATCTTTAACTCGTCGCCGACTATTTTCGAACATGGAGGACTCGCTAACAGAGATTACGAACTGCTCGGTATTCTCCTATTCTAACGAGGTCCTGGTTGAGGTTCACGGATACACAGAAGATGGAGAGTTTACCGCTATCACCTACCAATTCAGTCCGACAGAAACTGATGAGATGCAACTCCAACCACGAGGCCAAATCGACAGCGCCCACGAAGACGAGATTCAGAACATCTTGGCTGAGAAGGGCTATACAGTCGTATGAGATACAAAGAGATACTCCTGACCATCGATAAAGGGGAGGAGCGGAAGCGTATCACTAAGCGGGTGTCGGGTATTCGAACGAAAACGACTGGTAAGAGAATCGAGTATCGGACGAATACCGGGTATCTGCTTGCTGTTCTCACGGATACACAACTTCCGTCTGGCGAGACCGGATCCAAACTTCGCTATCGGGTGACTCTCATTGGTCCCTCACACGCCCATGCTCGTGCCCAAGCGCACCGAATCCGACAGGCTGTTGCAGACTTCAAAGCTAACTGAGCATCCTCCGTGTATCGCCTGTTTCAGGCGACGTTATGGACATAATCCATACTACTAACAGTATTCGGCAGAGATGGACAACTAGATCGGTCGGAACAGCCACGTTGAACGTCGACTTTCCAATAATGGAACCTCCTCGGTCGAAAACGGCTAAGATAGCAACTGTACTCCAGAGGTGTCTCGAAGTCTCTACTCGCGTTGGACTACGTAGCCTCCTCGTCGTTAGCGGGTGGTTCGCTATCTACGCCGTCGTCGGTTTTCTTGGATCGACCGTCGGATGGATCGATCCGTCGTATCCGTTATTCTCGCTGGAGCGAGACCCCTTCTTCGTCATCGGAATTACCCTGGTCGCCCTCAGCACTGGCGTGGTTACTTCTTCGCTCCTTTTACATCACTTCCTCGTCGGCTTCGAAGACGACGAGTCACAGTTCTCCGTACTCTTGGGGTTTGTCAGCCTCGGCTTTAGCGCTGCAGTACTCCGAGTCACCCTCCCCATCGCAGTCGAGATTCTTCTCCGCGTTTTCTGAGGTACCTTTAATTCCGAAGCCATATTACGCCACTCTGAACGGCGCGAACGGATTTTAGTAGGCTTCGCTCGTAGTCGCACCTAATGAACACGTTGGGGGCGAACCGATGCGAGTGATCGTCGTCGGTGCCGGGGAAGTCGGGTCGAACATCGCCGCAAGTCTCACAGATAGCCACGAAGTCGTCGTCATCGATGTCGACTCCGAGAAAGTAGACGACCTCACGTACTCTCTCGACATCCTCGCGGTTCACGGAAACGGTGCCTCGCTCTCGACGTTACAGGAGGCTGGAATCGACCGTACGGATATGCTCATCGCCAGTACAGACGACGACGAGACGAACCTCGTCACCTGTTCGACGGCGAAGACAGTAAGCGACGCCTTCACCATCGCCCGGGTCAGAAACGCGAATTTCCTCGAGACGTGGAATCAGTCAGAGGGGGCGTTCGGCGTCGACTTCATGGTCTCGACGAATCTTCTGACTGCGGAGGATATCGCTCGGGTTATCGGTCTTCCAGCGGCGGTCAACGTCGATCCCTTCGCCGGCGGACTCGTGCAGATGGCAGAGTTCGAAATCGCAGCGGAGAGCGATATTGTAGGACAGACCGTCGAAGAGACGGATAAATTTGAGGAGCTAACTTTCGCCGCATTAGTCCGAAACGGAGAGGTGATATTCCCCCGCGGGCAGACGGTCATCGAAGCGGACAACAGAGTAATCGTCATCGGCCGACCGGAGAGCGTTCAGGCGTTCTCGAGGAGCGTTGCACCGGCTAAAGCTCGTGAGGAGGTACGGGATATCGTCATCATCGGCGGTAGCGACATCGGTTATCACACCGCCAAACTGCTCGAACAACGAGGATTTAGTCCGAGACTCATCGAACAGGACCCTGAACGCGCTCGCGAACTAGCCGAAGAGCTCCCGGATACGGTCGTAATGCAGAACGACGCGACGGACGCTGACTTCCTGATCGGAGAACACATCGACCAAGCGGACGCCGTCGTCGCCGCGACGGATAGCGACGAGAAAAATCTCCTCATTTCGTTACTCGCAAAGAACGTCGGTGCCCGACGGACCGTGGCAGTCGTCGAAATTGGCGAGTACTCCGGCCTGTTCGAGACCGTCGGAGTAGACGTCGCTATCAATCCGAGAGAGGCGACTGCGGAGGAGATTGTCCGCTTCACGCAGGAGGGACAGATCGAAAATCTCTCGCTCATCGAAGGACGGCAGGCGGAAGTTCTTGAGTTCGAGGTCAACGAGGAGAGCATCCTCGCAGGTCGGTCGATCAGGGAGAGCATCACCGAGTTACCCGCGGAAGTCGTGATCGGCGCGATAACCCGCGAACGTGACTTCGTCGTCCCCCGCGGCGACACCGTCATCGAACCTGGCGATCACGTCGTCCTCTTCGTCGCTACGGACGTACTCTCCGACGTTATGGCCGTTATATGAGGCTCCGCGTCGATTGGCGGGTGAGTCTCCGGCTGATCGGAACCATTCTCAAGTGGTTGTGGATACCGATGCTCCTTCCGCTCGCAATCGCGCTCTACGACGGGACGGCGACGGTGCCGTTTCTCGTACCGATGATCGGGACGGCGGTCGTCGGACTGGGACTCGAACAGTTGACGGAGGAAAGCGACCTGCAGGCCCGAGAGGCGTTCCTGATGGTCTCGCTCACGTGGCTGAGTATCGCCCTCGTCGGCGCAGTACCGTTCGTCTTGGCCGGAGAGGGTGTCCTCGCCCGTCCCATCAACGCACTCTTCGAGAGCATGAGCGGTATCACGACGACGGGTGCGACCATCATCGTAAACTTCGAACTGCACTCGCGGGCGATTCACATGTGGCGGTCGGTCATCCAATGGCTCGGCGGACTCGGGATTCTCGTGCTCGCGACGGCCGTCCTCTCGCAACTCTCCGTGGGTGGGGCGCAGCTCATGGAGACCGAAACCCAGACGCGAGACGTCAACAAGCTCACTCCTCGAATCTCGGAGACCGCCGCCCTCCTGTGGAAGATATACATCGGACTGACCGCGCTCCAAGTAGCTGTCCTCTACGGCTTACACCTCATCGGTCTCGCACCCGAGATGACGCTATACGACGCCGTGGCTCACGCCTTCACAACCGTTTCGACGAGCGGTTTCTCGCCGCGTCCTGCAAGCGTCGCCGCTTTCTCGCCCGCCGTGCAGTGGGCGATTATCCCCTTTATGGCGACCGGCGCGACGAGCTTCATCCTACTCTACTTTGCCCTCCAGGGAAACTTCGACAGGCTCCGTGACAGCGAGGAATTCCGCTTCTACGTCGGCATCCTCGGGTTATTCACCGTCGGCATTGCGAGCGTGTTACTCGTCGATTCGGCCCCGTACGATAGCCTCGAAGCCGTCGTCCGCCACTCGCTGTTTCAGGTCGTCTCCATCGTCACGACCACCGGCTACGCGAGTACCGACTTCAACTTCTGGTCGTCGGGGGCCAAGCACCTGCTCTTCGTCTGTATGTTTATCGGCGGTATGGCCGGGAGTACGACGTGTTCTATCAAGACGCTGCGCTGGTTGGTCGTGTTGAAGGCGTTCCGCCGCGACCTGTTCGTCGCCACCACCCCGAGCGCAATTCGGCCGGTTCGCCTGAGCGGAACCGTCGTTGACGAGGAGACGGTTCGAGACATCTACGCGTATACACTCGTAAGTCTCGTGTTCTTCATGCTCGCGACCATCTTCATCGTCGTAGACGCTTCACGGATCGAACGGACCGTCTCCGAGTTCGAGGCGATGAGTGCGGCGGCGGCCACTTTCTTCAACGTCGGCCCCGCGTTCGGGATCGCGGGACCCCTCGAAAGTTACGAACCGTTCCCTCGGACGACGAAGCTCCTCATGATATTCCTCATGTGGATCGGTCGAATCGAGATAATCCCCGTCTTGGTGCTGTTGACGCCGTCGTACTGGCGGTCGTAGGCATTCTTTAGTGGCACCTCAGAATAGCGGATGCGGTTTAGACGGCTCTATCGAAACCCTCGATTGGCGATCGCTTGGGTAGCCTGTACTGAATAGAGCGGTCACGTCAGTCACAAAATTTCCCTTACTCTATCGCTGCGTACAGCGTTCTAAGGTAAAGAAAAAGTGTCAAAAATTTCACACTGAGATAGTTCTTCGCGAGAGAAACGAACATCTCCAAATATCTCTAAAATTCATCAATGTCTTGTCCTATATGTCAATGGATCCGGTGAATTCTGTAGACGTCCGTTATCCCAAATTTCTACAGTCATCGGATCCACTCTTGACGCTGGAAATGTGCATACAGTAGTGTCGGCAAGCCGTGTGGTAAATAGGGTTGGTTAATATTCTGAATAGCATACTGAACTAGCAATGGCTGAGAAGCACGAATCAGGAGGTGAACCATCTACATTCGCGAAATGCATAGAATGTGGGAACATATATCCTGTACAAGAAGCAGATGGCGGGGGGTTTCGACCGGTGGGAACAGACGGGGAATGTGTCTGTGGGAACGACGAATTCGAGCCTACTCCCTGAGCACCCTCCGACTGCATCCATGCTATCCTGATGTAAGAGGATGACACTGTAAGAACCGACTATACGTATATAGGAACTCAAGAACACCTCTAGACGGATATCTGGGTACTCAGATGTCAGTCTACACGCTAAGCTAAGCGCACCAAACTGCATTGGCTACGGCACTAAATCCACTACACTCGAAGAATCCGATGATGTATGCCCTGTCTTGCATCAACTGTAATTTTGGCAAAATGGTGAATTCATCAAATGAGGCAATAGAGATTGCACAGGACCATCGAGAGAAACACGGTAAACGCCATTTCGTTGAGTTCAGAAAAGTATCCGAGATGGACTGCTGACATTTCATCTCCACTGACCCGTCTACGCGGATTACGGATATCCGAATACCATCACCCCCTCTATCCATATTCCGGGCTAGAGACCAATTAGTAGGCTTACTGGATACAGAGAACGGATTTATCGGTCTGTCTCTTTCCAGTCGTCTGGGTCCCCTTCACGGAATTCACCCTTGGCATGGCGCTCGCGGGGCCAGAAGGTGACGCCCAGCAGTGCGATATAGAACACACCCACAACGGTAACTACAGCAATCCCGGGGATACGAGCGATTCCAGCGGTTGTCAGCCAGTCTTGGCGCGGTGCAAACGCTGTAATCCTGAAGACCCACGCGACCAATAGGACACTGAGCAGAGCAAGGTACACACGCCGGAGCCGGTTTGCGAGTGCTTCAAATAACGAGACTTTCAGCGTCGGCCTGCGATAGTCCCTGCTCAGTTCCGCTCGCCAGTCGCGACGTTCAGTGCCTTGAGACGGGTCGAGGGCGTTTGCGAACAGGTTCTCTTGGATGACTCGAGCACGAGAGCGAAAGACGTCGTAGTCCCGGTACCGTCGTGCTTCGATGCCTAGAAAGATGGTGACGACAACGATCCCGATCAGCAAGATATAGTGTGGGTTATCGGTACTCGAAAACGCCCACGTCAAGATTGCTGCCATCAGCGTTACCGCCCATGTCGTCGTTTGGTCGAGACGCTGCCGCCACGTCCCCACTCGGTCTATCTCTCCGCGATAGGCGTGGGCCATCACCGAACCGAGTCCCGTACTATCGTCGACCATTTCGCGACCGATCTCCCGTTGGTCTGGTGCTGTTGGGTCGAATTCGTCGCTACCCGAATCGGTCATAGAAGAGAGACATCTTCTCGTTCCATAAGCAGTTATGGTGACAGTGTGAAATTATTATCATGCACTCGAGACCATCGAATAATATGCACACCCTACTTCGAAGTTAGCTTAGTGCTGATGTGACGGAATAAACGAACCCTCTCGTGAATGAGACGCCCTGTAGTCTGTAGAGTTAACGAAAAGTAGATACTATTCGAGTCGTGTTCCGCACGTCGGACAGAGGCGAACGGACGAAAAAACGGGGTGACTCAGTTTAATCCGGAACTCGGACCCGCAGTTCGAGCACTCGTAGGCCGGAGGCTCTCGGACCCAGACTACCCCGCCGGAGTTCGGCTTTTTCTTCCGAACGTCGCCGCTCCCAGCGAGTTTGTTCAGCACCGACCGGACGAGACGCCTCGGTGCGCCGAGACGTCGCGATAACTCGCCCGTCGTGTACGGTTCAAGTAGGTCCATCTCCTCGTAAACGTCCTCGCGTGACGGGCCTTCTTCGTCGGACGGATTGGCGGGTGAATCGGGATTAGTCATGTGGTACCGGTGAGACAGTAATGTTCGAAGGTGGGTACGGAGTATTCGAAGGATAGGGCGGTGATTATCTTCAATGTGTTCGGCGGTCAGTCAGACGGTACCTCTCGCGTATTAGTCGGGAGACTCTGCATGATGGTGTCCGAGTTCTGAATAAGAACGGTTCCGAGAATGCTCATCAGCAGAACGTACCCGACTGTGAACGCAGGAATCACCGATCCAAGTGCTCCGGTTCCGACGCTCGCCGCGAGGGTGGCGATGACGAGCGAGAACTCACCGCGCGGAACCATTCCGAACCCGACGCGGATCGATCGCCTCCGGTCCAACTGGTAGACGCGCCCTGAGAGGGTACCACTCACCAACTTCCCGACGGTGGTTACGACGATTGCGGCGACGAGTAGCCACGCGACGCCAGTCAACAGCGTGATGTCCGTCGTCAGACCGATGGAGAAGAAGAAGACGGCGGCGAAGAAGTCTCGAATCGGTGCGACGATGTGTTCGATGCGTTCGGTGTGATCGGTGCTGCTGAACGCAGTCCCGACGAAGAATGCGGCGACCGCTTCACTGAGTCCCGTCGCGAGCGCAACTCCCGCGATGAGCGTCGTAATCGCGAGAACACGGAGCATGAATAACTCGTCCGATTCGGCGTCAAACGCCCGTTCGACGTACTCCGAACCATACCACGCCACCAGCGTGAGCACCCCGAGGAACGCGAATGCGGTACCGACCGCCATCGCGGCGTCGAGTGGTGTCCCCTCACCCAACGCAACCGCTGACAGGAGCGCCAAATAGATCGCGATCAGGATGTCCTCGAATACGAGCGTCCCCAGTATTGGACTGCTCTCGGGGTTCATCACCCAGCCGTTGTCGATGATGGACTTCGTGATGACGGCGCTCGAGGAAATGTAGACGATTCCTGCGATGAAGAGCGTCTCTAATAGCGAGTAGCCGAACAGGACGCCTAATCCGGCACCGAGTCCGAAGTTGACGACGAAGTCTATCCCGCCGACTTTGGCGATGCGCGTCCGGTCGTTCAACAGCTGTGAGATGCTAAACTCGAGACCCAAGAAGAACAGCAAGAACACGATACCGAGTTCGGCGACGACGTCGATGAACTCGCCCTCCTCGACGAGTGTAAGAGATATTCCGGCGATAGAGGACGGTTCGTTCGGACCGATGAGGATACCGACGACGATGTACGCGGGGATGACCGAGAGACCGACTCGGTTCGCCAGCGTGCCCGCCAGAGCGATACCAGTCAATGCGATCCCGATTTCGACGAGCAGCTCCGCCATTCTTAGGCCTGAGAAGAGCCGCTTGCGTCCGAGTTAATCAGGTCAGAGAAGACTCGCTGCTCTTCTCGCGTACCGATCGCGACGAGAATATCGTCGCCCTCGATAGTCGTGTCTGGTGCCGGATTCGCTATCGTCTCTTCACCTCGCTGAATCGCGATGATTGATACACCCGCTTGTTCGCGGATGTTCGCTTCTCGCAGGGACTGCCCGACCAACTGCGACGACGGGTCGACGTCGACCCATTCGATAATCGCCTCGCCCAGCGGTACTTGCACCTCGTCCATCTCCACTGGCTGAAAGTACGCACCTTCGAGAATCGAGCCCAGCTGCCTCGCTTGCTTCCCAGTGAAGCTGAGCAACTTTTCGCTGTCCGCGTTCTTGCTCGGCCGGTGGTAGATCTCCCGCTTTCCGTCGTGGTGGATAAGCACGCTCACTCGTTCGTCTTTATCGAGTTCGAGTTCGAACTTGTGACCGACTCCCGGCACTTCGGCCTCGTAAATCGTCATACTGGCTTAAGTAGGGCAGAGTATGTTAAACGTCGTGCGTTCGGATAACTCCTCTACGCCGTTCGAGAGCCATGGAGCCTCAGTTTAGAGAGCGTTGTTTCCGTCTCGGAGTCAGTTTACGAACTGGGCCAATGATGTCTGTCCTTCAATACCGGTGAGAAGACACTGCATCACGGATTTTACGTGCCTTCTGGCGTGCAAACGCAGCCGTCGGCGAGAGTATTGTAGTGCGGTATTCTAACTGTGTGCCCGCGTCACCGTTCGGGAGAGTTGTTTCTTTGAGGACAGCAAGACGGTACCCGCTTTGACTTCGGTATTCGATGCGTCCTTTTTCTGTCCGAGCAGAAAGCCCACTCACTCGATCACTAATGAGCTTCCGTGCCTCCTCCATCTCTAAATCGAGGAGAATGGAGTGATAGGTCATTTGCGGACATTCTCTCCGTCGGAGGTGTCCTCCGAAGTCTCTGTCCCATTGCGCTCGCCATCCGGCGGGGTATCAGTAGATGCGTCGGCCGAGGCCCTGGCGTCAAGGGTGTCTACCGGAAGAGGAACCCACCAGACGACCGAGCGCCCCCCGACCTTTTTGCTCGCCACGTCGCCGCTCTCGTTAAGTTCGTGGAGTCTGTTAAGCGCCGTCCGCCGCGTGCAGGGCAGTTCTTCGGCCACTTCGTTGGACGTAAGCGGTTCGGCGCGATCCTCGCGGGCGTCGAACACGTCGAGTACATCCTCGGGAGTGACGCGCGGCTTGCGCCCTCCGGCAGAGTTAGTCATACTCGCCACGTCAAGCGTTGGTAAGTTAGTCATTTTTCCTATGTGGGAGATAACCCATGGAAATGAACCAGTAGATGCATACGAAATAGGTGTGTGGTTATTTCTTACGTAGGAAATAACGTAGAAAGACGGTCCTCTCAGGAGCGTTGAATCGCCCCGGGCGTAGTCCAGGTGCCGGGACCGGCCTTCTCAAAATAGATTCTGAAAGGCCAGTCAACGATAGACCCGCTAAACCGAGAAAGCATTGCTCTCAATCCTAACCCCGACGTACGCGACGTTCAGGCGGTGACCGAGTACATGACGGTCCTTTCAAACGGTCCCAACGTCGAGGACGCCGATGATCTGTACTGCATCGCCTCGCAGTCCGGGTCCTCGTACACCGTGGACGCCCGCACCGGCACGCGCGACTGCCCCGATGCGACGCACAACCTCGGCGAAACTGTATAAGCACACCCGGCGCGTCGCTATCATCCGCCGCGAGCGCGTGGCCTGCTATTCTCATCGCCGACGTAGACGAGCAACTCGGGATTCACGTCCCTGGCAGCCTCACACTCGCTGACGTGACCGTACCCGACATCCCCGCGGGCGTCTCGTCGCCGACGGCGGCCGCGTCGAACGACGGTCGTCCCTCATACTTGGTGAGCGCCCCCGGAATGCGACTGTTCGCCCTGGGCGAGGGACCTTTCATGCTGGCCCTGTTACGAGGTGGGTTTCGCTTGCCGAACCTGGACGCCACTGCCGAGATGACCGAGTAACCTAACGAAAACCTCTCCGAGGTCGGACGGAGAAAACCACTCTTCCGCATCCTGTACTTGTCGGTGACTGACTGCTCAGTAGAGGTGAACCAGGTAGCAAAGAGGCGATTGATTTCACTGATGGTTGTCAAAAGTCGCGTGCTAAACAGGGAGATTGTCTTCAGCGAATTTCGGTCGTACCAGTAGGTACAGTAGCAACCTTCACCTACATAGATTCTTCTATCGAATAGACAAAGTTAGCGAGTGCTGAGGCCCCTTTCTGTCCATTAGTTAGCGGCCGTAATCTCAGCTGCTCATGTTCCAGGTGATGTGGTCCCAAATCCGTTCGTAAACGAGGTACAGGGCCGTTTTTGCGATCGTCATGGCGACCCCAATGTTGAGAGCCGTCATCGGATCCCCCAATACGTACCAGACGAGGCCCACAGTGAGAGCGAGCGTGAACACGCGATATAACACCGTTTTGACTAGCAGTCGACTCCATCCTTGATGTGGTCTCTTACAAATCACAACTCCTCTTCAATTATTGGAAAAATAAACGTATCTATAAGTTACAGAAACTTAGAGAGTTAGCCTGAATCTGACGACTCAGGACGTGGGTCAGGTGTTCTGCCAGGGTTGACTCTTCTCACAGCTGTACAAATAAAGGGCTGAGTCGACGAGAACGCCGTCTCCTCGAACAACCTCGAACTGGCGCGCTAGGAGGTCAAGAGTGGAAGATGGCGATGAGCAGCACTTCTGTACAGAGGGGATGCTGACGTTGCCCAAGTTGACTTGTGGTTACTCCCATACACAAGACAGCGCTTATCGTCTGGGTTCACGAGGGTGGCATCTGGTGATGTACGTCGTACCGAAGGGAACCTCCCAGGGGTGTCACCAATATGGGGAGCGCGGCGAATGCAAGAAACAGATCTTCCAGTGTACGAACTCAGAGTACTGGGTCGAGACCACCGACGCCGCCTAGTCGGCCGCCATCACCATTGTAGGAGAGAGCAGGACGACTAATCCCGTCGCTCAGGTACTCAGCACGATTTCCTGCTTTGTGATTTCGGGTTCGTGCCGCCGCAACAGCGTGTTTTCGAACTCCCACGTCTCCCCAGCCGGGAGGCCGGTGAGGTTCGTGTACGACGTCCCGATGAGGACGTCGCCGGCGTAGAGTTTCGAGATGCTTTCGAGATACCGGAGTTCGCTGTCGGTGCCGTTCTTCGCGACGCCCGTCGAGATTACCTCATCCGTATCGCCACCAGAGAGGCTACTCTCCTCGACGGTGACGCCGTCGGGAACACTCGGGGCGTCCTGTGAGAACTCAGCCTCGATCTTGACGGAATCGGCATTTCCAGCGTCGTTCCCCAGCAGTGGGACGAACGCGCGCCACGTCTCGCCCGCGTCGACCGTCTGGCAGTACTCCGTGCTCGTGTTAGATGCGAGGTTGAGTCCGAGCAGATCGCTCCTCTCGAATCGGTTTCATGAGAGCAGATACCTGGATGACTGTGCAAATAGCGGACCCCGAATGGTGGGCATGGGCGTTATCACCCTGGCCGGTGAACTCACAGATGGTGAAGAAAGATGGCACCTGAGAAATTCGCGGAGATTGAAGGCATCGAAATGGACCGTGAGGATGTCGACACGTTCCTTCGTGAGCAGGGAGTGGGCGTCCTTTCGCTTACTGACGGCCAGGAAGCCTACGGCGTACCGGTCTCGTTCGGCTACGATGGGGAGGACAGTCTGTACTTCGTATTCCTACGTATCGGCGAGCAGAGTAAGAAGGAGCAGTTCGCCGAGCAGACCGGGCGCGCGAGTCTCACTGTCTACGATGTGACCTCTAAGCACGTCTGGACAAGCGTCATCGCGGCAGGGTCGATTCGTCAGATCCCCGATGAGGACTGGGACGAACTTGAAGACGCTATCGAAGATAACGCATGGTATCCGAGCCTCTTCTCGGAAGCCATACCGATGCAGGATATCGTCGGCTGGGAACTCCAAATCGATGAGCTCACTGGCCAGCAGAGTGAAGGATAGGTGCGTAGAACGACAGTAACAAGACTGTCGAATGCACGAATCATCCAGCGCTTGAGGACCCCTAATTCAAACAGTTACTTGAGATTGATGTCGAGACGACAGATGACGTGTTTGACGCCCTTACTCACGAATATCGTCGCGTCACGCTTACGCTCCTGGCTGGCAGCCAAACAACCCTATCACTGAATGAACTGGCGCGAGAGACACACCGCGAAGAACGGGATTCCGCACGAGGACGTCGCGCTCTCGGTCGTCGTCCAACGGATGGTCATCCCGGAGGTCTCCGGCACCATGTTCACCGCCGACCCGACGAACGGCAATCGTCGTATCACCGCAATCAAGGCCGGACTCGGCCTCAGGGAGGCGTTCATCTCGGGTGGGGCCGCCGCCGGCTCGGTTCGGGTCGACGCACGAACCGGTGAGACCCTCGACTACGAGACGGGCGTCCAGCGAACTGTGGTTCGCCCGCGTCCAGAGGGCGGTATCGAGACGGTCGACTTTTCGGCCGACGAGCGTTCGGTTCGCGCTCTCTCGGACAAACAGGTCCCACGGTTGTTGAGAAAGGGTTGATTAAGAAGGAGAGAGAAACCGCTGGACGGGCCTCTACACGCCGACTCAACGAGGTCGCCGTGAAATTAGTGCTCAATAGGAGTGGGAAGTGCGATACATCAGTGCGTTAAAGAATCTCTGAGGCGTGCTGTCTTGGTATTACCAGGACACCATAGTGTGCTGTGCCGACAGTTTAACAGATATCTAAATCTGCAGAGCCGCTACTTACATAACTAGTTGGATTCTAGCTCGGGGACGAGGGAATTCTCCCACTGGCGCCGGTTCGCGAGGACTTGCTGACCTTGTTCAGAAATCTCATAGTAATTTGTCCGCCGATCAATGTCTCCTTTCTCTACGTAGCCCTCTTCGACGACTGCATCGAGGTTTGGGTACAGTCGACCGTGGTTGATATCGTCGAACTGCTTTTGCAGTTCCTCTTTCACATCTTGGCCCGATGGAGTCTCAAGGCCGGCAATAACTGTAAGGAGGTCACGCTGGAATCCTGTGAGATCGAATACTTGACTTGGCATACAGGTAAGTTGGTGGAGATCCCCAAAAATCATATGCCCAATATTCCGTGATCTCTCACCTGTTTCATCCGGTCTCTCCAGCCTTGCTCCATACAGAACGCAAACCGGTCGTAAGGTTCGACCAGACCGAGAGTACCATCGACAACACGTGTGTGAGTTCTTTGGCAGCGCGGATTACAGCGACCCACCGGTCATCTGATGGTGTTTCCAGTTCGATCTGGTCGCTTTCGGCACGTGCACTCGTCTCTTCGGCCCATTCGGAGGTATTGATATCGAGCCACCGTACCGTGAACGACCCGGACGTGTCGGCCGCATCGAACGGCATGCAACTACCAGACAGGAAGTCACGATGTACTCTCCAACGTCCCTGTTAGCGGCACAGTACGCTTCATCGTCCTCTCGTGCGAATTCAGCAAGGTGTTCCGTATCTCTGTCCCGAAGGAGGCTATTAGACGAGGTAGCTACAACCAGACCGGTTTCGTCGATTAGCATTCGTGCAGACTCGAGTTGTCGTTGGACTACTTCTTGGAGTCCGAGTCCCCCATCTGCTGTCGCTCTGGTGGAATCTGGCGGTGGCACAGCCGCCAAATATATTCCGCCAGAAGCGCGCAATCGCTTCTTCTGCCGTCCCTGCAGCCCACTCCTGATGATCCCCTTGCTTCTCTTCGAAGTAGCACCTGCGACTCACCGTGCGAGTAAACCCCATTTTTGGCGCATCCCCACCTAGGTCTGTCGAAAACTACGAGCGACGTCTGATACTTACTTCAGGGAACGTGATTAGTTGGACGAACCGATCAATCGAGACATGAGACGTGATTCGCCACGCCGCAACAGTTCTGAAGCGGTCGAGTTAGCCACCCCGAGTTCTGCCGCAACGGCCGACAGTGATGCCTGACGCGGCACTGAGTAGTATCCAATCTCGGTCGCAGTTTCCATGGCATCTAACTGGCGCTCTGTCAAGCAGCCTATCACTGTTCCTAACCGGCGGTCGTACGTACCAATCTCTCGAACGTCAACTTCGATGCCTGCCCGTCGCTCAAGTGCATCGACCAATTTCGACAACGCCTCATCTCTCCCTACGATAGTCACATCGAGCCAACCCTCAGCGCTGTACACAAGGGGAGGAACAACAACGAGGCTTAGCTCAGCGAATGCCTGAAAAAACGCTGTCTCAGACTCCGTATACTCCTGACAGACGTACGAATAAAAGCAATTTTCGTTGATAGGAGTGAGTTCGCACCACTGAATCGAATCTACGTCGTTGATGCGGCCGTGATAGGTGTCTATATCCCCGTTAATGTAGAAAAGAGCGAATTGTACGTCTTCTCGGGAGAGGTTCCACGCATACAGTTCTGCTCGGTTCATTGTGTCCGAGGTGATGAGGAAATCCTGCATTGGGTGTCGCATCCACGCTGGCTGGTTTAGTCTGACGTGTAGGTAACGCATCGTGAATCGTTACGATATCACGTTCTGAGTACTTAAACAGGCGAAATATATCGGGGAAATCTCTGTTCACTCAGTGGATCACTACCCTATTATGTCCAATCTAGGTCCGGAATCCAGTGACCCTTCCGAGGGTCGGTCAGCGAGAGTCGATGAAGACCTCCCCTCGAAGACACCTCCTGGTCCAGACGGCCTTCCGGTAGTTGGCAATGCCCGCTCGCTCATCCGGGACCCTCGGGAGTTCTATGATAAACTGAGCGAGTACGGTAGCGTTGTTGGCTATCGCCTCCCCTGGATGGAGTTCTGTACAGTCCTTCACCCAGAACTTATCGAACGCGTGCTGATGGTCGACTATGAGCGGTACGCCAAATGGGGCCTCGAAGATTTCGGGGGGGAGTTCGCCCCAGAGGGCCTCCTTTTGACTGATGGTGAGCAGTGGCGCCGCCAACGAACGACGATCCAGAACGCCTTCACAGTTGAGCGGATCCAGAGCTATGGTGACACGATGGCACAGGGTGCCACAGAGATGATTAACGGTTGGGACGACGGCGAGGAGATAGCTCTCAACCAAGCGTTCTCGAAGCTCACACTCGACGTGCTGACTCGATCATTGTTCGACCTACAGTTGAGTGAGGGGTCCGATATCGTGACCGAGTTTGCTGAGACGCTCAACGACCGAGGCAGTATCGACGGCATCTCGACTTTCCTGCCGATGTGGGTTCCAACGCCCAAGAACCGGAAGTACAAACGGGTTCTCTCAGAATTTCGATCCTTCGTCGACGGCCTTATCGACGAACGGCGCGGACGGGCAGATGAGTACGACGACCTGCTGTCGCTGTTGTTGGCTGCCGAGGATGACGATGGGAATACCATGTCCGAGACGGAAATCCGTGATCAGATGGTGACTTTTCTCTTCGCTGGCCACGAGACCACTTCGTTGGCGCTAACCTACACATTCCTCGAACTAGCAAAGGAACCGTCGGTTCGTGAACGCCTCGACACGGAGCACGATTCCGTCCTCGGTGGCGGAGCGCCCGGACTGGGGGACCTCAACAACCTTTCGTACACCGAGCAGGTGATTCAAGAGTCCCTTCGGTTGTACCCGCCAGCGTTCATCATGTTTCGAAAGGTCACCGAAGACACCGAACTCGGTGGATACCGGATTCCAAAAGGAACGAGGCTCACCCTCCCTCAGTTCTACATCCACACCGATGAGCGGTGGTACGACGCCCCTGAGAGGTTCGATCCCAGCCGCTGGACGGAAGAATTTGAGGATTCACTACCGGATTATGCATACTTCCCGTTCGGTGGGGGGCCACGCCATTGTATCGGAATGCGGTTCGCGATGCTGGAATTGAAAACGATTCTCCCGATTGTCGCTCAGTCGACCGAGTTTGAGCTCCTGTCCGACCCTGATCCTGAATTAGATATGGCGACGACGCTGCGGCCTGCCGAGGATATCCGAATGCGAGTGTCTAAACGATAAAGGATGGGCTACGTTCCTTTGCAGCGTCGGTGAGGAAGAATCAGCCGATCAGTACGACTGCGTAATTTGCGTAGAGACTCGTTCTAACAGTGGTTTAAGTGGAGAGGGAACGGGAACACGTAGCAAGATGGGGTTGTTCGACGACACCACGGGGACTTCTGGAAGGCGAATAGTCAAGTCCAGTTTTCGAGTCGAAAATGTTGGCTCACAACTCTTGAGCTAGCTACTGCAGACCAATCTCATTCCGGGTGCCTTCCTCTTGCTCATCTACTGCAGCGGAGACCCCAGAAGTAGAGTTAAGAGACTGCCGCTGACCACGTTCACGATAATTTTATCACGGGATTCGGAGCGGAGTGAACGGGACGCTGACCCTTTTCGTCAACGACGTTCGCCACGACCGACCGTGAGAAAGAGTTATCGTGTCACTTGGCGAAGGGTTGATTGAAACGCGAATCCGACCCAGAGGACGCATAACTGTGCAATAGGTGGCGAGTAGTCCAGTGATTCGGCGTCCCCGTCTCACGGGTTCTTGTACGCGGTGAGAAATTCACATGAGTCGAGCCGAAACACCGACATTGACACAGCCGATACGCGACCGCGACCACGTTCGTGGACCGGACGATGCCCCGGTAACGCTCGTTCAGTACAGCGACTTCGAGTGCCCCTACTGCGGTGATATTTATCCAATTGTCAGACGACTTCTAAATCGAGTGGGGACTCGTCTTCGACTTGTATTTCGACACTTCCCGCTGACACAACAACACCCCCACGCCCAGCAGGCGGCGGAAGCGGTCGAAGCCGCCAGCGTCCAGGGACGGTTTTGGGAGATGCACGACCGCCTCTACGAGAATCAAGACGCGCTCGGCCAAGACGACCTCGTTCGCTACGCCGAACAGCTCGATCTGGACGTCAACGCCTTCGTGGAAGAACTGACGGCCGGCGTGTATGAAGAACGCATTCATGAAGACTTCCTGAGTGGCGTCCGGAGTGGCGTCAACGGGACGCCAACCTTCTTCATCAACGGAACGCGGTACGACGGGCCGCTCGAGATCGATGCGCTGCTCGCCGAAATCGCCGACGTGGGTGGCTTCCTCGACCTCCAACAGTCCATCGAAGTCGAAGACCAGGCGTTTCGGGAAACGTTCGACCGGTCCCGTCGTGGTGCGCCTGCTTCCGGCGAAGCCGTTCGGGACCGGTTCTCCGTGGACGAAATCTACCAGCGCATCACGGCGACGGCGGACGAAGACATCGAACGCAGTACACGACTGCTTTTCTTCAGCGGGCTCGCCGCGGGGCTCAGCGTCGGTGCGGCGTTTCTCGCGCGAGCGGCGTTGACCACAGCGTATCCCCAGAATCCGATGGGGATTGGGAACGTGCTGTATCCGGTCGGGTTCATTATCATCGTCCTCGGAGGCTACCAACTATTTACGGAGAACACACTCACGCCGGTCACACTGGTGTTGACGCGGCTCGCAAGCCTCCCACAGCTTCTCCGGCTCTGGGCCATCGTGCTCGCTGCGAACGTCGCCGGTGCTGGGGTCATCGCGTTCCTCTTCGCCAACACCGCGGTGCTCGACCCAGCCATCGCCGAGACCGCTTCGGCAATTGGTGAACACGCGATGGACGTTTCGTGGTCGGCGCTATTCTACAAGGGCGCGTTCGCCGGCGGTCTTGTCGCAACGATGGTCTGGCTGGCACACGCGGCGCGGGACACCCTCTCGCGGTTCCTCATCGTCTACATCATTATGATACTGATTCCCGTCGCGGGCCTCTTTCACTGCATCGTTGGTGCGTGCGAGGTTCTCTACCTCGTATTCGAAGGGCGAGTGGCGTTCGTCGCGGCGTTCACCGACTTCTTTGTACCGGTCGTCCTCGGGAACACCCTCGGCGGTATCGTGTTCGTCGCGCTGGTAAACTACAGTATGACCGAAACCCGACGGTTTCCGGAGCACAGCCAGCGACGTCGTGAACTCACGTGGCCCGAGTGGATCTTCGGGATTCGTTGCTGGTCGTGGCTCCAGACGAAGATGGAAGAATCGCCGATAATCGGGGAGAAAAAGCGCCAATACGAGCGTTGAACCGTCACTGTACGGCGATTTGACGGTAACGTGTCAGTGAATTCGATTCGCGATGAGCGCGTCACAACAGCCCGAAACCTCCATTTTCGAATCGCCGACCCAATTATTGCCTCTCGTTCTGTGTGTTATTCACTCGTCCGGATACGTGTCGTCGGGTTTAGGAAACGCGTCGAGGTTCGTCGCCGTTTCGGAAATCATGCCGTTCAACTGGTCTCGTGTGTCGAAATACCAGTGCGGCGCGCCATTGAAGTTCCCGCTCTGTAGCACCCGACTCCCTCCTTCTCAGACCGTTCGGCTACGTCCTCGACGCTGTCAAGATGGGCGAACGTTTCTGGGTTAACTAAATCAGTACAAGCAAAGAGTGTTTGTTCGTTAAGATTGCACCCGTCGTTCTCTTCGTGATACCGCGGAGAAGATCGCAGTAGACGTGGAATCCCGACACCTTTCCGATTAAGACGAAGCAAGCGGCGAAGAGATCGGAAGAGTCGATTTTAAATTAGATGATCAGGGACACTAGAATATGATTGCATATAAGTCGGCACTGGCTGTACCGATCTAGAGGATTAAGTCTGAGTAGCGTCTCCTACATCCTATGACAGTTACTGCGGAACTCATCGTCAGTTCACCCTCGCTTCCGTTCGTTAGTTTCGCAGAATCGTTACCATCCAATCAACTCGAGTGTGAACACGGCCTGTGTCATGGAGGGGACTCTCGGGTGTTCGTCGTCCATCTCGACCCAGCTGATGGTGTTACCGAAGATAATCTCATTGCTCTCGATGAAGTAGTAGGGACAACCCCCCTTGGACGCGAGGGCGGCAGGGACGTCTATCAGCTCGACGTCAAACTGGAGGATATTGTTTCGGAGGCGTTCGTTCCCGGACGGTTCGCTAAGGCACAAATAGAACCGACGACTATCATTCCGGAGGGATGGTACGAAAAGAAGATTTTTCGGGATTATGAGTCGTTCAATAATATGCGGAATCATTGCGATGAGCATGGCATTCGGGTCGATCTTATCTCGATCACGCAGGATTCTCCGTCCCCAGATGAACACTCACAGTACGGGCTAACTGACCGGCAATACGAGGCACTGGCGCTCGCTATGTCTCGCGGGTACTACGATAATCCCCGACAGACCACGGCCAGCGACTTGGCTGAGGAGATGGGTATTTCTCAACCCTCCATGTCGAATCTTCTTCGCCGAGGGGAGCGCCGGTTACTCACGTCGACGATCGGGACACAGCCATCGCTGACTAACCCTTCGACGTGACAGTATCTTCCCGACCTACTGAATCCGAAACCTACTAGAATCAATGTCTATCTGACTATCACTGTTTCCCCGCAAGTATTGTCATATCGATATGTATTTCCGTACTTGAACCACTTCCTGAGTCTCTACTCAAATGGTGCTATCCGGTACGCTCTAGGGAGGGGTGTTCGGGCTAGGCGAAGGGACTTAAATGGGGTTTTAGAATAGCATCGAATCCAAATGGCGTGCGGTCTACATTCAAATGTAGAAATGGAAACCGTCAGGCTAAATAACGACGTGGAAATGCCGATCCTCGGATTCGGTACGTATCAGATCGATGATCTCGAAGTATGTGAACGAAGTGTCTCCGAAGCGCTCCGTACCGGGTATCGTCTCATCGATACTGCGGCCGGGTATGAGAACGAAGAGGCTGTCGGCAGAGCGATCGAGACGAGCGATGTGGCGAGAGAGGACGTGTTCGTCACCACGAAGCTCTGGATACAGGATGCTGGCTACGAAAGCACGAAGCGGGCGTTTGAACGGTCACTCGATCGACTGGGACTGGACTATCTGGATCTGTATCTGATCCATCAGCCCTTCGGTGATGTTCATGGATCATGGCAGGCAATGGAGGACCTTTACCACGAAGATAAGATTCGAGCTATCGGAGTTAGCAACTTCCACCCGGATCGCTTGATCGACCTGATCGTCCACAATGAGGTCGTCCCCGCAGTCAATCAGATCGAGACACACCCCTTCTACCAGCGGACAGAAGACACTGAGTTCCTGAGCAGCCATGAGATCCAGCACGAGTCCTGGGGGCCGTTCGCTGAAGGACGGAACAACCTCTTCGAGAACGACGTGCTGGCTTCGATCGGCGAGCAGTATAGCAAATCGACTGCACAGGTCGTTCTTCGATGGCTGATACAACGAGGAATTGTTGCAATCCCCAAGTCAGTCCATGAGGAGCGGATCATCGAGAACTTCGATATCTTCGATTTCGAACTGAGTAATGAAGATATGAACACGATCTCGGAGCTAAATGAGTCTGAATCGCTGTTCCCTGACCACCGGGACCCAGAATTCGTCAAACAACTGAGTGAAGTGGAGGCCGATACCTGAGCGCTCACGAGCGCCAACTCCCCTTCAGTTCCACCCAGTCCTCGGCCGCTTTCCGATCGGATCGACACTGATGCAGTGGCTGAATCGGATGCTGACAGTACAATGGTGACGATTGAATCGATAGATCAACTCGAAGGTGCACCGCACGCTAACATCTTTCCGACCGACGAACCGAAAACCGTACGACTGACCCTCTCCGAGGGAGAACAGGTTGAGCCACACAGTCATCCCGACCGGGAGATCATTCTCTATCTCATCTCGGGTGAACTTGAGTTACGCCTTGACGGGGAATCACACCGAATACAGGCGGGAGATATCGTTCACTTCGACGGGTCGCACGATATTTCGCCGTCCGCGAACGTGGATAGCGTCGCGCTATTCGTTCTCGCTCGCAAGAGAGAGCGACCGAACGCCGTTTGATAGCCGTCTCTCCGACGTGCTGTCACCTCACGGAACTATTTGTTCACCCTCATCGTCATAGATTGTAATCGCATCTACGGGACAGACTCGTGCGGCCATCTCTGCCTCGAACTCCTCGTCCTCGGGAATCTCTCGAGCGTACAAGTCTGAGCTAACCTCCTTGCTACCTACGAGTGACGCCTTTCCCGCATCGCGGTCTTCGACGAACTGTTCCCACTCGTGGACGCAGTTGAAGATCCCTGTACAGGTACTTCGATCGAATTCAACTTTCATTGGGGAGGCCTCATAGACATCAATAGACCGGTCTCTTCATTAGGTATTCTGCTCGGCATTTTTTGTAGAGTAGATCGTCTCAATATGATGATCAGATAAGTATTCATGACCGAGATTCATCGTCCTACGCAAGACAGTCGATAGCGGATGGTGTTTGCTCGGAATGGCTCCTGGAATAACGGTCAATGTTGCAACCGCCGATAGCGGCAGTAGTTCTCCCACTTAATTGAGTCTGTGACCACGTCTCTCCGCCTCGTCGATAGAGGTGCCTGGTTGAGCGTCAACGGAACGCGGAAACTCGGAGTCAGCAACCTATGGCGAGTGACCGAAACCGAGTTCTGCAGTTGCGACGTGACCGATTTCCTCGCAGAGGGATTCACCGAAATCGGCGTCGACGCCGCTTCTGTCCAAGCGCGGCTTTCCGGTCGATGCATTCAGTGCGGAACTGAGGGGACGACCGAGTGGATGACGCTCGGCCGTATCGTCGAGAGGGACGAGCGAGCGTTTCTTCCGGTCGATAACGATGCCGTCCAAGCCCTCTCACAGAGATCCTCGAACGACGAACCGGACGATTAACCGGGGTTCCTGCACTCCGGCCACTGTGACCGTCCACGACTCGCTCATCTCCGTGGCCGTTCAGAGATTTCCGAGAGCAGACGATAAGTCACCGATCAAATCAGCTGGGTCTTCGATTCCGATCGGCGCGCGAACTAAGGATTCAGAGATACCCGCCCGTTCGCGTTCGTCGGCGCTCAGATTACTCGCCGTCGTCGCGGACGGAACCGAACCGTGGGAATGCGGGCTGAATGAGCGTCTGACTCTCGGCACGCTCCAGGACGCTATCTCCTCGGACAGTTACGTGCTGGCACGCCGTGACGCCGTGGGTGGTGACGATGACTAACCCCACCGACGCCCTCGACGACGACACGCTGGCCGCTCTCGAAGCCGAGTTTGGCGACGTAGAGGCCGGAGTCGCGGCGTGCGTGCAGCTATGGTTCGGGCTAGAGAACCCCGAGGAAATGCTAGAGGCGATGACCGAATAAGTAGCGACCCCCGTCGAGAGGCCGCTGGCGTGGCCGTCACGCCGTCGCTTCCTGCGGCGCCCATCGGGGTTGACGTCGGGGAGAAAACGCTTATCGCGGCCACCACGCCCGACGCGGATCCCGCGGGGGCTTTCGTCGTTGAAGGCCATGACCCCCGGAAGGTGTTTGACTACCTCTCGACGGCGGTCAACACACTCCGGGCCGCGGGCTTCGAGACGACCGTCGGAGAAGCGCAACTCACGGCGGCGTTCTACTATCGACTCCGCGCGCAGGTCCTCGACGCGGCCGCACAGACTGTCGAGTGGGCGCGGACGCACCCGAACCCGGTCCTCGTCCTTGAGGACTTGTCATACTCCCCACGCCCGCTATGGGAGGTCCGTGCCTCGACGAATCACGTCGGGGAATGGCTCCTCCCCGACCTCCAGAACGCGCTCACTGTCTGCGCCAAAGAGGCCGGTATCCCGGTAAGGTACGTCGCCCCCGACGGCACCTCCCGGGAGTGCCACCGGTGCGGCGAACGTGGGAAGCGCAAAGAACAGCGGTTCCGGTGTACGAACCCCGAGTGTCACGTCGGCAGCGTTGACGCCGACCGGTCGGCGGCTATCACAATCGCCTCACGCGGCGAGGAGCGCGTGCCATGACCGAACTAAGTCGCGAACGGTGTAACACCCGGTTCGACGTGGCGTGCGACAGTGCGATCGGCGGGAGCGACACCACCCAGCGTGCGGGGAGAAACACGACGTTCCGGTTCTGTTGAAACCCTCAATCGGTGATAGTTTGACGAGGGTGTGCTGAATACAGAGCGCGTATCGGTCACTGGGTCGACACTCGATACGAGCCTCTCAAGTCGGTAAGTACAGAGCGTGTATTTATCGGCGAGTCACGGCGCTTTGTCGGAACAACTTTGTTCGCTTGTCGCCCGCTCTACTTGCGCGATGACCGATTTGTACCCCCAAACTGACCCCTACGAGACTGGGATGCTTGATGTCGGAGAAGGGAACCTCATCTACTGGGAAGCCTGTGGCACCCCGGATGGAAAGCCTGCCCTCGTCGTCCACGGTGGGCCGGGGTTTGGGTTCACACCCGAACACCGCCAGTACTTCGACCCCGAGCGATACCAAGTCATTCTGTTCGACCAGCGCGGCTGTGGCCGAAGCAAGCCTCCCGCCAGCGACCCCGAGACGGATATGCGACAAAATACCACTGACCACCTTCTCGCCGATATGGAACAGCTTCGTGAACATCTCGGAATTGATCGCTGGTTGCTGTTCGGCGGCTCGTGGGGAGCCACGTTGAGTCTGGCCTACGCAGAGGGGCACCCACAGCGGGTTTCTGAAATCGTCCTTTCGGGGGTCACGACCACTCGACCGACTGAAATCGAGTGGCTCTATCATGGATTGGCGCGATTCTTCCCAGAGGCTTGGGAACGGTTCCGTGAAGGTGTAGACGCCGAAGACAACGAACTCATCGCCACATACGCTCGACGAATGGCGGACCCGGACCCCGAGGTTCGGAGGCGAACAGCGGATGCGTGGTGCGCGTGGGAGGATACGGTCATCTCCGAGGAACTCGATGGAACAGCGGACGTCTTCGGTGGACTGCCGAGAGACAAGAAACACTCGTTCGTCCGCATCGCCGCACACTACTTCGCTCACAGGGCGTGGTTGGATGACGGGGTGCTGTTGCAGAACGCTGACCGATTAGCTGGCATTCCCGGCGTGTTGATTCACGGCCGTTTCGATTTGGCCGCACCACTTGGTACGGCGTGGGAGTTGAATCGCCAGTGGTCCGATTCGGAGTTAACCGTGGTTGAGGATTCGGGACATACCGGTAGCGACACCATGACCAAACTGAAGCGTGACGCTCTCGACTCATTCGCAGGGAAGTAGTCCCTGTCGGTAGACGATGAACTGGTGGGCCTCACAGCGATACACTTGCAAACTCACTTAGCGGTTAGTTCAGTACCAAAGAAACGAAATAAACGAGGCCTCCGTGAGAGATACACCCTCTCTATTCTGCACGATATTCCTGTCATCATCAGATGGTTTCAACAGAGCTGACGTTCCCATTACCGACGGCAGGAGTGGTCCCAATCAGCCCTCGGCAACCGTTGAGGCGGACGGAACGGCGGTAGAAATACACATCCACAGTCACAAACACGCCGAGTAGTCCGCTCACCCCGGCCGCACACCGTTTCCGTCGTAACCGCGGGCGTATCTATACCTATACCCCTAAAAAGGTGCTTTGAGTGTCGGTCTCTAGGGATAGTATGTCCGCCACCGGTTCATTTCGGACTGTTCTTGAAGAACACGGCGTCCCCCTACAGCGCGTCAAGGTCGAAGAGTTTCCTGCGGTCATGAGAGGAGAGAGAGGAGGAACGCGGTGGCCGGACGTCCGGTCGGGAGAGTGTCGCTAGTAAGAGAGACAGCGCGGGAGCGTTAGATCGAGACGGCTGATTTGTAAATTTCCCGCGTGCTCCCCTGATGGATAGCACGCCGGCCACCATTGTCGATAATCTCGACCCCTTGACCGTGGATAGTCCCCGCTAACTCGGTATCCCTCATGTTGCCGACGCCCTTCTCTGCGCCCGGGTCCACTCCGTTTGCGGAGGTCATCGAACACCCCGAGACAGCCGTGAATTTGGTCCCTGGGCCGCCAGAGAGGGGGTGTGACCCCGACCGAGCGACAACACTCCCCCCGGCGATACCGATGTTCGCCATATCGGTCACGTTGATAGCCGTCCCGACGTTCCCCTCGCCGATGACACTCCCTTTGACCTTTATTACCCCCTTCTTCGTCCCGAGACAGATGCCCGAGGTACCGTACGTCCCTTTCTGGTAGACGGTGGAGTCCATGAGCGTCACGAACCCGTTCAGTTGCACGCTGGCGTTGAATTGAATTCCATTCACGAGACTGTCGCCCTTCCCATAAGCCGCCCAATTGAGGCCGTTCTCCATGACGACTTGGGAGGGGTCGGCGGGGTTTCCGAGAAACTCCACGTCCGCAGTCGTCGTCGTCCCCGCCATAATCGGCGGCCGGTACGTGTTCAGCCCGTTATTGTAGACCGCCGGCAGCGCCCTGTTCGCGTTCGGCACCGTGTAGAGGTCAATCGTGACGGGGGCAGAGTAGAAGTGCGGGAGTGACTCAACCACGCCTTGGAGGGTCATGGGATCGGCTTGCGTCCCCGCACCGTCCGCCGTCCCGTTCGGCGAACAGTAGATGGTGCGGGCCTCACCGTCCCACATCAGGGGTCGGGTCACCGCGGCGTTCGGCACGTCCTCGGTGATGAACGTGACCGGTGTCTCACTCTCAAATCCTGCATCCGTGAGCACGCGCTGGCCCGCGTCGTAGAGTCGTTTTGCACGGATAACGCCCGTCTCGTGGACCGCGTCCGGGGGGTTGTTCTCCGTGTTATACACGACGGTGCCGAGTACGTCCGACGCAGTGAGTTCCATTTGGAAGTCGTACGACCCGAATTTCGCCCCGTTCCGGGTCTCAAGCCTCGCGTCACAGTACGAGGGGGCCTTCATGTAGAGGTAGAAGTGGTTATTCGCGTCCTTGGTCACGACGGCGTGGACTCGCTGTTGCCCCTCGCCGAACGCTCTCCATCGGGGGTCTGTCGTGTCGGTTCTCTCGACAGATGCCGATAAGATGAACTCCCTCGTTTTGAGCGAGTTGTTCGGGGTAGCAGTAGTGACGTGCGCCCAAATCTTCCCATCTTGGAAGTTCCCGTCTTCGGTTATTTTACATATCTTAAACCATTCCTCCGTTCCGTTGCTTTCGATATGGAACGTCCGCGTATTGTACGCGAAGTCCTGACGGTGCAGGCCGTCTACGGTATCAGCGTCCCCGTCGAACGACACCGTGAGCGCATCGTTCGCATCGTCGTGCATGACGGTTATCTGGTTTCCGCCAGAGAGTGCGGCAGCAAGCGCGTCGCGGGCCTGTTCGTCGGTGTAGGACCCACCGCTGCCACTCCCGAGGGGACCGACCCACGTTCCGTCATGCACGTAGAGGCCGGACGTATCCCCGTCGGCCCCCGTAATGTAGACGAGACTCCCATCATTGGCAGGCGCGTTCGTGAGGAGGTCGTATTTTGGGGCGCGGAGTTCCACCGCGCTAATCAGTTCTTCAACGTCGACTGTGTCGAGGTGTTTATTCGGTGGCATAGAATGTAGAGAGATCCGTCACGGCGTCAGACACCGCGGTCGTCGTCCTGGTCGTTCCGAAGCTTCTCCGCGAAGGCGTCGGGGGGTCTCGCATCAAGAGCTCGAGGACCACCTCAGTCACCTCTTCGGGCATATAACTGAGCGAAAACGCCTCTGCCGGGGAGACGTGCGCGAGGGAGGGGAACTGGTCGGTGATAGTGTCGTGGATTTCCCGTATCTCTGGTGTCCACTCCTGAACCAGGTCGAAGAACTCCGCCGGCCGGCGTCGGTCCCCTCTTCGTCGAGGGCGCGAACCCACCGATAAATGTCTCGTCCCCCCGAGTTTGTCGGGGGTGTCGGCTTCGAGGTCCTCGACGGCCTTCTCAAGCGATCGGCGTGAGCGTCGTCGGGTCATGTCTCGTCCACCTCGTCCTCAGCGTCTTCAGTGTCCTCCCCGTCCTCAGCGTCCTCAGCACGCTCTGCCTGTTCCTCCGCGTAGACGTTCTGGATAGCCTTCACGAGTGAGACGTTCTCCTCGTCCGCCCCTACTTCGTCCCCAAGGTCTGCTATTTCGTTTTCAAGCGACCGACGCAAGCGCCGGGTCACAGCTCACCCTCCAGGCGATCGTTCGGCAGGTCGAAGGTGTCACGTTCCGACGACTGGGTACCGTCGGGGTACTGTGTCACCCGTAGTTCGCTCACCTGGCCGACACACTCACCGTCAGCGTCAACCTGGACGCTCCGAATCGTTATCTCTCGAGGCGCGCCCGTGTCGTCGGTAGCGTCGTCGGGTTCTAAGGCGGCAAGCCGCCGTTCAATCTCTTGGCGGGTCCGGCGGCGGGTCATTCGCCACCCCCCTCGGTTACCGGCGTCAGGCCGTATGTGCCCGTCAGCCACTCACCGACACCGTCCAGGGCGTCCTTCGCTGGGTCGAAAGCGGCGTCGAGGGCGTCCTTTTCGGCTTTCGAGAGTGCGGGCGTCGCAACGACGTCGCCGCCGTCTGCCGTCTCCTCAAGGGCGTCAATTCGTCGTTCTAAGCTTCGTTTGGTAGTCATCGGTATTTGGCCCGGTTCTGTTTCTCAGAAATGTTCTCTATGCGCTCTTCGAGTTCTCGGAGGTCCTCGCGCTCCGTCAGCCACTCTTCCCGATTGCGAACAACCCGGGCGGCGGCGGCATATTCTTCCTGTTCGAGAAGGCCCTCCAGGCACCGGTCGAAGACACATTTCGCCGTCAGAGCACGTCGCCGGCCGAGGTTGTCCTCGACGTAGTCAGCCAAGGCGTCCATGTCGTTATTGATATTTTGGCGACTGGTACCGAACTCCCGGCCCAATTCGGCCTGATTTAACGCCGCGGGGTGGCCAGCCTCTTTGATGCGCCGGAGAATTTCGGCGCGTCGGGCCTGCCAGCTATAGTTTTCGGGGGCTTCATCCTCCGGAATTTCCGCCGAAGCGTAGTCAATATTTCGGGTCAATGTAAACTGATGTCAAATGGGGTTATTCTCCGTCGTGTCCGGTGGACTGTTCGACCTGCGCCGCGAGGTCAGCCGCCACCACCGATTCTAGTTCACCAACACGCTGTTTGAGTTCAAGGCCCAATTCGGCGTGGTCACCGGCAGGGTGACCGTCGGCCAGCGGGTCATAGGGGTCCGCGTCGTCGAGGAGTGACTTGCCACGTCGAGTGAGTTGCACTAGCCGCTCCCCAACGTCGCGGTCCTGGTAGGTCCGATTACTGAGGGCCGGCTGTCGCGTCGATACTCGGCGGTGGCGGAGAGGCCAGCGCGTTCGGCGTCTTTGGCGCGTTGCTTCAGTTCGAAGAGTTCGTCTTTCGTCATAGTAGTAGAAGATAGAGGGTGAGTGTTCGTGCGTCTGGGGCGTCACTTCAGGCCGAGGAAGCCGTCTTTGAGACCGACCGCAGATTGAACGAAGAACGAATCTCCAGATACCTCGCCCGTCCGTGGGGTCATCGGCAGGGGGCTTAATATTCGTCCGGGTTCTGGCGGACGTGTCGCTTTGCGGCCTCTGCAAGCGTCCGTGAGGGTTTGTCGTCGTCTTTCTCCTGGTGTTGCTTAATGGCCTCTGCGAGCGTCGCCGGTTCTCCGTCGGTGGCGGTACCTTTTTCAAGGCGCTCAATGGCGCGTTCGAGTTCACGTCGGGTTTTACGTGACATGATTAGGTAGTCGAGAAGAGGCGGGAGTGGGTATCATTCCGCGTCGAGGCCGAGTTCACGGCGGAGAACCCGGTCGTAGGAGTCGCCAGGCCCCTGTTTCAGTTCCCAAAGCGCGTCTCGGGTCTGTTCGTCGACGGTGATTGTAGTGGGCATGAGTGGAAATGCAGCCGCCGCTCTCGTCGGGTGTCAGTGTCTATGAGAGAAACGCGGACCCCACTCTACGTGGGGCCGACCGCGGCTGAGTCCAACACTCCCGCGGACGACGGCGCGTGATCTACTATTTGGAGGCTAGAACAATAAATATATTGGTAAAATAATATAACGTAGTATGCCAGCGGGGCGTAATATATCAGCGATAGGCCCCGGCGGCGACGAAGAGCGCCTCAGCGAGGACGTCGAGGTCGCGGCCGGCCATGTAATCCTGCCTGTTGCGGGCGTAGATGACCCACTTCCCCCGACGCGGGGCGAGGTCAATTCCGTGATGTCGGAGTTGCGCACACAGTTCCTCGAACGTCTCGTACCGTTCGCAGTTAGAGAGGTCTCGGTCAGAGGGCCATCGTGAGCGCACGTCGACACCACACTGACAGAAGGTGCTACGTCCGCTTACAGCACGGCCCTCTTGCCGAGAGAGTGCATTGTCTACAGTGGTTGCCTCCGGCGAGGGGTTCGCCGTCGGCGTCGCCGCGTCAATTGTTCCGTCCTCACGGAACCGGTGGCCCTTCGCGTAGAAGGTCCCCTTTGTATCGCCATACGAGAGTACCACAGCTTCAGCTTCGTCGTACTCACGGGCGCGTCTCAGGACGGGAGCAAAACATTCGTCGCACAGTTCTCGGGTGATGAACTCACGGGCATCGGAGAGGTCGGTGAAAGCGAGGGTAGTCATAGTTTCTACGAGTAGAGTCGGCAAATCGTCGGTCGGAAAGGCTGTTCATCGGGCGTCGGGTGTCGGAGAGAGTCAGAACCCAGGGCCTCGCCGAGAGGGTCATCGGCCCCGAGGGTGCCCGATAGAGAGGGGCATGACCGGCGGGGGGTCCGCCGACGTTCATGGAATTGATTGTTTTTCTGAGCGGGGACCGCCGAGTGAGGTCGCCCCGGACCCATGGGGTTGTGTTTGTTTGTCTGAACGGGGGGTGTTGCATGGGGTGTTTTTCTGAGGGGGTTTGGCGGCCTCACTCCGGGCGTTTGAGTTTGTCCATCGCCCGAAAGACGTCCGTTTTCTCCGTCTCCATGAGATACCCCCTCTCCGCCGCGTCCTCGACAAACATCTGCGCGCGGGAGATATCGTAATCGCGCGACTGGAGGGCGGTCATGAGGTCCGTTTTGCTCACGCCGTCGCCCGCCTCTTGGGACTTATACGCCCCCCAAAGGGCCGACAGCCAGGTGGGCGCGTCCTCCTCCGATTCACCGCCGTCCGCGGCCGCCTGCGGTGTCTCTGACGAACTTCCCGAAGCCGACGCCCCGTTTCCGTCGCCACCGTCGGTTGACCCCTCGTCGCTCTCCTCGTCCCCTTCTATCGAGTCGAGTCCGAGAGACGCACGGTCGAACTCTGCGAGGTCGTTCATCGCCCCGAGCGTCGAGATTCCGGTACACTGAGAGATGTCCTTGGTGTACTGGTCGGTGCACTTCACGAAGGAGCCGGGTTGTTCGGCCAGTTCGCGGAAGCGGTCACGGTAGTCGCTGTGGGCGTTCAGAAGGTCCTCGCTCCGTATGTCGTGGTCCTTAGCGTACTTCGAGATAGCGTCGAAGGACCGGGGGAGGTTGATGCGGACCTGCTCTCGCGGCGTACACTCGTACACGATTTCGTAGTGCCGCCCCCGTTCGAGGTACCCTGCTACGACCGCGCGCTCGAACAGTTCGATGAACCGGTCAGTGTGGCTCTTGCGCTTCCCCGCCGGGCCGATGCGCTCGACAACGTATTCGAGAGCGTCGTTCAGTTCCTCCTCCGTCGGAAGGCTCTCCGTGTCCGCGCCGACGTGCTCCCCAAACACGTGGTAGAGCTTGAATCCGAACACGACTGTCTGAAGGCCCTGTATTTCGAGGTCGTCCAATTCGTCGACGACACCGAGGGCGTCCGCACGGGCGTGGGCGTGTTCGAGGGAGTCGTACCACAGTCTGCGAAGGCGGTCTTCGTCGAAGTCGGTGACGAATCGGTAGTACGCCAGCGCGTGCTCAGCCGGGTTAGGGGCGTCCGACCCCAGTTCCAATTCGTCGCCGTCGACGCGGGCTTTGCCAACGAGATTCTTGTACGCCTCCGCCGTCTCTGTGCCTGCGTCGGTCGTTTCGGTCCGGAACTGGGTCATGACCGACCGGCGGCGCTCCGCGGGTCCCTGTATCGACTGTTCGCCCGAAACCACAACGGGGGGTTCAATCTTGTACTCGTCCGTCGTCTTGTCCGCGTTCCCGCGGACCTCCAAGGCACCGCGCGTGGCCTTCCGGTAGAGGTTGTGGAAGAAGTCGAGACGGTACGACGAAATGTCGCTTGGCTTGTACTCGTCGAACCACAGGGGGA
>NZ_JBHSXH010000006.1:0-2281 GCF_042662625.1 Halopelagius fulvigenes
TACGCGGTTAAGACACAGTGGTACTCCCCGCGAAAATCGCACGACCGCGGGCGGGGCGTCTCGTCCGGGCGGTCCTCGACGGCGGCGAACCGGCAAGAACCGCCGGGGAATGTATCAGGCGTTCGAGGAGTCGGCGGCGAGAAAGGACGTGTCCGCTGACGGGACTGTCAGCCTGACATTAACCGAGACCGAAGACTTTACCGAACCGGCAGCAAGAGCATGAACGTATGACTTGACGGAGTAACTGAGAACACGCCTGATGGGGAGTTTGGCAACCCACCCCGGCAGGCGCGAAACACGCGGAATCGCGCGTTAAACAATCTGAATCCACGGACGAGGGGACACAACCCCCCCGACGACGACACTCCCCAGACAGGGGGCGTCTACCTGTCCTACGGCGGGAGAGGTGTTAAACAGTTGGGGTTTGGTTGCCTTTCTCCTCCGTTCGTGCGGATTCGCTCCCCGGAAAGGGGCCGCGAACGGATATGACGAACCTCGAAATACTCGAAGACGCGGACGGCGAACCGACTACGAACACGAACACGAACAGCGGCGCGACTACGGTGCAAGCACGTCGAGTGCGACTGCCGGAACGCCGAGACGGAGCGCTCCGGAGTGTGTGCGAGATAGAAGACAGTCACGAATCCCCACGGGAGAGGGAGAAATTTGGTCGAGTCGTCAGCAAATTTGGTCCCGTTTGGTCGACCTCGACCAAATCGAAATCGCCACACGGGGAGGGGGTGAGAGACCATTTGGTCGATTTGGTCGATTCTCTGAGTAGGGCTGAATGTGGGAGGTACATTCCGCGATTCCCTGACGCCCGCTCGCACGTTCCCCCCCTCACACAGAATCGACCAAATCGACCAAATATCCTTTCGCCCCTCCGCCGTGTGGCGATTAGCAGTTGGTCGAACCCGACCAAACGCCGACCAAATCCCGACCAACTGCCGACCAAACGCCCTATCGGTGTGACCGAGGGGGGTGTCTCGGCATGAGTTGGGACTCCGACCGGTTGGAGACGCTGAAGGTCATGGACCAGTGGGTGTGCTGGGGGTTCTACTGTGGCAACAGAGAAGAGTGCGGAATACCGCTTGGACCGGACGCCGATGAATGCCCTGAATGTGGCGGCCGGAGGACGAAGCCCCCAGTTGCACCGTTCGACGGCCGTCGGTACGCGAAATCGAACACTCCGCGGACATGGCGGTCGTACGAGGAAGCCGTCGAGTACCACGAACGGGAGGACACCCACACCGAGGGTATCGGGTTCATGCTCTCCGAACAGGACCTTATCGTCGGTATCGACCTCGACGGGTGTGTCCACCCGGAGACAAAGGAGATTGAACCGTGGGCGGAGGATATAGTCGCCCGCGCGGACAGTTACACCGAAATCTCCCCGAGTGTTACCGGCCTCCACATCTTCGCCGTGGGGATTCTCCCCGACGGTCGGAAGAAGCGGAAGCAAGAGCGGACGCTCGACCTGCCGGAGTGGGTCGTCGAGGAGAAGAACGCCGAGGTAGAGATGTACGACGACGTTCGGTACATGACCTACACCGGGAACCAACTGCCGGGGACCCCCGACGACGCTCAGAAGCGCGCGAGCGCCGTCAAGGAGATTCACGCGGAGTATGTGGCCGACGGCGACGCGGACGCGTCTCCGCCCGCACAGGCGGCCTCCCCGGACTCGGTAGACGTGTCGGCAGACGGCGGCACCGAGTACACGAATGAGTTCGGAACGACGCTCGAACGGGTGCGTGAGTGGGACGGCAAACTAAACGACCTTCTCACGCACCTCGAACCGGGGTTCTCGCTTCCGAACGACGACGACAGCCCGAGCGGCTACGACTACTCGGCGGTCACTAAACTCCTGTTCTGGCGGTTCGACGAGCGCGACATAGCCAACATCCTCCGCCGGTACCGGAGCCGCGATAAGCTCGACCGAGACGACTACCTCCAGAGAACTATCGCAAACGCGCAGCGTGACGTGACGGACCGGTGTGACCCACCACAGGACCGGAGTCCGTCGAAGATGGACGCACCCTCGGAGGTGAAGGTGGCCCTCGAAGGGATGCTCTCCCTGTACGAGAACGACCCGGACCGAGAGATGCAACACCGGGGGAAGATATGGGAGTGCGTGGCGAAAATCGACGCGGACGACGTAGAGAACTTCGCCCCGCGTGTGGCCGACGTGCTCGACGTACAGGAGTACGCCGTCCAGAATCACCGTACGTTAGCGCGCCACGAAGAGGAGAACGGGCCGGTCGTCGTCGAGGACGGCAAGACG
>NZ_JBHSXH010000007.1:0-2254 GCF_042662625.1 Halopelagius fulvigenes
CACACGCCGTCGAAGCTGGGAGTCCGGACTGCGGGGTAAGCTTGTGGTCCGTGAGGGAGACAACCCAGAGCTGGGTTAAGGTCCCCAAGTGTGGATTAAGTGCGACCGAAGGTTGTCCCGAGCCCTAAACAGCCGGGAGGTGAGCTTAGAAGCAGCTACCCTCTAAGAAAAGCGTAACAGCTTACCGGCCGAGGTTCGGGGCGCCGAAAATGATCGGGGCTCAAATCCACCACCGAGACCTAGCAGCAGACAATACGTCTGACCTAGTAGGCTGGCATTCTGTGCGGGTGGAAGCTCGGGCGAGAGTTCGAGTGGACCGCGCAGTAACGAAAATCCTGGTCACAGTAGCAGCGATAGTCGGGTGTGAACCCCGACGGCCTCAAGAGCAAGGGTTCCTCGGCACTGCCACTCAGCCGAGGGTTAGCCGATCCTAAGTCCTGTCGTAATTCGAGCAGGACAAAAGGGAAACTGGTTAATATTCCAGTGCTACCATGCAGTGAAAGTCGACGCTTTGGGAAACGTCAAGCCGGGCCTTCGCCCGGTCGAACCGCGGAAGTTCGTGGATGCCGTAACGGCACGAAGCGAACGAAGCGCGGGATAGCGCAAGTTGACGGTACCTAGAGCCCGTGAAAAGACGAGCATGGTATTCGTACCGAGATCCGACACAGGTGCTCAGGCGGAGAAAGCCAAGGCCTGTCGGGATCAACCGACGTTAGGGAATTCGGCAAATTAGTCCCGTAAGTTCGCGATAAGGGATGCCTGCTCCTGACCGAGCAGGTCGCAGTGACTCGGACGCTCCAACTGTCTAGTAACAACACAGGTGACCGCAAATCCGCAAGGACTCGTACGGTCACTGAATCCTGCCCAGTGCGGGTATCTGAACACCTCGTACAAGAGGACGAAGGACCCGTCAACGGCGGGGGTAACTATGACCCTCTTAAGGTAGCGTAGTACCTTGCCGCTTCAGTAGCGGCTTGCATGAATGGATCAATGAGAGCGTCGCTGTCCCAACGTTGGGCCCGGTGAACTGTACGTTCCAGTGCGGAGTCTGGAGTCCCCCAAGGGGAAGCGAAGACCCTATAGAGCTTTACTGCAGGCTGTCGCTGAGACGTGGTCTCCGATGTGCAGCATAGGTAGGAGACGTTACGCAGGCACCCGCGCTAGCGGGCCGCCGAGTCATCATTGAAATACTACCCGTCGGCGACTGCGACTCTCACTCCGGGAGGAGGACACCGGTAGCCGGGCAGTTTGACTGGGGCGGTACGCGCTCGAAAAGATATCGAGCGCGCCCAAAGATTTCCTCACGCGGGTCGGAAACCCGTGGAAGAGCGCAAGAGCACACGGAAGTCTGACAGTGACATTCCCAACGAGTGTCGCTGACGCGAAAGCGTGGTCTAGCGAACCTACGAGGTTCCTCAATGGGACCCGTAGATGACAGAAAAGCTACCTTAGGGATAACAGAGTCGTCACCGGCAAGAGCACATATCGACCCGGTGGCTTGCTACCTCGATGTCGGTTCCCTCCATCCTGCCTGTGCAGAAGCAGGCAAGGGTGAGGTTGTTCGCCTATTAAAGGAGGTCGTGAGCTGGGTTTAGACCGTCGTGAGACAGGTCGGCTGCTATCTATTGGGGGTGTTAAGGAATCTGACGTGAACGGACGTATAGTACGAGAGGAACTACGTCTGGTCGCCGCTGGTGTACCGGTTGTCCGAGAGGGCAGTTGCCGGGCAGCTACGCGACACGGGGTAAGAGCTGAACGCATCTAAGCTCGAAACCCACATGAAAAAGAGATTCCACCGAGGTCACTCATAGAAGATGAGTTCGATAGACTCGGGGTGTACGCGTCGAGGCAACGAGACGTTCAGCCCGCGAGCACTAACAGACCAAGCCATACTCATACTGCATCGGACCCACCACAGTCCCGATGAAGCGGGTTCAGGCGTTAACTGGATTGCACGAACATACGGTCGAAGAAGAACCACCGAGATTGGTGAACAACGGTTCGACTCCGTTGCTCGGCGTTAAGGCGGCCACAGCAGTGGGGCTACACCCGTACCCATCCCGAACACGGAAGTTAAGCCCACTCGCGTTTCGGTCAGTACTGGAGTGCGCGAGCCTCTGGGAAATCCGATTCGCCGCCTCCACTCATACTTCCATACCGAGGCCCACTCTCTCTGAGAGTGGGCCTCGGTCATTTCGAACGGGACGATACAGAGACACGAGAGCGTCGCGGAGATCACCCTCACCCGACCGAC
>NZ_JBHSXH010000008.1:0-765 GCF_042662625.1 Halopelagius fulvigenes
GGAACATTCCGGTTGATCCTGCCGGAGGTCATTGCTATCGGAGTCCGATTTAGCCATGCTAGTCGTGCGAGTTCAGACTCGCGGCAAATAGCTCAGTAACACGTGGTCAAGCTACCCTGCAGAGAAGGATATCCTCGGGAAACTGAGGCCAATACTTCATAAGGTTCCCAGGCTGGAGTGCCGGGAACTGGAAAGGTTCCGACGCTGCAGGATGCGGCTGCGGTCGATTAGGTAGACGGTGGGGTAACGGCCCACCGTGCCGATAATCGGTACGGGTTGTGAGAGCAAGAGCCCGGAGACGGAATCTGAGACAAGATTCCGGGCCCTACGGGGCGCAGCAGGCGCGAAACCTTTACACTGCACGCAAGTGCGATAAGGGGACTCCGAGTGCGAGGGCATATAGTCCTCGCTTTTCTGTACCGTAGGAAGGTACAGGAATAAGGGCTGGGCAAGACCGGTGCCAGCCGCCGCGGTAATACCGGCAGCCCGAGTGATGACCGATTTTATTGGGCCTAAAGCGTCCGTAGCTGGCCAAGCAAGTCTGTCGGGAAATCCATCCGCTCAACGGATGGGCGTCCGGCGGAAACTCCTTGGCTTGGGACCGGAAGGCTCGAGGGGTACGTCTGGGGTAGGAGTGAAATCCTGTAATCCTGGACGGACCACCGATGGCGAAAGCACCTCGAGAAGACGGATCCGACAGTGAGGGACGAAAGCTAGGGTCTCGAACCGGATTAGATACCCGGGTAGTCCTAGCTGTAAACGATG
>NZ_JBHSXH010000009.1:0-76434 GCF_042662625.1 Halopelagius fulvigenes
TCTGAGAGTGGGCCTCGGTCATTTCGAACGGGACGATACAGAGACACGAGAGCGTCGCGGAGATCACCCTCACCCGACCGACTCGCGTACCGAAGACCGCTAGGCTTAAGCGCGAGACGGGAATACGATTACCTGCGCCAAGGTGGCAGAGTCCGGCCGAACGCAGCGGCCTGCAGAGCCGCCCATCGCCGGTTCAAATCCGGCCCTTGGCTTCCAATTTTCCGCTCCAAGTAAACTCCGTATCTTTCCGACCGTCCGAGCGACGCGCTCCGTTCGTCGAGGAGTCCTGCTCGCAGTCTCCGAACGCACCAGCGAGAACCGAATCCGGGAGAGGGAGTCCCCGGGAGAATTTACTTTGCGACCGAACGCGCTGTAGGAACCGTGACAGACCGCTACGACTGTATCGTCGTCGGCGTCGGCGGCATGGGGAGTGCGACGGCGTTCCACCTCGCGGACCGGGGACTGGACGTCCTCGGGATAGAGCGGTACGACGTTCCGCACGAGATGGGTTCCTCGCACGGGGTGACGCGCATCATCCGCAAGGCGCAGTACGAGGACCCCGCGTACGTCCCTCTCGTCCGTCGAGCGTACGACCTCTGGCGGGAGTTGGAGGACCGGACGGGGCGAGAACTGCTGCACGTCACCGGCGGCATCGACGCCGGCCCCGAAGACAGCGAAGTGTTCGCGGGGTCAGTGCGGTCCTGCGAGGAACACGGCATCGACCACGAAGTGCTCTCGGCGGACGAACTGAACGACAGGTTCCCGGGGTACGACCTGCCGGACCACCACCGCGCGGTGTATCAACCCGACGGCGGCTTTCTCGTCCCCGAACAGTGCATCATCGCGCACGTCGAGGCGGCGCAGGCGGCGGGTGCGGAGATTCGCGCCCGAGAGACCGTCGCCGATTTGGCGTCCCTCTCCGACGGGGTGCGCGTCACCACCGACAAGGGAACGTACGAGGCGGACGACGTCGTCGTCACCGCGGGCGCGTGGGCGCGGAAGCTCCTCCCCGAACTCACCGAACTCGCGGTTCCCGAACGGCAGGTGCTCGCGTGGCTTCGCCCGACGGAACCCGAGCGGTTCGAGGCGTCGAACTTTCCGGTGTTCGTCCACGCCGCGGACGACGGTCACTACTACGGCTTCCCCCGGTACGACGTGCCCAGCTTCAAGTTCGGGAAGTTCAACCACTTCGGGGAGGAGGTGGACCCCGACGCGATGGACCGGGAACCGCGCCGGGGGGACGAGGAGATGCTCAGAGCGTACGCGAGGCGCTACTTCCCCGACGGCGCGGGGCCGACGATGCGGCTCGCCACCTGCATGTTCACGAACACGCCGGACCACCACTTCGTCCTCGATACGCTCCCCGACGACCCGCGAATCACGGTCGGCGCCGGCTTCTCCGGTCACGGATTCAAGTTCGCCAGTGCCGTCGGCGAAGTCCTCGCTGACCTCGCGACGGACGGGGGGACGGACCACGACATCGACCTGTTTCGGTTGGACCGGTTCGACCGGGCGCGAGACGGCTAGCCGAACTCAGCCGCGGAGTCCCGGATGACAGCGTTCGATGGCCTCGCGGACGGCCTCCTGCCGCTCGACGAACGCCAGGTGGTCGCCGCAACGGAGTGTGAGGGCGGACCCGGGACCCGGGAACCGGGGACTCGCCGTCTCGGCTGACGAGTGCGACCAACACTCCGTCCGGGAGGCTCCCGTCTCACTCGCCGATGGACGCCCGATGGGTCCCGCTGGGCCGACGGCTACCCCCGCGAGGACGGGAAAGAGGACGCTCGGTATCTGCAGTCGGTCCGCCGGGACCTGCGCGGCGACTCCGACCCCGGAATCGCCACCACGAGCGAAATCGGCCCTGTTCGGGAGTTCGCGCCCGAGACCCGTCGAAACACGCGCCCTCGGCACAGAACCACCGTCCCCGGTGGTTCGGGTCGGTCGTAACAACGCGGACAGTCATTCTCGATTCTAAGTATCCGGATCCGACGCAAACTGGTACGGCGTTCGAACGCGAGTCCCGCGAAACGGTAACCGTTATACCCCGCGTATCCCATGCTCGAACTATGCAACGACGTGCCGCGGCTGTCTACGTCGCGTTCTTCTTAGTCATCGGTGCGGCGTCGTACTCGCTCATCGCGACCGCACAGACGCCCGAAGTACAGTTCCAGAACCCCAAGTACTCGGTCTCGCAGGGCGACACGTTCCGAGTCGACGGGCAGACGTACAACGTGAGTGAACTCTCCGCGAGCATGGAGGGCGGCGGCCACGGCGGCGGCGCCTCCCTCTCGCGGTCGGCCACAATAACGTACACCGAACAGTCCGCGGAGTACACCGAGACGTGGTCGAACAACACCTCCGTGGCGGTCGGAAGCAGTAACTGGACCGTCCTCGTCCCCAACCAGTCGGACCCCTCGCAGTTCACGCTCCGAGAGGACGTCAATCGAACCACCATCCTCCAGCAGGACCCCAACGCCGACAACGAGACGGTGACGCGGAACGGTGAGGAGTACGTCGTCGTCCAGAATCAGGACGGGAACACGATGCTCGTCCCCGCGAGCGAGTACTTCCCCGCCCCGCAGACGCGACAGGTGTCCGAGGGCGACACGCTCCAGTATCAGGGCAACCAGACGAACGTCGCTAACGTGACCCAAAGCGGCGTCGAGGTGACGTGGACGGCCCCGCGGACGAACACCATCGACGTCTCAAGCGGTAGTAACGTGACGCTCAGCAACCAGACGTACCTGGCGCACTTCGAGAACAACAAGACGCTCCAGTTGACGCAGAACTTCGAGAGCTACCGCGCTCAGGAGGAGGAGATAACGACCTTCCACACGCAGGAGAACGGCCTGTGGGGAATCGTCATCCTCTGTGGCTCCGTCGCGGTTCTGCTCGTCGCTCTCGCGTTCCTCCCCTCGCGGTACTGAACGTCGCCCCCCGCGGCGACCGACCTCTCGATTTTCCGCATCACCACCGCCCGCGCCGTCTCCCGACTCGCGGGTGTCCCCGTCTGACGCCCGCGTTCACCGCATCCGCCGCCGCGTTCGATTCGACCTGTCGAACATGCCAATCGGTACCATTCGTCTCCCACAAGTTAAACGTCTACGTTACCAACTAGGGATGTGAGCGAAGAATCAGGGCGTCGGAACCTCCGAATGCCCAACGACGACGAGATGTTCGCCGTCGTGACGCAGCACCTGGGTGGAAACCACGTGCGCGTCCGATGCGCGGACGGCGAAACTCGTCTCGGCCGGATTCCCGGTCGGATGAAGTACCGCAACTGGATAAACGAGGACGACGTGGTACTCGTCGAACCGTGGTCCTGGCAGGACGAGAAGGCGAACATCGAGTGGCGGTATTCGAGCGAAGACGCAGAGCAACTGCGCGCCGAAGGCCACATTCAGTAATTCTTTCTTCGATCTCGCGGCACGGCGTCGTGAGGCGAGAATGTCCCGCACGAGGGATTTTCACCCCGACCTCCGAGCGACCGCATCCCGAGCGGTGCGGTCACGCCGCGCCTCAGGCCTTCTGTCCTCGTCCCCGGTGTCGGCGTCGGTATCAGCGCCGGCGTCGGCGGTCGGATAAAAGAGGCTGGGCGTTCTACGCGCAGGTGTGTCCGACAATCCCGACGACGACTTCGACGCGCGCGCGTCGCCCGAGGACGTGGACGACGCGCCGACGGTCTCCTGTACCATCTGCGACCGCGAGTGGTCGTTAGCGTACGAACTCGACGAGATGCAGGTCGGAAACCAGTCATTCGAACAGTTCGCCCTCGACCACATGCGACACACGGGCCACTTCCCCGACGACGTACGGCCGTGGGTAGCCGACTGTCAGAACTGCCGGGAGGGCGAGGAGTTCCTCTCGGAGGGACCGGCCCGCCGGTGGTCGAAGACGCACGCGCGCCACACGCGCCACAGCGTCGTCCTGCAACACGAGGAGGAGACCGAGACGGTTCACGACCCCGAGGCGTCCGCCAACTTCGAGTGAGTCGGGCGGCCGTCGGTCGTCCGTCCCGGGGGTCGTCCGTCCGTCCCGCCGGCGCACCGCCTCGACGGCCGCGGGTCGTTACGGCGTGATGACCGCGCGGCCCTCGATTTCGTTGTGTTCGAGTCGTTCGGCGACGGTGTTGATGTCCCCGAGGTCGTACTGCGAGGTTCGGAGTTCGACGTCGCCGCGTTCGACCAACCGGACCAGTTCCTGCAGTTCGGTGTACTCGCCGACGAGCGTTCCGACGTAACTGAACTCCCCGTCGACCAGCGTCTGCGACGGTTCGTGGACGTGGCCGCCGTAGCCGACGACGTGGTGGTCGCCGCCGGAGCCGGCGATTTTCGGACCGAGCGCCGTCGTCTCGTCCGCGCCGACGAAGTCGATTATCTGCTCTGCCCCCCGGCCGTCGGTGATGGCGAGAATCTCCTCTTCGACGTTCTGCCCCGTCGGGTCGAGCGTGTGGTGTGCGCCGAGGTCGGCGGCGAGTTCGCGGGCCTCCGCTTTGATGTCGAGTGCGGTAATCTCCGCGGCGGTCATCGCCTCCAAGCACTGCAGGCCGATGTGGCCGAGTCCGCCGATGCCGATGACGACGGCGTGGTCGCCGGCGTTCAGTTCGTTCGCGGCCTTCTTGACCGCGTGGTACGCCGTGATGCCCGCGTCGGCGTGCGGCGCGATGTCCGTCGTGTCCACCTCGTCCGGGAGGGGGATAACCGCCCGTTCGTTCGTGAGGAGGTACTCGGCGAACCCGCCGTCGGTGGTCAGGCCGGGGAACTCCAAGTCGACGCAGTACATGTCGTTGCCGAGGCGGCACTGCCGACAGACCCCGCAGGTCATCACCGGGTGGCAGATGACCTTGTCGCCCTCCTCGACGGTCCTGACCTCCGGTCCGACCTCGACCACCTTCCCGGCGTTCTCGTGGCCGAGGGTCATCGGCAGGTCCTGGTCCACGTAGTCCGTCCACATCCCCTCGATGATGTGGTTGTCCGTCTGGCACCACCCCGCGCCCTCCACCTCGACGACGATGTGGTCCGACCGCGTCGCCTCGGGCCTGTCTATCTCGTCTATCTGTAGGGCGTTCTCCATCTCCTCCGTGTACTCGTGTAGGCGTGCGGCTTGCATGGTATGCTACGAAATGCCACGGTAATTGCAATAAATGTTTGTAAAAGACCTAGCCGAGTCGGTAATTGCGTTATTTATATGCATAATTAATACACATAATCGTTATATCGTGACGCACGTCAACCACTAGCACGATGTACAGAGGCACCGGAGAAGGACGCTGGGAGAACGAAGACGACGTGTTCGTCATCGACTCGCACATCCACTTTTGGGACGCGAGCGAGGAGAACATCGTCCACGAGGGTGGCGAGGAGTTCATTCGCTGCTTCTACGACTACCACACCGGGTTCACGCCGGCGGACCGGGAGTGGACGCTCGAAGAGTACCGGAAGTACTCGAAAGAGCGGATGTTGGACGACCTGTTCGGCAACGGCATGGTCGATATGGGCATATTCCAACCGACCCACCTCGAAGAGTTCTACGAGGAGGGGTTCAACACCGTCGACGACAACGCGGCGTTCGCCGAGGACCACGCCGAGCGATTCATCGTCAACGGTCGGTTCGACCCGCGGGAGGGCGAGGAGGGACTCCGCGAACTCGAACGGCAGAAGGAGGAGTACGACATCCGGGGGGTGAAACTGTACACCGCCGAGTGGATGGACGACTCGAAGGGGTGGCGACTCGATAGCGACGCGGCGTTCGAGTACTTAGAGAAGTGCGTCGAACTCGGCATCGACAACATCCACCCGCACAAGGGGCCGACCATCCGGCCGTTGAACCGCGACGCCTTCGACGTGGCCGACGTGGACGACGCCGCCACCTCGTTCCCGGAACTGAACTTCGTCGTCGAACACGTCGGCCTGCCGCGACTCGACGACTTCTGTTGGATCGCGGCGCAGGAACCGAACGTCTACGGCGGACTCGCCGTCGCCGCGCCGATGGCGCAGAATCGCCCGCGGAAGTTCGGCGAGATAATGGGCGAACTGCTCTACTGGTTGGGCGAGGACCGCATCCTCTTCGGGAGCGACTACGCCCTCTGGAACCCCGACTGGTTGGTCGAGACGGTGATGAACGCCGAACTCACGGAGGAACAGAGAGACGAGTACGGCGTCGAACTCACCCCCAGCGTCATGCGGAAGATAATGGGCGGCAACGCCGCCGAACTGTACGACATCGACATCGAGGAGAAGAAAAAGCAGTTCGCCGACGACGCGATAACCGAGGAGTACGGCCTCCAGACGCACTACGAACAGGGCGGTACCGCCTCGGCGGACGACTGAGATGTCGGTCGATAGCGAGGACGAGACGGCGGAGTCGGCGCCCCGGCGCGCGCCGAACACACCGACCGGAGACGCCGTCCGCGCGGCACTCGACACGGTGACGGACCCCGAACTCGACCGCTCCATCGTCGAACTCGACTACGTCGACGAGGTGCGAATCGAGTCCGCCGACGAATCCTCGGCGGACCGCGAGACCGCGTCTCGCGACTCCGGCGACTCGGGCGCGCGCGTCATCGTCGAGTTCACGCTTCCGACGGCGTGGTGTTCGCCCGCGTTCGCGTGGATGATGGCGAGTGACGCCCGCGACGCCGTGGAGTCGATGGCGGGCGTCGCGGAGTGCACCGTCCGCCTGCGGGAACACATGCACGAGACGGAGGTGAACGAGGGGGTCAACGGCGGGCGGTCGTTCGCCGACTCGTTCCCCGACGCGGAGGGCGGCGTCGCCGAGGTGCGCGCCACCCTCGACTCGAAGGCGCGCGTCGCCCGGCAGTACGACGCCGTCGAGGCCCTCTTGGACGCCGGACTCCGACACGAACAGGTGGCCGAGGTGACGCGCGGTGACCTCGAACCGTTGCCGTCGGAGGGGCGGATGGCCGTCTACCTCCGGGACCGGTCGGTGGGCGTCGAAGTACCCTCCGCGCCGTTGGTCCGGTACCTCCGCAAGGCGGACGACGTCAGTCTGTTCGACGACGCCGACGAGCGAAACTCGTCAGCCCGCGAGACGGAGTCTCGCGACGGTGACGACAGGGTGTTCCGGACGCCAGAGGGCGACCCGATACCCCCCGAACGCGCCGAACTCGTCCACCGGCGGGCGAGACTCGCCAGCGTCAACATGGACGGGCAGGGCGGCGTCTGCGACGCCCTCCACGAGGCGCGACGGAAGGAACTCGCCCGCGACGACTGAGGTGGGGGACGACTCCCGTCGCCGTCTCTCTCACCCGTCGGCGTCCGGTCCCGTCGCCGTCCTCTCACTCCCGTCGGCGTCCGGTTCGCCGTGGGTCGTCCGCGAGAGACCGTATCGTCCGCGTTCTCGGAACTCGCTGCTGCTCCATCCGCACGACGGACACTCGCCGTCGTCGTAGTCGAACGTGGTACTGCACCGAAGGCACCGCGTCTCTCTCGTCATAGTGGTATGTGGTAACTATGAACATAGATACGTTACGCCGCGCTCCGGTCGCACTCGGTGATAATCGGACCGAAAGGATGATAGCCTATGTCATATTCTGACGTGTATGAGTATCGAACGTCCGCCCGCCGTCCCGCGGGAGTGGTGCCCGGACTGCGGCGAGGAGATGCTGTTCAGTGGCACACAGTCGGCCGGTTACGCGCAGTTCTTCTGCGAGCACTGCCGGTACCGCCGCGACAGGTTCGTCGGCGTCTCGGCCGTCGAGGAGGCGCAGGTCTGCGACGGGGAGCGCGACGGTTCGGCGTCCGGCGCGGACTGACCGAGAGTCCGCCTCCCGGCGCGTCCGCGGCCCGACGCTCAAAACGAGATGTGCGAACTCGAACTCGGCCCGTCGTCTCCGTCGCCGTCCTCGTCGTCGATGCCGCCCTCGTGGTCGAAGGTGTAACTCCGGTCGTCGAGGTACACCGCTCCGTCCTCGACGGCGACTTCCACGTCCACGAGCGTCGTCCCTTCGGCCTCTCCGTTGTCGCAGTATCCCGAGCAGGTGTCGAACCCCGACCCGTGTCTCGGGCAGACGACTTCACCGTCGCGGACGGCCGCCCCGAACCCCCTGTCGAGGCGTTGCGGTTGGTGCATGCACCGGTTTATCCACGCTTCGACCCCGTCCTCGCAGGGGAGGAGAATCGCTTCGTCTCGCTCGCCGTACTCGTCTCGGACGGTGAACAGCCACGAGTCGTTCTCGTGTACGTCCTCCACCGTCGTGAGTCGCGTTCGCTCTGACACGGTAAGGTAACGTCTCGCCCGCTGCCTAAACGTCCGGCGGCGAACTGCGGTGTTATCTCGCTTCGCCCGCGACGCCGCCGACTAGCCCACGCACCGCCGCCATCTGGTCGTCGCCGATGGCGTGGCCGAGTCCCGCGGACACCTCGTCGGTCACGTCGGCGTCGAGGCGTCGGAACGCCGCCGCCGACGCGCGGACCCGTTCGGGCGCGACGCGCGGGTCGTCGTCGCCGCATCCGAGGTACGTCGGCGTCCCCGCTAGCGACCCCCCGAACTCTCGGGCCGCGGGGTCGGGTCCGAACAGACCGCCCGCGAGGACGGCGAGGCCGCCGTACCGCCGCGGGCGCGCCGCGGCGAACTCGGCGGCGACGCACGCGCCCTGCGAGAAGCCGAGGAGGACGGTCCGTTCGGGCGGCGCGCCCGCCTCCGTCGCCTCGTCGAGTGCGCGGGCGACGAGGCCGAACGCGGAGGAGAGCCACGGTTCCTTCGCCTCGGGCGGGTCGTCCATCGGACCGGGGTACCACGCCTTCCCGGACGGTTCGGGCGCGAGGTAGGCGATGCCGCGGTGGTGGAACTCCTCGGCGAGGCGCAGGAAGCGCCGCGGCGAGTCGCCTCTCCCGGGGAGCATCACCACCGCCGCCGTCGTCGCCGCCCGTGGCGCGCCGGCCACCTCTATCGGTTGGCCGTCGTGCGGGCCGCCGTCGCTCACCGGTTCTCCTCCGGCGAGGTGAGCGTCGGCAGTTGCGACTGGATCATCTCGCGGTCCTCCTCCAACCACGACGGCAGGCGAAGCGACGCGCCAGGGGCGTCGTCGGTCGCGTTCACGCCGAGTCCGGGCCGTTCGGTGGCGAGTTCGAAGAGCATTCCGCCGGGGTCGCGGACGTACAGCGAGTGGAAGAAGTTCCGATCTTTCACGCGCGAGACGTCGAAGTCCCGGTCCGCCAGCAACTCGCGCCACTCGTGGAGTTCGGCCTCGCCCCCGACGCCGAAGGCGACGTGGTGTATCGACCCGCGGCCCTCCCGGCCGTACGGCGCGTCGTCCAGACGGAGGTCCACGACGGACTCCCGCCCCGCCGGGAGGCGGTATCGGACGGCGTCCTCCGCCTCTGCGACGAGTTCGAACCCGAACGTCTGCAGGAGGCTCGCGGTGACGTACGGACTCGTAGAGCGCACCGAGACGCCGCGGACGCCGCGAACCGCCGCGTCGGCGGGGACGGAACCCGTCCACGAGTCGCCGCCGTCGCTCCCGTTCTCGGCGTCGTCGCCGCCTCCGATTCCGCCCGCGTCGTCCTCGACCAGTTCGATCCGGGTTCCGTCGGGGTCCGAGAGCGACAGGAGTCGTTCGCCGAAGCGTTCGCTCGGCCCCTCGGAGTCGATATCTCGCTCCGCCAGTCGATCGGCCCACGCGCCGAGCGAACCCGGCGGTACCGCGAACTGCACCGACGGGATGCCAGGCCGACCGCTTCGCCCTTCGACGTCCGCGGGGTACGCGAACGTCGTGAGGACGGTGCCGGGGCGTCCCTCACTATCGCCGAAGTAGAGGTGGTAGACGAACTTGTCCTCGAAGTTCACGGTCCGGAGGACGAACCGAAGACCGAGAACCTCGGTGTAGAAATCCACCGTCCGCTGGGGGTCGCCCGTGACGACCGAGACGTGGTGGACGCCGGGTGTGTCGGAGAGCACTCTCGGAACGTACGCCCCGGCGCGCAATAAGCCCGTTCGGGGCGTCGGCGTCACCCGCGGACGCGAGCGTAACCGGCGTCCGCGAGGGGGACTGCATCCGGCGATTACACCGATGTCACCGGGTGGCGTCCGCGTCCGCGAGTCCTTATCCGCACCGGCGAAGAATGAGAGGTATGAGCGACGACGCGCCGCCGGTGACGGCGGAGTACCCCGATAGCGCCTTCCGAACCACCGGCACGGACCACATCACCGTCTGGGGGAGCAACGAGGCGGACACCCTCGCGTTCTACCGCGACCTGCTGGGGATGCGGCTTGTCCTCCGGCAACCGAACCTCGACGACCCCTCCCAGACGCACCTGTTCTTCGACACCGGCGACGGCCGCATCCTGACGTTCTTCGTCGGCGACCGGCCGTCGAACCCCCGCGGCCAACGCGGCACCGTCGGCGCGGTGCACCACCTCTGTTTCGGCGTGGACCCCGAACGATACGAGGAGGTGATGGAGGCGTTAGACGAGGCCGGCCGCGGGTACAACGTCTTCGACCGGGGAATCTTCCACTCCATCTACACGCAGGACAACAACGGCCTCGTCATCGAACTCTCGACGGACAAGTACGACATCCCCGACGACCGGCGCGCGGACGTCCTCGCCACCGCGCAACGACTCCGCGAGGAAGACGGCGCGGACTACGCGAAGGACGAACACCTCGCGGCCGCCCTCGAAGAACTCGGCTTGGACGCCACGCCGTACGACCTGCCGGACGCCGACGCCGGCGTCGGCGGCGTCGAGTGAGGGCGCGGCGCTTCCGCCTCCGACCCGCCCGCTTCAGAACGGGTAGTCTCTGGGCTCTCGCTGGAGCGATATCCACTTCGTCTCGGTGACTTCGTGGAGCATCGTCTCGCTGTTGTACCCACCCATCCCCGAGGCGGCGGTACCGCTGAAGGGGATGTGCGCCTCGTCGTTGATGGGCTGGTCGTCGATGTGGACGTGGCCCGTCTGCATCCGGTCTGCGATGTCCATCGCCGTGTCGAAGTCGCCGGCGTGGACGGACCCCGAGAGGCCGTACTCGGTTCCGTTGGCGATTTCGACCGCCTCGTCCACGTCCGAGAAGGGGATGACCGGCGCGATGGGGCCGAAGTGCTCGTTACACGCGGCGGGCATGTCGTTGGTCACGCCCGACAGCACCGTCGGTTCGACGACGAGGGAGTCGTCCACGTCGTCTAACTCCGCGATTCCGCCGCCGGTTTCCAGCGTCGCGCCCGCGTCCACCGTCTCCTCGACGTACCCGAGCATCTCGTCGCGTTGGGACTCGGAGATGATGGGGCCGACGATGGTGTCCTCGTCGTGGGCGCTTCCGACCGTGAGTTCCTCGGCGCGTTCGGTCAGCCTCTCGACGTACTCGTCGTAGACGTCCTCGTGAACCACGTGGCGGTTGATGGAGATGCACACCTGCCCCTGGTGGACGAACGACCCGAACACCGCGCCGTCGATGGCGCGGTCCAGGTCGGCGTCGTCGGTGACGACGTGGGCGTTGTTGCCGCCGAGTTCCATCGCCTGCACCGCGAGGTTCCCCGCGGCGGTGGCGGCCACCTGTCGGCCGACGGGCGTCGAACCGGTGAACGCCACCATGTCGCTCTCGGGGTGGCCGGCGACGGCGTCGCCGATGTCGGACCCGTGGCCGGTGACGACGTTGAGGACGCCTTCGGGGAGGCCCGCCTCCTCGAACAGTTTCGCCAAGAGGAGGCCGCCCACGATGGGCGTGTTCGTCGCCGGCTTGATCACCACCGCGTTCCCGGTGGCGATGGCGGGCGCGACGGCGCGCATCGAGAGGTTGAGCGGGAAGTTCCACGGCGAGATGACCGTGACGACGCCCTTCGGGATTCGCTTGACGATGTTCTCCTTGCCTGGGACGTTCGACTGGGCGTGTTCGCCCTTCATCCGGACGGGGAGCGTCGCCGCCTCGCCGAGGTGGTCGGAGGCGATTTGGACGGACGTCTCGCCCATGATCTTCCCGCCGCCCGCCTCGTACTCCAGCAGCTCGATGACCTCCTCGCGGTTCTCCTGCAGGACGCCGAGCGCATCCTGGACGACCCGTTGCCGTCGGGCGGGCGGTGCGTCCGCCCACTCCTTCTGCGCCTCGGCGGCCGCCTCGTAGGCGGCGTCCACGTCGGCTTCTACGCCCGCGGGGACGCGCGCGAACGCCTCGCGCGTTGAGGGGTCCTCGTTCTCTATCGTCTCCTCGCCCGCCGAGTCGGTCCACGATCCGTCGATGTACAGCGAGTTCCAGTCGGCGTCTACCGAGATGTCTACCATGTGGACTCCTCACTACGTCCTCCGCGACCAAAGCCGAGCGACCAATGCGAGGAAACCTCGCTTACCGATAGACTTAGATCAGCCCGTGTTCGGCCACCGCTCCTATCCGATCCCGGACCGTTCGGGCGCTCTCCGTCCGACCCGTACGCCGAATCCGACCAGCGGTTTCCGGCCGAAACGTTGCGCTGCGTACGCACGCGGGACTCTCTTTCGGTGTGGTGACGGCGGTGTCACCCGGTTACCCTCGTGCCAAGGAATAGATAAGTAGCGGTAGTTCGTACCGAACGTACGCACGGACGGAGCGCGGAACTCGCCGACTCGACGCCCGGTACGGCTCCCTTTGCGGCCCTCGACACCGGGTCGCTCGGCGGTGACGTCCGTCCTTCGACTGGCTCTCTCAAGGAGACACGTTTCAACCGCCATGGCTCACACGACATCGAACGCGAACGGTTTCGGCGACTTGACCCCGAGTGCGAAGCTCGCGTACGTTCTGCTCCAACGGGAGTCGCCGCTGACTCAGAGCGAACTCGTCGAACGGACGCAGCTGTCGGCCCGAACCGTCCGAAACGCCCTCGACCAGTTGGAACGAGCCGACCTGGTGAGCAAGGACATCTGCCTCCACGACGCCAGAAAGCGGGTGTATTCCACGACGGCGAACGCGGAGTGACGCTCCCGCCGAGGGCTCCCATCTGCCTCTGCGACGCCGACTGAGCGTTCGCTGTTCACACTCGATATTAAAGTAGTAGGTATAATTAATTTTATTTGTGATGGATGGCCATCTATTCAGACACGAGTGAGAGTAGAGGCGATGAAATGAACCTATACGCGATATTCGGTTATTAATACCGAGGATAATTTTCGTGCCGCAGACGAGATGGGTTGAGTCTAGTCGGCCGATATCAGGCGAGATGCTGGGTATAAGCCCGGCATCGACAGAGATGGCTAGAACGGTAGTCACAATATTAATTGCACAATGTGGCGGTTGGGATCGGCTGTGGAGGAGACGAGAGGCCGAATCCGCCGGCGGACGGTCCCGCGTCGCCGCCGTGGCCGTTACAGGATTACGAGTGTAACGGCGACCCACCTCCGACGGTGTCCGGGATAGCCGGACGGATGCCGGTCGAACGCTCGGTCTGATTCGAGAAAACGGACGTGAGAGGTGATGAGAGCGGAGACGAACGCATCAGCCGGGCCGTCCGGTAATACCGACCGCTACGAGTACGTCATGTTGACTTCGATGACGTTGGCCGCGCTTTTGACGCTCCGGGGGATGTCGTCCTGGTAACGTTCGTCGTTCATCCGACTCATCGGACCGGAGACGCTGACAGCGCCGAGAACCTCGTCGCTCTGACTCAGCACCGGCGCGGCGATGCACCGCATCCCGGCGACGCGTTCCTCGTCGTCCGTCGCGTACCCCCGTTCTCTCACCTCCGCCAGTTCCTCGAACAGGACGTCGGGGTCGGTGACCGTCTTCTCGGTGACTTTCGGCATCCCGTGTTCCTCGATAATCTCCTCCACCTCGCTCCGCGGCATGTGCGCGAGAATCGTCTTTCCGAGCGCCGTCGTCTGGAGGGGGACGCGCATCCCGGGTCTGGTGTCGAGGGTGACGGCGTCCTCGCCTTTCGCCTTGTAGAGGAAGACGCCGAGGCCGTGTTCCTCTATCATCAGGTTCGCGTGTTCGCCCGTCTCCTCGGCGAGTCGCTTGACGACCGGACGCGCCACGCGGTACACCTTCATGTTCTCGCGGGCGTACCCCCCGTACTCGAGGAACCGCGCGCCGATTCGGTACCCCTCCGCCTCCTTGACGACGAAGTCCAGTTCCTCCAACGTGCTCAGGTGGTCGTGGGCCGTGCTCTTCGGCACGCCCACGCGGTCTGCGACTTCGGCGACGCTCGGGTGGTCGAGCTCCTGCAACGCGTCGACGACGGCGAACATCGTCCCCGCGGATTTCACCCGGAGTCGGTCTGTCGTGGCCATGACTGAGATATGTTGACAGTGAGGGCATAAATGTTTGGCAGTATCGGACGGGGGATTTCGGGGACAACCACTCTCGTCGGGTCGTTCGACCGCCCTGCGTCGCCTTCTGCGGTGTTATCCGCTCTCGGGTAATACCGGACGGAAACCGCGTCTCCGGAGGGAGACGACGCGCCGCCACAGTTTACTTCTCCAGCCCTCGAACGAGTCCGAACACGTCTACCTCTTCGGAGGGAGACTGAACGACTCATCAAGGGCCGCCTCGACGCCGAGACGAGCGATACGGACAGCGCAGAAGAGGTGACGGTCTGACTACTTCGTCGCTCGTTCGAAGGCCCGTCCGGTGAGCCACTTCCTGTCCTTGTCGCTGAGTCCGTCCACCCGTTCTAACCACGTTAGACACTCCTCGTACGTCGCTTCGTCGCTGACGTTCGGATAGTCCGCGCCCCAGACGAGGCGTTCCCTGCCGAACCGTTCGAGAAGCCACCGCAGGTGGTCGTGCATATCCTCGTAGGGAAACGACTCCTCCGACCGGTGTTGAACCTCCGACACCTTCGCGTAGACGGTGTCGTACTCCGCGAGCTCGGCGTACCGCGCAAACGCCGACTCGTCGGGGGACTCGTTCGGGTCGGCGTGCGAGAAGTGGTCTATCAGGTACGTCAATTCGGGGTACGCCTCGACGAGTTCGACCACTTGGTCGAGTTGCTCGACGTGGGCGAGTATCTGCACCGCGGCGTCCGTCTCGCGGGCGGCCTCCCAAAACGCCGTCTCCTCTCGGGCCTCCCGAAGCCACTCGACGGAGGGGTCGAACGTCTCCCACATCCGGTCGTACGGGCAGATCGCGCCGAGTCGGAAGCCGAGTATCCCGTCGTTCGACATCAGGTCCCGCAGTCTCTCGGCCGCGCCGTCGGCGAACTGGTCCACCATCACGATACCGCTGAGGCGGTCGTACTCCGTCGCCGCCTTCACGGTGTACCAGTTGTCCGTCCACTCGCAGATGGGGTAGCCGACGACGACGGCTTCGTCCACGCCCGCCTCGTCCATGTCGTCGAGCAACTTCTCGGCGGTGTATACGGCGTCCACGTCGAACGTCTCCACGAGGTCCACGATGTCGCCGTTCACCCACGGGTGGTCGCGACTCGGATGCCCCCACGCGTGCGTGTGGCTGTCTATGACCATCGTTCGAGGGAACACTCCGGCGTCCCATAAATTATTCCTCGGCGAAATCGATTTGTAGGGGTCGGGCGATGTGATATCATGGAGCGCATCGCGTTTCACCTGGAGATAGCGGATGGGAAGCGAGAAGCGTACCGAGAGAAACACCGGAACGTCCCCGAGGCGTTGGAGGAGGCGTACCTCACCTCCGGCGCGGGTCTGGAGGCGTACAGCGTCTTCGAGAAGGACGGCCACGTCTTCGGCTACATGGAGCTCGAAGACAGAGAGACGATTCGACGGGTGATGGAGTCGAGCAAGGCCCAGTCGGACTGGAACGAGGTGATGGACCCCATCCTCGAAGACGGCGAGGACGACATCTGGATGGACGAGGTGTACCGGATGAAGTAGGTGCGGCGCGGGTTACTCCGCGAACGTGAACACCGGCTTGCACGTCTCGGAGTCCAGAAACGCCTCGAACGCGCCCGTCGGGTCGTCCACGGAGTAGGAGTCGTCCACGATGGCCGCCGGGTCTATCGCGCCGTTGTCCATGAGTCGAAGCGCCTGTTCGAAGTTCCTCCACGTCGAGCCGTACGAGGTGTTAAGGTCCACCTCGCTCCGGACGAGGGGTGTCAAGAAGAGGGCGCTCTCCTCGCCGGGGAGGCCGACGACGACTATCTGTCCGCCCTTCCGGACGCGTTCGGCGGCCGTCTCGACGCCCGACTTGTGACCAGTCGTGTCGAACACCACGTCGAACCCGAGGCCGTCGGTGAACGACTCCGTCTCGGCTTCCAAGTCGGCGTCGTCCAAGTTGAGCGTCGCGATGCCGAGTTCTTCGAGGAGAGGCAGGCGGTAGTCGGTGTCGCGTCCGAGGCCCGACACGAGGACGTTCGCGCCCAGCGAATCGGCGATACACGCGGTGAGGACGCCTATCGGCCCCGGCCCCTCGACGAGGACGTTGTCGCCCGGCGTCGTCACCGACCGGTCGAGGACGGCGCGGGCGGCGATACTCGTCGGTTCCGTTATGGCGGCGTGCGCGAGGGGGACGTCCGCGGGGACGGCGTGGAGGTGCTCCGGGCGAACGGTCACGTACTCGGTGTACGCTCCGTCGCGGTGCATGCCGGTGATGGAGAAGTTCTGGCAGACGTTCGGCTGGCCGTTCTTGCACTGAAAGCAGTGGCCGCAGTCGTGAATCGGCTCCTCGACGACTTTCTCTCCGACTTCGAAGTCCTCCACGTCGTCGCCGACGCCCTCGACGACGCCCGCGTACTCGTGGCCCATGACGCGCGGGATGGGTATCCACTCGTACCCGCCCTCGTAGCGGTAGGCGTGGGCGTCGCTTCCGCAGAGTCCCGCGGCGTGGACGCGGACGAGGACTTCTTCGGAGTTCGGTACCGGGCGCTCGCGTTGTTGGACCTCGACCGCTTCGGGTCCGGTCTGAACGATAGCTTTCATTGGTAGACGGAACGCTCGTCGGCGGCGGAGCGTTCGAAACATGATTCGGGGCCGACGTATTATATGTTAGGACGAGCCGCCGAGCGGAAGAGCGCCCGCCGCCGCGGCCGCACAAACATTTATACTTCCGTTCTCTGTCCATTCGAGCAAGGGCCGAGAGAGTTTCCGGCCAGTAGTATCCATGGAAATCACCGACATCTCCGTTACGAAGGTCAGCACCGAGTCGTGGGGCGAGTTCGTCGAGTTCCCACTCGTCACCGTGATGAGTAAGTTCGAGGAGTACAACAACGCCGAGGGCGACAACCCGCAGGCCCGCCGCAAGTGGATGGGTCCGGTCGGCGACGTGGTGGTCGAAGTCGAGACGGACGCCGGCATCACGGGCGTCGGGCACGGCAACTGGGCGACCGGTGCCATCGCTACCATCGTCGAGGAGACGCTCTCAAAGCTCGTCGTCGGCGAAGACCCGAGACAGAGAGAGCGACTGTGGGACATGATGTACCGCGCGACCATCCCGTTCGGGCGGAAGGGCGCGGCGATAGAGGCCATCAGCGCAGTAGATTTAGCGCTATGGGACATTGTCGGTAAGGAGGCGGACAAGCCCGTCTACGAGTTGCTCGGCGGGCCGGTGCAGGACGAAATTCCCGCGTACGCGAGCAACCTCCACCCTGTCGACCTCGACACGCTCGAACGGGAAGCGCTGGAGTACGCCGAAGAGGGCTTCGACGCAATGAAGCTGCGGTTCCAGCACGGCCCCGAGGCTGGCCGGGAGGGAATGAAGAAGAACGAGGAGATAGTGAAGACGGTGCGTGACGCCGTCGGCCACGATATCGCGATAGCGGGCGACGCGTACATGGGGTGGACGGTCCGCTACGCGAAGAAGATGCTCGGGCGGTTGGAGAAGTACGACATGGAGTGGGTTGAAGAGCCCGTCATCCCCGACGACTTAGACGGCTACGCGGAAGTCCGCGCGTCGTCGGACGTGCCCATCTCGGGCGGCGAACACGAGTTCACCCGCTGGGGGTACAAGGAAATGCTGGAGAAGGAGGCGGTCGACATCCTCCAACCCGACGTCCACCGCATGGGTGGGTTGACCGAACTGCTGCGCGTCGACGCGATGGCGAGTGCGCGCGACGTGCCGATAATCCCGCACTCGGGGACGAACCCGCACCTGCACTTCATCGCCGCCTCCGCGAACTCCCCGATGGCGGAGTACTTCCCCATCCCCGAGTGGTACAAGGAGCAACAGGGAGAGAAAGAATCGACGTACGCCGACGCCATCTACCAGCATCCGCCGAACGCAGAGGGCGGGGTTATCCCGCTGCCGGAGGGGGTCGGTCTGAGCGCGGAACTCAACCGCGAAGCGCTCGAGCACTTCGCCGTGGAGTGACCATGTCGGACATCAGCTTCGAGTACAACGTGCCGGTGTTCGCGGGCGCGCCGGAGTCGGGAACCGACCCCGTCCACCGCGACACGCCGTCCTACGAGACGCTCGATTGGGAGACGACGAAGATGGGCGTGGAGACGGCGGAGGAACTCGGCTTCGACGCGGCGTGGGCCCCGGACCACCTGATGCTCGGCCGCGACCACGCCGAGTACGAGTGTTGGACGCTCCTGAGCGCGATTGCGGGCTTCACCGACGACATCAACGTCGGTTCGCTCGTCCTCTGTAACGACTACCGGAACCCCGCCTTGGTGGCGAAGATGGCCGCCACGCTCGACGTGATAAGCGGCGGGCGACTCGAACTCGGACTCGGCGCGGGGTGGCACGAACCCGAGTACGACGCCTACGGGTGGGAGTACCGCGGCGGGTTCGAGCGACTGATGCGGTTGGACGAGTCCATCCGCCTGATGAAGCGGATGTGGGACGCCGGAAGCGACGGCGCGAGTTTCGACGGCGACCACTACCACATCGAGGACGCGTACTGCTCTCCGTCGCCGGTGCAGGATCCCCACCCGCCGATACTCGTCGGCGGACAGGGCGAGGACGTGACGCTCAAGTTGGTCGCCAAGCACGCCGACGTGTGGAACACGGACGTGTTCAACGGCGACGTGGAGACGTTGGAGCACAAGATAAGCGTCATCGAGGACCACTGCGAGACGGTCGGCAGGGACCCCGACGACATCATCTACTCGTGGGACGGCCACGTCATCTGCACCCGCGACGAGGAGAAACTCGACCGTCTCCTCGACCTGATGCTCCCCATCCAGTTCGAAGAGGAGTATCAGGACCAAGCGAACATCGAGACGGAGGCGGACGCCCGCGAGTTCTTCGTCATGGGCACCCCCGAGGAGTGCGCCGAGGCCATCGAACGGCGCATCGACGCCGGCGTGACGAAGTTCCAAGGTTGGTTCGTGGACTTCCCGGACACCGACGGGATGGAACTGTTCGCCGACGAAGTGATTCCGCAGTTCGACTGAGGCGAGGGTACGGACGGGTTCCGCAGAACCCGTCGAACGGCCGAGGTTAATCTAACTTATTTCGTTTTTGACGTGGAGAATATTACGAGTTTAGTATATGTGAAATATGGTGATAAAACGGAGTATCCTACGCATGGACCGAACTGAGGTCCAGATATTCTCGGACGGAGACGAACCGAAGGCTGATGCTAGAGTGTTCGCTTATCTGCGCTATCTGGCCCTCGTAATGGATACATTCCGGTGAACCGTTCCTCTCTACCTCAAGCCGGACGAATCCGACGCTCTCCCACGAGACGGAAAAAATTGGACTATTGACGGAGGCGGAACGCGGTTCGAGAGCGGGTTCGGGCCGGTTCGATCAGGGGGTGACGAGTATCTTCCCGACGCTCTCGCGGTCCCGCATCGCGGCGAAGGCGTCGTCGGTCGCCTCCAGCGGGTACGTCTCGTCTATCTCCGGGGAGAGTTCGCCGTCGGCGACGAGTTCGACCAACCGCTCCAAGTCGGTCTGCGTGCCCATCGTACTCCCGACGATGCGCTTCTGTCCGAGGAACAGATCGGGGACGTCTATCTCCGAGGTGCCGCCCGCGGTGCGCCCGCAGACGACCATCGTGCCGGCGCGGCGGAGCACGTCCAACCCGAGTCCGGTGTAGGGGCCGCCGAGGTGGTTCATCACCGCGTCCGGGCGGCCGATTTCCGTCACCGCCTCGCGGAGTTCGTCGGGGTCGGTCCCCTCGACGGCGTGGTCGAGTCCCAGTTCGTCGAGGCGGTCGAGTTTCGACGCCGAGGAGGAGGTGCCGATAGTCCGCGCCCCGAGAACGTCCGCGAGTTGGACGCTGGCGACGCCGACGCCGCCGGTCGCGCCGGGGACGAACACGAGGTCCGCGGGCGAGACGTCCGCCCGGCGGAGCATGTGGTAGGCGGTCACGTACGCCGTCGGGAGGGCCGCCGCCTCCGCCGCGGAGACCGACTCCGGGAGCGGAATCAGGCGGTCGGCGTCGACGCGCGCCGCCTCCGCGAGGCCGCCGTGGTACAGCGAGAAGTTCTCGCAGCGGTTCTCCGGCCCCTCTCGGCAGAACCGGCAGACGCCGCAGGTCTCGTTCGGGCAGAGGACGACGCGGTCCCCCGCCTCGACGCCGGTCACGCCCTCGCCCACCTCGTCTACGACGCCGGCGACGTCCAGTCCGCTGACGAACGGCAGGTCGTCGGCATCGACCATCGCGGAGTCGCCCTCCAGTATCCAGAGGTCGTGTCGGTTGATGGAACAGGCCTCCACGTCCACGACGGCCTCCCCCGGTTCGGGGTCCGGCGTCGGTCGGTCGGTGAGGGTCACTCCGTTCGGTCCGGTGAGTTCGCCGAACGCTGCAACGCGCATGAGTACACGCACCGGTCGCAGGCCCATAACCGTGGGTGACGGCTCTACAGTCGGCGCTCAGTCGCCGCCGTCTCCGTTCCTGCGCCGGTCGCGACCCCCGTCGGGCGGCGTCTCGGTCGGATCGCCGGCCCGAATCGCCGTCCGGAGTCAGACCTCGGCGATGTTGCCCGCGTGCTCGGCCGTCCGGCGTGGCGGGAGCGTCACGGCGGCCGACTGCCGGGGTTCGACGCCGCCCTCGACGACATCGAACCGCCCGTCTCGTGGGGCGACGCGCGAACGGTGCTCGAACGGTACCGTCCGGAGGGCGAGGGCGCGTACCCGGGCCTACTGCCGTTCGTACGCGACGACGTTCGCGGACTCGTCGAGCGTCAGTTTCAGCGCTCCGTCGTCGATGCGAACGGTGAGCTCCAGTTCGAGGGGGTCTTCGCTCGTGATCGTCGTCTCGGGGTCCAGAAGCGGTAGTAGCTCCCACGGGTACATCTCCCGCGGGTCGATCCCGGAGTCGAACAGGAACGACGTCACCGCGGGGTGGTCCATGACGACCGCGCCCGCGTTCAGGTGCGTCCGATCTCCGCACGCCCGGCACTCGAACTTGACGTCGAGCGCCGAGCGATACGCGACGGACTCCTCGTCCGAGAGGACGGTGAGCGTCGAATCCACGCGGCCGTGGCAGAGCTTACAGAACCCCCGACTCAGCCGGTGTGCGAGCGTCAGAACGTGCCTCCCGAACACCCGAGGAAGGTCCTCGCGGGGCGTGTTGGCGACGGTCACCGGAGGGACCGGCATCTTCGTTATCAGGTTCTCACACGCCGCGCAGGCGACGACGACGTCGCCCCCCTCGTACCGAGCGGTCAGCTCTTCGCCGCAGAACATGCACTCGCCCGCCGGAACGGAGTCGACTTCGATGTCTTCGGTCGAAAAGTGCCCTGAGACGGCCGCGCCGATGGTCTGTCTCCCCGTGTGCGTGAGTACGTACCCCCTCTCCGTCTTCCGAACGAACTCCGGGACGAGTACGCTCAGGTGGTAGTTGAACTGCCCCGAATCGCGGACGCCGACCCGCGACTGAAGTTCCGTGAACGAGAGCGGTTCGTCGTACTGGTCCCACAGTTCCCGGAGAATCGCGATTCGGAGCTCGTTGGCGACGGACCCGAACAGGTCGTCGAGTTCCGAGGCGGATATTCCGTCGACCGGCACGACGCGAAGTGGTCGCTCGATTTACATTAGTATTCCGTATATCGCACCGACTCGACGGCCGAAACCGGTCCGCCGTTCGGTACCCCCAGACGCTCGACCGCGAATATGTAATATTCCGAACAGAAAAATTTCCCTGCGAACGCTTACATTTCACCCCACCGTCATGTCGAGTATGCCCGAATCCCCCGATAGACGCCCCGTGCCCTCCACCAATCGGGCGACGAGCGAATCGAGGAGTCGCGGAAGGCGCTCTCCGGGTCCCGCCTCCCGGACCGTCCGCCGCGGACGAACCGCGCGTCGAGGCTCCCACCTGAGGGTGGCGAACTCGTTCGCTCCGACCGCGACTCTCGAACGAGTATGACCGACGACACCCCCGAGGAAGACGCGCGCACCGACGGGACGGGCGTCGTCGCGCCCGACGGAGAGACGCCGACGTGGCGGGAGCGCAAACAGCGCTCGCAGGGCCTCCCGCGACTCACGTACGAGTACTTCGAGCGCTCTCGCCGCGAGGACGAGGATCTGCGGCGGGAGTCCGACTACGTCGAACGCGACGTGTTGGGTTTTCCGACGTGGCCCCACGAGATACTCCGCAACCTCTCTATCGCGTGTTTCTTCGTCGGAATCATCCTGTTTCTGGCGGCGACGCTCCCGCCGCACATCGGCGCGCCGGCGAACCCCAGTTCCACGCCGGCCATCATCCTACCGGACTGGTACCTCTACTGGTCGTTCGGCCTGTTGAAGCTCGGTCCGCTGAACCCCGAAATGGCGGTCCTCGGCGGGCAGAAGCTGATGGGCGACCGGATGTACGGCGTCCTCGCGAACATCGTCGTCGTCGGCGCCATCGCCATCGTCCCCTTCCTGAACAAGGGAAGTGCGCGACGGCCGGTCGAGCAACCGTTCTGGGCGGCCGTCGGGGTCGGCGGCGTCACCTTCGCGTTGACTCTCAGCATCTACTCCGCGAAGAACCTCGTGCCGATGAACGTGGACCTACTGTTCGATATGACGTTCATCCTGCCGCCCGTCGCGGCCCTCGTCGCGTACCCGGTGCTGAAGGCGATGCGCGAAGGCTACATGTACGGCCTCAACAAGCGCTACTACCGCCTCCGCCCGCCGAAGTGACCCCTCTCGTGACCGGAGGACGGGATGGGATGTCATGAAGAGCCTTCGATTGGCTCTTCGACTACCAGAGCCTGGATTCCCCAGTAACGAAGGAGCCTGGTACTCCAGAACATATCACACCGCTGAGGGTATGTGCGTGCAACCCCCACTACGAGTAATTGAATGAGAACTGGACGAACACACCCGAACCGACGAACGATCCTCCGGCTAGCGAGTGGGATGCTGAGTGTCGCTGGCTGTCTCGGTGCCGCCACTAGCGGTTCCGATCCTCACGAAAGTAGCTCGACGTCAGACCACGACCACACACACGAGGAGGATACTCGTCTCGAGGGGCCGGTCGCTCACGCAGACGTCGCGATGCGGTCCAACGATGCTGGACACCACTTCGGTCCGTCCATCGTCTGGATAGAACAAGGCGGGACCGTCACCTGGACGAACGAGAGCGGCGCCCACACGGCGACAGCCTACCACCCCGACGTTGACAAACCGCTACGGATCCCAGAAAGGCGCATCGCCCTGGGACAGCGGTATGTTCAGCGAGCCCGGGAAGACGTTCGAGCGCTCTTTCGAGGACGGGGGAGTCTATGACTACTTCTGCACCCCGCACGAATACCGAGCGATGGTCGGAAGGGTTATCGTCGGCGAACCGAGCGTAGATACGCAGCCAGCGCTCGCACCACCACAGAACGGTCTCCCCGAAGAAGCGCAGACGTTGCTCTCTCAACTCAATGCACGAACGAAGGACGCCTTGAAGCAACTCGATGAATAGTACCCGCCCCTCGGCTAGTATCCAACCGTCTGCGAGTAGTACCCGACCGAACCATTTCCAGAGTACATGAACCACAAGACACCCGGACAATCAAACGACAGAGGCTCCCCAGAGCCCGCTAGATTCAGTAGACGAACGTTCCTCACCGCGGTCGGTGTCACGAGTATCGGTGCCCTCGCCGGTTGTTTAGGAGGGAGCGACTCCACGGCCAACTTCGGAGCGGGGGACGACGCCGAACGGTTCCGAAACGCCGCTGCATCGTCCCTCGACACTGCAACGTTATACAAGGCCCCGAACTGTTCGTGCTGCCTCGAGTACACCAAGTACCTCGAAACGGCGACTGACAGCAGCGTCGAAGTCGTCGAAGCCTCCGACCTCGCGAAGACGAAGGAGAAGTACAACGTCCCGCGAGACGTCGAAAGCTGCCATACTATGGACATCGGGGACTATTACGTAGAAGGTCACGTCCCGCTGGAAGCTATCGGAAAGCTCGCGGAAGAGAAACCCGACATCGCCGGAATTGCACTTCCGGGAATGCCTCGTGGGTCACCCGGAATGCCGGGTGAGAAGGCCGAGGAGTTCGTCATCTATGCCGCCTCTGCAGACGGTTCCTACCGCGAATTTATGCAGCTCTGATCGGTGCAAAGTCGATAGGAATTCTCATTCGGCCACGACGGGGGAAGAGAACGGTGTATGCTCCTCTACTGCGGTTTGACGACCGTTGCATCCGGTGTACTCGGAATCGGTAACCTCCCGGCGGCGGACCGTTCACAGGTCGAAGTACTGCTCTATCGCCGGACTCGTCCTTGCGGCAGTGTATTATCCGAATCCGGATGGAGCACCACGGGCCCGACGGGAGTCACGTGAGCGTCAGCGAACGTGACTACGTCGGAGGAGTGAGCGAAGCGAGTCCGAACGGACCCGACGGGAGTCACGTGAGCGTCAGGACGGACTGGACGACGCCGGCGACGTCGAGCCCGCTGACGAACGGCAGGTCGTCGGTGTCGACCATCGCGGGGTCACCCTCCAGTATTCAGAGGCCGTGTCGGTTGATGAAGTCCGCTTCGACGTCGACGACGGCCTCCCCCGGTCCGGGATCCGGCGTCGGTCGGTCGATGAGACTCGCTCCGTCCGGTCCGGTGAGTTCACCGAACGCTGCCACGCGCATGGTGGCACGGTTCGGCCGCAGGTCCACAACCGTGGGCAATCTACGTCGGGACTAACGAGGCGGAGGTCGAAGAGCGGAACGGTGACGCTCGTCGGCTCCGAGCCGTGGTCGGCGACTCAGAACACGTTCACCGTCACCGTCTGCGGGTCGAGGTCCTCCACGGCTACCTCGTACTCGCCGGGCGAGTCGAACGTGTGCAGGAACGTCAGGTCCGTCGACTTGCCGGGTTCGAGGTCGACTCCGCTCGTCCGGACGACGTCGTCGTCGACGGTGAGTTTGACCACCTGCAGGCTCTCCTCGTCACCGGTGTTGGTCACCGTCACCGGAATCTCCAGTTGGCGGCCCACCGTGGTCTCGTCGGGCACCTCGAAGCCCTCGTAGGAGAGCATCCGGAACTCCGCCGACTGTTCGGTGACCGTCACCGTCTCGGAGAACGAGGCGTCGCCGTCGACGACGTCCATCGTCACCTCGCGGTCGCCCGTCTCCGAGAGGCGGAGGGGGAACTCGACCTGCGTCTCCTCTCCGGCGCCGACGCGGACGAACGTCTCGTCGACCGTCTCGCCGTCGACGCTGAGCGTCATCCGTTTACCGCCGACGATGCCGCCCGCGTTGCTCGCCTCGACGAAGACGGTGAACGGTTCGCCGGCCATCACCCCCTCGGGGACGACGGGCGTGTCGTACTCGTAGGACGGCGGTTCGTACGCTGATATCTCGGACTGCTCGCCGTCTTCGGGGGGACGGAGACGGACGGCCTGCCCGCCGCCGGTGACCATCGACGCGTGGAGGGTGTCGTCGGCCGAGACGAGGAACTCGTAGTAGGCGACCTCGTCGGGGTTCGACTCGTAGTCGGCCTCGGGGCCGTCGGCGTACACCTCGGCGACGTACTTCCGATTGCTCTTCAGGAAGTCGAGGGAGACAGACAGCGTGCGCGGGGTGTCGTCCGTCCCGGTGCCGACGAACCACTCCTCCCCCTTGCGGCGGGCGATGGTGGCGTAATCGCCGATTTCGGCCGCGCCCGCGACCGTTTCGTCCCACGCCGCCGGAACCTGCTCGATGAACTCGAAGGTGTCCAAGTCGTCGTAGTGCTCCGGCATGTCGGCGACCATCTGGAGGCCGCTGAACAGCATCGGGTAGAGAGCGAGTTGGCGCGCGACGGTGTTGTGGACGCGCGTGTTGCCGTACTCCTCGTACAGGATGTCGAAGATGCCCGGCGTGTAGTCCAGCGGTCCGGCCACCATCCGCGTGAACGGGAGCGTGAGCGTGTGCGACGGCGGGTTCCCCTGCGGCCGGAAGTTCTCGTACTCCAGTCCGCTCACGCCCTCGCGGGTCATGAGGTTGGGGTACGTCCGCCGCACCCCGGTCGGTTTGATGGGTTCGTGGACGTTGAGCATGATCTCGTGCTCTGCGGCCTTCTTCGTCACGTGGCGGTAGTGGTTCACCATCCGCTGGCCGTGGTGGTGGTAGCGTTCGCCGTCGATGTCCAGTCCCTCCTCGCTGACGTAGCCGGACTTTATCGCGTGGATACCGAGGTCCTCGTACAGCGAGAACGCCTCCTCCAGTTGGTCCTCGTAGTTGCCGACGCCGCCCCCGGTCTCGTTGTGCGCGACGATGTTCACGCTCGGGTCCTTCGACTGTCCGTACTCGACGACCTCCCGCAGGTCGTAGTGCTCGGTCGACTCGGTGAACGAGAACTCGTGCGGCGGGTTGCTCCACGAGTCGAACCCGCCCTCCCAGCCGACGTTCCACCCCTCCACGAGGAGCGAGGAGATGCCGTGCTCGCTGGCGAAGTCGATGTAGCGCTTGGCGTTCTCGGTCGTAGCGCCCACGTCCGGACCGGGCGCCCACGTCGACTTGCCGACGTGAATCTCCCACCAGATGCCCATGTACTTCTGCGGCTCTATCCAGTCGGTGTCGTCCAACTCGTTGGGATCGTTCAGGTTGACGATGAGGTCCGACTCCACGAGGGCGCCCGGGTCGGACCCGAGGGTGAACGTCCGCCACGGCGAGACGTGCGGCGCCTCGCCTTTCACCTTCGACTCACCGTCGGGCCACGGGACGAGCGTGCTCTCGAACGTTGTCGGGTCGCCGTCGGCGCGGGTGAGCGTCATGCCCGCGTAGTCGGTCAGGGCCGCCTCGTGGACGCTCATGTACGCCTCGTCGCCGACGCGCATCGTCACCGGCGTGTTCGCGCCGTCCACCTCCGACCCCTTCTCGGGCGTCGGCTTGATCTCGCTCAGCGGCGTCTCCTCGTACAGGTACTCGTAGTTCTCCCAGTCGTCCGGAGTCCACCACGACGCGTAGTCGTCGGCGAACGCGAACTCCGTCCGCTCGTCGGTGATGACGAACGAGCCGAGGTTCTCCTGTTCGGGCAGCGCGTACCGGAACGCGGCACCGTCGTCGTAGGCGCGGAAGAGGAGGTTCAGAGACCGCTTCGACCCTTCCGTCTCCCGGAGGCCGACGGCCAGTTCCTCGTAGTTGTTCCGAATCGAGTCGCTCGTGCCCCAGACGGGCTCCCACGTCTCGTCGGCGCTGTGACGCTCCACGCCCGTCACCTCGAACGAGTCGTCCAAGGGCGCGGCGTCGCGGAAGGCGAGTCCGAGCGTCGACCGGTCCACCACCGTCCGACCGCCGTACGTGACGGCGTACGTCGGCGTCCCGTCGACCAACTCGAACGTCACCTCGACGTCGCCGCCGGGCGAGGTGAGCGACTGTACCTTCGCTCGGTCGCTCCGTTCGGTGCTCTCTATCGGCTCCGCCGCCACTCCGGACACGATCGACGTCAGTCCCCCGACGGCCGCCGCGCCGGCGACGAATTCGCGTCGTTCGAGAAGCGAACCGGACGTGTCGTTACAATCACGTGACATGAACTCAACCTCTCCGGGAAATATGATAAATGATTTTCACATCATTGCACAAATTCAATGAGAGTTCAATATGTTCTGGAACTGTCAGTTCAGGCGATAAACGGGAGAGGCTGCGGTGGCCGCCGTTCGCTCCCCGATTCGAATCCCGCGGCTGTCGCGACTTCGTTCCTCACGTCCGTTCGTCGCAGAAGTAGCGGACCCGACGGGAGTCACGGGAGCGTCAGCGAACGTGACTCCGTCGGGGGAGTGAGGCCGAAGGCCGAACGGACCCGACGGGATTTGAACCCGCGACATCTTGGTCCGGAACCAAGCACTCTGTCCGCTGAGCTACGGGCCCTCGGCAATCCGTACACCATCGCGCAGTATAACGGTTATGAAAACCCCGACCCCGTCCGGGTCGAGGAGTCTCGGCGTCGCGTCCCTCCGTCGTCGGCCGCCGCTACTCCTTCGTCGCCTGCGGGTGGTCAATGACGGCCGCTTTCCACGTCCCGCGGGTGAACCACAGGCCGGCGGCGACGGCGCCGAGAATCTGGCCGACGGCCATCCCGATCCAGATGCCCGTCTCGCCGAAGTCCCGCACGAACGAGAGGTAGTAGACAACGGGGATGCGGCCCAGCCAGAGGGCGAAAAGCGAGAACGCCAGCGCCGTCTTCGTGTTGCCCGCGCCGCGGTACGCGCCGAGAACGACCTGCAGGAGGCCGATGAAGCCGAACTCGAACGCACGGACGCGGACGTAGTCCGCCCCGAACGCGACGGTCCGCGCGGCGGCGTCCGTCCCTGTGCCGATGAAGACGCCGACGATGGGTTCCGCGAAGACGTACGCGACGACGCCGATGAGTATCATCACGCTCGACCCGGCTTTCACCGCCATCCAGACGGCGCGTTCGGCGCGTTCGGGCTTCGCGGCCCCGAGGTTCTGCCCGACGATGGTGTTCGTCGCCCGCCCTAGTCCCAACGCCGGGAGGAAGACCAGAGAGACGAGGCGGTTGCCGAGGCCGTACGCCGCCAACACCTCCGGGACGAACGTGACGACCATCGCGGTCAGAGTGATGAACCCGAGGGCGGTGGCGGACTGCTCGACGGCGCTCGGAACGCCGATGCGGACGATTTTCCGGACGACCTTCGGCCGGGGTCGGAAGTCGGACGGCGAGACGTCCGGTCCGGCGCTCGTGTAGAAGATGATGTAGACGCCGATGATCGTGGCGACGAGGCGGGAGAGCACCGTCGCAAACGCCGCGCCCTCGATGCCCCACCCCGCGAAGCCGGTGGCGGCGAAAAGCGCCGTCTCGACGCCGGGGACGCCGAGCATCCCGAACAGCGGGTTCGACTCGAAGCCGAAGATGAAGACGGGGTCGATGACGACGTTGACGAGGACGCTGACGAACATGACGGCCATCGGCGCGCGGGTGTTGCCGTACCCGCGCATCAGCGCCGAGAAGACGAAGAAGCCGAACAGCGCGGGGAGGCCGAGGAAGAAGATGCGCATGTAGTCGGCGGCCATCGGGACGACCTGAGCGGCCGTGGCGGGGGAACTCGGGAGGACCGAGAGCATGGCGTCCGTGGCGAAGAAGCCGAGGACGCCGACGACGACGGCGATGAGGGTGATGAACCCGAGCGTCTGCCCGGCGACGGTTCCCGCCGACGCCTCGCTGTCGGCCCCGGTGTACTGCGCGACGAGGGTGCTCCCGGCGACGGTGAACCCGCCGCCGACGGAGATGAGGAGGAAGATGAGCGGGAACGCGAGGCTGATGGCGGCGACGGCGTCCGTCGAGAGGCGGCCGAGCCAGACGGTGTCTGCCAGATTGTACGCGACCTGCAGTAACTCGGTGACGATGATGGGCCACGCGAGGGCGAATATCGGGCGCTTCAGGCCGCCCTCGGTGAGCGACCCGCCGCCCGTTGCGGGATTGGAGGGCACTGGACGGTACGAACGACGGTATTCAGTTTCAACCCGTCGATAGTCGAATAGGTTGCCGGATGTTTCGAATCGAAACGCGCTGCGGACGACCGGCGGCGGACGCTCCGCGGTCGGCGGTCGTTCGGCGTTGGAATCGGAAAAACGAGAACCTCGGGGTCGTTCGGGAATCGCGTCCCGGCGTTAGGGGGCTTCGCCCGTCTCGATGGTGAAGTCCGCGCGCGGGTAGGCGACGCAGGTGAGCGTGTACCCCTCGCCGAGTTCGGAGTCGTCGAGCATCTGCTGGTCGTCGTGGACGACGTAGTCCTCGGAGTTACCGCCCGAGGTAATCTGGCCGGCGCAGGAGACGCACTGGCCCTGCCGGCAGGCGTACGGGAGGTCCCATCCCTCGTCCTCGCCGGATTCGAGGACGGTCTTGTTGTTGGCGACTTCGACGGTTTCGCCCTGCTTGGCGAACTCCACCTCGAAGTACTCGACTTCGTCCTCGGGGATGTCCGCCGGGCTTCCGGAGTCCTCGCCGTCGCTGTCTTCGAGTTCTGCGCCCTCTTCGCCCGCGCCGACGGCGCCCGCCGCGACACCGCCGCCGCCGATGGACCGGTTCATCGGTTCGGGGAAGTCCGTCTCCGGGACGGTACTCGCCCGACGTTCGAGGACCTCTTGGGAGATGTCGGCGCTGGACTGCCACTCGGTGCCCCGAGAGAAGTGCAGGGCGACCGTGACGAGCGTCAGAGTCGCGCCGAGACCCAGACCCACGAGGTTGATTTCGACCATGAGGGGCGCTACGGAGTCGGGGGTTAAGGAAATTATGATCCACCTTTTACGCTGCGCTCGCCCGCGTCGCGGGCTCGATCGGTGAAAATCTGTCTTGGCGAACGTAGCGAGCCGAGGCTCGTCAGGGTTTCACTCTGACGGTGGACCAAAAACGCGCTCGCTTCGCTCCCGGAGCGACCCCTTCGACCTACTCCTCGCGCACGACTTCGTGCCGACCGAAGCCGTACCGGAGGCGGTTCGCCAGACGGCGGGAGAACCGCGCCTCGTCGCGACTGCCGAAGCGTTCGGCGAGGGACTGATAGATGAGCGGAACCGGAACCTCCTGTTCGAGGGCCTCTCGGACGGTCCACGTCCCGGTAGACCCGCCGGAGACGTGGTCGGCCACGTCGCCGAGGTCGGTCCCCTCCTCGCGGAACGCCTCCTCGCAGAGTTCCAACAGCCACGACCGGATGACCGCGCCGTTGTTCCACGTCCGCGCGACGGATTCGAGGTCCAAATCGTACCGGCCGTTCGCGAGGAGTTCGAAGCCCTCGCCGTACGCCTGCATGAGGGCGTACTCGACGCCGTTGTGGACCATCTTCACGTAGTGGCCCGACCCGGCGGGGCCCATCCGGTCGTGACCGTCGGGGCCGGTGGCGACGGCGTCGAAGACGGGCGTCATCTCCTCGTACGCCCACTGCGGGCCGCCGACCATGAGTGAGAAGCCGAGTTCCGCGCCCGCGGGGCCGCCGGAGGTGCCGCAGTCGAGGTACGCCGCCTCCGTCTCCTCGGCGCGGCGGACCGACTTCTCGAAGTGGGAGTTGCCGCCGTCCACGACCACGTCGTCGGCGTCGAGGTGGGGCGCCAGTTCCTCCAGCGTCGCGTCCACCGCCTCGCCCGCGGGGACCATGAGCCATATGCGCTTGTCGTCGCCGAGGCGGTCCGCGAGGTCGGCGACGCTCTCGGCGGGCGTCGCTCCCGCGTCGGCGGCCGTCGCGACGGCCTCCGCGCTGAGGTCGAAGGCGACGACTTCGTGGCCCGCCTCTACGACTCTGTTCACGACTATCTGACCCATGCGGCCGAGTCCGATGACGCCCAGTTGCATGGGTGGCCGTCCATCGGCGGGGGAGGTAGTGGTTCCGATTCGCGGGGGAGGCGCCGGCGTTCGGGCCTCCGCTCCCGCCCCGGAAACGCCCGTCGCGCCTATGGACGTTCAGAGCGTAGTCTCCAATATGCTCGGGGATTTGACACGCACGGACGCGCTGACCGCGGCACCGGAGACGACGGTCGCCGACGCGGCGGCGGCGATGCGAACCCGCGACGCGGACGTCGTCGTCGTCGTGGACGAGCACCGACCGCTGGGACTCCTCACGCCGGAGACCATCGGCCGCGCCGTCGTCGCCGACGAGGACGTGCGCGAGATGTCGGTGGGGGACCTCGTCGCCGAGGACCCGGTGACCGTTCGGGAGACGGCCGACCGTGAGGCCCTCGTGCGCCTGTTCGCCCGGCGGGACGTCCGGGCGGCAATCGTGGTGGACGACGGCGACGAGTACGCCGGCGTCGTCACGTTCGAGAACCTGTTGGCGGCATACGCCCGGGAGTTCGACGCGTTGCTCGAACTCACCGAGTGAGGAGATTTTTTCTCCGCCGCGGGCGACTCGCCGGTATGGACCTACGCATCCGAGAACACGCCGACGTTCTCGTAGACTGGAGTGCGCGCGTCGAACCCGGCGACGACGTGGTCGTCAGCGTCGCCGAGGGGGCGCACGAACTCGCCGTCGCCGTCGCCGAGAAACTGGGCGAACGCGGCGCGAACGTCGTGACGACGTACGCCTCCGACGAGGTGTCCCGCGCGTACCTCCGCGCCCACGACGGCGACTTCGAGACCGCAGACCACGAACTCGCCCTCTACGAGAACGCCGACTCGGTGCTGTTCCTCGGCGGCGGCCGCAACACCTTCGCCACCGCGGACGTGCCGGGCGAGACGCGACAGGCCGCCTCCCGCGCGAATGAGGCGGTCCGCGAGGCCCGCCTGGACACCGACTGGGTGTCCACCGTCCACCCCACCCGTTCGCTGGCCCAACAGGCCGGGATGTCCGTCGAACAGTACCGCGAGTTCGTCTACGACGCCGTCCTCCGCGACTGGGAGGCGTTGGCCGAGGAGATGGCGAAGATGAAGGAGGTACTCGACGAGGGGAGCGAAGTTCGACTCCGGAAGGGCGACGGTACCGACCTGTCCATGTCCATCGAAGGCCGCACCGCCGTCAACTCCGCCGCCTCCGTCGCCTACGACTCCCACAACCTCCCCTCCGGCGAGGTGTTCACCGCGCCGTACGACCCGGAGGGCGAGGTGTTCTTCGACGTGCCGATGACGCTCTCGGGCACGCGCGTGCGAAACGTCCACCTCACGTTCGAGGGCGGCGAAGTGGTCGATTACGCCGCCGAGACGGGCGAGGACGCCCTCGGCGACATCCTCGATACCGACGAGGGCGCGCGCCGCCTCGGCGAACTCGGCATCGGGATGAACCGCGGCATCGACCGCTTCACGGACAACATCCTCTTCGACGAGAAGATGGGCGACACCGTCCACCTCGCCGTCGGGCGCGCGTACGACTCCTGTCTCCCCGAGGACGAGGACGGCAACTCCTCCGCCGTCCACGCGGACATGATAACTGACGTGAGCGAGGACTCCAGACTCGAAGTGGACGGCGACGTCGTCCAACGCGACGGCACGTTCCGGTGGGAGGACGGCTTCGAGGAGTGACCGCGAGAATCAAACCGATATAGGACCCCCTTTTTGCCTTCTAGGCGGATCTCACCCCTTATTTCGGTATTTTGGCGCAAAATGTCGGAGAAGATTTTAGTTCTCCGAGCGGCAATTATCGCCCGAACTCGGAGGTGAGACCGATGCTCCCGACGACCACGTCTTGGACGCAAGGTCTCGACCTTCCCGGACGAACCCTCTTGGACGGACCGTTCGCCAACCGACCCGACGAGGGGTACGAACTGTACGAGGAGGACGACGCGTTCGTCCTCAGCATCGACGTGCCGGGGTTCGGCCCCGAGGAGATAGACCTTCGGTGGCACGACGGTCGGTTGACCGTCGCGGCCGAACACGTCGACGAAGAGCGCAGTCGAAAGAAGACGTACCACCGGTCGTTCCGCCTGCCCAAGCGGGTCGCCCCCGAGGAGGCCGAAGCCTCCTACCACAACGGCCTCCTCGAAGTCCGCCTGCCCATCGAGGGCGAGATGACCCGCGGAACCGAGATCCCCATCGAGGGCTGACCGGCCGGTGACACCGCCTGCCCGCTCTGACGCCGATTTTTTCGGACGCTGACTCCCGGTAGCGATCAGTATCTCGACGCCGCCTCGTCCTCTCAGTCGAGCGCCCGCATCGTCGCTCCGCACCGCGGACAGACGGTCGTGGGGTCGCCGGGTTCCGACTGGAAGTCGCACCGCGCGCACTCGTACCACAGCGACCGGTCGAACGAGTCCGTCATGCCGTCGGGTACGCGTTTGTGTGCGTTAATCGTTATCGTGCCTCGCGGTGAGTGTACCGAACTCCGACCTGTCGGCGCCGTCGCGGGCCGGAGTCGCTTTCGACGTACTTTTTATCGGCGGTCGTTTCGTTCCACCCATGGCAGACTTCAAGGTTGTCGTCTCCGACCCCGACACCGGGAACACCTACCAGTTCGAGGTCGACGGACAGGACGCGAACCGATTCCTCGGCCGCGACATCGGCGACGAGGTAGACGGCGCACCCGTCGGACTCGACGGCTTCACGCTCGAACTCACCGGCGGTTCCGACCAGGCCGGACGCCCGATGCGAGACAACGTCGCCGGCCCGAACCTCAAGGAACTCCTCCTCGAGGGCGGCGTCGGCTACAAGCCGAACCGCGACGGCGAACGCAAGCGCGTCACCGTCCGCGGCCGTCAGGTCTCCGAGGAGACCGCACAGATAAACGCGAAGGTCGTCGGCGGGGACGGCGACGTCGCCGCCGCCCTCGGCGAGGGCGACGACGAAGGCGACGCCGAAGCCGAAGCCGAAGACGAGTAACGACCTGACTCGTGTCCGAACGCGTCCCCAGCGACCACGCCTCGGTCACGACGTTTCGCGCGAACATCGCGCGTAGCGGCGGGACCCGACGGCCCTGTCTCCGCCTCCCCGACGGGGCGGACGTCGGGGAGGGCGACCTGATTCGCCTCCTCGTCGGCGGGGGGCACTACCACGCCCGCGTCGATGCGGACGCGTCCGGCCGTCTCGTTCGCGGCGCGTACGACAACAAGCGACTCGCCCGGAACCCCGGCGAGGGGGAGAACCGCCTCGCCGAGTGGTGTTCGGAGACGGGTCGCGGCCCCGGGTCGGCGGTCGAACTCGACGAACTCGAACCCGGGTTCTGTTACGGCCTGCGCGAACCCGGCAAACGGACCGTCTACTCCGTTCCGAAGCGGCCGAACGCCTCGCTCTCGGACATCGCCGAGAGGTTCGGCGGCGACGGGTAGTCCGGTCGTTCGTCTCCGAGTTCAGGCGCTTTTTACGCCTCCGTGCGTCAGAGACAGTATGAGCAAACTCGAGGAGTTCCTCGCGGGCGAACGCACCGACGACGTCGCGCTGTTTCTCACCCACGAGTATCTCGACAGTCAGGGGAAACTGCCGAACCTCGGCGAGGAGGTGGAGAACGGCTACGTCCTCGTCGTGGACGGCGACGACGGCCGCCGCGCGTTCGCCGCCGGAACCGGCATGGACGCCATGGAGTTCGCCCAACAGGCCACCGGGACGAAGAGCCACGTCGAACGCGACTTGGGCGGCGGCGAGTGCCCGAACCGCGAACCCGACGAGAACCACCAGACGCGGTTCATCTTCGCGTTCGCCGAGGAACGGAACGAGAGCGTCGGCGGCCTGTACGAACGCGGCGACGTGGTCCACGCCTACGCCCACTGCACCTGCGGGACCGACTACTCCGATCGGTGGGTCGTCGGCGAGGAAGGAGAGACGGGCGTCCAACCCGGCGAGGACGAACCCGCCGAGGCGCGGTAGACGAGTTCGACGACCTGGACAACGTATTTGTCGCTTCGGGTGATACTCTCTCGCATGCAGGGACCGACCGTGACGCTCCGAGGGGCGGCAGACTCCCTCTCGTACGTCGAGACGCTACTGGAGGCGAACGGGTTGCCGTCGCGCGACGTGCGGTCGAAGCCGGACTGCTTCTACGTCGGGTACGCGGACGGCGACGCCCTCGGCGTCGGCGGCGTCGAAACGTACGAAAACTCCGGCCTCCTCCGCTCCGTCGCCGTCGAGGAGTCGGCGCGGGGCGAGGGGTACGGGACGGCGCTCTGCGACGCACTCGAAGCGGAGGCCCGAGATGCGGGCGTCGGGACGCTGTATCTCCTCACGACCACCGCCGCCGTGTTCTTCGCCGGCAGGGGGTACGAGGAACTCGAACGGGCGGACGCGCCCGCCGAAATCCGGCGGACGACCGAGTTCGAAGAGCTCTGTCCCGCGTCGGCCGTCTGCATGAGGAAGTCGCTGTGATTCCCGGTCGGACGGCTCAGCGGTCGGTTTCGACACCCTCGTCCTCGTCGTAGACGCCCTGTTCCGCCCGCTCCGCGACTCGCTCGAACGCCGCGAGGATGACGCGTTTCGCGGCGCTTCCCCGCGTCGTCCAGTGGTTGGCGTAGTCGAGCATGTCATCGTAGATGTCGGGTTTACACCCCGCCGCCTTCGGGTGGCCGCCGCCGTTGACCTGTCCTGCGACTTCGTGGCACAGCTCGAAGTTCTCCGTGCCGCGGATGCTGGCGCTTCCGGCGGGTTTGACGACGACGGCGGCGTCCGCGCCCTCCTCTCGAAGCGCCTCGGCCACCTCGTTCTGCGAACACCGGCCGTAGGTGACGCCGACGGTCCACGGGCCGACGGACTTCAGTTCCGCGCGCGAGACGGCGCGTTCGACGAGTTGCTCCTTCTCGACGCGCCGGAGTTCGACGAACTCGGCGGCCACGTCCGGCAGGTCCGCGCCGTGCGCGCCGACGACGGTGACGTACTCCTCGGCGTCCGCCCAGTAGGCGTAGTCGGCCAAGTCGTCGCTCCGGGGGTCCTCGCGTATCCACAGGTCGTGGTCGCGCGTGACCTCGGCGAGTTCGGCGAACCGGTCGTCGAACTCGTAGTCGAGGGAGCGAAGCGTCACGTCGGTGCTGCACTCCTCGTCGGACTCGCCGACGACGAGTTCGACGCCCGCGTCGCGGACGGCGTCAGCCACGTCGTCCTTCCACTGGTGGTGGTCGAACCAGCGAACCTCCGAGGCCGCCTCGACGAGTCGGTCGAGTTCCTCCTCGACGTACTCGTACTTGTCGGGACAGAGGTCGCAGACGAACACGTCGACGCCCTCCGGGGCGTACTCGGCGACGTTGTCGAACTCGTCCTCGAGCGAGTAGGGGCCGGACCCGACGAGGGCGACGGCCGACCCCGGGGCGACCTCCTCTTCCTCCGGCACCTCGACCTCCGCCTCCTCGTCTTCGTCCTCGGGGTCGGCCGTCCCCTCCAACCGTTCGATTCGCTCCGCGATCTCCTCCTCGAACGGTTCGGGGTCGAGTGCCGCGCCGTACGCCTCCCGAAGCAGGGCGACGCAGCCGAGTCCGTCGGCGTCCGTGTCGGCGACGACGACGACTTCGGCGCCCTCGACGGCCTCCTTCACCAACTCCTCGGAGCGGTCCTCGTCGAGCGAGTCGGGGTAGAAGAACCCCGCGCCCGGAAGTTGGGACTTCCGCGAGAGCGAGAGCCGAGAACTGTCGATGAGTTCGTCTTCCATACGCGAGGCGACGGGGCCGGGAGTGAAAACGGCGGTGGTCCCGTTCGACCCTCCCCCGTCCGCGCCCCGTCGGCGGTGACGTCAGCGTCGGCGACGACCGGCGTTCAGGCCGTCTCGGGCGTCCCGGCCGGTCCGTCTGCGGACTCGTCTTCGGCCAGTTGGCGGACGGTCAACACCGGGACGGGACAGGTCCGGACGACGCGTTCGGCGACGGAGCCGATGAGAAAGCGGTTCTCGCCGTGGCGGCCGCGGGTGCCCATCGCCACCATGTCGGCGTCGCTCTCGCGGGCGTAGTCGCCAATGACGCCGGCGGGGCGGCCCTCCACGACGGCGGTGGTGACCTCGCGGTCCGTCTCCTCTTGCACCTCCGCGAGGGCCTGTTCGCCGCGGTCCGCGAGGGCGTCGCGCATCTCGTCGCGGAGTCGTTCCGGCGAGGAATCCACCTCGCTCTCGTCGACGACGTAGAGGACGTGGACGGCCGCGTCGAACCGGTCCGCGAGGTCCAACGCGACGTCGATAGCCCGGCGGACGCTCTCGGACCCGTCCGTCGCGATGACGATGGTGTCGAACATGGGCGAGATTTCATCCGGGGGCGGTATAAATCCAAGCCGTGGTTATCGCTACTGGGACGCGGAGGTGAGGCTTTTTCCCGTCGGCCGTCGCATGGGCGGATATGACCGACCGCCGTCCGCTGGACGTGGACCTCGTCCTCGTCCCCGTCGACCGCAGCGACGAATCCGCCGCCGCCGTCGAATGCGCCTGCGCCATCGCCGCCGAGTACGGCGCCGGCGTTCACGCCGTTCACGTCCTCGGCGGGGACGTCGTCCGCGCGATAGAGACGGGCGCCGTGGACGACGAGGAGGTGGCGGCCGACGGCGAGGCCATCACGCAGACGACGAAAGACATCGCCGCGGAGTACGAGGTGGACCTCGCTACCTCCGTCGCCTACGGTTTCTCGACGAAGATGAAGATCCGACACCCGGGGAGCGTCGTCCTCGACACCGCCGAGGAGCTCGACGCGGACTTCGTCGTCGTCCCGCGGGAACCCATCTCGGGCGACCCCGGCGAGGTGTTGGCGAAGGCCGCGGAGTACGTCCTGCTGTACGCGACGCAGCCCGTGCTGTCGGTGTGAGGCGCGCCGCCGGGCCGGGAACGCCGCCGTTCGGCCCTACGACTCGCTCTCGTTGAGTCTGAGCGCCATCTCCAGCTCGAAGCTCTCCGAGTCGGTCGTCTCGAAGCCTATCTTCTTGTACAGACTCACCGCCGCGCGGTTCCACCGTTCGACGGTGAGCCACACCTTCTCGACGCCGGACTCGTATCCGTGACCGAGGAGGACGCGCATCAGCTTCGTCCCGATGCCGGCCTCCTGGTAGCCCTGGAGCACGAAGATGGCGAGTTCGTACGCGTCGCCGTCGGGAACGAGCGTCGCGTGCCCGGCGGCCGTCTCGCCGTCCCACGCGACGACGTTCAGACACTCCTCGTCGAGGATGTTCTCCAACCAGTCGCGGACCCGACTCTCCTGTCCCGGCGGGATGCCCTGCGCCCGGTCCGCCGGGTCGAATTCGAGGTACATCGAGACGAGCGCCTCGAACTCCGCTTCGGACCCGTCGTACGCCCGGAGTTCGATCTCCCGGCCCTCGCGGTCCTCGAACGACCGCGGCGGAGCCTCGAACGGCCCGGCGGGTTCGCCCGGATAGCGTCGCTCCGGAGTCATCGGACTAGCGAGACGGTGACGTGGGAGTTCAACAGGACGAACTCGGCGATGCCGCCGATGTTTATCTTGCCCATCGGACTCCGCTTGCCCCCCCCGAGGACGATCTTCTCGAACCCCTCCTCCTCGGCGACGCCGATGAGGCGACTCCCCGGGTCGCCTTCGAGTCGCCGAATCTCCGCGTCGATCCCCTCCTCTTCGAGGAGTCGGCGGGCCGTCTCCTCCAGTTCGTCCTTCGATCTGTCCGAGGCCGGGTTGTCCACGATCGCGATGGTCAGGTCGTCGTCCGCGACCGCGGTGCGAGACACCGTCTCCTCTAACGCCCGAACCGAGTCGTCGCTTCCCCCGATTCCCAAGAGAACCTTCATGGCAGGCTATGTCGTGGGGCCGGTAGAAAACAGTTGCCCGTAAGCCCCCCGCGGGCCGCGGACCCCGCCGACGGAACCCTTTTCCGGGACGCCGGGGAACCCCGCGTATGAGCGACGAGAACCCGACACCCGCCGACGAGACGCCGGCGAACGAGGGCGACGAGCGGAGTTCCTCACCCCCCGGGACGGCGGGCGACGAGGAGGCGGAACCGACGCCCGAACGGGGCCGAGACGACGCCAGAACGGAAGCGAACGACGGTCGAATCGGGGCGGACGAACGGTCCGCCGAACGCGACGCGGCGGACGCCGTGGAGACCGTCGACGAGGCGAACGCGAAGGCCGACGACGCCGCCGCGGACGATACGGACGCGAGAGACGCCGAGACCGGCACCGACGACGGGAGCGACGCCGACGCCGCCGACGCTGCGGACGCTACGGACGACGCCACCGCGGGCGGCGCCGCCGACACCCCGCCCAGCGACGTGCAGAAGTACGCGCGGTTCAAGAAGATGGACGGCGCGGAGTACGACCGCGTCAACGAGTTCCTGCGCGACCGGACGTACGTCACCGCCCGCGAGTGGGCCATCGCGCGCCTCTGCGCCGACTTCCGCACCGAGACGGGCGTCGAGATGACGAAGATAGGGAACAACCTCCCGGAACTCGTCCCGTTCATGACGGACACGTACACGCCGCAGGCGGTCAACCAAGCCCGCTCCTCGTTCGAGGACAAGGTCCGAAAGTCCGGCGCGACGTTCCTCTACGGCGCGATGTCGGGCTTCTTCACGGCCGAGGAACTCGACGAACTGATGTACGAGGTCTCCGAGATCGCGAAGTTCCTCCTCGAAGTCGAGGGCGTCGACCTCTCCGTCGAGGACGAACTGGAGGCCGAGGAACGCATCTCCAGCGTCATGCGCGAAGTCAGGCAGGCCAGCGCGGAACTCCGCGAGGAGGAACTGGCGGGCGACGACGCGAGCGACGACTGAGCGAGGGTCAGGGACGCCCTACGCGCCCTCTTCGGGGAACAACGAATCTGGATCGCGCTGTTCGAAGACGACGCGCTTGTCGTTCGAGAGGGGCCGGACGATGACCCGCATCTCGCCGGCGTCGGCCGCCCGTTCGAGCATCGGCGCGGCCTCCTTCGTCCGGTAGTACATCGGGATAGTGACCGCTCGGCCCGACTCCTCCGCGAGCATCGCGACGACGAGGAAGACCGTTCCGCCGCGTTCGGCGCGGTACGCGTCGTAGGAGTCGAACTCGGCCGTCCCGACGATATCCTCGACGGTGTCGAACTCGTCTCCCGGAACGAGCACGTTCAACCCGTACTCCGCCGACGGTTCGGCGTCGAGCATCGCGGGCACGGGCGTCACGTCGCCCGGGTGGAGTTCGACCACGTCCCACCCCGCCTCGCGGTACTCCTCGGCCGTCGCCTCGGCGTCCCCGACGACGTCGTCCCAGAACTGCATCACGCCGGAGAGCGGATGCGCCGCCTCCTCCTCCGGATTCGGGTCGTCCATGCCTCCAGTTGGTCCGTCGCGGCGGAAAAGTGTTCCACTCCCGACTTCCACAATTGCAAAGGTATTTGCGAATCAGGCAGAGATTGTGTGCCAATGCCTCTCCTCTCCATCTCGGACCTCCGGACGCAGTTCGCGACCGAACGAGGTCGCGTGAAGGCGGTAGACGGCGTCGATCTCGAAATCGACGAAGGCGAGACGGTCGGCCTCGTCGGCGAATCCGGCTCCGGAAAGAGCGTGACGGCGCTTTCCGCGATGGGCCTCGTGGACGACCCCGGCGAAGTCGTCGGCGGCGAGGTGACGCTCACGTCGCCCTCCCTCGCGGAGGAACTCCGCGAGACGTACCGCGACCCGCAGTTCGTCGACGGCGACGAGATAGACATCACCGCCGCGCCGGAATCGGCCCTCCGGTCGATTCGGGGCGGCGAGATGAGCATGATATTCCAAGACCCCATGACCTCGCTCAACCCCGCGCTCACCGTGGGCGAGCAAGTGGCCGAGAGCCTCCGACTCCACCAGTACGGCGGGCGGAAGAAGGACTCGTGGCTGAACGCGGTCCGGGAGATTCTGCCGAAGGTCGGCGGCGGCGAACTCGACGAGGCGGTCGTCGAACGAACCGTGGAGGTCCTCTCGGAGGTCGGCATCCCCGAACCCACCGCGCGCGTCGACGAGTACCCGCACGAGTTCTCGGGCGGAATGCGACAGCGAGTGCTCATCGCGATCGCACTCGCGTGTCGCCCGAAACTGCTCGTCGCCGACGAACCGACGACGGCGCTCGACGTGACCATCCAGGCGCAGATTCTCGACCTCATCAACGACCTGCAGGACGACCTCGGGATGTCCATGCTGATGATAACGCACGACCTCGGCGTCGTCGCCGAGACGTGCGACCGCGTCGCGGTGATGTACGCGGGCGAAATCGTCGAGGAGGGGCCGGTCGAGGAGATATTCCGGAACCCCTCGCACCCGTACACCTACGCGCTGTTGGAGTCCATCCCGACCGAGGAGAAAGACAGGCTCACGCCCATCGAGGGGAACGTCCCGGACCTCATCGACATGCCCGACGGATGCCACTTCGCTCCCCGGTGTCCGTGGGCCACGGCGGAGTGTACCAGCGGAGAGATACCGTACCTCCAGCACGGGTCCGACGGCGTGGACCACCGCGCGAAGTGCATCTTCGAGGACTTCGACGAGAGCGAGTACGGCGACGGCGACGCGTTATCCGACACCGAGAGCGATATCGGCGAGGAACTCCTCCGCGCGGAGGGGTTGAAGAAGCACTTCTCGCGCGCCGACGGCCTCCTCGACGAGTGGCTCGGGTTCGACGGCGGGAGCGTGAAGGCGGTGGACGGCGTCGACCTCTCCATCTACGAGGGCGAGACGCTGGGCCTCGTCGGCGAATCCGGCTGCGGTAAATCGACGACGGGCCGGACCATCCTCCGACTACTGGACGCCACCGAGGGCCGCGTCGTCTTCGCGGGCGAGGACCTCACCGACCTGGAAGGGTCGGAACTCCGAGAACGCCGCCGGGACCTCCAGATGATCTTCCAGGACCCGATGTCCAGTCTGGACCCCCGCATGACCGTCGGCCAGATAATCGCCGAACCGCTGAAGATACACGACCTCCCGGAGGAGTCGCCTCGGGACGGCGAGAACCGACGCGACCAGCGTCGCCGCCGCGTGAACGAACTTCTCGAAGCCGTCGGGCTCGACCCGAGTCAGCGGACTCGGTACCCGCACGAGATGTCCGGCGGACAGCGTCAGCGAGTCGGCATCGCCCGCGCACTCGCCGTCGACCCCGACTTCATCGTCTGCGACGAACCCGTCTCCGCGCTCGACGTGAGCGTCCAAGCGCAGATTCTCAACCTGCTGGAAGACCTGCAGGAGGAGTTCGGGCTGACGTACCTGTTCATCGCGCACGACCTCTCGGTCGTCCGCCACATCTGCGATCGGATCGCCGTGATGTACCTCGGCGAAGTCGTGGAGACGGCACCGACGAGCGACCTCTTCGAGGACCCGCGGCACCCGTACACGCAGGCGCTCCTGTCGGCCATCCCCGTCCCCGACCCGACGGCGGACACCGACCGCGTCATCCTCGAAGGCGACGTGCCGTCGCCCATCAACCCGCCCTCGGGGTGTCACTTCCGGACGCGGTGTCCGGCGGTCATCCCGCCCGCGGAAATCGACATCGAACAGGCGGCCTACCGCGAGGTGATGGACCTCCGCCAACGCGTCGAAGACCGGAAGATAGACCTCGAAGCGGCCCGCGAGGCGGCCGCCGAAGGGGCGGGCGGGGAACCGCCCGAGCAGACGCCCGCCGCCACCGCCGCGGACGGCGGCGTCCCCGCGGGCTCCGTCGCCGACCACCTCTACGACCGGTTCTTCACCGAACCGCTCGCGGGCGAGAACCGCGCCGTCGTGGAGTCCGCGCTTGACGCCGTCGCCGCCGGCGAGTGGGAGACCGCGGCCGACCGACTCCGCGACCGGTTCGAGAGCGTCTGCGAACGGTCGGAGCCGCACCTCTCGGAGGACGAGCATCCGGCGGCGTGCCACCTCGACGACCGATAACGGACCTGCCCCGCGGGCGTATTGTACACGTCGGCTCACTCTTCCCCTTTTCTGGTCATATAATACATCGATACATTTAGGTAACGACTACGTATGTCTGGTAATATGCCCCGTGACATAGGTAGACGTACGTTTCTGAAGGCGACTGGAAGCGCCGCGGCGGCCGCGACGCTCGCGGGTTGTGCCGCGGATCCCGACCAGGCGGGAACCGGCTCCCCCGAAGGAACGGAAGGCGGCACCGGAACCGGCGAGGACGGCGACACGACGACGCTGACGTTCGCCCGCGGGAACGACTCCGGTTCGCTCGACCCCCAGAACACGACGAGCGGCGAGGACACGAAGGTCATGAACCAGATGTACGACCAGCTCATCATGTTCGCACCCGGGAAGAGCGAACTCCGGGCCGGGCTGGCGACCGACTGGAACCTCGAAGGGACGACGGCGACGCTCACGCTCCGCGAGGGCGTCACGTTCCACAACGGCGAGGAGTTCACCGCCGAGGACTTCGTCGCGACGTTCAACCGCTTCACCAACCCGGACTACGAGCACTACCCCGGCGGCACCTACACCTCGGCGTACGGTCCGTTCACGCTCGGCGACTGGGTGAACAAGGTGACGGCCGACGGCGACTACAAACTCACGATGGAGCTGTCCCAGAAGTACGCTCCGTTCCTCCGCAACCTCGCGATGTTCGCCTCCTCGGTGCTCTCGAAGAAGGCCATCGAGGAGCACGGAACCGACCTGAAGAGCAACCCCGTCGGCACCGGTCCCTTCGTCTTCGAAGAGTGGGACACGTCCGACCAGCAGATCCGACTCTCCGCGAACGGGGACTACTGGGGAGAGGCGCCGAAGGTGGACGAAGTCGTGTTCACCACCGTCGAGAGCAACACGACGCGCGCGCAGACGCTTGACAGCGGCGGCGCGGACATCATCGACGGCATCGGCTCGCAGGCGTCGAAGGTCGTCGAGGACTCCTCGAACGCCAAACTCGTCGAGAAAGAGGGTATCAACACGGGTTACATGGCGTTCAACATGGAGAAAGTCGAGGCCTTCCGCGACAAGAAGGTCCGACAGGCCATCAGCTACGCCATCGACACGAAGTCGCTCGTCAACAACATCTTCCAAGGCATCGCCAAGGAGGCGAGCCAGCCCATCCCGAGCAACGTCCTCGGCTACAACGAGGAGATAGACCCGTACCCGAAGGACCTCGAAAAGGCGCAGTCGCTCCTCGACGAGGCGGGGTACGGCGACGGCTTCAGCTTCGAGCTCGCGACGTTCAAGAACCCCCGCGGCTACAACCCTTCGCCGCTTCAGGCGGCGCAGTTGGTCAAGTCGAACCTCGGGGAGATCGGCCTCGAAGTCAACATCAACCAGCAGTCGTTCAACCCGTTCCTCGACTACACCAGCTCCGGGAAGCACGATGCGTGTTTCCTCGGATGGTACACCGACAACGCCGACCCTGACAACTTCTTCTACGCGTTGCTGCACCCGCAGGTGTCCGAAGACGCACTCACCGAGGGGCAGGACTGGGTCAGCTTCGACGCGGAAGGGTTCAACACGATGAACGTCGCCGCGTGGGCCAACCGCGAGTACATGTCGCTCGTCGAAGAGGCGCAGGCGACGTACGACAAGAAGGCGCGCGAGGAGAAGTACAAGCAGGCGGCTCAGATAGCCCACGACGAAGCGCCGTGGGTGTTCCTGAACCACGCGAAGGAACTGCGCGGCGTCTCTAACTCGGTCGAGGGGTTCGTGCTCGCTCCCATCAGCGGTCCGTTCCTCAACCTCGTTAGCCTCAAGTAATGTCGCGATAGCCACTTTTTCATATGGTCTCCAAGCGCTTTCTCATAAAGCGGATTCTGCTCTTGGTGCCGGTGCTGTTCGGCGTGGCGACGTTGGTGTTCGCCATCCTGCACCTGAGTCCGGGCGACCCCGCGCGGGTCATCGCCGGGCAGCGAGCGACGGCGGAACAGGTCGCACAGGTCAGGTCGGACCTCGGGCTGAACGCCCCGCTGTGGGTCCAGTACGGCGAGTTCCTCCTGAACGTCGTGACGCTGGATTTCGGTAACTCCTACATCATCCAGCGAGGCACGCCCGTCCTGACGATTCTGCGCGCCCGCCTGCCGGTCACGCTCGAACTGGCGATTTACGGGCAACTCATCGGCGTGTTGCTCGGCATCCCGACCGGCGTGATAAGCGCCGTCAAGCAGGACACCGCGACGGACCACGTCACCCGTATCGGCGCGCTCACCGGAATCAGCGTCCCGATATACTGGAGCGGACCGCTCGTCATCCTGCTCTTCGCGCAGTTCCTGAACGTGCTTCCGGCGTCGAACCGCATCGCCTCGCAGTTCGACCCGCCGGTGTACACTGGTCTCATCACCGTCGATTCGCTGGTTTTCGGCCTGCAGACGGGGAACTTCGCGGCGTTCTTCTCGGCGGCGTCGCACATGTTCCTCCCCGCGGCGGTCATCGGCATCTACGGGATGGCCCTCATCTCGCGGATGATGCGGTCGTCGATGCTCGAAGTCATCCGCCAAGACTACATGCGGACCGCCCGCGCGAAGGGGCAGGGCGCGAAGATAACCATCATGAAGCACGGCTTCCAGAACGCTCTCATCCCGGTCATCACCGTCATCGGCATCCAGTTCGGGACGCTCCTCGGCGGGGCCGTCCTGACCGAGACGGTGTTCGGCATCGGCGGCATCGGAACGATGCTCGTCAAGGCCATCGAGGTGGGCGACTACCCGGTCGTGCAGGGCACGGTTCTGGTGTTCGCCTTCCTCTTTACGCTCGTCAATCTGGGCGTCGACGTGACGTACTCGTATCTCGACCCACGAATCGAACAATGAGCACACAGACACACGGAGAGAACGCCGAACCGACGCACCGCGGCCTCGTGAGCCGTCTGCGCGCGTCGCCGTTCCTCTCGGACCTCCTGTCGAATCGCCTCGCTCTCGCGGGAATCGTCCTCATCCTCGCGATGGTCGCAGTCGCACTGTACGCCCGCCTCGGCGCGATATTCGGCTTCGGGCCCAGTCTCGCGGAACTGCAGCAGTCGCAGTTCGGGACGAACCCGAGTCTCGGACCGCCGACCGCTCAGAACCCGTTCGGCACCGACATCCAAGCGCGCGACCTGTTCGGCCGCGTCCTCTACGGGTCGTGGCTGGCGCTGAAGTTCGGGACGGTCACGGTCGGTATCTCGACCACCGCGGGCGTCGCTCTCGGCGTCATCGCCGCGTACTACGGCGATATCACGGACAACGTCATCATGCGTTCGATGGACGTGTTCCTGGCGTTCCCGTCGCTGTTGCTCGCGTTGGCGCTCGTGGCGATATTCCCGGACAGCCTCGGTCTGTGGCGCGCCGTGACCGCACTCACGCTCGTCTACACGCCGCGGTTCGCCCGCGTCGTTCGCGGTGCCGCCCTGAAAGTGCTCGAAGACGAGTACGTGGACGCCACCGTCGCCCTCGGCGCGAAGGACGCCCGCGTTCTCGTCCGGCACGTGATGCCCAACTGCCTCGCGCCGATTACGGTGCAGAGCACGCTCAACTTCGGCCTCGCTATCATCGACCTCGCGGCCCTGTCGTTCCTCGGCTTCGGTGCCGAGGCCGGGTCGCCGTCGTGGGGGCTGATGTTGGCGAACGGCGTGAACGAGGGACTCCTCACCGGCGAGTGGTGGTGGTCGTTCTTCCCCGGCCTGTTCCTCGCCGTGACGGTGCTCGGGTTCAACCTCCTCGGCGACGGGATGCGCGACGCACTCGACCCGCGGATGCGCGAAGCGATCGACTGACGCTTCGACCACCCCGCCATGTCCCGTACGTACCCTCTCTTCTCTCGATTTCCGACCTCGCTCCGCCGCCGCGCCCGCATCGTCGGCGGCGCGTTCGTCGTCGGCCTCGCCGTCGGCGCGTTCGGAACGCTCGCCGGCGGCGTCGCCCGGAGTATCGCGTGGGCCGCGAACTCGGCGTTTCTCCTCGGCGCCCTCGTCTTCGGATTCGGCCTTCTCGGCTGGTCGGGGTCGATGCTCGCCGGTCGCGCGTTCGAGGAGATGACGCGACGACTCGACTCCGGTTCGGACTGGACCGAACGCGACTCGCGCCGCGCGATGGCGCGAATCGGCGGCTTCGGTGCCGGCGCGATGCTCGCGGCGGCGACGCTCGGCACGCTCTTGACCTGACGTTCAAATACGAGTACCGGACCACCCCCGCCGTGACCTGAGCGTCGCCCCGGGTCGGTTCGCGGTAGTCCGGCACCCGACTCGGGACGCGCCCGCCGGTAGTTCGCCCTCTCGGCCTACTCGCGGACGTTCCGTCCGACCGCCTCGCCGAACGTCCCGTCGTCGTAGACGACGTTCCCGCGGACCATCGTCAGGTCGGGGAAGACGCCCGTCCGCCCCTCGAACGGCGTCCACTCGCACTTCGAGTGGAGGTCCTCGCCGCGAATCTCCCGCGTCTCCTCGGGGTCGAAGAGGACCAAGTCGGCGTCGCGCCCGACTTCGACGCGCCCCTTCCGCGGCAGGTCGAATATCTCCGCGACGTTCGCGGCGGTCACGTCCCGGACGCGTTCGTAGGTGACGTTCCCCGCCCGCGCCTCCGCCAACAGGAGGGGAAGCATCGTCTCGACGCCCGGAACGCCGCTCGGCGCGTCCCACAGATTCGTCTCCTTCTCCTCGACGGTGTGCGGCGCGTGGTCGGTGGCGACGACGTCAACGTCGCCTTCGACCAGTCGCTCCCACATCCCCGCGCGACGCTCCTCGCTCCGGAGGGGCGGGTTCATCCGCCCGAACGTGCCGAGTTCCGTCGCGTCCTCGCGGGACAGAAAGAGGTGGTGCGGCGTCACCTCGCACGTCGCGCCGCCCGCCGTCGCGGCGTCGACGCCCTCGGGCGTACTCGTGTGCGCGATGTGTACGTCCGCCTCCGAGTCCGAACCCACCTCCACCGCGCGTTCGACGGCGGCGGCCTCCGCTTCCGCGGCGCGGTACTGGCTCCACGGATCGGCGTCCGCGTCGCGCCCCGTCCCGCCCGCGTCGCGTTCCCGCGCCGCCTCGTCGAACAGGTCGGCGTCCTCGGCGTGGACGGTGACCGCCACGCCCTCATCGGCGGCGCGAGCGACGGCGTCGGCGAACAGGTCCGCCTCGATGCCCATGTCGCCCGTCGAGTCGGCGAGGAACACCTCGCCGAGTGCGAACAGCGGTCGGTCGAACAGCGAGTCGGGGTCCCACTCGGCCGTCACGCCGCCGTTGATGCCGTAGTCCACGAGCGACTTCTCGGCGAGTTCGGCCTTCTCGTCGAACGCCGCGCCCGTCGTCGTCGGCGGCGTCGTGTTCGGTTGGTCCACGACGGTCGTCACGCCGCCCGCGGCGGCGCTCCGCGAACCGGTCTCCCACGTCTCCTTGTGGGCGTACCCCGGTTCGCGGAAGTGGACGTGGGCGTCTATCGCGCCCGGGAACAGTCGCCGTCCGCCGGCCTCGATCATCCGTTCGTCCGACTTCGGGTCGAGCGACGGTTCGACCGCCGCTATCTCCTCGCCTTCGACTCGAACGTCGCGGACGCGCCCGTCTGCGAGCGTCGCGTCGAGAATGAGCGTAGACATACCCGTGGTGTCCGAGGGCGGCGACCTAAGCACCGCGGTTCGCTACTCGTCGGGGGCCAACGCCGCGGCGTCCGTCACGTCCCGCGTCGCGTCGCCGACGAACGAGGCTTCCAGCGCTCGAAGCGTCTCCTCGGGGTCGGACGGCCCGCCGCTCTCGGCGACGCTCCCGACCGTCTCGGGGTCGAACGGCACGTCCAGCGCCGCGTACACCGGCTCCAGGACCGCCGCTAACTCCTCACGTTCGTCCGCGACGACGACGCCGGAGACGAGTGCGGCGTCGCTCCGAACGCGTTGGGCGATGCCGCAGAGTTTCCCGTCGGCCTGCACCGAGTGCGCGCCGGGGCAGAACGAGTTCGGCGGTTCGCCCGGCGTCGCCGCGACGCCGACGGACTGCAGTGCGGCGACCACCGATTCGGTCGCCGCGTCGTACCGGGCGTCGAGTCCGGTGCGGATGTCCTCCGTCGGCACGACGTGGGCGAACGCCAGCGTCGTCGTCCCGGTGTAGGCGACGGCCCGTCCGCCGACGCTCCGTTCGACCGGCGGGAAGCCCCGTTCCTCGGCCGCGCGCCGGGCCTCCCCGTATCCGTCGGCGTGACTGTCCCGGCGGCCGAACGCGACCTGTCTGTGCGGCGTCCACGCGCGGAAGGCGGGCACGCCGTCGCGACCCGTCTCCTCCAGCATCGCCGCCGTCACCGCTCGGTCCGCCTCCCTCGTCTTCGCGCGCCCGCGAACGACTCGAACTCGGTCGCCCGTCTCGGCGTCCATGGGGGGAGGAGGTGCCGACGCGTCTAAGCCCTCCCGGTCCCCCCGTTTCCGCATGGACGGCGACGCCGAGTCCGGACGCGGCCGCGCGGAGCGCAAATCGGGGCGAGACGGGCGACCCCGCCCGCCCGCCCGCCCGGCCGACGCGGAGTCCGTGACGGTGCCCGCGGACGTTCTCGACCTGTACCGTCGCTTCTCGCTGTACAACTCGCCGTACCCGGCGCACGACGACGCCTGCGCCATCGACCTCTACCCGGAATCGAACGACGGCCTCTCGCCCGTCTCGGGTGAGGTTCTGGAGACGCGAACCGTCCGCGCGCCGCCGAAACCGTATGCCCACGAGGAGGAGTACCTCATCCTCGTCGACGCGGGCGAGTACGTCGCGCGAATCCTCCACGTCGAACCCGAAGTCGAGGCGGGCGACTCGGTGGCCGTCGGCGACCGACTCGGGCCGATGATTCGCTCGGGCTTCTTCGCGCCGTGGGTCGGCAACCACGTCCATCTCGGCTTCCGCCGCCGCGACCAGAACCCCCACCGCGCCACGGGGTCGCTTCCGGTCGTCGCCGACGCGCCGGTCGAACCCGTCCGCTGGGACGGCGTCGGAACCGTCGTCGAGACGGGCGAGACGTACGCGATTCTGGACGAACCGACCCACCCCGCCCCCGGCGACCGGTGGGCCGCCGTCGCCGCAGTCGCCGAACGGAGTTCGGCGGCCCGCCGGACTCCGTCCGGCGACGACGCCGAAGCGGAGGGGAGCGCCGACCCTCTCGCGGTCGCTCTCGACGGCGGGTTGGCGCACTACGCCGCGGGCGGCGTCCTCTCGGACGGCGCGGACGGCCGCACGCTGTCGTTCCTCGGTTACCCCGTCGGGACCGCCGAGGGCCGGAACGTCGCGTGGGACGCCTTCGACGTGGTGGCGAACGGCGACAGGATCACCGGCATCTCCCTCTTCGCGGGGTCGAGTGCCGACTTCGGCGCGAAACTCGTCTGTCCGGACCGCGCGTTCGAGGTGGGCGAGCGAGTGACGGTCGAACTCCGGAGTAGCGAGGACCCGATTCGGTTGGGGTGACGGACCGCGACTCCCTCTTTCCGGCGGACGAACCGCCGATTTCATATCCGCCGCGTGCGCGGTGGCACCAATGACCGACGGCGACGAGAACCGCGACGACGACGGAAGCGACGGGCGAGGCGACGTCGGATTCCCCAGCGAAGCCGCGGCGTTCGTCCAGCAGTACATCGAACAGGAACACGGCTACCTCTCGTGGTTGAACACGCGCGTCGAGGAAATCGAACGCGGGCGCGTCGTGATGACGATACCGTACGACGAGAAACTCACCAACACGACGAACCCGCCGACGGTCCACGGCGGCATCGCGGCGACGCTCATCGACACCGCGGGCGGCATCGCCCAGCGGACGGTGTTCGACGACCCGATGACCCACGGCGTGGCGACGGTGAACCTGAACGTGAACTACCTCCGCCGGGCGTCCGGAACGCTCCGCGCGACGGCCGAAGTCGTCCGCGCGGGCGGAACCATCGGCGTCAGCACCGTCACCGTCGTCAGCCGAATCCCCGACGAGGCGGAGGACGACGTCGCCGAGGGGACCTCGGCGAGCCGTCAGACGGAGTCTGACGACGCCGCCGACCGGTGGGAGGGGACGCCCGACTCGGAGGCCGTCGCCACCGGGCAGGCCGCCTACAGGCTGTTCCGCTGAGGGCTCCTTCGACCGGGTCGAACCGCCGCACCGTACTGCTCCCCTCCGCTTCATATTTGTCAATATGACTATTATAAATGGCTACTACGGAGTCGAACTACCGTATCCGTGTCTCATGGCGGACAATACCCAAGGCGAGAATGTCACAAATCGGAGAGAGGTTCTCCGAACTGCGGGCGCGGTGGCGGCCGGCGGCGTCGCCACTGCGCTACTCGACGCGGACATCGTCCGCGGCGTCAGCGCCGAGTCGGTCGAGGAGGGTACCGTCGATTGGACGACCGACTCCGACGGCGACGCGTTTCCGCTGTCGGTGGCAAGCGGCGGACCCACCGACGCCGGCGCGATTCTGTGGACGAAACTCTCGGAGGGCGCGTACTCGGGGTCGGAACCGACGTACGTTCGAGTGGGGACCAACGAGTCGTTCTCAGAGACGGTGTACGAGGGGAAAATCGCGGCGGACTCGGTCACGCCCGACCACGACCACGTGGTGAAGGTTGACCTCGACGGCGAACTCCCGAGCGACAGCCACCTCTACTACCAGTTCCACCACGCCGGTGCGAACAGTCCGGTCGGTCGCTGCCGCACGCTTCCCGCACCCGACGCGAGCCCGGAGAGTCTCCGCCTCGCCGTCGTCTCCTGTCAGTCGTATCAGGACGGCTACTACCCGTCGTACGGCTACATCGCCGAAGAGGACGTGGACTACCTCGTCCACCTCGGCGACCAAATTTACGAGTACGCCGGTGACTCGCGGTTCGAGGGCCGTTCGGTCACGCTCCCCAGCGGAAACGCCGTCGCGTGGACGCTAGAGGACTACCGACACCTCTGGCGGACGTACCGCGGCGACGAGTTCTTCCAGCGGGCGCTGGCCCGACACACGTTCGTCCCGACGTGGGACGACCACGAGTACGTCAACAACCCGTTCTGGGACTACGAGAACGACCGCCCGTGGTCCGACGACCATCCGCGGAACGACGACGACGAGTTCATGACCCGGTTGTACCGGGATTCGATTCGGGTGTGGTGGGAGTACAACCCCGCTCGTGTCGAATACGACGCCGACGCCGACCACCTCCACGACCGGTTCCGGATGTGGCGCAGCCTGCGGTTCGGCGACTTGGTCGAACTCCTGATGACCGACGAACGCCTCTTCCGGTCGATGCCCCCGGGCGGCGACGACGCCAGGCGGCGGGAAGTCGGTGTCCCGCCGAACGCGCCCGAAGCCGACGACGGCGACCGGACGATGCTCGGCTTCGAACAGCGCGAGTGGTTCCTCGATACGGCTCTCGGGAGCGACGCGACGTGGCTGACGTGGGGGAACGAGGTGCCGTTCTCGCCCATCTGGCGGTCGAGCAACGACGACGGGCAGTTCTACCGCGACTACGACAACTGGGACGGGTACGAACACGAACGGCGCGAAATCGTCGGTCGATTGGCCCACGAGGGCGTCGAGAACTACGTCGCGCTCACCGGCGACATGCACAACTACATGGTGTCGTACGTGCTGAACGACTGGGAGTCCACCGAGAACCGGCCGCCGATTCCCTCGGCGGAGGAACGCGTCGGCGTCGAACTGATGGCCCCGGCGATATCGAGCGAGTCCGACGCCTCGAACTTCTGGGGGGCTGAGGACTCGACCGACGTCGAGTCCGAGTCGCCGGCCCTGACGGCCGACAAACACCGCGAAGTCGTCTTAGAGGAGAACCCCCATATCGAGTGGTTCGATTCGCAGTACAACGGCTACGCCGTCGCCGAGTTCACGCCCGAATTCTGTACGTGGCGGGCGTACGCCGTCGATGACACCGTCGACGAATCGGACGCGCGCCGCACGTTGCTCCGCGAATATCGCATTCCGGAGGGTCGCGTCGAACTCGAAGAACGCGCGGCGAACGACCTGGACTGGGAGGACTGACTCCGACTACTCGAACCGCACCTCCTCGCGCGTCGTCACCTCGCCGAACAGCCATCCCGCGTGCTCGACGGCGTACTCCTTGTGTTCGTCCTCTATCGCGCCAATGGCGTCCTCGACGAGGACCGGCCGGTAGTCGCGGAGGCCGGCGCTCCCGGCGGTGTGGAGGACGCAGACGTTCGCGAGCGTTCCGCAGATGACCAAGTCCTCGATGCCGTGGGCGTTCAGCCACCCCTCCAACTCGGTCCGGTGGAACGCGTCGTACGTGTGTTTCACGACGACGTGGTCCTCCTCGCGCACGTCGAGGTCCTCGACCAGTTCCGTCTCCCACGTCCCCTCGACGACGTGTTCGCCCCAGCGCTCGAACTCGTCGTAGTAGTGGGCGTCCTCGAACTGGTCCGGCGGGTGCACGTCGCGGGTGTACACCACCGCCGCGCCCGCCTCGCGCGCGTCGGCGACGAGGGCGGCCACGTCGTCTACCACCTCCTCGCTCCCCGGCGCGTACAGGCTCCCGTCCGGGTGGCAGAAGCCGTTCTGCATGTCGACGACTATCACGGCGGTTCGGTCGGCGTCGAACGCGTACTCGCTCATACCACCACGTTGTCGGCCGCTCCACAAAACTGTACGCCGGCTCTCCTCCGGGCCGTCTCCCGGTTCGGGGCCGCGTCGCGGCGACTCCGCGCACCCCCGGCCGATGCGGAAAGGTACTTCCGCCCCCGGTCCATCAGACCCCACAATGCCACCGCGCCACGGACTCGTCGCCGCGTCTCTCGCTTTACTTCTGGTTTTCGCGGGGTGTTCCGCCCCCGGGGTGAACCCGAACGCCGACGCCGGCGGGTCTGACTCGGACGCACCGACGCTCGCGACGCCGGACGAGAACTTCTCCGACCCCGAGAAGGACGTCCTCGGGTGGGAGGACGGCTACTGGTACGGCGAGCCCATCCGAGTGGACCAATCGGACGGCCTCTCGGACGAGGAGATGCGGGCGTTCGTCGGGCGGTCGATGGCCCGCGTCGAGTACGTCCGCCACAAGGAGTTCCGCAAGCGCGTCTCGGTCGAAGTGCTCTCGCGGGCCGAGTACCGGAACCGCTCTACGGGCACGCCCTCCGCCACCGGACCGAGCGAGTTCGACCAGTGGAACAACCAAGTGTGGGAGGCCCTGTTCATCACCGGCGAGGCCGCCGACAGCCAATCGAGCATCAGCGGCACGCGCGAATCCGCCGTCGCGGGCTTCTACTCCCCCCGCGACGACGAGATAAAGATAATCACCGACTCGCCGGACTCGCCGACCATCGACAACGCGACGCTCGTCCACGAACTCACGCACGCGCTTCAGGACCAACATTACGACCTGACGAAGCGGAAGTACACCGGCCAGACTCAGGACGGCGACTTGGCCATCGACGGGGCCGTCGAGGGGAGCGCGAAGTACGTCGAACTCCGCTACGCCGAGATGTGCGAGGGCGAGTGGAGTTGCGTCCCCGCGCCGCAACGCGCGTCGTCCGGATCCTCCGGGAACTCCTCGGGCGGTGGGCCGAACCTCGGCATCTTCCTCACCATCTTCCAACCGTACTCCGACGGCCCGGTGTTCATCGCCGAACAGCACCGCCGCGGCGGGTGGGACGCGGTGGACGCCCAGATGGAGAACCCGCCGGAGTCCTCAGAACAGGTCATCCATCGGACCGACGAGAAGCCCGTCCGAATCCAGTTCAGAGACCGGGGCCGAAACGGCTGGTCCACGTTCCGGAGCCAGGGGCAGGGCGGGTCCGACACCGTCGGCGAGGCATCCATCTTCGCCATGTTCTGGTATCAGGCGCGCACGACGGGCGCGGACACCGTCAACCCGCGGTCCATCCTCCAGATCGATAGCCGCTACGACACGTACAACTACGACGCCAAACCCTCGAACGGGTGGGGCAACGACCGCCTGTTCCCGTACAAGAAGGGATCCGGCAACGCCAGCGAGTACGGCTACGTCTGGGTGACCGAGTGGGACTCCGAGGCCGACGCCCGGCAGTTCCAGAACGCGTACCAGAACATCCTCTCGGCGCACGGCGCGACGAAACGCGGCGAGAACACGTACGTCGTCCCGAACGGCGAGTTCGAGGACGCGTTCCGCGTCACCCGCGACGGCACCCGCGTCGTCATCGTCAACGGGCCGACGCCGAAGGACCTCGACGACATCCGCCCGCGGCAGTCCTGACGGCGCGTCGCCGCCGCGAATCCTTTTGTCCGGCCGCGCCGTTGCTTCGACGCGTGAACGTCACGCGCGTCCGAGTCGTCGCGGTTCTCGCAGCGCTGACGCTCGTCCTCTCGGGGTGCGCCGCGCCCGTCGCGGACCCGACTCCGAACGCGTGGCGGTGGCCGGAAGACCCGAAGAACGACCGCCTCGGGTGGGAGGCCGGGTACTGGTACAACGAGTCCATCGACGTGGACCAGTCCGACGGTCTGAACGCCTCCGAACGCGAGGCGTTCGTCGGCCGGACGATGGCCCGCGTCGAACGCATCCGGGGGCTGGAGTTCGAGGAGTCCGTGGAGGTGGCGGTGATGTCGCGCGCCGAGTACCGCAACCGGTCGAACGGCGGCGGCGACGACGCCGGGCCGGGGTGGAACGACCAAGTGTGGGAGGCGCTCCTTCTGATCGGCGAGAACAGGACCGTCGAGTCGACGTTCGACGAGCTGTACGGCGACGCCGTTCTCGGGTACTACTCGCCCTCCGAGGAGCGCATCGTCGTCGTCAGCGACGCCGAGAACCCGGTGATAGACCGGGCGACGCTGTCGCACGAGCTGATGCACGCCCTCCAGTACCAGCAGTTCGAAATCGACGGCGCGCCGCAGACGCTGGACGGCAGACTCGCGGAGGACGGACTGGTCGAGGGCGACGCGCGGTACGTCGAGAGGCTGTACGAGCGACGGTGCGGCGGCGAGTGGGACTGCATCCGGCGACCCGACACGAACCCCAACCGCGAGAACTTCGACTTCGGCGTCTACCTGACCGTGTACACGCCGTACAGCGAGGGTCCGACGCTCGTCGACTCGCTCCGCGAACGCGGCGGATGGGCGGCCGTGAACGAGGCGTACGCGAGCGTGCCGGCCTCGACGGAGCAACTCGTCCACCCCGAGGCGTACCCCGAGGACCGACCGCTGACCGTCGGGGTGCCGGACCGGTCGAACGGCGCGTGGTCGCGGTTCGACCGCGACCCGGTCGGTAACACCGTCGGCGAAGCGCCCATCTTCGTGATGCTCTACCGACACGGGGCGATACCGTCGTCGTCGCTCGAACGGAACCCGGGGGCGTACTCGCGGTACGACTACGCGGCGAACGAAAGCGACGGGTGGGCGGGCGACACCGTCGTCCCGTACCGGAGCGACGACGGCGAGTTCGGCTACGTCTGGGCGACCGAGTGGGAGACGGCGGAAGACGCCGAGGAGTTCCGCTCCGCCTACGAAACCGCGCTTCGAGAGGGGCTGAACGCCACGCGGACGGGGCCGAACACGTACGTCGTCGCGGACGGACCCTACGCCGACGCGTTCCGGGTGACGCGGGAGGGGACGCGAGTCACCGTCGTCAACGCTCCCACGACCGACCAGTTGGACGGGGTCCACGCGCCGGATCGGTAGAGAAGACACTTACCTACGAACGGCATCGGACCCTGTATGCACCCCCGTACAGTACTTCTCGTCGGCCTCGCAGCGCTCGTCGTTCTGGCGGGCTGTTCGGGCGCTCCGGGCTCGCCCGCGACGGAGGGACCGGCGCAGTCGGACCTGACGACGGCGGCCGACGAGACGGAGGCGAAGACGGACGAAGCGATAGCGAAGTACGCAACGAACAACGCGGAGGCGACGACTCCGACGAAGGTGACGGACTCGACGAGGGCGGCCGGGTCGTCCGCGACGCACGACTGCCCCCCGATACTCTACCTTGAAGCCGTCGAGCGACCCTCGAACGAGACGGTCCTCGCGTACGGTAACCTCACGGCGGAGCGAAAGGCGGAGTTCGACACCGCGCTCGTCGAAGGGCGGGCCGAAATCGAAGGCGGCGACGGCTACGAGTTCTGGGTGGACCGCCCGTACGTCGAACACGACGGCAACGTCTACCGCGCCGTCGTCGCGGTGTGCTGACCGCGCCGCGCCGAACGCGGTTCGCCCTCGGTAACGCGTACAAGACGTGACCTTTTCGTGGCTCCGCGAATAGCCACCCCTATGACTACGTTCGACATCGTCGGCGAGGACGCCATCCTCGACGGGTCGGCGACCGACGCGTACTTCGAGCGAACGGAGACGACGCTCCGGCACGCGGGGAAGAACCCGCGCGTCGTCGCCGAGGTGACCGCCGACCAGTTCCCGACCGGCGAGTACGAACTGCTCTCCGGGGTGAAAGACGCCGCCGCGCTGTTGGAAGGCCGGAATATCGACGTCGATGCCATCCCCGAGGGCCGCCTGTTCGACGGCGGGCCGGTGATGCGAATCGAGGGGCAGTACCTGGCGTTCGCCCGGTTCGAAACCTCGCTTCTCGGCTTCCTCTCGCACGCCTCCGGCGTCGCCACGGCGGCGCTGGAAGTGCGCCGGGCCGCGCCGGACAGCACCGTCCTCTCGTTCGGCGCGCGGCACGTCCACCCCTCCATCGCCGCGATGATAGAGCGGAGCGCGCTCGTCGCCGGGTTGGACGGCATCTCCCACGTCGCGGCGGGCGAGATTCTCGGCCACGAGGCGTCGGGGACGATGCCGCACGCCCTGATGATCTGCTTCGGCCGCGGGAACCAAGAGGAGGCGTGGCTGGCGTTCGATGAGGCGGTGGACGAGTCCGTCCCGCGCGTCGCCCTCTGTGACACCTACAGCGACGAGACGGACGAGGTGCTTCGCGCGGTGGACGCACTCGGCGACAGACTCGACAGCGTGCGCCTCGACACCACCTCCTCGCGCCGCGGCGACTTCCGGCACATCGTCCGCGAGGTGCAGTGGACGCTCGACGCCTACGGCGAGGACGTGGAGGTGTTCGTCTCCGGCGGCCTCGGCCCCGAGGAACTGCGACACCTCCGCGACGCCGCCGACGGGTTCGGCGTCGGCGGCTACGTCTCGAACGCCGACCCGGTGGACTTCGCGCTCGACATCGTGGAGATAGACGGCGAACCGGCGGCCAAGCGCGGCAAACTCACCGGCGCGAAGGAGGTGTACCGGACGCCCGACGGCGGCCACCACGTCGGCTTCCGCGGACGCGAGGGGCCCGAAGACGGCGAGACGCTGCTGGAACCGCTCATCCGCGACGGCGAACTCGTCGAGGGCGTCTCCTTCGACATCGAGGCGGCGGCGGAACGCGCCGCCCGCGACGCCGAGCTGACCGGGTTCCCGCGAGCGAACGCGAGCGGAAAGCCGTCGGACGAGTAGGCGGGCCGAGCGGGGTCGAACGGACCTCAGACCCGGATTCGGACGGCGACCGACCGCGGCGAACGCGCGGCGCAGTCGCTCCGACGACAGTCCGCGAAAAAACCGAAAACCGCAAACGAGAGGCGCAGAGCCGTCGGCGGCCGAAGGCGCGCCGACCTCTCTTTCCCCCCGTCCCCCTCCTTCTTACAGCTCTTCGACGCTGCCGCCGTCGGCGCGTTCGCGGAACACCTGTCCCTCGAACAGCGTCACCATGGCGTCCTCGTCCTGCCACGCGAGCGGCGACAGGCCCGCCTTCCGGCAGGCGTGGGTGAGGAACTGCTCCTCGTTCCAGCCGTTCTCGACCGGTATCGTCGGGTAGAGCCAGCCGTGCTTTCCATCCTTGTCCACGGCGACGCCGTGGGTGCCGAGTTCGATGTCGGCCACGGGATCGTTCGTCAGGACGTGGTTGCAGACGATACAGACCGAGATGTTCAGATTCGGAAGCTCCGGCTGTTCTATCTCGGAGCCGCAGGAATCTCCGGACGCGGCCTGAATGGCGGCGTCCACGATGGCGTGACCCAGTTGGTTCTTCCCCCGGTAGGCGCCGGCGCACCCTCGTAGCCGGCCCCGCCCCCGGGTGGATTGGATGCGTACGAACGCTCCGGTTCGAGCGTAGAATGCGTCGCGCATGCTACCTGGCTGTTCACGTTGACCGTGAAGAACGTACGATTCGACCGATTCCCGCGCTAACTCGACCGCCCTCGCCCCATCCTCGTAGGTGAGGTGTACGGTCTGCGCCTCGGACATATCTATTCTTAGGTATTCGTTGAACTTGAACGCTTCCCTTGTCACCACCGGTTTCGGGGCTTGATTCCCGGTCTCGAAGGCGAGAAACGGAGCGGGGTCGGCCGAATCGAACGCCTTATGCGGGGAAACCGAGTAGTTTCGAACGGCAGAGAGAGCCCGGTTCCCGTGCGTCGCATCCGCGACGCATGAGGAAAGTCCCCCCACCGTCCGGACGGGTGACCGGGCGCAAGCCCGGAGTCGGAGACGGCTGGCTCTGGAACAGAAACGAGACCCCTCGACCCGACCGATGAAGCGCGCGGCGGCCATCGGCCGCCGACGGCGCGAACGGGGCGACCCGTTCGCGCGCGAACCGACCCGTAAGGGGAGGGAGTTAACCCGCGGAGGGCGCGAGGCGGCGTTAGCCGCCTCGAAGCGAACGGGCGCACCGCGCCCGTGAGCAGACGGTCGAGAACGGATGGAACGGCGAATCCTCACCGGTGCAAGTCCGCGCCGCCAAGGTAGTCCGGACAGCACCCTCGGGACATCCGAGGTGCCCCCGGAGTCTCTCCGGGGAGGACGCGGACGCTCAGCCGAATGCCGGGACGAACAGAAGGGGGCTTACTCCTCTCAGCCGACTACGACGCGGAGCGACGAGTCCGTGAGTTGTTATTATCCTACCCCGACTTCATTATCAAGAAAACCCACTAAACCGGCCGTATTTGGTAGTCGGATTAATAACCTTCTGTCGCCTAGCCACGCGTATGACGCGAGACGACGAGCACCGCGGTCACGACCACGACTCGTCCGGGGGCGAGTGCGGGTCCGGGGGAGACTGCGGGTGCGAAACGGGGGACGAGGCACCGACCGCCGAAACGCCGACCGACGGGGAGGCGACCGCCGAAGCGTCGGACGGCGAAGCGGGCGAGACGCTCCGACTCTCGGTTCCGGAGATGGACTGCGCCTCCTGCGCGGAGAAAGTCGAGAAGAGCGTCCGCGCCGACGCCGGCGTCCGAGACGTGGACCCCCAACCCACGACGGGAACGCTCTACGTCGGGTACGACCCCGCGGAGACGACGGGCGACGCCGTCCACGAACGCGTCGAGGCCGCCGGCTACTCGGTCCTCGGCGAGGAGGCGGCGACGTTCGACGTGCCCGACATGGACTGCGCCTCCTGCGCAGGGAAGGTGGAGTCGGCGCTCCGCTCCGTCGAGGGCGTCGGCGACGTGGACACCCAACCCACCCTCGGCGAAGTCGGCGTCTCCTTCGACCCCGACGTGACCTCCCGCGGCCGCCTCGTCGCCGCCATCGAGGGCGCGGGGTACGACGTGGTGGACGATGACGCCGACGCCGGCGAGTCCCGCGCCGTGTGGACGAGTCCGCGCGCGTTGAAGACGTGGGCCGGCGCGACGTTCCTCGCGGTCGGACTCGCCTTGGAGTTCCTACTTACCGGCTTCGACGTCCTCCTCGCGGCCCCCCTCGGCTACGAGATATCGACCGCGTGGGTCGCCTACGCCGTCGCCATCGCCGCCGCGGGCGTGCCGGTTCTGCGGAACGGCTACTACTCGCTCCGCAACCGCAACCTCGACATCGACCTGCTGATGTCCGCCGGCATCGTCGGCGCCATCGCGGTGAACCTGCCGTTCGAGGCGGCGACGCTGGCCGTCCTCTTCAGCGTCGCCGAGTTGCTCGAACGCTTCTCGATGGACCGCGCGCGCAACTCCCTGCGGGAACTGATGGAACTGTCGCCCGACACGGCGACGGTCCGACGCGACGGCGAGGAAGTCGTCGTCGCCGCCGAGGACGTGGCCGTCGGCGAGACGGTTCTCGTCCGCCCGGGCGAACGCGTACCGCTGGACGGCGTCGTCACGGAGGGCGAGTCCGCCGTGGACGAGTCGCCCATCACCGGCGAGTCCGTCCCCGTGGACCTCTCGCCCGGCGACGAGGCGTACGCCGGCAGCATCGTTGAGGAGGGTTACCTCGAAATCGAGGCGACGGCGACGGCCGACGATTCGACGCTCTCGCAGGTCGTCGAGATGGTCGAGGAGGCCAACCGCGAGAAGACGGAGTCCGAGCAGTTCATCGACCGCTTCGCTCGGTACTACACGCCGATAATCGTCGCGGGCGCGGTGTTCACCGCCGCGGTGCCGCCCCTCCTCATCGCCGACCCCGTCTCGGTCGGCGCGGCGGGGTACGAGTTCACCTTCGCCGGCGACTGGCAGACGTGGTTCGTCCGCGCGTTGACGCTCCTCGTGGTGGCGTGTCCCTGCGCGTTCGTCATCTCGACGCCCGTCTCCGTCGTCTCGGGCATCACCTCGGCGGCGCGCAACGGCGTCCTCGTGAAGGGCGGGACGTACCTCGAAGCGATGAACGAGGTGGACATCGTCGCCGTCGACAAGACGGGGACGCTCACGACGGGCGAACTCGGCGTCACCGACGTGGTGCCCGTCAACGGCACCTCCGAGTCCGACCTCCTCGGCTGCGCCGCCGCCCTCGAAGCGCGGAGCGAACACCCCATCGCCAAGGCCATCGTCTCCCGCGCCGACGACGAGGCGGTGCCGAACCGCGACGTCGAGGGGTTCGAGGCCCTGACGGGTAAGGGCGTCCGCGCGGACTTGGACGGCGAGACGCACTACGCCGGGAAGCCGTCGCTGTTCGCCGAACTCGGCTTCGACCTCGAACACACCCACGTCCGCACCGACGGCGGTCCCGCCGCAGGCGCGACGCCAGAGGCGTCGGCCCGCGAGTGCGAACACGGGTCGTACGTGGACTTGGCGAACGAGGTCATCCCCCGCCTCCAATCCGAGGGGAAGTCGGTCGTCCTCGTCGGCACCGAGGAGAGACTGGAGGGCGTCGTCGCCGTCGCCGACACCGTCCGCCCGGAGGCGGCGTGGACCGTCTCGCGCCTCCGCGAACTCGGCGTCGAACGCGTCGTGATGCTCACTGGCGACAACGAACGGACCGCGGAGGTCATCGGCGAACGACTCGGCGTGGACGACGTGCGCGCCGACCTCCTCCCCGAGGAGAAGGTGGACGCCGTGCGCGAACTCGAAGCCGACGGGAACGTCGCCATGGTCGGCGACGGCGTCAACGACGCGCCCGCACTCGCCGCCGCCAGCGTCGGCATCGCCATGGGCGCGGCCGGGACCGACACCGCGTTGGAGACGGCGGACGTGGCCCTCCTCTCGGACGACCTGACGCGCCTGCCGTACCTGGTGACGCTCTCGCGGAAGACGACGAGCATCATCGAGCAGAACGTCTGGTCGTCGCTGGCGATGAAGGCCGTCCTCGCCGTCGCCGCGCCCCTCGGCCTCATCTCCGTCGCCTTCGCCATCGTCGTCGGCGACATGGGCATGAGTCTCGGCGTGACGACGAACGCCCTGCGACTGGCGGGCGTCGAACCCGAGTCCGAGGCGAGCGACTACCGGTAACCCCGGTTTCCGCCGACCGAACGCTCTTTTGTTTCGCCGATTCACATCCGATCGAACGAATGTCTCGCACCGCTCTCCGGGCCCTCGCTCTCGCGGCACTCGTCGTCCTCGCCGGGTGCGCCATCCCCGTCGATATCCCGACGGAGGACCCCTCGACGTCGACGGACGCGCCGACCGGCGGAACCCCGGACTCGACGACGCGAACGCCGACCGACGCCGGGCCGACGGCGACGGCGCACCCCGACCGCGAGAGTCCGTGGGGCGACGACCCGATAGTCGTCGCAATACGCGATACGGCGGACACGGGTCGGAACTGGGCCCCGTTGGTGCGCGAGGCGACGGCCTACTGGGAGGAGAACGCCGAACGCTACGCCGGCTACCCCGTCGAGTACGTCGTCCGACCGGACGCCGCGAACCCCGACGTCGTCGTCCAGTTCGTCGAGAGGGTGGAGGACTGCGAGAACGCCGCCGAGGCGGCCGGGTGCGCGCCCCTCATCGAACACCGACGCCAGATCCAACGCCCGGCGAAGGTGTCGATTCGGACCGGCTTCTCCGACTCCTCGACGGTGTTGGTCCTGAAACACGAACTCGGGCACACCCTCGGCCTGCGGCACGACGACGCCCCCGCGGACGTGATGGCGAGTCAGTCCGTCCTGTACACGGAGACGCAACCGAACGCGACCGAACGCGAGTTCCCGTGGGACGACGGGGAGTTCACCGTCCACGTGGACGCGTCGGGCGCGACGGACCCCGAGGCGGCGCGCAGACAGGTCGAGCACGCCCTCGACTACTACGAGGGGTCTCCGCCGGGTGTCCCCGACAACGTCTCCTTCGAGTACGTCTCCGACCCCGCGAACGCGGAGGTGACCGTCCGGTTCGCCGAGACGCCGCCGTGTTCGGCGGAGGCGGCCTCCTGCGCCGGGACGACCGGGACGGACCCCGACGGCGACGGGGTCGTCGAGACGTACACCGGTCTCGAAATCGTCCTCGACGACGACACGGCCACCGATGCGGTCGGGTGGCACGTCGGCTACTGGATGGCGTACGCCCTCGGCATGGAGGAGAACTGGGAGAAACCGCCGCCGTTCCGCGACGCCTCACACGAGGAACGCCGGAGCGAGTGGTGGCGGTAGGCGCGAGGGATCGTCTCCGCGAACCGTCGACCGGCCAACAGTTAACCCGGCGGACGGAAAACCGGCGGATATGGTCCCTCCAACCGGCGAACGCGCCGGGCCTCCCTCCCCGTCGGTCGTCTCGTGGGAACGCCCGTCCCCGACCCGTCTCCGAACCGCGGTCAGACACGCCGTCGCGGGCTTCTTCGCCGCGGTCCTCCTCTTCGTCTTCGTTCTCCTCGGAATCGTTGCTTACGGCTCGCTGACCGGCGAGTCCCCGGACTCCCTCGTCGTCCTCGTGACGTTGCTCCTCGTCGGCGGCCCGTTCTCCCTCCTCTATCTCGTCACGGCGCACGGCGGCGGCGACCTGAGCGACCTGTTGCCGTACGACCTCAACTTGCGGCCGCGGTACCTCCTGCTTTCGACGCCGTTCTGCGCCGGGGTTCTCGCCACCGCGACGCGCGTCCCCGTCGTCTTCCCCGCCCTCTTCGTCGGCCTGTTCGTCGCGTGGGTCGTCGCCGTCGCGCGCGAGTCGGCGGGCGACGTGTCGGTCGAGGAGGGGTCGCTCCGCGTCCTCTCGGGACCGAAACCGCGCCCGTATGACGTTCGAACGCTCCGCGCTCACGAGTCGTGGTCCCTCGGGTCGATGCGCGTCGTCCGCCTCCGGTACGCGGGTTCGATGTCGCTCTCGCGTCCGTCGTTCGTCTTCGTGCCCGAGTCCGACTTCCCGGCCGTCGAGGGCGCGCTTTCCGAAATCGAGTCGCGCGACTACGGCCTCGACCCGAGCGAAACCTCCCGGGCGGCGAAGGCCGCCCTCGTCGCGTTCGGACTCCTCTTTTTCGGCCTCGCGGGAACGGTCGCACTCCTCGCCAGTCGCCGCGGCGACGCCGAGTTGGCGGCGTCCTCGGTGGCCATCCTCGGAATGTTCGGCGTCGTCTTCTGGGTCCTCGCGTGGGCGTCGTGACCGGCGACGGCGACCATTCTTGTCGCTCGGTCCCCAAGCGCCGGCCGTGCCGGAGTCCCCGCCCCCTCTCGACCCCGAGGAACTGGCGACCGAACTCGAACGGGCGTTCGGCGGCAGCGAACGCGAACGGAGCGTCGTCGCTCGGCAGGCGCGCGACCTCGCAGAGTCGGGAAAACCGGAAGCCGACAGGGGCGAACCCCTCACCGTCGCGGAGGTGGTCCGCCAGATGGGCGACGCGCCCGAGGGGTCCGGCGTCGCCGACCGATGGAACTGGTGGTTGGGGTCGCTCGAAATCGCCTACGGCGGCTACCGCGAGTTCCAGGTGACGCGCTTCTGACCCGCGCGTCTACTCCGAACGGCCGTCGAGGCGGGCGAGGATGTCCTCGGTCAGCGCCTTTGCCGCCTCGACGTGGTCGTTCGCCGCCTCGCTCTCCGTCGATTCGACGTTCGACAGCAACTCCTCGACGTGTTCGATGCGCGACCGGACGACGGTCAGCGACACGTCGGCGTCGCCCGCCCGCGAGGGGTGTCCCGCGAGCCACAGCGAGGCAACGTCGGAGGCGACGGCCTCCGCCTCGCCGAGGTACGCGCTCTCGGGCCGTTCGACCGGTAGCTCCGCCGTCGATTCGAGGTGGTCCGACAGGTCGGCCACGAGCTCGCGAATCGGGGCGCGGTTCCTGTCCGGGCTCATACCACTCCGTCCGGGGCGGAGACGGATGAGTCCTCCGCGTGTCTCGCGGCGCGCGCCCCGCCCGCAGGAACTGCGCTGCGGGGTGGGCTTCCCGCTCCCCTTTTTCTCTCCGCTCTCGCCTACTCGTCGGGTGCGGTCGTTCGCGACCCGACCACCGCGCCGCCTCCCGAACGCCGGGCGGACTACTCTCGGACGTCCGGCAACCGACAGGAGAACGTCGCCCCCTCGCCGGGTTCCGACTCGACCCAGATCTCGCCGCCGTGTCGCTCGACGATGCGCCGGCAGAGCGCGAGTCCGATGCCGGTCCCGGGCCGTTCCTCGTGGCTGTGCAGCCGTTGGAACACCTCGAAGATGCGGTCCTGACCGTCGGGGTCGATGCCGATTCCCTCGTCGCGCACGGAGACGACCCAACTTTCGCCGTCGCGCTCGGCGGTGATTTCGACGTTCGGCGGCTCGCCGCCGCTGTACTCGATGGCGTTGCTCAGGAGGTTCTGGAACAGCTGCCGCAGCTGGCTGGCGTCGCCCTCGACGGTGGGGAGTCGCTCGGACTCGACGTCGGCGTCGCTCTCCGCTATCTGCATCTGGAGGTCCTCGCGGACGTCGCCGAGAACGTCGTTCAGGTCCACCGGCCGGAAGGAGTTCCCCCGCGTCTCGATGCGCGAGTACGTGAGCAGGCCGTCGATCATCTCGCGCATCCGCTCTGCGCCGTCGACGGCGAACCCGATGAACTCCTCGCCGTCCTCGTCGAGTTCGTCGGCGTACCGCCGTTCTATCAGCTTGAGGTAGCTCGTGACCATCCGGAGCGGTTCCTGCAGGTCGTGGGAGGCGACGTAGGCGAACTGCTCTAAGCGCTCGTTGGACTCCTCGAGCTTCCGGCGGTACTCCTTCCGTTCGGTGACGTCCTGGAGCATCAGCATGCCCGCGTACACCTCGTCGTCGGCGTTCCGGACGGGGAGCGTGTGCGCCAACAGCGACCTGCCGTGACGCTCTATCTCGAACGTCCGCGATTCGCCGTCGAAGACGGCGCGGAAGTGCGGTTCGACCTCCTCGATCAACTCCTCGGGGTAGCGCTCGACGATGGTCGCTCCGACCACCTCCTCGGGGGATATTCCGAGTTCGGTCAGCATCTCGCCGCCGGCGACGGTGTAGGTCAGGTCCTCGTCGAACAGCCCGACCGCTCCGTTCGGGAAGTGCTCGACGAGCGTTCGGTACCGGCGTTCGCTCTCCTCTAAGGCGCGCTCTCGGGCCTTCCGTTCGGTGATGTCGCGCGCGACGCCGATGCGCTCGTGGCTGTCGCCCGGAAGCAGCGCGAACGTCGCCTCCGCGGGGACGCGGCGTCCGTCCGCCGTCCGCAACACCCCCTCCAGCACCGGTTCGCTGACGTCTCCCTCTCTCAACGCCGCCTCCATCTCCGCCGCGCGTTCGGCGGTGTCGTCCGCGACGACCAACGAGACGTTCGAGCCGAGCAGTTCGTCCCGAGCGTAGCCGGTCATCTTCGCGTACGCGTCGTTGACCATCGTGAATCGCGAGTCGGCGTCCACCGCGTAGATGCCGTCTTCGACGGTTTCGACTATCGTCTCGTACTTCTCCAACTCTCGCTCGCGTTCGACGCGTTCGGAGACGTCTCGAACCACCCCGCACCGGCCGTACGTGTCGCCGTCCGGGAAGGGGGCGATGCGACTCTCCGCGGGGAACGCCTCGCCCGAGCTCGTCCGCAGGTCGAGTTCGATCTTCGGGAGCGTCCGCTCGCCGTCCAACACGTCCTCCACCAACCACTCGGCCCGCCTCGTCACCGCCTCGTCGTGGACTATCGCCGCGGGTTCCCCGAGAAGCTCCTCGCGGTCGTAGCCGACCATCTCGCAGAACGCGTCGTTGACCATGATGAACCGCGAGTCGGCGTCCACCGCGTAGATGCCGTCGCCGACGGTTTCCACGATGGCCTCGTACTGCTCCAGCGTCCGTTCGCGCTTCTTCTGTTCGGTCACGTCGCGGAAGTACACCGAGATGCCCGTCTCGGAGGGGTAGAGATTCGCCTCGACCCAGAAGTCCAGCGTGTCGTAGTACAGCTCGTAGCTGGTCGCCTCCTGCGACCGCCTCGCCGTCTCGAAGGCGTCCCAGACGTCGTCGATTTCGGCGGCGGAGGGGAACACGTCCCAGAGGTACTTGCCCAGCAGTTCCTCCTCGGAGTGTTGGAGCAGTTCCTCGGCGCGTTCGTTGACGTGCGTGAAGCGCAGCTCCTCGTCTACGGCGTAGAACGCGTCGGAGATTCGGCTGAGGATGCGCTGGAGTTCGCTCTGCAGTTCCAGTTCCCGGTTGTGCTGTTCGGTCGTATCGCGCGTGACCTTCAGGTACCCGCGGTGGGTGCCGTCGTCGTCACGAACCGCCGTGAGGGTCACGTTCGCCCAGAACCGGCTCCCGTCCTTCCTGACGCGCCACCCCTCCTCTTCGATCACCCCCTCCTCGGTCGCCCGTTCGAGGTTCCGGTCGGGGACGCCCGCCGCCCTGTCCTCCTCGGTGTAAAACGCCGAGAAGTGCTCTCCGACTATCTCCTCGGAGGTGTAGCCTTTGATTCTCTCCGCGCCCTCGTTCCAACTTGCGACCCGTCCTTCGGGGTCCAGACGGAGGATAGCGTACTCCTCGACGGCGCAGACCAGCGACTGAAACTGCGCCTCGGTCTCCCTGCGGGCGTCCTCGGACTCCGTTCGGTCCGTGATGTCGTAGTACAGCTCGATTCGACCCCCCGCGTACCGTCCGGCGTCTATCGGCTTGCTGTAGTGTTCGAGCCACCGTTCCTCGCGTTCCTCGCCCTCGGTGACCCGGAACTCGAACTGCTCGATGTAGCTGTTGTCCTCGTACGTCGCCCGGATGTTCTCCTCGAACCGCTCGGAGTCAGCGACCCGTTCCTTCACCGTCTCCCGGATGACCTCCCGCTTGTCGCGCCCGATCACTTCGTCCCGGTTGAGGCCGAAGTACTCCTCCGCGGTCTCGTCGGCCCACGCGACTTCGAACTCGTCGTCGAGGACGAACACGCCGATGTCCGCCTCGTCGAGGACGGTGCTGATGGACTCGTACGACGCCCGCGACGGGTCGCGCGCCTCCGCCTGCCGGTTCGCCTCCGAGCGGTCGCGGACGACGCCGACGCTCCCTCGGAACCCGCCGTCTTCGAGGAGCGGGCTGACCCGGAGTTCGCAGGGAACCGTGCCGCCGTCGGCGGTTCGGACGTCCAACTCGAAGGGGACGGTTTCGCGGCTCCCCGACTCGACTCGGCGCGCGACTTCGCGCTCTACCCGTTCGGCGCCGTCGTCCGTCAGGAGGACGGAGACGCGTTCGCCGAGGAGTTCCTCCCGAGCGTACCCGGTCGTCTCGACGAGTTCGTCGCTCACCGCGAGGAACCGTCCCTCGGCGTCGAGGTGATAGATGCCGTCGTCGAGCGTATCGAAGAGCGTCTGATACCGCCGGAGTGCCACCTCGTCGTCGGCATCTCCCCAGAATGCCCCTTCGGTGGCATCCGATTTGGTACTCATTACTCCGTAGAAGCCCTTAACCGAGTTAAACTGCTCGTCGCCCCCAAATCTCCCGTCGCGCGGTGCCGTCTGAGGCGACGCGCAGTCGCTTCCGCACCCGGGTCGGGCGCGGACGAACCCTCCGACCGCCTCGCGCGACGCGCCGCGGCGGAGACGGATACCGTTCCTTTTTCCCTCGGAAGCGTCTCTTCTCGGTATGTCTTTCTCCGCGGCTTCTCTGGCCGTTCAGAGCGTGGCTTCGGCTTCGGCTTCGGTGACGGCCGAGATGCTCGTCGTCTTCGCGCTCATCCTCCTCGCTCTCGTCCTGTTCGCGACGGAGTGGTTCCCCATCGACGTGACGGCCATCCTCATGATGGTCCTGCTGATGGTTCTCGAACCGTGGACGCAGATATCCCCGCAGGAGGGGATCTCCGGGTTCGCCAACCCGGCCACGATAACCGTGCTGGCCATGCTCATCCTGAGCACGGGCATCAACCGGACCGGCATCGTCCAGCTCATCGGCCGGAAGATGGCCGCGTTCGCCGGGACCAGTCGGCGCAAGCAGCTCGCCGCGACCGTCGGCGTCACCGGCCCCGTCTCGGGGTTCATCAACAACACGCCGGTCGTCGCCATCCTCGTGCCGGTCATCTCGGACCTCGCACACGAGGGGGAGACGTCGCCGTCGAAGCTGCTCATGCCGCTGTCGTTCGCCTCGATGCTCGGGGGGACGCTGACGCTCATCGGCACCTCGACGAACATCCTCGCGAGCGACATCGCCGCCCAACTTGGCGCGGAGTCGCCCGAGCTCGGCCTCTCGGCGTTCGGGATGTTCGAGTTCACCAAACTCGGCGTCATCGTCTTCGCCGTCGGCGCGCTCTATCTGATGACGGTCGGCGTCCGGCTGATTCCCGAGCGGATTCCGGCCGACGAGGACTTAGTCGAGGAGTACGCCCTGCAGGCGTACCTCGCCGACGTCGTCGTCCCCGCGAACTCGTCGTTCACCGGGCAGACCGTCGAGGAGGCGTTCGGCGACGACGACCTCGACATCGACGCCCTCCAGTTGGTCCGCTACGGGGAGCGCTTCGACGAACCGCTCGCCCGCAAGGAGATTCACGAGAACGACACGCTCCGCCTCAGGACGAACCGGGACACGCTCGAACGCATCGTGGACGCGGAGGGACTCACGTTCGCGGGCGGACCGCAGAACGAAGAGGACCTGCACTCCGACGAGGAGGAACCCGTCCTCGTCGAAGTCGTCGTCCCGTCGGGGTCGTTCCTCGTCGGCGAGACGCTCGCCAGTTCGACCTTCCGGCAGCGGTACGACGCGAACGTCCTCGCCTTCCGCTCCCGCGGCGAAGTCGTCCGCGACCGGTTCGAGGACATCCGCATCCGGGTCGGCGACACGCTCTTGGTGCAGGCCCCGCCGGACAGCCTCACCCGCCTCGTCCAGAACGAGGACTTCATCGTCGCCCACGAGTTCGACGACGTGAACTACCGGACGGAGAAGATTCCGTTCGCCGTCGCCATCATCGCCGGCGTCGTCGCGCTCCCGGCGCTGAACGTCCTCCCGATAGTCGTCTCGGCGCTCGCGGGGGTGGTCGCGATGGTCTTCACCGGCGTCTTGGAACCGAACGAGCTGTACTCCTCCGTCGAGTGGAACGTCATCTTCCTGCTCGCGGGCGTCATCCCCCTCGGCATCGCCCTCCAGCAGACGGGGGCCGCCGCGCTTCTCGGCACCGCCGTCGCCTCGACGGCGGCGTTCCTGCCGGCGCTCGGCGTCCTCTGGGTGTTCTATCTGGCGACCGGCCTGCTGACGAGCGTCATCAGCAACAACGCCAGCGTCGTGCTGATGATTCCGGTCGCCGCCAACGCCGCGCAGTCCATCGGAGCCAACGCGTTCGCGTTCGTCCTCGCGGTGACGTTCGCCGCCTCGACGGCGTTCATGACGCCCGTCGGCTACCAGACGAACCTCTTCGTCTACGGCCCCGGCGGCTACACGTTCTCGGACTTCCTCCGCGTCGGCGCGCCGCTACAACTGTTGTTGTCGTTCGTCACGGTCCTCGGAATCGCGTTCTTCTGGGGCGTCGGCGCGTGAGCCCCGAGTACGCCGGTGGGTACGTCGGGTCGGACGACGCCTACACCGTCACCGCGTCGCCGATATCCGGCGCGGAGGCGTCGAATCCGTCCGCTCGGAGTTCCTCGGCGAACGCCGCACAGCGGTCGCCGTGGTTCACGAGGACGCGACTGCCGCGGTAGGAGTCGAGCAGGCTCAGCAGGCCACCTCTGTCAGCGTGCGCGGAGAAGTCGTACCACTCCACCTGCGCGCTGACGGGCATCACGCGCCCGTCGAGTTCCGCCCGCCCCGACTCCAGCAGTTCGCGCCCGGGCGTCCCCTCGACCTGATACCCCGTGAGCGCGACTTTGTTCGTCGGATTCGACCGTATCGCCGGCACGTAGGTCATCGCCGGCCCGCCCGAGAGCATCCCGCTGGTCGTCACGATGACCGTGTTCTGCGCGGCGATGCGTCTCCGCTGTCCGTCCCGGCCGGTGACGAAGCGGGCGTTCGACTTCGCGCGCCGGAGTGCCTCGGCGTCCCGGACGAACTCGGGGTACTGCCGGAGCATCCGCGTGACTCGCTTGCCCATCCCGTCCACGTAGCAGTCGATGTCGTTGGCCTCGCAGACCAGAAGCATCTCTTGGGTCCGCCCGATGGCGAACGCGGGCACGACGACGGTACCGCCGTCCCACACCGTCGTCTCGACGCTCTCGACGAACCGCCGTTCGATTCTCCGGCGTGGGTCGTGTTCCACGTCCGAGTAGGTGCTCTCGCAGATGACCGCGTCGGCGTCGGGACGCGCGGCGGACGCCGACACCAACCGCTGGTCGTCGGTGTGGAAGTCGGCGGTGTAGAACAGGCGCGTCTCGCCGTCGTCCACGAGGACGTGGGCGCTTCCGGGGATGTGGCCGGCGTTGTAGAACGTCACCTCGTGGCCCGCCGCCTCGAACGTCTCGCGGTAGCCGTGCGTCTCCGACACCTGCGTGACGCGCTTTACCTCCGTCTCGGTGAACGGGCAGTTGTAGCTTCCGCCGCGTCGCCTCCGGCCCCGCGAGCCTCCGGCCGCTCCGCTCCCGGAGACGCCGTGCAGTTTCAGCGTGTCGCGCGCGAGCGTCAGCGCCAGTTCGCGCGTCGGCGGCGTCCAGTGTATCGGCGGCCGCCGGTCGCCCGACAGGAGCGCGGGAATCGACCCGACGTGGTCGAGGTGGCCGTGGCTGACGACGACGGCCTCCGGGTCGGGCGCGCCGACCGGGAACTGCGGCGGGTTGCCGGTCAGCATCCCGTAGTCGAGGAGGAGGCGGTCGTTCACGAGGATGGCGCTCCGACCCACCTCGCGCGCGCCGCCGAGAAACCGAATGTCCATTACCGGCACGTAGTCAGGCGCGCCGTTTGGACTCGTCGCTTCCGGTCGGGCGTCAGCGGCGGGGGGAACGGGGGACTACTCGCGCCGACCGAAGGGGTCCGCTCCGACGACGTCGATGTCTCCCCGACCGGTGACCGTGACCCGCGCGCCCTCGTAGCGGAAGGTGACCATCGCACCGTCGAGAGCCCCGTCCCCGACGGTCGAGAACAGGGCGTTCAACGCGTCGGCGTCGATGTGTTCGGCCAACGGCCGCAGTTCGAGGGGGTCGACGCCGTGGAACGCCGCGACGGCCTCGACGACGCGGAGGCTGACCGGGTCGGTCCGCGAGAAGTACCGGACTGCGTCTTCGTCGGTCGGCCGTCCGCCGGATGATGAGTGTGACGACATGAGTGTACTGAACGGAACCCACCCGTCCGGCGCGCCCCGTCGGGAGTCGCGTTCGCGCGGAACTCGACCGTTCGAGAACCGCTCGGCGGGCGTGTTCGACCGTTCTATTCGGACGACTCGCTGGCTAACGGTATAACGATTCGCGTCAATAAATTATCCACTCCGCGGGTAGTGGTCAGTTCGACGCCCGCCGCTCGACGGTCGTCAGGCGTTGGAACGCCCGCGTCGGGAAGCGCGGTTCGACCCTGCTCGGCGGCCGGCCGGCCCCGTTCGACTCGTCGGCTTGGACGCGCGCCACCACGTCCTCTTCGGCGAGTTCGTACAGGTAGCGCCGGATGGTGCTCGCGGAGAGCGACGACCGGCGGGCCAGTGCGTCCGCCGTCTTCTGCACCGACGAGCGCTCGGACTCGTCGAGTTCGAGCAGGTAGCACAGCACCTCCTGTCTGTTCTCCGCGAGTGCGAGGACGCGCCCGAGCGACACGCAGGGGCGCGGCACCGAGTCCATGCCGGCCCGGAGGTGGCTCTCCTCGATGACGGTCGCCCCGTCGTCGAGTGCGGCGTCCACGGTGCCGAGAAGCGCCGCGAGGGAGTCGTGGGCGTTGCCCTCCGCCCACGTCGCCAGCGTGCGAATCTGACCGTGCGTCACCGCGTCGCGCGCCAACCCCGCGGTGATCCGACTGGTGAGGATGTCCGTCACCTCGGCGCGGTGGTAGCGCGGCACTTCGACCGTCGGCGCGTCGGACACCGCCTCCGGGGCCGCCTCGGGGCGCGCCCGTCCGACGGCCACCACCGACACGTCGCGGGACCACTCGTCGCGTTCGCGCGCCAACCACTCCAGAAGCGCCGGGTCGCCCTCGTCCACGTGGTCGAGTGCGACGACGAGCGACTGCGTCCGGAGGTACTGTCGAATCCGCTCGCGCAGTTCGTCGGTGGAGAGTCCCCGCCGGGGGACGGACTCCTCGGTCGATTCGTCGAGCAGTCGGTGGTAGAACTCGAACTCGCTGGTCGCCGTCCGGACGTCCACGTACGCGAACGTGGTGCCGGACTCGCTACCGCTCCGCGTCGTCGTCTGGATGGTGCTCGTCGGCGAGGAGAGGTGCCGAGAGAGGTGGTGAAACAGGGCGGTCACGACGGCGGACTTCCCGCACCCCGAGGGGCCGTGGACGTACACGTCGTCCGGCGTCTCGCCGTCGAAGACGGGGTCGAGACGGTCCAGCAGTCGCTCGATTGTCGCCCCGCGGCCCACCGGACTCTCCGGGTGCCACACGGGGCTCAGCGCGCTCTCGTCGACGAGTAATCGCCGTCGTTCCCCCCGACGTTTCCGCTGGAGGATTCGGTCTTCGATGTTCATTCAGTCGAATCGGGTTCCGACCAACCGTCGCTCACGTTGGCGGTGCTAAGGTATCGTCGCTAATAAATTTGCGAGGGAGCGGCTACATTCCCAGCGTCGCGACCCACGAACTGCTGGGGAAGACGCCGATGGCGTACATCACGAACACGAGGAACGTGCCGAAGACGATGGCCGCGGCGGGCGGGTCCCAGTGGGTGTCGCCGTGCGCGTAGAAGACGCGCTGGAACAACTCGCCGAACAGCCCGGACACCAGACCGAACGCGCCGGCCACGAGAAGCGCGACGGCGAGCGACCCCTCCGCGCCCCCGTTCGTCATGGCGAGCGCCGCCGTCCCGGCGGGCAGCGTCATGTGGTGGGTGACGGGAATCCGCTCGACGCCGAGGTTCAAGAACAGCAGCGACGCCGCGCTGATACCGAACGCGAGGAACGCGCTGCCGGTCACCATGGCGACGTACCCGCCGAAGATACCGGCGACAGCGCCCATGGCCGCGACGTTACCCCACTTGTACTGGTGGGGGAGCCACGGTTCGACCGCCAGACGGGTCTCCTCGCCGCCGTCGGCCACCGCGCCGCCCGAGGGCGACGCGCCGTCGGCAGTGCGGAGTTCTTCGCGCTCGAACGGCGTCATGTCGAGGAGGCCCTTCCCGCGCACCTTCCCGATGACGTCGTAGCCGAGGATGAGTCGGTGGAACAGCGCCGAGAGCACGACGCCCATGGCGATGTGGTCGTACGGCATGTTGAACGTGGCCGAAATCACCGTCAGCCAGTAGCCGAGGATGCCGAACAGGCCGCCGACCGCCAGCACGTCGGGTTTCGTCCCGAGTGCGAACGCGATGTCCTTGGCGTTGTGGTAGTCGAAGCCCGACTGCATGTAGCCGCGCTTGGCGGCGTACGCCGCGGCGGCCGCGCCGCCCGCGAAGCTGATGGCTGGCGAGAACGGCGCGCCGAACGCGACGGAACCTGTGATGGCTCCGGCGTCGGCGTTGGCGATGCTCGCCGCCTCGCCGGCGATGACCATGAAGCCGGTGAAGACGAACGCCGGAAGCGCGCCGAGCGCGGCCCCGAACGCCCCGCCCGCGAAGGCGGCGATGAGCATCTCTATCGACCAGAGTTCGGCGAGCGCCACGCTCACTCACCTCCGTCGCGCGCCCAGTCGAGCGACCGTTCGACCGCGTCCTTCCAGCGACCGTAGCGCTGTTCGACGTCGCCGGGGCTCTTCGGTTGGAACTCGCTATCTATCTGCCAGTTGTCGCGGAGTTCGTCCACCGTCTCCCAGTAGCCGACGGCCAGGCCCGCGGCGTACGCCGACCCCAGCGCCGTCGTCTCGTCGACGACCGGACGGGCGATGTCGGTGCCGACGATGTTCGCCTGTAGCTGACAGAGGAAGTTGTTCTTCACCGCGCCGCCGTCGACGCGGAGCGTCGTCAGTTCGATGCCCGAGTCGGACTCCATCGCCTCGGCCACGTCGCGCGTCTGGAACGCGATGGACTCCAATACCGCGCGGACGACGTGCTCGCGGCGGGTGCCGCGCGTCATGCCGACGATGGTGCCGCGGGCGCGCTGGTCCCAGTGGGGCGCGCCGAGCCCGGTGAACGCCGGGACGAAGTAGACGCCGTCCGTCGAATCGACCGACCGAGCGAGTTCCTCGGTCTCGGCGGCGTCCTCGATGAGCGTCATGTCTTCGAGCCACTCGATGGCCGCGCCCGTGATGAAGATGGAACCTTCGAGGGCGTACTTCACGGGTTCGCCAGAGCGCTGGAAGCCGACGGTCGTCAGTAGACCGTGCTCGCTCTCGACGGCCTCGTCGCCGGTGTTCATCAGCATGAACGACCCCGTGCCGTAGGTGTTCTTCGCGTCGCCCTCGTCGAAACAGGTCTGGCCGAACAGCGCCGCCTGCTGGTCGCCGAGTGCGCCCGCGACGGGAACTTCCGCGCCGAGGAAGCCGTCGGCGTCCGTCGTTCCGTAGTGGTTCTCGTCGGAGGAGGGACGCACCTCGGGAAGGGTCGCCTCGGGGACGCCGAACTCATCTAAGAGTTCTTCGTCCCAGTCCATCTCGTGGATGTTGAACAGCATCGTCCGCGAGGCGTTCGTCACGTCCGTGATGTGGTTCCCC
>NZ_JBHSXH010000009.1:76444-127514 GCF_042662625.1 Halopelagius fulvigenes
ACCGAACATCAACTCGCCCTGTTCGGCTCTCTCGCGGACGTCGTCGGGGCGCATCCGCTGGAGCTTGATCTGGTCGGTGTTGTCCAGCAGCCACTCGGCCTTCGTCGCCGAGAAGTACGCGTCCGGTTCGAGACCGGTCTTCTCACGGATCCACCCCTCTTTGCCCTCCTCTTGGAGTTTCTCGACGCGGTCGGTGGTGCGTCGGTCCTGCCAGACGATGGCGTTGTGGATGGGCTTGCCCGACTCGCGGTCCCAGATGAGCGTCGTCTCGCGCTGGTTCGTGATGCCGATGGCGTCCAACTGGTCGGAGCCGATCCCGGCCTCGGCGAGCGCCGCGTCGATGACCTCCTTCGTGTTCTCCCAGATCTCCTGCGGCTTGTGTTCCACCCAGCCGGGTTCCGGATACACCTGTTCGTGTTTCTGGTACGCGTTCGCTACTACCTGTCCGTCGTGGTCGAAGACCATGAACCGGGTTCCGGTCGTCCCCTGGTCGATGGCGCCGATGTATCGTTCTTCACTCATCGTTCTCGGTCCCGCGACGCTACTTTACCGAGAGCGCCGCACTACCGATAACAATACACTAAGATAATTATAAACCTTACCATCAGTTCACGGTTCACCGACGAACGAGAGCGATCGAAACGCGGTTCTTCGGGCGCTTTATCCGATGAAACGGCGAATCGGTCCGTGACGCCCGCCGCGCCGAGTTCGGCTCGGCGACCGGCGTCCCGTCTCGTCTATAGCTAATTTTTCGCTCGTTAGACTATTCTTTACTCGCACGGCGCACCACCGGTTCACAACATCTGCGACTCAGAGAGCACCGACAGAGGGCGAGTGAGGGCCCCCGATTCGGGGAGAAGCGCGACGGACGCCAGTCCGAGGCGACGCTGCGTCGATTCCGCCGAACGAATTATGTGTCGGGGGACCTATCCGATAGACGACCGCACGCCGCCCCGGCGGAGCGACGAACGGGTTCGTCGCGCGCGTTCGAAATCCTCGCGGCCGCCGTCCGGCCGGGACGAACGCCGTGTATCCGCCGTTGCGTACGGAGTCGGCGGCTCGTGCCCTCGTTTTCCGGCTTCTCGCGCCGAAGAGTAACGCATATACGTATGGTTTAGGTAACCCTAAACAACGTCCGATGAGTGAATCTACGCGGTTGGGTATCTGGTCGCGGCTTCGTCGGGGCGTCGGATGGATCGACGGGTCGCTCGTCGGCCTCTGCGTCGCCAGCGTCGTCGTCGTCGTTCTCGGCGGTCTCGTGCAGGTGAGCTTCGGCACGTACACGATGTCGCTCACCCAAGCGTGGCGGGCCGTGCTGAACCCGGCTGTTCTCTTCAACGTGGACGCGTGGTCGGCGTTCCTCTTCGGAACGGAGCTTCCGGAGATGGGGCGAGAGAGCCTCATCGTCTGGAACATCCGACTGCCGCGCGTCCTCGTCGCAATCCTCGTCGGCGCGAACCTCTCGGTTTCGGGTGCTATCTTCCAAGCGGTCACCCGAAACGAGCTTGCGAGCCCGTACATCCTCGGCGTCTCGTCGGGTGCGGGGCTCGCGATTCTCCTGACGCTCGTCGTCTTCAGCGGCCTCGCGCCGTTCCTCCCGCTCATCGCGGCGGGCGGCGGCGCGCTGGCGTTCCTCCTGGTCTACACCATCGCGTGGAAGGGCGGGACGAGTCCGGTCCGCCTCGTCCTCGCCGGCGTCATCGTCAGCACGCTGTTTCAGTCGATGCAGACGGCGATGTTCTTCTTCGCCGACGACCTCGCCATCGTCCAGAGCGCCATCGCGTGGACCACCGGCTCGCTGACCGGCGTCGACTGGGAGCAGGTCCGTCTCGCGCTTCCCTCAACGGCCGTCGCGCTCTCGCTTTCGGTGGTCGCCGCCCGGCAGTTGAACGTTCTCCTGCTCGGCGAACAGACGGCGCAGTCGCTCGGGATGTCCGTCGAACGGACGCGCTTTCTCCTCTCGGGCGTCGCCATCCTCGCGGCCAGCGCCGCCATCGCCGTCGCCGGCATCGTCGGCTTCGTCGGCCTCATCGTGCCGCACCTCGTGCGGAACCTCGTCGGGAGCGACTACAAGCGCCTGATGGTCGGGTGCGTCTTCGCCGGACCGGCGCTGATGGTGGTCGCGGACGTCGGCGCGCGACTGGCGTTGGACCCGGTTCAGTTGCCCGTGGGCGTCGTCACCGGCCTCGTCGGCGGGCCGTACTTCCTCTATCTGATGCGGAGACAGCAGAACCTGGGTGACATCTGATGAGCAAGGTAAACGACACCACAGAACGGACGCGACCGGCCGAACAGACTGATACCATGCAACGAACCGCACGGGACGGAAGCGAGGAGACGGACAGCGCGCTCGTCGGAGAGAACCTCACGCTGTCGTACCCGACGAGCGACGGACCGGTCGTCGAGTGCGACCGAATCGACGTGCCGCGCGGCGAGATAACCGCGCTCGTCGGGCCGAACGGGAGCGGGAAGAGCACGCTCCTGAAGGCGCTCTCGAACCATCTCGACCCGGACGGCGGCGTCGTCACCCTCGACGGGAAGCGACTCCACGAGTACGGCGACAAGGAGTTCGCCCGCGAGCTGGGCATGCTCTCGCAGGAGAACGAGTCGCCCGGGTCGCTCACCGTGGAGGATTTAGTCTACCACGGCCGCTACCCCCACCGGAACTTCTTCCAGCAGGTGTCCGACGAGGACGAACGCGCCGTCGAACGCGCGCTCGATCTGGCGGGCGTGGACCACCTCCGCGACAAGCAGGTGGGGAACCTCAGCGGGGGGCAAAAGCAGTTGGCGTGGATAGCCATGGTCCTCGCGCAGGACACGGACGTGCTCCTCTTGGACGAACCGACGACCTACCTCGATTTACACCACCAACTCCGCGTGATGGAGACGGTCCGGCAGTTGAACGAGGAACGCGGCGTCACCGTCGCCGTCGTCCTCCACGACATCGCGCAGGCGGCCCGGTTCGCCGACTACCTCGTCGCCATGTGCGACGGCGAGGTGTACGACTGGGGGCCGCCGCGCGAAGTAGTGACCGAGGAACTCCTCGCGGACGTGTTCAACGTCGACGCCGCCGTCTCCCACACGCCCGACCCCGAAATCGTCCCGAAACGGTCGCTGTGAGCCGATTCTCCCGTCCACATCGTAACACTCTTGTGGTTTTAGGTCGGCCTAAAACGTAATGACAAACGACGGCGCACCGCGTCGGACCCGGCGTAACGTGCTGAAGGCGAGCGGACTACTGGCTACGAGCGGTCTTCTCGCCGGCTGTATGGGGGGAAGCGGCTCCGGTTCGACCGAGACGGGGACGGAGGCGTCTGCGACCGAGTCGGCCACGGAGACGGGGACGGGAACCGAGTCGGAGACGACGGGGTCGAGTTCCTCCTACTCCGTCTCGATGGAACCCGTGGGCGAAGTCTCGTTCGACCAACCCCCGAAGACGTGGGTGGCGAACAACGGCAGTTGGGCCGACATGGGCGTCGCCCTCGGCGTCGAACCGCCGAAGGGCGTCTGGATGACGTCCCGGTACCACACCCAGTACTACGACGAGATTCCCGACGTCTCCGTCGACAAGAGCGATATGGTGTCGCTCTACTCCGACGGCGTCAGCAAGGAGGTGTTCTACCAACTCGACGGCGACCTGCACGTCATCGACCCGAACTTCCTTCTGAACCGCTACAAGGGCTGGAAGCAGGCGGACGTCGACGAGATAGCGAAAAACGTCGCGCCGTTCTTCGGCAACAGCATCTTCTCGCGGGGGTACACGTGGCACGAGGACTACAGGTACTACTCGCTGTACGAGGCGTTCGAGAAACTCGCGCAGGTGTTCCAACGGACCGACCGCTACGAGGCGTTCGCCTCCCTCCACGAGGAGTTCCAGACGGGTCTCTCCGACGTCGTGCCGTCCTCGAAGTCCGAACGCCCGAGGGTGGCCGTCCTCTGGGCCTCCGGCGACCAACCCGAGACGTTCCTGCCGTACGTCATCAGCGAGGGGACGAGCTTCAAGCAGTGGCGCGACCTGAACGTCCGCGACGCCCTCGCGGAGACGGACGTGAAGGACTTCCACTCCTCGCGCGGCGAAATCGACTACGAGACGCTTCTGGAGGTCGACCCTGACGTCCTCCTCCTCCGCGGACAGGAGGCCAAGACGGCCAAGGAGTTCCAGAACACCGTCGTCTCGTTCATGAAGGACCACGAGACGGCGAGCGCGCTCACCGCGGTCAAGAACGGCGACGTCTACCGCGGCGGCCCCCTCTATCAGGGCCCCATCACGAACCTCGTCCTCACGGAACGCGCCGCCAAACAACTGTACGACGTGGAGGGCGAACTGTTTGACCGCGAACGGGTCGCCTCCATCGTCAACGGGGATATCTGACGCCGCACCCGTGGCCGCCCGCCCCGAATCTGGGAGCAACTGACCATGTCGGACGCACTCGAACCTCCGCTCTCCGCGCGACGCGACGCCCGCGACGAACACCGTGCGGTCTCGAAGCAGCGAGACGCGTTCAGACGGTTCAAGAACTGCGTCGAGACCACGCCCGCGACGACGATGGACGACGGCGGGGCCGCCGGCGGCCCCGCCGGGTGGACGGCCGCCAGTTCGGCGGCGGGAGACGACGCCTGTCGAACCGTCCGTCGGGCGTTCGCCGAGTTGGTCCAACCGCACGTCACCGAGAGCGACGACGGAAACCCGTCGGTCCACGAGACCATCGCCGCCGAGTTGACGGAGGAAGTCGCGGTGGCCCTCGCCGCGGAGGGCGGCGGCAACCGGTTCACGCCGCAACTGAAGCGCGCCGTCCTCGAACACACAGAGCAACGCCTCGCGGAGAACACGGTGATGGTTCGCGTCCTCGAACGCGAACGGGACTCGCTCGATTCGGCGATAGACGACCTCAAGGCGGCGAGGAGGCGGCTTCCGCCCACGGACGAGGCGACGCTCATCCTCGCGGACACCGAGGAACTGCTTTCGATGCGCGACCGAATCGACGCCGTCGAATCCGGCCTCGAAGGCGTCGCCGACCGGAGACAGGAGACGCTTCGGCACGTCTCCGCGACGGGGCTGAAAGCCGGCATCCGCCACGACGCCGTCGTCGAGTACCTCTCCTCGGACCGCGAGGTGACGTACCCGGTGCTGTCCTCCGTCGGCGAACTCACGGCGCGGTGCGAGAAGAAGCGAGACGCCGTTCACGACGCGCTGAGAGACGAGTACTGAGGGCGACGCCGCGTCTCGTTCGGCGGGTCCGTCTCTCCTCGTCGCCCTCCCGCGCCGCCGGTCAGTCGAGTTCGACCCGACAGGTCGTCCCGGCGGCGAGTCCCTCCGCTTCGACGTGCGCCGCCAGACAGCCGTAGCTGCAGAACCGCCCCGCGGGGACGCGACGTCCGTCCGCGTCCGTCTCCTCCACGTAGACGGGGTCGTGAACCGTCACGTCGCACCCGCAGTAGGTGCAGTCGTCGCCCACGTCAGTTCCCTCCGCGGAGGAAGCCGAGCAGTCGGTAGTCGTGGTCCGGCGCGTACCGCCGGAACAGCATGCTGTTGGTCAGCACCGACACCGACGAGAACGCCATCGCCACCGCGGCCAGCACGGGTTGGAGCAGTCCGAGGGAGGCCAGCGGAATCATCGCCGCGTTGTACCCCAGCGCCCAGAAGAGGTTCTGCCGAATCTTCGACAGCGTCCCCTCCGAGACGCGGATGGCCTTCACCACGTCGCGCGGGTCGTCGCGCATCAGCGTCACGTCGGCCGCCTCGATGGCGACGTCGGTGCCGGACCCGATGGCGACGCCGACGAACGCGGTGGCGAGGGCCGGGGCGTCGTTGACGCCGTCGCCGACCATCATCGCCCGACTGCCGTCGGACTGTATCTCCTCCACCGCGTCGGCCTTGTCCTCGGGGAGGACGCCGGCGCGGACGCTCTCGGGGTCGATTCCGACTCGCTCGGCGACGGCGCGGGCGGTTCGCTCGTTGTCGCCGGTTATCATCCGCACGTCGATGCCGCGTTCGCGGAGGGCGGCCACGGCGTCCGCCGAGGACTCCTTGAGGGTGTCCGCGTCGGCGACGACGCCGACGAGTTCGCCGTCGGCGGCGACGAGCATCGCCGTCTTCCCCTCGCCTTCGAGTCGGCGGAGTTCGTCCTCCGCGGGCGCGGGGTCGATGCCCTCGTCGGAGAGCAACTTGCGGTTGCCGACGAGAACCTCCCGGCCCTCGACGGTGGCGTGGACGCCGTGTCCGGGGACGTTCTCGAACGACTCGGGGTCCGTCACGTCGATGCCGCGTTCGCGCGCGCCCTCGACGATGGCCTCGGCGAGGGGGTGTTCGCTTCCGCTCTCGGCGGCGGCGGCGAGGCGCAGGACCGACTCCTCGGTGCGTTCGGGGCGTTCGTCGGTTAACTGCCCGCCGTCCGCGGCCGCTTTCCCGCCGTCCGCGGCGGGTTCGACGACGACCACGTCGGTCAGGGACATCTCGCCCTTCGTCAGCGTACCCGTCTTGTCGAAGACGACGGTGTCCACGTCGCGGACGCGTTCGAGGATGTCGCCGCCCTTGAACAGGACGCCGTTCTGCGCGCCGATGGACGTGCCGACCATCGTCGCGGCGGGCGTCGCCAGTCCGAGGGCGCAGGGGCAGGCGATGAGCACCGACGACGCGAACACGAGGACGGCGAACTCGAAGTTCGAGACGGGGCCGCCCGCCGCGGCGGGGCCGCCGACCACCACGTCCCAGAGGGGCAGGCCGTTCACGAACGTCGCCAACGCCTCCGGGAAGGCGAACCAGACGCCGCCCCAGAACAGGGCGTTGGCGATGACCGCGGGGACGAAGTACGCCGAGATGCGGTCCGCGAAGTTCTGAATCTCGGGCTGGCGCGACTGGGCCTCCTTCACCGTCTCGACTATCTGCTGGATGGCGGTGTCCTCGCCCACCTTCGTCGCCTCCACGACGAGGACGCCGTTCTGGTTGACGGTCGACCCGACGACTTCGTCGCCCTCGGATTTGGAGACGGGGACGGACTCGCCGGTCACCATCGACTCGTCCACCGCGGACTCGCCGTCCGCGACGACGCCGTCGGTGGGTATCTTCTCGCCGGGGCGGACCTTCAGGCGGTCGCCCACCTCCACGTCTTCGAGGGGCACCTCGCGTTCGGTGCCGTCCTCCTCGACGAGGGTGGCCGTGTCGGCCTCCATCTCCAGCAGTTTCCGGAGGGCGTCGGAGGCCTGCCCCTTCGAACGCGCTTCGAGGTAGTTCCCGAGGGTGATGAACACCAAGATGAGCGCCGCCGTGTCGAAGTAGAGGCCGGCGTTCGGGAGGACGCCCAACAGGGCGACGACGGAGTAGAGGTACGCCGTCGAGGACCCGAGGGCGATGAGCACGTCCATGTTCGCGGTGCGGTTCTTCACGACCGCCTTGTAGGAGTTCTCGTAGAACTCGCGGCCGAGGACGACCTGTACGGGCGTCGCCAGGGCGAACGCCACCCACCCGAACGGGAGGTCGGTGCCCGGAATCGTCTCGGGGAGGACGCCCGAGGCGAACAGTTCGAGGACGAGCATCGCCAACAAGGGGACGGAGAGCGCCGCGCCGAACAGCGTCAGGCGCTTCTGCCGACGCATCTCGGCGTTCCGGGCGGCGTCGCGCGCGTCGGAGCCGTCGCCCTCGTCGCCGTCGTCCTCGCGGACCGGCGTGTAGCCGGCCGATTCGACGGCGTCGTAGAGGTCCTCTTTGGAGGCGTCCGCCGGGTTGTAGACGACGCTCGCCTCGTCGGTGGCGTAGTTCACGTCCGCGCGGACGACGCCCGGCGTGGACTCCAACGCCTCGCGGTTCGCGTCCGCGCAGTTGGCGCACGACATGTCGGCGATTCCTATCGTGGCCGTCGCTTCGACGGGGTCGTACCCCGCCTCCTCGACGGCGTCGTAGACGTCCGCGAGGGACACCCGCTCGGGGTCGTACGTGACGCTCCCCTCGTCGGTGGCGAAGTTGACGTTCGCCTCCTCGACGCCGTCGAGCGACCGGAGGGCTTCGCTAACCGTCTGCGAACAGTTAGCGCAGGACATCCCGCGCACGTCGAGGTGGGCTGTTGTGGTACTCATCACTCACATACTCTTACGCACCCCTCACTTACCTCGGTTTCCCCTTATCTAACCAGGGTTAGACGGCGACAAAACTTAGGAATCGAAGGTCTACTCGGCGCCCGCTTCGAGGCGTTCGTACTTGTCTTCAAACCGGGCGAGACAGGAGGGACAGCAGAAGTGGTACCGTTCGCCGCCGAACCGGGCGGACTCGCCCTCGTCGGTGACGGTGTTGCCGCACTCCGCGCAGGAGAGGGCGAACTCCGTGCCGCGGACGTTCGGCGTCCACTCGGCGTCCGAGAGGAGGGTCACCTCGTAGTCCTCGACGCGCGAGAGGTCCACGAGTTCGTCCAACTGCGTCCTGACGGCGTCGGCGCGGAACCGGCCGTGGAACACCACGTCGCCCTCGACGGTGGTGAAGACGTGTTCGACGGCGTCCGCGCCCTGTACGGCGTCTTTCGCGTCGGAGAGTTCCTCGGGTCGGAGTTCGAGGCGGACGAGGACGGGGACGCCGGCGCGGAGTTGCGACCGGTCCACGTCCACGGTGAATCGCCTCACGACCCCCGACTCCCGGAGGCGGTCGATTCGGTCCGAGACGGCGGGCGCGGAGAGTCCCACTCGCTCGGAGATGTCGCTGTACGGCCGCCGCGCGTCCTCGGACAGGAGTTCGAGAATCTCCATGTCCGTCTCGTCGAGACTGCTCACGGCCCCGTGTGGTCGCTTCGGCACGAATAACGTTTCGACCCCGGAGACTTTGCAATCCGAAGTCTCCCGACGCCTCACGTTCGGTTGTGCGGAGTTTGACCCGGATTAACGCCTCCGAGCTACCTTCCCGACGAGAATACTGTATCTCGTAACTGAAGTTATCTCTCACCTACCCGTTCGCTCGTCGCCGCATAACGAAGGGTTCCCCATCCGACGAAACTCCGAGGTGCGAGGCTCTACACTATGAAGTACCAAACGCTCATCGCCGTCGTCGCAAGCGTCGGCGTCGTCGCCACCGCCGCCTTCGTCGGCGGCGTCGGCGCCGACATCGGCGTCCCATCGACGGACGACGTCGCGTCGTCCGTGGAGGCCGTGACGACCGGTGCATCGTCGTCCGAACAGACTGCGACATCGACCGCATCGACCGACCGAACAACGACCGAGGCGTCGTCCGAAGAGGACTCCGCCGGGACCGACTCGACGGGGACCGAATCGACCGCGGCGCCGACGGGAACCGAGGCGGCGACGGCCGACTCCGCGGCGAACGCGACCGACTCCTCGGAGACGAACGCGACCGACGCCGAGTCGTCGGCGAACGCGTCGGCCGAGAACGCGTCGGCCGAGAACGCGTCCGTCGAGAACAACACCGCGCCCGTCGCCGCAGTAAGCGCTGACGGGATGGTCCACGAACGGACGCGGGTAGAACTCGACGCCGCCGCGTCCCGCGACGCCGACGGCGACGAACTGAACTACACGTGGACGCAGGTGTCCGGTCCGGACGCCGAGTGGGTGCGCAACGACACCGCCACCGCGTCCGTCGTCTCGCCCGACGTGGCCGTCTGGACGGACGTGACGTTCCGCGTGACCGTGACGGACGCCCGCGGCGCGACCGATACGGCCAACGTCACCATCACCGTTCGCTCTACCGAGTACGAGGACGAGACGGCCGACACCTCCGCCGACGGGTCCGCAGAGGACGAATCCGAGGAGACGACGGCGTCTAACTCCTCGGACTCCTCGGACGCGAACGCGTCCGCGACGTACTCGCGCGACGAACTGTCGCGGGCCGTCTTCGGGTCCGACTTCGACGCCCTCGGGACGGCGGACGCCGCCGCCGTCGAGGAACTGTACCTCCGCCAACCGTCCGGCGAGTGGGACCCCGCCGAGGTCCGTTCGCGCGACGAAATCGCGCGCGACCGCTACAACGCGAGCTTCGAGGAACTCGGCTTCGACGCTCGCGTCGACGTCCAAGAGGCGTTCGACGCGCAGTTCGACGACACGGGCGAGAACGCGGCGTACTCGCGCGACGAACTCGCGCAGGCCGAGTGGGGCTACAACTTCTCCGAACTGAGTCCCGACTCCGCCGCGAAGATAACCGAGATGTACGACCGGCAACCGTTCGCCGAGGATCAGGAACTCGCGCACGTCCGCACCCGCGATCAGTTCGCTCGGTACCTCTACGACAGCGAACTCGGGAACCTGACCCGCGAGCAACGACTCGACGTGGAACGGCACTACCACGACCAGTTCACCGAGAACTGACGCGCAGGTTCCGTTTTTCGGGCCGACCGTCGCTTTCGAACGTTCGGTCGGCTCGGGATTCTACTTTCGATTCTGAAGAGAAAGCGCATTAAGCGTACGGCGGGTACGTTCGAACGAGATGAGTCGGAACATCACCGTCGAAGGCATGACCTGCGAGCACTGCGAACAGACAGTCGAAGAGGCGCTTTCGGGCGTCGGCGGCGTCGAGTCCGCAACCGCGGACCGCGAGAGCGAGTCCGCCACCGTCGAGGGCGACGCCGACGAGGACGAACTCGTCGCCGCCGTCGAAGACGCCGGATACGACGCCTCGGCGTAAGGTCCCGCGACGCTCTTTTTATCGAGTCCCCCGGCCGTCGCGCCTATGCCACCGCACTCCTTGGACGGGAGTATGAGCGACGTTCCTCCGAACGCGCCGGACCCGGACATCAGCGAGGCGGAGCGAAGAGCGCTTCACGACCTGCAACTCGGCCTCGAACACATCTACAAGGGGTACGGGTCGCTGTTGACGTTCCACCATCAGATAGGTCACGCGATGAACCGCCTGGCCGACGCCGAGGACGAACTGCGCGAGGCGGGCCACGAGGAGTGGGCGAACGGCCTCCGCGACGACCACCTCCCGGCGGGCGCGGTCGAAGACCAGTGGACGTACGAACTCGTCACCTCGTTCCGCAAGTCGTTCCTGCGCGACGTCGAGTCGTTCGAGTCCGCGGTCCGCGACGAACTGGTGGACGGTCTCGACCACGTGACGGAACGGCAACAGCAGGCGCGGTGGCGGGAACGCGCCGGCGGCGACGCCGAGGAGTGACGCCGACTCGGCGTTCGCCCCTCGACCCGCCGGACTCGGCCCGTCGGTGACGCGGGTCATGCGCGGCGCGTACACGAACTAGACTCGTCTCCGCAACGCCACGGCCGGTCGCCGCGTCGAAGAGGTATCCACCTCCCTCGCCGGACCGTTTCGAACCGACGTTCCGAGTGCTCCCCCGGCGAGGGTTCGACGCTCCCTCTTCGGTCGTTTTTCGTTTTCCGCTCTCGATTCCCTCAACCCCCGTCAGTCGTCGCTCTGAGCCGCCTCGACGCGGTTCGCGTACTTCTCCAACTCTGAGGAGAGTTTCCGCGCTTCGGCGGCGCTGAGCGTCACGCGGTCGGCGTGCGCCGGGAGGTTCTCCAACTGGCTGTTGTCGAGTTCGAGTTCGAGTTTCACGTGGTCGGGGTTCTCGCGCGGCGCGGTCACGTTCAGCACCGCGAACGCCTCGTCGGTGAAGTCGTGTCCGACCGCCTCGGCGTCCAGCATGTCGAACGTCGTGTACGCGTTGACCCGAAGGAGCCTGTTGGGCATACGCGTGAGAACGCGACCGACACTCAAAGGCGTACCGTCACCCGCCCTCCCGGTCGTCGAGTGCGTCGCGGACGAACGTACAGAGGTCGTACGCTCGTCGGGCGACTGCCTCGGCGTCGAGGGGGTCTGCGGGCTCGACGCCGCCGACGTGGGCGTCGAGGTGCGAGCGCTGAACGTGTAGCGCTCGCAGGTACGACGCCGCGTTCACGAGGTGATACAGCGGTCGCCGCCGTTCGAACCCCCGCGGGAGGGGTCGAATGGACTCGTACGCGTTCCGGAACGCGGCGGGGGAGACGCCGTCCGTCGGCGTCGGGTCGATGCCGAACACCGGAACGACCGTCCGGAGGTAGTCCCACTCGCCGGGCCCCACGAGCGCGTGCTCGAAGTCAATGACGCGGGTTACCTCGCTCCCCGCGACGCCGACGTGGTCCGGGAGGTAGTTCCCGTGCAGGAGCGTCGAATCTTCGACCGCATCGAGTCGCTCGGCGTTCTCGCGGACGACCGACCGAACTTCGCGGGCGACGTCGCCGTATCCGACAGCGTCGAGGTACGACGCCCGGTCGCTCAGTACCTCACAGAGCGTCTCGCTCCACCGGTCGTCGTTCGAGTGCGTCACGCCCTCCGGTCCGGCGCGGACGCGGCCGGTCGCTCGGAAGTCCTCGGCCGCCGATCGGTGGAGGGCGGCTAGTCCGCGCCCCATCGCTAGAACCCGCGCCTCCGTGAGCGGAGGGTCCGCGGGCACGTCGTCGCACCACTCCGTGACGAAGTGGTCGTCTCCCGACGCGAGAACGCGCGGGACGGGCACGGGCGTCTCGGCGGCGACGTACCGGAGGACGGCCGCCTCCTTCGCGGGGTCGGCGGTCGGCCCCCGCGCGACCTTACAGACGGCGCGCCGCCCGTCGAACGTCACCTCGTAGACCGCGTGCGGCGGGACGGCGTGGAGTTCTCTCCCGACGGTCGCGGCGGAGTCGTGCGATTGGAGGGCGTCTCGAACGGCGTCTTTCGGTGACATGCTGCGGTCGTGTGACGAACGAGGACCGAAGTCCGCACGGACGTATTGGTCGGGCTACGATAAAACCGGCCGTCCGTTCGGGCGCGGCGGTGACGCGACGGGGGCGACGAAGCGGACGGAGACGAGGCTGGGGGCGGTGGCGAGAGGAGAGAAGAGAGGGGCCGACTAGACGCGGACGCGCCTCAGTCGTCGGACGGCATCGGCGTGTCGTCGGGGTACGCCGGGGCGGGACTGGACGCCATGTCGTCGTCCTCGGCGTACGGGTACCACGTCATCTTCGTGTTGTGCATCATCGGGTCCTCGTAGTCGGTCTCCTCGGGTTCGACGAGTTCGGCCAGGTCGTCCTCGTCCGTGCGGGAGACGAACTCGCGGAAGGACTCGCCGTCCTCGCGCGCCTCGTCGAAGTTCTCGAGGAGGTTCTTGATGGCGCCGGGAACCTCGTCCACGGGGACGCGTTGGGTGACCCACTGGGCGAACTGCGGTTCCTCGCCGAGGCCGCCGCCCAGACCGATGTCGAGGGCTTCGACCGCTTCGCCGTCCTTCCGGGTCTTCATGCCACGGAGGCTCACGTCGGCAATCTGCGGCTGCGCGCAGGAGGCGGTGCAGCCCGAGAGGTGGATGTGGAACTCGTCGGTGCCCTCGGGGAGTTCGGCGTTCTCCTTCAGCCAGCGAGCGTAGCGCACCTGCCGGTTCTTCGTCTCCACGATGGAGAGCGAGCAGAACTCCGTGCCCGTGCAGGCGACGGACCCGCGCATGAACGGCGAGGGGTCGGGCGAGTAGTGTTCGAGCAGGTCCTCTTCGAGGAACGCGTCGAGGTCCTCCTCGGGCACGTCGGTGACGATGACGTTCTGACGCTGCGTGAGTCGGACCTCGCCGGAGCCGTACTCCTCGGCGAGGTCGGCGAGTTTGAGGACGTCCTCGGCGCCCATCCGGCCGACGAGGACGTTGAGGCCGACGAAGTAGTTGCCGTCCTTCTGCTCGTGGACGCCGATGAGGTCGTTGCGGCCGCCGTTGCCGGCGTTGTACGTGTACTCCTCGCGGACGTCGCGTCCGGCGGTGTGGAGCTCGAAGTCCACGAACTCCTCTTGGAGGACGTCGCGGACCTTCTCGGGGCCCCACTCGTCGACGAGGAACTTGATGCGGGCGTTGTAGCGGTCCTCGCGGTCGCCGTACTCGCGGAAGAGAGCGGAGAGGCCGCCGGCCACCTCGGGGACGTTCTCCTCTGCGACCCACACGTCGATGTCGCGGGCGAAGCGCTCCTCGTTGCGGGCGAGGCCGCCGCCGACCCGGACGTTGAAGCCGACGACTTCCTCGCCGTCTATCTCCTTGTACGCCGGTTCGAAGGCGAGGTCGTTGATGTCGCCCTGCCCGGACCCGTCGGGCGACCCGGTGACCGACACCTTCCACTTCCGCGGGAGGTTCGAGTGGTCGTCGTTGCCCTTGAACTCCTCGTTGAGTTCGTGGATGACGGGCCACGCATCGATGACCTCCTCGGCGTCCTTGCCCGCGACGGGGTTGCCGACGATGTTCCGCCAGGAGTCACCGCAGGCCTGCTGGGTGGACATGCCGTTCTCCTCCAGTTTCTCGAAGATGTCCGGCACGTCCTCGATGTTTATCCAGTGCAGTTGGATGGACTGTCGGGTCGTGAAGTCGGCGTAGGCGTCGCCGAAGATGGGGTTCGTGCCCGGTCCGGTCGCGTACTCCTCGGCTATCTCGCCGACGACGCGCAGTTGCCCCGGTTCGAGGACGCCGTTCGGCGTCCCGATGCGCATCATGAAGTATGACTCCTGCCCGTTCCGCTGGTGGTACAGGCCCCACCACTTGAACCGCTCGAACCACGCGTCGTGTTCGTCGTCGGGGATGGCGTCCCACCCCTCCTCCGCGAACCTGAACAGGTGTTCGCGTATCTCGTTCCCATACACCTCTGACTTCCAGCGTTCGACGTCCGTAGGCATTTGTCTACGTCTACATTCGTGTGGACACTCAAAGACCGACGCGTGCCGTCAACCCTTCCCGGTGCTTCCAAATACAGGAAAATACTGCCTAATTCTCGACTCCGGTGGGTTTGAGCACTCCCTCGCGGTCGATATCGACGAATTCGCCGTCGAGAATCTTGCCGACCGGTACCCATCCGGTCGTCCCCTTCTCGCCGCAAGCGATGCACTGGCCGTACACGCGCGCTTCGATGGTCCGGCCGTCCACGCCGACCTCGACGATGCCCTCGACGACCATATCGGGGAGTTCGCATCGGCAGAAATCCGAGTCCACGAACCGCCACAGTTCGCTCACGCTCACCTTGCGGTCGTCGTTCACGGAGACCCACGCGCCGTCGTCGAGGACGCGAAGAGCGACTGTCATACCTACTCGTACGCGCCCGAGACACCCTACTTTGACGGCGCGAGCAATCCCCGTCCCGGTTGACGACGAGAGGGTTCGTGACAATCCGGCCGGAGGCTGGCGATTATCCCCGATCTGTCGCGTATGAGAAAGGGGCAACTGATTCCGGTAGTCGGGAGTGCAGGTACACATTACAGAGGAAGCGCGCTTTAACCGTGTGGCAACCGAAGGGTGGTTCGATGACCGACCGTCACGACACAGACACGGGGCGTCGCCAGCACGCATCGGCCGACGTCGCGCCGGAACTGTACGACCTCGACACGGAGGCCGAGCGATGACTCGGACCCGTATCGAGACGGACGGCGACGAGATAGACGACGAAGAACCGGCCGCCGACGCCGACTCGGAGGCGGTCGAGAACGACTACGACCACCTCAAGTCCCTCGACGACGGTGCGGGCTGCACCGAAGTCTGGGAGCACCTCTCCGAGAACCGCGACGACTGACTCTCCGACCCTTCTGCGTCTCTCGGGTTTTGCGCAACGTTCGCAACAGACGGGGAGGCTTTTGGTGACCGATTCGTTACTCGAACCCAGACGATGACGGACGATAACAGGCCGCCGGCCGATTCGGGGGACGAGCCCGCGCTACCGGCCGACAGGGAGGAACCGGTCGGCGAACCCGTCGTCCGAGCGGACCCCGCCATCACCGGGCACAGGGCGCACGAAGCCGTCGGCTTCGACCCGGACGACCCCGAGAGCGTCTCACTCGCCGCCGAGACTGTTCGGGCGTTCTCCGAGAACACCGTCGGCGCGGAGGACAACGTGTACATGCTCCGCGGCGCGGCGGCGTGTGCGGCCCTCGTCCGCGGCGTCGGGTCGTACAAGGAGGCGGCCGAACGCGCCGGCGGCGACGTTTCGGTGTCGTTCATCCGCAAGTGGGCCCGGGTCCACGACCTGCCGCAGGGTATCCGCCGGCACGTCGCCCGCGGCCACATCGCGCCGACGGCGGCGAAGCACATCGCCCGCGTCCCCGGTCCCGACCGGTTCGACATCGCGTGGGCGGTCATCGACGGCGACCTGACCGTCCGGGAGGTTCGACAGGTCGCGAGCGAGGTGAACGACGGTCGGCCCGTCGCCGAGGCGTTGGCCGACCGGGACGTCCAACTCGGCCGACTCGAACTGTCGCTCCCGCCGGACGTGTACCGCGAACTCCGGCGGCGCGCGTCGATAGAGAACCGCACGCCCGGCGACTTGGTCGCCGAGGTGTTGGACGACTACTTCTTCGGCTGAAGGAAGTTCGCGGCCGCCTCGGTCAGCGTCTCGCGCACCGTCTCCACCTCCGCCCACGAAATCGTCTCGTCGGGGAAGTGCGCCTGTTCGACGGTCCCCGGTCCGTACAGCACCGTCGGGATGCCCGCCGCGACGTAGTGACGCGAGTCCGCGCCGTACGTCGCGTCCGTCGGGTCGGTGTCCCCGTGTCCGGTCGCCGCCATCGCGTCCCGAAGCGCCCGAACCACCGGTTCGTCGGCGTCGATCTCGGCGGGTTCGAACTGAATCGAGAACCGCTCGAACGTCGGCGGGTGCTCGCGCAACCACTCGTCGGCCGCCGCGACTTCGTCCAGTCGCTCCTCGAAGGCGTCTTCCACCTCCGCGACGGTTTCGCCCGGCGCGACGCCGAGACGCCACTCCGCCGTCAGCGTTCCCGCGACGCTGGACGCCCACGCGCCCGCCTCGACCCGCCCGACGCATATCGGCCACGGAACCGGGTACTCCTCGTAGAGGGGGTGTTCGACGGTCTCCCCGCGTTCGGCTTCGAGTTCGAAAAAGGCCGCGCGTATCCGCTCGAAGTGCGGAAGCACGTCCTCGCCGCGCCACCGCGTCGCCGCGTGGGCCGATCGGCCGCGGATTCGGAGGCGCTTCATCACCGTCCCCTCCGTGGCGGTGACGACGCGCCGTTCGGTCGGTTCCGCGACGATGGCGGCGTCGCGGTCGAACGGGTACGGGTCGTCGAGTGCGGCCGCCGCCGCGCCGATGCCGCCCTCCTCCTCGCCGACGACGCTCTCGACGACGATTCGGCCGTCGAGTTCTGCCTCACCCGTTTCGACCCGCGCCTTCAGGTCGCGCGCCGCGAACACGCACGCGCCCACCGCCGACTTCATGTCCGCCGCGCCGCGGGCGGTGAGCGTCGTCTCCCCGCCGTCCTCGGACCAGACGGGGTCGAACGGGTCCGCAGTCCAGTTCTCCGCGTCGGCGGGAACCACGTCCACGTGGCCGTTCAAGACGAGCGTCGGCCCGGCCTCGGGGGTGCCGAACTCGAACACGCCCGCGACACTCGGTCTCCCCGAAGCGTCGATTTCGGCGGGGTCGTCCGGGAACGACGGGTGGTCGGCCAGTCGTTCGGCGTCGGCGGTCCACTCGTACGTCTCGAAGCCGAAGGCGTCCAACTGCCGTTTCAGCCACCGTTGGGCTTCGAGTTCGTCGCCCCCGGTGGTGTCGAACCGGAGGAGTCGGTCCACGAACGACCCGAGTTCGGTATCCGCCGGGGCGGAGTGTTCGCTCATAGTCGCACGACGCGGCGGAGGACAAAGAGCGTGCAGGACGAGAGTAAACGCTTATGACTGCCCACCAGTAAGGTCACGACGAGGGCCGGTAGCTCAGTTCGGCAGAGCGTCTGGCTTTTAACCAGACGGTCGGGGGTTCAAGTCCCTCCCGGCCCGTTTTCCTGCGAACGAAATGAGCAGTGAAAACGCCACGGAGGACTTGAACTAGGGAGCGACGCGAACGAAGTGAGCGGAGCGAGTGAGGTTCAACGTCCCTCCCGGCCCGTTCTCATCGTTCACCGACGACCGAACTCGGCGCACCGGGCAGAACCGTCAACCGGCCGCCGGTCGTACCGCCGCTATGGTCACGGACTACCGTCGCGCGCACCGTCCCGCGAACCGAACCGCAGACGCCGAGAGACAGGCGTAGATGCCGAGTTTCTTCGACTCCGGCCACGGGTTCATGTCGTCGCTCGACGAGATAGTCATCATGCTCACCGCCGTCGTGCTTCTCACGATGATCGGCGCGGTCGTGGAGTACCTCCGCGACTCCGACGGGTGGTCCGTCCTGGGGGCACTGCTCGGCTACCTCGTCGCCGTCGTCTTCCTCGCGCCGCCGGCGTTCGCGGGCGAGTGGCACTACGCCATCATCGCCGCGGTTCCCGTCTTCGTCGTCGTCTACCTCTACAAAGGGCGGCACGAGCGGTGAGTGTTCGCGCCTATCTGCTCGGTCGTTAGCGACGATACCGCGGCAGTGCCGGGGCTGAAACGAGAAGGGCACGGCTGAACTCACGCTGTCGGCTCCGTTGAAATCCTCACGGGTGACCGGTTTCGACTGTCGTATCGAATACGGGGCGCGTATCAGTCGTCGGTTCAGCGCTCGATGTGGGCGCTAATCGAATCGCTCGACGGAGGTGATCGATGTACCATCGGGCCTGCGAGCGAGCTATCGTTAAGCAGTTGTCAGCTATACATCGTACGATGACCGCCGAATCGAATCCACTACTCGAACGGTTAGACGCGTTCGTTGGGGAATGGGAGATGGGAATGTCGATCAATGGCCAGACGCATACGGGTGCACGTGCGAGGTTCGAATGGATAGAGGACGGGGCCTTCCTTGCGTATCGCGGAGAGGCAGGGAACACGTCTGAAATGACCACCGAAATAGGTGAAAACTCACCGCTCCCCACCGTCTCGATTATCGGAGTAGACGATTCAAACGAGCAGTTTACGATGCTCTATTCGGATGCTCGCGGTGTCTTTCGCGTGTATCAAATGGCTCTGAGCGACGGCAAGTGGGAACTCTGGCGGGAGGCACCGGGGTTCTCACAGCGTTTTACTGGGGCACTCAGCGACGACGGCGATACAATCACCGGTACGTGGGAGAAGTCAGAGGATGGTACTGAATGGGAGCACGATTTCGACCTGACGTATACGAAAGTCAGATAGCGGATCGGCCCGAGAGGCCGGAATAGTCTCAGTGACGCCGGAAATATGCCGAGATAAAGGGAGCTGAACTACTGTTCTCTTCGCACGCCGACGTAGCGGTCGGTTCGGCACCGGTCGGACGAAATAAACGAGGTCTCCGTGAGAGGCGTATCCCGTTCTGAGTGCCCTAAAAAGAGGAAGACCGCCGTGCCGTTACTATTCGAGGTCCAGCAACTCGGCTATCTCGTCTAAGTACTCGCCGTACACCGACAGGGCGGACTCGATGGGTTCGGGAGACGCCATGTCCACGCCCGCCGTCTCCAACACCTCGATGGGGTACTTCGACCCGCCGAGGGCGAGTGCCTCGCGGTAGTCCGCGGCGGCGTCCTCGCCTTCTTCGAGGATGCGTTCGACGATGGCGACGGCCGCCGAGATGCCCGTCGAGTACTGGTAGACGTAGTAGTTGTAGTAGAAGTGCGGGATGCGCATCCACTCGCGGGCGATTCGGTCGTCCGTCTCGGCGGGGTCGTAGAACTCCGCCTTCAGGTCGCCGTACATCTCGTCGAGTCGGTCCGGCGTGAGCGCGCCGCCCTCCTCGCTTATCTCGTGCATCCGCAGTTCGAAGTCCGCGAACATCGTCTGGCGGTACAGCGTCGAACGGAACCGTTCGAGGTACTCGTCTAAGACGTGCGTGCGGAGTTCGTCGTCCTCGGCGTTCTCCAGGAGGTAGTGCGTCAGGAGCGTCTCGTTGACCGTCGAGGCGACTTCGGCGACGAAGATCTCGTAGTCGGCGTACTGCCAGGGTTGCTCCTCCTTCGCCAACTCCGAGTGCATCGAGTGGCCGAGTTCGTGGGCCAAGGTGAACATCGAGGCGATGTCGTCCTGGTAGTTCATCATGATGAACGGTTGGGTGTCGTACGTCCCCGAGGAGAACGCGCCCGCGCGCTTGCCGCGATTCTCGTAGACGTCCACCCAGCGGGACTCCAAGCCCTCCGCGAGGCGTTCTTGGTACTCCTCGCCGAGGGGCGCGACGGCCTCGACGATGTACTCCTTCGCCTCCTCGTAGGTGATTTCGGGACCCTCCTCGCCCGTCAGCGACATGTAGAGGTCCCACATCTGGAGGTCTTCGACGTCGAGTGCCTCCCGCTTCAGTTCGGCGTGGCGGTGGAGGTAATCGAGGTTGTCGCGGACGGTTCCGAGCAGGTTGTCGTACACCTCGACGGGGACGTTCGGGCCGTCGAGGGCGGCTTCGCGGGCGGTGTCGTAGTTCCGCGCTCTGGCGTACTTCACGTCCTTCTTGACGCTGTTCTTCAGCGCCGTCCCGACGGAGTTGCGCACGTCCTCCCACTCGTCGTAGAACTGCTCGTACACCTCGCGGCGGAACTCGCGGTTCGAGTGCTTCTGGAGCTTCATGAAGTTGCCCTGCGATATCTCGATCTCCTCGCCCTCGGGGCTCTCGACGGTGGGGAACGTCATGTCCGCGTTCGAGAGCATGTTGTAGATGTCGCTCGACGCGCCCGCCACCTCGCCCAACTCCGCGAGGAGTTCCTCGACTTCGGCGGAGCGAGTGTGGGGCTTCATGCGGAGGACGTCATCGAAGAAGTGCTCGTACTCGGCCAGTTCGGGCACCTCCTCGACGAACGCCTCGACGTCGGACTCGTCGAGTTCCTGCAGTTCCGGTTCGACGAAGCTGGCCGCCGAGGACGCCTGCGACGCCAGCGACTGCGCTTTCGTCGAGAGCGCTTGGTACTCCTGATTTCGGGTGTCCTCCGCGCTCCGGAGGCTGGCGTAGTTCGCCACCTTCGACACGTCGCGCATGATGTCCTCCTGCAGTTCGAGCAGTTCGAGCAGGGTTTCGGGGCTCTCGGTGACGCGGCCCTCGTAGGCCGAGAGGTCGTCGAGACGCTCTCTGACGTCCTCGAACGCCGCCTCCCACTCGTCGTCGCTGGCGTAGATGTCCTCGACGTCCCACTTGTACTCTCGCTCGATTTCGCTCCGCTCGGGAACCGAACTCATACGTCTCCCCACCGTCGGTGTCTTGGTAAGCCTTGCCTATTCCGGTGCGGCGGCGCGTTCGCCTCCGTCGCGCCGCCGGGCGTTCGAGGAGGCGACGGCGAGAGCGGTTCGAGAACGTGACTGTCCGTCGAACGCGCACAGAGTACTTCATCCGGACGCCCGAAGGGTCGCCCATGGCCCGCAGTCCGACCAGACGACGAGTCGTTACAGGCGCCGCATCAGCGCTCGCTCTCGCCCTCGCCGGGTGTTCGGGACTCGGCGGCGGCGGAGAAGGTGGAGAAGGTGGAGAAGGTGGCGAAGGTGGCGAAGGCGGGGAGGGCGGCGGAGAAGGCGGAGAAGGCGGCGGAGAAGGCGGAGAAGGCGGAGAGGGCGGCGGAGAAGGCGGAGAAGGCGGAGAGGGCGGCGAAGGCGGCGGAGGCGAGCAAGAGGACTGAAGTCGGCTCCGGATGCGTCTCCGCCGGGAGTCGCACGAACCGAGGAAGGGTGCCTTCGACGCGTCCGACGACTCGTCTCCCGCCGGAGACGCACCCTCAGCTAGGGGAAGAACCGTCGATCAGGTAGCGAGTACCGGATTCGATTAGTGCCGCGTCGCGCGCGCCTCGCGCACGTCCGCTCCGTCTCTGACTTTGTCTTCGCAGTTCGGACACACACGGGGATTGTCCATCTCGTCCGGGGCGAAAACTCGGACGTACTCCGCGGTGACGAACGAACCACAGTTTTCACATTCCGGCATCGTTCCCCCAGGTTCGTGTTCGTAGAGAATAATATTTAGGGCTAGTAGGGAGTCGATACGACCCGTTCGACCGTCATCAGGCTCTTTAGCGCCCGTCCCGTCGCTTCCGACGATGAGCGCGATTCGTCGCTGTCGAGACCACGGTTTCTTCGACGGAGATGCGTGTCCCGCCTGCGGCGTCGGCGGGCGCGTCGTCCTCTCCTCGGAGCGTCGAACTCGACTCTCGAAGTTCGTCAGCGGTGCGCTTCGGCACTTCCCGGACGACGCGGGTGTCAACGTCTCCGAGGCTGGATGGGCCGAGTTCGCCGACCTGCTTTCGGCGGTCGAACGGAAGTACGACTGGGCGGACGAGGAGGCACTCCGCGGCGTCATCGCCGCGGATCCGAAGGGGCGATTCGAACGCGACGGGGGGCGCGTCAGGGCCGCGTACGGCCACTCCATCGACGTCGACCTCGACGCGGACGCGGACGGAAACGCCGGCGACGAGGACGATCCGATTCCGGACGTCCTCTACCACGGCACCGCGCCGCGAAATCTGGAGGCCATCCGCGAGGAGGGGTTGAAACCGATGAATCGGCGGGAAGTACACCTCTCGGAGTCCGTCGAGGAGGCCCGAGAGGTCGGGTCGCGCCACGCCTCGGATCCGGCGGTCCTCCGCGTGAACGCCGCGGGTCTCCGCGACTCCGGACGTGAGGTGCGGAAGCGCGGGAGGGCGGTGTACACGACCGAACGAGTCCCGCCAACGTTCCTCACGGTGCTCTCGGACGGCGAGTAACCCCAATCCCCCGCAACCCCTATCGGTGCGACGGACGACGCCGCGGTATGGACCGACGCGACTCACCGGCGGATGCGGATGCGCAAGCGGAGGCGGAGGCGGCGGCCCTCGGCCGGGCGTGGACCGACGACGTAGCGTGGGAGTTTCTCACCCGACTGACGAGCATCGGAAACCGGATGGCCGGGAGCGACGGCGAACGGCGCGCGGCGGAACTCGTCGCCGAGGCGTTCCGCGACGCCGGCGTCGCGGACGTGCGAGAGCGACCGTTCGAGATGAACGCGTGGCACCGAGGCGGGTCGTCGCTCGAACTGACCGCGCCCGACGAACGAACGTTCGACGCCGTCGCCCTGCCGTACTCGCCGTCGGGCGACGTGACGGCCGAACTCGCGGACGTGGGCCACGGGACGCCCGACGAGATAGACGAGGCGGACGTCGAGGGTAAGATAGCCGTCGCGTCGACCACCACGCCCTCGGGCGGGCGGTTCGTCCACCGGATGGAGAAGTTCGGCTACGCCGTCGAGTCCGGCGCGGAGGCGTTCGTCTTCGTCAACCACGTCCCCGGCCAACTCCCTCCGACCGGTTCGCTGACGTTCGGCGAGGAGGCCGCCGCCCCCGCCGTCGGCGTCAGCAAGGAGTCCGGCGCGTGGTTGACCGACTACGCCGACCGGGGCGCGACGGCGCGCCTGACCGTCGAAGCGGAGACGACGCCCGACGAGAGTCGGAACGTCGTCGGGCGCGTCGGCCCCGACACCGACGAGGAACTCCTCTTGGTCGCCCACTACGACGCCCACGACATCGCGGAGGGCGCGCTAGACAACGGATGCGGCATCGCCACCGTCGTCGTCGCGGCGCGAATCCTCGCGGCGATGGACCTCCCCCTCGGCGTCCGCGTCGCCGCCGTTGGATGCGAGGAGACCGGACTACTCGGTTCCGAACGCCTCGCGGAAGAACTCGACCGCGACCGACTGAAGGCCGTCGTCAACGTGGACGGCGCGGGTCGGTTCCGCGACTTGGTGGCGATGACGCACACCTCCGACGCCACCGAACGCGTCGCCCGCCGGGTGTCCGACCGAACGCGGCATCCGATCCGGATAAAGCCGGAACCGCACCCGTTCAGCGATCAGTGGCCGTTCGTCCGCGCGGGCGTCCCCGCCCTGCAACTCCACAGCGATAGCGGCGAACGCGGGCGCGGGTGGGGTCACACCCACGCCGACACCCGCGACAAGGTGGACGACCGGAACGTCCGCGAACACGCGATGCTGACCGCCCTCTTGGTCCGGGAACTCGCCGGGGAGGCGGAGGTGCCGCGACTCGACACCGATACGCTCGCGGCGGCGTTCCGCGCCGAGGACTTCGAGGCGGGGATGCGGGCGGCGAACCTCTGGCCCGACGAGTGGGCGTGACTCACTCCCGGTTCGACGGGGCGCGAGCGAACGCCTCGACGACGATTCCGATGCCGCGCGCGACGCGGACGCCGCCGACGTAGACGCCGACGAGGGTGGCGACCAACGAGATGACCACGCCGACGACACCTAGGTTCGACCCGAACATCGACCCGCCGCCCGCTATCAGGCCGAAGAGTGCGGCGCCGACGGTGAACTCCATCGCCGCATCGTAGGGTGCGTCTTCCTTGCTGGAGGGACTTTCGAGCATCATTGACTTATAGACAAAGATGAATATAAACGTTAACAGACGGAGACGACCTCTCGAAGCGACTGCACCTCGTACGTCGGGTCCGCGGCGAGTTCGTAGTCGGTGCGGTGGGGTCGGCGGACGAACGCGGAGTCGACGCCCGCGCGACGCGCGGCCAGAACGTCCACGTTGCTGTCTCCGACGTAGAGGACGTTCTCCGCGCCCAGTTTCTCGACGGCGTGAGCGAGGTAGTGCGGCGACGGCTTGCGCCGTCTGAACCCCTCAACGGACGGTTCGCGCCCGTACGTCACCTCGAACAGGCCCCCGAGGTCGAACCGTTCGACGAGGTGTTCGACCGCCTCGCGTTGGGTGTCCCCCACGACGGCCAGCGACTGGTCGAGCTTCGAGAGCGCGGACACGTCGTCGTAGAGCGCCTTTCGACCGCGTTCCATCGCCTCGATGTGGGCTGCGGCGGCCGCCGCCTCGTGTCGCTCCCAGAACGTCTCGTAGTCGAGGCCGTGAACGTCGCAGACGCGCCGGATGCGGGCGATGCTCCCGTGGACGACGCTGTCTACGCCCTCCGTGGTCGGTTCGACAGCGAACTCAGCGAACGCCGACCGGACCGCGCGGCGGCGCACGTCGGTGGCCGTCGGCACCGCCAACACGCCGTCGTCGTCGAAGATGACCGCGTCGTAACTCATACGGCGGACACTGGGCGCGGACCACCGTCGTCGTTGCTATGATGTCTGTGTTCGACTCGTGAGGGCTACCGAGATTGCGTACCTCCGTCCACGCCCTCTCGGATGCGCTCGGCGACGCGCGCCCGCACGAGGCCGTCGCGTCGCCGCCCCTCGAACACCTCGGCGGCACTCGCCGCCGCGTCGGGGTCCCGTTCGAACGTCAACTCGGGGTACGTCGCCTCGACGAGGACGAGGGGTTCCGGCGGCGCGGGCGGGATTCCGTCCGGCCCCTCGACGCTCTCGGGGCCGAGGAGGCGGTCCACGTCCGAGGGAGCGAGGTCACCGCTTCCGACGCCGCGGACGACGGAGACGAGTCTGCGGACGAGTTCGCGGGCGAACCCGCCGGCCGTCGCCCGGACGACGAGGAAGTCGCCGTCGCGTTCGACCGACAGCGAGAGGTCGCGTCTCGTCCCCGTCTCGTCCGGCGTGAGGTTGTGGAAGTCGCGTTCGCCCGAGAGGGCGTCCGCCGCAGCGCGCGCGCCGTCGTCGTCGAGTTCGGGCGCGTAGAGGTCGTAGACGTACGACCTGCGGACGGCGTCGTGGGTCGCGTGGAAGCCGTCGGGGGCGTCGGCGGCCGCCCACGCCCTGACGCTCCCGGGGAGGCGACTGTTCAGCGCCCGCGGCGAACACCACTTGGGACAGTCGAACGCCACTGTCTGCGCGAGTGCGGAGACGCCCGCGTCGGTCCGTCCGGCGGCGGCGTACCCCGGTGGCACCTCCTCCTCGTCGGTGACGCCGAGGGCGGCGAGGGTCGAGAGGAGGGCGTTCTCGACGGTCGGAACCGACGGCTGCCGCTGGAAGCCGTGGAACGGCCGACCGTCGTAGGCGAGGCGGAACGCGCGCACGTCCGGTGGTGGCCGCGCTCTCGACTTATCGTCCGCGGTTCGTCGCCGCGGGTGGTATATACAGCCCGAAAGCCAAAATCCGAGGGCCGTAACCTCACGGTTGCTTATGTCTACCGAGATGCGTCTCGTCCCGGGCGGCGCATCCGACCCCGCCGACCCGACGGAGGTGCGTCGGGGATGAACGGGCCGAACGTCGTCGTCGCCGTCCTCGACACGGTTCGGGGCCGGGACACGGTACCCGTGTCGTCCTCGCCGATGCCGACGCTCGCGGACGTCGCGGCGTCGGGAACCGAGTTCGCGAACGCCTTCTCCGTCGCGCCGTGGACGCTCCCCTCGCACGCGTCGATGTTCACCGGAACCTACCCCTCTCGACACGGGGCGCACGGCGGACACACCTACCTCGACGGTTCGCTCCGAACGCTCGCGGAGGCGTTCCGCGACGCCGGGTACGAGACGGTCGGCGTCTCGAACAACACGTGGGTGACGGCCGAGTTCGGGTTCGACCGCGGGTTTCGGACGTTTCGGAAGGGCTGGCAGTACATCCAGTCGGAGACGGACCTCGGAACCGTCACGCGGGCGGAACACCCGATGGCGAAACTGCGCGCCGCCGGCGACCGACTGTTCGACGGGAACCCGGTGGTCAACGCGGCGAACCTCCTCTACGACGAACTCGCGCCGGGCGACGGCGCGAAACGCGCGACGGCGTGGCTGGAGTCGTGGCTTCGGCGGCGCGAGGAGTCGCCCTTCTTCCTGTTTCTCAACTTCATCGAACCGCACACCGAGTACCGCCCGCCGCGGGAGTACGCCGAACCGTACCTCCCGCCGGGGGCGACGTACGAGGACGCGATGTCGCTCCGGCAGGACCCGAGAGCGTACGACGTGGGCGAGTACTCGCTGTCCGACCGCGAGTTCGAGATGCTCGAAGCGCTCTATCGGGGCTCTCTGGCCTACCTCGACGCCCAACTCGGTCGCCTCCGCGAGACGCTCGCCGCCGCGGGCGAGTGGGAGGACACGGTATTCGTCGCCCTCGGCGACCACGGCGAGAACGTCGGCGACCACGGCTTCTTCGGCCACCAGTACAACCTCCGCGACACGCTGTTGCACGTGCCGATGATACTCCGCGGCGGCCCGTTCGACGGCGGCGGTCGCCGGGAGGAACTCGTCCAGACGCTCGATTTAGCGCCCACGCTCCTCGACGCGGCGGGCGTTGACGACCCGACCCTGCGTCGGCAGTCGCAGGGCCGGTCGCTCCACCCCGACGCGGACGCGTCCCCCCGCCGCGCCGTCTTCGCCGAGTACCTCGCCCCGCAACCGTCGCCCGAATCGCTGGCCGAGCGATTCGACGAGATTCCCGACCGGGTGCGGTCGTTCGACCGGTCGCTGCGGGCGATACGGACCGCGGAGGAGAAGTACGTCCGCGGGTCCGACGGGTCCGAGCGGTACGTCCGCGTCGGCGGCGCGGGCGACTCGTCGGGGGCGCGGAACCGCGCGGCGGAGAACCGGGAGCGGACGAGACGGCTCTCGGACCGCCTCGACCGGTGGGTCGAGTCGTTCGACCACGCCGAGGCGAGCGGCGAGGTGTCGATGACGGACTCGACGCGCGAACGACTCTCGGACCTCGGCTACCTGTAGTTCACCGGAACGTCTTCGGAACCCACCCCGAGAGGGGGTCGTCCACCGCGTCCATCCACTCGACCAGTCGGTCCTGCATCTCGCGCCGAACGTCCGCGTAGTGGGGGTGGTCCGCGAGGTTCCGCAGCTCGTGCGGGTCCTCCCGCAGGTCGTACAGTTCGTTCGTGTCCGGGCCGTTGTAGACGAACTTGTAGCGGTCGGTGCGGACCATCCGCTGGGAGTAGAGGCCGAACTCGTCGCCGTGGTACTGCGCGTACGCCGAGTCGGGCCGCCCCTCGGGGCGGTCACCCGAGAGGAGGGGGACGAGACTCCGCGCGTGGATGTCGTCGGGAACGTCCGCGTCGCCCCACGAGAGGAACGTCGGCATCAGGTCGTGGAGGCCGACGAACGCGTCCGACTCCGACACCGTCTCCGCCGTCGGGTCGCGGACGAGAAGCGGGATTCGGTACGTCTGCTCGTACATCAGGGGCCCCTTGTTGAACTGGCGGTGGGACCCGGTGAAGTCGCCGTGGTCGGCGGCGTGGACCACTATCGTCTCCTCGTCCAACCCCGCCTCCGAGAGGGCGTCGAGTATCCGCCCGATCTGGTCGTCGATGAACGTCACGAAGCCGAAGTACTTCGCGACGAGTTCGGCCCACGTCTCCCAGTCGAACCCCTCGACGCCGCGGTAGCGCCGGTACTCGTCGTGCGCCCGCGGTTTCCCCTCGAACGTCTCGGCGTACGTCGGCCACGGGTCGATGTCGTCGGGGTCGTACATCGACGCGTACGGTTCGGGGATCACGTAGGGGTGGTGGGGGCCGAGGAAGTCCGTCCGGTGGAAGAAGGGGGCATCGTCGCCCCCGGCCCGTCGCGCTATCGCGTCCACGGTGAGGTCCGCGAGGAAGTACGTCCGCGTCGCCTCCGGCGGGAGCGACGTGGTACCGCTCACGAGCATCTCCTCGCCGTCGAACTCGGCGTACACCCGGTCCGTTATCTCCTCGTCGCCCACGTCGAGCGATTCGCGGTAGCGGCGGTACCGGTCGTCTAAGTTGTCGTGGTGCTTGTCGCTCCCGCCGAAGTACTCGAAGCCGAACGACTCGGGGCCGCGGTGCTGTCCGACGTGCCACTTGCCGACGTAACTGTTCTCGTACCCCGCGTCGGCGAGTAACTCGCCGAACGTCGACAGGCCCTCGGGTAGGTCTTTCCGAATCGCGTCGGCCTCGTGGCTGTTGTTCAGCATGCCGTGGGCGTGGGGGTACACCCCCGTCAGGACCGACGCGCGAGCGCTCGTGCAGATGCTCGTCGGCGTGTACGCGCGGTCGAACCACGTCCCCGACTCGCGGAGTCGGTCGATGTTGGGCGTCTCGACCGGCAGTCCGTCGGGGGCGACGAGGTCCGCCCGCTCTTGGTCTGCGAACAGAAACAGGACGTTGGGCCTCGTGTCCGTCATCGTAGGGAGGCGATTCCGGCCGACAGTAGGTCTGACGGCCGGTCGCCTCCCCTGTCCGGTTACTTGTAGTCCTCGTACGTCGGCGCGTCGTCGTCGCCGGGGAAGTCGTCGACGGGGACGGTGGTCTGGTCGCCCGACGACATCTCCTTTATCGTCACCTCGCCGTTCTCTAAGTCCTGCTCGCCGACGATGACGACCGTCTCGGCGTTGATGGAGTCGGCGTAGCCCATCTGCGCGCCGAAACTCCGCCCGGAGACGTCCGTCTCGACGACGTTGCCCGCCGCGCGGAGTTCGCGGACGATGTCGGCGGCGACTTCGCGGGTGTCGCCGATCTGGAGGACGTAGTAGTCCGTCGAGAGGGCCTCCTCGGGCCAGACGCCGGCGCGTTGACAGAGCAGTTGGAGGGTCGCGTCGCCGAGTGCGACGCCGACGGCGGGCGTCGATTGGCCGCCGAAGGACTCTATCAGGTCGTCGTACCGGCCGCCGCCGAACGCCGCCCGCGACACGTCGCCGGTGGAGTCGAAGCACTCGAAGACGACGCCCGTGTAGTAATCGAGACCGCGGGCCGTCGTCAGGGACACCTCGCAGTACTCGCCCGCGCCGAAGTCGTCGGCGGCCGAGAGGACCGCCCGCAGGTTCTCGACGGCCGACTCCACGTCGTCGCCGCCGAACTCCGCGATGGCGTCCAAGTCGCCGGTCGCGATGAGGTCGTCGAACTGCTGGGCGTCGCCGTACGAGAGGCCGGCGTCCGAGAGCAGACCGAGGTACTCCTCCTCCTCGACTTTCGCGCGCTTGTCCACGGCGCGGATGGCGTCGCGGGTGTCCACGTCGCCCTCGAAGGCGTCGAGGAGGCCGCCGAGGATGTCGCGGTGGGAGACGCGGAACTCGAAGTCGTCGGCCTCCAGACCCAAGGAGGTGAGGGCGTCGGCGGCGAACGCGAGGACTTCCGCGTCCGCCTCCGGCGCTTCGGAGCCGAAGATGTCCACGTTCGTCTGGTAGAACTCGCGGAACCGACCCTGTTGGACCTGCTCGAAGCGCCAGAACGGTCGCGTCGAGTACCACTTGATCGGCTTCGACAGTTCCTGCTGTTTGGCGACGACCATCCGGGCGACGGTGGGCGTCAACTCCGGCGTCATAGACACCTCGCGGCCGCCCTTGTCCTCGAAGGCGTACAGTTCCTCGACGATCTCCTCGCCGCTCTTGTCGACGTACATCTGCGTCCGTTCGAGCGTCGGCGTCCCGATCTCGCGGAACCCGTAGCGCGCGGCGGCGTCCTCCACCGTGTCGAACACCTGCCGCCGGGCCGACATCTCCTCGGGGTAGAAGTCTCGAAAGCCCTTGAGTCGGTCGTACATGTGCCGCGGTTCGGGAGTGTCGCGCTTGAAACTGTTGAACGAGGATTCGCCGCGTCAGTCGCCGTCGATTTCGAACCGCTCGACGCTCCACTCGGTCGAGACGTACAACGAATCGCCGCGCGCCGTCGCGCCGTTCACCCACCGACGCGACGGATCCCACCCGCACCGGTCGTCGGAACCGCTCTCGGAGATGTGGAATCGGTCGGTCCGGGTCCCCGCGTCGGTCACAGCGTAGACGTACCCGATGTGGTCCGCGACGCGGGCTTCGACGGACACCTCGTCGGCGCGGGCGGAGTCCGTCTGGTCCGTCTCGGAACGCAGTCCGGCGATTCCGCCGACCGGTGCCTCCGCGCGGAACCGCCACCGCTCTCGTCCGTCGCGGAGGCCGTACGAGACGGCGTTGCCCTCGTCGTCGCCGAGGAACAGTCTGTCCTCCGTCGCGTCGAGTGCCGTCGGCGTCCCCGGCGGCGTCGCCGTCCACGCCGCCTCGCCCGTCTTCGCGTCGAGGGCGACGACGGATTCGCCGCCCGCGACGACCGGTTGCCCGACGACGGCGTCCCGGGAGACGACCCATCGCTCCGAACCGTCGGCCGGGTCAAGACCGTACACCGTCCCCGACTCGGCGGCGACGACGAGGGTCCCCGCGACGACCGCCGGGTCCGAGAAGACGGACCGGTCCGTGTCGGCGGTCCAGCGAACCGTCCCCTCGCGGGCGTTGAGGGCGACGACGCGGTGGTCGTAGTCGGTATCGTCTGGGGGGTCGGAGTCGTCGGCGCGGGCGGTCGAGACGGCGACGAAGACGGTGCCGTCCGCGACTGCGGGGCGCGCCCACGCGCCGCCGCCGATGGTGTCCTCCTCGCTTCCGTCCCACACCCACAGGGTGTCGCCGGTGACCGGGTCGAAGGCGTGGACGGACTTGTTTCCGGTGCCGGCGTAGACGGCGTCGTCGGTGACCGCGGGCCGTCCCCACCCCGCGCCGGTCACCGTCCGCGCCCACGCCGCGCTTCCCTCCCACGAGTTGAGGGCGACGAGTCGGGCGGTCCCCCGGATTCCGGTCGCCCCGAACCACTCGCCGAGGAAGAGAGCGTCCGGTCCGAAGGCGGGCGTCGTCCAACTGCGCCCGGAGCGTTCCCACGTCGGTTCTCTTCGCGGCCGACAGGTCCCCGGGAGTCGGCGACCCGAGAGGAGGGAACCGACGCCGCCGATGGTCGCCGTACCGCCGACTGCGCGGAGAAACGTGCGTCTGGAGGGCATCGACCGGGAGTCGTTACGAATAGGTGATAAGTCTTCCCGACGGGACGAACCGCCGTACCGCTCGGACGCTTCCGTCGGTTAGCGTTCCCGCTTCGGCCACCCGGCTCCGAACGCGGGTCCGAGAGCCAGCCCGACGGCGATTCCGATCGCCAGATTCTCCATCGCGACGCCGATCGCGACCCCGACGGCGAGGCCGACCGCCATACCCTTCCCCATCGCGTCCCGACGACCGCTCTCCGATGTTTCACTCGACATGCTAGTCGTTCGTCGTGTCGGGAGATAAACTTATTCTCCCGGACGCTCGCGCTCTCGCCGCCGTTCGTCGGCGAGCGCTCGACGGGCCCTCAGAAGGGAAGCGCGGCCACCACGTCGCCGACGGAGCGGAAGTCGCCGCCGACGGCGATGAGCGAGACGCCGGCGACGGCGAGTACCGCCGCGACGAGTCGGATGCCGAAGTGACGCTCGCGTAAGACGACGCCGCCGAGAATCACGGCGACGATGGCTTGGGTGTTGACGATGGGCGAGGCGACGCTGGCGGGGACGAGGGCGAACGCCGTCGAGGTGACGTGTTCGCCGACGGCGACGACCGCGCCCGCGGCGGCGAACTTCGGAAGTGCGCCGCGAACGCTCGTCCACCGCCGGAGGGCGACGGGGAGGACGGCCAGTCCCGCGCCGGCGAACAGGACGGGCACCCAGGCGGCCGTCGGGATGGCGAGTTCCTGAAGCGCGACGCGCTTGCCCACGTCGCTCGCGGCGTAACAGGCGGCGCTCGCGAGTGCCAGCTGCGCGGGCCGAGAGTGGACGGCTCGCCGGAGGGGGTCCGAGAGCGCGCCGCCCCGGTAGTTGGCGACGTAGACGGCGAGCGTCGCCACGAGGACGCCCGTGATCTGGAGGGGGCCGAGGAACTGGTTCAGGAGGATGACCTCGATGGGGAGGACGAAGACGGGCGCGAGCTTGTTGATCGGCGCGACGTAGGAGACGTCGCCGTCGGCGAGGGCCTCCAAGAACAGGACGAACGCGATGCCGACGAGGGCGGCCGTTCCGGCGACGACGGCGACGCCGTAGAGGCCCAACTCACCGAGCGTCGGGACGGCGGCGGGGTCCGTCTCCATCACGGTGACGGGCAGGTACCAGAGGATGGCGAAGGCGTTGACGACGACGGTGACGACGGCCCCCGGATAGCCGCCGAAGTACTGCTTCAGAAGGAAGATGTACGTCCCCCAGACGACGGCGGCGACGAGAGAGTAGACGATACCGGGTTCGAGAGCGACCATTACGGAGTCGGTGACAGCCTCGGCGTAAGAGTCGTTCGGGTTTCGCTTCGAACCGTCACTTCAGCCCGCGGACGTACGTCTGCTCGTGGTCCGGAAACACCGTCGAGATGGTCTCCTGACCGTGTCGCTCCGCGAGCAACGCGCGGAGTTCCCCCTCGTAGTCGCCCTTGGGGATGCGCTCGGAGGGCCCCGACTCCACGTCGAGTTTCTCCTCGACGAGTTTGTCGACGGCGTGGCGGCCGAACCCGACGAGCGGAGAGAGGTAGTCGACGTCGTGTCTGTCTTCGAGGCTCTGCGCCTGCGCGCGGGAGACGGTCGGCACCCTGTCGTCCCGGCGCGTCCCGTCGGCGACGGCGGCCACGTCCAACTCGGCGACCCGTTCGAGGGCGTGTTCGTGGACGCGCTGGATGCCGTTTCTCGGGTAGCCGTCCTCGACCATCAGGTCGGCGGCGTCCTCGGCGACGGCGCGGTCCAACTCCACGGTGTCGAAGTCGTAGCCGAGTCTGTCGGCGGCGTCGCGGGCGTGCTTCCAGTCGTCGGTGACGCCGAACCGACCGGTGACGAGCGTCACGTCGTAGAAAGAATCGAGCAGTAGGGCGGCGAGCGTCGAGTCCTTCCCGCCGCTGTAGAGGAGCGCTAAATCCACGTTCGCGTCAGCGTCGACGGATGTTGAAGCTCTTCGAGTCAGGCTGAAGCTCCTTGAGGAGGCTCTTCATCTGGTCCTCGTCGATGCGGCCCTGGATGCGACCGCTCTGTGCGAGGGCGGTCACCTGTTTCTTGACCTTCTCCGCGAACTCCGGCTTCGACATCTCGACGGCGTTGAGACGCTGCCGAGCGCCGTCGGTGAGGTACTGCTTGAGGAGGGCGTCCTGTTGCGCCTCGGCGCGTTCGCGCGCCGCCTCCTGTGCGGCTTCGTCCCGGCCGCCGCCCTGCTGTCCCGCCTGTTCCTGCAACTCCTGCATCTTCTCCTCTCGCAGCTTCTGCAGCCGTTCGTCCTCGTCGGGATTTCCGCTCATATCGTACGATTCCGTCGCGCATCTGAAAACGATTACGGACAGGTCTGACAGGCGACGTGACGCTGCCGCTAGGGGTGACAGTTACCGAAAGCAGAATTCGACGGTCGACTCAGGCGTAGCGTTCGAGTTCCGGGCGGTCGAGCGACTCGAAGACCTCTGCTGCGGCGTTGTCGAGGAAGCTACGACCGTCGTCGGTGATGACGCGGCCGCGACCCTTCGCGGTGTTGACCAGACCCTCCTCCTCTAACTGCTGGAGGATGGTGCGGATGACCTTCTTGCTGCCCGTGTCGGAGTGCTTGCCGGCGACGCGGTAGCGGGTCGAACCCTTCTTTCGGCCGCCGTATTCCGTCGAGAGGCGGTCGATGCCGACGGGACCGTCGGTGGCGACCTTGCGGAGGAGCGACGCGGCGCGGACGTACCAGAAGTCGTCCTGTTGCGGCGGGAGTTCCCGCGTCTGCCCCGTCTTGACGAAGGCCATCCACTCGGGTTCCTCGATGCGTTCTTCGAGTCGTTCGGCGACGTCCTCGATGAGGGCGTCCGCCGGAACGTCATAGATGGTTACCATGGGTACTCGTTCCGGACGGCGTCGTTTAAAGCCATCGTATTCGGGCGGTACGCGACCGATGCGGCCTCTCGCCTCGACGCGTCACCAGACGGGTTCGAGGCGACCGTTCCGCGCCTCGGCGCGTCCCGCGCGTCGCGGCTATCCCCCGCTTACTCCATCTTCTCGAACGTCGCGTTCCCGTTCTGTTCGACGGTGATGCGGTACCCTTCGTAGCGGAACTGGACCCGCATCCGAGCCTCCGGCGACGGCGGATTCGAGAAGAGGTGGTCGAGGACGCCGTCCACGCGGTCGTAGGCGGTCGTCAACTCGGTCGGGTGGACCCCCTCCAAGTCGGCGACGACTTTGACGACTTCCACTCCGGGATTCTCCGCGTCCGTATCGAGCCGTCTTCGCGTCTCGCCACTATCAGACCAATTACTCATCTCGTAGTTGTATCTCGTATCCACGCACATAGGAGTGGTTGCCGTGCGGTTTTTCGACTTCTCCCGTCCGTGATACGGCCGGCGGGCCGAACCGACGGGTTCGGCCCCGGCGCACGGACGGACCCCGGGGCGGGTGCGACTCGCTACGCCCCGTTCGCGCGAGCGCTCACCCACGCCATCACGGTGCCGCCGATGAGGATGGGGATCCAGTACACCGCGCCGCGGAAGATGACGACGGCGGCGACGGCGATGGAGTTCGTGACGTTCGGGAGGGGGGCCGCGAGCAGGAGCAGAACGAGGACGCTCTCGATGCCGCCCGCTCCGCCCGGAAGCGGCGTCACGCCCGCTATCGCGCCGATGGGGACGACGAACAGGGCGATAGACAGCGGGATGTTGATTCCGATGGCCCTGAACGAGAGCCAGAGGCCGAGCATCTGGAAGGACCACCCGAAGGCGGACATCCCGAGCGCCAGCGCCAATCCGCGCGGGTTCGTCGCGATGCGTTCGATGGCGCGGAAGAAGCCGTTGATGCGCTTCTCGATGCCCTCCCTCGTTGGAGGGGTGATGCGCGGGACGCGCTCCGTGACCCACTGGATGCGCGGCGTCAGGCTCCTGACGATTCGCGTCTCCAGTTCGTACCGCCGCTGCCACGCGAGGTAGCCGATGGTGGGGACGGTCACCGCGAGGGCGACGACGGCCACGATAGCCAGCGCGAGGTCGCGGTTCGTCCCGAGGGTGACCTCCGTCGCGTAGTAGATAGCGCCCATGAGGGCGATGGTGATGGAGGGGACGAAGTTGAGCGTGTCCACGCTGGCGATGGCCGCGAGGCTCGTCTCGTACTCCGCGTCGGCGGTGCGGGTGATGAGGTAGGCGGTGACCGGTTCGCCGCCCGCCTGCCCGAACGGGGTGATGTTGTTCGAGAACATCGCCCCGTTGAAGATGAAGAACGACTTCGCGAACGACATCTCGACGCCGAGGACGCCCAACACCGTCCGAAGCGCGACGCTCCACGCCGCCAACCAACCGAGCGTGGTGGCGACGACGAGTGCGACGTACATGGGGTCGGCCCGTTGGAGGGTGCCGATCAGGTCGTCCACGCCGGCGTAGTAAAACAGCACCGCGAACACCGCGAACGCGCCGAGAAATCCCAGTACGGTGGCGCGGAGGTTCTCGCGGGCCATATCCCGACCGTCGGCCGTCCGCGGCATCAAGCCATCGAAAGTGACCGACGGCCGACGGGTACGACGGGATCCGGAGCCGGACCGACGCCGCAGCGCGGACCGGCGCGACGGGGTGGTTTTTTCGCCGTCGGGACGAGACAGTGAGCATGGACGAACGAACGGCGCTCCGAGCGCTCGCGGTGGACCTCCCCGGCGCGGGCGACGACGCCGCCGTCGTCGGCGCGCAGGTGGTGACGACGGACATGCTCCACGAGTCCACCGACTTCCCGGCGGGGACGACGCGGTACACCGCCGGGTGGCGCGCCGTCGGCGCGTCGCTCTCGGACGTGGCGGCAATGGGCGCGGCGGCCACGGCAGCGGTTGCGGCCTACGGCGCGCCCGCACTCGACGAGGACGAACTCCGCGCGTTCGTCGGCGGCGCGCGCGACGTCTGCGAGTCCGTCGGCGCGGAGTACGTCGGCGGCGACTTGGACACCCACGACGAGTTCACCGTCGCCACGACGGCCCTCGGCGACGTGAGCGACGACGGTGCGGTCCTCCGGTCCGGGGCGTCGTCTGGCGAGGTGGTCTGCGTCACCGGCGCTCTCGGCCGAAGCGCCGCCGGACTCCGCGCGTTCGAGGCGGGCGACGTCGAACGCGGGAACGACCTCTTTCGGTTCCCCCCGCGGGTCGCCTCGGGCGTCGCGGTCGCGCCGCACGCGACGGCGATGATGGATTCGAGCGACGGACTCGCGCGTTCGCTCCACCAACTCGCGGAGGCGTCCGACTGCGGGTTCGACGTGTCGTGGGACAGTCTCCCCGTCCACGACGCCGTCGCCGACTACGCCGGGGGCGACGGCGACGAGAGGGAGATGGCGGCGTACTTCGGCGAGGACTTCGAACTCGTGTTCACCGTCCCCGAGTCGGACCTCTCGGCGGTTCGGGCGTCGGCCCCCGTCCCGGTCACCGTCGTCGGCGAGGTGACGGCCGAGGGAATCGTCGCGGACGGCGAACCGGTCCCCGACGAGGGATACACCCACGCGTCGAACGGGTAGAGTCCGAGACGGAGCCCCCGCCCCTTCAGACGGTCATCACTTCGATGGGCACGAGGAGGAAACAGAGCGCTCCCAGCGCGAACGTGAGGAGACCGAGCGCCATGCGGGCTGGCCCTATCGGCGACTCGTCGATGGGGTCGGCGGGGCCCTTGAACGCGATGACCGTCGAGAACAGCCCCCAGAACGCCCACAGGCCGACGGACTCGCTGAGGTTGTTTCCGAGTCCGTAGTAGAGGTACCCCGAGAGGCCGAACAGGACGAGGGGGACGAACGCCGCGACGCGTTCCTGCGCCTCGCCGACCATCGCGCGGACGATGTGGCCGCCGTCGAGTTGCCCGACGGGGAGCAGGTTCAGGACGGTGAAGAACATCCCGACCCACCCGCCGATGATGACCGGGTGGACGGTGACCGTCGGGTCGGTGTACTCGGTCGGTCGGCCGAGTATCTCCGCGATGATGTTCAAAAGCGGCGGGTTGTTGAAGACGATGACCTCGCCGCCCTCCTGCACCGCCCACGACGGGATGGTCATCGGCGGCAGGGAGAGGCCGACCGCGGTGACGATGACCGTCGCGACCAGACCGGCCAACGGGCCGGCGACGCCGATGTCGAAGAGGGCCTCCCGGTCGGGCATCTGCCCGCGCATCTGGATTATCGCCCCGAGCGTCCCGAACGGGAAGACGAATGGGATGAGATAGGGGAGCGAGATGTCCACCCCGTGGTACCGTCCCACGACGTAGTGGCCGAGTTCGTGCGTCGCCAACACGCCGAGGACGGCGGCGGTGAACGGCCACGCCCGGAGGACGACCAGCGGGTTCGCCATCACCTCCGAGAGGGGGATGTAGTACCACGTTAGCGCGCCCACGAGCATCGTCGAGACGACGGTGGCGAGGAAGAGGCCGACGTTCTTCCACGGGACGCCCTCGACGCCCTCGGAGACGGGTCGGGCGACGATCACGTCCTCCCTGCCGGAGGCGGTCGAGGTGACCTGCACTTCGTATCCGGCGCGCCTGAAGACGGGCCACACCTCGCGGACGAGCATTCGCTCCGGGACAAGCGATTCGCCGTAGTAGAGGATGCGGTCACCGTCCCGGCGCGTCTCGTGGAGGTGAAACACCGACTGGAGGGCCTCGACCGGCGGGGCCTCCGCCGAATCGACGGATTCCATCGCTACACAAGTATGTCGCACGTCGGTATAAATCCCGTGACAGCGGGTGTCGTGACCGCTCGTCGTCGGCGGGCGGGGGAGGCCCCGCCGACGCGCGGCGGTCGGAACGGCGGAAGGAGTCGCGGGGACACTCGGGCGGCGGTCGTTCAGCGACGAACGCGCCCGCTCAGGCGTGGTTCGGTTCGATGCGCCACGTGGTCGCGCTCGTGTACGACCACTTCTCGATGGTCAGCTCCGTCGCGGACTCGCGGAGCTTGACCATCAGGGCGCCGATCTCCTTGGGCGAGAGACCGACCTCGTCCGCGATGAACTTCGACTTGAAGTACAGCTCGCCGTCCTGCGCCTTCTCGACGAGGTACTGCTTCAGACGGTCTTCTTTCGAGACGTTCTCGCTTGCGGACTCGGTGGAGGGGTTTGCGGTTGCGCTCATCTGTGTGACCTCACTTCCTCCATGCTTCCGGGAGAGTATATAAAGAAAGGAACGTTAGTGGGAATTCGACCGCTTTCACCCCTAAATAGCGAAAAATGCACGTTTCACGACGCTTCAGAAACCGATTAGACGTTTTAGAAACCGATATAAACGATTTGTTCTTTTGAGTAACGGATGAAAACATTGGATCCGTGAAGCGGAAGATATTGCCGGTTAGGTGGCGTTAAGACGGTATTTCTTGCTGGTTTTGTCCCCGTTCGGGCTCGGGTCGCCATCGCCGTCAGACGCGCGGCGGACGCGTACGCGGACGTTTCACGCCCGGTCGTGGACCCAGAAGTCGTCCTCGACGGTGGTCTCCTTCTTGAACAGCGGAACTTCGTCCTTCAAGCGGTTGATCCCGTCCTCCACCGCGCGGAACGCCTCCCCGCGGTGCCCGGCGAGGACGACGACGAAGACGATGTCCTCGCCGTCCTCGACGACGCCGGTTCGGTGGAACAGGAGGACTTCCTCGACGCCGTCGCGCGCCTCCAGTTCGGACTCGATGCTCGCCATTCGCTCCTCGGCGACGCCGTCGTACTTCTCGAACTCCAGCCGGACGGTTCGCGCGTCGTCCTCGTCGTCCTTCGCGCGGACGCGCCCGGTGAACGTGGCGATGGCGCCGGCGTACTCGGCCCGCGGCGACGCCTTCGCCCGTTCGACGAGGCGTTCGAGGGTGACGTGCGGTTCGCCCGCCTCCGCGAGTTCAGCGACGGCGTCGAGGTCGACCGACTCGGCGTCCTCGGCTTCGAGTTCGGCGTCGCCGGCCTCCGCCCCGCCGAGTGCCACCGTGGGCGCGCCGGCGTCGGGGAACCCCGACAGGAGCGCGTAGTCGTACGTCGCGGCCAACTCGTCAAGGACGTCGTCGAGCGTCTTCCCGTCGCCCGCGGCGACCCACGACCCGTCCGCGCCGAGTCCGTAGGCGGCGTCGCCATCCGACGGGGAGTCGAGCGACGGCACCGACTCCGCCGCGTCCCCGCCCGACACGTCCGAGAGCGATTCCACCGTCGCAACGCGCCCGTCGAGCAGGGGTGCGACTCGTTCGCACAGCGCCGTCGCCCCCGGCCCGACGACTCCGAGTAGGTGCATATCCGAAACGGCGGTCTGCGACGGGCTTTAGTGTTGCTCCGCGGGTCCGCTTCGGGCGCGAAGCGCCTCGCTCCGCGATAGGTCGGGCGAGGGACGGGTGAGTCGCGGCGTCAGTCCGTCGCGGACTTGATAACCCTTAAGACCGGTTCGTGGCAACGACGGGGCAATGAGAGTCGTCATTTCTATCGGCGGGAGCGTACTCGCGCCGGAACTCGACGCGAGACGCGTCGAGGGGCACGCGTCCGTCGTCGAGAACCTCGCCCGCGAGGGCTGCGAGATCGGTGCCGTCGTCGGCGGCGGCGGCGTCGCGCGCGACTACATCGGCGCGGCGCGGGACCTCGGAGCCAACGAGGTCCAACTCGACCAGATCGGCATCGACGTGACGCGGATCAACGCCCGCCTGCTCATCGCGGCACTCGGCCCGCGGGTGGACCCCAAGGTCGCGCACGACTACGAGGAGGCGGGCGACGCCATCCGCCGCGGGGACATCTCCGTCATGGGCGGCGTCATGCCCGGACAGACGACGGACGCCGTCGCGGCGGCCCTCGCGGAGTACGTCGACGCCGACCTCCTCGTCTACGGAACCAGCGTCAACGGCGTCTACAGTTCGGACCCGAGCGCCGACGACGGCGCGGAGAAGTACGACGAACTCTCCGCGTCAGAGCTCGTAGACGTCATCGCGCCGATGAGTCGCGACGCGGGGGCGTCCGCGCCCGTGGACCTCCTGGCGGCCAAACTCATCGAACGCTCGAAGGTTCGCACCATCGTCCTCGACGGGACCGACCCCGGGCGAATCGAACGCGCCGTCCTCTCGGGCGACCACGACGGGACGAACATCGTCCCCGAGGGCGTCGGCGACGAACCGAGCTACTGGGCACAGCAGTAGATGACCGAAGATACCCCCGAGTCCGAGGAACTCCCGTCCGTCGAAGCCGAGAGCGAAGCGACGGAGCACCGCGCCTTCTGGGCCGACGAGATAGCCGACCGGATAGAGGCCCGCGACCCGGAGGACCCCATCGTCGTCAAGGGCGGCGTCTCGCCGTCGGGCGTCCCCCACCTCGGCCACTTCAACGAGATAATGCGCGGCTACTTCGTCGCGGAGGCCCTCCGCGAACGCGGCCACGAGGTCCGACAGGTGTTCACCTCCGACGACAAGGACGCCCTCCGGAAGCTCCCGCGGAAACTCGCCGACGACGAGTGGAACATCGTCGGACTCGGCGACGTGAACGCGGGCGCACTCGGCCAGAACCTCGGGAAGCCCTACACGGACATCCCCGACCCCTTCGGCGAAGTCGGGTCGTACGGCGAACACTTCACCAACCTCCTCGAAGAGAGCGCGGAACTCATCGGCGTCCCCATCGAGATGGTGTCGAACACCGAACTGTACGAGAACGGCGACTTCGACCCCGTCGTCCGCCGCGTCCTCGAACGCGCCGACGAGGCGCGCGAGGTGCTGAGCGAGTATCAGGACAAGGTGGACGACGAGTACGTCCCGTTCATGGCGCAGTGCGAGGAGTGCGGCACGCTGACCCAGACGATAACGAGCGTGGACCTCGACTCGGAGACGGTCGAGTACGTCTGCGACGGCATCGACGCCGGCGACCGCCACATCGAGGGGTGCGGCCACGAGGGCACCGCCTCCTTCCGCGAGGGGAAACTGCCGTGGCGGTTCGAGTGGCCCGGCCAGTGGCAGGTCCTCGGCGTCGACTTCGAACCGTTCGGCAAGGACCACGCCGAGGGGTCGTGGCCATCCGGCGACGACATCGCGCGCAACGTCCTCGGCATCGAACCGCCGGTGCCGATGGTGTACGAGTGGTTCACGCTCAACGGCGACCCCCTCTCCTCTTCGGAGGGGAACATCGTCACCGTCGACGAGATCCTCGAACTCCTCGAACCGGAGGTGCTCCGGTACTTCTTCGTCCGCAACCCGAAGAAGGCCAAGGACTTCGACATCTCCCGTCTCGACCAACTGGTGGACGAGTTCGACCGCTTCGAGCGCATCTACTTCGGCGAGGAGGACGACGAGAACCTCGACGCCCTCGCCGACCGGGCGTACCCGTTCGTCGTGGACGAGGTGCGCGACGAACGCGTCCGTCTCCCCTACACGTTCGCGGCCGTCCTCGGCATGACCGACGACAGGGACCTCCGTATTCGGATGGCGACGAACGAGGGCTACTTCGACGATGACACCCCCGAGTGGGCCGTCGAGGAGGCTCTCGAACGTGTCGAACGCGCGCACGCGTGGGCGCAACGCCTCGACAACCAGTACAACTACCGTCTGCAGGCTGACCTGCCCGACGTGGCGTTCGACGCCGACGTCGAGGCGGCCTTGGCGGACCTGGCGGCGTTCGTCGAGGAGGGTCACGACGGCGAGGAGATACAGGGCGAGATATACGAGGCGGCGAAGCGACACGACGTGGACGTCGGCGAGTTCTTCGAGGCCGGCTACCGCCTGTTCTTCGACCAACCGCAGGGGCCGCGCCTCGGTGAGTTCCTCGGCGAACTCGACCGCGACCTCGTCGTGAAACGGTTGCGCCGGGAAGCCTGACCGGCCCCGTTCTCCCTCAGTTCTCCTCTATCGCGTCCACGACCACCGCGCCGACGACGACGAGTCGGGGGTCCACGGACGCGGTGTCTGTGAGGTCTATCTGGTACTTGTCCCGGAAGGAGAACGACTCGTGAATTGACCCCAACGACTCGCCCGAGGGCCCCTCCACGTTGTAGGTGAAGGGGAGGAACGTCGTCACGTTCCGGCGGATGATGGCCTTCAGAACGCTGTCCTCGCGGATGTACGCCACCGTCTCCCCGTCCGGGCCGAGGAGGGCGTACTCGTGCTTCGCAAACGAGATGGCGCTTCGCTTCACCGACCCGATTCGCTCGCCCGTCTTCGAATCTACGATGTCGTAGGCGGCGGCGATGTCGAGGACGCTGTCGGCCTTCGCGCGGAAGCGTTCCTCGCCGGTGTCGGCGTCGGTAAAGCGGAAGTCCTCCTTCAGGCGGAGTTTCTTCTTCTTTGACTCGAGGATGGGCCGGCCGTCCTCGTAGACGCGGTACTTCGTGCTGATTCCGAACTTCTGTCTGACCTCGTAGTGCGTCCCTTCGAACATCTCTGTCGGGTACTCCTCCGCCCTGTCATATACTCCTTGGGACGGCGGGGGGCCGACTCGGAACGCTCCGACAATCCGAACGTCTTTCACCGGCGCGTACTTCCCTTCCTCTGATGAACACGCTACTGTGGGTTCTCGTCGGCCTGCTGGCGTACTCGTTCGCCGCTTTCTTCCTCCGACGACGCGGTCTCCTCCCCTCCTCGGTCAAGGTACAGGGTCCGTTCACCACGATACACACGAAACGCGGTCGCGACTTCATCGACTGGCTCGCGACGCCCAAGCGCTTCTGGCGGGCGTGGAGCAACGTCGGCGTCGGCGCCGCCCTCGTCATCATGTTCGGGATGTTCTTCTTCCTCCTGGCGCAGGGCGTCTTCATCCTCCAGAACCCGCCCGCGCCCTCGGCGGTCAATCAGCCGCAGAACTTCCTCGTCATCCCCGGCGTCAACGACTTCCTGCCGCTTTCGGTGGCCCCCGAAATCGTCTTCGGCCTCCTCGTCGGACTCGTCGTCCACGAGGGCGGCCACGGCATCCTCTGTCGCGTCGAGGACATCGACATCGAGTCGATGGGGGTGTTCCTCTTCACGGTGCTTCCCCTCGGCGCGTTCGTCGAACCCGACGAGGAGAGCCAACGCAACGCCGACAGAGGCGGCCGAACCCGGATGTTCGCCGCGGGCGTGACGAACAACTTCGCCGTCACCATCGTCGCGTTCGCCCTGCTGTTCGGCCCCGTCATCGCCTCCATCGGCGTCGCGCCCGGCATGGCCGTCGCCGGGGCGTACGACGGGTCGGCCGCGGCCGCCGGCGGCATCTCGCAGGGCGACCGAATCACCGCCGTCGGGGGGATGCCCGTGAGCAACCAGAGTTCGCTCGACAGAGCGCTTCTGAACGCCGACGCGCGGTCGGTGCAGGTCGAACTCAACGGCGGACAGAGCGCCGCCGACCGCGAGACGCGGACCGTGACGGTCCGACGGTCACTCGTCGTCGCCGGCACCGTCGCGGGCAACCCCGCGAACCTCTCTGTGGGCAGCGGCGACGAACCCATCCGCGTCGAGGCGGTCAACGGGACGCCGGTGTACACCCAACGCGGCTTCTCCGAGGCGGTCGGTCGGGACCGGTTCGCCGAACTGACCACCTCCCGCGGTACGGTGACGATTCCCGTCGGCGCGTACGTCACGTCCGTCGCCTCGAACGGCCCCGTCGCCGACGCCGGCGTCCCCTCGGCACCGTTCGTCATCACCGCCGTGGACGGGACGCGCGTCACCTCCTCGACGGAGCTCGGGCGCGTCTTAGACGGCATCTCGCCGGGGGAGACGGTGTCCGTCGAGGTGTACAAGGACGGGTCGTTCAGCACGTACGACGTGACGCTGGGCGAGAACCCCCGCGACGGCGGCGGCTTCCTCGGCGTGAACCTGTTCGGGACGAGCGGACTGCTCCTGACCGACTTCGGCGTCCAGTCGTACCCCGCGGGGACGTACGTCTCGCTCCTCGGCGGCGACGGCGGCCCGGACGCCGCGTCGCTGTCAGGCGGCGTCGCGGACTCGCCGCTCGGAGCGGTGTACGTCTCGCTCATCCTGCCGTTGGCGTCGCTCGTCCTCGGCATCCCGAACTTCCCGGGCTTCACGCAGAACGTCTACAACTTCTACGCGGTGACCGGACCGCTCGGGTTCCTCGGAACCGGGGTGTTCCTGCTCGCCAACGTCTGCTTCTGGATGGCGTGGATAAACCTCCAGCTCGGCATGTTCAACTGCATCCCCGGCTATCCGCTCGACGGCGGGCGCATCCTGCGGACGAGCGTCGAGGCCGTCGTCTCCCGCTTGCCCGTGGACGAACCGTACCCCCTCGTCAGAACCATCACCACGAGCGTCGGCGTGACGATGCTGCTGTCGCTGTTGGTGCTCATCTTCGGGCCGACGGTCCTCGGCGGGTAGCCGGTTACTCGCCGTCTTCCTCGACGCCCTCGCGGTCGTAGAACTCCTCGGGCGTCGCGTCGATTCGCTCGAACTCGCCGAAGTCGCGTTCGTGGTGGCGAATCAACTGCTCGATTATCCACGAACTGAACGTCTCGTCGTAGCGCCACCCGTCCGCCGGCGGTTCGAGTTCGAACCGCTCGTCGGTGGCGAAGCCGACGTAGACGTGGTAGAAACCGAGGATGATGTCGGCGAACTCGCTGGCTTTCCCGCCCGCCTCGCGGCGTTTCTCCGCGAGTTCCTCCTCGCCCGCCTCGGTGAGTTCGAAGTACTTGCGGTCGGACTCCTCCTCGCGTTCGACCCGTTCGGCCCAGCCTTTCTCCTCGAACTTGTAGAGGATGGGGTAGACGGACCCGTACGACGGTTCCCAGTGACCGCCGCTTATCTCGGTTATCTCCTTGAGTATCTCGTACCCGTACCGCGGTTTCTCTTCCAGCAGTTCCAGCACTAAGTACGAGATGAGGCCTTTCGGCGGGCCGCTTTTCCGCATCGGAAGTTGTTTCCGACTATCCGCGTGAAAGAGTTTCGGTCCGGACAGTTTCGCCCGCCGGCCGCCGATTCGGGCGGTTCTCGAACCGCGGCGACGACTCGCAACTCCCATACGGGAGGGATTCCAACTCACCGGTATGCCAGAGGCCCCACCGACCGACGAGGGCTGGTTCGTCCTGCACGACTTCCGAACCGTCGACTGGGACGCGTGGCGCGACGCGCCCGCCCACGAACGGGAACGCGCGATAGAAGAGGGCGTCGCGTACCTCCGAACGCACGAGGCGGTCGAGGACGCCGAGGAGGGGGCGTCGGCCGTCTTCTCCGTCCTCGGTCACAAGGCCGACCTTCTCGTCGTCCACCTCCGACCGACGCTCGACGACCTCTCGCGCGCCGAACGCCAGTTCGAACGGACGGCGCTGGCGGCGTTCACGGAGCAACCGACCTCGTACGTCTCCGTGACGGAGGTGTCGGGCTACGTCTCACAGGAGTACTTCGAGGGCGACAAAGAGGAGGTGGACGCCGGCCTCCGCAACTACATCGAGGGGAAACTGAAGCCCGACATCCCCGAGGACCAGTACGTGGCGTTCTACCCGATGTCGAAGCGCCGCGGCGAGGAGTACAACTGGTACGACCTCTCCTTCGAGGAGCGTTCGGAGATGATGTCCGACCACGGCGACACCGGCCGCGACTACGCCGGGAAGATAAAGCAGGTCATCGCCTCCTCCGTCGGATTCGACGACTTCGAGTGGGGCGTGACCCTGTTCGCCGAGGACCCCGTCGAGATGAAGAACATCGTCTACGACATGCGGTTCGACGACGTCTCCTCGAAGTACGGCGAGTTCGGCCGGTTCTACGTCGGCCGCCGCTTCCCGCCCGCGGACCTCGGCGCGTACTTGGAGGGCGAGGCGGTTCCGACGGCCGACCACGACTCCCCGCACGGCGAACACGGCGGCGCGCACGGCGAGGCGCACGGTCACGCCCACGGCGACTCCGCGCACCACGGTGACGGCGGCGGCGGCCACCACGGCCGCGGCGGCGGAAGCGCCCACGGCGACGCCCCGCACGGCGAGGACGGCGGGACGTCCGGCGACATCCGCGGCGAACTCGAAGACCTGAACATCTACGCCGGGAAGCCCCACGGCGAGGACGTCTACGCGACGGTGCTCTACTCCGAGGCCGACACCGACGAGTTGTTCGAGGAGGTGGAGGGCCTCCGCGGCAACTTCGAGCACTACGACACGCACGTCAAGACGGCGGTGTACGAGGCGAACGAACGCGACCGAAGCGCCGTCGTGAGCATCTGGGACACCCAGTCGGCCGCCGAGACGGCCGCCGGGTTCCTCTCGGAACTCCCCGGCATCGTCTCCCGCGCGGGCGAGGAGTCCGGATTCGGGACGATGGGGATGTTCTACACGGTCAAATCCGACTACCGCGAGGAGTTCGTCGAGAAGTTCGGCACCGTCGGCGGCCTGCTGGAGGAGATGGACGGCCACCAAGACACCGACCTGATGGTGAACGTCGAAGACGAAGACGACATGTTCATCGCCAGCCAGTGGGACGCCCGCGAGGACGCGATGGCGTTCTTCCGGTCCGACGAGTTCCGCGACACCGTCCAGTGGGGTCGGGACGTGTTGGCCGACAGACCCCGACACGTGTTCCTCGCCTGAGACGGACCGACGCACGAACGAACCCCGCTCTTTCTCCTTCGGTCAGACACGGTTACCACTGCACGTCAGACGCCCCTCGGGCGAGCGGTTTCGAATGGAAACGAAGGGGTTCAGTACTCGTACTCGCGTTCGCGCCGTCTCGACGCCCCGTCCGCGAGTTCTTCCGTCTCCAGCAACCGTTCGAGGCGGCGTTCGAACTCGTCGTGACCTATCTCCCCGGCGGCGTACCGCTCGCGCAGACGCGCTATCGCCCGTCCCTCGTCCGCCGTCTCGTACTCGTTCCCGTAGCCGGTTTCGTACTCCTCTCCTCTGCTCGGGGCGGTGCCGGCGTCGTTCCCGAACGCTCTCTGAATGAGTGCGTCTACGCCGTACCCCATCGCCGTGAACACCGGAGCGAGGATGAGAAACGCCATCACGGGATTCCCGCCGGAGAACAGCACCAAAAGCGTCATCCAGAGGGCGACGACGAATCCGAGCAGCGCCGGATTCTCTTTCAACGTCTCTGCCTGTACGGAGAACCACTCGCTCGCGCTTCGGAGGGCGGACATACCGCGCTAATTGACAACCGGACGAAAATAACTTTGCCTCCCGCCGCCGCGATCGCCGCCGCTGACGCCGGGAGAGTCGACTCAGCGGAGTTCCGCGCCCGAAGCGGTGAGTCGCGTCCGGTTCGGGAGGACGCCCGGCGCGCCGACGGCCAGCACCGTCTCGCCGACCATCGCCATCGTCGCCGACCCGCCCGCCGCGGTGACGTCTGCGACGGCGGTACGCACGGCGTCCGTCGCCAACCCGCTCTCGTCGGCGAACCGCCACGCCGCATCGAACAGTTCCGGGAGGGGCGCTTCGGGGTCGAACGACGAGAGCGCTTCCCGCCCCGCGGCGGCGACGGCGGCTATCGCCTCCTTGTCGCCGAGGACGGACACGGTGGAGATGCCGCCGTAGGACGCGTACGCGACCGTCTCGCCGTCGGGTTCCGCGCGCCGCACGCCGTCGCCGGTGTTCCAGACGACGCCGCCGCGGTCCTGCACGAACACGTCGCCGAGGCCCGTCCCCGCCGCGACTTCGGCGCGGTGGGCCGCCCGCACCGACGACTCGCGGGAGCGACCGAGGCCGAACGCCTCGTTCGCCGCGAGGGCGGTCGCGAGCGTGGCGGCACCGCTGGCACCGAACCCCCGCCCGACGGGGACGGCGGCGTCGAGTTCGACGGCGGCGCTGACGTTCAGACGCGACAGGAGGCGTTCGACGGGTTCGAAGTCGGTTCGGTCGCCGTCGAGGCGGACGACCGTCTCCGCGGCGGGTTCGACCGTCGCGGTCACGCCGTCCTCGACGGCGAAACTGACGCCGAGAGAGCCCTCCTCGGGGTCGTCCTGCGGAACGAACACGACGGTCACGCTCCCGGGCGCGTATGCGCGTTCAGTCACGGTCCCCTCCGTCGGAGCGCGTCGGTCGAGAGCATACGCGGACGTTCCGCGCTCTCGGATAAAAAGTGTCAGTCCGCCCGGCGACGCGACCGGAGGTAGCCTGCCAGACCGAAGAGGCCGGTGATGGCGGTCAGCAGGTCCCACGGCGACGCGTCGGCGTCGCGGGCGCGGGCGTCGCGGCGAATCCACGCCGCGGCGGCGGCGTGTCCGACCGCCGTCAGGGCGAGAAACGCCTTCGTCGTTCGATTCACGGCGTCAGTCGGCGGAACTGCGCGGGCCCGCGCTGGGCTGTTTGTCGATGCCCGCCGCCTCGATGTCGTCGCCGCCGACCGACGAGCGGAGTTCGTCCATCCCGTCGTCGCGGTCGATGCCGAAGTTGTCCTCGTACAGGTCGGCGACGCGGGTCATCTCCTCCTCGGAGAGTTTCGGCACCTCCGAGGCGGCGGCCCACTCGGTGATGTCCTCCCGCGTGTGGAACGTCGGCGTGACGCTGGCGACGGCGTTGTGGCTCAGCAGGTACGCGATTGCGGCCTGCCCCATCGTTCGCTCGCCGTCTCGCTCCAAGAAGCGGAGCGTCTCTATCTTCTCCCAGCCCGTCTCGTACCACGCGTCGGGGCGGAACCCGCGGTGGTCGTCCAAGTCGTGGCCCGTCTCGGGCGTCACCTGTTCGTTCAGGAGGCCCGAGGAGTGCGGCACGCGCGGGATGAGGCTCGTCGAGGAGCCCGTCTCCTCGATGGTGTCGAGGAAGTGGTTGCCGACCTCCTGTTCGAAGAGGTTCCAGACGAGCTGCACGGAGTCGAACTCCTCTGCGATGGCCATGTCGCCCTCGGCCAGCCAGCCGATGGAGGGGCCGAGCGCCCAGCCGACGGCGTCGACGAGGCCCTCCTCGCGGAGTTCGTCGAGGGCCTCCAACACGTCCTCGTCCACCTCGTCCGCGTTCGCGTTGTGGAGTTGGAGCAGTTCGACGTGGTCGGTGTCGAGGCGTTCGAGGCTCTTCTCGGTCGCAGAGCGAATCCACTCGCCGGTAATCTCCTTCGGGAGTTCGCCGTGACCCGCCTGCGGGTTGTTGTAGAAGTCGTAGCCCACCTTCGTCGCCAGCGTCACGTCGTCGCGGTACTCCGCGATGGCCTCGCCGACGACTTCCTCGCTGTGGCCGTGGCCGTACACGTCGCCGGTGTCGAAGTAGGTGATGCCCCGCTCTATCGCGTGGTGAATCAGGTCGATGGAGTCCTGCTTCGACCGGTCGCCCCACCAGTCGGTGCCGACGACCCACGCGCCGAATCCGACTTCGCTGACCTCCACGTCCGAATCGCCCAGCGTCCGGTAGTTCATATCGCGTGCTTGGTATTCGGGTCACTTTAGCCCACCTTTTTGCGCCTCGGGTGCGCGAAGCGTACCTCGCGGTACGAGTCGTATCTCGAACGGTCCGCCACGGATGCCGATTACATCGCCGCGGTGCAGGTGGTATCTGCGTCTATGTTTTTCGTCGCTCGGAGCGTACGATAGACGTGGCAACCGAAAACACAGATCCGAAGGAAGTCGCTCGCCGCTACGTCGAGGTGGTGTGGAACGAGGGGAACGTCGGAGCGATGGACGACATCCTCACCGAACGTCAGGTGTACCACGACCCGACGGATGACGGAGCGGAACCGCTCTCGGAGTTCAAGGAGTTCATCCGGGGATACCACCGGGCGTTCCCGAACCTCGATTTCACCGTCGACCGATACATCGCCGAGGGTGACCTAGTCGCGTTCTGGGGACGGGCGACGGGAACTCACGAGGGTTCGTTCATGGGAATCGAACCCACCGGCAACCGCATCGACATCATGGGCATCAACGTCGTCCGTATCGAAGATGGGAAAGTCGCCGAACGGTGGGCGAACTTCGACATCTTCGGCATGCTCAGCCAACTCGGGCACGACCTACTGCCCGCATAGAGCGTTCGTATCTACTTCGGCTGTGTCGAGCGGTTTGGGAGAGAAGCGGTACGCCGAAGTACCGCCGAGCACCCGTGAGCGGTTCGCCGACCGAGCCGTCTTCGACGTCGGCCCTTTTGCACCGGCTTTTCCTGCCTCGGGCCACACTCCGCGCGACTACTCGGCGCAAAAAGGTGGGTACTATTCCACGAGTTAATACCTCGTCCCCTCGAACGACAGCGACGATGGACGAACTCCCCGTTCGCGTCGCGTTCCTGCACGCGGACGAACTCACGGACGAACAACGCGCCGCCCGCGAGTGGTGCGAACGCTCCGTCGCCGCCGTCGAGAGCGTCGCGCTCGGAGACGTCGCCGCCGGCGAACGCTCGCTCTCTCGGTTCGACGCCGCGTGGTGGCACCGCGACGGCCCGTTCGACCCGGTTCGAGGCGAGGCGGCCGCCTGCGCCGACGCCGTGACGGCGTTTCTCGAGGCCGGAAACGGTCTCCTCCTGACGCTCCGGGCCCTCTCGGCCGTCGAACCGTTCGGCATCGACCCCGTCGCGCCGGACGCCGTCGGCGCCGAGACGCCGGCGGACCCGAGCGGACTCCTCAAGAAGCGCACGTTCGACGACCACCCCCTGTTCGAGGGATTTCCCCTCCGCGAACTCCACACCCAACCGGCCGAGGCGGCGCGGCCGTTCGCGCGGTACGAGGGGTCACTCCCGGCCGCCGGCGACGTACTCGCCTCGACGATTCGCGGCGAGGCGTTCCACGTCGCGCAGAAGGCGGCGTTCGCGTGGCGCGTCGGCGAAGGTGATACGTACGGCGTCGGCTCGGAAGTCGCCTTCCTCCCCGGGCGGGACTTCGAGGCCGCGGAGGCGCAGCGACGAATTCTCCGCAACGCCCTCGCCCTCCTCGGCGGCGACGCGC
>NZ_JBHSXH010000009.1:127661-598207 GCF_042662625.1 Halopelagius fulvigenes
GACCACCGGCGGCCGCGCTACCACCTCTCGCCGCCGGGGGGATGGCTGAACGACCCGAACGGGATAATCCAGCACGAGGGGACGTACCACGTCTTCTACCAGTACAACCCCGGCGGGCCGTTCCACGGGACCATCCACTGGGGGCACGCGACGAGCGAGGACTTGGTCCGCTGGGAGGACCGCCCTGTCGCCCTCGCGCCCGACCCGGACGGCCCGGACCGAGACGGCGTCTGGTCGGGGTGCGCCGTCCGCGACGAGGACGGGACGCCGACGCTCGTCTACACGGGCGGGCGCGGGCGCGACCAACTCCCCTGTCTGGCGACGACGGACGACCCGACGTTGGACACGTGGGAGAAACACGGCGAGAACCCCATCCTCTCGGCCCCCACCGACTCCATCGACCTGCTCGAAACCGACGACTGGCGCGCGGAGTTCCGCGACCACAACGTCTGGCGCGAGGGCGTTGACGAGGGGACCTCGTCAGGCCGCCGGACGGAGTCCGGCGATGACACGTGGTACCACCTCATCGGCGCGGGCGTCGAGGACACGGGCGGGGCGGCGCTTCTTTACAGAGGACCGAACCTCCGCGAGTGGGAGTACGTCGGCCCCCTCTTGGTCGGCGACTGGGAGGGCCACGGCGTCGTCTGGGAGTGTCCCGAACTGCTCGACTTCGGCGAGAAACAGGTGTTGCACGTCTCGAACTACAGCCACGTCGAGTACTTCCTCGGCACCGCCGACCTCGGGGACCCCTCCTTCGAGGTGGAGCACCGCGGACGACTGGACTACGGCGATTACTACGCCCCGCAGTCGACGCGGACGGACGACGGGCGCGTCCTCACGTGGGGGTGGACCCCCGAGGCCCGCGACGCGGAGGCGCAGTGGCACGCCGGGTGGTCGGGGCTGTTGACCGTTCCCCGCGAACTGTCCGTCGAGGGCGGCGAACTCCGTCAGCGACCCGCGCGGGAACTGGCCGACCTTCGCCGCCGCCGCGCCGCGGAGGGGGATATCTGCCTCACCCCCGGCGAATCGCGCACGCTCGACGTGTCCGGCAACGCCTACGAACTCGCGTTCGACGCGCGGACGGAACCGGGGGCGACGCTCGAACTCGGCCTGTTCGAGTCGCCCGCCGGCAACGAACGAACCGCCGTCCGCTACGACGGCGACGAACTCGTCGTGGACCGCTCGGAGAGCGCTCTCGACGGCGTGCCCGATACGAGCGAGCAACGGATGCCTGTCGAGGGAGACTCCCTGTCGCTCCGCGCGTTCGTGGACGGGTCCGTCGTCGAACTGTTCGCGAACGAACGGCGCTGTCTCACGAGTCGCGTCTATCCGACGCGGGCGGACGCCGAGGGCGCGTCGTTCCGGGCCGTCGGCGGCGACGTCGAACTCGCGGAGACGGCCGCGTGGGAACTCGGCGCGGCGTTCGAGGCGCGGGAGCGCTGACCGAGAGTCGAGGTCAGTACTCTCCGTCTCCGTCGCCATCGCCGCCCTCCGCTCGCTTCCACCACGGTTTGGGCAGTTCCTCGCGGGGAAGCGGCAGATGGCCGTGGTCGAGTGCGCCGACGACGCGCGTCTCCGCCCCGTCGAGTTCGATTCGGACGGTGGGCGCGAGCGTTCCGCCGAAGCGACGACGCTGTTCGTCCTCCGGGAGGAGGGCAACGTCGTCCATCGTCGGGCGGTCGTACTCGCGGTAGTTGAAGAAGGAGGTGGCGAGGAGTTCGTCGCCGTGGTCGTACGCCAGCCACGAGTACGCTTGGAACGGCGCGCCCGCCGGGTTCGTGACGACCATCCCGTGGCCGTTCAGCGGTTCGTAGTCGCCGCGCAACCCGTCGGCGACGAAGCCGTAGAGGGCGTCGTACCCCTCCAGTCCGGGGGCGAACGTGTGGACGTGGCTGGAGACGAACAGGTAGTACCGCCCCTGACGGACGACGAGGTGCGGGCGTTCGAGTTCCTGATTCACGCAGACGGCGTCTAAGAGGGGCGGCCGGAGTTCGAAGTCCGTCGGGTTGCCCGTCGGCGAGTGGGCGACACCGACGCTCCCGTTGAACTCCTGTTGGCCGGCGTCGCCCCCGCAGGCGTCGGAGCCCTCCGGAACCGGCGTGTTCGCCTCGAACAGCAGGTACGTCTCGCCGGAGGCGGGGTCCTCGAAGAACCACGGGTCGCGGAACGTGTACGTCATCCCGCGGTACTGGGCTTCCGTCTCGTACCACTCCCCGTCGGGTTCGAGCAGAATCGAGTGCTCCCACGGGCCGTCGACGGTCACTCCGTCGTCGTCGACGGTCACCGCTCCGCCCTCCGCGAGAGCGATTCGCTGCGAGTAGGAGAGTTCCTTCTCCCTCGCGCGCCCGGCGGCGGTGTAGTAGCAGTAGAGGGTTCCGTCGTCGTAGAGCACCGACCCCGCCCACTGCCGAGAGCCGAACGCCTCGCCGTCGAACACCGGCCCGCCCGTCTCCCAGTTTTCCCCGTCATCGGAGTAGAAGTAGCGGAGGGTGGCCACGTCGTGGCGCTTTCCGGGGAGCAGGTCCGAGGACGCCGTCAGCGCCACGATGACCCGATAGCCGTCGATTTCGGCGATACTCCCGTCTCGCTCCCGGAGGAACCACGTGTCCCAGACGTGGAGTTCGTCGTCGATCCGTTCGTCCGTCGGGTAGATGACCGGCGCGACGTTCGAGTCCTCGCGCCGGAGTTCGGACGCGTGGTCGCGCATCCACGCCGCCCGCGCCGGCGCGTCCGACGGACCGTCCGGTCCTCGATTGCCGTCCATGGCGACATCCTCTCGGACGCCGCTAAAGTGCGCGTCGGTCTCTCATCGTTGACTCACGCGGTAGTAGTTCACCCCGCTCCGTCGCCGATATCGAATCGCCGCAGTACGCACTCGTATCCGCCGAAATCGCGGAACGACAGGCGAGGAGATCCGGTTCACCACCGCCTGCGCACAACCGAACCGATTTGTCTTCGGGAGGCGAACCTAGGTGCAATGACGAAAGTCCACGTCTCTCTCCCTGAGGAGGCGGAGCGGAACGTCCAGTCGTTCATCGACGAGGTGGACGAGCGACTCTCCTCCGAGGAGGACACCTGTAAGGTCGTGAGAGACGTTCTCATCGACCTCTACGGCGACCGCGGGGCGTACGAGCGGTGGCAGGCGGGCGAGGATATCTCCGCGGCGGAACGCGTTCGGCTGCAGGGGTACGACCCCTGCAACGCGACGCTGGAGTCGGAGTACTACGCGGAGAAGGACGAAGAGGCGTTCACGCGCTCGAAGCACCTCCAGTGGCTCTGGCGGCAGTTCGACGCGACGCCGATGGCCGACAACATCCACTTCGCGCTCCGGTTCCGGCAGATGCTGGCGAAGCATCTCTTCGACGAGTGCGGGGACAACTGCCGCTTCTTCAAGGGCATCACGTTCACCTACGGCCACAACATCACCGTCGGCGACAACACCGTCGTCCACGACGACGTCCACCTCGACGACCGGGGGAAGCTGACCATCGGCGACCGGGTGTCCATCTCGGACAACGCCCACATCTACAGCCACGACCACGACATCGTGGACCAGACGCAAGTCGAGAACTTCCACACCATCGTCGAGGACGACGCCCGCGTCACGTACGACTCGATGGTGCGCGCCGGATGCCGCATCGGGAAGAACGCCGTCGTCGGCGCGCGCGCCGCCGTGCAGGGCGACGTGCCCCCCCATCACATCGTCGTCGGCATCCCCGCCAAGAGCGTGAAGGTGAAACCGGGGTGGGAGTCCGTCGCGGAACCCATCGAGGACCGACTCACGAACCGGCAGGACGAGCGGAAGATCCCGTACGACCTGCCCGACGGGTTGGACGCGTTCGACGAGTTCGACCGCGACCTGTCGCCGCCGGACGCCTCCTGACCCCGACCTGCGGGCGGACGCCGACGAACGCGTCTCGGCCGCCGCGTTCCCCCGCGACCGAAGGATAAAGTGTCTTGGTATCGTTTATCACGGTATGGACGCGTGGGGATGGATAGTCGTCTACGCCATCGGCCTCACGGTGCTCCAGCTGGTGGTGTACCGATACCTCCTCAGCGACGACGAGGGCGTCACGTACGAGGGGGGGTTCGGGAGCGACGGGGAGGACGCGGAGTCGCGTGCGCGGACCGCGCCGCGGGGACGCGACGCGGTGGGCGTCTCGCGCCTGCAAGCGACGGAGGCGTGGGACCGGGAGCAGACCCGGTCGGACGCGCGCGTCTGTCCGCGGTGCGGGGTGGAGAACGAACCCGACCGAACCTTCGACCGGTGTTGGAACTGCACGAGTCGGCTCACGTGACGCGCCCGTCCGCCCGACGACGCTCTCGCCGACGTTCGACCGCCGCGTAGTCCGACCGCTCCATTCATGCCCCGCGCAATCGCCATCAACGTCGCCGCCAACACGAACCTCCCGGGCGTCCGGGGGCCGGTATACCCCGACGGGACGTTCGCCTACGTCCCGATCCCCGAACGAGAACCGACGCGTCCCGCCGCCTCGGTGCCGACGTACGCGGACCTCGACCCGCCGGTCGAACTCCCCCCGGAGGTGATGGACCGACCGGTCCACCTCGACCCGGAGTTCGAGACGTACCCCTTCTGCGAGTCGTACACGTACGGCGACGAACACGCGGTGAAGGCGGGTCCGCTCTCGACGCTCGACCCCGGCGATTGGCTCCTCTTCTACGCCACGCTGGATTTCCACGGCGAGTACGAAGACGCCGCCTCTCACCTCCCGCCCGACTGGGGCGTCTACCTCATCGGCGCGTTCGAGGTGGACGTCGCGGTGACGGGAGAGGAGTACGAGACGCTCCCGACGGCCGACCGGGAACGCTTCGCCAACAACGCCCACGTCAAGCGCGACCCGTTCGACGCGAAAGTCCTCGTCGCCGGGACGCGGAACTCCCGCCTGTTCGACCGGGTGGTCCCCCTCAGTTCCCCGACGGCGGGCGCGGAGGCGAACGAAATCGTCACCCGACTGTCGAACGACTCCGGCCGCGGCCCGTGGTGGCGTCGCCGCCTCTGGTTCGACGAGGACGCCGCCGCGACGCTTCTGGCACTCCTCGACTCCCGGCAGTTCGCCGAGTTCTTCGGGTGACCATCCGGCAATCCGGCGCGTAGCGAGGATTATCTCCTCAGCGCGCGATTAGTGAGCCTATGGCAACGACTCAGAGCGACGGGTTCACCGCGGTCGAGCACCGAATCATCCAGGGACGGGAGGTGCGCATCCTCCGGTACCCCGACGAACTGCACATCCAGTGGCGCCCCGGCCGCCCCGTCTACTACGGCGTCCGCGTCGGCGACCGAATCAAGAACGCCGCGAGCGACGTGGAGTCGGTCCGCATCGACGAGTGGGAAGTCGCGGAGATCACCCCCGAACGCGTCGTCGGTCGACACGCCCGAACCGGCGAGGAGACGACGTGGGACCGCGAAACCTTGGAGAAGGCGTTGGTCGTCGGTCGGTACGCGACGAACCTCTCGGAGTTCGCACTCGTGACGGCGTACCCCGTCGGCAGTTGGGCGGCGTACGACCCCGAGGCGGCCCCGGGACTGGAGTACCGCGGCCGACCGTACCTCACGGTCATCGCCTACGGCAACAACGGCGAGAAGTACGGCCGTCGATACCGCTTCGCCGCGGAGGGCGACGCCGCCCGCGTCGAACTCACCGAGGAGGACCCCAAGATAGCCCGCCTCTCGGAGGCGATGCGCGACCACCTCGACGAGGTGATCGCGACGGCACTCGAAGACGACGGCTACGTCGTCGTCTCCCCGCCCGAATCGGGGACGGACGCCGCCGGCGACGCTCACGCTCGAACGTAATTCTCGACGGCAAACCTTTTCACCCCTGCTACGGAGTCGCGTTCATGAACCGACGCGACGAACCGACTGCTCGACCGCTCTCTCGCCGCAATCTCCTCTCGCTCTCCGCCGTCGGGGCGGCGGCCCTCGCCGGGTGCGGCGGAACGAACGCCCGAAACGACGACCGAACCGCGACCGGCGAACCCACCGACGACGGAGGCACCGCCGACGGAACCGCGACCGAGACCGAAACCGCGACCGCCGCCGCCGACGACCGGACGAGTCTCGGGTACGTCAGAGTGGTGAACCGCCACGGCGAGGCGCACACGATGCACGTCCTCGTCGAACGCGGCGGCGAGGTGGCCTTCTGGTCGTCCTACCGACTCGGCACCGGGTCGAACGAGGCGATGAAACGGGTAGAGGGGCCGTGGACCGACGGTCGAGGGAACTACACGGTCCACTTCCGAATCGACGAACGCGAGGAGTGGCGGACGTTCGACACCGGGAAGACCGACTTCCCGTGCTACGGCCTCGAAGGCCGCATCGACGCCGACGGCGGACTCGGCGTCTGGGTCGAAGACACGCCCGACGCCTGCGTGACGACTACGGCGCGGGAGTAAGGAACCGGCTTCGCCTCGGAGAAGATGCGCCGACCGGGAGTTCATCGAGCGAAGCGAGGTGAACGTCGGCGGCGGACGACTGACAGGAGTGCGCCGACCGGGAATTGAACCCGGGCTATTAGCTTGGGAAGCTAATGTCCTACCACTGGACCATCGGCGCGCACGTCGTTCGCACCGAGCATCGACGGACACCGTCCGTCTCGGCGTCGGCGCTCGCATCGAAATCAGGGCGCGGCCGTTTATATCGATTACGAATGACACCCCGGAGCCCTCTCGACCCTATCACCTTAGGCATCAGTGCGAAAGTGTAGCGAAACGAGTGATAACCGCGGTCAGAGGCACCTATCTCGAGTTCTCCCCTCCTTGCGTCAGTACGTTCTCGACGGAGCGAGTGGCGACAACCGTTCGCTCCGCCGGATAGACCGGCGAACTGATACTGAGGCCTAAGTGCGACCCACGCGAGGCGACGACCATGAGCGACTCCGATACCGGACCGGTGGCGGTGCCGCGTCAGGTCCACTGCGAACTCGTGACGATGCGCCAGATGGGGACGCACGACATGCTCTCGGAGGAGGTTCTCGACGGGCTAGCGGAGTACAACTTCGACGCGGCGCGGCAGTGGGTCCTCGAACACCCCGACGAGTACGTCCGCGCCCTCGACGAGGGCACGACGGTGAAAGCGGGCGGGGACGCGGACACGTCGTCCGAGCGAGCGTAGTCCGGACCCGACCGAATCTCGTTCTCGTCGCAGTCTCCCCCCGTCAGCGCCGCCTCTCGCCGCGTAGAAACTCGAAGCAATCCGCGCCCGGTTGATGAGCGAGCGAGAATCTGACAAACTAAATACAATACCGAGAGAGGGTGTTAAACCGGATAATTTGCCGATACTCGCACACTCAGGGGCATCCCGTATCAGATATATGTGACATTGGGTTGTGACTTCAGACGGTGTCATAGATGTTCTACCACGAAGGCGACCAACTCCAGTACAAGGTCGAAGTCGAGGAGCCGGACCCGGTGTTCGCGAAGATGCTGCAGGAAGGCATCGGCGGCGTCGAAGGCGAACTCCGCGTGGCCCTCCAGTACATGGCGCAGGCCATAGGCCTGCCGAAGACGGAGGAGTTCAAGCCGTACCGCAGAGCGCTCATCGACACGGCCGCCGAGGAGTTCGGCCACATCGAGATGTACGCGACGGCTATTCACAAGAACCTCCAAGGCGCACCGGTCCAGCTGAAGGAGGACGTTCTGGACGGGAACGACTACGCGACGCTCGCGGGACTGCAACCCCGACAGTTCCTCTCCAGCGGTCTGAACCCTCTGTTCGTGGACGCCAACGGCGCGCCGTTCAACGGGAACTACGTCGTCGCCTCCGGTAACCTCGCGGCCGACATGTGCGCGAACATCTCGGCAGAGTCCACGGGTCGGCAACTCGCGTGCCGCCTGTACGAGATGACCGACGACTCCGGCATGAAGGACATGCTCGCGTACCTCATCGCCCGCGACACGATGCACCAGAACCAGTGGGTGCAGATTCTGAAGGACCTCGCCGACCCCGAGGACCCGTGGGACGTGTTCCCCATCCCGGACAGTTTCCCGGACGAAGCGGAGAATCAGGAGTTCAACTACGCGTTCATGTCCACGAACCTCGAAGAGCAGCCCGACCCCGAGACGCCGTGGACGACGGGGAAGTCCCCGGACGACGAGGGGACGTTCTCCTACACCACCCAACAGGACCTGGAGGGGTACGACCCCGGAATACAGCCGTCGAAACCCGAGACGTTCAACGACCCGTCGCCGCAGGGCGAAGACGCCTTCGCGGGTGACGGCGAGAACCACACCGAGACGGAGACGAAGACGCACACGGAGACCGAAACCGACACTCCGACGAACACGACCGATTCGACCGACGACGGCGACGGGAAGTAACCGGTGACGGAGTATTCGTCCAATGACCACGACTAACGACGCTCGCGGGTCCCGCGGAAGCGACCGATATCCGACCTCGCGCCGGACGTTCCTCGCGATGGCGGGGGCGACGGCCGGGGCCGGTCTGGTGACGGGGTCTGCGGCGGACGGTGCGGGGCGCGCCGGAACCGTGACGATAGACGCGAGTCCGTCCCAACGCGCCGCGGCGGGCATCGCCCTCGACGGACTTCGGACCCGGAATCCGAGCGCGGACGTCTCCCTCGACGTCGCGGAGACGACGGAAGCGCTCGGGCGGTTCGCCGAGGGCGAGGTGGACGTGTTGGTCGGTAGCCGACCGATACTGCCCGACGAACGGGCGCGCGCGGCCGAGAACGGCGTCGCGTTCGAGGGCCGGGAGATTCCGACCGACCGGATGGCGTTGCTCCCGCCGGGGGCGTGGTGCGACTGCCTCCGGCCGAACCGACTCGCCGAGACGTGGGGCGGCGACGGACCCGTCGAGACGTGGGCGGAAGTCGCGCGGGGCGGCGCGGCGGGTACGGCGGGCGCGGTCACCGCCCACCGCCCGTCCGACGCGGCCGGCGGGGAACGCGGGGCGAGTCGCCGTTCGCGCGCGGCATCTCCGGCGTCGGACGGAACGGTCCTCGTCCGAGGCGTCAGGGAGTTCCAGTACGCGACGGGCTCCGGCGGCGTCGGCTACTACGCGCCGGGGAGCGACGCTCTGGCCGCCCCCGACGCCGCAGAGCGAAACGGCGAGTCGACCCCGCTGGTCCGACTCGGATTTCTCTACGCGAACCGCGAGTCGCTTCGGCGACGGCCGGTCGAGGAGTTCCTCCGGACGTACGCGAGACAGAGTGCGCGGCGCGTCGGCGGCGTTCCGTACTTCGCCAATCCGATAGACGGCGTGTGACCGGCCGTCCGCCGCCTCCTTTCTCAATCGCACCGGTCCGATAGCCGCACGATGCGGGGCTACCCGTTCGACACCGGGAACGAACTCCGCCCGCGCCCCGACTCGGCGCGAGACGCGTCCCCGTAGAAAGCGCCATCGTCGCCCCGCGCGTATGGGTAGTATGTCTCCGAGGATTCCCACACGTCCCCGCTCGAACCGCAGCGCCCGCAAAATCCAGTTCCGCGAGTCGAAGTCGCTCCGCGGAGGGGGCGGGCGGTGACCGCCGGTCCCGAAACGTTCGACTCTGCGGCCCCCGAGGCGCGGGAAGTCGCCGGCGTCGCCGGAACCAACCGCGACGAGTTCCTCGAACTGATGCCGCACTACTACCGCGGCGAGGTGTCCCAAAGCGGGACCCTGCTCGCTCGACTCGACCTGACGACCGACTGGGCGATAGTCGTGGTGGCGGCGGTGCTGGCGCTCGCGTTCCAAGGGACGGACACCACGGCGTACCTCCTCCTGATAGGGATGGTCGCCGTCTCGTTGTTCCTCCTGTTCGACGTGCGGCGGTACCGGACGTACGACGCGAGTCGGTCCCGCGTCCGCGTGTTGGAGGAGAACCTCTTCGCGAACTCGCTTCACCCCTCGGGCGCGCCCCTCGAAGAGTGGCGCATCGAACTCGGCAACGACCTTCGGACGCCGACGCTCAAGGTGTCGTACCGCGAGGCGCTATCGCGCCGACTGCGGCGCGTCTACTACCCCCTCTACGTGCTGTTGGGGGTTGCGTGGCTCTTCCGCGTGACGCTGTTCGAACCGGAGCAGTCGCTGTTAGCGACGGCGTCCGTCCCGGGCGTCCCAGGCGCCGTCGTCGTCGCGGCCGTGGGAGGGTTCTTCCTCCTCGTCACCGCACTCACCGTCTGGCCGATTCGGCGGCAGGCGAAAGGCGAGTTCCACGGCGCGAAGCCCGGGAGTTGGAAGCGCTGAGGTGACGCGATTTCCCCCCTCGCGCCGGCGAGTCTGGGTCGCGAGTTCCGATTCGACTACCAACATATGTAGGTGGTGAGGAGATATCGACGGAGCGCGTACAACAGAATAAGCGTAGGCGGCCCGGGGCGGGCGCGGCCGACCCGACCGACGCACCACGACCATGAACGAAGAACTCCTCAGCAGGACCCGAAACGCGAACAGCACGGACGAACGCCTCGACGCGTTGGCGGCCGCGGTCGAAAAACAGGGAGAGCAGATTCGGTGGCTCGAAACGGCCCTCAAAGCCGTCGGGAGGGCGACGGGCGTCAACGTCTGCGGTCGCTGCTCGAAGTGTTCCGACGGCGTGATGCTGTCGCGGGACGGCGTCCTCAAGTGTAGCTCCTGCGGCACGACGTGCTACCTCGGCTGACGCCCGCGAAAGTGTTCGCACAGTCAGGAACGACAACCGTTTTCCAAACTGGTTTGGCGGGGTCCTCTTCTCCGTCGCCGGTGTATCTGTAGGTGCCCGAGTCCAACGGAAGCGGGAGCGGCGGCGAGCGGACCCCGTTCGCCGGGGACGCGGGCAGGAGAGTGAGACACCCATGTTACAACCGACGATCGCTCAGGTACTGTCGCCCCTTCAGTTCAGCGGCGATTTCCTCTACTACGCGCTGGTGTTCTTCGTGTTGGCACTGGTCGCGTACGCAGTCGGTGCACAGGGAATCGCCGGACTGTCGATGGACATTGCGAAGATTCTCGTCGTGGTGTTCCTGGTGTTAGCCGTCGTCGCGTTGCTGCTTTAGCCACACGCCGACGGCACCTCACGATTTTCGACGCGCTCCGCCCGCGCACACCGCCCGCCCCGACGTGATCGGCTGGACGTTCGTCCACCGGACGCCGACAGCACGTGACTATTAGTTCTCCGAGACGGTATTCGCAGTCGATGAGCGAAGAAACGACGGTTCTCAGTCAGTCGGCCCCGCTCGACCTCCGCCTCTCGGACGAAGAACTCGAACGGACGCGCGACCACATCCTGCAGTTCATCCGCGACGTCGTGGACGACGCCGGCGCGGAGGGCGCGGTTCTCGGTCTCTCGGGCGGTATCGACAGCACGGCCACGGCGTACCTCGCGGCGGAAGCACTCGGCGAGGAGAACCTCCACGGCGTCGTGATGCCGAGCGAGGTCAACGCCGAGGAGAACATGAGCGACGCCGAACGCGTCGCCCAGGCGCTCGGAATCGAGTACGACGTCGTCGAGATTCAGCCCATCGCCGAGCAGTTCTTCGAGGCGTTCCCCGAGGCGGCCGACGACAAGCGCGCCGCCGGCAACGTCTACGTGCGGACGCGGGGCATCCTCGGCTACTTCGTCGCCAACTACGAGAACAACATCGTCCTCGGGACGGGCAACCGTTCGGAGGCGCTGTTGGGCTACTTCACGAAGTTCGGCGACCAAGCGGTGGACTGCAATCCCATCGGAAACCTCTACAAACAGCAGGTCCGGCAACTCTCCGCCTCGATGGGCGTTCCGGACGACCTCGTGGCGAAGACGCCCTCCGCGGAGATGTGGGCCGGACAGACCGACGAACAGGAGATGGGGATGGATTACGACACCCTCGACGCCGTCCTCGCCCTCCACGTCGACGGCCCCCTCTCGAAGGCGGCCACCGTCCGAAACCTCGACGTCTCCGAGTCGCAGGTCGAACGCGTCGTCGAACTCTACAAACGGAGCGAACACAAGCGCCGCATGCCGCCCGCGCCCGAGTCGCTTCGTCCCTAACACCGATTTCGGATCTTTTGGGCGCTCTCTCTCTCCGTTCTTCACTCCCGGTCGGCGGCGATGTCGTCGGCGTACCGCCCGTGGAGACGCGCGAACGCCTCCGCTTCCGCCCGTTCGCGGGCGTCGTCGTCCGCCTCGTCGCGGAGGCGTTCTTTCACGACCCGAAGCGCGTCGGGGCGGTTCTCGGCTATCTCCTCGGCCACCGGCCGCGGGTCGGCGACGACGCGGGAGACGAGTCCCATCCGCAACGCCTCCCCGGCGTCTACGACCCGCCCCGAGAGCGCGAAGTCCATCGCCTCGCCCTCGCCGACGACCCGCGGGAGGCGAACCGTCCCGCCCCACGCGCCGAACAGGCCGAACTGCACGCCCGGTTCCGCGAACGTCGCGGCGGGCGTCGCGACCCGAACGTCGCATGCGAGGGCGAGTTCGACGCCGCCGCCGCGGGCCGCACCGTCGATACCGGCGACGACGACGGCGTCGGCGTCCGCGACGGCGGCGGCGACGCGTTGGCCGTGGCGCGCGAACGCCTCGGGGTCCGAGAGGGCGGTCACGGTGTCGAGGTCCGCGCCCGCGCAGAAGGCGTCCTCGCCCGCGCCGCGGAGGTAGACGACCGGCGTCTCCGCGGCGTCCGCCTCCGCTATCGCCGCGCGCAGGGCGTCGAGGTCCGTGGGTCTGAGCGCGTTTCGCCGGGCCGGCCGGTCGATGGTCACCGTCCGAACGCGTCCGTCCGCCGTCGTCCGAATCATGCGCCGTTCTCCGGTGCGTTTTCCAAAGGTCTTTGCCCCTCCCGCCGTAACCCTCGCTCGATGGACGACGCCGTGCGGGCCCGCGATACCGCGCGCGAAGTGCTCGACGACATCGAACCCGAACGCCTCAGAGAGGTGCTGTTCGACCGCCTCGCCGACACCTCGATGACGCCCGCGGTGCTGACGTTGTTGAGCGCGCGCGCACTCGACCCGGGCATGGACGCCGACGCAGACGCCGCAGAGAAGTCCTCTGCGGGCCGCCGGACGAACGCCGGCGATACCGACGGAATCGCGAAGCAAGCCGCCGGCGTACAACTCATCTACGAGGGCCTCCGACTCACCCGTTCGCTCGCCCACGACGTCCCGTGGACGACGATGACGGACGACAGCGACATCGCCGAGGGAACCTCGGCAAGCAGTCGGGCGAAGCCCGACGACATCGCCGCGGACTTGGACGTTCTCGCGGCGGACGTACTCGTCTCTCGGGGGTTCTACCTCCTCGCCCGCACGGACGCGGCCACCCGCGCCGTCGAGGTGGTTCGGGCGTTCGGCCGCGACCAGACCCACCGCCGCGCCGAGGGCGCAGACACGGCGGCCCTCGACCGGAACTTGGAGGCCGACATCTTCGCGCTCGCCGTCCTCACCGGCACCACCGCCGTCGGCGGCGAGGCGTCGCCCGCGTTGTTGGAGTACGCGACCGACCTCGGCCGCGAGTGCGACGTGGAGGACGGCCTCGCTCCCGCCGCGACGGCGTTCTCCGAGGCGACGACCGACCGCATCGCCTCGCTGTCCGCCGCCGAGGCGGGGTCCGACGAGCGTGTGCCCTCGTCCGCGACGGACAGATAGCCCCCGTGAAACTCCCTGTCGCACCGCATCCGAATCGAAACGCCTAAAGAGAGTTCGGCATTATCAGAAGACGCGCCTGGGTAGCTTAGCGGTAAAGCGCGTCCTTGGTAAGGACGAGAGCCCGGGTTCAAATCCCGGCCTAGGCTTTTTCTGGAACCTACGTTCGGAGCGTTGCGTCTCGTCGTAATCGTCCCGTCACTCTTCCCGAATAGGAAGTCCGAAAATCGGTTCTCTGGCGTCGTCGTGACCCTATCTGAGCGAGGTAATTCCCCGTTACCCGACGGGCCCGAACATACTTTGCCGTGTCGCGGGTTACCACTAGTGAAATGCCCGAACTAACCATCTCCGACGACCTCTACAAGCAACTGGAGACGGCCGCCGACGGCGGGGACATAGAACAGGTGCTCTGGGAGATGGCCGGGATGTATCGGCGACAACAGAACCCGGAATCGGACGACGAGTGAGACGCCGACTCCGCGGTCAACTGGGTCCTCTCCGTCCGGCCGCTTCGTCGCGACGAGTACGCTAAAAGGGAACGGCGAGTTCTCCTCGCGGACCCGCCCGCGGTGCCGAACAGGACGGACTCTGGACAGACTGCCGTGATGCCGGCTCCGATTTCCCGTAGCCGAACTCGTCCGCCGGACGAGACGCCTCTTTCTCTCTCCGACGCACTCACGTCTCGTCGCCGTTCTCCGTCCGTTTTGAACTCGGCGCACCCGACTCTCTGCCGCGTTCCCGACCGAACCGCCAGAAAATCATCTATCTCGTGATTTTATGGTGCTTTGTGTGGTGTGTGGGCTCGTATGTCACACGACTCCGGCGGTACGGCGATACAACGGCTGGGAGCGCGTATCTCCAGACACGTCGAACGGTGGATGCCGAGTCCGTTCCTCTTCGCCATCCTCCTGTCGTACGTGGTGTTCGCGGGCGGACTCGCCCTCGGGAACGGCCCGGTGGAGATGGTAGGCTTCTGGAACGACGGGTTCTGGGCCCTGCTCACCTTCGCGATGCAGATGGTGCTCATCTTGGTGACCGGGTACGCCCTCGCGTACCACCCGTGGGTCCAACGAGGCGTCGCTAGGCTCACGGCGGTGCCGAACGACGGCAAGCAGGCGGTCGTTCTCGTCGGCGTCATCGCCATGGTGGTCGCGTGGGTCCACTGGGGACTCGGACTCATCGTCGGCGCGGTGATGGCCCGCGAGATGGGCCGACAGGCCCACCGGCGCGGACTGGCCGTCCACTACCCCCTCCTGTGCGTCGCGGGGTATATGGGGATGGGTCTCACGTGGCACTGGGGCCTCGCGGCGTCGGCACCGCTTCTGATGAACACCCCGGACAACGTCTTCCTCCAACAGGGCGTCGTGGACGGTCTCGTCCCGGTCTCACAGACGATCCTCCACCCCTACACGCTGACGCTGACGGTGCTCGGCATCGTCTACGGGGCGGCCATGCTCTATCTGCTCGCACCGCCCGCGGACGACGTCTCCGACATCACGGAGTACGTGCCCGAGAGCCGACTCGGGGAACCGCGGACCGCGGAGGACGGCGGCGGAATCGAGCGAGACGAAGGTGGCGCGGCGACGGCCGCGGACGACGACGACCCGGTGTACGCGGAAGACCCCGAAACCGCGGCGGAGTCACCCGGGGCGGACACGCCCGGCGAACGGATCAACCGGAGTTCCCTTCTCGGCGGCCTCATCGGGCTCGGCGGAGTGCTCTATGTCGGGTCGGTGTTCCTCACGCAGGGACTCGACGCGCTCAGCCTCGATACGATGAACTTCGCCTTCCTGTTCCTCGGCATCCTCCTGTACACCGCGCCTAAGCGGTACCAAGAGGAGTTCTACGACGCCGTCACCTCGACCGGCGGCATCATCCTCCAGTTCCCCTTCTACGCGGGCATAATGGGGATGATGAACTCCTCGGGCCTCTCGACGGTTCTGGCGGAGACGCTCGTCTCCGTTTCGACGCCGGAGACGTTCCCCGCAGTGGCGTGGATAACCGCGGGTATCGTCAACGTCTTCGTGCCGTCCGGCGGCGGCGAGTGGACCGTCATCGGTCCGACCGTCTTGAACGCCGCGCAGGAACTCGGGATTCCGATCGGGCAGGCAACGGTGGCCTACGCCGTCGGCGACGCTCACACGAACCTGTTCCAGCCGTTCTGGGCGCTCCCGCTCCTCGGCATCACCGGGATGCGCGCGCGAGACATGTTCGGCTACGCGGTGACGATGCTCCTCCTCCTCGTTCCCTTCTTGGCTCTCGGTCTGACGCTCATCCCGTACTGAAGCGTCCCTCTCCCTTCTCGGGTTCTCGGTTGTCGCGCTCCTTCTTTCCGACGCGAATCGGCGCTTCAGAGGCGGACTGGCGCGGGATTACCTCACTCTCGCAGTTCGGACACGTCGAACACCGGCTTGCACGTCCCGCCGGCGACGAACGTCTCGAACGCCTCGTCGGCGTCCAGAAGCGAGAAGCGGTCGTCGAGGAACGTCTCGCAGTCCACGTCGCCGGAGGCCTCGCCTACCTCGACGACGCGCCCCGAGTACTCGTGGCCGATGACGTTCGGGAGATTCATCCGCTCGAAGGCCGACTCGAACTCGTAGATTCTGGCGTCGCTCCCGCACAGTCCCGCGTACTCGACTTCGATAAGCGCCTCGTCGGCGTCGGGTTCGGGCGTCGGCCGTTCGACCAACTCCATCGAGCCGTGACTCCGACTCGTCTTGGCAAGTCAACGCGTGGTACCGATTCCCCCACCGACGGGTGTAACTCTGCGGGAGGGAAAACGCCCGTATCTGGGGTCATAGAGCCTCTTTACGCCGCGTTCGTCCGCTCACGTCGCACCGCGTCCGGCTCCGTTTACTCACGTCGCACCGCGTCTCCTCGGGGCGTCTCGTCCGGTCGCCGCCCCCTCGATTCCTTCGACCGATGCGCACGGCCGTCGAACTTAATGCCCGCTCCCGATGTCACTCGGTATGGCTCCCCGGTATCGGTGGTTCGTCGCAGGCCTCGCGACGGTACTCGCGTACTTCCAGTTCGGTACCGGCCTCCACAGGAAGGCGGTCCGTCGGTGGGACGAGCAGATATACTACAACGTCGCTCAGAACGTCCTCGACGGTCACTGGTTGCTTCCGCAGTTCACGCTCGAATCGCACCCGCTCACCGTCCCCACGCCGTTCCTCCACAAACCGCCGCTGGCGTACTGGCTTCAGGCCGGGGCGATGTCCGCGTTCGGTGTCTCGCCGGCGTCGGCGCGACTCCCGTCACTCCTCGCGGCGGCGGGCACGGTCGGCGTCGCGGTTCTGTTGGCGATTCGACTCAGAGGCCCGCCCGCCGGCGGCTTCACCGCGGCCGTGCTGTTGCTCTCCCCGGCGTACCTGATGACGCACGGCGCGACGGATATCGGGACCGACGCGTTGCTCGTCTTCTTCGGAATCGCGTCGATATACGCGCTGGTCGTCGCGGTCGAGACGTCCGCCGCGCGGTGGCAGTTGCTCGCCGGCGGACTGTTCGGCCTCGCGACCCTCTCGAAGGGCATCGCCGCGGCGCCGTTCGCGCTGTTCGCCCTCCCGTTCGTCGTCCGGCACCGCGACGACCTCGGGTGGGCCGGCGTCGGGCGCGTCGTCGGCGCGGGCACCCTCGTCGTGGTCCCGTGGTTCGCCGCCGTCGCGGCACTCGCCCCGGAGGAACTCCTCGGGCAGATGTTCCTCCAACAGGTCGCCGACCGGGCGACCGGCGCGCGGTTCGTCGCGTACGACTCCACGACGTTCGAGTTCATGCACTACCCCTACCTCCGGGAGGCGCCGTCCTACCTCGGCGTCGCGTGGACGCTGTTACCCGTCGCCGCGACGGTGTCGGTCGTCGAATCCGTCCTGACCCGCCGTCTCGACGACGTCGACGTCCTCTGTTGGCCGTTGCTCCTCGGGACGGTCGGCCTGTACGCCGCGACCGGTAACCACCTCTGGTACCTCCTTCCGGTCGTCGTCCCCGGTGCCGTCTTGGTCGGGCGGGCCGCCTCCGCAATCGTGACTGCGGTCGCCGACGCCGTCGTTACGTACGCCGCACTCCGACGCGAGGACGCGGACGTCTGAGTCGGCTTCCAACTCCGCGTCTCGCCGTCCGTCACCGAGTCGTACGCTCGAAACGCTACGAGTAGAGGCAGTTAATCGTCAGCCGACTGACGACACCGTTCGGCGGGTGACCGTCTCCGCGGTCGAACCGTTCCGCCTACTCCGTCGCGTCCGAGGGCGTCAAGTCGGGCAGGCCCGCTTCGATCTCCTCCCGGCGGTCCTCCAACCACTCGGGGAGGACGAGTCGTTCGCCGAGTTCCTCCGGGTCCTCGTCCACCGTGTAGCCGGGTTCCTTCGTGGCAAACTCGAAGAGGACGCCGCCGTCGGTGCGGGCGTAGACGGACTCGAACCACTTCCGGTCGATTATCTCCGTCGGCCGGAGGCCGCGGTCCTGCAGTACCTCGCGCCACTCGGCCTGTTCCGCCTCGGTCACCTGAAACGCCACGTGGTGGACGGTGCCCGCGCCGGGGCGTCCGCGCCGGCCCTGCGGGTCTTCGAGGATATCGACGACGTAGCCCAGTTCCCCGTCGGCCTCGTAGCGGGTTCGGTCGTGGTCGCTCTCCGTCTCCTCGAACCCCATCGTCCCGAGGAGGCCCGGCATCCCTCCGGCGGTGTCCAGAGAGAGCGTCACGCCGAAGAAGCCGCGAATCGCGTGTTCCGCGGGCACCGGTCCGTCCGGCGGGTTCCCCTCGGGGGCGTCGTCGCGCGCCACGAGTTCGAGCGGGAGGCCGTCGGGGTCCGAGAACGGAATCACCGTGTCGCCGAACCGTTCCCGCGGTTCGTCCGCCTCGACGCCCTCCGCCTCGAAGCGGTCCGTCCAGTACTCGACGGACGCCGCGGGAATCAGAAACTGCGTCGCACTCGCCTGTCCCGTTCCGACTTGCCCCTCCCGGGCGTTCTGGTAGGGGAAGAACGTCATGCTCGTGCCGGGCGACCCCTCGTCGTCGCCGTAGAACAGGTGGTAGACGGACACGTCGTCCTGGTTCACGCTCTGCTTGACCAACCGCAGTCCGAGCGTCTCCGTGTAGAACCGGAGGTTCCGCCCGGGGTCGCTGGCGATGGCCGTGACGTGGTGGATTCCGGGGATGTCGGATGGCATACCGTCTAGGTACGCGGAGGCGCGGAATAGAATCTGGGGCAGGTTCCCGCTCACAGTCCGAGGACGTCGCGCGCCTGCGACGGCGTCGCCACCTCCCGGCCGAGTTCCTCGGCGACGCGGACGGTTCGCTCGACGAGTTGCGCGTTGCTCTCCGCGAGTTCGCCGCGGCGGTAGTAGACGTTGTCCTCCAGTCCGACGCGGACGTGCCCGCCGAACACGACGCCCATCGCCGCGAACGGCAGCTGGTGCGGGCCGAACCCGAGCGTGTTGAACTGCGCGCCGTCCGGGAGGTTGTCGATTGCGTTCAGGAAGTTCCGCGGGCGCGGACGCGTGAGCGTTCCGCCGCCGAAGATGAGCGTCGCGTACACCGGGTCCGCGAGCTCTCGCCGTTCTAAGAGGCCGTACACCTCGTTGAGGTGGCCGTCGTTGAACACCTCCAGTTCGGGTTTGATTCCTCTCTCCCGCATCTCCTCGTGGAGCGAATCGACGAGCGCCCGCGTGTTCTCGCTGGTCAGGTGGTCGTAGCGGTTCAGCGGCCCCATGTCGAGCGACGCCATCTCCGGCGGCGGGTCCGTCCGGAGGGGGAGGTGTCTGTCCTCGTCCGGCGCGCCCGTTCCGCCCGTCGAGTGCTGGATAATCACGTCGTCGGCGTACCGCCGCACCGCGTCGTCTATCTCCTGAAAGCGCTCGGTGGCGAACGACCGCTCCCCGTTGGGCGTCCGGGCGTGGAGGTGGACCACCGCCGCGCCCGCCGCCTCCGCCGCCGCGGCGGCCTTCCCTATCTCCTCGGGCGTCTCCGGGAGGTTCGAGTTCGCCTCCTTCCCGTGGACGCCGCCCGTCAACGCCGCGGTGACGACGACGGGTTCGCCCGCGAGGTACGACTCGTACGTCACGACTCGTCCTCCGCCTCGTGCGCGCGGAATATCTCGCAGTGCTCGGCGTGGTTCAGCCCGTAGCGGTCGTTGCAGATGTCGGCGCGCATCGGTTGGACGAACCGCCCGGCGGCGGTGCAGTACGCCCGTTCGGCGTCGAATTCCTCGCCGTCCGCCGAACTGCGGTACGCGAGGTAGGGGCAGGTCATAGCCGAGTGTCTCTCCGCGGCGGACTAACGGTTTGCGGGCGTCGCCGTCGCCCGGTGACGCCGCCGTCACCGCCGCGTCCGGCCCGCGCGTCCGGGCGGGACGCTTAATCCGCTCTGCGAGTAGTGTGCCGTGTGGCACCCGCCCTCGAAGACCCTATCAGCATCGCCGGGCTCGACGTTCCGAACCGCCTCTACCGCGCCCCGCTTTTGGAGTGCGCCGGGGAGGGGCCGGACGCGGTGGACGTCCTCCGCGAGGAACTCGAACCCGCGGCGGCGTCGGGCGTCGGCCTCGTCTGTCAGGGCGCGAGTCCCGTCCGCGAGGACACCGGCCACGTCGCGCCGAACATGACGAGTTTCGCCGACCGGGAGTTCGTCCGCGGCCTGCGACCCCTCACGGACGCGATTCACGACCACGGCGCGCGGATACTCGCCCAACTCGACCACGGCGGGATTCGGAGCCTCGAAACGTGGCACGCCGCCTACCGGGAGGAGCGTTCCGCGCCCGAGCAACTCGCCGTCTCGCCGCCTCCGACGCCGCTGAAACTGCTGGACGCGGCGGGGGTTCTCTCCTACGACGCGCGCGTCCTCTCGACCGAGGAGGTGTACGAACTGGCGGCGGACTTCGGCCGGTGCGCCGAACACGCGGTGGCGGCGGGGTACGACGGCGTCCACATCGCGGGCGCGAACATGGGCATCGTCCAGCAGTTCCTCTCGCCGTTCTACAACGCCCGCGACGACGAGTTCGGCGGGAGCCTCGGGGAGCGAGTCCGCTTTCTCGAAGTCGTCCACGAGGAGATTCGAGAGCGAGTTGGCGACGACGTTCCCGTCGTGACCAAGGTGCCCGCCGAGACGGCGTCGCCGCCGTTCGTCCGGTCCCGCCTCTCCGTCGCGGACGGCGTCCGAATCGCCCGGCGACTGGAGGCCGTCGGCTTCGACGCCCTCGTGCCCGTCGAAGTCTCCGTCTTCTGGGACATGAGCCTGATTCGCGGCGAGTACCCCGAACGCGCGTGGTCGGACGCGCAGTTCCGCGAGGGCTACCGGGAGGCGTTCGGCGGGCGGATCCGACCGCGACTCGTCGCCCTCGCGCACAGACTCCACGCCCGGAGCCAGTCGTTCGACCCCGCGTGGAACGACTCGTTCTGCGCCCGCGTGAAGGAGGCAGTCTCCGTCCCGGTTCTGGCGGAGGGCGGCATCCGGCGGCGGACGCAGATGGACCGCCTCCTCGCTACGGGGCGGTGCGACATGGTGGGGATGGGCCGCCCGTTCTACGCGGAACCTCGCATCGCCGCGCGGTTCCTCCGACCCGAGGGAGACGAGACCGACGCGGCGGGCCGAAGTCGGGAGGGCGACGCGGAAGCGACGTGCGAGAACTGCAACAACTGCACCGTCCCGCAGGTGACGGGCGCGCCCGGCGTCTGTCGGACGCCGAGCGTTCTGAAGGAGACGGGGAAACTCCGCAAGGAAGGCGCTTACGAGAGCGCGGAGACGGACGACCGAGGAGCGTAACCGGCGAAAAGAGCGGGGGTGATCGAGCAACCGGGCGCTCGGCTCTAATTCTGGGTCTGGGTCTGCGTCTGGGTCTGCGTCTGCGTTTGACCCTCGCTCTGATTCTGGTCGTCCCACCAGGCGTCCTCTTGGAGGATTTCGTTCTCCTCCTCCTCGTTGACTTCGCTGAAGTTGACCACTTGGAGCTGCTCGTTGTCGCCGAAGGGAGCCCACTCGCGACTCATCTCCCAGACGGAGGGTTGGTTGACGTCGTCCTCGTCCGGGATGAAGCCGAGGTTCGGGTCGTACTCCTGCAGTTGCTCGGACGCGTCTTGGGAGACGAACAGCGTATCGACCTGTCCGTTGTGGAGCCACCGTATCTGGTAGGTGTTGTACTCGGACCACGCGCTGTCGCGGATGTCGGCCCAGTTCGGCACCCACTCCATGACGCCCGAGACGAACGTGAACCGGGCGGCCGGTTGGAAGTCGTCCTCGAAGATGAGCGCCTTGTACCCCTCGTCGGTGAAGCCGTCGTCGTCCTGGGTGCCGGTTCCCCCCTGCTGCGTCCCGGTACCCTCTTGGGCGGCGACGGACCCCGACGAGACGAGGCCGAGCGCCACGGCACCCGAGGCGGCGGCTCCCTTTTGCATGAACGTGCGGCGCGACTGGTCGTTCGACAGGTAGTTGTCAGTCATCGGTATCACTTCCCCGAGGGAACGTCCCCGAGGGTAACGGTAAGATGCTCCTTGGAGGAAAGAGAAGACGGCAGACTTTCGCAAGCGTTCTCGCGCCGCCTCTCGGCGTCGAGTCGCGCGGACGAACCGAGACGCCCTCGCACCGTCCCGGAAATCCGCGCCGCCGTCCTCGCTCGTCGCCTCCGAACCGGATGTGTTCGATGCCTGTTTTGGCCACCGTCAACGTACTCTGGTATCGAACGCGTACATTGGCGAATTGGTGAAATTAGCGGTGTCGGGGGCTGAAACGCCATATTCTGGGATGTCCGCCCAATTTCTTATCCGCGTCGTCTCCGATACGGCGTACGCATGAGTACAGATGACGCTCAGCCGTCGGACCGCATCGAGGAGACGACGACGTGGCCGGAACTCGCCGTCGGGTTGTACGACCGGCTCACCGGTCGCGGCGCGCAGATAACGTACGAGTTCGAGGACATGTCCGTGGACGTTCCGAGCGAGACCGGCGACGACGCTGAGTACGCCCACTGGGAACTCGACGGGACGATCAAAATCCGCACCTCCGAGCCGAACGACTAATCGGGATGTCCGACGCATCGGACGTCCTCCGCGTCGAAGCGGACCTGACGCTCACCGTCGAGGGCGAGACGGCCGCGGTGTCCACGGGGCCGTTCGGCGACGTGTACGTGGACGCCCCGTCGCTCGCGTCGGCGCTCCGAATCGCGCGCCGCGTCGGCGACCTCCCGCCGCCACTCGACCACTCGGGGAACAGGTTGGCGGACGCGGGCGTCACCGTCGTCGTCCGCGTCCGCCGGGCGATAGTCGCCCGCATCGGCGCGGGCGTCGAGAGCGGCCGCCTCGAACGACTCGCGGGCGAGGAGCGGACTCGAATCTACGTCGACGGCGTGCTGACGGCCGCCGTCCGCGAACTGCGCGGCGTCCGGTAATCTCTGTTTCTCGAAAAATCCGTCGGCGCTCAGCGGAAGTCCTCGACGAACCGGTTCGGCACGTACGCCAACACGCCCGCCGGAAGCGCAGCGACGATGCGTTCGGCTGCCGTCACCATCGGCTTCCGGAGGACGACGTACGCCGCGGAGATGCCGAGGGCGACGAGGACGCCCGTCTGGACGTAGCCGTCGAACGCGTACAGCGTCGGCGCGGCGAACAGGACGGCGGCGGCCAAGTCCTCCGGCGCGCCGTCGTAGCGGATCCACCGCCGCGGCGGAATCCACCGGCCGTGGTAGTGGCTGTAGACGGCGCGGTCGGACGTGCCGAGCCACGGCTTGAGTTCGAGTCCGCCGCCGAGGGCGTCCATCGCCGAGTGAAGCGCCGCCGCGGCGAAGAACAGCGCCACCGACAGCGTCAGCGTCGTCGGAACGAGGAGGGCGACGGCGAGTGCCGGCGCCGCGAGCATGCTGAAGTACACCGGAAAGTGCAGCGTCTTTCGGTGCGCGACGTACAGGTCGAAGTCGGGGAACACGCCGCCCAGCGCCGCGGCTACGACCGGTATCGGAACCGTCCCCGCCGCGGTTTCCGGGAAGAACGCGGCGAAGACGACGGCGAGCACGACCCCTGCGAGGGCGTGCGTTGTTGCCATCATCGCCGTCACGTAGGGGAAACGAGGGAAAAACCCTGTCGTGTCACTAGTTAGCACGCTGACACCATAGCCGTTTATCCCACTTCGCTCGTACGGTGAGTCATGAACGCTCGGCGACGGTCCCTCCCCGCCCGCCACGCCGTTCGCGCGATGCAGGTCGCCATCGTCGGCATCTTCGTCGCCGGCGTCCTCGCACGCAACGTCAGCGTCGCCGTCAACGGCGTGTTCGGCCTCGCGGTGACGCTCCTCCCCTCCGTCCTGAGCCGAGACTGGGGCATCCGCCTCTCGCCCGGCCTGACGCTGTGGATAACGCTCGCGGTCTTCCTCCACGCGGTGGGGATGTTGGGCCTCTACGACGGCGTGGGGTGGTACGACCACGTGACGCACACGCTCTCTGCGACCATCGTCGCGGGCGTCGGATACGCCACCGCGCGCTCGGTGGACCGGTACAGCGACGCCGTCCACCTTCCCCGGCGGTTCATGTTCGTGTTCATCGTCACGTTCACCCTCGCGTTCGGCGTCTTCTGGGAGGTGCTGGAGTTCTTCGCCCGCCTCGCCGCCGACGCCGTCGGGATGGAGGCGGTTCTCGTCCAGTACGGGTTGGACGACACCATCGTGGACCTCCTCTTCGACACGGTGGGCGCGGTTCTCGTCGGCCTGTTCGGCACGGAGACGCTCGCTGCGGTGGTGGACAGCGCCCACCAGCGAATCGAGGAGGCCCGCGCGGGCTGACCCCGCGACGCCGTTCAAGCTTTTACCCTCCGCGGTCGTCAGGTACTCCCATGAGGTTCGTTATCGTCGGGTACGGTCGAGTCGGCGCCCGCACCGCCCGAGTGTTGAACGAGGAGGGACACGACGTAGTCGTCATAGAGAACAACGAGACGAAGATCGAACGCGCCCGGGAGGCCGGCTTCGAAGTCGTCGAGGGCGACGGGAGCAACGAATCCGTCCTCCGACGCGCGGGCATCGAGGACGCCACCGCCGTCGGCGGACTCACCGGCGACCCCAACGTCAACTTCGCGGCGTGCATGGTCGGCGCGGAGTTCGGGTGTCGGACCGTGATGCGAATCAGCGAGGACTACCGGCAGGAGATATACGAGCAGTACGCCGACGACGTGGACGACGTCGTCTACCCCGAACGACTCGGCGCGGCGGGCGCGAAGACGGCCCTCCTCGGCGGCAACTTCAACGCCATCGGCGACCTGACGGAGCAACTCCGCCTCTCGACGGTGACGATACCCGAGGACTCCCCCGTCGTCGGAGAGAAAGTCGCGGACGTCGACCTCGGAGAGGACGGCATCGTCTACGCTCACGGACGCGCGCGGGAGGCGATGACGATTCCGCTCCCGGGCACGAAAATCGAGGCGGGCGACCAACTCGCACTCGTGACGGAACGGGACGCCCTAGATGGCGTTCGAACGGCGTTGCTGGGCGGGTGAGGACTTCTCGACGGGAGTAACGGGGGAACGGGAGCGATGACGGCGCCGTGGGGGGGAGAGTGCGCCGCCCGCCGCGGCATCGGGAGGTGCCGCGGCGGTGGGTGTGCCGGGCGCGCGTCGGGAGGATGGGAACTGAGGCCGTCGTGCGCGCCCGAAAAAGTATCGGCAACGACCCGCCTTAAATCCGTGTCAGACGGACGAGTGCCCCGCGTCTTCTGCGACAAACTACATCCGCGCGCCGGCCCCATTGCGACCGTGCACGGAACCGGACCCCCGTTGGCGACGCCCTTCGAGGAGGACGGAACGCTCGACGAACGCGCACTCCGCGAACTCGTCCGCTGGGTGGAGGCCCGCGGCGTCGATTTCATCGCCCCCTGCGGGTCGAGTAGCGAGGCGGAGTTCATGTCCGCCGAGGAACGCGCCCGCGTGATAGAGATCGTCGTCTCGGAGTCTGACGTGCCGGTTCTCGCGGGCACGGGCCACCCCGGCTACGAGGAGACGGTGCGGGCCACCGCAGACGCCGCGGCGGCGGGCGCGGACGCTGCCCTCGTCGTCACGCCGTTCTACTACCCCCACGACGAGGACGAACTCGAAGCGTACTACCGCGACGTGGCGGACGAGGCGGACATCCCCGTCTACCTCTACAGCGTTCCGACGCACACGGGCGTAGCGCTCTCGCCCGAACTCGTCGGACGCCTCGCCTCATACCCGAACATCGCGGGCATGAAAGACTCGAGCGGCGACATCGACCGGTTCATCCGCGAACGCCGCGCGACGCGCGACGACGACTTCGACCTGTTGGTCGGGGCCGGCGGCGTCTTCGCACAGGCCCTCGGCGCGGGCGCGGACGGGGGCGTCCTTGGCCTCGCCAACGTCGCCCCCGAGGCGGCCGTCGAGGTGTACGAGAGACACCGCGACGGCGACGAGAAGGTGGCCCGTCGACTGAACGCGTCGCTCGTCGATCTGAACCGCGCCGTCACCGACCGGTTCGGCGTCCCCGGGTTGAAGGCCGCGATGCGGGCGCGCGGCGCGCCCGCCGGAACCGTCAGAAGGCCGCTCCGACCGGTGTCCGAGGACGTTCGGTCGCACCTCGAAGAACTCGCCGTCGCCGCCGGGCGAGACGCGGACGACTGAGCGTCCGGGTCACGCGCAGTCGAGTTCGGCGGCGTCCGCGTCGCTCTCTCCGCCCTCTTCTCCGCTCTCTCCGCCGCTCTCGTCTCCACCCTCGTCTCCCGCCGACGCCGCCACCGCCGTCGCCCGCGTCGCCGTCGCCTTCCACGACGCGACGACGCCCGCGCCGGGTTCGAGTCCGAGTCGGTCGGCGCTGTCGGCGGTGACGAGCGCCCGCAACGGTTCCTCGAACCCGACGTCCACCGCGACGCGGACGACGGCGTCGCCGCGTTCGAGGGCCGTCACCGACCCGTCGAGGCGGTTCCGCGCGCTGGTCGAGTCGGGCGCGGGCGAGTCGCCCGGCGCGTGGAGGGTGACGGCGTCGGCTCTGACGCTCACTTGGACCCGTCGCCCCGGTTCGCGCGCCGCTTTCTCGCCCAGCGTTCGGACCGGTCCCGCCGCCGTCTCCACGTCGCACAGTTCGCCCTCGACGCCGGCGACGGTACCGGGCGTCACCGTCTCGGGGACGCCCGCGGTGCCGGAGAGGGCGGCGTGGAGTCGGTCGAACCGCGCCAACAGTTCGCGTCCGGTCGCGGTGAGTTCGCTGCCGCCGCCGTCGGACCCGCCGCGGCGGCGTTCGACCAGCGACCCCAACGCGCCTTCGAGTTCGCGGAGTCGCGCGAGACACCGGGGGCGCGAACGGCCGAGCGAGGAGGCGGCACCGCTGACGGACCCCGTCTCGGCGACGGCGCGCAGGAGGGCGGCGTCGTCGTCGTCGAAGCTGACGCCGTCCGCGTCGAGGTACGCCTCGAACCAGTCGTCCACCATACGCGGTCGGACGCGCCCCGGCGGTAAAAATCGGTACGCGAGTCAGACGCTCAGTAGACGAGTTCGCCCGCGACGAACTTCCGGGTTCGCTCGTCGTCGGGCGACTCGAAGACGCGGTCGGTCGGCCCGCACTCGACTATCGACCCGTCGAGGAGTACCGCGGTGCGGTCGGACACGCGCCGGGCTTGCTGCATGTCGTGCGTCGCGATGGCGACGCCGATACCGCGCTCTCTGGCCGCCTCGACGGCTTCCTCGACGAGCGCGGTGTTCCGCGGGTCGAGGTTCGACGTGGGTTCGTCCAAGAGTAGCACGTCCGGGTCGGGCGCGAGGGCGCGCGCGATGGCGACGCGTTGGGCCTCGCCGCCGGAGAGCGACGCGGCGCGCCTCCCGGCTTTGTCGGCCATCCCGACGGTCGAGAGCGCTTCTCTCGCGGCCGTCGGCGTCGTTTCGAATCCGAGGGCGCGCCGCGCCGCCGTCCGGAGGCGGTCGGTCCACGATTCGCGCACGCGCAGGCCGTAAGCGGCGTTCTCGGCGGCGGTCGTCGAAAAGAGGCTCCGCACCTGAAACACCATGCCGACGCGGCGGCGGACGGCCAACCGGTCGGCCTCCGAGAGCGACCACACGTCGGTTCCGTCGGCGCTGACGACGCCCTCGTCCGGCGGGTGAAAGCACGCCAACAGTCGGAGCAGCGTCGTCTTCCCCGTCCCCGACGGGCCGACGACCGCCAGCACTTCGCCGGGTTCGACCGTCAGGTCCACCGACTCGAACACCGGTCCCTCGCCGAACCCGTGGGTCACGCCCTCGGCCGCGAGGCGCGTTCCGCCGCGTTCGGCGGCGTGCTCGCCGTTTCGGCGCGTGCGGTCGGATTTCCGGGCCGTCCGCGCGGCGTCGGTCATCGCTCACCTCCGCCGCTTCCGGCGGGCCCGCGCGACTGTCGCCCCTGCGACGCCGCCCCGCCGGACGTCCGGTCGCGGAACCGCGCGCCGAGTGCGTTCACGCCGAGGACGAGAGCGAGCAGTATCGCGCCGAGTGCGATGCCCGTCTCGATGTTACCCTTCCGGGCTTCGACGGTGATGGCCGTCGTCAGCGTCCGCGTGAACGACGTCTGGTCGGAGAAGACGATGTTGCCGCCGACGATGAGCACCGACCCCACCTCGCTGATGGCGCGCCCGTACCCCGCGAGGACGGCGGTGACGATGCCGTATCTGGCCTCGCTGAGGACCGCCAGTCCAACGTCCGCCTTCGTCCCGCCGGCGGCGAAGGCTGCGTCGCGCAGGTCCGCGGAGACGCCTTCGACGGCGGAGAGCGACACGCTGAGGACGACGGGCGTCGCGAGGATGGTCTGAGAGATGATCATCGCCTGCGGGGTGAACAGCAGTCCGAAGTCGCCGAGGGGGCCGGAGTTCGAGAGGGCCAACAGGACCACCAACCCGACGACGACGCTCGGAAAGCCCATCCCCGTCGAGATGAGCGAGGTGAGAAGCGACTTCCCGCGGAAGTCGCCGAACGCGACGGCGACGGCCGCGGGGAGGCTGACGGCGGTGCTGACGAGGACGGCCGCGGTGCTGACGTACAGGGAGACGAGCGTGATGCTGACGAGGTACTGCACGTTCAACTCGCCCAACGCGCCGCCGAGGAACACGGGTATCTCTCCCTCCCGGTCGGACTAAAAGTCCTCGGGGACGCGCCGGTCCACCCACGATTTGAACGCGATATCCTCCTTCGAGGGGTTCGACCCGTCCCATCCTTCGGGCACGTACTGCGCGAAGTTCGGCTCCTTCGAGAGGGCGTTCGGGAAGAACAACTGCGACCCGTTGGCGGTGTAGCCGTCTATCAGGTTCTGTCCCTGTGGCCCCGTGAGGAAGCCGACGTACGCCATCGCGAGTTGGTAGTTCACGTCGCCGTACGTCGCGGGGTTCACCGGGATGACGCCGTAGGGGTTCTTGAGGATGGTCGGCCCGTCCTTCAGGGGTCCCTGCACGTGGATAGCGAGGTTCACCTCCTTTTTCATCGAGAGGTACGTCCCCCGGTCTGCGAGGGTGTACGCGCCGGACTGACTCGCCTGCACCAGCGTGTCTCCCATCCCCTTTCCTATCTCGCGGTACCACGTGCCCGACGGTTCGACGCCGGACTCCGCCCAGATGGTCAGTTCCTTCTTGTTCGTCCCGGAGTCGTCGCCGCGGGAGACGAACGTCGATTGCGTCTCCGCGATGGTGGCGAACGCCTCCGTCGCCGAGGACGTGCCGTTGATTCCCGCGGGGTCGTCCCTCGGGCCGACGATGACGAAGTCGTTGAACATCACGTCCCGGCGGTTGACGCCGAACCCGTCCCGCAGGAACGTGTCCTCCGCGCCCCGGGCGTGGACGAGGATGACGTCCGCGTCGCCGTTGCGCGCCGTCTCGATGGCCGCGCCCGTCCCCTGCGGTATCGTCTTGACGGTCGCGCCGAATCGCTCCTCGAACGCCGCGTTCAACTCGCCGAGAAGCCCCGTGTCGTACGTGCTGGTCGTCGTCGCCAGCGTCAACTGCATGTCGTCGGACCCGCCGCCGGACCCCTCACTCTCGACTTGCTCCCGCGTTCCGGCGTCCCCCTGTGTCGCCGTCGAACCGCCCTCCTCGCCCGCGCATCCGCTGAGGCCGAGGACCGTTCCGACGCCCGCCGCCTGGAGGAACCGCCGCCGTTGTATCGACATGGGAACAACGATGGGTGCGCTCGAAATAAAGGTACTCCTCGGTACGTAACCGCCGGTGGTTACTACTTTCCCCTCTTTTCCCGGTCGTAGTTACCGAAAACGTTCAAGTTCGTTCTCGACCACCGACTCGCCGATGGCCCTCGCCGACGTTCGCGCCGGGCGTTCGCTCCGCCTCGACGCCGGGGAAGTGGCGGGTGCGCTCGGCGACTCGGTGACGGTGCTCCCCCTCGTCGTCGCCCTCGGAGCGCTCACGCCCTTCTCCGTCGCTAGCGTACTGCTTTGGTTCGGCGTCTTCCAACTCGTCTGGGGCCTCGCGTACGGACTTCCGCTCTCGGTGGAACCGATGAAAGCGCTCGTCGGACTCGCCATCGCGGGGACGATAACCGCGGGCGAACTCGTCGCCGCCGGACTGCTGGCGGGCGTCGCCCTCGTCGTCGCCGCCCGCCTCCGCGTCCTCGGCCGAATCGAGTCGCTCGTCGGCGAGGCGGCGGTTCGCGGCGTCCAACTCGCCGTGGCTCTCCTCCTCGCGCGCACCGGCGTCGAACTCGCCGTCGGCGACCCGACGCTGGCCGCCGCGTCCGTCGGCGTCGTCGTCCTCGCCGCAATCGCCGGGCGCGCCCGCCTCTCATCGCTCCTCGTCCTCGGGGGCGGTGCGGTTCTCGCCGCCGTCGCCGCGGGTGGCGTCTCCCCGACGCTCCCGTCCCTCGCCGCGTTTCCGACCGCTCCGACGCCGACGCTCGGCGCGGCGGAGGCGACGGCGGGCCAACTGGCGATGACCGCCGGAAACGCCGCCGTTGCCACCTCTCTGCTCTGTTCGGACCTGTTCGACGCCGACGTGCCGCCGGACCGACTCGCCGGGAGCATGGGCGCGATGTGCCTCGCGGCGGTTCCGTTCGGCGGCCTGCCGATGTGCCACGGAAGCGGCGGACTCGCTGGGAAGCACGCCTTCGGCGCGCGGACCGGCGGCGCGAACGTCGTCCTCGGCGCTCTCTACCTCGCGGCCGCCTGCGTCGCGGGCGTCGTGACCGCCTTCCCCACCGCCGTCCTCGGCGTCCTCCTCGTCCTCGTCGCGTGGCACCTCGGCCGCGCCGCCGCCCGGAGCGACCGTCTGCTCCTCGTCGCCGCCGTCGGCGTCGTCGGCCTCCTGACGAACGTCGGCGCGGCGTTCCTCGTCGGCGCGGCAGCGGACCGACTCCTCGACCGGTTCGGGTCGGCGTAAGCGATTCCGACCGACCGAACCGCCCTTCCGTCCGCGGACCGAACGCCGGTCTATGGAATCGTGGACCGCCTTGTTCGACCGTGCGGCGTCGTTCGAACGGACGGCCGACGACGCGCGCGAGGCACTCGACGCGCGCCGGGAGGGCGACGACGACGAGAGTGCGGACGCGGGCCGAACCGCCGACGTCCCCGACCCGGAGGACGTCGAACGGAGTCCCGCCCGCGTCGTCGCCGACGCGGACGTCCTCGCGGCCGACCTGTTCGGCGACGACGATTCGCGCGAGGCGTTGGACGCCCTCCGCCGCCACTCGTGGACGACGCTCGTCGCCAGCGACCCCCTTCTGGACGACGCCCAAGCGGTCGTCGAATCGCTCGGCGACGAATCGCTCGCGGCCGACTGGCGCGAACGGGTCGAACAGGGGCGCGAACCCGTCTCGCACCCGGCGGACGACCACCCCGCCCTCGGGTCGGCGTACCGCGGCGGCGCGATGCACGTCCTCTCGTTCGACGACCGGTTGCTCTCCTCGAAGGCGGGCGCGACGCTCGGCGGTCAGTTCCCGGTGAGCGTCCACCACCCCCGCGCGTTCGCGACGCTGTTCGACGCGGAGAGCCTCCACGAAGAAGTCGTCGGGGGCGACTACCCCGGCCCGGACCGCGACCCGCGGGAGTGAGTCGCCCGCGCCCGGCCGCGCAGACGGACGAGTCTCACTCGTTCGCCGAAATCGAACAGGCGTCGTTCGTGCGGACGGACGGGACGCCGGCCACCGTTTCGAGCGTCATGGCGAACGCGTACGACCGGCAGAGTTTTGGCTTCCACCACTCGTTCGTCTCCCACTCGTCGCCCCGCACTTCGACGCTGTACCACGTTCCGTCGTAGTCGGCGCGGAACACTTCGCTCTCGACGCTCGGCGGCACCGACGCCTCCTCGACTCGGTCGACCACGTTCTCGTCCCAGTCTCTGACGGTCACCGAGACGGTCTGGGCCGTCTCGGTTCGGTTCGTCACGCGGACTGCGAGCGTTCCGCCGGACGACTGCTCGTCCGACGACGCGTCGCCGACGCCGCCCCCGGCCGAACACCCGGCCGAGACGCCGGCGGCGGCGACGCCTATCGACGCCAAAAAGCGCCGTCTAGTCGGTCGTTCCCATCGGTTCGTTCCCATTGGAGTCGTCTCTGACGAGGGGCGTTATCACTTTGTTGAATGGCGATTCGTCGCCTCCGTCGCCTCCTCGACGACCGTGTAGATTCCGTGGGCAAACTGGTTCATCGCGTAGTACGCGAAGACGCACCAGACGAGAAACGCCGGGAGGGCGGACATCCACGGGTCGAACGAGGTGAAGATGAGGGGCGCGACGGCGCTTCCGACCGAGAGGAGGACGAGGCCGACGACCCCGTTGATGGCGGCGTCGGTGGTCGCTGCGTAGCGGGGCATACGAGTACGACGTGCGAGCGAACGGTAATAAATCGAGAGTGTTCCTGCCAGGTGGGTGAGGCGGGGCGGGTCGGACTCCGTGTTCGTTCGACGTGGTTCGCTTCTCAGACTCCCGTTCGGTCGCTCCGCTCCCTCACGGGACCGCCGCCGGACGCTTCGCGCCCGGCGAGACACGCCTCACTAGCGTTCGGCGTACCTACCGTGAGGCGAGCGTAGCGAGTCTCACGAGGTACTCGTCACTCACTTCGTTCGTTCCGAGTACCACTCTCCGAACTTCGCCAACGCCCGCCCGCGGTGCGAGACGGCGTTCTTCTCCTCGGCGTCCATCTCGGCGAACGTCGTCCCGTCGTGTTCGAAGATGGGGTCGTAGCCGAATCCGCCGTCGCCGCGCGGCGGGACGATGCGCCCGCGAACGGTCCCCTCGAATATCCGCACGGGGAGCGGTTCCGTCTCCTCTTCGTCCCGTTCCGCGCCGTGGGCCGCCGCGACGGTTCGGTCGTCCCGGTCTATCGGATCGGGACTCGCCTCGAACTCCTCGCCGTCGCAGTACGCGAGCGTGCACTTGAACGCCGCGCGGCGCGGTTCGTCCAGTTCCCGTTCGGCGAGTCGGTACACCGCCTCGACGCCCAGCGTCTCCTCGACGTACGAGGAGTACGGGCCGGGAAAGCCCTCGAAGCCGTCGATGAACAGGCCGGCGTCGTCCACGAGGACGGGTTCGCCCGCGTGCCGGTAGGCCTCGCGCGCGCCGTGCGCCGCGATGGGGCCGAGGTCCGAACCCTGCACCTCGGTGTAGTCGTAGTCCAACTGCTCGACTTCGTCGAGGTACTCTAGCGCCTCGCGGACCTTCCCCGGATTCGTCGTGACGTATCGGAGCATCCGCTCGAACGTCGGGCGGGTCGAGAGAAAGAGGCGTCGGTGTCCGCCGTTCAGTCGTCGTCCACGATGACTTCGACGGGGCCGTCGTCGTCCATCGTGGCCACGGTGTCCCCGCCCGAGGAACGCTCCTGCCAGAGGAGTGCGCCCACGACGACCAGCGCGACCCACGACCGCCAGTTGGCGAGGTTCAGGGTGTACCCGATTCCGAACGGCTTCTTCACGAGCATCCCCTTGCCGGGTTGCCAGTACGACGAGAGCATCCGGCCCATGGACGGTCGTTCGAAGTTGTACGGAATTCCGAGGATTTCACCGCTCTGGGGTTTGTCTGCCATACTACACGATTAGGCGGGCGGCTGATAAATCGTTTTGGTGTGCTCTCGGACGGTGCACCCGAGGCCGAGTCGGAATTCGAGAAAGCGCCCACCGGTTTACGACGGGCCGCGCGGGGCGATTACTCGTCGTCGTCCGGCCGGTACGCCTCTCCGACGCTCTCCTGCAACTCGTAGGTCAGCACCCGTTCCGTGAACGTCGCTATCCCGTGGTTGATACCGTCGCTCCACGCCGCCGTCTCGTTGGGCACCCCCGGGAGTCGCTCGTCGTGAAGCGCGCTCACCAACACCGGCCCTCGGTCGACCATCAGCAGTCGCCCGATGTGCGGGGAACCGCTCATGGCGTGGAACCACTCTATCAGGTCGGTGGTGAACACGTCGGCGTTGAACCCGGCGTCCTCGATACGCTCGTAGATGGGTTCGACGACCGTACCGATGTTGATGCTGACCCCTCGTTCCGCGGCCTCTTCGAGGTACGCGAGGAGTTCGTCGCCGAGAAGCGACTCGCCCAACACGATCAGGACGATTTCGCGCTCCGCGTTGTCCACCAGGTCGATGACGCGCTCCGTGACCTGTTCGTGCGTGCTGAGCGCCCAGACGGCCTGTTGGGCCTCCTTGTATATCGGCTCCATCCGGCGGAGCGTCCGCTCCACCGTCTCGAAGTTCGATTCGTACTCCTTCCGAAGCACTCGGACGGCGGTGTCTATCGACACGCTCTGGAACGTCCGCGGTTCCCCCTCCTGCACCTCCACCAACCCCCGTTGCCGGAGGCGGTCCATCGTGCCGTACACACGCGACCGGGGGATATCGGCCACCTGTCCCACCTCTTTGGCCGTCGCGTGCGGGAGTCGCGTGAGCGCGACGAAACACCGCGCTTCGTACTCGGTCAGTCCGAGTTGCTCCAGTGCGTCTACCGCGGCCTCAGCGTCGTCCATGTCGGAGTTCAGTTCACCGACGGGTATGACTTGAAGGGTGTTCCCCGAGGAACAACAGTCCAGTTGTACCTCCAGGAGTGTCAAACGCGCTAACTGCGTGACGGACATATCGGGCTGTAGTCGAGCGGATATCGGCAGATGCGGCAACGTTGGTGACAATAGTAGATGGATGATACAACTCGATCACGCCCCGCTAGCGTACAGTTTTCCGACACCGTCTTCGCACTCCTGAGCAGTCGCCGCCGCCGCCACGTCGTTTCGTTCTTGGCCGACCGGGAGTCTCGAATCTCGCTGTCCGAACTCGCCGCCGAGGTAACGGCGCGAGAACGCACCGAGGAGTCCGACGGCACGGTACCGGAACGCACCGAGAAGTCGGGGGAGACGCCGATGGGACGCACCGAGGAAACCGTCGCGACCCTCCACCACAACCACCTCCCGAGGCTGGCGGACGCGGGAGCCATCACGTACGACGCCGAGGGGAGGACGGTGACCCCGACGCACCTCGAAGAGCTAGCGTCGCTCGTGCGTTCGGCCGACGCAGACGAGTACTGAACGAGTCGAACGGGTCGGAGGCTACTGATACCGCCCGCGACCCTCTATCTCGCGAAGGCGGGCGAGCACTTCGTCGTCGCCCTCGCTCCCGTACCCCTCCTCGAACGCCCGGAGCAGGGGTTCCGGTTCCGCCGCCGTCCCCTCGACGCTCTGGCCGAAGACGTGGAGGTCCATCGCGTGGTCCTCGACGTGACCGGTGTGGTATCCGAGGCCGAAGTCGATGAGGTACGTCCGCTCGCCGACGCGGGCGTTCCGCGTCGTCGGGTCGCCGTGGACGAACCCCGCCCGGTGGATACGAGCGAGGTGTTCGCCGACGGTCCGACACCGGTCGGCCGTGAGGTTCCCCGCGAGGTCCGACTCGCCCACCCGGTCGAAGACGATGACGCCCTCCGCGGGGTCCACGTCGCGGACGACGGGCGTCGGGACGCCGACGCGCCGCGCTTCGCTGGTGAGGCGCGCCTCGGCGACGGTTCGCTTCCGCCGGAGTCTGTCGTCCAACTCGGGGTGGCGGTACGCCTTCGAGACGCGGCGCTTGACGACGCGGTCCGAGTCGATGGTGACCGTCGCCTCCGCGCCGCGAACCTCCCCGCCGATCGTCGGGTCGCGCGCGACGGACTCCTCGTCGCCGCGCCACGTCACCGGCACCTGGTCGGGTCGGAAGTTCGGATCCACCGAGGACTCCGGGATCGGGAGGGTGTCGCCCGCCTCGTACATCTTCGCGCCGAGGACGGCTATCATCCCGGCGTTGTCGCGGAGGAACCGCGGTTCCGGCGCGTAAAACTCCGCGCCGCGTTGCTCGCACATCGCTTCGAGCATCTCGCGGAGGCGTTCGTTCTGCCCGACGCCGCCGCCGAGGACGAGTTCGTCCGTCCCCGTCAGAGAGAGGGCGCGTTCGGCCACCTCCGCGAGCATCCCGAAGATGGTCTCCTGCAGGCCCGCGCAGATGTCCTCGACGGGCACGCCGTCGTCCGCCGCCTGCTTGGCGGCGCTCATGATGCCGGAGAAGGAGAAGTCCATCCCCTTGACGACGTACGGCAGTTCGTGGAACTCGCCGTCCCTCGCAGCGCGTTCGACCTTCGGGCCGCCGGGGTGGGACCACCCGACGTGGCGGGTGAACTTGTCGATGGCGTTGCCGACGCCGGTGTCCATCGTCTCGCCGAGGACGCGGTACCGGCCGTTGTGGTAGCCCAACAGGTGCGCGTTCGCGCCCGAGGCGTTCAGACAGACCGGCGAGTCGAACCCCGACTGGTGGCGGCCGATTTCGAGGTGCGCCACCATGTGGTTGACGCCGACGAGGGGCACGTCCAACGTCTGCGCGAGGGCGCGCGCGGCGGTGCCGACGATGCGGAGACACGGGCCGAGGCCTGGTCCGCGCGAGAAGGCGACGGCGTCGATGTCGGCTCCCTCGCCCTCGGCCGTCTCCGCCGCCCGGTCGAGGACCGTCTCGACGACTGCCGGAATCGCATCGCCCATGTGCTCTGCGGCCTCGCGCGGGTGGATGCCGCCGCTATCGGGTTGGTAGGGGTCCGATTCGATGAACACCTCGTCGGCCTCGCTATCGAACAAGGCGGCGCTGGCGGCCCACGCGGTACCCTCTATTCCGAGAACTCGCATCGAGAATTCGAAGACCGGTTAGAGTCCGTTCGACCGAGAGTTAGGCCTCTTCGGCCTCCGCCTCGACCTCTTCGGTGTCGGCGGCGATCTTGTTCCGGTCGAGCATGTAGTCCTGTTCGACGTCGCGCGCGAAGTCGGGCGAGTCGTAGACCTTCGCGTAGCCGACGGTCTTGCGCATGCCGAACTTCGTGTCGAGTTCGTGGACGACGACTTCGTCGGAGTCCTTGTTCAGCTTCGCCGCGAGACTGTCGCGGACCGACAGCCGGGACGGCGAGGCTTCCTCGTGCACTATCTCGAAGCGAACGTCGCTCCGGTGTAGCATCGGGTTCTCGTCTTCGGAGATGACTTCGATTTCCATGGTTCAGTTGGGTTAAAATGCTCCCGATGCAAGTAAAAGGATTTCGAAGGGACGAACGGACGCCTCGGCGACTCGATTTCGCCCGCCGGGCGGCGATTCCGCCGCGCCGCCTCCGTTACGGTTCGACGCCCAGTACGTCGAGGGCGGCGTCGGCGTCGCCCTCCATCCGGCGCAACAGCGTCCGCATCTCCAGTTTCGCCTCCTCGGTGACGGAGACGAGGACCATCCCCTCGTCGGGTTGCCCGTAGACGACGCTCGCGCCGAGGGGCGCGGCGACGACGGCCGGAAGCGTCGCCAAGTCCTCCTCGCCCTCGACGACGATGGTGACCGGGTCGTCGTACTCTGCGAGTGCGGTGGCGAGCGCCGTGAGAAGTTCCTCGCCGATGGTCCCGGCCTCGTTCGCGGCGTCGATGCCGTCGTCCGGGGCGGCGATGGCGCGGCGAATCTCCTCGTCTATCGCCTCGCGCTTCGTCTGCCCGTCCACGACGGCCACGTCCGGCACGCGTCCGGCCTCGCGGAGGTGGTAGGTGACGACGTCTCCGACGGCGATTATCGGGTCGCCGGCGTCGTCGAGCAGACGGTCGGCGCGCCGATAGACCGGTCCGAACGGCTCCTTGAACGCGCCGCGGAGGTCGCGAGGCAGTCTGAGCATGTCTTACGCTGGCGTCAGCGGACCTTCAGCGCGTAGCCGCCGGGTTCGTTCACGTTCATCTCCTCGGCTATCTCGCTCTCCTCGGGGTGGGTGATGACGACGTACCCCGCCCAGTCCTCCGTGAGGGTGGTCGCGCCGCAACTCTCGCAGACGTTCGCGTCCGGGTCGTTGATGTAGTGGCACTCGCGGCAGGCGAGACGCGGCTTCGCCATCTAGCTCCCCTCCGCGCCGGTGGCGGCCTCGCTCTTCTGGCGGTCCTCTTCGAGCCAGCCGTGCTTGCCGAGTCCCGGCTGTTTGGCCGTGAGGCCGATCTTCGAGTCGCGGGGGTTCCGCTCGTCGATGCTCTTCGTGACGATTCGGACCCGAACCGAGTCGCCGACGCCGAGCGTCCGCCCCGACTCCGTGGAGGCCAACTGCTGGTTCTCGCCGTCGTAGGCGAGGTACTCGTCCGATATCTGCGAGACGTGTAGCAGTCCGTCCACCGGACCGATTCCGACGAACGCGCCGAACTCCACGACTTCGACGACTTCGCCGTCTACGACCTCCTGCATGCTTGGGTCGTACGTGATGGCGTCGAACTCCGCTTCGTAGTAGACGCCGGCGCGGCCCGGGAGGACCGTCCCTTCGCCGATGTCGTGGACGTTCACGACGCTCACGACGCTGCCCACATCTTCGTCCATCCGTCCTTCGAGTTTATCCTGCAGGAGTCGCTTGACCCGATTGGGGGTCACGTCAGCGAGATGCTCCGGCGGGACCTCGACCGTGTCCTTGAGTCGTACCCGTTTGTACATCGTATGGCTATGGTTCCGTTATTTCGAGTTTGTCCCGACCCCTTATACCGATTACTCGAACGCCGCGTTCGAGCAGTCGGTCCCGAAGGGGCTTGTCGTTCGTGACGACGTAGTCGCACTCGCCGAAGGCGAGTTCGACGACCGCGTCGTCGGCGTACGATGCGTCGGTTTCGACGACGCGACACCGTTCCGCGGCGAGGTCGGCGCCCACGCTGGCCGCCACGCCCTCTGTGCCGCCCCCGCGGGAGAGTTTCTCCAACTCCACCGTGACTGCACGGGGGACGACGAGGTCGAGGTCGGCGGCGAGTACCCGGTCGAGTTCCTCGAACAGTCGCACGTCGAGTTCGACCGGCATCATCAGCGCGTTCGTGTCCATGATTACCGTCGTCACGTCTTCCTCTGGGTTCGTGTCGCGTCTCTCCTCGTCACTTCAGCGTCCCGATGCCGATGAGTCGCCACCGCGCGCCGACCCGGCGGTTGATGGCTATCTTCGCGCCCGACTGGGCGCAGACGGGTCGCTTCAGCGATACTTCCGCCTCGCCGCTTCGCGCACTCGTGACGGCACCGACCGTGGTGGCCGTGCCGACGGTGAGCATGAGGGGTTCGCCGGTCGAAATCTCCTCGACCGTGTCCTCGTCCTCGCCGACCACGCGGTCGAGGAGTTCGACGTCCATCGTGAACTCCTCGCGCGTCGGCGGCAGGGACCCGGGTTCGCCGGCGACCTGCCCCGCGAGGGCGTCGCCCTTCGTGAGACTCGGGTCGAGACCCGTCCCGACGCCGCAGAGGCCGCCGGGGCGGACTTCGTCCACCATCTGGCCGCCCGCCTGCAGCGAACGGATGTCGGTCGTGATGGGCCGCCACTCGGTCTGGCCGCCCTCTTCGACTTCGCGCCCCGGGCGGAGTTCGAGTTCGTCGCCCTCGGTCAGTTTGCCGGTGACGACGGATCCGCCGATGACGCCGCCGGAGAGGTCCTCCCACGTCGTGCCCGGGCGGTTGATGTCGAACGACCGCGCCGTAAACATCTGCGCGCCCTCGCCCTCGTCGCGGTCGGGCGTGGGAATCTCCTCTTCGATGGTCTGGATGAGGAGGTCAACGTTGACGCCTTGCTGGGCGCTGGTCGGGACGATGGGGGCGTCCTCGGCGACCGTTCCCTTCACGAACTCCTGTATCTGCTCGTAGTTCTCGACTGCCCGTTCGCGGTCGACGAGGTCGACCTTGTTCTGCGCGATGACGATGTTGTCGATGCCGATGATGTCGAGCGCCATCAGGTGCTCTTCCGTCTGCGCCTGCGGCACGTCCTCCGTGGCCGACACCACGAGCACCGCGCCGTCCATGATGGCCGCGCCCGACAGCATCGTCGCCATCAGGGTCTCGTGACCCGGCGCGTCCACGAACGACACCGTTCGCAGTATTTCCGTCTCGTTGCCTTCCTCGTCGGTCTCCTCGACCGTGTAGCACTCCGGTTCGTCTGTCCCGGGAATTCGGCGGAACGTCGCGTCCGCGTACCCGAGTCGGATGGAGATGCCGCGCTTCATCTCCTCCGAGTGCTGGTCGGTCCACGAACCCGACAACGCCTGCACGAGCGTCGTCTTGCCGTGGTCTACGTGACCGACGAGTCCGATGTTCACCTCCGGTTGTTGTGGATTTTGCGTCACCATTGACCTCCTGAAGTAATCTTGGGGAAGTTTCGCCCCGAGCGCCTGATAAAGTTGCTGTTATAGTCGCGGGGCGGACGCTCTGCGGCCCGTGTCGTGTGAACTTCCCGCAGGAGAGGGAGTCGTCCCTCCCCCGAACACTGTTCGAAGACGACTAGGCGGCCCGGCGTGATTAGTCCGCCGGCGGTTCGAAGGTGTTCGGCGGGCCGGTCGGCGAGAGGGTCTGTCCGGTGACGAACGAGGCGGCGTCGCTGGCGAGGAAGCGGACGGTGTCGGCCACCTCGTCGGGCGTGCCGACCGTCCTGTCCACCGGGTCTCGCTCCGGCATCTCCTCGATTCCGAGCCACTCCCGCACCGCCGGCGTCGCGATGAAGCCGGGTTCGACGGCGTTCACGCGAACGTCGTCGCCGGCCCACTCGACGGCGAGCGTTCGCGTGAGCGCGCTCACGCCCGCCTTCGCGGCGCTGTAGGGGCCCATCCCCGCGACGCCGTAGCGACCGGCCATGCTCGACGTGTTGACGACCGCGCCGCCGCCCTCCCGGAGTGCGTCGGCGAACGCGCGGGTGACGTTGTACGTCCCGGTGAGGTTCACCTCGACGACGCCGTCCCAGTCGTCGGGACCGACCTCGTGGAGGGGGTCGCCGGAGCCCGCCCCGCCCGCGTTGTTCACGAGGACGTCCACGCCGCCGAACTCCTCGACGGTCGCGTCGGCGAACGCCGCCACCGAGCCTCGGTCGGTCACGTCGCACTCGACGGGGAAGACCGACCCGGGGCGGTCGGCCGCGTTCAGTTCCTCGGCGACGGCCTCGACGTCCGCCCGCGTTCGAGAGCAGATGACCACGTCCGCGCCGTCGGCGACGAACGTCTCCGCGATGGCGCGCCCGATACCGCTGGACGCGCCGGTCACGACGACCGTCTCGTCGGCGACGCTCGACCGTTCGCGGACCGACTCCGTCGTACGGATTCCGTCTGTGATTGGCATCGCCGCCGCTAGGAGAACCCGACGCAAAAGGCGAGTAGCTCCTCTCGACGCGGCGACTACCGAACCCGCTTCATCAGGTCGAACAGTTCGTCGCGGTACGTCTTCGGCTTCAGTCCGAGGTCCACATCCACGGTGAGCGATATCGCCTCCGAGGGCGTCTTCGTCACCTCCCGCGCGAAGTTCTCGTCGGGGTAGGCTCCGCCCGTCACGAGGACGGAGTCGTTCCCTATCCACGCCGCGAGGTGCCCCGCGACGGTTATCTCCCCGCCCTCGATGGTTATCTCCTCGTCGCCCAAGCCGACCGAGAAGCCGTCGAACGCGTACGCCGCCTCGAAGTTAGTCAGGCGCGCCTCCGCGCCCGACGCCACCTGCATCGTCTCCTCGCCGGTCTGCGTCACGTCCGCGAGGCCCGCCTGCTTCAGGCGCGACCGGAACGTCCGCCGGGACTGCGCTTCGACCCTGTCGAGGAGTCGCTGGCGGCCCGCGCCCGCCGGGAGACTCGTGATGTCGGGGTCGAACGTCGCCCGCGTGGCGAAGAACGTCGCGAGTTGCGCGTCCGCGCGCCCCAGCGTCTTGTCGGCTATCTTCGTCCGAAGCGCCGCGTCCTCGTAGAGGAGCGTCCGCGTGGCGGCGGTGAGCGTCACCGGCCCGACGGACTGCTCGAACGCCGGGTCCTCCGTCGCGTCGTCCGTCCGTTCCCACCCGCCCTCGTCGAGTCGCCTCTCGGGGACCTTCGGCGGCCGCCGCGCGGCGCTCACCGTCGCCCCCTGCCCGCTACATCCGGCGAGCGCAGACGCGCCCGCGGCGGCCGCGACGCCGAGGTACGCCCGTCTGCTCCATCCCTCTCTCCCCTCGTTCCCGCTTCTGTCGGTCTCACTTCGTTCGTTTCCGGGGTGCATCCGTCGTCGGGGGTGGGGCGTATTCACAAAAGTAGTTATCTTCTGGTATCTAACATGTACCGCGCGATTGCAACCCCCTCGCTCCGACGACGCCCCGGATTTCGCTCGGACGTCGAACGCCCGTTCTGGAAGTGTCTACCGTCGGAGCGTTCGCCTGACCCCCGTCCGCCTCCCCCGTTTCGCTCCCTCGCCGTCCGGCGAGGTGCTTTTGTCCGCGCCGCCCGGAGTGTCCCCCGTGCCCGCCTCGGACGACCGGACGCGAGAGTTCGCGTTCGAACTCGCGTTGTGCGCCCACCTCGAAGCCGAAACCGAGTGGCTCCCCGCCCGACAACTCGGCGCGGCAGTCGTCGCTCCCGGCCGCCGCATCGTCGACATCTGCGCCGTCGTCCCCGGCCCGAAGTTCGAGGAGCGAACGGCCGTCACCGCCGACACGATTCCCGCGCGCGCCATCGAGAGCGACGTGGGCGTCGGGGAGGCGGTGTACTGGCGTGACGCCTTCGACTGCTCCCGCGAGGCGGCCCGAACCGCGGTGGACCGCGCCGTCGAGAGCGGATTCTTCGAACGCGAACGCCGCGGCGCGCGGGAGTACGTTCGTCGGACGACCCGCTACCCCGACGAGTGGTTCTCCGGCCTCGTCGGCGTCGAGAACAAACCCGACTTGGACGCGCCGGGCGCACTCGAACGCCAGTTGCGGACCGACGTGAGCCTCGGCCTCTTCGACAGCGTCGTCCTCGCCACCGAGAGTTACGTCACCCGCGCCCACCTGAACCGCCTGCCCGAGGAGGTGGGCGTCTGGCGGTTCGACCCCGAGACGGGCGACCGGACGGTCGTTCGGGAACCCGCGCCCCTGCCGACGGACCGCCCGGGCGTCGAACTCGTCGAGGAACGGCCCCTGCGGACGGACGTGGCCGTCGTCTCCGCCGCGGAGAAGACCCGCGCGCGGCGGCGACTCGCGGAACGCGCCTACGGCAAGGGCTGGCGGACGTACGAGTTCCCCGCCTGCGCCCGCGCCGGCGCGACGGCCGACGGGCGACCCCTCTGTTCGCACTTCGGCCGCGTCGTGGACCCCTCGCGGGAGTGCGGCGCGGACTGCCCGGCGCGCGAGGAGGGCGACGCGCCCGACGCGGACGCCGCCGCCCTCCGAGACGCCCGGACGGCGTGGGTCCGAAACCCGAAAGGCGTCGCCCGGTGGCAGAGCGGACTCGACAGGTTCGTCTGACGCTCACTTCTCCTGCTTCGAGTAGACGAGTGCGACGGTCACGACGACCCCGAACGCCAGCATGAACGCCGCGCCGCGCACCCAGTCGACTTCTCCCTCCACCGCCCACGAGAGGGCGACGAAGACGACGCCGCCGGCGACGGCGCTTGCGACGGCGTAGCGGATGTCAGAGGAGACAGTCGGCATACTCTATCGGGTCGCCCCGCGGCGAAGTATCCTCTGGTGGGAGAGGGCGCGACGTGCCCGAATGTGCGACGCGTGCGACGCGGGGGCGGCGACGCTCTCAGAGATCGTACGTCTCCCCGTCCACGGCGAGGGGCTCCTCGAACGCCTCGTCGGACGGGTAGAAGTGCGCCGTGTGGACGAGACGCGTCTCCGACGCGTTCAGGTCGTCGGCGAGGGAGAGCGCACCCTCCCTGGTCATGTGCTTCGTTCCGAACGTGCGCGGGACGCCGTCCTCGTCGTGATGCCGTCCGCCGAGGGGGTGGTGTTCGCAGAGCGACGCCGGGACGATGGCGTCGGCGAGAAAGAGGTCCGGGTCGCGAAGCACCTCGCGGGACTCCTCGGGGACGGCGAAGTTCGTGTCGCCCGAGACGGAGAGCTTCGCGCCCGTCTCGGGGTCCTCGACGGCGAGTCCGTAACAGAGAAGCGGCGGGTGATCGACGGGGACGAGGGTCACGTCGAGGCCGCAGACGCGGAACGACTCGAACGGCGCGTGCCCGCGGACGGTGACCCGTTCGAGGTAGTCGTACTTGTCGGCGACGGTCTCGGCGACGCTCTCGCCGGTCTTCGGGTCCGTCTCGTTCGCCGCGTGGACGGGCAACTCGTCGAACACGCGGTAGGCGTTGCCGAGGCCGTCGATGTGGTCGAAGTGGACGTGCGTCACGACGCCCGCATCCGGGAGGGGAACGTCGCGCGTCAGGAACTGGTGCCGGAAGTCGGGGCTGAAGTCAACGAGAAGCGACTCGTCGGTTCTCTCGTTCTCGACGTGAACGGAGAAGCGACTGCGCTCGACGCCGCGTTCGCGCGCCGACCGGCAGGTGTCGCAGTCGCATCCGACGGTCGGCGTTCCCGTCGTGTCGCCCGTGCCGAGGAGAGTGACCCGCATCACCACGAGGTACGTCTCCGCCGGTTGATAAGCGTAGTCGATGCGTCCCGGTCTGCGGGTTCGCCCGCCGCCGGGTCAGTCGCCCGCCGCCGGGTCAGTCGCCCGCGCGCCCGACGGCGCCCGCGGTGTCGCTGACGAGGTCGGCTATCGCCTGGCGCTTGAGGACGACGAACCCGGCGAAGACGACGAGGAAGCCCGCTAGCGTCGCGAGCGTGACGGTCTCGCCGAGTATCGCCACGCCGGCGACGGTGGCGACCACCGGCACGAGGTAGGCGACGAGCGACGTTTCGAGTGCGCCCTGCGTCTCCAGCAGGTGGAAGTAGATGAAGAAGGCGACGGCGGTGGCGAAGACGCCGAGGTACGCCACCGCGGCCCCCGCCCGCAGGGTGGTCGGGAGCGAGAACGACTCGCCGAGGCCGACGCTGACGGCGTGCAGGAGAACCCCGCCGACGAGCATCGACCACCCGGAGAGGGCGGCGTTGTCCAGCGTCGGGCGCGCCCGTTGGACGAGGACGCCGCCCAACGCGACGCCCGAGACTTGGACGAGGATGAGCAGTCGGCCGACGACTCGGTCGCCCAGCAGGTTCGCGGGGTCCGGCCGGACGATGAGGACGACGCCGAGGAAGCCGAGGGCGATGCCGACCGCTCCGACCGGCGAGACGCGTTCCTCCGGCAGGAGTCCCAGCGCCCACAGCGACGTGGCGATGGGGACGAGACTCTGCAGAATCGCCGCGACGCCGCTCGGAACCGTCTGCTGGCCGACGAACAGGAAGGCGTTCATCCCGACGAGGAAGACGCCGCCCGCGAGGACGGCCGCGGCGTTCGCGCGGTCGGTCGGCCGCCACGTCGCGCCGCTAGCGAGGGCGTAGCCCAACAGGAGCACCGCTCCGAGGTCGTAGCGGAACGCCGCGAACAGCACCGGTTCGAGCGATTCGAGGCCGACGGAGATGGCGAGAAACGAAAAGCCCCAGAGGGTGGCGAGCGTCCCGAACAGGCCGACGGTTGCGAGGCGGCGGTTCACGGGCGTACGACCGTCCGCCGGACAATTAGGCGTCTCGGTTCGGCGGCCGGTGGTCGCTCGCACTGGCTTCGAGGTACCGAACCCACGTCAGGACGGTTCGCGTCGCCGTCCGGCCGTCGAGCGTCACCGTCGCAGTCACCGCGCTTCGATGCGGTCGGCGCGCCGCCGAGGCACCCGCCGAGGAGGGCGACTGCGGCGACTCCGCCGACGAACGCGCGTCTGGTGGAGGGCATCGCTCGACGGGTTCCCGACCGCCCGCCAAGTACGTTGTCGAGAAGGAGGGCGACCCGCACCGCATCGCGTCGCCTCAGTCGTGGTCGTGGCCGTCGTGGCCGTGGTCGTGGTCGTGACCGCTGCCGTCGCCCGCGACCAACTGCTCGCCGTCGGACATCATGTCCATGTTCTTCAGGTTGTCCCGTTCCTCGAAGTCCTCGACGGCGTCGAGGATGTCCTCCTGCGTGAGCGACATCCGCTCTTCGGTGAGCGCTTCGAGGACGGCCTCCCGCATCACCATCCGCAGGTCGGACCCGGTGAGACCCTCCGTCCGGTCGGCGACGGACTCGGGGTCGAACTCTGCGACGTCCATCCGCCTCGTGATGATGCGGAGGATGTCCGCGCGCATGTCGCGGTCCGGCTTGGGGAAGTTGACGATCTCGTCGAAGCGACGCCACGCCGCCGAGTCGAGCTGGTCGGGGTGGTTGGTCGCGCCGATGAGGATGACCTCGTCGCGGATGAGCGAGATGTCGTCGATGCTCTTCAGCAGGGTGTTGACCGCCCGCTTGAGCGCGGCGTGCTCGTCCGATCGCCGGGTCTTCGCCACGGAGTCGAACTCGTCGATGAAGAGGATGCACGGCGAGAGGCGCTTTGCCACCTCGAACGTCTTCTCGACGTTCTTGGCCGTCTCCCCGAGGTACTGGCTCGTTATCATCGAGAGCTTCACCTCGACGAACGGAAGCCCGAGTTCGTGGGCGAGCGCGCGCGTCACGGTGGTCTTGCCCGTCCCCGGCGGCCCCACGAACAGGATCTTCCCTATCTCGCGGAGACCGATCTCCGCGAGGTACTCGCGGTGTTCGATGGCCTTCATCAGCTTCTGTATCTCGCCCTCTTGGTCCTGCGTGAGGACCAAGTCTTGGAGGGTCATCTCTATCTCCTCCGGCGCGCGGACCTGCACCAGGTCGAGCATCTCCGCGTCCTCCTCCTCGTCGAAGTACTCGTCGAGGAGGCTGTCTATCCAGACGCGGTCGGCCTGAATCGGCCGGGTGTGCTCGCGCGCCTCGGCGTGGGTCACGTCCACGTCGCCGCGGTCCTCGACGGTCGCCGCGATGGTGGGGTTCGTCTCCAACCGGTCGCGTTCGGCCCTGTCGAGGAACCACTCGGTCGCCATCTCGGGTTGCGTCAGCGAGATGCGGCCGGAGAAGTCCTCGCGCTGGGTGAACAGCAGGTCGGAGACGGCGTCCCACGGGTGTTCGACGCCGGTTGCTTTCCTCGCCGTACTCTCGGTAACGACGAGCGGTCGCTCGATACCGATTGGGGCGTTCTCGTCCGTCTCGGCGTCATCGTCCGGTTCCGCCCAGAACACTCGGCGGTACCGCGGCGGCAGGTCGTTCTCGTCCAACCCCCGGTTTTCCGTGTAGAGATGAGCCGTGAGGAGAAATTCGACTACCTCGAGAGCCCGATTACTCATCCGTAAGAAGTTGCGGCCACGAACGCTTAAGACCGTCGAAGGGTGGGCGAGAGAGACGGCTCGTGTTACCGCGTCGCCCGCCGACGCCGGCGAGAAATACCTTATACCGATAATACGTCTCGAAGGTCTGCGGGCGACTACCGCGGACGCCGCGCGAACTGCTCGCCGTCGAGGACGCCTCGCCCGGTGGTTTCGGTGACCCGCCCGGAGGAACCCGGAGCACGTGAAACTCCGTGTGCTATCCTTCGAGTTCTACCCCATTTATTGCCGCAGACGTTCGAACTGGGAGTATGCCTACGCCAGTCATCGCGGCCGCGTACCGAACGCCGTTCGGCAAGGCCGGCGGCGTCTTCGAGGACACGCGAAGCGAGGACCTCTCGGTCGCCCTCATCGACCACATCATGGAGGAGACGGGCCTGCAGAGCGCCGACGTGAACGACCTCATGTGGGGGGTCGCCCAGCAACGCGGCGAACAGGACAACAACGTCGCGCGCGTCATCGCCCTCCTCTCGGAACTCGGCGAGGGGACGCCGGCGACGAGCATCAACCGCTGGTGCGCCTCCTCGATGCAGGCCGTCATCTCCGCCTCCGACGCCATCGCGGCGGGGAACCGCGAGTGTATCATCGCCGGCGGCGTCGAGAGCATGAGTCGCGTCCCGATGGACGGCGACTCCTACCAGCACCTCCACCCCGAACTGTCGGAGAAGTACAACATCTTCCAACTCCAGATGGGGATGACGGCGGAGAAGGTGGCCGAACAGGAGGGCGTCTCCCGGGAGGAACAGGACGAGTACGCCCTGCGGAGTCACAATCGCGCCGCGGAGGCGACCGAATCGGGCCGCTTCGACGACGAAATCGTCCCCATCGAGACGGACGACGGCGTCGTCACGACGGACGAGGGCATCCGCCACGACACCTCCATGGAGGCGCTGTCGGGTCTCTCGCCGGCGTTCACCGGCGACGGCACCGTCACCGCGGGGAACTCCTCGCAGATAACCGACGGCGCGGCGGCGGTTCTCGTCACGAGTCGGGAGTTCGCCGAGGAGAACGGCCTCGACATCCTCGCCGAAGTCGGCACGAACGCCGTCGCGGGCGTCGACCCGACGGTGATGGGCATCGGCCCGGTGCCGGCGACGCGGCGACTCCTCGAACGCGCCGGCCGGGACATCTCCGACTACGGCCTCGTGGAACTGAACGAGGCGTTCGCCAGTCAGGCCGTCTACGCCCGCGAGGAACTCGGCGTCGAGGACGCGCGGTACAACGTCAACGGCGGCGCGATAGCCCTCGGCCACCCCCTCGGCGCGTCCGGCGCGCGCCTCCCCGTGACGCTGATTCACGAGATGCTGAAGCGCGACGAAGAGCGCGGACTCGCGACGCTCTGCGTCGGATTCGGGCAGGGCGCGGCCATCGAGTTCAGTCGGTAGGCGGTGAGCGACGGGCGAGAGGCCACGACGCTTTTCGGCGTTCCGAGTGAGTCCCCACACATGACGACAGAGCCTAGAGCGGACGCGTCGGACGCTGGGGAGAGTTCGGGGACGTTCTCGCGGCGACGGCTACTGAGAGGCGTCGTAACCGCGGGCGCGGCCGCCTCGCTCCCGGCGTTCGTCGGCGGCGCGTCGGCGCAGGAGGGGACGGTGACGACCGACAACAGCCCCACGGAACCGCCCACGGAGTTCCCCACCGAGGAGTCGGGGACGAGTGCGCCCGAGGAGGAGGTGGCCGCGGAGGCCGCCCTCCCGACGGACGCCCCGACGTTCGGCCAGTCGGACTACACCGGGTTGTTCCTGCAGGTGACCGGCTACGACCGGGAGGCGGACACCTCGGGCGCCGGCCGATGTGGGTTCGCCGAGAGCAACGAGGACATCACGGGCTTCGACGCGACCATCTTCGAGACGACCGGGGACCGACGGTCCGCGCAGACGACCATCTTCGCGGTGACGCAGGGGAGCATCATCGACTCCGGGTCGGTGTTCGTCATCAACAGTCAGAACCCCTGTCCGAGCAACTTCGTGACGGTCACCCTCGAAGAGGTCGGCGCGACCGGTATCGAGACGCCGACGCCGCAGGGGACGACGTCGGGCGGGGCGATTCCCGGCTTCGACGCCGTCGCGGGCGTCCTCGGCGTGGGCGCGGCGGCCGCCGCCGCGGCGGTTCGCGCCCGCGGCGACGAGTGAGCGAGAGCGACCGTCGCGGCGGTTCCGCGGGCTAGTCGTCTGGGTGGACGTACTGTAGCGCCTCGCGGACCGACTCGTTGGCACCCATGACGGTGATTCGGTCGCCCCGCTGGAGCGTGAAGTCCGCGCTCGGAACGCGCGTGTCGCCGTCTCTGGCGACCAACGCGATGAGGCAGTCGCCCGGGAGTTCCGGACCGACTTCGCGGACGGTGCGTCCGATGTGCTCCTCGGCGGTCAGTTCGACCTCCTGGATGTCGCCGGTGTGGCCGACTTCGCCCATCCAGTCCATCATCGCCGGCCGCTCGATGTAGTTGTCCATCGCCTGCGCGGTGGCGAGAACCGAGGAGATGGTCCGCACGCCGAGCTCCTCGAACGCGTCCACGTTGTCGGGGTTGTTCGCCCGCGCCAGAACCGTCTCGGGGTCGAACTTCGAGTTGACGAGCTGGGCGACGAGCAGGTTCACGTCGTCGTCGCCGGTCGCGGCCACGACGATGCGACTGTTGTCGGCCCCGGCCGAACGGAGCACGTCCGTGTCGGTGCCGTCGCCCTTGTGGACGGTGAAGCCCTCGTTGCGGGCGATTTGGACGGCTTCCTGACTCTGGTCGATGAGCACTACGTTCTCTCCGCGGTTTTCGAGGCGGGCGGCGAGCTCTCTCCCCACCTTTCCGCCTCCGATGACGAGTACACGCATTGGTATGATGTCGAGGTATTCTGCGATTCGGCGGGCGAACCCGCCTTCGAGGACGACCGTAGCGAGGATGACGAGGAAGACGGTGCCGACAAGAAGGTCCGCGGCCTCCGTCAACCCCTCCGCACGGAGCTGGATGGCGAACAGCGTTGCGACCGACGCGGGGATGATGCCGCGGGGTCCGACGAGGCTCATGAACATCCGCTCTTGGAAGCTGAACCGGTCGCCGACGGTCGATAAGAAGACGCCGAGCGGTCGAACGACGAGCGCGACGGCGACGACGACGCCGAGCCCGCCCGCGCCGAGCGCGATGAGCGTCTCGAACTGCAGGAGTGCCGCCAAGGCGATGAAGACGAACGAGAGCACCAGCAGGGTGATGTCGCCTTTGAACGCGGAGATGTCCTCCTCGTACGGCACGTCGAGGTTGGCGAGGAGGAGACCCGCCGTCGCCACCGCGGCGATGCCGGACTCGGTGGCGATGGTGTCGGCGGCACCGTACGCGACGAGTGCGCCGGCGAGGACGAGCAGTCGCGCGTTCTGCGGAGCGTTCCCCGGCGAGAGGTCCACGTACCGAAGCGCGTAGTAGATGGTCGCGGCGACGAGTCCGCCGACGAGGATGCCGACGCCGAGGCGTTCGGCGAACAGCGTCAGAAGCTCGGGTCCGCTGGTGATGCCGGAGATGATGGCCTCGAAGATGACGACGGCGAGGATCGCGGCCGTCACGTCGTTGACGATACCCTCCGTCTCCAACGCCGCCTCGACTCGGTCCCGCGCCGGGACGACTTCGAGAATCGGCGTGATGACCGTCGGCCCCGTGGCGACGAGCAACGCGCCGATGAGGAACGAGATCGGCCACGCGGCGTCCAGAAGGAAGTGGACCGCGGCGGCGGTTCCCAGAAGCGACAGCACCGCGCCGATGGTCACCAACCCGAGCGTCGCCGACGGCGCTTCGCGGAGTTTCGACGCCCGGAGGTGGAAGGCGCCCTCGAAGACGATGATGGCGACGGAGAGGCCGACGATGGCCGAGAGAGCGTTCCCGAACGAGTTCGGACCGATGACTCCCAGTACCTCCGGACCGAGGACGATTCCCGAGAACAGCAAGAAGACGACGCTCGGGACCTGAAACCGGTCGGAGAGTACCTGCGATACGACTCCGATGCCGATGATGGCCGCGACGATCGGGATGAGGTTCGCCCCTTCGGCGGTAGCCACTATGACACCTCCATGTGACTGTGGCGATGTGGCGAACAACCATAAGTCCATACATTCCCAACGCTGTTTCCGGGTGTGGAACTGAACGTACGTTCGGAAAATCTCCCAAATAGGACAAAAGTAGTAGAAAGGGTCAGTCGCGGGAGGCGGCCGTCTCGTCCTCGCCGTCGGGAGCGCGGTACAGCATCTCTATCTGATCCGCGTACCGATCGAGGATGTTCCGCCGCTTCTTCTTCATCGTCGGCGTCATGAGCTCGTTGTCCTCGGAGAACTCCTCGGGGACGAGGCGGAACTGCTTTATCCGCTCGTAGGACTCCAGGGACTCGTTCACCCGGTCTACCTCCTCCCGCACCCGTGCCCGAACTCGGTCGTCGCGGCAGAGGTCCTCGGGCTTTTCGGGCAGGCCGAGCCCCTCCCGTTCGTCCCACTCGCGCATTCCCTCGAAGTTCGGTACGACCAGCGCGGAGACGAACTTCCTGCCGTCGCCGAGAACCATGCACTGTTCGACGACGGAACTGGAGGCGAAGGCGTCCTCTATCGGACCGGGCGCGACGTTCTTGCCCGTCGAGAGCACGAGGATCTGCTTCGCGCGCTCTCGGAAGGCGACGTACCCGTCGGGTCGCAGTTCCACGATGTCGCCCGTCCGGAACCATCCGCCCTCGAACGACTCCGCCGTCTCCTCGGGGAGGTTCCAGTAGCCGTCGGTCACGTTCGGGCCGCGGACGAGGAGCTCGCCCACCTCGCCGCCCGCCTCGCCCTCGATGTCGCCGACGACGGTGTCGTCGAGTTTCACCTCGACGTCCTCCACCGGCGGGCCGATGGTTCCCACTTTGGGCTCCTCGACGGGGTTGACGGCGATGACGGGCGACGTCTCGGTCAGCCCGTACCCCTCCAGAATCGGCAGCCCCATCCCGTGATACAGGGCGCACAGCTCAGAAGAGAGGCTCCCGCCGCCGCTTATGAAGAACTCTATCCGCCCGCCGAGGGCCTCCCTGACCTGTTCGAAGACGAGTCGGTCGGCGACTCTGTGCTGCAGGCCGAGGAGGTAGCCGGGGGCGTCGCTCTCGTGGTGCCGTCGCCCCACGTCCACGGCCCACTCGAAGACGCGCTGCTTCAGGGCCGACTGCGACGCCTCCGTCCGGACGGCGTCGAACAGTTTCTCGTACACCCGCGGAACGCTCGTGCCGGTCGTCGGCGCGACGAGTTGGAAGTCCTCGCGGAGGGTGTCGGGGTTCTCGGCGTACGCCACCGTCGCGCCCGCGGCGAACATGAGGTAGTGCCCGGCGAGGCGTTCGAAGACGTGCGCCAACGGGAGGAACGACAGCGTCACCGATCCCGGCGCGATGACGGGCGCGTCGTCCTTGTCGGGCCGGGGGCCGAACCGCCGGTAACACTGGTTGACGTTCGAGCGGAAGTTCCGGTGCGTGAGGCGCACGCCCTTCGGTCTGCCCGTCGTCCCCGACGTGTAGATGAGGGAGGCGAGGTCCCCGGGGTCGGAGTCGTCCACCCACCCCTCGTAGGCCGCCTCGTCGAACGCCTCCGCGCCGCGGTCGTGGAGTTCGCCCAACGTGAGCAGGTCGTCCCTGTCGCGGACGGCCCCCGCCATCCCGCTCCCGTCGGGTATCTCGTCCATCACGACGACGAACTCCAGATCCAGGTCGTCCTCGACGGCGAGGACCCGCCGGAGGAGGTCGGCGTTCTCCACGACGACGCCCGTCGCGTCCGAGTCGTCCAGCAGGTACCGAACCTGTCTCTCGGAGGAGGAGGTGTACACCGTCGTGACCGTCGCGCCCGCCGCGAGGAGGGCGAAGTCGGTCTGCGCCCACTCCATGCGCGTGTGCGCGAAGATACCGACGCGGTCGTCGGCGGTCACGCCGAGTTCGCGAAAGCCGGCGGCGAGGTTGCGAACCACGTCGCGCATCTCGCGGTACCTCAGGTCGGCGAACGCTCCCGCCGGCGCGGCGGCGACGGCCCCCCGTTCGACGAGCGAACGGTCGTAGATGCCGCCTTTGTACCGCTGAGCGACCCGTTGAGCGTTCCGCTCAGCGCTGTCTTCGAACGTTCTCGCAAGCGTCGTGCGGCCGATTACCTCGTCGTCGAAGGCCGCTTCCGCGTCCCGCCAGTCCATGTCTCTTCCTCGTTCGTCCGCAACGTAAAACGATGTACGTTCGCGCGGCCGAACGTTGTTCGGCGTTCAACTGGCTGCAGTCCGCGAGGAGTTGTTCCGTCGCCGCCCGCCGAGACGGCCGACGGCGCGGTCACTCCCCGCTCTCGCCCTGCTTCGCCTTCCAGTCGAGGTAGCCGAGGACCCCGCGCGCGTTCAGGCGTTCCTCCTCGCGAGCCTTCGTCTCGCCCCACACGTTCACCATCTGCGTGTGTTCGGCGAAGTGTTCCACCACCGCCTCGTCGTCGCCGAGTTCCTCGCGTTTCTGCCGGACGGCCTCGACCCACTCGACGAGCGTCCGCTTGTACGTCTCCATCAGGTCGTCGTCGTACTCGCGGGGGCCGAAGTGGCCGAAGCAGAGCGTCTCCGGCGACAGTTCCTCGATGGTTCGGACGTCCTCCAGGCAGGCTTCGAGGTCGAACTGCGAGGGCGGCGTTGTCTGCCGTATCTCGCCGTTCGCCGGCACCCAGATGCCCGCGGCGTCGCCGGTGAACAGTATCTCCTCGCCCGGTTCGTAGAACATCGTCTGGTGGGGCGCGTGCCCCGGCGCGTGGACGACTTCGAGCGTCCGGTCGCCGAGCGATATCTCGTCGCCGTCCGTCAGCGGTTCAATTCGGTCCTCGGGGACCGGTTTCGGGTCGACGTAGAACCGCCACTGGTCGCCGACGGCGGCCTTCGTCCCCTCGACGAGGCGTTCGGGGTCCACCAGGTGCGGGACGCCTCTCTCGTGGGTCATCACCGTCGCGTTCGGGCAGGCCTCCGCGAGGCAGCCCGCGCCGCCCGCGTGGTCGAGGTGGATGTGCGTCGGGAGGATAAACGCCACGTCCTCGGGGGCGATCCCGACCGATTCGAGGGCGTCGAGCGTCCGTTCGTAGTGCGTGCCGATGCCCGAATCGACCAGCGTCGGTCGCTCCGCGTCCACGATGTAGACGGAGCCGTACGCCTCCGTGTCGTACATCCCGGTGTCCAGATAGTACACGTCGTCGTGGCCGGAGACGGCCTCCACGTCGCCAATCGCCATGCGTGAGGGGGGACGCCCGGAGCCAAAAGCGTTCGGTCGGCCACTCGGGGGAGACCTAAGTGTTCGCTCGCCGACGATTCGAGGTGACGAGCATGGACACGCGTTTGACGGAGCGACTCGGTATCGAGCGACCGGTGGTGCAGGCGCCGGTCGGAAGCGCGACCTGCCCCGAACTCGCCGCGGCCGTCTCGGAGGCCGGCGGACTGGGGATGCTCGCGGTGACGTGGCGCGACCCGGACGACGCGAGGGAGGCCGTTCGGGAGACGACCCGGCGGACGGACGCCCCCGTGGGCGTGAACGTGGTCCTCGACCCCGACGCGTCGGACGTTCCCGCGTCGGACCACGTGGAGGCGTGCCTCGATGTCGGGATCGGTATCTTCTCCTTTTCCTTCGGCGACGCCGCCCCGTTCGTGGACCGAATACGCGACGAGGGCGGGACGGTGCTCCAGACCGTCGGAAGCGCTGAGGAGGCCCGGACGGCGGTGGACGCCGGCGTCAATGTCGTCGTCGCCCAAGGCTGGGAAGCGGGCGGTCACGTCCAGAGCGACGTCGCGACGATGCCGTTGATTCCGCGCGTCGCCGACGCGGTGGACGTGCCCGTCGTCGCCGCGGGCGGCATCTCCGACGGACGGGGACTCGCGGCGGCGTTGACGCTCGGCGCGGACGGGGCGTGGCTCGGAACCCGATTCCTCGCGGCGGAGGAGGCGCGCGTCCACCGCGCGTATCGCCGCCGCGTCGTCGAGGCCGACGAGACGGAGACGGTCTACGGGACGCCGTACCCCGACGGGTGGCCGGGCGTCCCCCACCGGGTCATCCGAAACGAGACGACCGACCGATGGCGGGAAGCGGGCGAACCCGAGAGGGGACGGCCCGGCGAGGGCGAGACGGTCGCTCGCTCCCCTGACGGGGAACCGCTCTCGCGGTACGAGGACTCGCTCGCGGTTCCGGGAACGGACGGCGACGTGACCGAACTACCGCTGTACGCGGGACAGAGCGTCGGGTTGACCCGAGAGGTCGCTCCGGCGGCGACCATCGTGGAGACGCTGGTCGAGGATGCGCGGACGGCGCTGGGGAGCGCTCGCTCGTCGCTCCCGGACGCCGAGTAAACCCTGCCCCGCGGGCACACAGATGCGACACGGTTTTGCCGCGCCCGTCAGAATCTCGGAGCAATGATTAGCAGGCAGTTCCTCCGCGAGAACCCGGAGACGGTCCGGGAGGCGCTACGGAACAAGGGCGTCGAGGACGTGGACTTGGACCGGGTCCTCGAAGTGGACGAGGAGTGGCGGTCGCTGAAGAACCGCGGCGACGACCTGCGGCACGAACGCAACGAGACCTCCTCGAAGATAGGCGAACTCAAAGCCGCCGGCGAGGAGGAGGAGGCGCAGGCGGCCATCGAGAAGTCGCAGGAACTCAAAGCCGAGTTGGAGGACGTCGAGAACCGCGCGGACGAACTGGAGGACGAACTGGAGGCGGCCCTCATGCGGATTCCGCAGATTCCCCACGAGGACGTCCCCGTCGGCGCGGACGAGTCGGAGAACGTCGAACGCCGCCGCGAGGGGTTCGACGACTTGCGTTCGCTTCCGGACGAGGTGGTCCCGCACTACGACCTCGGCGAGGAACTCGACATCTTAGATTTCGAACGCGGCGCGAAGGTGACCGGCGGCGGCTTCTACTTCACGAAGGGCGAGGGCGCGATGCTCGAACACGCCCTGATCCAGTTCTTCCTCAACGTCCACCGCGAACAGGGCTACACCGACGTGTTCCCGCCGGTTCCGGTCAACTCGCGGTCGATGGAGGGGACGGGCCAGTTCCCGAAGTTCACCGAGGACGCCTACCGCCTCGGCGCGTCGAACGAGGAACCGTACGACGACGACGACCTGTGGCTCTGCCCGACGGCGGAGGTGCCCGTCACGAACATGTACCGCGACGAGATCCTCTTGGACGAGGACCTGCCGCTGAAGCTGCAGGCGTACACGCCGAACTTCCGGCGCGAGGCGGGCGAACACGGCACCGAGACGCGCGGCATCGTCCGCGTCCACCAGTTCAACAAGGTGGAGATGGTCAACTTCGTCCGCCCCGAGGAGAGCTACGAGCGATTCGAGGGACTCGTCGACGAAGCCGAGGAGGTGCTTCGCCGCCTCGGCCTCCCGTACCGCATCTTGGAGATGTGTACGGGCGACTTGGGCTTCACGCAGGCGAAGAAATACGACATCGAGGTGTGGGCTCCCGGCGACGACATGGAGGGCGGCCCCGAGGAGGGCGGCCGGTGGCTGGAAGTGTCGTCGGTGTCGAACTTCGAAGACTTCCAAGCCCGCCGCGCCGGACTGCGCTACCGGCCCGAACGCCACGAATCGGCGGAGTACCTCCACACGCTCAACGGGTCGGGCCTCGCCGTCCCGCGCGTGATGGTCGCCATCCTCGAGTACTACCAGAACGACGACGGCACCGTCACCGTCCCCGAACCGCTCCGACCCTACATGGGTGGCCGTGAAATTATTGAGGGCGGCGACCCAATCGGCGAATCGGCTCTCGGTTCGGGAACGAAGGACTGACGCCGCGTCCGTCGCGTTCTGCTCCGTTTAATCCGCCGTTTAATCCAGAAATTCGGCGTAATTCGGCGAAACTGGCTGCCACGGCCGGCCCCTTACTTGACGTTCCACGATGACCGGCGGGTATGGTCAGACGGATTCGCTACGATGTACCGGGTGATACTCGATGACGGCGGCCGAGGAGTCGCGGTGGTACGCCGTCGGACGCCACCGATTCGACGACCCCGACGAACTTGACGCGTCGATTCTCCTCTCTCTGGACGCGGACGCCGAACGCCCCACCTGCCTCTCCGGGACGGACCCGGAGGCGGTCGAGAACCTACTCGTCAGGGCTCGGGACGCCGGCGTCGACCTCTCGGTGTTGCTCTACATCGGCGACCGAGAGGTGAGGGTCGACACGGACGGCGTCATCGCGGTCAGGGACGAGCCGTGACGCTCACCGCGTGAACGTGTCGATTCGGCGGATTCGACCGCCGTCGAACGCGAACGCGTCGACGAACTCGAACCGGACCGTCCCGTCAGCGCCGACCAACCGCCCCCGGACGGCCCGCCCGTCGCCGTCGGCCGCGCGGTACGCGTCCACCACCTCGTGGGTCGTGTCCGTCTCGGGACGGTCCTCGCGCATGAACGCGACGAACGCGTCCCGCCCCTCGAACGTCCGGTCGGGTCGATCGTGGACGAACTCGGGGGCGAGGAGCGACCGGAGCCGGTCGTAGTCGCCCGCGTCGATGGCCTCATAGTATCGGAGTGCGGCGTCCGCCTCGTCTCGGCCGTCTCCGGCGGCGTCCGTTCCGTCGTCGTCGTCGCCAGACTGCGTCTGGCGGGCTGACGAGCTTCGCTCGTCAACGTCGCCAGACTGCGTCTCGCTGCCCGCAGAACCGTGTTCTGCGACGTCACCAGAACGCTCCGCGTTCTGGTTGGCGGGTGAGGCGCTCTGCGTCTCGTCAGCGTCCGTCGGTTCCATACCGTTCCTCTCTGCCACGAGCGGCATCTGTCTGTCGCCCGCGGCGCGACGAACCCCTTTTGTCGGCGCGCCGCCTGCGACAGAATGTGACTGCGGACGCCGACGCCGACGGGACGCGGGATCGGAGCGCGTACGAACTCCACGTTCGCTACGAGGGCGACGACGACCCGAACAAGTGCACGGCCCGGAAACTCGCGAAGTTCGACCTCGCGGAACTCCACCGCTCGGACCGCGCGACGCCGTACGGCGTCGTCCTGAACCCCCACGCGGAGCGCGCGCTCTCTCCCGCAGACGGGGGGGCGTCGAACCTCGTCGCCCTCGACTGTTCGTGGGGGTCGGCGGGCGAGGCGATGTTCTCGCTGCCCGGCGACCACCGCGCCCTGCCGTACCTCGTCGCGGCCAACCCGGTCAACTTCGGGCGGCCGATGCGCCTGACGACCGTCGAGGCGTTGGCCGCGGCGCTGTGCATCTTCGGCCGGAGAGACCGCGCGGAGGGGATTCTCTCGAAGTTCACGTGGGGTCACACCTTCCTCGAACTCAACGAGGAACCGTTGCGTCGCTACGCCGCCTGCGAGGACTCGACGGAGGTCGTCGAGGTTCAACGCGAGTACCTCGACCGCGGCCGCGAGGAGTAAGAGCTGTTTTAGACGCCCTTCGCCCACGATCCGACCGCGCCGGCGACTGCGCTGTCGATAGCGAACAGGAGCGTCACGACCAGTCCGACGAGGAGGACGCCCCCGCCGCCGATGGCCGACCCGATGGGACCGCCGGCGAGGCCGACGAGGCTCCCCAACAGGGCGAGACCGACCGTGAGGATGATGCCCGAAATCGACCCGGCGACGAGGCCGTTCCACGCGCCGTGTCCGAGACTCCCGCCGGCGAGGTAGCCCGCGGCGAACCCGCCGAGGAGTCCCGCGCCTATCTGTCCGATCACCGGCAGACTCAGGCCGACGGCTCCGACGACGAGGATGACGACGAAGCCGACGGCGACAGCGCGCCAGTCTATTGCCATGGTCGAACGTACGTTTCTCGCGCGCAAAAGCATCGTGGCAGTCCGCTCTTACCGTCCGGTGCGGCGGCCCGAAGCGTCGCTCCGAAACCGTTTCGATGTCGGAACCCCAACCGTTTCGCGTGAAACGCCGCCGCTTCCTCGCCGCCGCGGGCGTCGCCGTCGGCGCGGGCGTCCTCCACCGAACGCGGCGATACGAACTCGACGCGACGGCCGAGCGATTCGACTACGGACTCCGGTTCAACGACCTCGGCACCGAACGGCGGGGCGAGAGCGTCGCGCTCTCGTCGTTCCCGGAGTCGGTCCGTCCGACGCTCCGAGAGGCCGCCGCGGCGCCGGGCGCGTTCGGGGCGAACGACCTGCCCGACTCCGCACTCGAACGCCTCCGCGCGGCCGACTACCTCCGCGCGGCCGGCCGGTACTACACCACGTACGTCAGCGACGTGCGCGACGTTCCCCTCTCCGTCGAGGCGACCGTCCGCGAGTCCGCGCGCGCCGTTCGACCCCGCTACGTTCTCCCTGTCGCTCCATAACGAGGGCGGGGCGGGCACGTGGCTACTCGACGGGGACGTGAGCGTCGAGAGCGACGATGACGGCGGCCGCGAGGGGGACGGCGGCGGCGACTTTCCGTACCGCGTCAAACTCGACGTGCGTCGTCGGTCGCCGCGGTGAACCCCGGTCTGGGGCCGCGACACCAAAGGACGCCCTTTTACCCTTCGGCCGAGTAGACGCTGCAACATGATTTTCGAGTCCCTACCGACGACGCCGCGGTCGGAGGAACTTCTCGACAAGGCGTTCTCGCGCGCGGCGCGGTCCGGACGTGCGAAGTCGGGCTTGGAGGCCCAGCAGTCGATGCTCCAGACGGCCTCGTCCATCCTCTCGGACAACTTAGAGAACGTCGTCACCGAGTGGCCCGACTTCGGCACCGTGGACCCCTTCTACTACGAACTCGCGGACGCCATCGTGGACGTCGACGAACTCCGGCAGGCCCTCTCCGAGGTGACGTGGGCGAGTCGGCAGATATCCGAGATCCGCAGCGAGTACCAGCCGAAACTCCGCAGGACCGAACCGGAGACGGCGCGGAAGCACCGCAAGCAGGCGTTCGCCCGGATGGCCGACATCATGGACGAAATCGAAGACGACCTGCTCCTCATCGGCGAGGCGCGCGACGACCTGAAGGACCTCCCCGACATCCGCCCGGACGAACCCGCCATCGTCGTCGCGGGCTACCCCAACGTCGGCAAGTCGTCGTTCGTCAACAGGGTCACCCGCGCCTCCAACGAGATAGCGCGCTACCCGTTCACGACGCGCGGCGTCCAAATCGGCCACTTCGAACGCGACCGAATTCGCTACCAGATAATCGACACGCCGGGACTCCTCGACAGGCCCGAGGAGGAGCGAAACGACATCGAACGGCAGGCCGCGAGCGCACTCAAGCACCTCGCGGACGCCGTCATCTTCGTCGTGGACGCGAGCGAAGCGTGCGGTTACCCCCTCGAATCGCAGTTGGTGCTCCGCGACTCCGTCGAGGCGCAGTTCCCGGTGCCCGTCCTGACCGTCTGCAACAAGAGCGACCGCTCGACGGACGTGGAGGCGGACCTCTACATGAGCGTCGAGAACGAGGAGAGCATCGACGACGTGTTGGACGCCGCCGTCGACGCGGTCGGATACGAACCGGACATCCCGCCGTCTCGGCGGGAGTAGGTCGGAAAATACGGATTTCGGTGGAGGGCCGAAGCGACTGTTCTGCGGTTACTCGCGGTTACTCGGCTTCGTAGGTGACGCTGACCGTCGCGGTCACCGTCACCGGGCCGGGTTCGAAGGAGGTGGAGCCTCCCGCGGCGGTTTCGGCGGCGGCGCGGTCGTAGTACATCGGGGAGTTGCTGCCGTCCGTCGAGGCGGACCTGACCTCGCCGAGGGTGAGATTCGACGCGGACGCCAGCGTCTCGGCGTCCGTGCGGGCGGCGTCCATCGCGCGTTCTATCGCCTGCTGCCTGAGTTCGGCGCGCGTCTCCTCGGTGAGGGTGAACGCGACGTGGCCGACTTCGTTCGCGCCGTTGCCGACGGCGACGTCCACGATTTCGCCCGCGCGGGCGGGTTCGACTTCGACGCTGTAGGTGTGGACCGCGCGGTAGCCGACGACTTCGGGGTTGCCCCCGGAGTGGTCGTACTGGGGGTCGACGCGGTAGGCGGTGGTCTCGACGGCGTCGTCGGGCACGCCCGCGTCGCGCAGGGCCTGTCGCATCCGGTCTGCGTCTTCGGCGACTCGTTCGCGGGCGGCGTTGGCCGAGTCGGCGGTGGCGGTCACGGAGACCGAAATCACCGCGAGGTCGGCCTCAGCGGTCACGTCGCCGGACCCGGACGCCGAGATAGTCGCGGGGCCGGCGGCGGCCCCGTCGTCGCTTCCGCCGTCGGTCTGCAGGGGCGCGAGGCACCCCGATAGCAGGACGAGGACGGCGAGTGCGGTCGGGAGTAGGTACGCTCTGTATCGCATGATAGTACATCGGCGGCTCAGGTATTCAACTCGCCGTATGAACAAAGGCCTCTTTCAGTCACTCACGCCGCGAGCGACCCGGGTCCGACCCCCGCCGCGGACACCGCGGGGCGTTCGGGGCCGCCGTCCTGGTCTCTGGAAGTCGTCGCATCGCCGGCCCCTCCCGGCCGTTGGATGGCGATGTACCGCACCTCCACTTGGATGCCCTCCTCTCTCCACGGTTCGAGCGTATCGGGCACCTGCGCGTTGAGTTTGCGGCTGATTTCGTCGGCGACCTGCGGCGGCGGTTCGCCCGGCGGATAGCCGATGGTGATGGTGATGCGTTCCGGAGTCAGGAGGGGGAAGCTCCGGTACCCGACCTCCATCGAGATGAGACTCGCGTCCGGCGGAAGCGACGCCTCGATGGCGGCCCGGGCGTCGTTCTCGAACTCCGCGCTCCGAATCGAGCCGTACGTGGCGGCGCCGAGAACGGCCGTGAGGATGAGCAGAATCACGCTGAACGTCGTGACGCGCGTCATCATGATCGACCGGGCTTCGTTCTCTTGGACCCACAGTTTCGGCCGGTACCCCAACCGCCACAACACGACGAGGGCGACGACGTTGATGGACAGGACGTTCACGAGGACGAGCACGATGGACCCGAGCACCGCGACCGGCGACCCCCACGCGAGGCCGATACCGACGACCGCCATCGGGGGCACCAACGCCGCGGCGATCATGACGCCGACGAGGGCGGCGGAGACGCCGGAGGCGAGCGAGAACGCCCCGGCTGCCCCCGCACCGAGAGCGACGACCAGCGACAGAACGTCGGGCGAGAGGCGCGACTCCACCTCCCCGATGGAGAACACCTCCTGCCCGGTGAGGGGGACGATGTTCGTCGTCCGGAGTATCAACGCGAAGAGAGCGGCGCTCACGATGCCGAGGAGGATGCCGGACGTCTGCAACTTCGCCCCGCGGACGAACATCTCCCGGTCGTCGATTATCGTGCCGACGCTCGTCGTCATTGCCGGGCCGACCAGGGGAGCGATGACCATCGACCCGACGACGACGGCGGGCGAGTCGAGGAGCACTCCCGCGGTGGCGACGATGGCGCTGATGATGGTCATCACGACGAACGTCAGCGTCCGCGGCGCCATCTCCTCGGCGCGCGCGACGAGTTCCTCGCGCGCGATCCGGTCGCTCCCCTCGGGGTTCTCCTCCTCCCACTCCTCTTGGAGTTCGTCGAACCGCCGAGAGACGACAGTCTCGGCCTGGGTGACGACGATGTACGAGTCGCGTTCTATCCCGACGTCGCGGAGGCGGTTCAGGATGTGTTCGACCGCCGCCTTCGGGATGGGGAACGCGACGACGGCGGCGTACTGACGGTTGCTCGACTCGGTGGAGAGGGCGTAGTCGATTCCCTCCTCTTCGAGGACTCCGACGACGGCCTGTCGCTTCCCCGTCGGAACCATCACTTGGACGAGTCGCACGACTGAACGTTGGACGGACGGGGGAAAACTTCGGGGGATACGCTCTCAGTCACGGTAGTAACGACAATCGCGAGCCGCGACAGAAAAATCGCGCGAGGGCGTCACTCCACGTCGGCCGTGTCGCTCCGTCGATAGCGGTTGACGCGGCGGTAGCCCTGAATCGCGCCGCCGGGTCCGAGTTCGATCTCGTAACTGCCGAGGATGTCCTGGGAGTCGGGCACCGCCGGACGCTCTATCAGGTCGACGACGACCAACCAGCCGTCCTCCTCGGCCCTGATTTCGCTGATGCCGTCTAACTCCCGTCCGATGAGGTCAGACGCGGTGGTTTCGACGATCTGTCTGACCTCGAGGATATCGACGGACTCCCCGCCGGTTCCCTCGGCGGCGTCCTCGATTCCGTCCGCGTCCGAGTCCACCGTCTCGTCGCCTTCCCGGCCGATGTCGCTCGCTTCGGTTCCGTCCGCGGACTCCGCGTCGGCGTCGGCGTCGGCGTCGGATTCCGAATCGGCGTCGGCGTCAGATTCCGAGTCGGCGTCGCTCTCGGATTCGTTTTCGCCGTCGCCTCCGCTCTGTTCGGTATCTTCCTCGCTTTGCGCGTCGCCTCCGTTCCCGCCGTCGCTTTCGCTACCGCTCTCCGCCTCTGTCCCGCCGTCCGCGGCTATCTCGTCTATCGTTTCGTCACTCTCTCCGTGTTGGTAACAGAACTCGCCGTCGCCGGCGGTTCGGGAACACCGCTCGCCGTCGCGGGTGAGAGCGATACATCGCTCCGTCTCGTCAGTCGTCGCTGGGGCTTCGGCCATAGTGTCACATTCCTCCCACGATGGATTGAATCTGGCCCCTAATCTCCTCGACTTCCTCGTGCGAGGACACCTTCGAGGCGAGGACGTCGGTGCAGATGTCCACGAGGACGTCGTCGTCCGCTGGGAACGCCGCCAGTCCGCGCGCGGCCATGATGGCGGCCCGCGTGCCGACGGTGATGTCCATCTCCTCGCGGAGGCCGCGGACGATGGTGACGATCTTCTCAATGCTCTCGCGGTCGAGTTCGTCGACTTCCGAATCGACGATTTCCACCTCCGTCTCCCGGCCGTAGAAGCCCATGTGGATGCCGACGAGTCGGTCGAGAAGTGCGTCCTGCGGGCGGTGGACGCCGGCGTACTCGATCGAATTCGACGTGAGCACCGTCCGGAACTCGGGGTGGACCTCGACGGTTCGGTCCGCCCCGCGACCGGTCGAGTACTCCAGGAGGCCCTCCTCGAACGCCGACAGGAGGACGTTGTTCGCGGCGGGTTTCGAGCGCGAGAACTCGTTGTAGATGAGGGTCGCGCCCTCCCGCGCGGCGACCGACAGGGGGTTGTCCACCCAGCGGTCGCGGGTGATGGACTTCTTCTTCACCACGTCTCTGACGTACTGGTCGCGTTCTGTGTACTGCTCTTTACCCGCGTGCTCGCCGACGAGCGCGGCGGTGTCCACCGCGTCGTCGCCTTCTATCCAGACGATGGGGCGTCCGCGCGCCACGGCCGCTTGAACGGCCATCGTCGTCTTGCCGCACCCGGTCGGTCCGACGAGGTGGACGGGCTGTTCGGCCGCCCACCAGTTGTTGATGCGCTCTACGAGCGCTTGCGTCTCGTCGGTTTCGACGAACGGCTCGAACCGGTGGGCGACCTCCTCGGCCGACAAGGGGCCGTCGTCGCCGCCTTCGTCCACCTCGGACCGGTGCCGGTCGAGGTCCTTCTCCTCCTTGCTTCGGCGCTGCGTTCCCTCCTTGTCGGACCGCACGCGGAGGCCGCGTACCGTCCGGTTGTGTTCGGAGCCGTCGGACATTCAGTCGGTTACTGCGTCTGCGCTGGCTCGGTTTCGACTTCTATCTCCTCTAGTTCGTCGATGTCGCCCGAGGCGCTCGCCTGTTCGATCTTCGCTATCTCCTCCGCGTAGTGGAGGAAGGTGTCGACCGACGCGACGACGACGCGCGCCTCGACGGTGAGCAGTTCGATACCGACGACGGAGATACGGGCCCAGACGTCGATGACGACGCCTTTGTCGAGGACCCGGTCGAGGACTTCCGCGAGACTTGACGAGTTGGGTGTTCGTTGTGCCATTTTAATCGACCTGGAACTCATCTCCGAACCGGAGCGTAATGAGGCTTGAGGCCAATATGTGAATGTAGACAGATTATCAGGACATACAGTTAGCAATTAGCGAATTAATCCCTGTGTTGAGAAAACAATCGAACAGGGTAAATTCAGTAATTTTGATAAACACCATGTCTTATCCGGCTCGCTCCCCTTATATGTAGGTGTGCGGGCAGCCGTCGCGGACGGCCGCGGTTCCGCGCGAAGATTCCAATGAGCGAAGAGAACCTGTACGTCTACGGAGCCATCGACGCAGAGGACCTCGATTTAGAGATATCCGGGGTCGGAGGGGCCGAGCGAGTGTACACGATCACCCACAAGACCATCTCGGCCATCGTCTCCGACATCGACACCACGGACCCGGAACGGACCGACGAGAACGTACAGGCGCACGACGAAGTGCTACGGACGGTACTGGAACACGGCGACGGCCGGACGGTCGTTCCCATGCAGTTCGGGATGGCGTTCAAGGACGCGCGGACGCTGAAGAACGTCCTCCGAGGCACGCGCCCGGCGTTCAAGCGCGCCCTCAACGACGTCGAGGGAATGGTCGAACTGGGCGTGAAGGTCGTCGCCGAGGAGAACACCGACCTCGACGAGAGCACCGTCGAAGAAGCCGCAGAGCGCCTCACGGAGGTCAGCGTCAACGAAGTCGAGAACGGCCAGTTCAGCGACCGACTGCTGCTCAATCGCTCGTATCTGGTCGAGCGCGACGCGCAGGCCGAGTTCGGCGAAGCGGTGGACGAACTCGAGGCCGAACTCGGCGACGTGCTGGTGCAGTACACCGGTCCGTGGGCGCCGTACAACTTCGTCGACATCCACGTCGGCGTCGACAGATGAGCCATGTTCCTCCTCGATGACCTGCTCGTACGGCCGTTTATCTCGCTTCTCGACGTCCTCCACCAGCTGGCGCTCGAGGAGATGTACGACATCGAAGCGCTGCAGGACGAACTGAAGGAGAACCAGCTGCTGTACGAACTGGGCGAACGGCCGCAAGAGGAGTACGAGCGTCGGAAGGAGGAGCTCGAAGAGCAACTGGCGCTCGCGGAGGAGGTGCGCGAGCAACTGTCCGGCGGTAAGGTAGAGGTGAAACGCTAATGCACGATTCAAACGACGACGACGAGAACCGATCGGACGACCGGGACGGCGTGTCGCTCGGTGCGGGACTGCGGGCGCTGACGGACCTGCTGTCGGCGCTCGGAAAGCGCAACCGAAAGAGCGGTTCGGGCCTGTTCGACACCGACCGGTCCTCCGTCGAGTACCGGTACTCCGTCGAGTCGGGACTCGGCGACGGGCCGGAGCACGAACGGTCGACGCGCGACAGTCTGGGGCGCACGCCCCGGAAGGAGCGACCCCGGACGAAACGGCGCACGAACGCGGATCTCCCGTCGGCGGTCAGCCACGACGAGGACGTGGCTGTCGTCACCGTCGACCTCCGCGACTTCGACCCCGACGACGTGACGGTCGGACTGGACGGCGACGAGTTGGTCGTCGCCGTGGACGGTAGCCAAGTGGACCGGATTCCCGTTGACGTCCCGCCGGATCGAAACACGACCGCGCGACTCAACAACGGCGTCCTACAGGTCAGAATCGAACCCGAGGGAGGGCGGGACCGATGAGCGAAGACCTCGACGAACTCCTCGACCGGACCGAAGAGGAGATGGCGAAACTCGAAGAGTCGATGGACGACGAGAACGTCGAGGAGGCCCTCCAGATCCTCCAGCGACTGGTTCGCACGGCGGACGAACTCGAAGACGTCCTCGACACGGTGGACCTGAGCGAACTCCCGGACGCCGTGGACGGCGGGGAACTCGTGAAGGCCGTCGACGCCGGCGAAGTCCCCGACGCACTCCGCGACGGCGACATCGGGGACGCCGTCGACTACCGGCAACTCCTCCGCGCGGTCGAACTCCGGAAGATGCTGGACGCGACCGACGTCCGCCAACTCTGGAAGCAGTCGCGGGACTCCGAGATGTTCGGGGGCGAAGAGTCCGGCCTGCTCGATTCAGGCGGCGACGACTCGGGCCTCCTCGGCGGATCCGACGACGGGGACGCGGACGCCGAGGAGGACGACGTCATCGCGGAACTCGAAGGGCTGATCGACGGCGACGACGACGAAGAAGACGAATCGTTCGTCGAGAGCGCCGCGGACGCCCTCACCGGCGATGACTCCGACGACGCGGACGAGGAGGATGAATCGTTCGTCGAGAGCGCCGCGGACGCCCTCACCGGCGGCGATTCAGACGACGCCGCTTCCGACGACGACAGGATTCTCGCCGGAGACGACGACGGCGACGGACTGGTCGCCGGAGACGACGGCGGGTTGATGGGCGGCGACGGCGACGGACTCGGCGACTACGACCCGGAGGCGGTCCAGATAGGGATTCAGTCGAAGGCCATGGAGGCCGTAGACGAGTTCCGGGCGGGGATGCTGGAGGCCCACGAGAAACTGAAGACGGTCTACGAGAAGAACCAAGAGCGCACCAGCAACCGGAGCAAGAAAACCTCCTCGCGGAACCCGACCGCGGTCCGGACGATACAGAACGACCGCGGCGACATCGGGCACGCGACGCACTACTCGACGATTCCGCAGGAGACGCGCTACTCAACGGCGCCGAACCGCAAGCGCATCTACGGCTCTCGGTTCGAACAGGAGGCGCGCAAGTCGCAACCGGAGACACGCAAGTCACAATCGGAGACGAAGACGGAACCGAACGCGGAGACGGAACCGGAGACGGGTGAGTCCGATGGTTGAGCAACCGTCCCGCCAGAAGACCGACCTCGCCGAGATGGTCGAGATGCTTCTGGACAAAGGCGTCGTCATCAACGCGGACATCGTCGTCTCCATCGGCGACACCGAACTCCTCGGGGTGAAGGTGCGCGCGGCCATCGCCTCCTTCGAGACGGCCGCGGAGTACGGACTGGAGTTCCCCGAGGGGACCGACATGGACCGCGTCGAGGCCGCCGCGAAAGGCGAACGCCGCGAGGGCCTCTCCGAGGCGGAAGCGCCCGTAACGGTGACCGAGTCATCGAAGGAGGAACTGGACGCGGCGGAGGCCCGGGGGAAGGAGGACGAAGACGACGAAGACGACGAAGACGACGACTGGGACGAGGCGGAGTTCCTGACCGCGAAGACGCCCGTGACCAGTCAGACTCCCGCGAGCGGTCAGACGCGGACGTCGGCGGAGACGCCCGCGACGGGGGAGACGCCGGCGTCGCCGGACGAAAGCGACCCCGCGGCGGACGCGTCCGACGAACCGGACGCCGGCGACGCCGACGCGGACGAGAGAGACTCCGCGTCGTCGGTCTCCGCGGAGTCCAGTGATGCGGAGGCCGACGACACGGACTCCGACGACGCCGACACGGAGGACGACGCGGAGGCGGAATCGGCCGACGAAGACACGTCCCCCGAGGACGAAGGAGACGGGGACGAAGCATGACCACCATCGAGATAGACGACGAGAACGCCGGAACCGGGCTGGTGGCGTTGGTCGTCACCGTGGTCGAACTGCTCGTCGAGGCGTTGGAACGGGAGGCGGTCCGGCGCATGGAGTCTGGTCACCTCTCCGACGAGGAGATAGAGCGCCTCGGTCGGCAGTTGGCCGCAATCGAGTCCGAAATTGAGTCGCTCAAAGAGCAGGAGGGAATCGAGGAACCGGTCGAGGACCTCCGGAGCGACTTGGACGGACTGGTCGAAGACGCCATCCGACAGGTCGAGGACACCGAGTGGGTGAAACCCGCGACGGAGGTCGAACGCGATGAGTGACGCCTCCGCCACCGAGTTCGACGAGGGGCGGTACCTCTACTGCGTCGTCCGGGCCGACGACGCCGACGCCGAGTTCGACGTCGAGGGTATCGAGGACGAACCCGTCCGCCTCGTGACCGAGGGCGACGTCGGCGCGGTGGTTCACCGCTGCGAGTCACTGTACGACAGCGACGACCCGACGACGCTGAAGCGCTGGCTGTTGGCCCACCAGCGAGTGACCGACGCCGCCGCGGACGCCTTCGGCACCCCGCTCCCCGTCCGCTTCGACACGGTGCTGACGGGCGACGACGACGCCGTGCGGGAGTGGCTTCGGGAGTCCGCGGACGGCCTCCGGGACGCCCTCGACGCCCTGGCCGGGCGACGAGAGTACCGCATCGAGGTGCGCCGCGACGAGAGCACCCTCGCCGACCGCCTCGCGGAGACGGACGACCGCCTCGGCGAACTCCGTGAGAAGAAGGAGGAGGCCGGGGAGGGAACCGGGTTCCTCGTCGGCAAGCAGTACGAACAGCGGTTGGAGGACCTCCTGCGCGAACACCGCGAGAACGAGGCCGAGGCCGTCGCGGAGGAACTGGCCCGGTACGCCGAACGGGTCCAACGGTTGGGCGAGAACCGGAGCGCGTCGCTCGTCGGCGCGCAACCGGACGACGACGACTCGATGAGTTCCGTCCGGTTCGCCGTGTTGGCCCCCGTGGACCGCGAGGACGACATCGGCGAGATACTGGACGAGGTGGCCGCCGAGGACGGCGTGGAGGTGCGGTTCAGCGGCCCGTGGCCGCCGTACTCCTTCGCGCCGGAACTCGACGTCGGCGCGACGGAGGAGGGGTCGCCGTGAAACCGAGCAAGGGCGACCAGCACGCGGTCGTCGATCTGGTCGATATGCTCCTCCACAAGGGCGCGGTCGTCGAGGCGGACGTGCTCATCACCGTCGCCGACATCCCCCTCGTGGGGCTGAAACTCCGCGCCGCCCTCGCGGGTATGGCGACGATGCGGGAGTACGGCATGTTCGAGGAGTGGGACGAGGTACAACGGGAGCTGAGTCGGGAGGAGGTCGCTCAGCACCCGATGCGCTCTCGGCTCACCGCCTCGGAGAACGCGGAGAAGAAATCGGACGCGGACGAACGGTAGTTACGTTGCGGTAGTCGCGGTCAGGCCGTCCCTTCTTGACGCTGCTTGAGTTCGTTCACGAGGTCCTGCGCGAGTCCCTGCAGGTCCTCTTTCGACATACCGTCCAGTTGCTTGGTCACCTCGTCTCTCGTCGCACCGTCGTCTTCGTCGGAGTCGCCTCCTGCGTCTGCGTCTCCCTCGGCGTCCGAGTCTCCCTCGGCGTCCGAGTCGTCCGTGCCGGACTCGTCCGTTTCTGACTCCTCGCTTGCGCTCGACTCGTCCGCCTCGTCTCCGCCGTCGTCGCTCGCGTCCGTCTCCTCCTCGTCGGCGTCGGAACTCTCCGCCTCGGAGTCGTCGCCCTCGGACTCCTCCTTCGCTTCTTCGGCTTCCTCGGCCGACTCCTCTATGCTGCCTTGGGCGTCCGCTTCGATTTCCTCTTCGACCGCGCCGGCGTCAGACTCGGCGCTCACCGCCTCGTCCACGGTTCCCTCGTCCGCGGCGACGCCGTCGCCGGTCCCTTCCGAGGGTTCCTCGGCACCGTCGCCGCCGTCGCTCGCGTCCGTCCCTTCCTCGTCGGCATCCGACTGCTCGGAGTCGCTCTCGTCGCCGCGGACGATGGCGGCGGCTTCCTCGGCGCTCACGTCGAACGACTCCTGAATGCGGTCGATGATGGCTTGCTGGTCGTCCGACGTTCCTTCGTCGGAGGACTCCTCGTCGGACTCCGCCGACCCGCCGGACACGGGGATGGCGTCCTCCACCTCCTCGCCGGCGGGTAGCGCCCCCTCGCTTCCGTCGCCGACTCCGGGCAGTGCGTCTCCCATCGCCGTTCGGAGCCACTCTTTGAGCGCTCTCACCCACGACCGAAGCATCTCCGTGAACGACCCCGCCTCGTCGCCGCCCTTCACCGCGTCGCGTATCCGTAGCGCTAACCACTCGCCGAGTTCGTTTCCGAGGCGCGCGCCGATTTCACGCCCCAACGCCTCGCCGATGGCGCGTCCGACCACTTCGGCCGAGAGGTCTCCCTCGCCGATATCGTCTATGTCCTGCAACACCGCCTCTGACACGTCGGCGATGCCGGCGTCCTCCGGTGACGTGTCTTTCTGTGCGTAATCGAGTACTGTCTCTACCGCGTTCGTCTGGGGTTGGGTCTGGCTCATGGGCTTTGTCTCCTCCGGTTTTCGCTCACCCTCGCGGGGTGTCGGTGAGCGGCGATGTACGGCTCGGCTCTGTGGGAGACGTTCGGCGTAAGAACGGATAACTGGTGTGGCCGTTCATTCCGGAAAACGTGGATTTAGACGCTCATGACGCCGTTAACGCCGGATAAATTCTGGCGTTACTCCGCGCGCAACCGGCGCAGAATCGGTATCTCCTCGATTCGCTCCTCGGACAGTTCCTCCCACCGGACGCCGGACGGTTTCTCCTCCGCCTCGTCTCTGACCGTCCGTTCCGGCGTGACGAGTACGTCGATGGGTACGTCGTGCGCCCCCGCGTCGATGTCGTCGTCTACGACCTGCATCTCGTGTACCGTCGTCGCCGTGGTCGTCTCGTCCGAGACGAGTCCGCACTCGCGCAGGACGGCGAACTCCAAGTCGCTGTACCCCTCTCCCTTTCCGATTCGCCCGCCCGACTCGTCCACCGCGACGCTACCGCTCACTATCAGGTCGACGGGTTCCATCTCCTCGGGGTGGACCTGTACGCCCACCTCCGCCGACCCGCCGATGGTGCTCGCGTAGTCGTAGTCGTCTATCTCCGCCGGGTCGAGGCGGAGGAAGCACTTCTCCTCTCGGAGGCGGGGAACGGCCATGTAGACAGTCTTCCCCCGCCGCAGTGCGGCCCGACGGACGGGTAACTGCGGCGCGTCGGGGTTCGACTTGACGGTCTCGGCCTCCTGCCACGCCTCGGTGGCCGCCAATCGCTCCGCCGCCTCTTTCGCCCCGTTGAAGTTGGGAATCCGGCCGTGCGGCGGGTACGGAAATCGGGCCTCGCCGCTCTCCTCCAACTCGTCCCAGATGCGCTCTCGAAGTTCCTGCTTCTCCATGCCTCAACGGAGGCGGGCGGGACACTAATAACCGAAACCTCCGGCGTTTGCAGGCCCAACGCACATGCCGTCGCCCCGCCAGTTCCCGACGAGGGCGTGTTACACAATGTCTATGAACCGACCGTATCGAGAGCGCCGGCGGACGACGGCGGAACGTCGGCCGCGCGCGGGTCGAACGAGTAGTACGTCGAACCGAGTCCCACCATGACCGCCCCTATTCAGGACGTACTGGACGGGGAGACGTCCGCCCTGCCGACGTCGAACCCCTCCGACGCCGAACCCGGCGTCGGGAAGGGGGTACGAATCGCCTCCACGGTTCTCGGCGGTGCGCTTCTCCTGTTCGGCGTCAGGCGGCGGACGTGGCCCGGGACGGCGGCCGCGTTGGTCGGCGGGTGGTTGCTCCACCGGAGCATCCCGGGGCGAAGCCCCCTCCCGAGCGTCTTCGGCCGCGGCGGGAGTCGCGGCGAGGGCGACGCCGAACCCGTCGAGACGGACGTCGAACGGACGGTCACCGTCGGAGCCGACGCGGACGAACTGTACGAACGGTGGCAGGACCCCGAGCAGTTGGCGCAGGTGATGGGTCACTTCGCCGACGTGGACCCGGTGGACGAGGACAGACTCCACTGGACGGTTCACGGCCCGTTCGGCCGGGACATGGAGTGGAAGACGCGGTTCGTGGAGCGTCGGCCCGGCGAACTCCTGCGCTGGGAGTCGGTGGAGAACGCGACGGTGCCGAACGAGGGGTCGATTCGGCTCCGCCCGGCACCGGGCGACCAGGGGACGGAGGTGACGCTCCACCTGCGCTTCGACCCGCCGGGCGGGAAAATCGGGAACGCGGCGATGAAGTTCTCGGGGTTCGTCCCCGCCGTCCTCGCGAAGAAGGCGCTTCGCCGGTTCAAGAGCCTCGTCGAGACGGGCGAGATTCCGACGCTCGAAGGCAACCCCTCCGCTCGCGGACGCGGTGATACGGTATGAGGAGACACCAATGAGAGCACTCTGCTGGAACGGCGTCAACGACTTGGGCGTAGAGACTGTCCCCGACCCGGAACTGGTCAATCCGCGCGACGTGGTGTTGCGGGTGACGCTGACGACGGCGTGCGGTTCCGACCTCCACTTCATCGACGGCTACCTCCCGTCGATGCGCGAGGGCGACGTCATCGGCCACGAATTCATGGGCGAAGTCGCGAAGGTCGGGCGCAAAGTCGAGAACCTCGAAGAGGGCGACCGGGTGGTCGTTCCCTCGTTCGTCGGGTGCGGCAGTTGCGCGTACTGTCGGGACGACCTGTGGTCGCTCTGCGACAACACGAACCCGAACCCCGAGTTGCAGGAGCCGATTCTCGGCGACGCGACGGCCGGAATCTACGGTTACACGCACGCGTTCGGCGGGTACGCCGGGTCGCACGCCGAGTACGTCCGGGTGCCCCACGCCGAGGAGAACTGCTTCCACGTCCCCGACGAACTGAGCGACGAGCAGGCGCTTTTCGCCTCCGACGCGTGGCCCACCGGCTACATGGGCGCGGACTTCTGCGACATCGAACCCGGCGACATCGTCGCCGTCTGGGGGTGCGGCGGCGTCGGCCTGATGGCCCAACACAGCGCCCGACTGATGGGCGCGGAGCGAGTCATCGGCATCGACCGCTTCCCCGAACGACTGCGGACGGCGCGGAAGGAAGCGGGGTCGGAGACCATCGACTACACGGAGGTAGACAGCGTCGTCGAGACGCTACACGAGATGACCGGCGGACGCGGCCCGGACGCCTGCATCGACGCGGTGGGGATGGAGGCGCACGGCACCGGCGTCGCCCACGCCTACGACCGAACGAAGCAGGCGCTGAAACTCCACACCGACCGCGGCGACGCCCTCAGGCAGGCCATCCGCGCCTGTCGGAAGGGCGGCACACTCTCGATTCTCGGCGTCTACGGCGTGATGGACAAGTTCCCGATGGGCGTCGTGATGAACAAGGGCCTCACCGTCCGCACCGCCCAACAGCACGGTCAGCGGTACGTCCCCGAACTCCTCGAACACGTCGAGGAGGGCGAGATGGACCCCTCGTACCTCGCCACGCACGAGTTCTCGCTGGAGGACTCCCCGCGCGGGTACGAGATGTTCAAAGAGAAGGAAGACGGCTGCATCAGACCGGTGTTCACCCCCTGAGCCGCTAGGACCCGCCGCGGTGAGGACTCGCGTCGCTCCGACTACTCACCGAGACGCTCGGGTTCATCGATACTGTCGAGCATCTTGGCGGTGCACTCGAGCACGCTCTCCGGGTCGGCGTTGGCCGCCTCGGCGACCTGCTGGACATGGACCGCCAGCGGCGAGAAGAGGTCGTACACCTTCCGGTCGAGTTGGTCGTCGTTGCTGTCGGCGTGGGCGTGGATGTAGTCCGTCCCGTTGCCGTACTGCATCGCCACGAAGAACGACTGCGGCCGTTCGACGTCGTCGTTCAGGAGGGCGGTCGCGTCACGAAGTGCCTGCCGGAGCTCCTCCGGAGAGTCACCCGGCTGGGGTCCGTTCGAGGGCTGGTCGGAAGTCCGCTGCATGTGAATCCGTCTCAGCCTCCACAGCCACCGTAATAAGATTGTTGCTTAGAAGAGATTGTTCGAAGATAGAGCTATTCTCGGGAGACGCTCGGTCGGCAGTTTCCGGGCACGGGTCGAAGAGAGCACTCGACGAAGTCGTCAACGTCAGCATTAACCGCCGCGGCGGCGTCCGTCCACACATGTTCGAAGACCGCCCGGACCGACAGGAGGTCGTCCTCGTCGGGCGTTCAAACGTCGGGAAATCGACGCTGATGCGCGAGTTGACGGGGCACTCGAAGTTCACGACGGGGAAGAAACCCGGCGTGACGCGGAAGCCCAACCACTTCGACTGGGCCCCGGAGAGTTTCATGTTCACCGACCTCCCCGGCTTCGGGTTCATGTCCGGCGTCGAGGCGGACCGCCGCGAGCAGATCACGACCGACATCGTGCGGTACGTCGAGGCCAACGCGGACGACATTCTGGCGGGCGTCCTCGTCGTGGACGGAAAGAGCGTCGTGGACATCATCGACCGCCACTCCGGCCCGGACGAGATACCGCACGACGTGGAGATGTTCCACTTCCTGCGCGAACTCGAAATCCCCGTCGTCGTCGCCGTCAACAAGATGGACAAGGTGGACGACGAGGACGAACGCCTCGACGAACTCTGCGACCGACTCGGCCTGATGCCGCCGTGGAAACAGTGGCGGGACACCATCGCGCCGATAACCGCCAAACGCGGGAACATCGACCCATTACTGTCGGCTCTCCAGAATCACTTCCACGAACAGAAGCGCGACGACCTGCTGAAGTTCGTCAGTTGAATCAGACGCCGAGCGTTCCGCTCCGAGGCGAAGAGACGGACGCGGCGGAACTCACGCTGCGTCGGTAGACGGTGGCTCGGGAGAAGTCCTCGTCACAAGGGGCTCGGAGGGGGTAACTGTCTTCACTGCCACCGTCCGTCCCTTTCGGCCGGAACGTCAAGAATCCACCTTTCTCCGCTCGACGCGAATTTTCCTCTGTAATCTGTCATTTACTGCCCGGCTGTTTTATCCCATTTGATGCCTCTGAGGGCTCTGTATCTGATTCTTCGTATTTCTTCAATTATGACTCGCAATTCACTGCGTAGATCAACTGTAACTACCTACGCCTGGTTTCCTCTTCCGCGTAGTTCTCGACTATGACTGCGAACTCCGAGAGGCCCCTCCGGGTGGTCGTTCTCTGCGACGAGTGCGTCCCCCGGTGGGAGAAACGAGCCCTCGAACGTACAGTCTCGCGGACGGACGCCGAAATCTCTCACGTCGTGTTTCGGGACTCGGAGGCCCGACCGGACGGCGTCGGCGCGTTCCTCTGGGCCGCGGCGCGTCAGGTGCGCGAGTACCCCCTCTGGTCGATGGTCGGCGCGGTTCGGATGGCGACCGAAACGCCCAAGTACGAACGACTCGCGCCGATCAAAGACGTCGATGGCGTGCCCGAGGCGGAGTGGACGTACTGCGCGCCGAAACCCGCGGACGGACTGGGGGAGGTTCTCCCCGACTCCGTCGTCGAAAGCGCCGTCTCCGACGCGGACGTCGCCGTCCGACTGACGGGGTTCGGCATCCTGATGGGCGACGTCCTGCGCGCGCCGACCCACGGCGTGTTGAGTTACCACGTCGGCGACATCCGGGAGTACCGAGGCGTGATGGGCGCGGGTTTCTGGGAGTTCTTGGAGGGCCGCGACGAAATGGGCGTCACGGTGCAACGCCTCACCGAGACGATCGACGGCGGCCGAATCGTCGCCCTCGAACGCTTCGACATCTCGGAGTTGCACACGTGGCAGGAGGTGAAAGCCCGCGCGTTCCGCGTCGCGGAGGGGACGCTCTCGGCGGCCGTCGAGAACGTCGCCGACCCGGCGTTCACGCCCGCGGAACCGGACCGACTCGGAGAGGTTCGCTACCCGCCGACGGGGACGGACGTCCTCGACTACCTCCGGAAGAACACCGCCGGGCGACTTCGGAGGGTGGTTCCGTCGCGGGCGGTCGAAAGCGACCACCCGGTACGCGACTAGCCGCGACGGACTCACGCGTCGGCGTCGACGAGTTCCGCGTCCGTCTACCCGAACGTGGGAGTGTCCGCCGCCCACCGCACGCCGTTGCGAAGGAGCGCCTGCGTCCCGTCGGTAACGATGGCCGGGTAATCGTGCCCGAGCGAGCAGTAAAACACCCGCCCGTCGCCGTACCCCTTCACCCACGAGACCGGCGTGTCCCCGTTCTCGGGGTGGTCCATCCGGGCGAGCACCGTCACGTCGTCGTCGTACTCGACGACGTACGGTTCGTCCCACACCCGGAAGTCGTCGAGGTCGGCCGAGACGGGGTGGTGGCTGTAGACGACGTTCACGTCGAACGCCCCCTGCGACGGGTGGGTGACGAAATGTCCGCCGAGCAGTTCTCGGAGTTCGGGCACGGGGTCGTCCCGGTTCTCCCCGTCGACGGTCGTCAGGTCCGACGCGCAGTGGACGCCCGCGTAGCCGTTCCCCGACTCCACGAACGAGAGGATGCAGTCGAGTTGTTCGTCGGTGAACGTGCTGTCGGTCGTGTAATCGACGAGCACGTCGTAGCCGTCGAGGTCGGTCACCGACTCCCGGTCGGTCGTCAGGTCGGCCTCGACGCCGACCGGCGCGAGCGTCTCTTCGAGTACCGGTCCCATCCGCTCGAACCGGTGGAACGGGAACCTGTTACCGCCGAGGAGCAGGGCCTGTGTCTCGGTTGCCATGTTCGAGACACCGACCGAGAGTACTTTTTTCTACGCTATTCGCCGCCCGTCCGCTGGTCGAACACCGGTCACCCTCCGTCGACCTATGCCTTTTTCCCCCTGTTGGTCGGGAGGGACGTATGGGTCCAGTTCAGACGGGTATTCTCGGTTGCGGAACGATCAGCGAGGCGTACCTCGGCGCGGACGACCGCTTCGACGTGTACGATATCGTCGCCTGCGCCGACATCGACGCCGAGCGTGCGCGGGAGACCGCCGAGAAGTACGGCCTGCGGGCGTACGCCCCGGACGAGATGCTCGCTGACGACGACATCGAGTTGGTGGTCAATCTGACGCCGCCGTCGGTCCACTTCGAGACGTGCCACGACATCCTGACGGCCGGCAAGCACGTCTACGTCGAGAAACCCCTCGCCGCCGACTTCGAGGACGCGAACGCGATTCTCGACACCGCGGAGGCCGAGGGGTTGCTGGTCGGGTCGGCCCCCGACACCGTCTTGGGCGCGGGCCTGCAGACCGCTCGGTCGGTCGTCGACGGCGGGCGAATCGGCGACCCGGTGGGGGCGACGGCCGTCTGGGCGTCGGGCGGACACGAGAGTTGGCACCCGTCGCCCGACCTCTACTACCGGCGCGGCGGCGGTCCCCTCTTCGACATGGGGCCGTACTACGTGACCGCGCTCGTCTCCGTGCTCGGCCCCGCAAAGCGGGTCACCGGTTCGACCACCCGCACCTCCGACCGGCGCACCATCACGAGCGACCCCCGTTGCGGGGAGACCATCGACGTCGAGGTCCCTACTCACGAATCGGGAATCATCGACTTCGCCGACGGAGCGACTGCGAGCGTCCTGACGAGTTTCGACGCGCCCGGTCGCTCGACGTTCGGGTCCCCCGCGTTCGAGATTTACGGCACGGAGGGGACGCTCCGACTCCCGGATCCCAACCACTTCGAGGGCCCCGTTCACGTCCGTTCGGCGGACGGCACGACGGAGGAAGTCGAGTTGACCCACGAGTACACCGCGGGACGGGGGGCCGGCGTCGCGGACCTGGCGGCCGCGATTCGCGGCGACTGGCGTCACCGGACGAACGGGGCCCTCGCCAATCACGTGCTCGAAATCCTCGACGGGATACGCGACGCGTCGGCGGAGGGGACCCACGTCTCGATCGAGACGAGCGTCGAGCGTCCCGAACCGCTGCCGCCGACCTTCCCGGACACGCTCGCGGACTGACCGCGGAGAGACGCGTTCGGCTCCGACTCCGCGACGCGGCCGCTACGGTCCCGACTCGTCCCACGCGGCGTTCTCGGCGTGCTCCTCGGCGATGCGGCGCACGTCGTCGGCGTCCTCGAGTCCCGTCTCGGTCACGACGGCGTCCACGAGGTCTGCGGGCGTCGCCTCGAACGTCGGCGCGAACACCGACACCGACTCCGTCCCGTCGTAGACGGCGTCGGACGCCTCGCCCTCGTCGGCCGTCCAGTCGTCGCCCGCCGGGCGCACCTTGTCGCGGGCGGCGACGGCGTAGAGGGGGACGCCCGCCTCGCGCGCGGCGAGTGCCAGCGCCGTCGTTCCGGTCTTGTTGACGACGCGGCCGTCGGGGAGGACGGCGTCAGCGCCGACGACGGCGGCGTCGACGTCGAGTTCCGAGAGCGCCGTCGGAAGCGCGGCCTCGGTCGTCAGCGTGGCTCTCGCGTCCGTCTCCGAAGCGACCCACTCCGCGACGCCGACGCCCTCGCGTTCCGGGCGCGACTCCGCGACGACGACGGCCTCGGGGTCGGACTCGGCGACGGTCGCCCGGACGGTACCGGACCGCGAGAGCGTCGCCAGCGTCGTCGCCTCCGAGTCCGCGAGTCGTTCGGCGGCGTTCGCGGCGGCGGCGTCGGTCGCGTCGATGGACTCTCGGAGGAGGGTGACGCACCGCTCTCGGACCGACTCGGGCGTTCGCTCGGCCGTCGCTATCGCCCGGTTCACCCGGTTCGAGACGGCGGCCATGTTCGGCCGGGCGTCGCGGAGTTTCCGCGCCGTCCGAGCGGCGGACTCCCAGTCGTCGGCGTCGTCGTCCGCGGCGGCGTCCCGCAGCGTTTCGAGCGCGCGCGCGGCTATCCACGCCGACCCGTGGGTTCGGTCCTCGCGGACGGTCGGGAGCGTGGGCGCGACGCGCCGCCACGCCTCCCACAACTGGGGTACCGCCTCCCGTTCGAGAACTGTCGTCGGGTCGGTCCACTCCGCCTCGGCGACTTCCTCGTTCGTCGTGGTCTCGGCCGTCTCCGCCTCGAACAGGAACGGGTGGACGGTGAACTCGCCCTCCGCGGTGGAGGCGTCGAGGGGCGCGCCGACGCGGACGAGTTCGACCTCCCCGTCGCCGAGTCCGACCTCCTCGCGGAGTTCGCGCCGCGCGTCGTCCTCGGCGGCGGCCGGGTCGCCCTCGACGTACCCCGAGACGCCGTCCCACCGACCGGGGAACGTTCCGACGCTGTCGCTTCGGCGGACGAGGAGCACCCGCCCGCGATACCGAACGAAGCAGGTCACGACGTGGGCCATACCCACGAGTTCGGCCTCCGGGGTGACGGGTCTTGCGCCTCCGAAAACCGGCCGCATTCTCCAACATCTCCCCGCTTTTTACCGGCGCGTCCCCCACCTCGGGTATGGAACTATTCGCCGTCCCCGACGTGCCGGAGGTCGGTCCGGGGGACGACTTAGCGGCCGTCGTCCGAGAACGGGTCGACCTCCGCGAGGACGACGTCGTCTGCGTCGCCTCCACCGTCATCTCGAAGGCCGAAGGCCGGCAGGCCGACCTCTCGGAGTTTCCGGCGGGGCCGCGGGCGAGGGAGATCGCCGCGAACCTCGAAGCGGCGACGGGAGAGGAGAAGGACCCCCGATTCGCCCAAGCGGTCCTCGAAGAGAGCGTCGAACTGCTGACGGAGTCGCCGTTCCTGCTGACGGAGACGCGGTTCGGCCACGTCGGCGTCAACGCCGGCATCGACCGCTCGAACGTCCCCGACCACGACCTACTCCTGCTTCCGAAACGCCCCTCCGAGAGCGCCGAGCGAATCCGCGCGGGGTTACCCGCCGACCGCGTCGTCGTCACCGACACCTGCGGGCGGCCGTTCCGCCACGGGCAACGCGGCGTCGCCATCGGGTGGGCCGGCACGCGCGCGTCCAGAGACTGGCGCGGCGAGACCGACCGCGAGGGGCGCGAACTCGGCGTGACCGTCGAGAACGTCGTGGACGAACTCGCGGCGGCGGCGAACCTGCTGGCCGGCGAGGGGGCGGGCGGCACGCCCGTCGTCGTCGTCCGCGACTTCGAGTGGGGCGACCACGGCGGCAGCGACGAACACTTCCGCGACGCGGGGACGGACTTCGTCCGGCAGGCCCTCCGGGGGTGGGAGTATGACGGGTGAGGGACTGTTCGGCGTCGAACTGACGCCCGAACACCCCGTCCCCGAAGTCGTCGAACGCGGCGTCCTCGCGGAGGAAGCGGGCTACGATGCGGCGTTCGTCTCCTGTCACTACAACAACCGCGACCCGTTCGCCGTCCTCTCGCACCTCGCGGCCGAGACGGACGGCATCCGACTCGGCCCGGGCGTCGCCAACCCCTACGAACTCCACCCGGTGACGCTGGCGGCGAAGACGGCCACCGTCGCGGAACTGTCGGAGGGCCGCGCCGTCTTCGGCATCGGCCCGGGCGACCCCTCGACGCTCCGAAACCTCGGCCTCGAAGACGAACGCGGCCTGCGGTCGGTCTTGGAGTCGTTCAAGGTCGCACGGAGGATCTGGGCGGGCGAACGCGTCTCCCACGAGGGGACGTTCGAGGCGACGGACGCCGGACTCAACTTCGAGGTGCCGGGCGAGATTCCGGTGTACGTCGGCGGCGAGGGGCCGCAGATGTGCCGGATGGCCGGCAAGCACGCCGACGGCTTGCTGTTCAACGGGTCGCACCCCGACGACTTGGCGTGGGCAGGCGAACGCGTCGCGGAGGGCGTCTCCGACCGCCCCGCGGACGGGGGAGACTTCGAACTCCTCGCGTACGCCAGCGTCAGCGTCGCCGAGGACAGAGAGGCCGCGCGAGAGGCCGCCCGCCCGCCCGTGGCGTTCATCGCGGCGGGCGCGGCCCCGCCGGTCCTCGACAGGCACGGCATCGACCGCTCTCGGGCGGAGGAAATCGGCGAGAAGATAAGCGCGGGCGCGTTCTCGGAGGCGTTCGGCCTCGTGACGCCCGCGATGGTGGACGCCTTCGCGATGGCCGGGACGGGAGAAGAGGTGGCCGACCGCATGGCGGCCGTCCTGAACCACGCCGACGGTATCGTCGTCGGGTCGCCGTTGGGGCCCGACCCCGACGAGGCGATTACTCTCGCGGCCGAGGCCTACGACTCGGCGCGCTAGCGCCGAGACCGGTCGCCCAGTTCACCAGTCCGCCGAGGGCGAGGTAGCCGAAGGCGGCGACGGAGAACGCTATCAGCACCCCGCCGACGAGGAACGAGACGATGGTTAGCGGGTCGCCGGTGCCGACGATACGCAGTCCGCCGGTGACTAACAGTTCGACGGCGCTCTCGAGCAACATCACGACGAAATCGAGTACCGTGACCATGCGCGACCGTTCGGGTTCCCGGTATTTGTGTGTTGATGGACGGCACGCCGCGCCCCGCCCGGGATGTCGCCACCGCTAAGGTGCGAGGCGGATTTCGTCCGACCATGACCGAGGACCGTTCGCTGGAGGACTTCGTCGGAGGAAGCGACGACGAGGGCGACGACGCCGCGGAATCCGCCGACGCGTCCGAATCTGTCGACGAGTCCGAACCCGCCGACGCTCCCGACGACGAGGACGACGCCGGCGACGCGCCGGGCCCGGCCGTCGCGACGTACCGGTGGGACCCAGATGGCGTCGAGTGCGCCGCCTGCGGGGAGTCCGTCGAACGAGTCTGGACGGCGGACGCCGACGGGAGCGAGACGTTCGTCTGCGAGTCCTGCAAGGAGTGGTAGTCGGTCCCGCGCTCCGATCACCACCTCTATCACGTTACGCCGATCACACTTCGTCCGTATGCCGGATATCGGTAACCCCGCTGGATTCGACGTCGCGACGGTTCTGACCGGGTCGGGACTCACGCTCTTGGTGTCGGCGGGAATCATGCGGTACGGCGAACAGTTCCGGTACACCGCCGCGGAGCTCTACGCCATCGGCGGCGGGGCACTCGTCGCGGTCGGCCTCCTCTTCGGTATCCTCCTCGTCGCGAGCGGCTACCGCTGAGTCCCCGCGTCGCGCCCGCCCTCCCCGGTCACCCCATCCGCGTCGCGCGCCGCCCGAACCCGCGGACGAACGTCTCCTCGTCGATGGCGAGGACGGTCGGACGGCCGTGCGGGCAGGCGTACGGGCGTTCGCACGCGCCGAGTCGTTCGACCAACGCCGCCGCGTCCTCCTCGCCGAGTTCGTTGCCCGCCTTCAGCGACGGGTGACAGGCGAGGTCCTTCAGCATCGCGTCTCGCCCCTCGTCGGGCGTCTCCCCGTTCGAGAGGGCGTCCAAGGCGTCGCGGACGCTCTCCGGCGAGGCGGCGCGTCCCATCGGCGCGGGGACGGCGGCGACGCGTACCGTCCCGCCGCCGAACGGTTCGACGTCGTACCCGAGCCGCTCCAGTTCCGCCCGCCTCTCTCTCGCCGTCGCGGCGAGTGCGGGCGACAGCGAGACGGTCGCCGGGGGGTCCACCGCCGCCGACTCGGGCGCGCCGTCCGCCGCGGCGCGCAGTCGCTCGTAGTTGATTCGCTCGTGGGCGGCGTGTTGGTCGACGACGAGCAGTTCGCCGTCGGACTCACAGAGGAGGTAGAGGCCGCGGTACCGCCCGATGACGGTCGCGTCATCGAACTCCGAGTCGGCCTCCGAGAGCGGTTCCAGCGAGGTTTCGAGGTCCATGGCGAGTTCCCCGCTCCGCCGGAGGTCCGCGGTCGTAAGCGCCTCGGCGACGGCGTCGCGCACCGCCTCCGTCACGTCCTCCTGCGCCCGCAGTCTGACCTCGCGCTTCGCCGGGTGGACGTTGTGGTCCGCCCACGACGGCGGAAGCGAGACGCTGACGACGGCGACGGGAGCGCGGCCGTCCGGCAACAGGTCGCCGTACCCCTCGACGACGGCGCGGCGAAGCGCGTTCGAGGGGAACGCCCGCCCGTTCACCGCCGTGTACACGTGGTCGCGCCGCGAACGCGTCACGGAGGGGTGCGCCAGCAGTCCCTCGACGCGCACGGCGGCTTCCTCGCCGCCGTCCGCGACGGTTCGCTCCGCCTCGAACGCCGTGCTCCGACTCGCCACGTCGCGGTCGTAGACGCCGAGGACGGCGTCGGCGTACGACCCCGACCCGGCGGTGGAGAACACCTCGCTCCCGCCGTGGACCACGGAGAAGGCAACGTCCGGGCGGGCGAGGGCGTACCGGGAGACGGCGTCGGAGACGCGGGCGAACTCCGCGCGGGAGGACGCGAGCGAACGCCGCCGCGCGGGCATCTCCGCGAACAGATCGCGGACTTCGACGGTGGTCCCTCGCGCCCGCCCCGCGGTGGTGACCTCCTTGTTTCCGTCTTCGACGCGGACGCGCGTCCCCCGCGGCCCGCCGTCGTTCGTCACGAGTTTGAGCGTTCCGGCGGCCGAGGCGATGCTCGGCAACGCTTCGCCCCGGAAGCCGAGCGTCCGCACCGCCTCGAGTTCGTCGGCGTCCGACAGTTTACTCGTCGTGTGGCGTTCGACGGCGAGGGCGGCGTCCGCTTCGCTCATGCCGCGGCCGTCGTCGCGGACGCGGAGCAGGTCGGTACCGTCGCCCTCGACGGTCACCGTCACGCGGGACGCGCCCGCGTCGACGGCGTTCTCGACGAGTTCGACGACCACGTCCTCGGGGCGGGTGACGACTTCCCCGGCGGCGATGTGCGCCACCGTCTCGTCGTCCAGTCGTCTGACCGAGCGTTCGCTCGGGTCTGCGTCAGTCATCCAGTTTCCGTTTGAGTTCGTTCAGGGTGTTCAGGGCCTCCAACGGCGTCGTTCCGGCGATGTCGAGTTCGCGTATCTCCTCGGCCACGTCGCGTTCCGCGGGCGTCGCCTCGGACTGGTCGCCTCCGGGTTCTAACCCGTCCACGTAGGCGGCGAGCGTTCCGTCCGTCGGTCGTTCGTCGTCCGTCGAGGGGTCGCCGTCCGCGGACGGTTCGTCGCCGAACGCGCCGTTCTCGGCCCGGCCGTTCGTCGCTCTCTCTTGGCGTTCGGCGGAGTTGTGGCTTTCGCCGGGCGACCGTGACTCGGTTCTCGCTTCGGGTTCGGCGTCCGCTCCGACGCCGGTTTCGGCGCTCCGTTCGGCATCCGCGACGTACTCTCTGGCCCGTTCCACCACGGCGTCGGGGACGCCCGCCATCTTCGCCACCTCGACGCCGTACGACGAGGACGAGGCCCCCTCCGCGACGCGGTGGAGGAACGTCACGTCCGGGCCGCCGGAGTCGCCGCCGTCGCCGTCGCCCCCGCGCTTGCTCACGGTGAAGTGGAGGTTGAACGCGTTCGGCAACTCGTCGGCGAGGGCGGTCAGGTCGTGGTAGTGCGTCGCAAACAGCGTCGTCGCGCCCACCTCGTCGTGGACGAACTCCGTCGTCGCGCGGGCGATGGCCAGGCCGTCCGCCGTCGAGGTGCCGCGGCCAACCTCGTCTAAGAGGACGAGCGAATCCTCCGTGGCGTTGTGGAGGATGTCGGTCAACTCGGCCATCTCGCGCATGAACGTCGATTGGCCGCCCGCGATGTCGTCTGAGGCGCCGACGCGGGTGAACACCCGGTCGAGAATCGGCAGTTCCGCGGCGTCGGCGGGGACGAAACTCCCCGCCTGCGCGAGGACGGCGATGAGAGCCACCTGCCGCATGTACGTCGACTTCCCGGACATGTTGGGGCCGGTGATGACGGCGACGTGCCCGTCGGTGAAGTCCGCCTCGTTCGGGACGAACTCGTCTCGGGCGCGTTCGACCACGGGGTGGCGGCCCCCCTCGATTCGCACGTCCGCCGCGCCCATCTCCGGGCGGACGTAGTCGTGTCCGGCGGCGACGGCGGCGAACGATGTCAGCACGTCCAAGTCGGCGAGCGAATCCGCCAGCGACTGCACCCTGTCGGCCTCCTCGGCGACGGCCTCCCGCACCTCGCGGAACACCTCGTACTCCAAGGCGTCGGCTTTCTCCGCCGCGCCGAGAATCTCGTCCTCGCGGCGCTTCAGTTCGGGCGTGTAGAACCGCTCGGAGTTCTTCAGCGTCTGCCGCCGCGTGTAGTCGTCCGGCACCCTGTCGAGGTTCGGGTTCGTCACCTCGATGTAGTAGCCGTGGACCTGGTTGTAGCCCACGTCCAAGGAGTCGATGCCGGTTCGCTCCCGTTCGCGTTCTTCGAGGTTCGCCACCCACTCGCGGCCCTCCCTCTCCGTCGCGCGCAGTTCGTCGAGTTCGTCGTCGAACCCCTCGCGGACGACGCCGCCCTCGGTCACCTCCTGCGGCGGGTCCGGCCGGATGGCGTCGCCGATAAGGGCGCGCACGTCTTCGAGTTCATCCAACGACTCCCGAAGCGAGACGAGGGCGTCGCTCTCCACCTCGGACATGGCGTCCTTCAGGTCCGGAACCACGTCCAGCGTCGCCTTCAGAGAGCGCAGGTCGCGGGCGTTCGCCCGGCCGCGGGAGACGCGCGCGATGAGTCGTTCCACGTCGTACACGTCGGCCAGGGAGTCGCGGACCGTCTCCCGCGCCATCGGCCGTTCGACCCACTCTGCGACGGCGTCGTGGCGGCGTTCTATCTCCGATCTATCGAGGAGGGGTCGCCGAAGCCACGAGACGAGTCGCCGCCGCCCGAGGGCGCAGGCCGTTTCGTCCACCGCGTCCGCGAGCGTATCGCCGCTCCGGTGACTCCGCGACTCGAACAGTTCGAGGCTCCGCAGGGCCGTCGCGTCCAACTGCAGGGTCCGGCGGGGGTCGTACCGCCGAACCCGAGAGACGTAGTCGAGTGCGCCGTCGTCGCCCTGCGTGTACTCGGCGTAGTCCAGTAGCGCGCCGCACGCCCGGCGTTCCGTCGGGTTCGAGAGGACCGCCTCGGGGTTCGCGAGGTACGAGGAGAGCGTCTCGGCGGCCGACTCGGCGTCGAACGCCCCTGGGTCGTGGTCGGTGACCATCGCCTCGAACGCCAGCGACTCCGTGTCGAGGGCGACTCCGGGGCCGAAGAGTAGTTCTGCGGGTTCGAGTCGCTCCAGTTCCTCCGCGATTCGGAGTCGGTCGGCGCTCGTCACCTGACACTCGCCCGTCGAGACGTCGAGGGCGGCGAACGCGTACGTGTCGTCGCCGCGCCCGTCGCTCTCTCTCGCCACCGCGCCGACGTACGTCGCCGTCGCGGCGTCGAGCAGTTCGTCCTCGACGACGGTGCCGGGCGTGACGACGTTCGTCACCGCGCGGTCCACGAGTCCCGACGCCTCCTCGGCGTCCTCGACTTGGTCGGCGATCGCGACCCGATACCCCGAATCGAGGAGCGATTCGAGGTACGACGCCGCGTTGTCGATGGGGATACCGGCCATCGGGTACCGACCGGTGGAGTCCTCGCGTTTCGTCAGCGTCACCTCGCAGACGCGCGCGACCATCTCCGCCGCCTCGCAGAACGCCTCGTAGAAGTCGCCCACCTGGAAGAGAACGACCGCGTCGGGGTGCGCCTCGCAGAGGTCGAGATACTGCGACAGCATCGGCGTCAACTCCTCGCGGTTCGCAAGCAGTTTTTGCGGCGGTCCCTCGGGTCGGAGGTCCTCGTCCGACGCGCCCGCGTCCGGCGAACTCGCCCCGTCGTCCGCGTGCGTCTCGGTTCCGTCCGCGTCGTCCATGTGGTACCGAGGGCGACGAAGGGACAAAAGCGAACGGGAACCGCGGCGCGGACAGCGTGCGAACACGGCGTCCGTCTCCGAGCTTCCTCGCGTCGAGAGCGTCCGCCGGACGGATAGGACGGATGCCTGCGCCCAGCAAAGTTACGTTCGTTCGGATGCAACTCCGTTCCACGTGCGCGCGGACCATCCCCGCGTAGCGGTGAGACGCTACGCCCGTCGCGGCCTCTGGTCCGCCCGCAGTCCTCTTTGACACATGACCGACGCAGATGCAGTACCCGAACCGGAGACAGACCTCAAACCGACGCTCGACGTGGAGGATGCGTCGAACCTCGCCACGCGAATCACCGAGAACGTCGAACGCGTCATCGTCGGCCAGTCGGACGCGATAGAGCACATCCTGATCACCCTCCTCGCCCGCGGGCACCTCCTGTTGGAGGACGTTCCCGGCGTGGGCAAGACGATGCTCGCCCGGTCGGTGGCCACGTCGCTGGACGGGTCGTTCAAGCGGGTCCAGTTCACGCCCGACCTCCTCCCCTCGGACGTCACCGGCGTCAGCGTGTTCAACCAGAAGACCAACGAGTTCGAGTTCCAACCGGGCCCCGTCTTTGCGAACGTCGTCCTCGGCGACGAGATAAACCGCGCGCCGCCGAAGACGCAGTCGTCGCTTCTGGAGGTCATGGAGGAACAACAGGTCACCGTGGACGGCGAGGCGCACGCCGTGCCGAACCCCTTCACCGTCATCGCCACCCAGAACGACGTCGAACCCGGCCGGACGTACGAACTCCCGGTGGCGGAGATAGACCGCTTCATGAAGAAGATACGGCTCGGCTACCCCTCCGAAACCGAGGAGACGGAACTGCTCGGACGCATCGCGGGCGAACACCCCATCGACTCGCTGGAACCCGTCGCCTCGACGGACGACGTCCGCCGCGCCCAACAGACCGTCTCGCGGGTGACCGTCCGCGAACCGGTTCGGTCGTACGTCTCCCGACTCGCCGCATACACCCGACAGAACGCGGATCTGGGCGTCAGTCCCCGCGGCGCTATCGCTCTCGTCCGCGCCTCGCAGGCGCGCGCAGTCTTGAACGGCCGCGACTACGTCGTCCCCGACGACGTGCAGACGGAGGTTCGCTCCGTCTGGATACACCGCGTTCGGACCGGCGGCGACCGGAGCGCGTCGCTCATCGACGAGGCGCTCGATAGGGTCGCGGTGGAGTGAGCGATGCGCCCGACTCGACGCGGAGTGGCGCTCCTCGTTGTCGTCGCCTCGGGCGTCGTCCTCGCGGCGGTGTTCGGGCCGCGGGCGCTGAACGCGCTGGTCCTCCCCGCCGTCGTCGCCCTCGCGGCGGCGGCCGTACAGGTGTACCGGGCCGACCCGCCGCGCGTCGAACGCAGGACGCCCGCCGCCGACTTCCCCGGCACCGCGGGCGCCGTGACGCTCTCTCTGGAGTCCGAGCGGAGCTACCCCGCGACGGTGACGGACGAACTCCCCGCCGCACTCGACGGCGACTCGACGCTCGACGTCGTCGTCGGCGGTGAGCCCGTCTCGTACGGGGTGACGTACCGAACGCGCGGCGAGCACGAAATCGGACCGCTCTCGCTCGTCGCGCGGGACGTTCTCGGGTTGGCGAAGCGCGAGATGGTCGCCCGGGGAACCGACTCCGTGGTGGTCTACCCGCCCGTCCGCCGACTCACGCGCTCCGCGACGCAGGACCTCTCGTCGCTCCACGACCCCGAACCGTCGAACCGCCGCGACGAGTTCGACCACCTCCGCGAGTACGCCCGCGGCGACTCCCTCCGGGACGTCCACTGGAAATCGAGCGCGAAGCGCAGCGACCTCATCGTCAAGGAGTACGTCCCCGAGTCCGACACGGAGAGCGTCCTGCTGTCCGCGGGCGGCGTTCGCTCCGCGGGCGACCGGATGGCCGAGGCGGCGGCGACGCTCTCCGTCCGCCTCGTCCGGAACGGGGTGCCGGTGACGCTCTCGACGCCCTCGGGCGTCGTCGAAGCGCCCGTCGGCGACGAACGGACGCTCCTCGAACACCTCGCCCGCGCCGAGAGCGGCCGCGTCCCCAACGAGTCGGCGGACGTGGTGGTCCGCGCCGGCGAGTCGAACACCGCCGTCGTCGTGGGCGGCGAGGAGACGACGTTCGAGAGCCTCGTCGGCGACGAGTCCGGCGAAGCGACCGGATTCGAAGGCGGCGACGCGAACCGAACCGCCCGCTTCGAGGAGGTGACGGCGTGAGCGCCGAGACGCGGGACCGCCTCGGGTCGCTCTCGGCGGACCGCACCCCCGGCGCGCGCGCCCTCGCACTCAGCAGCATCCTCGTCCTGACCGGCGCGTACCTGAGCGTCCTCTATCACGTGACGGACGTGGTGGGCGGTCGGACCGCCTTCCTCGGCATCGCCGCCGGGGCCTTCCTCTTGGCGACGCTGTTCGGCCGCTTCCTCGGCGTGCGCGTCGCCGCCCTCGTCGCCGTCGGCCTCCTCGTCGGCGGGTTCGGCCTCTACGTGTTCTCCCTGCCGCGGAGCCAACTCGAACTGCTCACGCCCGGGCGAATCCTCGCGGACACCGTCGCGCTCCTCACCGGCCTCTCCGTCCTGCGACTGACCGGGGCGAGCGTCTGGGCGATGGCCATCACCCCCGGTCCGGTGTTCCTCTCGTGGTACTTGGCGCTGCGGCGGCGCTACGTCGCCGCCGTCGCCGTCGGCGGCGTCGCCCTCTCCCTGTTCGTCCTGACGGGCGACGCCGGGCAGTTGACGACGCTCGTCGGCGTCGTCGGCGGCACCGTCGCCGTCGCGGCGGCGACGTTCGAACGGTACGGCGCGGGCGTCGCGCAGGTCGACGTGATGACGATACTCTTGGCCGCGATGATCGTCTCCGCGGCGACCGTCTCGGTGGTCCCCGGCGCGGAGGGCGCGCCCCTCCTCCCGAACCGCGGATCGCCCACGATGGAGGCGAACCTCGTGGACGCGCAGGACCGCATCGGCGTGGTCGGCAGCATCCGCCTGTCGCCGAAGGTCCGGTTCACCGTCAACAGTTCCGAACCGTCGTACTGGGAGACCGCGGCGTACGACCGGTACACGGGCGACGGATGGGTTCGGACCGGCAGCACCGACCCCTACTCCGGGCGGTTGCGCGGGCCGCCCGGCGCGTCCCGGACGGTCGAGCAGACGGTGACCGCGAAGGACACCATCTCCATCCTCCCCGCGGCGTGGCGGCCCGTCGAACTCGACGGCGACGTGGCGTCCGACGCCGAGGTGACCCAACAGGGGAACCTCAGGCCGACGCGGTCGCTCGATTCCGGCGAGCAGTACACCGTCACCAGCCAGATGCCGCTCTACACCACCGAGGAACTCCGCCGGTCCGGAACCGACTACCCCGAGGTGATAGAGGAGCAGTACCTCCAACTCCCCGACAGCACTCCGAACCGCGTCCGACAGAAAGCCGACGAGATAGCCGGCGACGAGGACAACCCCTACGACAAGGCCCGCGCCATCGAGGCGTACCTCGAAGAGAACAAGCGCTACTCGCTGTCGGTCAGCCAACCGTCGGGCAACACCGCCGACGCGTTCCTGTTCGAGATGGACGCGGGGTACTGCGTCTACTACGCCACGACGATGGTCGTCCTCCTGCGCTCGGAGGGCGTCCCCGCCCGCTTCGTCACCGGGTACACGCCCGGCGAACGGACCGGCGAGGGCCAGTACGTCGTCAGGGGCCTCGACGCCCACGCGTGGGTCGAGGTGTACTTCGAGGACGTCGGCTGGGTCCGCTTCGACCCCACGCCGTCCACGCCGCGGGAGACGGCCGAGTCCACCCGCCTCACGGAGGCGCGGCAGAACGGCGAGGAGGGCGTCGATACGGAGGCGACGGAGCGCACCGCCACGCCGACGCCGACGGAGGTGCCCGCCACCACCGACACCGACGCCGCCCCCGGCGACGCGTCGGACTCCGAGACGCCCACGCCCACCGTCGCGGAGGACGACGAGAACGCCGGCGGCGTCACCCCGTCGCCCGACGCGGTGCCGGGCGTCGAAACCTCGACGACGGAACCGGGCGGGAACTCGCCCATCCCGAGTCTGCCGCCGGGGCGGACGTTCGCGCTCGGACTCGTCGCCCTCGCCGGACTCGTCGCGGGGGCCCGACGAACGGGCGTCGCCGGACGGGCGTACCGCCTCGTCTGGCTCAGGTACCAGGGCGCGCACGACGACCCGTCGGAGGACGCCGTCCGCGCGTACCGACGGCTCGAATACCTCCTCGAACGGCGGTACCGGGCGCGGCGGACCGGCGAGACGCCGCGGGACTACGTCTCGTCGCTCCGCAGGGTCGGGCTGGACGACGACGCCCGCCGGGTGAGCGAGACGTACGAACGCGCCCGGTACGGCGACGGCGTCACCCGCGCGGAGGCGGACGAGGCGATAGCCGTCGTAGACCGCTTAGTGAAGGAGTCTACGCCGGTTCTCGGTCGCCTCCGGCGGAACTGAGGCGGTCCGCTGACAGGTCCGCGCCCCGTCGCGTCCGTCGGCGCGGCGAAAACCGAACGACCGAACGGCGGTGCGGCGCGAGGTGAGTTCCCGATACTGTTTAATATCCCGGTCTTGTACGTTCAACTCGTAATGTCGGAAGTATGCTCGACGTGCGGGCTGCCTGAGGAACTCTGCGTCTGCGAAGACGTGGCCAAGGAGTCTCAGGAGATAGCCATCCGCATCGACGAGCGTCGCTACGGAAAAGAGGTAACGGTCATCGAAGGGTTCGACCCCAAAGACGTGGACATGGACAGCCTGTCTTCGGACCTGAAGTCGAAGTTCGCCTGCGGTGGCACGGTCGAAGAGGGTTCCATCGAACTCCAAGGTAACCACACCGGCCGCGTGGAGGACTTCCTCCGCGAGAAGGGCTTCAACGTCGCGTGACCGTCCTCTAATCCCAGTCCGGCGTCGAGCCGTTTTCGGAGCGTCTCCCCCCTTGCCAGCGGTCGGACCGTTCGCCCGGGAGCGAGGGGCGGTCGCACCGTTTTCGCGGAATCTATCGCCGAGGGCGCACGCCGGTCGAACGGCGAGTCGCGCGTCAGAACGGGGCTTCCGGTCCTTCGTCGGCGTTCGCGCCGGGGTCGGCCGTCTCGCTTCGCGTTTCGAGGGGGCCGTCCCACTCGGTGAGTCCGCCGGCCATGCTCTCGACGCGCGCGTCCGCCGTGCCCTCGTAGGACTTGATGAGGCGGGCGGCCTGCACGCTCGCTTGGCCGTGTGGGCAGACGGTGACGATTCGGTCGGCGTCGCCTATCTCGGCGACGCGCGTCGGCAGTTCCCCGAAGGGGATGTTGAGGCTCCCCGGGATGTGCCCGCGGGAGAACTTGCCGGGCGAGCGGATGTCGACGACCCGCGGCGGGTCCTCGTCGTCGAGGAGCGTCTCGACTTCTGCTGGGTCGATTTCGCCGTCCATATCCGCGAGAAGCCGGTCGCGGGGTAAAAGTCCTCCTCTCGCCGCCCTCGTTCGTTTCCGCGCAGTTCTACAGCAGTCCCTCCTCGCGGGCGAGGAGGACGCCTTCGACCGTCGCGTCGTTCGTCGGGCTCTCCCGCGCGACGGAAAGCGCCTCCTCGACGGGGACGGACCGGACCGAGAGGAACTCGTTTTCGTCCAACTCCGGTTCGACCGGGGTGAGACCCTCCGCGAAGACGTACGCGCGCCGGTGCCGGAGGAGGCCGGTCGAACACCACAGGTCCTGCAGGACCGACGTTCCGGCGGGGTCGAAGCCCGTCTCCTCGCGGAGTTCGCGCGCCGCCGCCGCGGTGTAGGACTCGCCCTCCTCGACGATGCCCGCCGGGAGTTCCAACTGCGTCTCCCGCACCGTCGGTCGGTACTGCTCGACGAACAGCAGTTGCCCGTCCTCGACGGCGACGACGACCACCGCCGTCGCCAGTTCGGCCCAGTAGTAGCGGTTCGTGCTCCCGTCGGGTTGCTCCACCAAGTCGTACCCGCCGGTGTACCAGGGCGTCTCGTACTCCGTCTCCGACTCCACGACGGGCCACTCCGGGTCCGCCAACGATTCGTGTCTCCGTCCGTCTTCGGCCATGTCGGCCGTCACTCGGAGACGCGCGCCCTTAGTTCCACTCGCGGCTACGCGGATCGGGCGTCGTCCGTCGCCTCGTTCTCACCGGCGTCGTCCGACCCCTGGAACCGCGGGCGATAGAGGCGGGCGAACGCCCGTCTGCGGAGCGTTCCGACGGCCGCCTCGCGTTCGTTCTGGAACGTGGCGGCGACGACTTCGCCGGCGAACGGCGCGGCGTGCCAGGCGACGCGTTCGACCGACGGACTCCCCAGTTCGGTCACCTCGTACTCCGGGTGGTCCTCGCACCACGCGTCGAACTCCTCGCGCGCGCCGACGGTGACGGCGAGTCGCTCCGCGAACAGCACGTTCCGGGCCGTCTCGACCACGTCGCCGGTCACCCGTTCGCGGTACTCCTCGCGATCGAACTCCATCGCCTTCGCCACCTCGCGGACGACCGACTGCGCGGTCGGTCCGGCGGACTCGAACGCCGCCTCGGCGGCCGACTCGCTCTCCGGTTCGAGGCTCCCTTCGGTCTCCATGCATCTTCGTCTCCCGCGCGGTCACTAACCGCTTTCCGTCGCGTTCGACGCCGCGGGCGGTGCGCCGAGAGAAGAGTTCGTCCGCGTCGGCCGCCTCGCGTCCGCGCCGACGGTCACTCGTCGTCCGTCTCGCCCTCGTCCTCGTCCGCGACGCGTTCCGCGCGCATCTGCTCCGTCAGTTCCTTCGCCTCTTCGAGGACGGCGCGCGCCTCGTCGTCGAGCGTTTCGCCGCCCATTCCGGCGGCCGCCGCCGCGTTGAATCCGGGGTTCGTCTCGGCTCCTCCCTCGAAGGGCGACCCGTGGTCGCCTCCGGTGCGGCCGCGTCCGCCGTGGTCGTGGACGGTGTCCTCGAACACCTCCTCGTACTCCGTCTCCTCGGCGTACTCGGCGACGACCGGACCCAGTTCGTCCGCGTTCGTCGAACTCCACTCGGGGACGTGTTCGTCGAGCCACGTCTCGTGTTCGTCGCCGTGGAGCATCGCGGTGAAGGCGACGTGGTTCGCGAGGTGCTCTGCGTCTCGTTGCGGCGTGTCGCAGACCGGGCAGGCGTACCCCATGGTCGTCCGTTGGCGACCGTCGTACAAGGGTCGTGCGGTCGAACCGGGTCGAGGAGAACGAGTCGCCGAACGAAGTCCGGCGGGCCGCTACCGGCGTTCGGCGACGGGGTCAGTACGGCGGCTCTTCGACGGTCACCTGGCCGTCTTCGCGCACGCTGACCTCGTATCCGATGTATCCGAACTGGACGACGGCGAGTTCGCTCTCGTCGCGGTTCCGGACCGGAGGGTTCCGGTTGAGAGACTCGAAAAGGCGTTCGAGCGCGTCGGTGTCGACGACGGACCCGACCGGCGGAAGCGAGAGCGCGTCCGTCTGGTCGCCGGTCCACGCCTCCGCCACCGCGCGCGCGACGGTGACCGCGATGCCGGTCGCGCCCTCCCAGTCGTGTCGCAAAACGACCGGCTCCTCGCTGCCGTTTCGTTCGTACGGTTCGACTCGTTCCCCTATGACTCGTTTTTCGTCCATGTGTATGCCAATTATTTGCTGTACCGACCGCAACCGTTACTCTCAGTAGTCCTCCATTGGGCTTAGTCCTCGCCTCTACTATAGTAGTGCGAGCGCGTCTGACGACTCTATTCGAATAGTACCTCTCCGCCGATCACGCGAACGCCGTCCGGACCAACTTTCGCTCGGCGGCCCGGAGGTGGTACTGGAACGTGGGCGAGGAGATGCCGAATACGCCCGACAACGTCGTCGCGGTGGTGCGGCGTGGCCACTCGTAGAAGCCGCCGTGGTACGCGGCGCTTATCGCCTCCTTCTGTCGCTCGGTCCACTCGTCTTCGAGGCGCGCGCGGAACCCGTCTTCGGTCTCTATCGGGTTCGTCACGGTGCGCTTCGAGACGAGCGTCGTCTCCGGGTGGATGGCCGAGAACGCGTCCACCACGGAGCGGACGTTGACGTTCTCGGGGAGGGTGACGACGACCCGACAGGCGGTTTCCGTCGCCGTCATCTCGCGCAGTCGCCCGCCGCCGGCGTACAGCACCTCGAACGACGCCCGGTCCGGCAACTGCATCTCGTAGCGGTGGTCGTCGTCGTCGTCGCCGTCGGTGAGCTCCGTGAGCGACGTCCCCGCGGGAAGCGCCTCTTCGACCGCCTCGCGGTCGGCCCGCGTCTGGACGAACGTCCGGTAGCGGCCGTCGGCGGTCGGAATCACGCCCGTGACGCGAACCTCCCGGCCCGTCTGGCGGGCGAGGGCGAGCAGCGACTGCCGTTCGTCGGTCACCGCGAGTTCGATCTCCGTGCGCCGGTCGGCGAGCATCGCCTGCGACCGACCGAGTCGGTCGATGACGTTTCCGAGCGTCGCGCCGAGTTCGGCCAGCATCTCGCCGTCCTCCTCGGCGAACGCGTCGGCGTCCGTCCCGTGGACGACGAGCAGGCGACTCTCCCCCGCGGGGACGACGGCCAGAGACTGGAAGCCGTACGAGAGGGCGTCGCGCCTGTGGGCCTCCCACCCCGGCGCGTCCACCACGTTCTTCACCACCGCGGGGGAGAGGCTCTCGACGGCGTTGGCGACGATTTCCGGGAACGGGTCGGTCGAGAGGACCTCGCCGAGGCGGTGCGCGTAGCCGTCTTCGACGCCGCTCGTCGTCGTCGGCGTCGGCGACCCCGTCGCGGCGTCCATCTCGCAGAACCACGCGAACCGGTAGGGTCGCGCATCGGCCAATCGCTCGCAGGCGCGGGCGGCGGCCTCCTCGCTCGTCGCCGCCTGCACGACCGCTCCGGTCACCTCGCGTATCGTCCGGTTGATGCGGTTCAGCTTCGTCAGGCGCTCGTTCTGCGACTCCAGCCTGCGGTCCCTGTCGCCGAGGGCGGCCTCCGCCTCGACGACGGACAGTATCTCGCTCATCGTGGAGGCCAGCAGTCGGAACACGTCCGTGCCCGACTCGTCGGTGACTGTGTCGCGGTCCATCTCGACGGAGAGGACGCCGTACTGCCCCACCGCCTCCGCGACGAGGTTCCGTCCGCATCCGGTTCCGCTGTCCACGATGACCGTCTTCTCCTCGGCGAACGCGCGCCAACACGGGTTCCCGCCGGGGGCGACCAGTTCGTCCGGGTCGGCGTCCGACGCCGGGTGCGGGCGGAGCGTCCGCTCTCCGGGGTCGTACTCGAAGAAGTCCACGGAGAGCGGTTCGAAGAGGTCCTCGCAGGCTTCGACCGTCAGCTCGACCGCCGCGTCGTAGTCGGTCACGCGCGTCAGCGACCGCGTGTGCTCCTGCAGGGTGGTGAGCAACCGTTCGCGCCGCCGGCGCGCCGACACGTCGCGCGAGATGCCGACCGTGCCGACGAACCGCCGTTCGCCGTCGTCGTCCGTCTCGAACAGCGCTGAGAACCGCGTCTCTATCCAGACCGAACTGCCGTCCGGTCGGTCCAACGGGAACTCGACGGTGGCGGCCTCCCCCGTCTCGGCGGACTGCCGGCGCAGCTCCGCTATCTTCTCGGCCGTCTCCTCGTCCATGATGTCCGTGCCGGCCGTCCCCAGCAGTTCCTCCCTGCTCCGGCCGAACAGGTCGGCGAACCCCTGGTTCACCTCGACGAAGCGGAACTCGTCGTCGAGGGCGTACACGCCGTCGTCGGCCGTCTCGACCATCCACTCGTAGCGGAGCAGTTCGAGTTCGCGCTCCCGCCGTTCGGTTACGTCGGTCAGGTAGACGGAGACGCCGTTTCGAGACGGGTACACCCGGTGTTCGTACCACGCGCCCGTCGGGGGGTACACCGCCTCGAACGTCGTCGGTTCGCGCTTGTAGCGGGCGCGTTCGTACTGCGCGCGGACGTAGTCGTCCTCGAAGAGGGTCCAGACGCTCCGGCCGACCACGTCCTCGGACTCCGCGCCGAGGAGGCGGGCCGCCTTCGGGTTCGCGGACGTTATCCGCCACTCCTCGTCGAGGCCGTAGACGCCCTCCCCGATGCGCTCAAACACCTCTTCGAGCGTCGAGCGGAGCGTCTGCCGTTCGATGGCCGCGCCGACGAGCCTCGCGATGTTCTCGATGAAGCGCCCGTCCGTCTCGTCGAACATCCCCGGCTTCTCAGAGTGCGCCGTGATGACGCCCCACGGCCCGTCGCGTCCCTCGATGGCGACGCTCAGTCCGCTCTGGATGTTCGCGGAGTCCTCCAACGCGCTGGAGTCGAAGCGGTCGTCGAGGAACACCCTGTCGGAGACGAGTGCGCCGTCGGCCCACAGCGTCCGTTCGGCGTGCGTGCCCGGTCCGAGGGAGACGCCGCCGACGTAACTTTGGGGCCACCCCTCGACGGCGAGCAGTTCCACGTCGCCGACGGACGGGCGGTGCCGACCGACCGCGATGTACGCCGCGTCCAACGCCGCCGCGAGTCGTTCGACCGTCTCCTCGAACAGTCGCTCGTACGTCGGCCCCGAGAGGGCGAACGCGCCGAGGTCCGAGATGACGTACTGTTGGGCGATGCGGCGCGTCCGCTCTCGGTCGCTCCGGTGGGCCTCGACGGCCGCCTGAACGCGGTGCGCCAGCCACGTCGCCTCCGCGTCGGTGCCGCGCGCGGCGAGATAGTCCGTCGCCCCGGCGTCGAACGCCTCCCGGCCGCCCTCCTCCTCGTCGGGGTCCACGACGAGGATGACGGGCAGCCCCGGCTCCCGTTCCCGCACGTCGGAGACCAGCTTCGCTCGCGCCTCGGGCGGCACGGCCCCGACGATGCAGTCTACTCGTCCCTCGTCCACGTCGCCGACGCGCGCCGCCGCGTCGTCCGCCGACGCCCGCCAGAGGGTCGGATCTCCGAGGACGGCGTCGAACGCCGCGCCGAAGAGGGCGGGCGGGTCGCCGACGACGAGGATGGTGTTCCTGTCGGTCACTAGATGCTCGTCGGCTACGCGGGGGTATCACCTTATCGCCCGGCGGGGCGAGTCGCGCGGCGTCGATCCGCTCAGGCCTGCCACGCGTCGAGGTCTAACACCATCAGGAACGCGTCCTCGCCGTCGGCGTAGTAGCCGGGGACGCGGCGCGCCGGCTCGAACCCAACGTCGCGGTACAGCGATATCGCGGGTTCGTTGCCGATGCGCACCTCCAGTTTTACGAGCGTCGCGCCGTCGATGGCCAACGCGACGAGGGCGCGTTCGAGGAGGTAGCGGCCGAGTCCCGCCCCGCGCGCGTCGGGGCGGACGGCGATGTCCTTGACGTGTCCGATACCCCGCCCGTGGTTCGGCATCACGTCCGAGACGACGTAGCCCACCACCGCCGCCCCGCGGACGGCGACGAGAAAGCCCGGTTCGTCGAGGAACGTCTCGAACGCCGAGTAGGGCCACGGCTGGGAGAACGAGCTCTTCTCGATGCGGTAGACGTCGAGGAGGTCCGACCGCGTCGCCCTCCGAACGACCGTGTTCTCCGGCGCGGCGGCGTCCGGGCCCGACCCGTCGGCCCGCGCGTTCCGGTCGGTCCCGTCCGGGTCCCGTGACCTCTCGTTCACTGTCGGCACGTACGCGAGACGGGCGCAAAAACGCGACGACTCCGGGGACGACGGCGGGGGAGTCGAACGGACGAGACGGACCGGACGCTACCGGAAGAGAACCGAAAGAATGGGACGATGGTCGGCGCGGAACGGGAGTTCAGTCGTCCGCGGGCGCGGCGCCGCCGGAGGAGTCTTCCTCGTTCTGCTGCTTCGTCAGCGACAGCTTGCCGCCGGCGGTGAGGATGTGACGTTCGCGTTCGGACGCGTCGAGCGTCGCCGTCGCCTCCCAGTCGTCGTTCACGCGGACCGTGAACTCTTCCTGACCGGATTCGACGGCTTCGGCGACGTCGTCGACGATTGCGATGTCGTCGCCCTGCTCTATCTTCTCGTACGTCTCCTCGTCGATGGCGAGGGGGACGATGCCGAAGTTGAACAGGTTCGCCTTGTGGATGCGCGCGAATGACTGCGCGAGGACGCCCTCGATGCCGAGGTACATCGGGCACATCGCGGCGTGTTCCCGGGAGGATCCCTGACCGTAATTCTCGCCCGCGACGAGGAAGCCGCTGTCGGCCTGCTTCGCGCGCTGAGCGAACGTGTCGTCGACGCGCGAGAGCGTGAACTCAGAGAGACGCTCGATGTTCGAGCGGAACTTGAGGATGTCGGACGTCGCCGGGATGATGTGGTCCGTCGTGATGTTGTCCTCCATCTTCAGGAGCGCCTCACCCTCGATGTTCGCTTGGAGGGGGTCCTTCAGCGGCACTTCGCCGATGTTGGGGCCCTTGATGAGTTCGTCGTCGATGGCCTCGTCGGGCGCGATGAGGTCCGCCTTCGACGCGTCGTACTGGTCGGGGAGTTCGACGCCGGGCGCTTCCAGGTCGTCGAGTTCGTCCGCGAGGTCGCGGGGGTCGACGATCTCGCCCTTTAGCGCGGCCGCGGCGGCGACCTGCGGCGAGGCGAGGAAGACCGAGTCGTCCTCGATGCCGGAGCGACCCTCGAAGTTGCGGTTGAACGTCCGGACGGAGACCGAGTCCGAAGCCGGGACGTGGCCGATGCCGATGCACGGCCCGCAGGTCGCCTCGGAGACGTTGACGCCGGCCGCCATCATCTCGGCGGTCCAGCCTTCGCGGGCGAGAATCTCGCTGGCCTGCTTCGAACCGGGCGCGACGATGAGGTCGGTGCTCTTTGCGACTTCGCGGCCCTTGACCATCTTCGCGGCCGGGAGGATGTCCTCGTAGCCGCCGTTGGTACAGGAACCGACGATGACCTGGTCGACTTCCGTCCCCTCGACTTCGCGGACGGGGACGACGTTGTCGGGCATCGACGGCTTGGCGATGAGCGGTTCGATCTCCGAGAGGTCGATGACGACTTCGTCGGCGTACTCGGCGTCCTCGTCGGCCTTGAGTTCGACGTACTCGTCCTCGCGGTCCTGTCGGGCGAGGTAGTCCTTCGTCTTCTCGTCCGTCTCGAAGATGGACGAGGTGGCGCCGAGTTCCGTCCCCATGTTGGTGATGGTGGTACGCTCGGGCACCGAGAGCGACTCCGCGCCGGGGCCGGTGTACTCGAACACCTTGCCGACGCCGCCCTTCACGGAGAGGCGACGGAGCATCTCGAGGATGACGTCCTTCGCGGACGCCCAGTCGGGCAGTTCGCCTTCGAGGCGGACGTTGACGACTTCCGGCATCTCGACGTAGTACGCGCCGCCGCCCATGGCGACTGCGATGTCGAGGCCACCGGCGCCGATGGCGAGTTCGCCGAGGCCGCCGGGCGTCGGCGTGTGAGAGTCGGAGCCGAGGAGCGTCTTTCCGGGCGCGGCGAAGTTCTCCTTGTGGACGTTGTGGCAGATACCGTTGCCCGGTCGGGAGAAGTGCGCACCGTACGTGCCCGCCGCCGAGCGGAGGAAGCGGTGGTCGTCGGTGTTCTTGAAGTCGAACTGGTACGTCTGGTGGTCGCAGTACTGCGCGGCCAGTTCGGTCTGCTGTTCGTCGAGGCCGAGCGCCTCGAACTGGAGCCAGACCATCGTCCCCGTGGTGTCCTGCGTGAGGACCTGGTCGATTTCGATTCCGATTTCCTCGCCGGGCTCGAGCTCGCCCTCGACGAGATGGTCGTCGAGTATTTTTTCAGTAAGCGTCTGTCCCATAACGTGTCGGAGTCGGCCGTCTACGATTATAAATCCCGCGTGTTTGAGGATAGAGGTATGTTCCTTATACGCATAAGAAGAATATCTACGACAATCATGAACAACGCCTCCGTCGTTCGATTTTTTGTATCTTCAGGCTGATATGACTGTCGCGGAGACAACGACAGCGCTTTTTCGGTCGCCGAGACTCTCCCGCTATGTTTCGCTCCGGAGGATTCGTCGCGGACCGCATCGACCCGATAGACGACTCGCAGGTGCAACCGAACGGCGTGGACCTGACCGTCGCCGCCGTCCTCGAACAGGTCGAACCCGGGAGAATCGGCGTGGACGGGAAACGAATCGGCGAGAGGCGGGAACTGGACACCGAAGATGGCGTCTACCACCTCTCGCCCGGCGGGTACGTCCTCCAGTACGCCGAGACCATCCGCATCCCCGAGGGACACGTCGGCTTTCTCTACCCCCGTTCGTCGCTGATGCGAAACTCCTGCATGCTCGACACCGCCGTCTGGGACGCCGGATACGAGGGGAAGGGCGAGGGCCTGTTGGAGGTTCACCACGAGATAGAACTCGAACGCGGCGCGCGCGTCGCGCAGCTAGTTCTCGCCGAGGCCGACCACGAGGGGACGTACGACGGGTCGTATCAGGGCGAACGCGTGGACTGAGCCTCGACCCCGAACGCTCCCGACCGACGTTCTTCGAGACGCCGAACCCGGCGGCCGTCGCCGACGAGTTCCCGATCCGTGGATTATCGACCGCGTCCGCGTGGTTCGTTACTTCTCTGGGTACGCGCGCGAAGAATCAATTGAGTCCCCGCGTCGTTCCGGTGGACGACCCGGAGAGAGCGCCGTCCGGTCGGCGTTTCGCCGGGCCGACGACCCGTCCCGCGGTTCTTGACGCGCGTTCGACACGTCCCCGTCCGGCGGGTTGCGAATGTCCCGTTTTCCTGCGCGTTCTCCGTCGAAATAGGCCGCCACAAACGACTTGGGGTACCCAAAGGCACATTTACGCGCGACTCCAAAGGTTGTGCAACTGATGTCCAGAAGCCCCTCTCTCCCTGAACGCCCTCGTCTGGACCTCGACCCGGAGATGTCCGAGGCCGAGCGCCTGTCGGCTATCAGGCAGCACTTCGAGCGTCTCGTCGCGGTGAACGACGAGCTCGACGACCGACTCTCGGAGGCGCTCGACAGACGCGAGGAGTTGAAGGAGGAAGTCGAACAGCTGAAGAACCGCAACGAGGCGCTGAAAACGTCGTCGCTGTACGTCGCGACGGTCGAAGAGGTGACCGACGACGGCGTCGTCATCAAACAGCACGGTAACAACCAGGAGGTGCTGACCGACGCCTCGCCGCACCTCGATGCCGAAGTCGAGTCCGGCGACCGCGTCGCCATCAACGACTCCTTCGCCATCCAGACGCTGTTGGACGACGAGACGGACTCGCGCGCGCAGGCGATGGAGGTCGACCGGTCGCCCGACGTCCGGTACGAGGACATCGGCGGCATCGACGAACAGGTCCGGGAGGTCCGCGAAGCGGTCGAGGACCCCCTCAAGAACCCCGAGATGTTCGAGGAAGTCGGCGTCGACCCGCCGTCCGGCGTCCTCCTGTACGGCCCGCCGGGCACCGGGAAGACGATGCTGGCGAAGGCCGTCGCCAACGAGACGGACGCGACGTTCATCAAGATGGCCGGGTCGGAACTCGTCCGGAAGTTCATCGGCGAGGGCTCCCGCCTCGTCCGCGACCTGTTCGAACTCGCCGCGGACCGCGAACCCGCCGTCATCTTCATTGACGAGATAGACGCCGTCGCCTCGAAGCGGACGGACTCGAAGACGTCCGGCGACGCGGAGGTCCAACGGACGATGATGCAGTTGCTCTCGGAGATGGACGGCTTCGACGACCGCGGCGAGATTCGCATCATGGCCGCGACGAACCGCTTCGACATGCTCGACGAGGCCATCCTCCGCCCCGGTCGGTTCGACCGCCTCATCGAGGTGCCCAAGCCCGCGCCGGAGGGTCGCCAGAAGATCCTGGAGATTCACACCCGCGACATGAACGTCGCCGACGACGTGGACTTCGCGGACTTCGCGGAGAAACTGGAGGACTACTCCGGCGCGGACATCGCCTCCCTCGCCACCGAGGCGGGGATGTTCGCCATCCGCGACGAACGGACGGAGGTCACCCGCGCGGACTTCGAGGCCGCCTACGAGAAACTCGAATCCACCGACGACTCGACGACGCTTCCGGGCCACACCGACTACCAGTACTGACTCCCGACGCCTTACTTTCGTAACTCCTTATTTCCCGCGCCGCCGTTCTCCGACGATGAGCACAATCTACGTGGTTCGCGGCGTGGGCACTGCGCCCACCAAGATGGCGTCGTACGACGCCGCCTTGGCCGCGGCCAACGTGCACAACTACAACCTCGTCACCGTCTCCTCCATCGTCCCCGAGGGCGCGTCCGTCGAGGAGGTCGACACCGCGCCGAACCTCGGCCCGGCGGGCAATCGCCTGACGGTCGTGCAGGCGCGGGCGACGACGGCCGAGGAGGGCACCGTCGCCGCCGGACTCGGGTGGGCGACCGGACCGGGACCGGGCCTCTTCTACGAGGCGTCGGGCGAGGACCCCGAGGCGGTCCGGCGGGCGGTCGAAGACGGGTTGGCGGCGGGCCGCGGCCTCCGCGAGTGGGAGTTCGACGACGAACGCGTCGTTATCACCGCCGCGGAGGCCGACGGCGAGGGGTACACCACGGCGGTCACCGTCGCCGCCTACGGCGAGAGCGAGCCGATACTGTGATAGAGTTTCGCACCCTTCGACGGCTTTATCAGCGTACTACGCTTATGAAGAGTGACTTATCCTCATGAACGGAAACAACCCCTACGCGGGTTCTCCCGGCGTCGTCGATGCGGGCCGTCCGAGCGAGGACGACCTCTCGACAGAACAGGTCCGGACGCTGCGCGAGGCCGTCGCGGGAATCGTCTCCCGCACGCAGTCGTATCTTCCGGAGGGGTACGCCATCGGGTCGGAACTCTCCTACGGCAGCAACGGTCCGCAGGCGACGGTGGCCGTCCACCCGCCCGTCGGCCGGCCGGTCAGCGCCGGTTTCACCCCCGACGAGAACGACTTGGAGTCGGGTCTCACCGACGACGACAGAGACGAAGTGGCTCGCGGACTCGCCGCCTCCGCGGCGTTTCAGGTCATGAACGCAGTCGGCGACGAACTCACGCCGACCGCTCGCTGAGGCGTCTCCGCGCGACGAACGCGTCACGCTATTCTGCGAAAACCGAGAGAGCGACGCTCGAACGAGACGGTTCTATCGCGACCGTACCGAGCGGTCGCGGCCTCATCCGCGTCGGCCGAGGCGGTCGGGCATCGGCGGCTTCACGAACAGGCCGTAGGCGAGCAACGCCGCCGAGGGGAGACCGCCGACGCCCGCGCCGACGGCGACCGGAACGGACGTGAGCACGGCACCGACCACGCCCAGCATCAGCGGAAGCGGCAACAACAGCAGCAGAACGTCGTACTCCGACTCGAACGTCGGTACTATCGCTTCACCGGTCGGTGTCTGTCTCGTGCTCATGTAACTCACCTCCGACGTAACGTATGGACGGCTCCGTAGTAAATATTACTCCGAACCGCGATAGCCTATCCGCCGAACGTCTCCATAACTTACGAGGCGCTTCGAGGTCGGCCCCGCCGAAGCACGTTTGTCCGGGAGGGGCGAAGGCGGGGTATGGATCCGTCTCCGCTGGACGTCGTGGATCAAGCCATCCTATTTCACCTCCAACGCGACGGTCGGCGCGCGATAACCGACATCGCGGACGCGGTGGACGTCTCGGACAACACCGTCCGCAACCGCATCCGGAAGATGGAGGAGGAGGGCATCATCGAGGACTATCAGGCGAACGTCAACTACGACAACGCGGGGATTCAGCACCTGTTCATGTTCGTCTGCACGGCGCGCGTCGCCGAACGCGCCCGACTGGCCGCCGACGTTCGGAAGTACCCCGGCGTCGTCGAAGTCATCTCCCTCATGACCGGCAACGAGAACGTCTACGTCATCGCGGCGGCGAGAGCCAAAGACGACGTCACCAACCTCGCCTACGACATCGAGGACCTCGGACTCCGAATCGAGCGGGAACACCTCATCTCGGACCACCATCGACAGGCGTTCAGCGGATTCTCGTCGGAACTCGCGTCCGACGATTAATACTGGATGAGAATTGAGGAAAATTAATCTCTTTTATATTGTCAGTCACGTTTTTATACTCTAGTGGCGTACGAAGAGGCGATGGTCTACACTCGAAATTCTCTCCGCGCAGACGCCGCCGACAGCGTCACCGAACGTATTCTCATCTCGGTTGCGGACCGCGAAGGGACGGACGTGCTCTCGATGCCGCCGTTGTACGAGTCCGTCGACCCCGACGCCCTCGAACAGCTCGTCGCGTTCGGCGGTGTGGCCGAGATCTCCTTCACCTACCTCGGTTACGACGTTACCGTCGACGGCGACGGCAACGTTCGCGTCCGCAAGCTCGGGAACTCGTCCGGCGGCGACGCCGTCAGGGTGTGACGTAGGACGGTGCCGAAGAACGTCAGATGCGCTGAGTGCGGACTCGCACTGTTAGCCCTCGAATCGCTCGGCCCGACGCCGCTGGGACGCGACGAGTGTCCGAACTGCGGCGGCGCGGAGTTCAGTTTCGAGTGACGGGGACGCCGCCGCCGGCGGGTCCGCGCTACTCCTCCGCCTCCTCTTCTTCCTCCTCCTCGAAGCCGTCGTTGACGGCCAACGGGAACAGGACGCCGACGACGACGACGACGGCGACGAACATCCACGAGTTCCACCACACGAACTGCGACCCGACCGCCGAGAGGAGAAGCGCCAACGCTCCGAACCCCAGTATGACCTTGTTCTCTCGGGACACCATGCGAGCGCGTTCGCGCGGAACGCACAAAAACGAGTACGTCCGTTAGGCCGTCACTTCCCCCAGAAGGGGTCGCGTTGGCGGTGCTTATCGAGATAGCCCGTGAGGGCCTCCAGTTCGTCCGCCGGGATGTCGTCGGACAGCTCCTGTTCGAGAATCTTCGCGTGCTTCTCGGGGAGTTGGACCCACAGTTCGTCGCCCTCCTCTATCTGGCGGCCGACCGTCGGCCCGTCGATGGCGACGGAGACGCGCTTGCCCGCGCGGGCCTTCGAGACGTCCTCGCCCTGTTGTTGGATGCCGGAGAGTTGACCGACGCGCTTCGGTTCGTTCCCCTCCCACTTCGCGATGTGCGTGTTGTTTTTCAGGGTCCCGGAGAGTATCTCCACGCCGACGACGGCCGGACTCGACTGCCGGAACACGTGGTCTTCGAGGATGCGGAACCGGCAGGGCCGGACTATCTTGTCGAGCACCGTCTCCTGTTGGGCGCGTTTTCGCTCCTCGACGAACTCCTCGTAGTCCTCGATGAGCTGGTAGATGACGTCGTCGTCGAACAGGCGCACGTCGTTCTCGTCGAGTTCCTTCTTCGCGTTCGGCAGGACGTCCACGTTGAAGCCGAGGATGACCTTGTGTTCGTCCTCGCGGGCCGTCGAGGCGATGGCCACGTCGCGCGGCGCGATGTCGCCGACTTCGGCGCGGAGGACGGGCACTTCGGCCTCCTTCAGCGCGTTCGCCATCGCTTCGAGACTGCCGAGGGTGTCGGCTTTCACGACGACGCCCTCCTCCTCGGTGTCCACCTCTATCTCGGCGAGTTCGGCCTCGACTTCCGCGATGACGTCGTCTAGCTCTCGGTCGCGGACGACGCGAATCGGCGCGCCGGCCATCGCCAGTTCGAGGTCCGGCGCGGCGATTTTGATACCGGAGGCGGCGGTGACGGAGTCCACTTTGTTGAAGCGCTTCTCGGTCCGAATCTCGGCGTTCGGGCGCGGTTGCAGGAGGGCCCGCACGTCCGTCACGATGGGGCCGTCCATCCCGCCGACGACGACGGTGTCGTCCTCGGCGATGGTCCCGTCGTACAGCACCACGTCGAGCGTCGTCCCGAACCCACGTTCGTCCTTGACTTCGAGGACCGTCCCCGCGCCGGGGCCGGCGACGTCTATCTCCATCTGCTCTTTCATGTAGCGCTGGGAGAGGCCCATGAGCACCGCGAGCAGGTCCGGAATCCCCTCGCTCGTGATGGCGGAGATGGGGACGACGCCGACGTTCTTCTGGAAGTTCTGGACGCGCCAGTAGAGGTCCGCGGAGAACCCCTCGTCCGAGAGGTTCCCGATTATCTCGTAGAGGTTCGAGTCGAGTCGCTGGCTGGCGTTCTGCGACTGCTTTTCGTACGTCTGCTGGATGGGCGCGCCCTCGTGGGGGTTCCACCCGGGCGTCGTGTCTATCTTGTTCGCGGCGACGACGAACGGCGTGCCCGTCCGCTTGAGGATGTCGAGGGCCTCGATGGTCTGCGGTTGGAACCCGTCGTTGACGTCCACGACGACGATGGCGATGTCGGCGAGTGCGCCGCCGCGGGACCGCAGCGTCGTAAAGGAGTGGTGCCCCGGCGTGTCGATGAACAGCAGTCCCGGCAGGTCGAAGTCGCTGGGGTCCACGAGACTGCCCGCCATCTCGGACACCGTCTCCAAGGGGACGGCCGTCGCGCCGATGTGCTGGGTGATAGCGCCCGCCTCGCCCTCGCTGACGGCGGAGCCGCGTATCTTGTCGAGCAGGGTCGTTTTCCCGTGGTCGACGTGCCCGAGAACGGCGACGATGGGGGTGCGGAGCGTGTTCGGTTCTGCGGCTGAGTTCGCGTCGGCGTCGGAGTCTGTGTCAGACATGAAGAATCACCCCGGAGAAGTTCTCTTGTCCGTAGCCTGTTCGGGATCGCAGTTAAGTCCATCGTCACGTCCGGGCGGCGTTCGCGTCGGAAACGGCGTCTTCCGCTCCCTCGGGGACTGATAGCACGGTTCGGGGTGCTCGAGCGCTCGGCGGTCCTCGCCGCCGGATTCGTCGGCCGGTCGTCAGACGGCCCGTGGAGTTTATGTGGGGCTACACGGTATGCACCTGCATGGCCGACATACTCGCCGAAAACCTCTCGGGGAAGGCCGTCATGGGCTCGGACGGAACCGAGCTAGGACAGTTGTACAACATCACGATGGACTTGAAGACCGGCGCGCTACACGACTTGCTCGTCTCCCCGAACGACGAGGTTCGCCCGGGACAGTTCGCGTTCGAACAGGACGACCGAGGTCGATTCCGCGTCCCCGTCTCCCGCGTGCAGGCGGTCAAGGACTACATCGTCATCCAACGCTAATCGACGCCGATGCACATCCTCGATTCTTCTGCGTTCATCAACGAGTACCACACCACAGAACAGACGGCCTCTATCCCCATGGTCAACGAGGAGTTGGAGGGAGAGGCGTCCTTCCGCTTCGACGCGATGGAAGGCTCCGGGATGCACATCCACATCCCCGCCTCGGGCACCGTCGAGAAAGTCCGCCGCGCGGCGGGTGAGACGGGCGACCGGGAGACGCTCTCGGACACCGACATCCGCCTTCTGGCCGCCGCCTTCGAACTCGACGGCGTCCTCGTGACCGACGACTACGCGATGCAGAACGTCGCCGACAAACTCAACGTGCAGGTCGAAGTCATCGCGCAGGACGGCATCTCCGAGCAGCGAAACTGGAAGTACCAGTGTCAGGGCTGCGGGCGCGAGTTCGACGACAACAAGGACCGCTGTCCCGTCTGCGGGATGGACCTCGCGCGGAAGAACCCGGCGTAACCGCCCACCCACCTTTTCACGCGGAGGGTTTCCTCGCGCGCCTCCGGCGCACTGCGGGAACCCTCCCCGCAAAAACCTGGAGGGAAAAAGGCCGCGAGGCTCGGCCTTCGGAAGAACGGGGTTCTTCCGCGCTCCCGTTCGCCTTCGGCTCACGGGAACTCCGGCCTCGCTCGCGGTACGAGACGGTAGTGCGACCTGTTCTTGGATCACCGATTTCCGCGCATCGGTTACGTATCTGCATCTGGGACGAGTAACGACTCTGTCCTGTACCGCGAGGCGAGCGAAGCGACCCCTCGCGGCACTTTTTGGTCCAGATCTTTGGAGGGGGTTCGAGCGCGCCTCCGGCGCGCGAGGACCCCCTCAAAAAAGGTGGGTCGCCGTCGCGTACACGTACGCGAACTGGACGGTGTTGAACAGGCCGTGGACCGCCGCGGGCACGAACAGGTTCTCCGTCTTCTCGTACACCGTCCCCAGCGTCGCGCCGAGGAGGAGGATGACGCCGAGGGTGACGAACCGACCGCTCCCCGAGAAGGAACTCCAGTGGATGGCCGCGAAGACGGCGCTGGCGGCGACGATACCGAACGCGGTGCCGTAGGCGCGGCGGAACGACCCCTGCACGACGCCGCGGAAGACGAGTTCCTCCGTCGGCCCCACCAACAGAACGGTCACCGGAATCAGGTAGAGGTAGTACACCGGTTCGTCCTGCCCCTGCGCGACGAGGTTGCTTCCGGCCATCTCGATGCCGAGCGCATTCATCCCGAACACGATAGCGAGGTAGAGGCCGACGAGTCCCAACAGGCCGCCGGCCACCCACGCCGCGTCGCGGGCCGTCGGCGCGCGGACGGACACCAACTCGCGTTGATCCGTCACGACGAGGTAGCCGACGGCGGCCACGCCGAACCCGACGAACTGCGCGGCGCTGATCAACGCGCGTCCGAGTGCGCTCTCCGGCGCGACGCCGAACGCTTCGATGAGGGGTCGGCCGAGCGAGATGAAGATGCCGGCGGCGAGGATCGCGAGGCCGACGACGACGAACGCCCCACCGAACGCCCGGAGGTGCGTCCGCGCGTCGTGGAGCGACGAGGCTTGAGGATCGGTTGCCATGGCGAAGACGGCAGTCGGTAGGCCGCCGCGGCGGATAGAATCACCGATCGGGCGCGCGGTCGCCGGTTCCGCCCCGCCCGACTACTCGACGACCAGCGTCGTCTTCTCCGCGACGGCGTCGGCCTCCTCGAAGTCGCCGCCGCCGAGCAAGCCGCGCGCGGCCCGCTTACCCCACTCGACGGCGGGTTGGGTGAACGTCGAGACGTTCGCCAGTTCGCCGTAGAGGACGCAGGCGGCCTCCATCCCGTAGAGCAGTTCGCCCAGTCCGCGTTCGTCCACGCGGTCGATTTCGATGCGGACGTTCGGGACGCCCGCGGCGGCGAGACTCGCCTCCGTCGCCTCGAACTCGGCGTCTAAGAGTTCGCCGAGCGACGACCCGCCGAGGTAGGAGAGGCCCTGCAGGTCCGTCTCGGGAATCTCCCGGTCCTCGCGTTCGCGCGGGCGGACCAGCGTCACGAGTTTGTCGCGCGGGCCGGCCCGGTACAGTTGGAGTTGGGAGTGTTGATCCGTTGCCCCGAGGGCGCGGGCGGGCGTCTGGCCGAGGCCGTCCTTGCCGAGGCTCTCGGCCCACAACTGCGCGAACCACTCGGCGAAGTACTCCAAGGACTCCGCGTAGGGCATCATCGCGTTCGTCAGCGCGCCCCGTTGCGCGAGGGCGTACGTGGTCGCCCCGTAGGCGTACGCCGGAGAGTCGAACAGCGACCCCGAGAGGCGGTCCGCCTCTTCGGCCGCACCCGTCAGTAAGGCATCCAAATCGTGGCCCTGAATCGCCGCCGCGGCGAGTCCGACCGTCGAGAGCACGGAGAACCGGCCGGGGACCCCCTCAGGCACGTCCAACGCGGGCAGGTCGTGCTTCTCCGCGAGGTTCCGGAGGTTGCCCTCCTCGCCCGTCGTGACGAACGTGCGGTCGGTCCAGTCGACGCCCGCCGCCTCCATCGCATCGCGGACGACGAGGAAGTTCGAGAGCGTCTCCGCCGTCGTGCCGGACCGCGAGACGACGTTGACGACGGTTTCGGAGAGCGGAAGCGACTCCGCGAGCGTCGAGACGTGCTCGGGGTCAACGTTGTCGAGGTAGTACGCGTCCGGGTCGTCCTCGTCGGCGAGGGCCTCCGTCAGCGTCGCCGCGCCGAGGGCGCTCCCGCCGATGCCGACGGTGACTATCGCCTCGGCGTCACCGAACGGTTCGACGGCGGCGCGAATCCCGTCGGCGTCCGCCGTCTCGGGCAGGTTCAACGCCGCGTAGCCGTGTTCGGCGTCGGCGCGTCCCGACTCGATGCGTTCGTGCGCGGCGGCGACCGTCTCGTCCAACCGTTCGAGGCTGTCTCGCGAGACGCTCGGCGTCCCGTCGAGGACGTTCCCGATATCGACGTGCATACGACAACAGCCGACGGCGGCGGGGAAAAAGGTGGGTCCCCGGTTCCGACGGACGCGAACCGCGGCGGGAGAATGAAACGCCCGCTGCGGACCGGTTCGCTTAATCGCCGCCGAGTCCAATCGCCGCCAATGGCGGACGGGTACAACGGCGTCCTCGGCGCGTTCCCCTACGCGTTCCGGTCGAGTCGGTCGCTCCTGTTCAAGTCGTACGTGCTGGTGAGCGCGGCGGCCGTCGGCCTCGTCTCGCTCTTCGTCCTGATGGGCGTCGTCGTCCTCGTCGGCAACACCGCCGCCGTCCAAGGCGGGTCGCTCACGCTCTCGCGGGCGTTCTACATCGTCGTCGGTCTGCTGGTCGTCCTCCCGGCCGTCGCTCCGACGCTCGTCGTCGCGCGGCGGCACCGCCGGGGCATCGAGTCGCGGGACGAGTACGAGGCGGCCCTCGCCGTCGCCGGCTTCCTGTTTCTGCTCTCTCTGTACCTCGGCCTCGTCGCGTCGATGCCCGAGACGTTCGTCCTCGACGGCGAGACGGTCACCCGCCCCGCGCCGTCGGGCGTCTTCGCCCCCGTCGTCGCCCTCCTCTACGCGATTCCGCCCGCCCTCTCGTGGGTCGTCCCCCTCGTTGGCGCTCTCCTCATCGGGGCGGTCCACCGCCTCTTCGGGTGAGAGGGAGGTCACCGAACGGCGTCGAACTTCCCGCGTCCGAGGTAGATCAGTGCGGAGAGGGCGACGAGTGCCGCCGCGACGGACCCGGCGGCGAGGAGGCGTCCGGACGCGGCGCGTTCGCCGACGTGAGCGACGAGGAGGAACGTCGGCACCCGCCCGACGGCGACGAGGGCGACGAGCGTCCGTATCCGGAGCGTCGTGAGACCCGCGAGGGCGCAGACGGCGTCGTCCGGGAAGGCGGGAAAGAGGAAGACGACGAACAGACCGACCGCGCCGCGTTCCTCGACGAACGAGTCGAACCGTTCGAGGACGGAATCGTCCACGACGCGTTCGACGTACGGGCGGCCGAACCGCCGCGCGAGGACGAAGACGACGGTGCTGCCGACGACGACGCCGACGACGCTGTACGCCGCACCGCGGAGAGTCCCGAACAGGTAGCCCCCGACGACGCCGAGCGTCTGCCCCGGTATCGGCGCGAAGACGACCTGCGCGGCCTGCACGCCGACGAACGCGACGCCCGCGTACGGCCCGAGGCGTTCGACGGCGATGCGAATCCGCTCGGGGTCCGCGAGGGACGGCGCGAAGGCGTGAACCGAAAGCGCCGCGGCGACGGCGACGACGAGGAGGGCGGAGAGGCGAATCGCGGCGTCGCGCCGGGCGCGGTCGGACTCGAAGACGCGTCCCATCTCAGAGTATCGACGCGGTCAGGATGCTCGCGTTCGTCGCGTACTTTTCGAGATACTGGCGGGCGGTCGTTCGCTCCCCGCGGACGGCGGTTCGCCCCGCGGCGACGGCGTCCAGAACCGCCTCGGGGTCGGCCTCCCGCCCCCGGGGGACGCCGACGACGGTGTACGCTCTCCCCACGAGTGCGGGGCCGTGCGCGTCGCTCCCGCCGACGCCGGGCATCCCTCGGGCGTCGGCGTACGACCGGGCCTGCCCGTTCCGCAGTCCGGTGAGCGTGTGGGCGTTGTACACCTCGACGGCGTTCACCGATGCGGCGTCTATCGCGCGCCGCCGCGCCCCGTGCCGCGAGCGCTGAAACGGGTGGGGGACGACGCTGACGCCGCCCGCGTCGGCGACGCGGCGCGACGTCTCGGCGAGCGAAAGGCCGGTTTCGGGAACCGCCTCGACGCCGAGGGCCAGGAGGTGCCCCTCCGCAGTCGAAACTTCGACGCCGGGGACGCCGACGAGTCCGTAGGCGGGGGCCAACTCGGCGGCCCGGAGGGACTCGCCTATCGCGTCGTGGTCGGTGACCGCCACCGCGTCGAGTCCGGCGGCCGCGGCGCGTTCGAGTATCGCCTCCACGGGCGTCTCGCAGTCGTAGGAGTCCTCCGAGTGGACGTGCGGGTCGAACCGCAGCGCCCGATAGCGACCGAAGAGCGACCCGCCTGCGTCGCCAGCGCCGTCGGTGTCGTCTTCGCCGTCGGTATTGTCTGCGTCGCCGCTCTCCACGTCCGCATCGTCTCGAACTCGCCGGACCGTCATGCGTATCCGAATTCGAGGGCGAGGCAGAGCGCGATGGTGACGCCGCCGCCGACGCCGACCAACGTGTGCGCGAAGTCCGTCTTGTACGCCTTGTACTCGGAGGTCATCAGGGGACAGACGGCGACGACGGTGAGTCCCGCCACCCACCCGTTCCAGAGGGGGACGAACTGAAAGAGGAAGTAGTTCGTGAGGACGACGGCGTGGGTGTGGACGACGGTGGTGCCGTGGTAGTAACTCGTCCCCTCCTCGTCGAAGAACCCCTCGTCGTTGTGGCGGATGAGTCTGAGGCCGCCGAACATGATGACGACGAACCCGACGACGGCGCTGGCGACGGCGTGCGGCGAGACGACGACGTGGTACAGCAACGCCGCCGAGACGAGGTAGGTGAAGATGTCGATGAAGGAGTCTATCTGCCGCCCGAACGCCGACGGACTGCCGTGTTCTCGCGCGTAGTAGCCGTCGAGTTTGTCGAACGCGAACCCGACGAGGACGGCGACGATGCCCCAGTTCGGTTCGTTCTGGACGAACAACACCGCGCCGACCCACGCCCAGAACAACGCGGCGAGGCTCAACCAGTCCGCGACACCCAACCGACTCACCATGTTGTCGCCCGCCGTCGAACGGAGCACCCGACGCGCCCGCGCGTCCACCTGTTCGCTCCAGCCCCGAAGTACGGACCTCCCTTCGTTGGACATGTGGCTCTCTACGCCGATAACGGTCCCGAGAGCGCATAAATTTTCCCGCCGCGCTACATAATTAAATAGAAGATATATAGAAACGGAGCGCTATCGAGATCTACGTGCGCTCAATATCTTCGACGCGTCGCCGCCGCAGTGGGCCGACGCGGTAGTAGGCGTGTTCGAACCGGCGTTCGAAGCCGTTGGCCTCGAACATCCACTGCGAGGGCTTGTTGTCGAGGGCGACGAGGGCGTGTACCGCCCCGGCCCCGGCGTCGGCGGCGACGGTGCGGGCCCGGGAGACGAGGGCGGTGGCGATTCCCCGCCCCCGGTGGGAGGGGCGGACGAACACGCGCCTGACGTACCCGCCGTCGAACGTCAGCGTCTCTTCGAGGGGGTGGATGCGGTGCGTCGCGTCGACGCTGACGAACAGGTGGCCCACTATCTCGTCGCCGTCGAGTGCGCAGAGGACCGTCTCGTCGTCGCGGAGTTCCGCGAACGCCTCGTACTCCCCGCCTACCGCCGTCGGGTCGCGGGCCGCGAACGCGACACCTTCGACGGCGGCGTCGGCCCCGGCGTCGTCCCGCGGGTCGGCGACGTACTGGTACATCCGCGTCCCCGTGATTCCGACCCGCTTCAGCGCCTCGTACACCCGTCGTGCGCGTTCGTTCCGCGTCAACCGCCAGAGCGCGGGCATGTGCGGGTGGTCGCCGAGGCGGCGGATAAACGCTCGGAAGGCGGCGGCCGCCGATGACGAAACCCCGAAGGGGGCGCGCGGCGTACCTCGCGGCGATGACCGACGAAGAACGGGTCGAAGGCACGTTTCTCGTGACCGCCGCGGACGACGACTCGGCCGTGTTGAAAGACGTCGAGACGGGACAGGTCCACACGCTCTCGTCGAACCCCGGCGTCGAACGCCACGACGCCGTCGAGGGCGTCGTCTCCCCCGACCCGCCGATGAACGTCTCCTACCAACTCGTGGAGATGCGAGAGCGCAGACCGCTTTCGCTGGAGGTGAGCGACGAGTCGCCGACGGCCCGCGCCCGGGACATCGCCGCCGACCAACCGGTGGGCGAACTGACGCGGGAGGAACGGGCGGGGACCGGCGAACTGCACGTCATCACCGTCCCCGAGGAGACGACGGACGAGGCGGTTTCGGACGTGGCCGACGACGAGGAAGGAACCCTCTCTCGGGCGGCGCGCCTCGGCGTGAACCGCGTGGAGATTCGCTCCGAACCGGGCGTCGTCGTCGTGCGGTACATGCCCTGAACGCGGGCGACGAGTGCGGCCGGTGAAGAAATAGTATACGTTTGTCGAGAAACGGGCCGGCATGGAGAGACAGCGAATCGTTGTACTCGCCTACGTCGTCTTCGGAGTACACCTCACGGTCCGCGGAACGTTACGACTCCTCGCGGAGGGCATCTCCTTGTGGCCGGTCTTCGCCGCGGCCAGCGGACTTCTGCTACTGGTGGTTCTCGCACGGAGCGTCGTGCGCGGCGAAACCGACGACGAATTCGAGACGGCCGCCGAGAACGACGTGCTGTTCTGGCCTCTCGTCGTCGCCGCCTGCTTCTGGGGGGTCACTACCGCCCTCGATTTACTCGGCTCCGACGTCGTACTCTCCTGACGCCGCGCGTCGCCCTCCGCAACCGCGTCGCTCGACGCGTCGGGTCCTCAACTCCCTCCGTCGCGCGCTTTACCGGTCGTCGCGCCCGGCCCGCCGTTGCTCTGGACCTTCCATCCGCCCTCTATCTCGCCGGGTTCCGTGTCGCGGGCGGCGTACGCTATCTCCGTCTCCGACCCCATCGCCGACGGCCCCTCCACTGATTCGATGCGGAGGGGAACGTCCAAGGAGTCGCCGCAACAGCCGGTATCGACGAACTCCTCGTACGTGTCGCCGACGCTCGGACTCTCGACGACGCGCCGGAGGTACGACCTGAACCGATCGGTCTCTAGTTGGTCGCGCCCCCACGCGCTGAGTTCGTCCGGGTACGAGACGACGACTCTGCGTGCGGTGTCGGTGCTCATGCCCTCAAATACGCGCTCGAACGCAAAGGCCCTCCCGCCGGCACTCGCAGGGGGACGGGTCGCCGACCCCTGCGAACACGTAAGATAATCAAACCATCCCAGAATACCGGAATTGAGTCGAGAGAAGAATTGAAACGTAGTCAATCGAACGAGTTGTTCTGCAACGTGCAGCCTTTGAGCCCTCCAAAAACGTACAGGGTGAGTACTGTTTACTTAGAAAAACATGAACTATGTTAGTACTCCATTCTGACCATCTGGCCCGATAACCACGAGCGGTTATTTAAGCATCTTAGACCCAATAACGTCCACAGAGACGCGCTCTGGGCATTCACGAGTAGTTAACGTACTTAGGAAGGCTTATTCGGCATCCAAGATGAACGGATTCCATGGCCGAGTTCACTGTACCGGAGGTAGATTACACCCGGTACACGAATCGCCAACTCGCGGCGGTCCCACTCGCGGTTCTCGTGGTCGCCCTTCTCGTCATCGCGGGATGGTACGTCGCAACCGGTGCGCCGGTGAACCAGGGGATAGAGTTCACCGGCGGCACCGAGATACAGGTCGCGGTCGATGCACCGCCGGCGCAAGCCGAACAACAGATACGGCAGGCGTTCACCGCCGAACCCGAGTCCATCCGCTCGGTTCCGACCGAGAACACGTACATCGTGACGTTCCAGTCGGAGGACGGGTCGTCGGTGAACCCCTCGCAACTCGAACGGCAGGCGGAGCAAGCGGGCTTCGAGATTCGAGCCATCTCCTCCGTCTCGCCGAGTTTCGGCGGCGACACGCAGACGCTCGCACTCGGCGGCGTGGTGGTGGCGTTCCTCGGGATGAGCCTCCTCGTCTTCGCGATGTTCCGGACGTTCGTCCCCTCTATCGCGGTGGTCATCTCGGCGTTCTCCGACATCGTCATCCCGTTGGCGCTGATGAACGTCCTCGGCATCGAACTGTCCTTGGGGACGGTCGCCGCGCTTCTGATGCTCATCGGGTACTCCGTGGACTCGGACATCCTCTTGAACAACCACATCCTCCGCCGGTCGGGTGACTTCTACGAGTCCACCTACCGCGCGATGCGGACCGGCGTGACGATGACGCTCACGTCCATCGCGGCGATGATAGTCATGACCGTGACGGCGACCATCTTCGGCATCCAACTGCTGGCCGCCATCGGGACGGTCCTCGTCTTCGGTCTCTCCGTCGACCTGATGAACACCTACATGCTGAACCTGAGTCTCCTCCGCTGGTACAAGTACGAGGGGGTGGCCCGATAATGGTCTCACTCCGCGACAACTGGCGCATCGCTCTGCTCGTCGTGTTCGTCCTCGTGTCGACGTTCGCGCTGTTCTCGCCGACGCTCGCCCCGGACGACACGGGCGGCGCGGGCGGCGCGGTTGCGAACGATAGCGGGGTGACGAACCTCCAGTACGGCCTGCAACTGTCCGGCGGGACGCGCGTCCGCGCGCCCCTCGTCGGCATCACCGCCGAGGAGGTGCAGTTCGGCGGCGACCAACCGCGGGCGGTCGAACGGAACGTCGCCTCGCAACTGTCGAACGCGACGCCCTCGGACGTCATCGCGCGCCCGACCGGCCAGAACGTCGGCACCGTCGAGGTGACCGTCGAGAACGTCACCCAGGCCGAACTCCGGTCGGCGCTCCAACGGGCGGGCTACGAGTACGGAACCGTCCGCGACGGCGTGACCGAGACGACCCGGCAGGACGCCGTCTCCGTCCTCGAGAACAAGATAAACGAGGCCGGCCTCTCCGGCGGCACCGTCCAGACGGTGCGGACGGCGACCGGCGAGCACTTCATCCTCATCGAAGTGCCCAACCGGGACCGCTCGGAAGTGCTCGACCTCGTGAGCGAACGCGGGACGGTCGTCATCCAGGCGTACTACCCCGCGGAGAACGGAAGCGGCTACCAGACCCGCGAGATACTCCAACAGGACGACTTCCAGAGCATCGGGACCGCCACGGAGAGCCAGCGAGGCGGCGCGTTCGTCCCGGTGACCGTCGAGCAGTCCGCGGCGCGGGACTTCCAGCAGGCGGCCGTCGAAACGGGCATCGCCCAACCCGGCGGCACGACCTGCACGTACCGGGAGAACCCCAACGGCACCGAACCGTGCCTCCTGTTGGTCGTCAACGGGGAGGTCGTCAACGCGTTCGGGATGAGTCCCGGCCTCGCGCAGGGGATGCGCTCCGGCGAGTGGGCGAACGCGCCGGAATTCCAACTCCAGACGCGGAACCTCACCGAGGCGCAGCAAGTCGCCATCAACCTCCGCGCGGGCGCGCTTCCGGCGAAACTCGACATGACCGGCCCCGACGGCGGCACCTCCTCGTACGTCTCGCCGAGTCAGGGGTCGGACTTCAAGTCGAACTCGCTGCTGACGGGTCTCGTCGCCGTCTTCGCCGTTAGCGGCGTGGTGTTCTTCCGCTACAGGGAGGTGCGCGTCGCCGCGCCGATGGTCGTCACCGCCCTCTCCGAGGTGGTCATCCTCCTCGGGTTCGCCGCCGGTATCGGCTATCCGCTCGACCTCTCGGTCATCGCGGGCTTCATCGCCGTCATCGGGACGGGGGTGGACGACCTCATCATCATCGCCGACGAGGTGATGGCGGAGGGGCAGATCAACTCCCGACGCGTCTTCCAGTCGCGCTTCAAGAAGGCGTTCTGGGTCATCGGCGCGGCGGCAGCGACGACCATCATCGCCATGTCTCCGCTGGCGGTGCTGTCGCTCGGCGACCTGCAGGGCTTCGCCATCTTCACCATCCTCGGCGTCCTCGTGGGCGTTCTCATCACTCGACCGGCGTACGGCGACATCCTGCGCGCCCTCACGACGAAGGAGCGCTGAACCGCAAACGTTCAGTCATTTATACGTATCGCTCGGGATTCATTTTTTCGCCGGGTATCGAACGCGCGAGTCGAACGCTATCGGCGTATCTAACCGCTCGTTAGGTGGTATCGGGCTATCTGATGCCGTCCATTAGGAATACAGTCTGATTCTCGGGAACGTAGAATCGGCCATTACCTAAATATCCCCGTAGGAGGTACGGGTAGGCGTACCGAGAGACGACCGAAGCCGCCCCCCGTCGGTTTCGAACGGGGTCCGAAGACACAACGATGGATACAAATCGGCATCTCACGGGCGACGTCATCGGTGCGACGAACGACGCTGAGGTTCCGCGACGCGTCGGTCCCCGTCCGCGACTCGGGGAACCGGCGTCGCAGCCAGCGTACGAAGCCACCGTCGTCTCTTACGACGACGAACCCGACGAGTGTACTATCTACCCCGCCGACGCCGACGACGACGAGTTGGTGACGACGTGGATATCCGCCAAGTCGGGTTCGTTCGTCTCGCTCGCCGACATGCGCTGAGTTCGGCCGTCGAACATCGCGAGTCTTTTTCGCGCTAAAACTGGTCGAGTGACGACTGCGCCGCCGCGGCGAGAACGTCGTCGCACGTGGACCACGAGGCGCGCGCGCAGTCCGGCAGTTCGCCCGTCTCGCCCACGTACTCGCGGAGGAACGCCCGCGTCGTCCCGTCGCTCGGATAGCCGCTTCCGACGGGGCCGTACTCGGCGTACTCCTCGGCGATGGCGGCGACGCGCGCGTCCCGTTCCACCTTGGCGACGATGCTCGCCGCGCCGACGAGTGCGTACGACTCGTCGCCGCCGTGTTCGGCGCGGACGCTCACCTCGACGCCGGCGTCGCCGACGCCCGACGCGACGCGGCGTCCGAACCGCGCTTCGTCCACGTCGCCGGCGTCCGCGACGACGGCGTCGCCGTCCCGCGCCGCGGCGGCCACCGCTTCGGCGTGCGCGGCGACGGTCAACGAGTTCATGTCCGTCTCCGGAGCGTCGATGCGCGACGGCGGGACGACGGCGACGCCGACGGTCACCGCGTCGCGTTCGCGGAGGGCGGCGGCTATCTCTTCCCGCCGAGAGGGCGCGATGCGCTTCGAGTCGTCGATGCCGTCGGGAAGCGCCGCCGGGTCCGCCCGCACCGCGGCGGCGACCATCGGACCGAGGACCGGCCCCTTCCCCGCCTCGTCGCATCCGACGCGAAACGTGCGCCCGTCGCCGCCTCCGCCGCGTCCGTCTTCCATGTACGCCGCAAGGACGCGGCGGCGACTAAGCGGTTGTGGTCCGCGGGAACGCCGCCGTCCCCGCCGCACGTTCTCCGCTCGAACCGCGTCTTCGGCCCGCCGGGAGGTTCCAAATGACAAGTTAATGTCTCGTATTTAATTCAGCCGCCTCCGAGGATACGTTAGCGACAGTCGCGGCGGTTCGGTCGTCCCCGCTGTCGCAGAGGTCTCACTAATGGTACACGACACACAAGCTCTGTCGAACGAACCCGACAGAGCCGCGCCGATGCACAGCAGATTGAACGAGTGGGCGAGGAGACAGGGCGAACGGGGGTGGGACGCGCTGGTGTACAGTTCGGCGTACCTCGCACTCATCGCGGTGGCCGAAGTCGCCGTCGTGATGCACCTCCTGTCGCTCCCGCCGAACGCCGCGCCGGTCGTCGTCGGCCTCGTCACCTTCGCCGTCTACACGAGCGACCGCATCGCCGACGCGGACACCGACGCGGTTTCGAACCCCAGACAGGCCGCGTTCGCCCGCCGGCACCGCGACGTGCTGTACGTGCTCGCGTCGCTCTCGTACGGTCTCGCCGTCGCGCTCTCGGTCCTCGGCGGGCCGGTCGCGCTCGCGATCACGCTCCTCCCGGGCGTGTTCTGGATACTCTACGCCTCCGATTGGGTGCCCGCGGGCGGCCTGCCGTTCCACCGCCTGAAGGAGGTGCTCCTCGTCAACTCCGCCGTCGTCGCGTTCGCGTGGGCGGCGACGCTGACGTTCCTCCCCCTCGCGTTCGCGGACGCGGCGTTCACGCCGACGGCCACCGTCGTCTTCGCGTACTTCTTCCTCGCGACGTTCGTCAACGCCGAGATCCCCAACGTCCGCGACGTCGAGGGCGACCGAGAGATAGGCGTCTCGACGCTGCCCGTCGTCTTCGGCGTGCGCCGGACGCGGCACGTCCTCTACGGTATCAACCTCGCCGTCGCCGCACTCGCCGGCTACGCCGCCCTCTCGGGGTACCTCTCCGCCGCGGCGGTGCTTGCGTTGCTCGTCGGCGTCGGCTACTCCTGCGCCGTCACCTCGTTCGTCGGTCGGACCGAGAGAGAGGACGCTCTCGTCGTCGCCGCCGAGTGCACGTTCCTCTTCGTGTTCGTCGCGCTCGGAGTCGCCCGCTCGCTTCCCGTCTGAGTAGCCGACCGGCGCTACCTGCACTTTTACGACACATTCACCGGTCAGTTAATGTATGATGCGACACGTCTCATCATAGAGCGGTGCTCCCCGTCACCCTGCTACCGCCGGTGTTGTTCGTCACGATTACCGTCGGAACGACGGCGGCCTTCCTCGCGTGGCGGGAACGGCCCGAACCGGGGTCGGTTCCCCTCGTGGCGATGCTGGCGGGGCAGTGTTGGTGGTCCGCCTTCCTCATCTTTCAGTTGCAGGCGACGACGCTCGACTCGAAACTGCTCTGGATGAACCTCTCGTGGGTGGGCGTCGTCGTCATCCCGGTGGCGTGGTTCCTGTTCGCGTTGGAGTACACCGGCCACGACCAGTACGTCCGCCTCCGGTACGTCGCCGTCCTCTCCGTCGTCCCCCTCCTCACCGTCCTCCTCGCCGTGACCAGCCGGTCCCACGACCTGCTGTACGTCGAATCGACGCTGGTTCGGCGAAACGGCGTCGCGACGCTCTTTCGGACCGCCGGCCCGTGGTTCTGGGTCATCACGGCGTACACGTACTTGCTCGGACTGCTGGGGTCGATTCCGCTCCTCGGTCTCGTCCGGAGCGACTCGCTGCCGTTCCGCGGGCAGAGCATCGCCCTGCTCGTCGGAACGCTGGCCCCGTGGGCGAGTAACGCCCTGTTCGTCGCGGGCGTGGTTCCGGTCACCGGGCTCGACCCGACGCCCATCGCCTTCGCCGTCTCCGGCGTCGCCTACCTCGGCGCGCTCACGCGGTTTCGGCTCCTCGGGACGAACCCGTCGCCGAACCGGCGGGCGCGCCGCCTCGTCTTCCGACGGATGCAGGAGGCCGCCGTCGTGGTCGATAGCCACGACTACGTGGTGGACGTAAACGAGAGCGCCGCGGCGACGCTCGGCGTCGCGCCGCGGGAGATTCTCGGGCGACCGGCGGCGCGGTTCTTCCCGGAGTACGAGGAGTTACCCGAGGACGGGGCGGCGACGGGGTACGTCACCCTCGACGGCGACTCCCGCGACGCGCTGTACGACGCCACGGTCACGCGAATCACCGACTTCCGCGGGCGCGCCATCGGCCGGGTCATCACCCTCCACGACGTCAGCGAGCACATCCGACAGCAGCAGCGTCTCGAAGTGCTCAACCGGGTGCTCCGACACAACATCCGCACCGAGACGAACCTCATCGCCGGGTACGCCGACCTCATCGCGGAGGACGGCGGCGACCCCCGCGCCGCCACCGTCAAGCGGCACGCCTCGAACATCGCGGAGATGGGGGAGAAGGCGCGGGAGATCTCGGACATCTTCGAGCGGGGGCGCGAACCGACCGAGGCGACGCCGTTGGCCGGCCTCCTCCGCGAACACGTCGCGGCCATCCGCGAGGCGTACCCGGAGGCGACCGTCGCCTGCGACTCCGTCCCAGAGGACGCGTACGTCGCCACCGTCCTCGACCCCGTCTTCTCGAACCTGCTCGAGAACGCCGCGGAACACAACCCGAGCGACGACCCCCACGTCGAGGTCACAGTCGAGGTGACCGACGAGTGGGTCAGCGTTGCCGTCGTCGACGACGGCCCCGGCATCGACGAGTACGAGCGCTCGGTGCTGGAACGCGGGACGGAGTCGCCGCTGATCCACGGGAGCGGTCTGGGCCTCTGGTTGGTCACGTGGGCGACGGGCGTCGCCGGCGGGACGGTCACCTTCGAGGCCAACGACCCGGCCGGATCGGTGGTCACCGTCCGCGTCCCGTCGCTCTCCCCCGCCGACGGGGAACGCTCCGCCGGGGGCTGACGCCGCGAAACGACGCCGCTATCGACAGGTCGCCTCCGACTCAGTCGTCCGCCGGCGGAATCCCCGGCGCTTCGATTTCCGCGCGTTCTCTCTCCGGTTCCGACTCCTCGTCGTCACCCTCCTCTTCGCGGTGCGCTTTCAGTTCTCTGCGGACGAGTGCCTCCCATTCGGCCGTCGACTCTCGGTGATGGCACATGGTATCTTCCCTCACACCGAGATTGCGACCGCGGTCTGAAAAACGTTGTGCGGAGTCGTCGGAGGAGGCGGAAAAACGGCGTCGGGATCCGTCTCGGGCGCTCAGTCGCGGAAGTACTCCTCGTCCTCGAACGGTTCCTCGACGCCCTCGACGGTGACGACGTCGAGTGCCGTCACCTCCGCGCCGACGCCGAGGATGTCGGCCAGACTCGGTTCGGTCCGGCCCTCGTCGCCGGAGACGAGTTCCTTGATGTAGAGGCCGCCCGCGCCGTGAACCTCGACGGTGGCGTGGCGCGCGTCGTCGAGTTCGCCCGTCGCCTCGTACACCTCGCGGGTCCGCGTGAGGTTCGCCCGACGGTGGTCCACGCGGTGCGGCGTGTACTGTTCGACGGTCGCGCCGTCGAGTTCCTCGATCGCGGCGTCGAGTTCCGCTTCGGTCACGTCGGCGTCGAACTCGACGGCGGCGCGGTACCGCTTGCTCGCGTCGAGTTTCTTCACGCGTTCGACCATCTCGTAGTTCGCGAGGCGGAGGCCCTCGACTTCGACCTTCCCCTCTGCGAAGACGTTGATGTCGCCCTCCAGTCGGTCGGTGTCGACGCGGCGGCGGCGCGGTTCGACGATCTCGATGACGAACGGGCGACCGGTCCCGAGCATCAACGCGTCCACGTCTTCCCTCCCCGCACCGTGGAACTTCGCGCCCGTCCCGTCCATCACGTCGCGGACGACGGGGGCGGTGAGTCCCTCGACGCTCTCCTCGTAGAGGTAGCCCGACCCGCCGCACTTCTCGCAGACCTGTTTGCCGACGTAGCCCGACCCGTCGCACCGGTTGCAGGGCCACTCGGTCTGCGGGATGTCGCGTTCGAGTTTGCGGTAGCGACCGTAGACGAACGCCGAGTGGACGTCCACCTCCACCTCGTCCGCCTCGATGTCGAGGAGGAACATCACGTCCGGGCGGCCGAACTCCACCTCCGTCCCGGTCAGGCGGCCGAGTCGCTTGCCCACCTCGCGGTTGAACTCCGATTTGAACAGTTCGCCGGCGTCCTCGGGGAGTCCGGCCCCCTCCCGGAGGAGCACCTCGTTCTCCTCGACGAGGGGCGGCGCGCGCGTGCCGACCTGATAGGTGTCGAACTCCACGTCCTCGACGGCCTCGGCGCAGCGTTCGGCCCACTCGTCGAAGCGGGCGACTTCCCCCTCGCACACCCAGCACGCTTCGGTGTCCGTCGCCTCGAACGCCTCGTCGTCGTCGAGTGCGGCGGCGACGCGGAGGCTCCGCCCTCGCTCTGCGTTCGTCAGTCCGAAACTCCGGTCGGCGAAGACGCGGCCCAAACACGAGTCGCAGACGGGACCGCTCTCCGCCAACGCTCGGGCGTCCTCGAGGATGCTCATACCCTCTCCTGACGGGGACTGGGTTTCTGTCTTGCCTTTTCAGAGCAGTCCAGCCGCGGAGAGAAGCCACCAGACGCCGGCGGCGACGCCCGCGCCGACGAGCGTCGTCGCCGCGGACAGGGCGACGCCGAGGGGCGTCTCCGAGAACGCCTCGCTCCCGTCGCCGTCGCGGCGGTAATCCGGCGCGTTCGCGGGAGGGGAGAGGCGTCCGGGCGACTTGAACGCCCCGTCCGGCTGGACGGGCCGGTCGCCGGGGACGGAGTCGAGAGCGACCGACGACCGGAACCGGCTGTCACCGGAACTCGACGCTCTCGACGGCCTTGACGCCGAAGCCGTCGGCTAACGACTCCGCCGCCCGCTCTCGGTCGTCCGGCGGAACGTCGAGGCGAAGCGTCGCGTCGACGCCGACGCGCAGGTCGTTCAGCGCGGGCTTGAGGCCGCGTATCTCGACCGATTCGACGCTCTCGACGCTCTCGACGGCGGCGAGGCGCTTTCGGACGCCCGCGGCCAAGTCGCCGTCGGCGTCGCGCGTGACGAGCACCGTCATCGACGCGCGGACGGCGGCGGGGCGGTCGGGTTGCGATTCGTTCTGACTGGACTGCTTTATCGCCATGAGGCTCCCGGCGCGACTCGAACGCGCGTCGAAGACGACTGCCGACACGGGAGCGGTCCGGTCGCTCCGCGGCGGCGCGAGGTGCGTCACGCGAGAAGAGTGAGGGGCCGATTCCGTACCGTGCGCGACGGAATCGGGTCCCCCCGACCCCGCCCGCGCGGCGCGACGTTACGCGCCGAACGCGGACCGGATGCGGAGGATGCCGGATACCCCGGACGCGGCGGATGCCGCGGATACGGTGGATACACCGAGGGTGCCGGCGTTTCCGACGACCGGGCACCGAGACCCGTCGCTGGATGCGGACGCCGCGCGAAGTGCGGACGCCGCGGCGGGTGTGCGACGGGTGGCGGTGTGGTCGGTCATCGGATGCTCCGCCCGCGGGGTCGCGGGACTCGGTCGATGAGTCACCCGGTCGCTACTTAACGATTGTCCGGGTGTGCTAATATGTATCACAGATGCGTCGGAGGGCTCACCATGGCTCTCTGCGGGAACCGCCCACGGCACCGTCGAACCCGACCGGGTTCGGTCGGCGAGGGGTCCGAACGTCGGGGGTTCGACGGTCATTCGCGGCGTCTCAGTCGTCGCCGCTCTTTATCGGGTCGGACTCCTCCTCGGAGAACCCCTCGGACTTCTCGATGCGCTCTCTCGCCTCCCTGTCGAAGCGCGTCTCGATGTCCTGGAAGTCCTTGACGAACGAGAGTTCGTGGTGGGACTCCGTCGGGTGGCCGATGTAGCGCGATTCGAGGTCGAACTGCGCCTCCTCGTCGTTGTCGGCGATGTTGCTGAGGTCCTCGTAGACGGCGTGCGCGCCGGAGTGGAGGCCGTAGAGGGTGATGAAGATGTACTTGTAGCCGAGATCGCCGAGTTCCTCGAAGGTGAGCGGGTCCTCCTCTTCGGACCACGCGAACGACGACGAGTAGTTGAACGCGAGATCGAGGTCCGGGTGGGTCTCGTGGATCGTCTCGGCGTAGTTGACCGCGTCCTCGCGCGAGGGGTCCGGCATCTCGGGCCAGACCAGGTCGACGCCCGCGTCGGCGTAGATGCGGCCGCGTTCGAGGTGTTCCTCCCAGTCGCCGTTGGCGGACCCGTACGCGTCGGTCCGCGCGATGATGACCGTGTCCTCGGACTGCTTCGCGTCGACGGCAGCCTCGAACCGGGCGCGGGCCTTGTCGCGGGAGACGATCTGCTTGCCCGCGATGTGGCCGCACCGCTTCGGCGTCGTCTGGTCCTCGATGTGGATGGCGGCGACGCCGGCCTTCTCGTACTCGCGGACGGCGCGGCGGACGTTGTGGATGCCGCCGTACCCCGTGTCGCAGTCCGCGACGACGGGCAGGTTCGTCGCCTCGACCATCCGCTTCGCGTTCTCGACCATCTCGGTCATCGTCACCATCTCCAGGTCGGGGAAGCCGAACTGGCCGAGGACGGTGGAGTACCCGCTCATGTACGCGGCGTCGAGTCCGGCGAGTTCCGCGAGGCGGGCGTCGAGGGCGTGGTAGATGCCCGGCGCGAAGGTGAAGTTCTGCTCATCCAGGAGGCGGCGGAACTCCCGCCCGGCGGGGTTGTCCACGTCGCGGGTGAACACCTCCTCGGCACCCATCTCGTCGCCGCCGATGGTGTCCTCGCTCATCGGCTTCCCCCGAGCGTCGATTCGATGCGGTTCAGTTGCGTCTTCAGATTGGCGATTTCGCGACGGACGTCGTCGTACTCCGCGTCCGGGTCGGTGCCCGTCTCGATGAGGGGGACCAACGGCGCCTCCGCGTCCTCCTCGTCGGTCGGTCGTCGCGTCCGCTCCGTCTGTCGATACCGTCGGGGAGTCGTGTCGATGATGGGAACCAAGGGAGCCTCTCTGTCCTCTTCTTCGGTCGGTCGTCGCGTTCGTTCGGCGGTTCGGGTCTCTTCGGTTCGTCGGGTCGTTCGTGTCATGTTATGTCGCGTATCGGTCGATCGGGTCGGTCGGTCGGTGTCGTTGCGGTCGTTCGCTCGTGGACGTCTGCTACGCCGGCAGATTTGGTGGTGCGTACGTTCATTCGTCGTCGCCTCACCCTACCCGAGGACCATCACACGAATAAACATAATGATTGATAGTGATAATATTCTTTAATGAGTTTAATCGACAGGGAGGACTCGAAGGCGGTATCAGTGAGAGCCGGTCGCACGGCCGGTCGCGGGTCGCTCTCTCGCCCGTTCGTCCGCGGACCCAGAGCGGTGCGACGCCGACGGACCGCGTCCGTCGGACGGCCGAGGCTCTCCCGCGTCTCCGTGCCATGGAAGCGCACGCCGTTCCGGGGTCGGTGCGCTTAATCCCGTCCGTAGCCGACTGACGGGTAGTGCCTCCTGCGATAGAGATACGCGATTTACGGAAGTCGTACGGCGACGTGCAGGCCCTCTCCGGCGTGGACCTCGACGTACCCGAGGGGTCCTTCTTCGGCTTGCTCGGACCGAACGGCGCGGGGAAGACGACGTTCATCAACATCCTCGTCGGTCTGGTCCGGAAGTCGGGCGGGACGGCCCGCGTCTTCGGCCACGACGTCGAGGACGACTACCGCGAGGCGCGGGACAGAATCGGCCTCGCACCGCAGGAGTTCAACGTGGACCGCTTCTTCCCCATCCGGGAGGTTCTGGAACACAAGGCGGGGTACCACGGCGTCCCGAAGAGCGAGGCTCGGGAACGCGCCGACGAGGTGCTGAAGCGCGTCGGCATCTACAACAAGCGCGACACGCGCTTCGATTGGCTCTCCGGCGGGATGAAGCGCCGGTTCGTGCTCGCGCGCGCTCTCATCACCGAACCCGACCTGCTCATCCTCGACGAACCGACGGCGGGCGTGGACGTGCAACTCCGCCACGAACTGTGGGAGACCATCACGGACCTCAACGACCACGGGACGACCATCCTCCTGACGACGCACTACATCGAGGAGGCCGAACGCCTCTGCGACGAGGTGGCCATCTTGGACTCCGGCCGCGTCGTCGACGTGGCGAGTCCCGACGAACTGATGGATCGCGGGACGGACCGCATCACCGTCTCCTTGCGCGACCCGCCGTCCGCGGTGCCCGACCTCTTGGCCCTCGACGGGCAGTACGAGGCGGCCGAACTCACGGAGTCGGGCATCGCCGTCACCGCCCAGCAGGGCGGCCTCGTCGCCCCGGACCTCGTGCGCGCACTCGACAGGGCGGGCCACGAGATAGTCGACCTCGAGATCACCCGCACCTCGCTCGAAGAGGTGTTCGTCGAGATGACGAGGCAGGACGACAGGGAGACGATGGAGGTGTCGAACTGATGGCGAGCGTCGATACCACGGGGTTCGTCGCCCTGCTTCGCCGCGAAATCCTCCGGTTCGTCCGCCGCCCCCGCAACACGTTCGTCCCGCCGTTCATCACGAACGTGCTGTACTTCTCCGTCTTCGGCGTCATCCTCGGCGAGCGAATAAACGAAATCGCCGGCGTCCCGTACATCCTCTTCATCCTGCCGGGCCTCATCGTCCTCGGAGCCATCTCCAACGCCTTCGAGAACGCCTCCTTCTCCATCTTCCACGGCCGGTGGAACCGCTACATCGAGGAAGCGCTGACCTCGCCGCTCTCGTACTCCTCGATGGTGTGGGCGTACATTCTCTCGTCGGCGCTCCGCGGCGTCATCGTCGGAACGCTCGTCGCCCTCATCGGCGCGTTCTTCACGTCGGTGGGCGTCACCCACCCGTTCTACCTGGTCGCGTTCATGCTCGTCATCACGCTGCTGTTCGCGAGTCTCGGCGTCCTCGGCGGCCTCTGGGCGGAGGACTTCGACGACCTGACGATGCTGAACCAGTTCATCCTCCGACCGCTGGTGTTCTTCGGCGGCGTCTTCTACTCCATCGCGGAACTGCCGGAGACGCTCCAGCAGGTGTCGCTCCTGAACCCGATGATATACATGGTCAACGGCGTCCGCTACGGCTTCCTCGGCGTCAGCGAGGTCGACCCGAACGCCTCGCTCGTCGTCCTCGTCGTCCTCGCCGCCGCCGTCACCGCGTTCAACGTCGTCCTCTTCCGCCGCGGGTACGGCCTGACGGACTGACCGGGCTCCCGCGCCGCACCTGATCGGCCTCACCCGGCGGCGAGACGAAAAAACGAACGTCGGGTTACGAACCGTCGGTCAGCCTCGCCGCGCGTTTCGTCACGCTCCGCCATAGCACCCACAGGAGGATGACCGCTCCCTCAACTCGCGCGGCGGTGTACACCCACTGCCGGAGTTCGACGTCCGACCCCTCCTCGGTCGCCAACCCCATCAAGAAGTCAACGACTCGCCGCGGCGCGACGAGTTCGGCGATGCCCAGTACCAGCAGTATCTTTCCGAGGGTCACGGCGCGACTAGGCCGTCGTCGGCATTATCCTTGGCGGGGCGCGACGGGCCCGTCCGAGACACCGCAACGCTCAACCCCCGCGTTCTCCTCTTCGGACGTGATGGTGTACCAACGTGTCGTCGTCACCGGCGGGGCATCCGGAATCGGACGCGCGACGGTCCGACGCCTCCGCGCTCTCGGACACGACGTCGTCGTCCTCGACGCGGACGAGTCCGCCCTCGGCCGCCTCCCCGAAGCGGTGGAGACGCACGTCTGCGACGTGACCGACGAGGAACGCGTCCGCGAGGTGGCCGAGGCGGTGACCGACGGCGGACCGGTCGATTCGCTCCTCACCTGCGCGGGGTACTACGAACTCGGCGCTGTTGAGGACGCGCCGGGAGGGGCGGTCGAACGGCAGTTCCGGGTCAACGTCTTCGGAACGCTCTTCGTCGCCCGCGCGTTCCTCCCGGCCCTCCGGGAGTCGGGCGGCCGCCTCGTCACCGTCGCGTCCGTCCTCGGGCGGGTGACGCTCCCGTTCCACGGCGTCTACGGCGCGACGAAACACGGCGTCGAAGCCCTCTCGGACGCCCTCCGTGTCGAACTCGCGCCGCACGGCGTCTCCGTCGCGGTGGTCGAACCCGGCGCGGTCAGGACGGGGTTCAACGAACGCGCGAAGGAGGCGCTCTGGGCGTACGAAGGCGAGGAGACGCCGTACGCCGACGACTACCGCCGCGTCCGCGAGTCGTTCGACCCGGGCGGGACGACGCCCGAACGCGTCGCCGAAACCGTCGTCGAAGCCATCCAAGCCGACGACCCGAAGGCTCGCTACCCGGTGACGTGGCAGGCGCGCCTTCTGCCCGTTCTCCGGGCGGTCCTGCCGACGGCGTGGTTCGACGCACTCGTCCGCGCGCGGGTGGAGAGTAGCGGCCCGATAGAGACGCTCCGAAACCTCCGCTGAGGCGTTCGATACACCGAGAAAGCATATATCGACCGTCCGCGACGGCCGACCGTGGTCTCCTCGAAACGGATACTCGCCGTCGCGGTGGTTAGCGTCGCGTGGAGCGTCGTCGGACGGGAGTGGTTCGAAACCGCCTTCGCCCTCGACGGCCCCGCCGCCCCGGTGACTGCGCTCGCAGTTCTCCTCGTCTGCGCGGCCGGGTACGGACTCCTCCGAGCGTGGGGAGTCCGGACGACGGTCACGCTCTGTCTCGTCGCCGCCCTCTCGTTCGTCGTCGGCTTCGTCGCCTTCTTCGCGTGGAGTGCGGCGACGTCGTTCCCCGACGCCGTACCCGCGTTCGTCCTCCTCGGTCGATAGCGGCGTCGAACCCCGACGAGCGATACCCTCCGTCTCGTGCCCCTTCGGGTGGACTTTTGGCCGCCGTTTTCGAACCGTCTCGCATGGACATCGACGGGAACGCGGACGTAGACAGGTTCACCTCGCGTCGTTCGACGGTGTACGGGCAACGCGGCGTCGTGGCGACAAGCCAACCCCTCGCGGCGGAGGCGGGCGTCGAGACGCTTCGGGCGGGCGGCAACGCCTTCGACGCCGCCGTCGCCACCGCGGCGGCCCTGAACGTCGTCGAACCCACCTCGACCGGACTCGGCGGCGACGTGTTCGCCCTCTACCGGACGGCCGACGGCGAGGTGGGCGCGATGCGGAGTTGCGGCGGCGCGCCCGCCGACGCGACCATCGAGAACGTCCGGGCGGCCGTCGCCGAGGAGGAGGGCGTGGACCCCGAGGACGCCGAGATGCCCGACACCGGCCCCCACGCCGTCACCGTCCCCGGCACCGCCCGCGGGTGGGAGGTGACGGTCGAAGAACTCGGGCGATTGACGCTCTCGGACGCCCTCGAACCGGCGATTCGCTACGCTACCGAGGGGTACCCCGTCTCCGAAATCATCGCGAACGCGTGGGAACACGGCGAGGAGTTGTTCGAGAACGACAACGCCCGCGAGGCGTACCTGTTCGACGGCGAAGCGCCCGACGCGGGCCAGACGGTCACCCTCCCGAACCTCGGCGCGACGATGGAACGCATCGCCGAGGAGGGCGCGGACGTGGTGTACGAGGGCGACGTCGCCGAGCAGATCGCCGAGGAGGTGCAGGAGGCGGGCGGGTTCCTGACCGTCTCCGACCTCGCGGACTTCGAACCGGAGTTCCCCGACCCCGTCTCGACGACGTACAACGGCGCGGAAGTTTTCGAACTCCCGCCGAACAATCAGGGCCTCATCGCGTTGGAAGCGCTGAACATCGCCGAGGAACTCGGCGCGGGCGACCACCCCCTCGAATCGCCGGACCGGGTCCACTACTTCGCGGAGGCGACGAAACTCGCCTTCCGCGACGGCCACCGCTACGTCACCGACCCCGAGTACGAGGAGATTCCGCCCCTCGCGTCGAAGGAGTGGGCGAGAACGCGGGCCGAGGAGGTGAGCGAGGAGGCGAACCGCGACGTGTCGTTCGGCGTTCCGGACGCCGACGCCGAGGACGCCGGTGAACGCGGTCCACCGACCCCTCGGGAGCCTCCGGAGCCTCCCGAGGACGCGGACACCGTCCTCCTCACCGTCGCGGACGACGAGGGCAACGTCGTCTCCTACATCAACTCCCGGTTCGCCGGGTTCGGGTCCGGCCTCGTCGCGGGCGACACCGGCATCGCCCTCCAGAACCGGGGGAGTTCATTCTCCCTGGACCCCGAGCATCCCAACCGCCTCGAACCAGGAAAGCGGCCCTTCCACACCCTCATCCCGGCGATTGCGAAGTTCGACGAGGGCGACTGGGCCGCCTTCGGCGTCATGGGCGGGTACATGCAACCGCAGGGGCACGTGCAGGTGATATCGAACATCGTGGACTACGGGATGCCGCTTCAGGCGGCCCTCGATTACCCCCGGTGGCGCTACCGCGAGGACGACACCCTCGCCGTCGAAGAGCGTCTGAGCGACAGTCTCGGCACCAAACTCGTCCGGCGGGGACACGACGTGCGTCTCTTGTACCCCTCGATGTTCGGCGGCGCGCAGATAGCGCGGAACGATAACGGGACGCTCTCCGCGGCGACCGAACCCCGGAAGGACGGGAACGCGCAGGGCTATTGAGACGAGAAACGGTCAAGTGATCGGACGGGTCGCGTTGGTGAGTGACGAATCTGGGCCGGCGCGGCCCTCGACGGGAACCCAGCGCGTCGCTACGGAGAGTGACCCGTGTCAGTTCTCGCCGTCGGTCGGTTCGGCCCGCGTTTCGAGGCGCGCGCCCGTCTCGGGAGTCCGCTCCGACTCGCCCGCTTGGACGTTCCACAGCGTCGCGTACAGGCCGCCGTCGTCCACGAGTGCGTCGTGGGTGCCGTCCTCGACGACGCGGCCGTCTTCGAGGACGACGATTCGGTCGGCGTCGCGCACCGTCGAGAGGCGGTGGGCGATGACGAGCGTCGTCCGGTCGGCGGTCAGGCGGTCAAGCGCGCGCTTTATGAGCCGTTCCGTCTCCGTGTCCACGGCGCTGGTCGCCTCGTCCAACACGAGGATGGCCGGGTCGCGCAACGTCGCTCGGGCGATGGAGAGACGCTGTCTCTGGCCGCCGGAGAGTTTCACGCCGCGTTCGCCGATGCGGGTGTCGTAGCCGTTCGGGAGGTCCGAGACGAACTCGTGGGCCTCCGCCGCCTCCGCGGCGGCCACCATCTCCGCCTCCGTCGCGTCGAACGCGCCGTACAGCAGGTTCTCCCTGACCGTCCCGTCGAACAGGTAGACGTCCTGACTCACGTAGCCGATGGCCCCGCGGAGCGAATCGAGGGTCACGTCGCGCACGTCGTAGCCGTCCACGCGAACCGCTCCTTCGGTCACGTCGTACAGGCGCATGAGCAGTTTCGCCGCCGTGGACTTGCCCGCGCCCGTCGGGCCGACGAGGGCGAGCATCTGCCCGGGTTCCGCGACGAACGACACGTCGCGGAGGACGGGGCGGCCGTCGTCGTAGGCGAAGGAGACGCCGACGAGCAGTTCCATGCTCGGTTGGTACACCGAGTCGAGTTTCACGACGGAGAGCGTCCGGTCGTAGTACTCCCGGGACGCCTCCTCGATGCGCGCCTCCTCGTAGGACTCGGTGGTCGAGGTTTTGATGACCTCCATGCCGCTGATGTTGTTCTCCAGTCGCGTGTTCAACGCGCCGACGCTCTCGCGGAGGGCGCGGTACATCGGGCGGATGGTGTACCTGAACCAGACGGTGAAGGCGGTCAGGAGGGGGACGGCCACCAGCGTCACGAGGGCGAGGCCGGGGTTCAGAGAGAACAGGACCGCCGCGATGGCGACGACGCTGACGACGAGTTGGATGCCGCCGCTGAGCGTGCTGTCGAGGAACGACCGCAGGTTCCGGACGTCGTTGTTGAGGACGCTCATCACCTGCCCGGTCTGTTTGTCGTCGAAGAACGCCGTATCCAGTCGCTGCATCGTCGCGTACATCTCCACGCGGACGGCGTGTTGGACGCGGTTCGAGTACGTCGAGAGGCCGACGCCCGTCACGAACGAGAAGGCGACGCCGAGCGTCAACGCGACGAGTATCGCGCCGACGGAGAACCAGACCTGTCCCAACGCGTCGGCCGGGATCCACGCCGCCGGGACGAACGGAAGGCGGTAGGGCGCGTTGTCGTTGAACGTCGCGTCGATGGCGACGCCGAGGACGAGGGGCGGGAGCAACCCGACCAACCGTCCGAGGACGCTCGCGACCAAGCCGACGACGAACCACGGCAGGTCCGCGCGTCCGTACGTCCGAAACAGTCGGACCATCGGGTCGCCGCGCGCTTCGTCCGCGGCCGGTACGACACCGCCGTCTCCGTCTCTCGTCGTCGTGGTCCTCAACTCCCGCCCCGTCGCCCGTCGGGTTCCGAGACTAACCCCGGGTAAGCGCCGCGCGGAGATAACGCGAGCGGTCGCCCCCCGTCCCGCGCCCGCTAACCGACGAAAGTAAACGCCGCCTCGCCGTACTCCGACCGAGACGATGCCGCCCTCGAACGGAGCCACCGACCGGCAGGACCGCTACGGGTTCGACGACACGAGCAGTCCCATCGCCGCCGCCCTCGGCAAGTTCGTCCCGCAGTCGGTCGCCCGGCGGTCCCTGTCGGTGACCGTCGAGACGGACCGCGAGGTGTACGCGCCCGGCGACCCGGTGGAACTCACCGTCGTCATCGAGAACTCCCTTCCCCTGCCCGTCGCCGTCGAGACGGAGACGCGGCGGCTCTGGGGGTGGACGGTGGACGGCGAACTCGAGGCCAGCGACGAACGGGTGTACCTCAGCGACGCCGCCGGAACGCTCTCCTTCCGGGCGAAAGAGCGGAAAGTCCTCACGCACACGTGGGACGGTCGGTTCAAGCGCGTCGGCGGGGAGGGCGAACCGACCCGGTGGGTCGAAGCCGAACCGGGCGTCCACGAAATCGGCGCGTTCGTCGACGTGCCGGAGAAACCGGAAGACAGCGTCGAGATACGAATCGAGAAGTGAGAGACGCGAGCGGTGGCGGGGCGTCCGTTCTCAGTCGGCGGTTTCGCCGCCGCCCTCGCGGTGGAGGTGACACGCCGCGAGGTGCGGTCCGCCTCCGAACTCGGGTTCGACTTCGTACACCGGGAGCTCCTTCGCGCAGATGGACTGCTCCGCGAACGACTCGACGAGTCGGTCGGCGGCGGACTCCCACTCGTCTTCGAGCACCTCGTCGATGCCCGTCTCGACGATGCGTCCGGCCTCGCCGCCGGGCGTCCCGTCGGGGAAGAACTCCGCGCGCAAGGACGCCTCGCCATCGACTTCGAAGGTCCTGCGCTCGACGGCGCGCATGAAGCGGCGGACGTCCTCCCACTCGCTCTTCGTCAGGTCGTACTCCTCGGGCGAGATGAGCTTCGGACACCGCGTGCGGAACCGGCACCCCGACGGCGGATCGATGGGCGACGGCACGTCGCCCTCGAGAACGCCGCGTTGCCCCCGCGCCCGCGGGTCGGGCACCGGAATCGACTGGAGCAAGGCGTCGGTGTACGGGTGTTGGGGGTTCTCGAACAGCTCGTCCGTCTCGGCGAGTTCGACCAACTGACCGAGGTACATCACGGCCACGCGGTCGGAGATGTGGCGGATGACCGAGAGGTCGTGGCTGATGAACAGGTACGTCAGGCCGAACTCCTCCTGCAGTTCCCGCATCGTGTTCAGCACCTGCGCCTGGATGGAGGCGTCGAGCGCCGACGTGGGTTCGTCGCAGACGATGAAGTCCGGGTTGACCGCGAGTGCGCGCGCGAGGTTGACGCGCTGGCGTTGCCCGCCGGAGAACTGGTGCGGATACCGGTTGTAGTGCTGGGGGTCCAGACCGACCTTCTCTAAGAGCATCCGGGCGCGTTCCTCGCGTTCGCCCTCGTACAGTCCGTGGGCCTTCATCGGTTCCTCGACGATGGGACCGACTTTCATCCGGGGGTCGAGCGAGGACTGCGGGTCCTGGAATATCATCTGCATGTCCTTCCGCATCGACCGCAGCTCCTCCCCGCCGATTTCGGCGAGGTTCTTGCCCTTGAACAGGACGGCCCCGTCGGTCGGTTCGAGCAGTCTGAGGATGGTCCGAGCGAGCGTCGATTTTCCGCACCCGGACTCGCCGACGAGGCCGACCGTCTCGCCCTTGGCGATGTCGAACGTCACGTCGTCTACGGCCTTCACCGTCTCCGTCTCGAAGAACGCGGAGAGCAGGCCCTCGCCCTGCGTGAAGTGCTTGGTCAGCCCGTCGATTTCGATGAGCGTTTCGCCGAATCCGACCGAATCCGTCTCTTCTTTGGTTATCACTTCGCTCATTCGTCGTCACCTCTGGCTTCGACGAGGCCGCCGCCGAAGGCCGACGTGGCCTCCGTCTCCAACGGTTCGGCGTCGTCGTAGCCGACGTTCTCGTACTTCACGCACGAGACCATGTGTCTCGCCTCGCCGGGGTCGCTCACGTCCTGATACTCCGGGCGGACCTCCGGACAGACGGTCCGCGCGTCCGGACACCGCGTGTGGAAGCGGCACCCGGAGGGCGGGTTGATGGCCTCGGGCATCACGCCCTTGATGGGTTGAAGCTCCTCCACCGTCTGGTCCGGCCGGGGGATGGAGTCCAACAGGGAGTCCGTGTAGGGGTGTCGCGTCTTGTGGAACAGGTCGTCCACGTCGGCCTGTTCGATAATCTCGCCGAGGTACATCACGTTCACCCGGTCGCAGATCTCCGCGACGACGCCCAAGTCGTGCGTCACCCAGATGAACGACGTGTTGTACTTCTCCCTGAGGTCGTCCACCAGGTCGATAATCTGGCCTTCGACCGTCACGTCGAGCGCCGTCGTCGGTTCGTCGGCGATGATGAGGTCGGGCTGACAGGACAGCGCCATGGCGATGAGGACGCGCTGGCGCATCCCGCCGGAGAACTGGTGGGGGTAGCTGTCGTAGCGCTTCTCCGGTTCGGGGATGCCGACCTCCCGGAGCATGTCCACCGCTATCTCCTTGGCCTTCTTGCCGGAGACGTCGCGGTTTATCTCGATGAACTCGCGAAGCTGCGCGCCCACCTTGAACACGGGGTTCAACGCCTCCATCGGGTCTTGGAAGATGATGGCTATCTCCTTGCCCCGAATCTGCTTGCGCATCTCCGCGTTCGAGAGCATCTCCGGGGAGCGCTGGAGTTCGCCGTCCGGCCCCTCCTCGATGTCGATTATCTTCTTTCCCTTGTACGTCACCGTCCCGCCGACGATCTCGCCGGGGTCTTCCACGAGTCGCATGATGGAGCTCGTGGCGACGGACTTCCCGGCGCCGGACTCGCCGACGAGGCCAACGAGTTCGCCTTCGTTCACCTCGAAGGAGATGCCGTCCACCGCGCGGACGGTCCCCTCCTCGGTGAAGAACTGGGTCTTCAGGTTCTCTACTTTGAGTAGTGGTTCGTCGCTCATCAGTTGTTTATCCGGGGGTCGAGTGCGTCTCTCAGCCCGTCACCGATGAGGTTGAAGCCGACGACGGTGATGAGGATGGCGATGCCCGGCCAGATGCTGAACCACGGGTTCGGCAGCATGTACTGGCGCGAGCTCGAGAGCATCTGTCCCCACGACGGCGTCGGGGGCTGTGCGCCGTACCCGAGGAACGACAGACCGGCGATGATGAGGATGTTCACGCCGATTTGGAGCGTCGCCTGCACGAGTACGGGTGCGAAACTGTTCGGGATGACGTGCCGCAGGATGATGTTCCGGTCGCGGACGCCCGCGGCGCGCGCCGCCTCGACGTAGTCCTCCTCGCGCACCGAGAGCACGCGAGAGCGGATGAGGCGGGCGAACGTCGGGATGGTGGCGATGCCGACGCCGACCATCGCGTAGATGAGGTTCTGTCCGAACGCGGTCATGAACGCGATGACCAACACGAGGAACGGGATGGCGTACAGCGTCTCGGACCCGCGCATCAGCGCGTCGTCTATCCAGCCGCCGTAGTAGCCGGCGACGGAGCCGACGAGTACCCCCAGAACGAGGGCGATACCCGTCGAGATGACGCCGACGGTGATGGCGATGCGCGTCCCGTAGAACAGGCGAACGAGGATGTCGCGCCCGCGGTGGTCCGTCCCGAGCGGGTGCGCCCACGTCCCCGGATCCTCCGGGTACAGCTGGTTCGTCAGTCCGACCGGCGGGCGGAGGATCTGTGGGCTACCCGGGTCTACGGCCGGATTGACCCAGAACGTCTCCGCGAGTACGTACTGGTGGACGCCGAGGTTGGCGAAGAACGCGTAGTCCGAGAGGTACTCGAAGAGCACCCCGTCGACGAACGCGATGGCGGCGATGACTATCATCACCCCGATGATGCACATCCCGACCAGCGCCGTCGGGTCGCGTTTCACCTGCGCGAGCGTGTACCGCCACCCGACCCGCGCTTCGAGTTTCTCCTCGCCCTCCGCGTCGGGGGCGTCCGCGCCGGCGTCCGCATTGGTCCGTGTCGTTGGTTGTTCGGTCATTGTCACTCACTCCCGTCGAAGGTGACCCGCGGGTCGACGTACGCGTACGAGAGGTCAGTGATGATGACCCCGATGACGAACACGAGGCCGAACACCAGCGTCGTCCCCATGACGAGCGGGTAATCTTGGTTCTGAATCGCCGTGATGATGAGCCGCCCCATCCCGTTGATGGAGAAGACGGTCTCGGTCAGCACGGCCCCGCCGAGCGCCGACGTGAGGTTGAGTCCCACGAGCGTGATCAGCGGGAGCTGTGCGTTCCTGAACGCGTGTTTCCGGACGATTTTGCTCTCGCTCACGCCGTAGGCGCGGGCGAGCGTCACGTACTCCTCGCCGAGCACCTCCAGCATCGAGGAGCGCTCGATGCGGGTGAACGCCGCCATCTGCAGCGTCCCCAGCGTTATCATCGGGAGGATGAGGTGGCGAATCGACGTGACGACGACCTCGAACTGGTTCGACGCCCCGCCCACGCTGGCGGGCGAGGCCCACGGTAAGACGAGGTTCGTCGACGGGAAGATGTTCAGCCAGAACGAGAAGACGATGATGAGCATCAGCCCGATCCAGAAGGAGGGCGTGCTCACGCCGAGCAGTGCCACGACGCGCGACACGTGGTCGGCCGGCTTGTTCCGGCGCTTCGCGGAGACGATACCCAGCGGTACCGCCGTCACGAGCGCGAACGTGAAGCTCGAAAGCAGTAGGTACAGCGTTATCGGCAGTCGCTCGGCTATCTTCTGCGTCACCGGCACCTGGTAGTAGAGGCTCGTGCCCAACTGCAACTGCGCCACGTCGAGGAGGTAGTTGAAGTACCGAACGTGGAGCGGTTGGTCGAGTCCGAACTTCGCCCGAATCTCTGCGGCTTGCTGTGCGCTCGGCGACGGTCCCAGCATTATCGACACCGGGTCCCCCGGGATGGCGTCGGTGAGGAAGAACGTGATGGTAATCACGCCGATGACCACCGGAATCGCCTGGAGCAGTCGACTGATCGTGTACCGAAGACGTCCCATTATTGCACCACACGTTGCGAGGCGTTCATGTCTCTAATCGCCGTTTTTGCGGCCGTTTTGTACATAAATATGACGTACCCGTCTCCGTCGTGTCTCTTTACTTCTGGACGGAGACGTTGTTGTGGTCCGTAGACAGCGTGAAGCTGAGGACCGGGTGGGATGCGAAGTCCTTGACATAGTCCTTCACACCGAAGCTGTTCTTCAGGTTGTACGCGGGCAGGTGCGCGCGGTCTTCGAGAACCGTGGTGGTCCCCTCGACGTAGAGCTGCTTGCGCTTCTTCTGGTCGTTCGACTTGCGCGCTTGGACGAACTTCTCGGTGGCCTTCGCGGCCTTCTCGCTGCTGTCGTGGTAGAACGTCCCGTCGGTGACGCCGAGGGTGTCCTTGGTCGCACCGAACATGTAGTAGGTGAACGCGTCCGGGTCGGGGGTGCCGGACCACCCGAGCGTGTAGATGTTGTAGTCCGAGTCGTCGCCCGAGATGTACTTCTCGAGGAACTTACCCCAGTCCAGGCGCTGGACGCTGGCCTCCCATCCGGCCTCCTTCAGACCGTTCGAGATGCTGATCCCTATCTGTTCGCGCATGTCGTCCGGCGGGACGATGATCTTGAACGAGTAGTCGTCCGGCACACCGGCCTTGTCGAACAGTTCCTTCGTCTTGTCGACGTTCTTGTCGTGGGGGATCTGCTTCCACTGGTCGATGGGGAAGCTCCACTCGTCGACGACGGCCTTCGGGTACGGACTGTACTGACGGACGCCCGTCGGTTCGACGTAGGACTGGACCGCTTGGTCCATGTTGAAGGCGTAATCGACGCCCTCGCGGACGATGGGGTCGGTCGTCGGACCCGACTTGCAGTTGAACGCGGCGTAGTAGTACCCGATGCTGGGTACCTCGTTGATGCTCACGTCCGAGATGTTGCGGATCGTCGAGTACTGCTTCGGCGGAATGCCCTTGATGATGTCGTTCTCGCCGTTCTTGAGTGTGGTGACGCGCGTCGTCGATTCCTCGACGGGAACGTACTCCACTTCGTCGAGCTTCGGTTTGGGGTCGCCCCAGTAGTCGGGGTTCACCTTGATGCGCACGAACTGGCCTTCCGACCACCCTTCGAACGTGAAGGGACCGGACCCGACGAGGGCGTCGCCCGTGTTGAACGCCTTCTTGTCCTTCTCGCGGACCGACTTCGGAACCACGTACCACGTGAGCGTGTTCGGGAACGGGGCGAAGCCGTACTTCAGGTCGAACTGAACGGTCTTCTCGTCCACCGCGGTGATGGTGTCGATCATGTTCAGTTCCGAGGCGTTCTCGGTCTCCTCTTTCACCGGGGCTTCGAACGAGTACTTGACGTCCTCGGCGGTGACGGTGTCGCCATTGGAGAACGCCGCGTTCTTCTCGATTTCGACGACGTACCGTTTGCCCTGCTTGGATACTTCGGGTTCGCCGGTGGCGAGGAGGGGGACGATGCCCGTGCTCTTGTCGTAGGTGTACAGACCCTCGACGATGCGGTCGACGACTTCGGTCGAGGGGACGTCGTTCAGGACGATGGGGTCGAACTCGATGGGGCTCTTCGTCTGCCCGATCTTGAGTTTGCTGGAGGAACCGCTGTCGGTTCCCTCGCCCGTGCCGGTGCCGCTACCGCCCTGACCGGAGCATCCCGCGATGCCGGCCAGACCGACGCCACCGAGTCCTTGCAGGACCCGACGGCGGTTTATCTTGCTGTGGAAGGTTTTCTCGTCAGACATTGGGTTGGAACACCCTTTGTTGAGGGATACCGTGATTCAAACTCCCGTTGGATAAATAACTGACGAATAGTTCTTGAATCAGGAAATTATCACGACACAGCGTCTATCGAGCGCACAGAGCGCAATTTTCACTGATTTAGTGGAGAAATCAACACCCGAAACAACTATCCGGTCGTCGATAATTTGTCTCGACTAGAGGGTGTTATCCAGATATATTTGGATGTCCGTCCTCTATATACGCTAAACGGCTCACGAATGTACGCTTATGTACCTGGGTGAACGTTCATTAACGTTACTCGGCGTAAGCGAACATCGAACGTTAACGTTGTGGCTGCGGCGATGAGACAGACACATCACCGTGAGGGTCCACGGGGGAGACATGCGACAGTTCCTCATCACCGGACACGACGCGCCGACGACGCCGGAGTTCTCGCTCGACGACATCGCCGGCGGTGCCGGCAGACTCGACGTCCTCTGTCGGTGCGTCAACTCCGCGTTCTTCCTCTCGCACGACATCCGCGAGGCGGTGCGCGTCCACCTCGTCCTCGGCGACGAGTACACGGTCCGATTCGAGGGGTCGGAGCTCCGCCGACTGAACCCCGACGAACGGACGACGGCGGCGTTGATTCGGAAGGCCTTGGAGAACCGCGACGAGGCCATCGGCCACATGGCCGCCGACAGTTCCCCCGGCGTGAGCATCCGCCGGATGGGGTTCGAAGAGACGTTGCGGGAGGCGGCGGCGGACGCCACCGTCGTTCAACTCCACGAGGACGGCGACCCGGTGGTGGACGTCGAACCGCCCGAGGACCCGCTTTTCGTCCTCTCGGACCACCACGACTTCACCGACGAGGAGGAGACGCTCCTCGCGGAGGCGGCGGACGAACGCGTCCGCCTCGGACCGCAACTCCTGCACGCCGACCACGCTATCACCGTCTCTCACAACTACCTCGACACCAAGGGATTCGAGCGTTACTGACGGTCCCCGGCCGCGGTTCGAAAGGTGAATCACAACTGTTAAACGCGGCGCAGGACTCAAATAGATATGCGGGCCGGTGGGGTAGCTTGGTATCCTTCGGCCTTCGGGTGGCCGTAACCGCAGTTCGAATCTGCGCCGGCCCACTTCTCCCGCATTTCGTCCCGACGAGCGACGCGAAGCGGTCGCGAGTCATACTACCGAAATGCGGTTGTGGTGACGCAGAAGGTTCGAGCCAGCGAGACGAGCGAAGCGAGTCTCGCCCAGTTCGAATCTGCGCCGTCGTCGCGAACGAAGTGAGCGACGGCTCGCGACGAGCGACGCGAAGTCGCGGCGGCCCACTTCTCCCGCATCCTCCGCCTCGAGCGGTGGCTGTCGAATCTGCGCCGTCGAATTCGACGGCCGCGCGGAGCGTTCCCGCAGAAGGCTTTAGGCTCACTCAACCGATGTACGGGTAGATGCACTCCTCCACCGGGTCAGATACGGAATCGGACGTCCGTATCCGCCAACAGGAGGTCGTCGCGGAACTCGGTCAACAGGCCCTCGAAACTGACGACCTCGACCAGCTGATGCACGACGCGTCCGTCGCCGTCGCCGAGACGCTCGGCAACGAGTACGCGAAGGTACTCGAACTACTGCCCGGGGGCGAGGAGGTGTTCCTCCGGCAGGGCGTCGGGTGGCGCGACGGGCTCGTCGGGTCGGCGACCGTTCCGACCGACCGGGACTCGCAGGCGGGGTACACGCTCCTCTCGGAAGCGCCGGTCGTGGTGGACGACCTGCGGACCGAGGAGCGCTTCTCCGGGCCGAAACTGCTGACCAGCCACGACGTCGTCAGCGGAATCAGCGTCGTCATCGGATCGGTCGAGAACCCGTGGGGCGTGCTGGGGACGCACACGACGGAGGAACGCGAGTTCACGCGGTACGACGCTAACTTCGTCCAGAGCGTCGCGAACGTCCTCGCGTCGGCGATAGAGAACCAGCGGACCAAGAGCGAACTGGAGGAGATTTACGGTCGTATCTCGGACGCGTTCTTCGCGTTGGACGAGGAGTGGAACTTCACCTACCTCAACGAACAGGCGCACGAACTCATCAACCCGGAGGGGCTGACGCTGGTCGGAGAGTCCGTCTGGGAACTGTTCCCGGCGGCGACCGAACGGGCGTTCAAGCCGAAGTACGAGCGAGCGATGTACGAACAGGAGACGGTCTCCTTCGAGGAGTACTACCCCGAACCGCTCGACAGTTGGTTCGAGGTGCGCGCGTACCCCTCCGAGACCGGCCTCTCCGTCTACTTCCGCGACACCACCCACCGGAAGAAGCGCGAGCAGGAACTCGAAAAGACGGAGCGTCGGTTCGAGGCCATCTTCGAGGACCCGAACATCCTCGTCGGCCTCCTCGACGCCGACGGGACGGTGCTGGACATCAACCAGACGGCGATGGAGTACATCGACGCCGACCTCGACGACGTGACCGGCGAACTGTTCTGGGAGACGCCGTGGTGGGGCGAGGGAGCGGAGGCGCGGGCCGACGTCAGGGAGTGGACGGAACGGGCCGCGTCCGGCGAGTACGTGGACTTCGAGGCGGACCTCTCGCACCCGAACGGCGACCGGTACGCTATCAACGGCGTCTTCAGACCCGTCACGAACGACGACGGCGACGTCGTCTCGGTCATCGTCTCCGACCGCGACATCACCGAACGCCGAGAGTACGAACGGCAACTGGAGGAGAGCGAGCGCCGGTACCGGACGCTCGCGGAGTCCTTCCCGAACGGCATCGTCACCATGTACGACGACGACCTGCGCTACACGCTCGCGGAGGGTCGCGCCTTCGAGTACCTCCCCGTCTCGAAGGAGGACTTGGAGGGCAGTACGCCGTACGAGGTGTGGGGCGACGACGTGGGGTCTCGAATCGACCCCGCACTGCGCGACGCTCTCGACGGAGAGGAGAGGGCCGTCGAAGTCTCGTACGTGGACCGCGATTGGGTCATCTACGCGGTGCCGATAACCGACACGGACGGGAACGTCTTCGCCGGCATGACGATGGCGCAGGACATCACCGACCGCAAGGAGTACGAGCGCAAACTCGAGGAGAGCGAGCGTCGGTACCGCACGCTCGCGGAGTACTTCCCGAACGGTGCCGTCGGCGTCTACGACCGCGACCTTCGGTACACGCTGACGGCGGGCCGCGTACTGGGCGAGAGGCTCCCCACCGCGGACGAACTCGAAGGAGTACGGATGCCGGACGTCTTCCCCGAACGCACCGTCGCCGACATCGAACCGCTGTTCAGGTCCGCGATCGAGGACGGGAGGACCGACAACACCACCACCGAGTTCGGGGGTCGCAACTGGCAGGTGTGGGTCACGCCCCTGCGGGACGTGGACGGCGACATCTTCGCCGGGCTGAGCTTCACGCAGGACATCACCGAACAGGTCGAACGCGAACGGCAGTTAGAGGAGTTAGTCGAGAAGTTAGAGGAGTCCAACGAGCGCTTAGAGCAGTTCGCCTACGCCGCCTCCCACGACCTCCAAGAGCCCCTCCGGATGGTGTCGAGCTACCTCCGACTCCTCGAACGCCGATACGAGGGCGCACTCGACGAGGACGGCGAGGAGTTCCTCGAGTACGCCGTCGACGGCGCGGACCGGATGCGCGACATGATAGACGCCCTCCTCAAGTACTCGCGCGTCGAGACGAAAGGCGACCCCTTCGAACCGGTGGAGTTAGACGTGGTGCTCGACGACGTTCTCGCGGACCTGCAGCTACACATCGAGGAAACTGGCGCGGACATCACGGCGGAGTCGCTCCCGCGAGTCGAGGGCGACGCGAACCAGCTACGTCAACTCATGCAAAACCTGTTCGACAACGCACTCACGTACTCCGGCGACGAACCGCCTCGAATCGACATCACCGCCGAACGGAACGACGGAGAGTGGGTGATTTCGGTCCGCGACGAGGGCGTCGGCATCGACCCCGACGGTCAGGACCGCATCTTCGAGGTGTTCCAGCGACTCCACGGCCGGGAGGAACACGCCGGGACGGGCATCGGACTCGCGCTCTGCCGGCGCATCGTCGAGCGACACGGCGGCGAGATCTGGGTCGAGTCGGAACCCGGCGAGGGGTCGACGTTCTCCTTTACGCTCCCCGTAGCGGGTGAGAACGATGAGTGATTGGACGGACCGGACCGAACCGGCGGAGATACTGCTCGTGGAGGACAACCCCGGCGACGTTCGGTTGACGCAGGAGGCGTTCAAGGACGGGCGAATCCAGAACACGCTGCACGTCGCGACCGACGGCGTTGAGGCCCTCGACTTCCTCTATCGGCGCGGCGACTACGAGGACGCTCCCCGGCCGGACCTCGTCTTGCTCGATCTGAACCTCCCGCGGAAGAACGGCGACGCCGTCCTCGAAGAGATACGGAACGACCCCGAACTCAGGCGCATCCCCGTCATCATCCTCACGAGTTCGACGGCGCATGACGACATCGTCCACTCGTACGACCTCTGTGCGAACGCCTACCTCACGAAACCGGTGGATCCCGACGAGTTCATCTCGACGATCCAGACGCTGGAACGGTTCTGGTTCTCGCTCGTCCGACTGCCCAGCGACGAGGAGTGACGCGTCTCCCCCGAAATCTGCCGCCTTCTCGGCTCTCGTCGGACGCGGGCGGCTTTCTCGCCGCCTCACGATATCGAAGCGTCGTCACAGGTCGCGGAGGAACTCCCGCACCGGCGGAACCAACCCGGCTCCGACCTCCTCGGGCACGAAGTGACCCGCACCGTCGTACGTGACCGCCGACGCGTTCGGAAACAGCGCCCGCCACCGCCGGAGGAACGGCGCGTGTATCGGGTCGCGCATCCCCCAGAGGAGGAGCGTCGGCGTCCCCGCGACGGCGGCGCGGCGGTTCCAGAGTTCTCCGAGCCAGTCGTTCGATTCGACGAGTTCGCGCAGGAGCACCCACGACCCGACGCGGTCCGACGGCGTCGCGAGGGGGGCCGCGTAGTGGCGGTAGGCTGACCGCTCGAAGCTCGACCGGAGGAGGGCGGGCCCTCCGAGGGCCGTCCGCGCAAAGGCGTTGTGCCGAACGACGAATCGCTTCCCCGCCGAGGTGCCGACCAATCGGCCGAACGCGCGGGGAAAGAGGTCCCTCCGCGGCCACGTCCACGTGTTCGTCATCACGAGTCCGGCGACGGACTCGGGGTTCCGCGTCGCCACGTCCATCCCGAGAGGTCCGCCCCAGTCGTGGCCGAGAATCACCGCGTCCCGCAGTTCGAACTCCTCGAAGAGTCGTTCGACGGTGCGGGCGTGGGCGGCGGGCCGCCCGGCCGAGTCGTCCCGAAGGCGGTCCGAGAGCCCGAACCCGAGCAGGTCCGGGGCGATACACCGGAACTCGTCGGAGAGGCCGCCGACGAGGTGGCGATAGAGGAACGACCACGTGGGATTCCCGTGCAGCATCACGACCGGTCGCCCCTCGCCCTCGTCGAGGACGTGAAGCGTCCCGTCCGAACTGTCGAAGCGGCGCGACGCGAACGGGTAGCGGGTTCGGTCGAGCCAAGAGGGGTACCCCTCGTCTCGGTCCGAGGGCGGTGCGGAGTGGTCGTCCACGACGCTCACCACGGGGCCGCGGCGTATCGTCGTTCGGCCTTCGAGCGTCGGCCGCCTAGTCGTTCCGCTCCGACCACGTCTGCGGGGGGCGTCCGCGTCCGACGGAGGGGTCGTCGAACCCCACCGCCTCCGAGTTCGCCTCCGCGGCGGACGCCGACCCGGGGTGGTTGACGATGGCCCAAAAGAGGAGTCCGAGTCCGAGGGTGATGAGGGCGCCCTCGCCGGACTGGAGGACGAGGAGTTCGCTCCCGGTCAGCGAGTAGTCGCCGCCCTTCACTCCCAACTGGTACACCGGTTCGACGAGGCCGCCGAGGACGACGAATCCGAATCCGAGGGCCGCGGTCCGGTACGACGAGTCGCCCCCGCTCTGCCGGTAGGCGACGTAACTCAGCGCCGTCAACACCCCGCTTGCGACGAACAGGCCCGTGTTGGCGATGACGAACGCCCACAGTTCCGGGGGCTTAGACATGCTCGGGGTGCTTCCAGAAGTGGGGCCACTCCAGTCGGTCGTTCGCTTCGTCCGCCGACCGCCTGTAGGACGCCTTCATCCCTCCGAGGAAGCCGTCGAACCTGTCGACGAGGTTCGGTTCGGGTTCGTGAATCGTGGTGAACACCGCCTCCAGCGCCGGGTGGTCGGCGTACTCGGCGCGGCCGGTCTCCGCGTCGTACGCGACGAAGTTCGCGTCGTCGAGCTTCGGCAGGTGAGCGTGGTGAAGTTGGAGTTCGACGCGCCGAATGTCGTCGGTGTCCGGGTCCGAGTCGCCCGTCTCGCGCCGGAGCACTTCGCCCGCGAGCGCGAACCGCGACGCCGCCGCGCCGTCGTCTCTGAGGGCGGTGAGCGCGAGGCGGCGACGCTCGTCCGCGAGGGCGGACAGCGCTTCGTCCGTTCCCTCCGTCTCCGTTTCGAGCAGTCTCCGGAACCGGGGGTCTTCGAGGGCGGGGTGCGCCGCCGCCTCCACGCGCCTCCCGTCTCGGTCCCACTCGACGAGGCCCGCGTCCGTCAGCATCGGGAGGTGGGCGTGGACGAGTTCCGTCTCGGCGGCGTTCTCCGCCGCGTCGGGGGCTCCGCTCTTCGCGTCGGCGAGACGCGACGCTAATTCCCGTACCGCTAGTCGTTCTCCCGCGTCGAGAAGGATGCGAAGTGCCGCCCGCCGTCGTCCGTCCGCGATGCACCGCAGCGTCGGATTGCCCGAGTCAGCGGACCGCGTCCCCCTCTTCCTGTTCATACTATCCGTTCTATAACGGACGAGGAAGTACACCGCGCCTAAACTCCTAGGAACACCGACCCGGCTGTTAGCAGGTGTCTTTCCCGGCGAACATCAACCGCCAGTTCGTCCGGTCGTCGAGTTCGACGCCGCGGAGGGCGTCCGTGTCGTCTTCTAACCCCCGGGCGACGACGGCGGTCCGAGTCGACACCCGAGAGAGCGGAAAGTGGTCGTCGGGGCGGAAGCCGAACCGTTCGAGGACGCCGTCGGGGAGCGTTCCGTCCCACGCGCCGACGAGGTCGGCGTCGCGGTGGTCGTCGATGGCCCGGTGGACGAGGCGGGACAACGCCTTCGCCCCGATTTCGTCGGAGCACGGGACGGCGTCGACCAACTTGGTTATCCACGTCCCGTCCGAGGTGCGGTTTCCGACGACGAGGCCGGCGACCGGGTCGCCGTCGCGCCGGGCGAGGTAGGAGGTGTACTCCCACTTCGGGTTCTCGTACCGCCACTGGCAGAAGCGTTCGTCGCGGACGACGTGTATCTCATCGGGAGGGTCCTCGGCGTACAACGCCGCGAACTCGGCGGCGGGTATCTCGTCGCACCGGTTCACCGTCACCCGTTCGGTCTCCTCGGGGACGAGGCGGTCCCGGACGGAGAAGTACGCCCGCGCGAGTGCCGTCCCCGGAGCGGTCAGTCGGTTGAACGCGCTCTCGGTCGGCGTGAGGTTCGCCGGGTTCTGAACGCGGTAGTGCGTCGTCACGTCTCCCACCTCGACCCAACCGAGTTTCGTGAACGCCCCCTTCGCGGTCGGGTTGGGGAAGTTGAAGAACATCGCCGGGTCGCCGGCTTCGTAGTCGTCTATCGCCGCCTCGGTCATCCGGGTCAGGAGGCCCCGCCGTCGGTGGTCGGGGTGGACCATCGCGTCGGCGGGCTGCAGCGCCAACACCGAATCCCCGCCCACCTGCACCCGGAGAGCGAAGAACGGCGACGCGCCGACGATCTCTCCCTCGCGCTCTGCCACGTACATCGGCGTTCGGTCCGCGTAGGGGTTGTCCACGTACTTCCAGCGGAACCACTCCTCGCTGGTCGCACCGAAGACGGTGTCGTAAAGCGAGAGGAATCCTTCTCTGTCTCCCGACCGATACGGTCGGACGGCGTAGGCGTCTTCCCCGTCCGACAGTTTACTCCGCTTTCTCGAGCTAGTCATGGTTGAAGATACTACCGCCCAGCACGTCCTCGTTCGCCGGTGCGGCCGTCTCTCTACACGCCCGCCGCACGGCCACCTTGTTACCTGCGCGATAACGGGATTTACTGTCTAATAACTTACGTGATAATCGCTAGATACGAGCGGATCTGTAGTATAAATGCTTGAAACACTCGGCATCTCGTATTTCACCATCGGACGAATTTACCGCTCCTCGAACGGACCGATCGATCTCGACGCTCCGTGGAGTCGGCGAGATACGGCGAGAAGAATCACCCGTGCGCTCCCGTGGGCCCGTCGTCCCCGACGGCGGCGGACGTCGGTCCGCGCCGCCGGGTCGAGCCCACTATGCCCCGTTTTCGGAGGTCACCAACCTCCGTGATGCCGGTCGGTACGCGTTCCGCCGGAGCCTCGTCGTCGCGTCGTTAGCTGCTCGTCGTCGTGTTGCCCGTCTCGGTGGCCGTGCCGTTCGTGAGCGTGCTGTTTTCGGTCGTACCGTTCGTGGTCGTGCCGTTTTCGGCCGTGGCGTTGGCGGCCGTGTCGTTCGTGGCCGTGTCGTTCGTGGCCGTGTCGTTCGTGGCCGTGGCGTTCTGACTCGTACCGTTCTGGGCCGTGTCGTTACCACCGCTCAGGTCGATGGGCAACAGATCGTCGGCGCTGGGAGTCTGTTGCTCCGACTCTTTGAGGATGGTTCCGTCGCTGTCCTGAACGCCGACGATTTGGAACTCGGCCACCTGCGTCTGACTGCCGGCACCCTGCGCCTGCGTGCCGGTCGTCTCGTTGCCGACGGCCGTCTCGTTGCCGACGGTCGTCTCGTTGGTAGCGTTGACGCCGGTTTCGTTGGTGGCGTTGACGCCGGTTTCGTTCGTAGCGTTAACGCCGGTTTCGTTCGTAGCGTTAACGCCGGTTTCGTTCGTAGCGTTAACGCCAGTTTCGTTGGTGGCGTTGACGCCAGTTTCGTTCGTAGCGTTGACGCCAGTTTCGTTCGTAGCGTTGACGCCAGTTTCGTTGGTGGCGTTCGTGGCGTTGATGCCAGTTTCGTTCGTGGCGTTGATGCCGGTTTCGTTGGTGGCGTTGATGCCAGTTTCGTTCGTGGCGTTGACGCCAGTTTCGTTCATCACGCCCGTCTCGTTGCCGACGGCCGTCTCGTTGCCGGTGCTGGACTGGTTAACGAGGCCGCCCTGGGCTTGCGCCGCGCTTTCGGGGTCGACCATCCCGACGAGGAACAGGTTGTACCGCTCGCCCGCCTCGAACTGGTAGTTGGCGGTGGCGATCGGGTCGGCGCTGCCCGTCTGGAGCACCTCGACTTGCGTGTTGCCGGCCTGGATGGTGGCGTAGTTGCTCGCTTCCTCGCTCTCTATCGCGCCGCCGACGACGTAGCTGCTGGCGCGCACCTTGAGGACGCCCGCGTCGGGCGAGAGATTGACCGCGCGAACGAGCGCGGTGTCCGTGTTCGCGTCCTGCTCGTCCTGCGTCTGCTCACCCTCGGGGGTGTCCTCGAAGACGAGCGCCTTGATATCCTGGGATCGGCCGGCGGCCGCGATGGTGTAGCTCTGGCCACCTTCCACGCTGAAGCTCTCGTCGAGGAGAGGCTCCGTGGACGGCGTCTGTGACGCGGAACCCGCGTTCGTCTCGTTGCTTAGGCCGGTCGCGTTCGTCTCGTTGCTTAGGCCGGTCGCATTCGTCTCGTTGCTCAGGCCGGTCGCATTCGTCTCGTTGCTCAGGCCGGTCGCATTCGTCTCGTTGCTCAGGCCGGTCGCATTCGTCTCGTTGCCGGTGCCGGTCACGTTCGTCTCGTTGCCGGTGCCGGTCGCGTTCGTCTCGTTGCTCAGGCCGGTGCCAGTCGCGTTCGTCTGGTTACTGGCGCCCGTTTCGTTGCCGAGAGCGCCACCGGTCGTCGTCTGGTTGCCGCCTTGGCCGCCGTCCTGCGACGGATACACCTGAACCTGCACCTCGCCCGGCGAGAGGTCCAGATAGCCGGTGATGTTTCCGAACTGGACGCCTTGCGCGACCTGCTGGCCGTCGATGTAGACATCGACCGCAGGCGCGTCCGGCGACGCGTGAATGGCGCGAACGAGCGCCGTGTTCTCGCTCGGGGGGAACGGACTGCTTCCGTTCTCCGTACCGCTCTGTCCGCTCTGTTGTGCGTAGCCCGCACCGGCACCGAACGCGAATACTGTACCTCCGACACCAAGTGTCTTCAATAGTGACCGTCTGGTTGTTCGGGACATAGGTTGTCGTGCAGGCAGTCCTTATTCGTGTCTGCCTAAAATACGCGTTGGCGGATTGTTGAAGTGTATTGCAATAAATACACTATTGTAATATGTTCGTTCTCTAATAGTGGTAAATACACATGCAAGGATGGTAACTGTTTCTGACCGTTCTAATCGACAGACGGCGGCGGTTCATTCCGCGTTAACGATCGTTCGACAGAGGCGTTATACCCGTCCCGCGGCTAGGGATAGTAGATGAACGAGGGACCTGAGTTCGATGTTACCGACGCCCATGACGTTGTTTCCCACAGAGACGAGGTAGTCTCGTGGGTGACGGACCACGCGGGACAGATCGCGCGGCAACTCGCGTTGCTTCAGGGCGGCGACTACGGGCAGTCCACCTTCAAGACCGACAAGGGGTCGTGGACGGTGAAGTACGAGGGCGGCGACCTGCAGTATCTCCGGTACGAAGGCCGTTCGGGCGGCGAGACGTACGTCGTCTCGACGAAACACCCGCCGGACCCCGAGGAACTCGCCCGCGCGATGACGGACTATGACGCGTTCGTGGCGGCGTACAACGACCACGTCGAGTCCCTTGACGGCGTCTTAGACGACGTTCCCGACGAGTTCCCCGAGGCCGTCTCCACGGAGACCGTCGTCGCCGAACGGGACAGAATCGTCGGGCGCATCCGGGATGTCTCGGACGCCATCGCCTCGGAACTGTACCGCTACGAGGGCACGAACTACGGGTCGTTCGCGACGACGGTGTCGGGGACGCGGTGGGAACTGAAGTGGGAGGACGGCCGGGCGTCGTACCTCCGCGTCGGCGGCGAGGGCGGCATCTACCTCCTCTCGCAGTACGAACCGCCCTCCGCACCCGACGTTCGCCGCCTCACCGACGACTTCGCGGGGTTCGTGGAGGCGTACAACGACCACGTCGAGGAACTCGAGTCCGACCTCGCGACGGTGAGTCTCGGCGGCGACGGCGACGACTGACGCCGCCGGTCCGGCCGCCGACCGCAGTTCTGCGGCGGGACCCCCGCGAACGGACCGACCGCGCCGCGACCATGCTATGTTATTTCACCACGTACGCCCGCGCAGAGTAGTAATTACAAGTCCCAGTCGACGGTCTCCCCCCTCCGCCGGCATCCCGAGCCGATTCAGCCACGTTCTTCAACTCCGACACCACCGTCCATGATAGGGCATCCCTATAGTGGGATTTCCCGCAGTCGTATGCGTGTGTGATACAATGGCAGACAACAACGCGCGAACCGCACGAGAGGAGTGGGGGAGTCGATTCGGGTTCCTCATGGCGATGGTCGGCGCGATGGTGGGCGCCGGGAACATCTGGCGCATGCCGTTCACGACGGGCCAGAACGGCGGCGGGGCGTTCCTCCTCGCCTACGTCCTGTTGCTGTTTCTCATCGCCGTCCCCGGGTTGATGGCCGAGACTGCGCTCGGGCGGTACACCCAGAAGGGAGTCATCGGGTCGTTCAAACAGGTCGCGGGCGACAGTCGGTTCCGGGGGGTCTCCCTCGTCGTCGTCCTCGTCAACATCGCGTTGATGTCGTACTACGCGCCCATCATCGGGCAGGCGTTGTACTACGCCGTCCACTCTCTGCTCTTGACCTTCTTCCAACCGGGGTTCGACGCGACGGCGTTCTGGGAGTCGTTCGCCGGGTCGCCGCTACTGATGATAGGGATGCACACCGTGACGGTGGCGGCCATCGGCGGCGTCCTCCTGTTCGGCATCCGGCAGGGCATCGAACGCGTCGTGAAGTGGATGATCCCGTTCATGGTCATCGCCCTCGTCGCCATCGCCATCCGCGGCGTCACCCTCGACGGCGGCATGCAGGGTCTGGCGTTCGCGTTCACGCCGGACTGGCAGTACCTCGTGCAGGGTGACACGTGGGTGGCCGCACTCGGACAAGCGCTCTTCTCGACCGGTCTCGGGTGGGGCATCGCCCTCACCTACGGAAGCTACCTCCGGAAGTACGACGACGTGCCCCTCGGGGCGGGCGTGTTCACCGCCATCGGGAACACCAGCATCGGCCTCTTGGCCATCTTCGCCGTCTTCCCCGTCGTCTTCGCGTTCGGTCTCGAACCGACGGCGGGCGCGAACCTGATGTTCATCTCGCTCGTGCAGGTGTTCCCCGAACTCGTCGGCGGTCAGATCTGGGCGATGGCCTTCTTCCTCGGCTTCTTCTTCGCCACGTTCACCTCCGGACTCGGCATCACCGAGGTGGGCGTGACGACGGTGGCCGAGGAGACGCGCTTGGACCGCCGACAGACCGTCGCGGCGGTGTCGCTCCTCATCTGGCTTCTGGGCATCCCCAGCGCATACTCCTCGGAGTTCCTCGGGCAGATGGACTTCGTGTTCGGTAACTGGGGACTTCCGCTCGCGACACTGGCGATAATCGGCCTCGTCGGGTGGAAGTTCGGGGCTGAACGCATGCGCGTCCTCGAACTCAACCGCAACTCCGACATGTTCGTCGGGTCGTGGTGGAACGGCATCATCAAGTACGTGATCCCGGTCGTGATGGTGTTCATCATGGCGTACGGCGCGGTGACGAGTCTCGGCACCGAGAACGAACTGCTCATGTTCGGGGGCATCGCCCTGATGCTCGCGTTGCTGGCTGTCAGCACGGTCCTGATGAAGTTCGTGGACAGCCGAACGGAGTCGGTCCCGAAAGCGACCGACGGAGGGAACTGAAGATGGCGCTCACGATAGTCACGTGGACGGTCATGCTCGCATCGATAGCGGTGCTGATGGGTACTGCCAGCGTCTCGCTGGTCAAGTCGCTTCGAGACGAAGACCGGAAGCTCGAACTGCTGAAGAGGCAGGACCGCATCGACACGTACTCGCCGCGCGGACTGGCGGAACTGCGGTCGTGGATACGGTCGAACCCCGACGACCCCCTCAGGAGCGAGGCGGTGCGCCGGCACAACGAGTGCGTGGACGCGCTTCGGAGCATCGACGAACCGTTCTACGACTGGGACGAGAAAGAGGTCGAATCGCTCGAAAAACTATGACCGCGGGTACCCGATTCGAGACGCTCGACACGCACACCGGCGGCGAACCGACCCGCCTCATCACGGACGGCCTCGACCGGTCGGCGTTCGAGGGCGGGAGCGTCGCCGCCCAGCGAGACGCCTTCGCCGAGACGCACGACGAGGTCCGGGAACTCCTGATGAAGGAACCCCGCGGCCACGACGACATGTTCGGCGCGGTTCGCGTCCCGCCGCGGGCCGAGGAGGCCGACTTCGGCCTCTTCTTCATGGACGGCGGCGGCTACCTCGACATGTGCGGCCACGGGACGATGGGCGTCGTCACCGCACTCGTCGAACGCGGCGAACTGGCCCCCGAACCCGAACTCCGCGTCGAGACGCCCGCCGGCGTCGTCACCGCCAGACCGACCGTCGAAGACGGCCGGGTCGAGAGCGTCGCGGTGCAGAACGTCCGGTCGTTCGTCGCCGAGGAGGCGACGGTCACCGTCGAAACCGACCGCGGCGACCTGGCGATACCCGTGGACGTGGTGTACGCGGGCAACTTCTTCGCGATGGTGGACGCGGCGGCGGTCGAACCGTCCGTCGGCGCGGACGACGCGGGGGAGTTGATCGACCTCGGACTCCGAATCCGCGCGGCGGCGAACGACCAGCTAGACGTCGTCAATCCGCTCACGGGGGACCCCGCCCGCGTCTCGTTGACGGAGTTCTACGAGTCGGGCCGCGACGCCGACGGACGGGGTCCGTCGGGCCGCCGAGGGAACCCCGGCGACGTAGTCGAGCAGAGCTCGACTGCCCATCGGACACAGTCCGATGACGCCGACCGGACGTTCGTCGTGTTCGGCGACAGGTCGGTGGACCGGTCGCCGTGCGGGACGGGTACCTGCGCGAAGATGACGCTCCTCCACGAACGGGGGAAGCTCGACGTGGGCAAACGGTACGCCCACGAGAGCGTCGTCGGGTCGCGGTTCACGGGCCGACTGCGCGACGCCGAGGAACGCGACGGCGTGACGGTGACGACGCCGGAGGTGCGCGGGCGCGCCTACGTCACCGGCGAGCACACGTTCTTCGTCCACCCGGACGACACGCTCGGCGGGTTCAGCGTCGCCGGGCGCTGACCGTCGACCGCCGACCGCCGAGCGACGGACGCACTCGCGCCGTCGCAACTGTTTTCGTGACTCGCCGACGATATTCACCACTATGCCTGTGGATGACTTGCACGGGAGTCGATCGCGCCTGACGCTGGAGATCTGGCATCCGAACTGTTGGACGCTGGAGGTGACGGAGGAGACGCCCGCCGGTTTGCTCGCCCACACCGTGTTCAACGCGGCGAACGACCGGGTGAAGGGGCACTTCACGGCGTACGGCGACACGACGGCGGCCGTGGACGAACTCGTCGCGGCCGCGGAGCAGTCGCCGTTGACGCACTCCGTCGTCGAGATGCAGCGTCGTCACGACTTCAGGGGGCGGACGCCGCCGGGCAACACCTCGCGGGAACTGTTCGTCGAGTACGACCCCGAAAACAGCATGAGCGACGTGTTCATCGCCAACGACTTCGTGCAGTCCGCGCCGGTTCGGGTGTTCGACGGCCGGGAGTACTGGTCGCTGTTCGTGGACGACGACCGGGAGGGGGTTCGGCGGCGACTCGACGCAGTGCGCGAGGAGACGAACGCCGACATCACCGTGACGAAGATAACCCGCGCTGACGCGGGCGTCGATGCCGCGACGTGGCGGACCGACGAACTGTCCGGGCGGCAACGCGAGGTGTTCGAGTTGGCGCGCAAGCGGGACTACTACGACTGGCCGCGCGGCATCTCGGCCCGCGAACTCGCGGCGGAACTGGACATCTCGAAGACGACGCTGCTCGAACACCTCCGCAAGGCCGAGGCGAAGCTGCTGAACCCCGACACGGGAGCCCTCTCGTAGCGAACGGCGGGGTGACCGTTTTCACCCCGCCGGACGAACGCCCGGCATGGACGTCGAAGCGATAGACCACGCGAATCTTCACATCCCCGAGGACGGCGTCGAGGAGGCGGTGGCGTTCTACCGCGACGGCTTGGGCCTCGACGTGGAGAACCTCGACCTGTTGGAGTCGGGCGAGAAACCGTTCTTCTCGGTCCGCCTCACCCCCACCCACGTCGTCCACGTCCAACCGGACCCGGACTTCGAACCTCCGGCGGCGACGAACTTCGACCACCTCGCGGTGACCGTCTCAGCGGACGTCGAGTCGCTGAAAGCCGAACTCGACGCGGCGGGTATCGAGGTGGACCGCGAACTCGAACCGCTGGGCGCGACGGGGACGAACCCCGCCGTCTACGTGACGGACCCGTTCGGCTACACGCTCGAACTGAAAGTCGCCTGACGGTCGCCGGCGGTTCCGAACGCTTTTTCGTCGCCCATCCGATTGAGATACCTAACTCATGGCACCATCTCTCCCCTCCTCGCCGCGGCGGGCGGGGGCGGCGTTAGCCGTCTTCGGCGTCCTCCTCCTCGTCCTGTCGCTGGGCGTCAGCGCGGCTCTCGCGCCGGAAGTCGGCTCCGCGTCCGGCGGCGACGGGTCCCAACGGACGCTCGTCGGGTCGCAGGGCGGCGGGCCGGGACTGCACGAGAAAGGGTCGGTCTACCTGCTCGAAGGAAAGAAAACGGCGTGGCGGGCCGACGACACGGACAGCTACTTCGACGTGACGATGCTCGACAACGGGAGCGTCCTCGCGGGGTTCATGGACTCGGGGTATCAGGAGTGCGGCCCCTACGACTCCCCCTGCACGCACACCGGGTTCCGCGTCATCGACCCGAACGCCGACAACGCGAGCGCCGAACCCAAAGTCGTCTACGAGTACTCCTTCCCGGTGCGGACGCGCGTGAACAGCGAAGTCCACGACGTGGAACTGCTCCCCTCCGGGGAGTTCCTCGTGACGGACATGGAGTACGAGCGCATCTTCACCGTGAAGAACGGCGAGGTGACGTGGCAGTGGAACGCGAGTTCGCAGTACGACGCCCCCGCCGACCCGACGAAGACCGACTGGCTCCACATCAACGACGTGGACGTCATCGGCGAGGACCGGTACCTCGTCTCCGTCCGTAACGCCCACCAACTCCTCGTCGTCGAACGCGGCGAGGGCGTCGTCGAAGTGATAAACAAAGACGAGGACGGAGACGGGAAGGGCGACCCGACGCTCCTGCGCCAACAGCACAACCCCCAGTGGCTCGGTAACGGGTCCGTGCTCGTCGCCGACAGCCACAACGACCGCATCGTCGAACTCCACCGCAACGAGGAGACGGGCGAGTGGGAGGAGGCGTGGGCGCTGTACTCCGCCGAGGGCGTCCCGTTCAGTTGGCCGCGCGACGCCGACCGCCTCTCGAACGGCAACACCCTCATCACCGACTCGCTCAACCAGCGCGTCGTCGAGGTGAACGAGTCGGGACAGGTGGTCTGGAGTTACAAGACGCCGCAGGTCCCCTACGAGGCGGAACGGCTCCCCGAGGGCGAAACCGTCGGCGGCGTCTCCTACGCGGATAACGGGGACGGTGCCGCGGGCGACGGGAAGATTCCAGTGCTGTCCTTCCTCCTGATGGTCGTTCAGACCGGCCTGCAAGTACCGTTCTGGTTCACCGAACTCCACGTCGCCGTCTCCCTCGTCTCCCTCCTCGCGGTCCTCGCCGGCGTCGGTCTCGTCGTCTGGGGCACCGTCCGCGACTGAGGCGGCGACGACGACCACGCGCTTTTTTGCACCCGCCGCTCGGAGGCGGAGCCATGACCGACGACGCAGACGAGTTGGCGTGGGAGACGACGGACTCCGCGGTGGACTACTCCTGTCCGGGGTTCGACGTTCGTCGGGACGAGATGGTGCTGCCCGACGGGACGGAGACGGACTTCCACTACGTGTCGGAACCGCCCGCGGTGGTCGTCCTGCCGTTCACGCCCGACGGCGACGTGGTCGTCATCGAGGAGTGGCGGCAGGCCGTCGGCCGCGTCAGTCGCGGCCTCCCCGCGGGGACCGTAGAGCCCGAGGACGACGACGTGACCGTCGCCGCGCGGCGCGAACTGGCCGAGGAGACGGGGTACGAAGCGGACGAGGTGGAACGCCTCTGTACGGTCGAACCCGCCAACGGCCTGCTCGACAGCGTCCACCACTTCTTCGTCGCGCGCGACTGCGAACCGACCGCGGAACAGGAACTCGACTTCAACGAGAGCATCCGCGTCTCCGTCGAAGCGTACGACGAACTTCTCGCGGCGGCCGTAGACGGCGAACTCCGCGACGGCCGCGCCGTCGTCGGCCTCTCCCGGTACGAACTGGCCGACCGGTCGCGCTGAGTCGGCGCGGGTCTCAACCGTCGTCGGACGCCGCCGGAAGCGAAACCGAGAACGTCGTCCCTCCGCCGGGTTCCGAGTCGACCCTGATGTCGCCGCCGTGGCGTTCCGCGATGCGCTTGCAGAGCGCCAACCCGATGCCCGTTCCGCCGCCCTCCTCGCGGGTGTGGAGGCTCTGGAACACCTGAAAGACCCGGTCGGTGTCCTCGGGGTCGATGCCGACCCCGTTGTCGCTGACCGAGAGTATCCACTCCTCGCCGTCTCGTTCGGCGGTGATCTCCACGCGCGGCGGTTCCTCGCCGGTGTAGGTGAGCGCGTTGTCCAACAGGTTCTGGAACAGCTGTCGCAGTTGGTTGTCGTCGCCCCGAACGCGGGGCAGTTCCTCGGACTCGATTCGGGCGTCCGTCTCCTCGATTTTCACCGTGAGGTCGGTTCGGACGTCCGCGAGCACCTCGTTCAGATCGGTCGGTTCGAGCGGGTCGCCCTGCGTATCGACGCGCGAATACTCCAACAGTGCGTCGATCATCTCGCGCATCCGCTCTGCGCCGTCGACGGCGAACTCGAGGAACTCCTCGCCGTCCTCGTCCAGTTCGTCGCCGTACCGCCGTTCGACGAGCGAGAGGTAGCTGGTGACCATCCGGAGCGGTTCCTGCAGGTCGTGAGACGCCGCGTACGCGAACTGCTCTAACCGTTCGTTCGACTCCTCTAACTTCTCGACTAACTCCTCTAACTGCCGTTCGCGTTCGCGGAGGGCCCGTTCGACCTCCTTCCGCTCCGAGATGTCCCGGAACAGCCCGACGAAGTAGCGGTTCCCCTCGAAGAAGAAGTCGTTCAGCGAGATGCCGAGGGGAACCTCGTGGCCGTCCTCGTGTTGGCCGGGGAGTTCCACGTACCGCCAATCGATGTTCCGCTCGCCGGTTTCGAGATATCGGTTGAGACCCGACAGGTGGGCCTCTCGGAGACGCTCGGGGATGATGCTCAGTTTGCTCTCGCCGACGAGTTCCTCCGAGGAGTAGCCGAGGATATCTTCGACCGCCGGGTTCGCGTACTGGATTCGGCTCGCCGTGTCGAGGACGATGATGCCGTCGGAGAGCGAGTCCGCGAGGGCGATGAACGCCTTCGCGGCGGTTTCGTCGTCGTGTTCCGGGTTCAACTGCGGACTCTCCGACTCGCGGTCCGACTGCGGAGTGAACAGGCCGATGACCGCGTCTTCCTCGCGGACGGCCGCGAGTTGCGCTTTGCAGACGAGGATGTCGCCGTCCGCGGTTTCGAGGGGCAGCACCGAACTCGCCGGTTCGCCGGCCTCGGACTCCCGTCTGAACAGCGATTCGAGAGGCGACGGGACGGTCGCGAGGTAGCTCGTAAACGAAGTTCCCAGAAGCTCGTCCCGGCTGTAACCGGACAGATCCGCGAACGCGTCGTTGACGACGCTGATATCTCCGTCCGGGGTGAGTTGGACGAATCCGAACTCCGCCCGGGTCAGGAGCGAGAGAATATCGGGGAGGGGGACGAGCTCTCCGCCGGACCCCGGCAGATCGTTTGGAGTGGTCACGGGGTATGTATTCACGAGACCAAGATAAGCCCTCTCCTACCCGCCGGCGGCCGGAGAACCCTCGGGACGGGGGTTCGACGCCTCGGAGTCGTCGCGAGTTCGATACGAAGGCGGAGAGACGTGCGGCGTCACCCTCCCGAAAACGAACCATTTTGACAGATGAGAACGAAGACGGGGTGTGTCCTCGGAACCTTCCACGGAGACTCCGGAATCCGGCCTCGACGACGATTCGGGCCCGACGGACCCGTCGGGGAGCTCCATTCGCGCCGTCGTCGTCGCCCTCCTCATGGCGTTCGTCGGCATCGCCCTCGGCTCGGTTCTGGTCATCGCTGGCGCACTCGGGTTGAGGGTTCTCGGCGTCGAGATAACACCGTTGCTGGCCATCGTCCTCTCGTTGGTCCTCGCCACCGGCGTCGGATTCGGCGGCGTCGCCGCCGCGTACCTCAGATATCGGGGGTACGGCTGGTCGTGGGTCGGCGTCCGCGTCCCGACGTTCCGCGATCTGGTCTTCGTCGCCGTCGGGTTCCTCGGCGCGTTCGGCCTCGCCATCTCCGCCTCGTACGTCGTGACGACGCTCGGCGTCCAGACGGCGCAGAATCAGGCGGCGCAGACCGGATTCGAGAACCCCGAGGTGCTGTTGATACTCATCCCCGCGGCGATACTCATCATCGGTCCCGGCGAGGAGTTGCTGTTCCGCGGCGTCGTCCAACGCCGCCTCCGCGAGGTGTTCTCCCCGGTCATCGCCATCCCCTTCGCGAGCCTCATCTTCGCGGCGATACACTACACGTCGCTCATCGGCGCGCCCTCGGCGCGACTCGTCACCATCTCCGTGCTCGTGCTTCCGACGCTGGTCTTCGGGACGGTGTACGAACTGACGGACAACATCGTCGTCCCCGCGTTGACCCACGGCATCTACAACGCGACGCTGTTCTCGATTCTCTACCTCGGCATCAAGTTCGCCGACTCCATGCCGCAGGGCGGCTTCCTGCTGTTCTGACCGCCCGTCCGGTTCTCGAAGTCCGGTGCGCGCACCCGTACCGTTTTTCCTCGCCGACCCGTACCCCGTTCCGACGTGAGTTCGCCACAGATAGCCGTCGTCCGCAACGAGGTGCACTCGGAGTACGAGTACCACTGCGACGCCCTCTCGGGGAACTTCCCCGACGCCCGCGAGGTGGACTTTCCGGCCGGCGAACGCCCCGACTTGGACCGCGCCGCCGGACTCGTCCTCACGGGGAGCACCGCGGGCGTCTACGAACGGACGGACCGCCCGTGGATAGACGAGCAACGGCGACTGCTCGCGGAGGCGGTCGAACGGGGGATTCCGACGCTCGGCGTCTGCTTCGGCCACCAACTCGCCAACCACGCCCTCGGCGGCGCGGTCGAGAGCGTCGGCACCACGGCCCGACTGGTCGAAGTTGAGTTCGCCGACGACCCGCTTTTCGAGGGCGTCTCGCCCGTCGTCCCCGCCGTCCACGGCGACGCCGTGACGAGCGTCGGCGACGGGATGGAGATCATCGCATCGGCGGACTACTACCGCGCGTTCGGCACGCGACACCGCGACGCGCCGCTTTGGACCGTTCAGTTCCACCCCGAGTTCACCCCCGGACTCCGGGGCCGGTTGGAGGACGACTTCGGGTGGGAGGAGTCCGACCTGCGGTTCGAGGACGTGAACGCGGCGCGCGTCTTCGAGAACTTCCTGTCGATCGTCGAAGCGTCGGCGGACGAGTGAGTCGCATTTCGCCCGGCCGTTCCGCCGTGCCGGCCGAACGCAACTCTTAGCAACGCGCCCGGGAAAGCCCACCCATGCGCGACCACTTCGAGATACGCGACGGGGACGTCGCCGGTCGAATCGGCGAACTGACCGTCCCCCGCGCGGGGGTGACGGTGGAGACGCCGGCGTTGCTGCCGGTCGTCAACCCCAACATCGTGACGGTCTCTCCCGCCCGACTCGAATCGGAGTTCGACGCGGAGATTCTCATCACCAACTCCTACATCATCAAGACGAACGACCACCTCCGCGAGGAGGCCCTCGAAGTCGGCCTCCACGAGATGCTCGACTTCGACGGCGCGATAATGACCGACTCGGGGTCGTTCCAACTCGCGGAGTACGGCGACATCGACGTGACGACGAACCAGATTCTGCAGTTCCAACGCGACATCGGGACGGACATCGCCACGCCGGTCGACATCCCGACGCCGCCGGACGTGTCGCGCGAACGCGCCGAACGCGAACTCGAAGTGACGGAGCAGGCCCTCCGCGACGCCGAGGACGCCGAGACGGGCGAGATGCTCGTCAACGCGCCCGTGCAGGGGTCGACGTACCCGGACCTGCGCGAACGCGCCGGCCGGACCGCCGACGCGACGGACTTGGACGTGTTCCCCGTCGGCGCGGTGGTCCCGCTGATGAACGCCTACCGCTACGACGACATGGTGGACGCCGTCGCCGCCGCCAAGCGCGGACTCGGCGCGGACGCGCCGGTGCACCTGTTCGGCGCGGGCCACCCCATGATGTTCGCCCTCGCCGTCGCCCTCGGATGCGACCTGTTCGATTCGGCCGCCTACGCCCTCTACGCCCGCGACGGTCGCTACCTCACCGTCCACGGCACCGAACACCTCGACGAACTCGACTACTTCCCCTGTTCGTGCGCCGTCTGCTCCGAATACTCGCCGAAGGAACTCCGCGAGACGGAGGGGGAGGAACGGGAGCAACTGCTCGCGGAACACAACCTGCACGTCTCCTTCGCGGAGATTCGCCGCGTGAAGCAGGCGATTCGCGCGGGCGAACTCCTCGAACTCGTGGAGGAACGCGCCCGGTCACACCCCGCGATGCTCGACGGCTACCGCGCCCTCTTGGACCACGCCGAACAACTCGAACGTGAGGACCCCGCCTCTAAGGGGTCGTTCTTCTACCTCTCCTCGGAGAGCGCTCGCCGTCCCGAGGTGGTTCGACACCACGAACGCCTCGAACGCCTCGAAGCGGAGGGACGAGTGCTCCTCACGGAGGGCGGGAAAGCCTCCGGCGACCGGTTCGACGCCTCGTGGCGCGTCGTCCCGCCGTTCGGGCCGTTCCCGCGCGCCCTCTCGGAGACGTACCCGCTCACCGCCGAGGTGCCCGAGCGAACCGACCGCGCGGCGTACGAGATGGCCGCCGAGGGCGTCGCGCGCCTCGTCGAGTCGCACCCCGAGACGGAGTTCGTCCTCGCGCACGACGGGTGGCCCGAGACGGCCCTCGCGCGGGTTCCGGACTCGGTGACGGCAGAACCGCTCGGCCGCGTGCCGTCCGACGACTAAGGGGACGCCGCCGGCGTCTCAGACCAAGAGCGCCGGGCCGCCGGCGACGAAGTAGCCCACCCCCACCAACGCGAGTCCGCCGAAACGGTGGAGCGAGACGTACCACTCCTCGGGTTCGACCGACCGGGTGTTCCTGAAGCCGACGAGTTCGAACTGCTTGTCGAACTCTATCATCTCCCGCGGCGCGACGAGGAACGGCGTTCCCAAGAGGCCGAAGAGGACCCCGTAGCCGACCGCTTCCGCGGGCATCGGTCCGAACGAGCTCCTGACGGCGGAGAGGAGTACAAGCAGTATCGCCGGCCCGAGGGCGGCGGCGACGGCCTGCCCGCGCGAGACGCCGCGCACCTGCCGGGCCACCCCCGCGAAGACGTACGCGGACCACGCGAGGGCGACGAGCGAGAGGGCGGTGAGCGGTTCGCTCTGGAACCCGACGAGAATCGACCGGACGGCGGCGGCGACGCCGTCGAGCGTTTCCGGGAAGTCGAACGTCCGGGCGGCGCGTTCGACGAGGGACGGGCGGGCCGCCGCGGGGAGGAGGAACGGGACGAACGCCCACCCCGTCCCCGCGAGAACGTCGCCGAACGTCCCGGACGCCTCCGACGCGCCGGTGAGCGTCCAGAGGGTCGCCGCGGCGACGGGCCACCCGAGGAGGACGGCGAGGCCGAAGGAGAGGACGAGGTTCGTCGCCGTCTTCGCGGCGTGAGGTGCGAGTTCCTTCTGAATCGTCTTCGGTTCGTCGCACCCCTCGGCGTCGAAGAAGTCGTCCTCGCAGAACACGTCCGCGGGACGTTCGGGGTTGTCAACCGTCGTGGTACCGGAGACGTGCGTCTCGAAGACGGGGGCGGTGGCGGCGACGCTCCACCCGACGAGGACGGCGACGGCGAAGACGACGACTGCGGCGAGCGTCGGGTTCGCGGGTTCGTCGGCGCGGAACGGGAGGAACAGTCGGACGAGAGGGTCGGGGAGGGCTGACATCCCTCGACAGTCTCTCGGTGCGAACTATCAGTCTTTCTTACTACCTTCCGCGTCGTCCTCCGCGCCCACGTTCCGCATTCGGGCCGTGTAGTCCCACGCGTGCAGTCGTTCGGGGGTGACGCGGATGCGCACCTCCTCGCGGTCGTCCGAGAGCAGTCGGTCGCCGAGTTCGCTGTCGGTGCCGCCGAGGTATCGTTCCAGCAACGACCGGAGGAGCGCCTTCCCCTCGTCGGGTTCGACGGTCGCTGTCCCCCGCCCGCGGACGCCGCGGTACGGTGGGTCGTTCTCGGACACCTCGAACGCCACCTCGGGGTCGTTCCGGAGGTAGCGAACCACGTCGGCGTCCGCACCGGTCGCACAGCGCAGTTCGGGCGTTCCGTCGGGGGTCTCGGTCCACTCGTACCAGAGCGACAGCATCCACGGGTGGCCCTCGGGCGTCCGACAGGAGATTCGGACCGGAACCGTCGCCTCGCGGAGGTACTCGGCCGCCTCGGACTCCGACCACGGGCCGGTCAGGTTCACGCCCGTTCGTACGGACGGCAGGTGGAAAAAACCGCGAGGTGCCGGTCGCCGGAGAAAGGAAGATAGTTCACGCTCCGCGGCCGACTCCGACCCATGACCGAGTATTTCGAGGTTCACTCGCGGGACGGGGCCGCCCGCATCGGCGAACTTCGCCTGTCGGACCCCGTCACGACGCCCGCCCTCGTGGACGTCTCCGAACCGCGTTCGGAAGCCCGCGAGACGCAGTCTCGCGAGGGGTACGTCGAGGACGCGGGCAGTCTCTGGGCCGCACAGCAGGAGGTCCCCGAGGGGTCCGAAGACGCGTTGACCGTCCTCCCCCACCGGGCGTTCCCCGCCGGGACGGACGAACGCGTGCAGGAGTCGTTCGCCGTGGAGTTCCCCGACGTGGACTACCCGCACGCCGCCGTCGTCACCGCCGAGACGGCCGACAACTACGGCGCGGACGCGTACGTCGTCGCCGACGCGCAGGGGTTCGTCGGCCACGCCGCCGCCTTCGAGGAGGAGATTCGCGCCCTGAAGGAGGCGACGCCCGCCGACACCGCCCTCTACCTCTCCGGCGTCGCCACCCCGCGGAACGCCGCCACCCTCGTCTACGCCGGCGTGGACCTCCTCGATTCGAAACTCGCCCGCGTGAAGGGACGAGAGGGGTTCTACCTCACCGGCGAGAACGAGTACTTCCTCGAAGACTTGGACGAACTCCCCTGCCCCTGTTCGGCGTGTCGGACGCCCCGCGAGGAGTTCACCCGCGCGGACTGCGCCGAACACAACGTGAACGCCCTCCGGACGGAACTGGCGACGGTTCGCCGCCGCGTCCGCGACGGCCGCCTCCGCGACTACGTCGAGGGGCAGGCCCGCCACGACCAGTGGCTCACGGCGGCGTTCCGCGAGTTCGACCAGCAGTACGGCTACATGGAGGAGCGAACGCCCCTCATCCGCAACGCCGAACTCTCGGCGGCCACCTCCGACACCGTCCGCCGCGTCGAGATTCAGCGGTTCGCCGAACGCGTGACGACGCGGTACGAGAACCGCTTCCGGAATCCGCTCGTGTTGGTCCCCTGTTCGGCGAAGAAGCCCTACAGCGAGTCGCAGAGTCACGGGCAGTTCCACGACGCCATCCAGTTCCGCGGTCACCTCGCCTCGATGACCTCTCCCATCGGCGTCGTCCCGCAGGAACTCGAACTCACCTACCCGGCGCAACACTACGACTCCGTGGTGACCGGTCGGTGGTCCGAGGACGAGAAGCAGTTCGTCGCGACGGTCCTCCGGCGATATCTGGAGCGAAACGACTACCCGCGCGTCATCGCGCACGTGCCCGACCACGGCTACCGCGACATCTGCGAACGCGTCGAGGCGGAGGTGGACGTGCCGTTCGAGTACACCGTCGAGGACCACCCGACGACGACGGAGTCCATCTCGAACCTCATGTCCGCCCTCGACGGCGAACTGAAGTACTCGAAGCGGGAGCGAGAGCACAACACCGTCAAGGCCCTCGCGGACTACCAGTTCGGACCGGGCGCGGGCGACCAACTGTTCGCCGACGCGGACGTGTCGATGACGAGTCGCTACCCCAAGCTGCAGGTCCGAGACGGCGAGGGCGAACAACTCGCGACGATGGTGCCGCAGTACGGCGTCCTCTCTTTCACCCTCCGCGGCGCGAAGACGTGGGTGGAGTCGGACGCGCCCACCAAGCGAGTCGAGATAGACAACTTCGCGCCGCACGGGAGCGTCCTCGCGCCGGGCGTCGTGGACGCGGACGACGACATCCGCGTCGGCGACGAAGTCGTCGTCGAGGGGCCGAAGGCGTTCGCCGTCGGCCGCGCGGAGATGTTCGGCCGGGAGATGGCCGAGAGCACACGCGGCGTCGCCGTCGAGGTTCGCCACGTCGAAGAGAAGTAGCCTGTTTTCACCTCGAACCCGCGCGGCGTTCGACGACCCTTCCCTCGTCGCCGACGGCGACGGCAGTCTCTCCACCGACCGCGACGCCTCGGAGCGACGCCGACGCCGCCGTCTCGACTCTCTCCCACCCGTTCGAGCCGAACCGCTCGTACACCGCGCCGTCCGCGGTGCAGGCGACGGCTCCGTTCCCGTCCGAAGAGAGCGCGGTGACCGACTCCTCGCAGAGTCGTTCGGGCGTCCACGTCGTCCCGCCGTACCGGTGTATCGCGCCGTCGTCGGCGGCAACGAGGCACGTTTCTGGTCCGGTCGCCGCCGCGTCGGTGAGCGTTCCGTCCGCCCCGACGGGACCGACCGACTCGAACGTCCGCCCGCCGTCTCCCGTCCGGTACGCGCCGTCGTTCGTGTCGCAGAGGAATCCCACCCCGCCGTCGAGGAGGACGACGCCAGCGACGCTCGACCCGCTACCGGGTTTCACCGGGTCGTCCCACGAGAGTTCTCCGTCCCGATAGTACCCTCGGCGGATTCGCCCGGACCCGTCGGCGAGGAGAACCGTCTCGTCGCCTGGTCCCCCCGCCGCGGCGACGGCCGTCACGTTCGACGTGTCGCCGTCCGGGGGGGAGTAATCGACGTGCCGGCCCGTCTCGGGGTCCACCCGACCGACTGCGCCGCCGTCGCCCGCGACCCAGACGCCGCCGGGGGTCGAATCGACGCCGCGAAGCGCGTTCCCGCCCGCGCCGGGGCCGTCCGGGAGGACGACGCGCCAGTCGTCGGTACCGGACCCGGCGACGACGACGCCCCCCGACCCGACGGCGTAGGCGTCGTCGCCCGCTATCGCGGCGTCGAACAGCGTTTCGTCCGTCGCAGCGTCGATAGCGATCCACTCGGGGTCTGGCGCGGGCGGGTCCGGCGTCTCCGGATCGAGCGAGTCGACCGGTCCGGAATCGCCGGCTCTCGCGGGTTCGGTCATCCTCGCGGCATCTCCCGTGGTTCGTTCGGCTGTCGGTTGTTCGGCCGTCGCCTCCGCCTCCGTCCCGCCGTTCGTCCCCGTGGCCTCGTCCGTGCCTCTCGCAGTCGGGCGCGTGTCTGCCCCGTCCGCCGCCTCCGGTTCCGCCTCCATCTCCGCCTCCGGTTCTGGCGAGTACCGGAGGTACTGCACGACCAACGGGACGACGTAGGCGGCGATGGCGACGACGGCAAACAGGCGGTCGAGGGTGGTCAGCGTCCCGAACGCCGTGAGGGCGACGGTGGCGAGGGCGTGGACCCACGTCTTCGTGTACTCGCGGTAGAACGCGACGAAGCCGTCGTCTCGGCGCTCGGAATCCGTCATCCCTTCGAGGTTGTGCCCCCGAACGCTTCAGGGCTTTCGCCGGTTCCGTCGCTCAGGTCAACTTCACGACCGTCGGATGGGCGGCGTCGGCACCGCGCATCGGCGTCCCGTCGTCCCCGACGCGCCACGTCGTCCGTTGCGTGACGTACACGCCGTCGGCGACTGCGAGGCCGTTTGCGGAACTATCGAGCGTCAGTTCCCACAGCGTCTCACCCGTCTTCCGGTCGTACGCGCCGACGCGACCCCTCCGCGCGTCCCTCCCTCTCCCGTGGTCGTCGAACCCGGCGCGGACTATCGTCTCCGCGCCGGCGACGAGGTGCGTCGGGTGGTACGAGAGCGGCGTTCGCCACCGACTCCGGAAACGGAAATCGACGGAGTGCGTGGTCGTTGCCCGCGACGGCGAGCGTCCGGTCTCCGAGGGGGACCGGCGACGTCGCACGCGAGGGACGGCGACGCCCTCGTGGACGAGGCGGTGGGCGCGTTCGCGGACGACCCCGACGGCTAAACCCTCGATTAAGCCGGAACTCCGACACTAAACTTCCCGTTCTACCCCCGAACTTCGACGGATTTCCTTGAACAGTCAAAAATTTAAATACTAACGGGATGCCACGTTGACATGATGAGCCATCCCTGCGACGTGACCTCCAACGCCCTCGAAGAACTCCCCGACGAGGACGCTCTCGACTGGACCGCGGTCCGGAGTCTCCTGACCGCGAACGCCGAAACCACGCGGGCCCTCGAAGCGTACTTCGTCCGGGCGCAGTACCGCGACGACGAGTCCTCCGACCTCTCGTCGGCGAAAGAGCACATCCGCGAGGCCATCGACCGCCACGAGGCCATCGTGGAGGATCTGGAACTCGCTCTCGCCGCCGCCGACGAACGCGAACGAATCGACGCCGACTGACCGGCCGACGCCCGCCGCCCCCTCTCCGCCCCTCACTTCTGTCGCCATTGTCCCTTTTCAGCGGTTTAACTTCCGTTCATGACACTCAGATAAACAAGGCCTATTTATCCCCGGACGGAGATTGTTCGCTCGTATGAAGCTGGCGGTCCCTACGGATTTCGACATCTTGGATGCCCTTTCCGACGGACGACGGAACACCGCCGTCAACCTCTCTTACGTGCTCGACAAAAACCGGTCGTACATCAACACCCGCCTCCCCATCCTCGCGGACTACGGACTGGTGGAGCGTGTTGGTCCCGCGCCGAACTCCGGGCTCTACGAGATCACCGAGAAGGGGCGAGTCGTGGTCGAACTGCGCGACAAGTACCGAACCGAAGGCGTCGACTTCGACGCACTCGTCGAGGAGCGACTCGCAGAGCGAACCGAGTAAGCGTTCTGTCGGCGGCCGCGTGCGCCCGCAAACGGGCCTCACTGCCAGCTTCACCCCCTCTCACCAACGTTCTTCTACTGCTAGTATACACCTCTAGTACGACGAGCAACGCGCGAATCGACCTTCTCCGCTTTTCCGGCCACGCAGCGGCGCGGTTCCGCGGTTCGCGTCGGTCGTCCCGCGACTTTTTCATCCGGCGGACCGAGTAGTCGCGTATGGTTGAGGACTCCGAGCGAGAACTCTCTCTGGGCGTTCCCCAGCAGATACTCGACTCGCTCCCCGAAGACGGGGGTAACGCCGAGGCGGACATGAAGCGAGCGGTCGGCGGCCTCGAATCCCGGCTGAACCGACTCGTCGCGGAGGCCGAGAGCGACGCGCAGGCGGCGGGTCACGTCGTCGATTTCGTCGAACACCTCGAAGAGCGGATGGAGACGTACGACGAGTTCGTCCCCGAACTCCGCGCGTGGGGGCAATCGCCCATCTACGCCATCGCGTGGCGCAACCTGCAGGCCGACCTCATCATGCAGATAAACGAACACGAGTGGCTGGCCGACCACGTCGACCGCGAGCGAAACTACCGCCTCGTCGAGGACGGCATCCGGTTCGGAAAGCGCTGACGGCGCGACGGCGCGCACCTTTTTTGCCCGGCGAGACGCATCGAGGCGTATGGACGTACAGCTACGGTTCTTCGCCACGTTCCGCGAGGCCGTCGGTTCGAAGACCATCGAACGCGAGTATGCCGAGGACGCCACCGTCGGCGACGTCCTCCGCGCCCTCGAAGAGGAGTTCGACGGCCTGTCGGGCCAACTACTCGAAGACGGACGGGTCCGTTCGCAGGTGAACGTGCTCCGAAACGGACGGGACGTCGAGTACCAAGACGGGGTGGAGACGCGGTTCGAATCGGGCGACACGCTCAGCGTGTTCCCGCCCGTCGCGGGGGGATAGTCGTGTCCGACGACGCGACGACGGTCACGCGCGAGAAGTCCTTCCGCGGCATCTCCAAGCGACTCGCCAGACACTACCTCGTGAACTTGGGCGGCGAGGAGGCGGACGAGGACACCGTCGTCGCCGACGACTGGCGGGCGACGCTCGACGCCGAGAAGGTATCCATCGGGCCGACGATGTCGCTGACGGAGGTGACGGTGTCGTTCGAGGGCGACCCCGAGGTGCTCGAGGGACTCGTCGAACGCTTCTCGCAGAAGGCCATGCGCGCCGGGGGCTAACCGTGGACGAAGACGCCGTAGACGGGTCCGAACTGCCTCTGGACGGCGACGTACTCGTCCTCGCGGGGGCGAAAGCTAGCGTCTCGCCCGACAGACTCCCCGAACTCGTCCGACGGGCGCAACGACACCTCGCGCCCAGACTCGACGAGTACGAACGCACCTATGAGACCGTCGAGGACGACGAGGAACGCGCCGTCTTCCTCGTCCCGACGGACTTTTGGGAGGAGGTGGGGTCGGAACTCGGCCTCGAAGCGCGCGAGGCCGACGCACTCAGGCGCGCGCACGCCCAGCAACTCCGACGCATCGGGTCGAAGGCGGACCGGAGAGAGGAGTTCGTCACCGCGTTGGAGATACGAGAGGCCCTCGTCGTTGGTCGGGACTCGGTCTGACCGAGGTTCCCGGTCCTCGAACGAGACAATCGACCGACTGCGAGAGGGTAGCGTCGCTCTGGCTTTCGAAACGATACCTGTTTGTGTGGCCGCGGCCGAAGCCTCAGGTCATGAACCTCCGCGTCCCTCCCGAGGTCAGACGCGGCGTCCGCGACGCGGCGCCCGTCGCTCTCGGCCTCGTCCCGTTCGGCCTCGTCTCGGGCGTGGCCGCCGTCGAGGCCGGCCTCTCGCTCGCGCAGGCGATGGGACTCTCCGTCCTCGTGTACGCGGGCACCTCGCAGTTGGCGGCCATCGACCTGTTGGGTCGAAACGCGGAACTGGTCGTCGTCGTCCTCACGGCGGTGGTCATCAACCTCCGGATGACGATGTACTCCGCCTCCATCGCGCCGTACTTCCGGTCGTTCAGCGCTCGGTGGAAGGCGCTCTGCTCGTACGCGCTGACGGACCAAGCGTACGCCCTCGCCATCGCCCGGTACGCGGACGAGCAACTGAACGCCGCCGCGCGACGGCGGTACTTCCTCAGCGCGGGCTTTTTCATCTGGCTCGTCTGGCAGGTCTGTACCGTCGCGGGCGTCTTCCTCGGGACGGGCCTCCCCTCCTCGTGGGGGTTGGAGTTCGCCGTCCCCCTCGTCTTCCTCGGCCTCCTCGTCCCCGTCGTCTCGGACGCGCCCACCGTCGCCGCGGCGGCCGTCGGGGGGTCCGTCGCCGTCGTCGGCGAGGCCCTCGCGTTCCCGTTCAACCTCGGCCTGATGGCCGGGGCCGTCGCGGGCGTCCTCGCGGGCGTCCTCGCCGAGGAACTCACGGGTGAGGTGCCGGACGCGGGCCTCGGGGAGGTGGAGAACTGATGGCGACCGACTACGGACCGCTCCCCATCTGGGCCGTCATCGTCGCCGCCGGCGTCGCCACGTTCGCAATCCGGGGGTCGTTCGTCTACCTGTTCGGCCGCATCGACGAGGTGCCCCCGTCCGTCACGCGCGCACTCCGGTACGTCCCGCCCGCGGTGTTCGCCGCCCTCGTCGCGCCCTCGTTGGTCGTCGTCGAGGGATCCGTCGCCGTCGGCCCCGGCAACGAACGCCTCCTCGCGGGCGTCGTCGCCGCCGCCGCGACGTGGTACGCCGACAGCCTCCTCGTCACCATCTCCGTCGGCATGGTGACGCTGTGGCTCCTGCGCTTCGCGGTTTGAGGGACGCTCGCCGCCGAACGCGGCGTACCCGACGCTCGCGGGTCGGGCGTGCGGCACGCGGCGTGGAAAAAGTGATCGAAGGCGAATCAGTCGTCCGCGGGCGTCGCGCCGCCACTGCCGCGGGAGACGCCGGTTCCGGGGCCGACGTCGATGCCGAGTTCTTCGAGGCGTTCGTCGGGGACGACGCCGTCGACCCACCCGCGACGCTCGTAGTACTCCGCTTTCATCTCGTCGAGTTCGCACAGTTCGCCCTCTGAGGCGCCCTGTCCGGGCATGGCGTTGTCGCCCTCGACGAAGCGGTTCGGCAGGGAGTCGTCCGACCCCTCGAAGCCCGCGAGGTTGTTGTAGTAGCGCTCCAGCGTGTAGATGCGGTCGCCCGTCTCCATCAGTTCGTCCTCCGTCAGGTCGCGGCCCGTCATGCCGTTGTACTGGAGGACGTACTCCTCGACGCCCTCCGCGAAGGCGTTGAACTTGCAGATGTCGAAGCTGTCGGAGATGGCGTGCAGATCCTGGAACAGAGCGCACAGTTCGCCTTTACCCTCCCACTCGTAGGGGTCCACCTTCTCGGGGATGCCGAGAATCTCCGCCGACGGCGTGTACCCGCGGAGGTGGCACGCGCCGCGGTTCGAGGTGGCGTAGCCGATTCCCATCCCCTTCATGCAGCGGGGGTCGTAGGCGGGAATCGTCTGGCCCTTGACGGCCAGCGAGTTGTCCTCGGCGTCGCGTTCGTCGGCGATGCGCTCTGCGCCCTTCGCCAGTAGGTCGCCGAGTTCGGTCTCGCGGTGGGCGATGTCCTCCAACACGTCCATCATGTGGTCGGCGTCGCCCCACTCGATCCCCTCGTCTAAGTCGTCGAGTTTGCCCTCCTCGGTCATCTCCATCGCCATGGCGATCATGTTGCCCGCCTCGATGGTGTCGAGACCGAGGTCGTTGCACATGTCGATCATGACCGCGATCTTGTCGCGGTCGTCGTTCATCGAGTTCGGGCCGAGGGCGTACGCGGACTCGTACTCGTAGGACTCGCCGCGGACGTTCAGTTCCTCGCCCTTGCGTTCGACGGTGACCTCCGTCTCCTTCTTACAGGCGACGGGGCAGGAGTGACACGTCGGTTCGTCCACGAGGATGTTCTCGCGGACGTTCTCGCCCGAGACGCTCTCGGGGTCGACGTTCACGTCGTCGGGCATCGCCTCCGCCTCGCTGTGCCCGGAGGTGAACTTCCCGTTGCGCACCGGGAGGCCGTCCATCTCCTCGGTCAGGTTCATCAGGACGTTCGTCCCGTACAGCGAGAGGCCGCCCTCGTTCGGCGCGGTCACGTCGGACTCGGTGATGAGTTGCATCGCCTGCTGGTAGCCCTCGGTGAACGTCTCCGCGTCCGCGGGCTTGGGCATCTTCGTGCCCGACTTGATGACGATGGCCTTGAGGTTCTTCGACCCCATGACGCACCCCGTGCCGCCGCGACCGGACGCCCGGTCGTCCTCGTTGAGGATGGCGGCGTAGCGGACCTGATTCTCGCCGCCGGGGCCGATGGCCATGAGGCTCATGTTCTTGCCGTAGGAGCCCTCGCACTCCTCTTCGAGCGTGTCCCGCGTCTCGTGGACGCCCTTCCCCCAGAGGTGGGAGGCGTCCCGGAGTTCGATCTCGCCGTCCTCGACGACGGCGTAGACGGGGTCGTCCGACTGCCCCTCGAACAGCAGTCCGTCGAACCCGGACCACTTGAGGCGCGCGCCGGACCACCCGCCGTGGTGGGAGTCCGTCACCGTCCCCGTGAGCGGGGACTTCGTGCAGACCGCGATTCGACCGCTCATCGGGGCCTGCGTCCCCGTCAGCGGGCCGTTCACGAACGCGAGGAGGTTGTCCGGCCCCAACGGGTCAACCTCCGGCCCCTGGTCGAAGACGTACTTCACGCCGAGTCCCCGGCCGCCGATGTACTTCTTGGCGTCCTCGTCGTCTATCCCCTCGTACCGCACCTCGCCCGACGAGAGGTCGACCCGAGCGACGTTGTCCTGGAATCCTCCTAACTCTGTCATGGTCGTTCGTGGTTAAGTACGGCCCGCGTCCTGTTAGTCGTTACCACGTGGTAGTAACCGGGAGCGGTTACGTCCGTCCCGTCGTTCGATTTCCGTCGGCTGCGAGAGGCGCGGGGGCACCCCCTCTGCGGCGACGACGCAGACGAAGCGGATTTACGGACTCGTCGGGTACGGGAGCGTAATGAGTAAGCCGAGCCCCGAAGTGTACGAGCGGGGGAAGGGCATGGACGCCCACAATCAGGTGATGCGCGAGATACGGTCGCGCAAGGACAGGACATACGACCCGCACGAACCGACGCGCGTCTGGATAGACGAGGACAACACGCCGGACGGCGTCAAGCAGTCGCTCACTATCATCCTCAACACCGGCGGGTGTCGCTGGGCGCGCGCCGGCGGGTGTACGATGTGCGGGTACGTCGCCGAGTCCGTCGAGGGCGGCAGCGTCGCCCACGAGGCGTTGATGGACCAGATTCGGGTCTGTCTCGACCACGAGGAGGAGAACGCCGAGGAACCCTCCGAACTCGTCAAAATCTACACCTCGGGCTCGTTCCTCGACGAACGCGAGGTCGGCGCGGAGACGCGCGCGGCCATCGGCGAGACGTTCGCCGACCGAGAGCGCATCGTCGTCGAGTCGCTCCCGGACTTCGTGGAACGCGAGAAACTCGAGGACTTCACCGGCGTCGGCTTGGAGACGGACGTGGCCGTCGGCTTGGAGACGGCGACGGACCGGGTGCGCCACGACTGCGTGAACAAGTACTTCGACTTCTCCGACTTCGAGGACGCCTGCGCGGAGGCCGCGGAGGCCGGCGCGGGCGTGAAGGCGTACCTGCTGATGAAGCCGCCGTTCCTCACCGAGTCGGAGGCGCTCGAGGACATGAAGTCCTCCGTCCGGCGGTGCGCCGAGGTGGAGAACTGCCACACCGTCTCGATGAACCCGACGAACGTCCAGCGGTACACGATGGTGGACGAACTCTACTTCAACGGCGGCTACCGCCCGCCGTGGCTCTGGTCGGTCGCCGACGTGCTGGAATCGACCGCCGACGCGGACGCCATCGTCGTCTCCGATCCCGTCGGTCACGGATCCGACCGCGGCCCGCACAACTGCGGCGACTGCGACGACCTGGTGCAGAAGGCCATCAAGGACTTCGACCTGCGGCAGGACCCCTCGGTGTTCGAGCAGGTGTCCTGCGAGTGCGAGGGGACGTGGGAAGTCGTCCTAGAGGAGGAGACGAGTTACTCGATGCCGCTGACGCGGTAGTTAAGCGGCCGCAAACTCCGGTAGGCGCTCGTTACCGCCCGCGAAGGCGGCGCGTAGTCTTGTTCTCTCCCGCCCTCGCTTTCGACCGAGTGCGACGCCTCCGCGCACGGTTCCACGCGAGGGCGTCGCCCGTCCAAAACGATGTACACGTACAACACGGTCTACTACGAAGACGGTTGGCTGGAAATCTCCGCGGAAGAAAACGCCGACGCGTGGATCGCCACCAGTTCGCCGAGCGAAGTCGTCCCCTGAGACGGGACCGAACGTCGCTCTTCGAACGCCGATTACGCGGCCTCGAACCCCGCGAGGATGCCCCGACCGTCGGTGCTCTCTCCCGCGTCGGGGAGGCAGGCGCGTTCGGGGTGCGGCATCAGCACGGCGACGTTGTCGCGTTCGCCGAGGATGCCCGCGACGTTGCCGCGAGAGCCGTTGGGGTTCGCCTCCTCGGTGACGTTCCCGTCGGCGTCGCAGTACCGAAAGAGGACGCGGTCCGCCGCCTCTAGCTCCTCGTAGCGGTCGTCGCTTATCTCGAACCGACCCTCGCCGTGAGCGATGGGCAGTTCTATCACGTCGCCCTCCTCGTACGCCGCGGTCCACGGCGTGCCGGCGTTCTCCACCCGGAGGTGGACGCGTTCGCACTGGAAGCGCGCGCTCTCGTTCGTCGTGAACGCGCCGCCGGTGAGGCCGGATTCGGAGCCTATCTGCGCGCCGTTGCAGACGCCGAGGACGGGGACGCCCCGTTCGGCGGCCTCCCGAACCTCGTTCATTACGGGCGACCGCGCCGCCATCGCTCCGGCGCGGAGGTAGTCGCCGTAGGAGAACCCCCCGGGGAGGACGACGCCGGTCACGTCGTCCGGGAGGCCGTCCTCGTGCCACGCCCGTTCGGCGTCGATGCCGAGGTGCGAGAGCGCTTGCACGGCGTCTCTGTCGCAGTTCGACCCGCCGAACTGGACGACGGCGACCGTCATCGGGTGACGCCTCCGTTCGTCGCCTCGACGGGCGGCGTCGAGAGGGCGACCGTCATCGGGAGACGCCTCCGTGTACCGTCAGTTCGCGGAACATCTACGCTTCCGCCACCTCGACGTCGTAGTCGTGGATGGTCGGGTTCGCGAGGAGTCGTTCCGCCATCTCGTCGGCGCGGTCCTCGGCCTCGCCCGCCGACTCGGCGTCTACGTCCACCTCGAACTGGTCCGCGGAGCGGAGCGTCTCCAACTCGAAGCCGAGTCGTTCGAGCGCTCGCTTCGTGGTTTCGGCCTCCGGGTCGAGGACGCCGCGCTTCAGGCGGACCGTCACCGTCGCGGTGTAGGTCGTCATCGTGTTTGGGTGCGCGGTCATGGGCAAAAGACGTTTTGGACTGCCTTCGATATGCACGAACGTGGTGAACACGGCCGGGACGGGGGCCGACCGCGACGGCGCGGGCGCAGCGGCGTCGGCGAGTCGGAAGCGCGGGGGAGACGGCCGCCTCGCGGCGACGACGGCCGAAAGACGCGCGGAGATGGACACCCTTTTGCGTTCGGATACCCTCGAACCGTCGATGACTCCGTTCGAAAGCAGCTGGAGGTGGGACCGATGACTGACCTGACCGAGATCACCGTCATCGGAGGAGACAAGACCGGACTTATCGCGAACGTCACCACCCTGCTGTTCGAGCGCGGAATCAACGTCGAGGACTTAGATCAGGCGGTCCGCGACGGCATCTTCCGGATGACGCTCCACGCGGACACCTCCGAGATGGTCTGCACCGAGGAGACGCTCCGGGACGCACTCTCTGATCTCGGCGACGAACTCGGCGTGGACGTGCAGGTCCGCTTCCCGTCGGACCGCGAGACGAAGCAGATCGCCGTGCTCACGACCAAGGAGTCGCACTGTCTGGAGGCCCTCTTCGAGGCGTGGACGAACGACGAACTCGGCGCGGACATCTCCGTCGTCATCGGGAACCGCGACTCCCTCGAACCGCTGGCCTCGCAGTACGACGTGCCGTTCCACGACATCGGCGACGAGAAGGGGTCGCCCGACGAGGACGAACTGCTCGAACTGCTCGAACGCTACGACGTGGACCTCATCGTCCTCGCGCGCTACATGCGCATCCTCGGCCCGAACGTCGTGTTCCGCTACGAGGACCGCATCATCAACATCCACCCCTCCCTGTTGCCGGCGTTCCCCGGCGCGGCCGCCTACCGGCAGGCCAAGGAGGAGGGCGTCCGCATCGCGGGCGTCACCGCCCACTACGTGACGACGGACCTGGACCAAGGCCCCATCATCACCCAACGGGCGTTCGACGTGCCGGACGACGCCAGCGTCGAGGAGATAAAGGAACTCGGGCAACCGCTGGAGGCCGACGCCCTCCTCGAAGCGGTCCAACTCCACCTCGACGGCGCGGTCAGCGTCCACCGCGGCCGGACCAGCGTCCGCCAGGACGCCGACGAGTCCGACTACCAACTCGGCATGACGAAGCAGGCCCGCGAGGCGAACCCGGACCGCCCCGTCGACGGACTCGGCGACGCACTCGCCGACGCGCCCGAGATGGAGGACGGGGACGACGAACCGGCGGACGACGCCCGCGACGAGGCGGCGCCGGACCCCTCCGACGACTGACGCCCGACGCTCCGATTCTCCGACTCTCAGGGGCCGAAGCGGTCGAACCCGCCCCGCCACTCTTCTACCGTCTCGCCGCTTCGACTTCCGAAGTAGAGCGCTCCGTCGGCCACCGACGGCGCGCACGTCACCGTCCGCGCTATCGACCGACGCCAGCGCTCGGTCCCGTCGAACCCGACTTCGTAGACGGTTCCTTCCCACGTGACGCCGTAGACGCCGTCCTCGGCCGCGACCGGCGCGTAGTGGCGTTCGTCGGCGGGGCCGGCGGTCCACGCCGTCTCGCCCGTCTCGCGGTCGAACGCACGAAGCGGCGCGTTCCACCCGCCGACGAGGACGACTCCGCCCGCGAGGACGGGTTGCTCGTACCGGAGGTAGTCGCCGTCAGCCGCCCCGTTCCGCGTCCACTCGACGCTCCCGTCGGCCATCGAAACCGCCGAGAGGACGCCCTCCTCGTCGACCGAGAAGCACCGCTTCTCGCCCACCGCCGCGGGGTCGTAGGTGGCGGCCACGTCGGCCTCCCACCGCACGCTCCCGTCCTCGGCGTCGAGACAGAACAGACCGCCGCCGTTCCCGTCGTACCCGTTCGAGACGACGACTCGGTCCTCGGTCGCCGAACACGTCTGCACGGCGGGCATCTCCACGTCCGTCCGCCAGAGGCGTTCGCCGGTCGCGGCGTCAAGTGCGAGGAACCGCCGGCCGCCGACGTAGACGCGCCCTCGACGGACGGCGGGCGAGACGTGCGGGAAGCCGTATCCGCTCCGGTAGCGCCAGTTCACCGCGCCCGTCTCCGCGTCGACGGCGCGGGTCCCGTTCGTGTCCTCGACGAGGACGGTGTTCCCGACGACCGTCGGCACTCCCACGTCGGGTTCGGTGGGGAGACGCCACCGCTCGGACCCCTCTCGGTCCGCCGCGATGACGCCCGAGAACGGGTCGTCTCCGTCTCCGCCGCCCGGGTCGAACCACCGTCGGACGACGAACAGGAAGAAATCCGGGCCGACGACGACCTGTCGCTCGGGGAAGTGATTCGCCCCGTGCAGGCGCGTCAGTCGGGCGTCGGCGTCCGGTCCCGGCCCGTCGGCGGACGCCGTCCGACGGGCGTCGCCACCCAGCGTCGGCCACGGGCCGGAGTCGCCCGACACGTCGGCGTCGCGTTCGTGCGTGCGGGGGAGATACCGCGCTCGAAGGCCGGTACACCCCGCGGTGCCGAGGGCGGCGGCGGAACCGAGGGCGGCGAGGACGCGTCTGCGGGTCGGAGGGTGCACGGTGACACGCTCGAAAAACGGAGTAATAGGTCTTCTGTCACGTCGCCGCGACGCAGTTGCCGAGGCTCGTGCGATGTCCGTCGTGGATTCCGGACTCCGCCGCCTCGCCTTCGTCCTCTACGGCGGATGGGCGTTCGTCGCGGGCGGCCTTCGTCGGCGCGGGGGTACTCACCGTCGTCGGCGCCGCCGGCCTCGGCGAACGGGCGGTCCGCGTCGTCCAGTCGTGATTCGAGTGATCAGAGGTCCCGGACGCGTTCGACGGCCTCAGAGACGCCGGGCGCGTCGAACCACTCCGCGCCGGTGTAGGCGTTCGTCCCGGCGGCGTACATCTCCGCCACCGCGTCGAGGACGTCCGCGGGAAGCGGTTCGGGGTCGCGTTCGCAGAGGGTCCGCCAGTCGGCGACGCCCTCGGCGTCCGCGCGGGACTTCGCCTCCGAGACGGCGTCGACCCACTCGGGGTCCGCGCGCTTGTAGTACTGCCGGACGACTTCCTTCGACACCTCCTGGCCCTCGTAGGAGAAGCGGTTCTCGTCGAACGTGCCGACCACGTCCGCGACTTTGACGGTTCCGTCGTGGTACAGACACTCTATCTTCCCGTCCTCGTGGACGAACCCGCCGCGTTCCGCGCGGCCGTTGAGGACGTGGTTGACCGCGAGGGCGAGTTCCTCGAGGCGGTCGATATCGACCGCGCCGGCGATTTCGTCGGCCTCCCCGCGGTCCAGATACCGGTCCTGTTCCTCGTACTTGGTGGAGAACTCGACGACCGGTTCGGGGAGTTCGACCGCTTCGTCGGGCCACTCCTCGTAGTCGAGGCCGTACGCCGCGGGCGTTCCGCGCTTGCGGAGACTCGACCCGACGGGGACGGTGTTCCGGAAGACGATTTCGAGCGGAATCAGGTAGTTCTTCCCCGCCGCCTCGTGGTAGGCGTCGTAGTCGTACGCTCCGTCGCCGACGTAGGGGAGGTCCGGCACCTGCGTCAGTTCGATCGCCATCTCCGTCGGCGGTTCCTCGCACTCGCCGAGTTCCTTCACCTCGCCGTCTTCGACCACCCCCACGTAGTGCGTCGGCACGTGGTTCACGTCGAGAAGTTCGAAGTTGTGCGCGCCCATCGTACAGAGGGACGCGCCCTTCCCCTCGATGTGGTCGGGCATCTCGCCCCAGTCGAACACGGAGTACTGGTCGGTGAAGACGAACCGCCCCCGTCCGAGTTCGTCGGCCGTTGGAGACTCCTCGACTCGGAACTCCTTCACGCTGGTCATGTGCCTCCGTGGCCCCCCATCGCACAAGTAACCTTCCACTTCCGTGCCCACCGACCCCGTTAACGGGGCATTTCATATGCACGTTCGTGGTTATTGCCTTGATAACCGGATCGGCGCGACACTTTTCATCTAGGACTTTCTACTGGTAGTATGGACGACGAGTTTGGCGGCGACTCCGGACGACGTTCGGCGAGCCGCCGAGATACCCTCGGCGACGTCGCGGACGCGCTGGCGACCGCCGAGAGTGCGACTGCGATGACGGGGGCCGGCGTCAGCACGGCGTCGGGTATCCCCTCCTTCCGCGGCGAGGGCGGCATCTGGAACACCGACTTCGACCCGGACGACTTCAGCATCGACCGATTCCGAGCGGACCCCGACGGTTTCTGGCGCGACCGACTCGAACTGCACGGGCGGATGTTCGCCGCCGACCCGGAACCGAATCCGGCGCACGACGCCCTCGTTCGACTCGAAGAGATGGGCGTCCTCGACGCCGTGGTGACGCAGAACACCGATGGCCTCCACAAGGAGGCCGGCACCGGTCGCCTCATCGAACTCCACGGCAACGCCGCGCGCGCCGCCTGCGTCGAGTGCGACGCGACGGTGCCCGCAGCGGAGGCGTTCGAGGCGGTCCGCGGGGGCGAGACGCCGCGGTGTCCCGCCTGCGAGGGCCTCATGAAGCCCGACGTGGTGCTGTTCGGCGAGGAACTGCCGTACCACCCGTTCGACGCCGCGCGCCGGATGGCCCGCGAGGGCGACCTGTTCCTCGCCGTCGGGTCGTCTCTGACCGTCGAACCCGCCGCGTCGCTTCCCGAGGAGGCGTCGCGATTCGGCGGGGAACTCGCCGTCGTCAACCTCGACGCGACGGAGACGGACCGCGTCGCCCACCACGTCGTCCGCGGCGACGCGACGGAGGCGCTTCCGGTACTCGTCGAGATGGTCGAGGCGCGTCTGGCCGCGAAGCGGTCCGTCTGAGACGCCGAACCGTCCGCACGCGAGCGGACGACCGCCAACTTCGACCGGTACGGTCGAGGCGCGAGAGCGTTCGCTCGACGCGACGACCGGACCGAGCCGATTCTATTCGACGCGATTTCTCCTCACGCTCGTCGTCGTCGTCCTCGTCGTCGTTCGCGCCCCCTTTCGGGAGTGACGGCGCGAACGGGACGGCCTCACGCCGTCGAACGCTCTCGGTCCCCTTCGTCCCTGTTCGCGTCCCTCGCCCGCGGCGGTTCGCCGCCGTCCGCCTCCTCGCGCACGTAGACGCCGAGGTAGCCGCCGACGGCCCCGAGTCCCGCCGAGATGACCAGCGTCGCGCCGACGGAGAACGCGAGGAGAGACAGGAACAGGAGCGTTCCGGCGACGGCGTTCTCGACGACGGTGAAGAAGCCCAACGCGGCGAAGACGAGGGTGAGAACCGCCACGAGGGGGACGGCGGCGAGTGCGCCGGACGCGGCGCCGACTCGCGCGCCCGCCTCGCGGCTTCGCCGGTGGAGGTACCCCGCGACGCCCCCGCCGAGAATCGGCGAGAACGGCACGAACGACGCGACGATGCTCACGACTGCGCCGAGGAGGGCGCTGACCCAGAACCCCGTCCCCTCGGCGGGGGCGTCCCGCCGACTCGACGAACGCGGCCCGTCGTCCACGTCGGACCAGTCGGTCTCTATCGTGGGCTCCGTTTTCATACCCCACGGTACGCACGCCGCGGTAATAACCGCTCTCACGGACGCGCCGTCCGTCGCTCACTGCTCGTCGCTCGCGGTCCGCCGTCGGCGTTCGTCGCTGGGTGCTCGTCGTCGGACGGTGGCGACTTCGTTCGACTCGGCGGACACCTCGTCGCCGTCCGTCGGTCATCGCCGCCGCGACCGGCCGATTTTTGTGCCTGCCGATTGTGTCGTCGTAGCATGACCGACGCGTCGGCGACGGACTCGAACTCCGACGAGTTCGACTTCGAACACACGCCCGAGACGGACCAGTCGTTCGAGAACGCGTTGGCGAAGGCGCGAGACGGCGCGCGACTCACCGTCGCCGACGGCATCGAACTGATGACGACGGGAACCGACGTTTCCGGTATCGACCCGGTTCGCAAGGAGCAAGTGCTGGAGGCCGCGGACCGACGCCGCGCGGAGGTGGTCGGCGACGACGTGACGTTCGTCGCCAACCTGAACAACAACGTCACGACGGCGTGCAACACGGGCTGTCTGTTCTGTAACTTCAAGAACACCGCCCACCAGTTCGAGTCCGACTACGAGGGCGAGCACACCGGGTTCACGAAGACGCCCACCGAATCCCGCGAAATCGTCGAAGAGGCCCTCGAAACGGGCATCTACGAGGTCACCTCCGTCTCCGGTCTCCACCCCGCGTTCGTCCTCAACGAGGAACACCGCGAGATTCTGGAGACCTACGACGACCCCTACGCCGAGGCGGACTACAAACCGCCGGCGGCGTACGACAAAGACCCCGGCACGTACGTCGAACAGATGCGCGCGATGTCCGTCGGCGGCGCGCACCTCCACTCGATGACGCCGGAGGAGGCGTACCACGCGCGGCGCGGCACCAACTGGTCCTACGAGGACGTCTACCGCGAACTGAAGGCGGCGGGCCTCTCCTCGGCGCCCGGCACCGCGGCGGAGATTCTCGTCCCCGAGGTGCGCGAGGTCATCTGCCCCGGGAAGATAGGTACCGAGGAGTGGGTCGAAGGCATGGAGGGCGCTATCGCCGCCGGACTCGACGTGACAGCCACCATCATGTACGGTCACGTCGAGAACGAGGCCCACCGCGTCATGCACCTGAAGGTGATTCGGGACCTGCAGGACCGCACCGGCGGCATTACGGAGTTCGTCCCCCTCTCGTTCGTCCACCAAAACACCCCCCTGTACGACCGCGGACTCGTCACCGGCGGGGCGTCAGACGACGAGGACGAACTGATGATAGCCGTCTCGCGCCTGTTCCTCGACAACGTCGAGAACATCCAATCGTCGTGGGTGAAGTTCGGGAACGCGAAGTCGCTGAAACTACTCAACTGCGGCGCGAACGACTTCATGGGGACCATCCTCTCCGAGGAGATCACCAAGCGCGCGGGCGGCGGGTACGGCGAGTACCGGTCGTTCGACGACTACGTGGCGATGGTGTCGGCCATCGGCCGCCCGCCGGTCGAACGCTCGACCGACTACAGGGAGCGACGGCGCATCGACCCCGACGACGGCCCGCACGGCCCGACGCTCGGCCCCCGCGCCGACGGCACGCCGATGCTCTCGGACCGACCGGACGGCACCGGTTCGACGGCCCCCGCCGACGACTGAGGCCGGACCGTGATGGTGACGACGCACGCCGCGGCGGGACTCCTCCTTGCGGTACCCGTGGCGACGAGGGCCCCCGAACTCGCCGTCCCGGCCGTCGCGGGTGCCCTCGTCGGGGGCGTCCTCCCCGACTTCGACCTGTTCGTCGGCGTCCACCGCCGGACGCTCCACTTCCCCGTCTACTACACGCTTGCTGGCGTCCTCGCCGCTATCGTCGCGTTCGCCGCACCGACGCCGCTTTCGGTCGCCCTCGCTCTCTGTCTGCTGTCCGCGGGCCTCCACTCGATCTCCGACTGGTTCGGCGCGGGCGAGGAACTCCGCCCGTGGGAGCGAACGTCGCCGCGGGCCGTCTACGTCCACCCCCTCCGGCGGTGGCTTCGCCCGAAGTACGTCGTCCGCTACGACGGCGCGCCGGAGGACTTCCTCCTGACCGTCGCCCTCGCCGCCCCGGCCGCCTACGTCTTCGACGGCGGTGTCCGCCTCGTCGTCGTCGTCGGCGTCCTCCTCGCTCTCGCCTACACGGTGTTCAGAAAGCGCGTCCCCGACGTGCTCGGCATCTGACCCGGCGACGGTCGCCGCGACGAATCCCGTCGCGCAAGAGATATACGTCGGTGGCGGTTGAATCGCTGTGAGATGAGTACGGAGAGGCGTCGCGCGGGTCCGGGTGGTCGCCGATGATGGCGATGACGCACGTCGCCGTCGGCCTCGCCCTCGCCGCGCCCGTCGCCCTCCTCGCGCCGGACCTCGCGCCCGCGGCACTCGCGGGGGCCGTGGCGGGGAGCGTCTTCCCCGACATCGACATGGTCGTCGGCGAACACCGCCGGACGTTCCACGTCGCGGAGGCGTACGCCGTCGCGGCGTTCGCCTGTCTCGCCCTCGCGTTCGTCGCCCCGTCGGCGCTTTCGACCGCGGCGGCGGCGTTCTCCGTCGCCGCGACGCTCCACCCGGTTTTCGACGTGGCGGGCGGGAGTTCGGAGGCGCGCCCGTGGGAGGCGGCGACGAACCGCGGCGTCTACCTCCGGTCGGCCAGCGGGTGGGTCGCACCGCGTCGCTGGGTTCGCTACGACGGCGCGCCGGAGGACTTCGCGCTCGCGGCCGTCCTGGCGGTTCCGGGTCTCGTCCTCTACGGCCCGGCCGTTCGGGGGGGAACGGTCGCGCTCCTCGTCGTCGGCGCGCTGTACACGCTGGCGCGAAAGCGCATCCCGCAGCTCTCCGGCCGGGTCGAACTCCCCGTCCCGCCGGTTCTGACCGCCGTCGTGACCGTCGTCTCGTTCTTCCGGTCTCGCTGACGCGCGAAACGGAGCGTTCCTCGGCGCTTAGCCGCCGCGACGGCGGTCGGCGGCGGACCGGCGGGACGTCTCGCAGAACGGAATCGGACCGGGGACGGCGACGGCCCACGGCGCGTCTATCTGACACATAGGGTACCCTTCGCGGGCGAGGCTAAGGCAGTCGCCGGTGGTTCTCGGATTCCGGGAACGCCGGCGTCGGACCGTCAGTCGTCCGCACCGACCGCGAGGGGGCCGTCGCGGCGCGCGACGCCGCGGTAGCGTTCGCCGTGAACGTCGTCCGCCGCTATCGCGTCCCGCACGGCGGGCGAAAGCCACTCGCCGGGGGCCTCGCGGCCGTCGAAGTCCTCGCGTCGGTGAGATCCGGGGAGGTAGCGGTCGTAGACGGGCAGACGTTCGTACAGGGGGACGCCCGCCTCGTCGGCGATGTCGCGGAGCTCCCGCAGGGCGGGCCACTCGTAGTCCGGGTTGATGTAGTCGTCCGTCACGGGCGAGACGCCGCCCAAGTCGTCCACGCCGCAGTCGAGGAGTTCGCGCGTCGGCGAGAGGTTCGGCGGTACCTGCACCGATACCTCCTCGGGGAGGGCGACGCGCGCCATGGCGACGACGCGGCGCATCGTCTCCACCGACGGTTTCTCGAAGTCGGAGCGTTCGTTCGGGACGACGTTCTGGACGATGACCTCCTGCACGTGGCCGTACCGTTCGTGGAGTTCGCGAATCGCCAGCAGACTCTCCGCCCTGTCGCGCCACGTCTCGCCGATGCCGACGAGGATGCCCGTGGTGAACGGGACGCCGACTTCGCCCGCGGCCTCGATGGTGTTCAGTCGTTGGCCGGGCGTCTTCCGGCGCGTCCCGGCGTGGGCCCGCACGTCCGCAGTCGTCTCCAGCATCACGCCCATGCTGGCGTTGACCGGCGCGAGCGATTCGAACTCCGCCTCCGTCAGGTCGCCGGGGTTGCTGTGCGCGAGGAGTCCCTCCTCCATCGCCATCTCGCAGACGTCGCGCAGGTAGGCGAGGATGTCGTCGTACCCCCACTCGTCCAACTGGGCGTGTATTTCCTCGTAGCGGTCGTCGGGCTTGTCGCCGAAGGTGAAGAGGGCCTCCGTGCACCCGGCGTCCGCGCCGACGCGCAGTCGCCGCCGCACCTCCTCGGGGGAGAGCAACGACGCCTCGCCCGGCACGTCGTAGTAGGTGCAGTACGTGCAGGTGTAGCGACAGGCCGTCGTCAACGGGAGGAAGATGTTCCGAGAGAACGTGAGTTCCGGCGCCGCCTCGACGTCCGCCGGGGACGCCGCCAGCAGTCGTTCGACGTCGCCCTCGTCTACGTCGACGGACACGTCGTACTCGTCGATGCCGGGGAACATGCGTTCGGGTGCGACCCGAGGGCACAAAAGGGTGTACACTCCCCGCAGGGGGAAACGGGGAGCGCACGGCGCCGCCGCGGGACGGGGGGGCGCGGCGGCGCTTCCGCGAGAGGACGGACGGCGGGAGGTCCGTCCGCGAAGACAGGGGATGGGGCGACGCGCGACAGTGCGGTTCAACCGGTGTGCCGGAACACCCGACGTGCCGCGCACAGTGACGATTCGTCTCTACCCATATGTCTTTACTGGCAGATAGTTTAGGAAACCTGCGGTTACGCCTCCCGAACGACGCCGACGCGCCCCCCGCGGATGTTGAGTTCGAACCCGGCCTCGCGTAACCACCGCCGCGACTCCCCGCCGCCGTGGAGCAAGACCTCCGCGAGGTCCGACGGTTCGTCCACGTCGGTCGAGAGGCGCATCGAATCGACCACGCGGACGGACGCCCCCACCTCCTCGGCGATGCGGCGGTGGTCGCGGTAGGACGCGCCGTGGTAATCGACGCGGAACTCCGGGTGGCGGACGACGAGTGCGTTCGTCCCGCCGCCGCGCCCGGGCGCGACGACCACCGTGCCCTCGGCGTCCGCGAGTCGCCGCACAGCCTCCGGCGTGGCGAGTGCGAGGTCGGCCATCGCCACCGCCACCTCGCCGTCGCGGGCCACGTCCGCGAAGGCGGGGCCGTCGCCGTCCGATCCGTCGAGGCGCGCGAGGACGGCGTTGACGGCGGGCGTCAACGGTCTGTCGTCCACGACGACGTCGGCGTCCGAAACCGAGACGGGTTCGGTGGCCAACACCACCGGGTCGTGTCCCGCCGCCTCGATAGCGTCGAGAACGTCGCGCAACATCGCCCGAGCGAACGCTCGCCGCTCCGACTCGGTCAGACGCTCGGAGAGCCGACTCTTCGGGTCGCGACCGGCGTACGGGACGACGACGCGCATCGCCACTACGTTCGAGCGAGCGCCACTAAAAAAAGTGCGTTCGAGCGGGCGTTAGCCCAGTTTGTCGTAGGTGTCCTGTTGTGACCGCCAGTAGAGGAACCCACCGACGAACAGGGCGACGACGAGCAGACGAGCAGACCGCCGACGCCGTACATCGCGAGCTGTTTCGTCTGGCTCGACTTCTGTGCCTTCTGCGCTTTCGTCTGCGCTTCGTTCGCCAGCGTCGTCGCCAGACCGAACTCCCCGCCCTCGTAGGCTTCCACCGCGTTGGCGAGCTGCTGTTCGGCCTCCTTCGTGTTCGCGCCCGACGCGCTCTCGATAGCCGACTTCGCGTCGTCGAGTGCGGCGCGCGCGTCGTTGCTCTCCTGCGTGAAGTGGTGCGTGGACCACGAGCCTATCTCGTTCGAGGACCCGCCGGAGCGCGTCTGCGTCAGCTGCATCGCCGTGAACTCCTGTGCGGGGTCGTAGCTGTACGACTCCACCTCGGGGACGGTGCCGGTGACGGTCACCTCGACTTCGCTCGTCCCGTCGGCGGCGGAGACGTCCACGCCGCTGAAGTTCTGACCGTCGAACTCGTCCTGTCCGACTTTCGCGCCGGTCTGGTCGTAGTAGACGACGGTCCAGGTCACGTCGGTCAGTTCGGTAGAGCCCGCGAGCGTCCACGACTCAAGCTGCGGGTCCTTGTACAGTTCGTCGAGCGTCACCGTCGCGGTGACCTGCTGACCGACTTCGCTCTCGGCGGGAACGTCGTCGTCCCCGACGGAGACGGCCGCCGCTGGGACGGCCGCCAGAGAGAGGACGAGCACGCAGGCCAACGCGAGCTTAAAACAGCGATTCAAGCTCGTCTTCGTCATCGTTGATTAGGTTCTGCAAGTTGTCGTTGCTCTCCTCTCGGATTTCGTCGATGTTGTCCTGCGCCTCGATGGCGACCTGCTGGAGCTCCTTGATGCGCGGGACGTTCGTGACGCCCGAAAGCAGGATGACGGACGCGACTTTCCCGGCCCCTCGGATGGGGTAGTCGCCGCCGCGGACCTCCATGCTCCCGGTCTGCTCCTCGATCCACTTCCGCCCGCGCTCTATACCTTTCCGGTTGAGATGCTCCGGCGGGCCGGCCATCACCAGAAGGGCGCGTTCGGTTCCCTCTATCTCGCAGGGGAGCGTGAGGCGTCCGAGCGCCGCTTTACGCACGAGCGACGTGATTCGGTTGGTCGTGTGGGCGGTGTCGAGATTCGTGTCCTCCTCGCCGCCGGTGAGTCGAGAGAGCAGTCCCCCGCCCGAACCGCCCGACCCCTCGACGGTCTCGGAGGCGTACCCGACGGTGGAGACGCCGCCGCCGGCGAGCGTGTTGATGATCTCGGAGGAGTCGACGACGCTCTCTGCGACCTCGCCCCCCTGTTCGACCTCTCCGGCGCCGAACAGGACGCCGAAGCGGTTGACTATCTCCTCGTTGATCTCGTCGTACCCACCCTGTACGGACTCCCCGGTCTTCCGCCACGCGTCGTTGTCGAACACCATGAGGTTGTCCACCTCACGGACGAACGTCTGGAACGACCGCGCGGCGTTGAGGGTGTAGATTCCCCCCTCGTCGCTGCCCGGCAGGATGCCGAGGCCGTACACGGGTTCGGTGTAGATTCGTTTCAGGTGTTTCGCTAGTACGGGCGCACCGCCGCTCCCGGTACCGCCTCCGAGTCCGGAGACGACCAAGAACGCGTCCACTTCGTGGACGGGGATCGAGTCGATGGCACCTTGAACTTCGTCGATGTCTTCCTCGGCGATTTCGGCGCCGAGTTCGTTGTCGGCACCGACACCGTGGCCCTTCACGCGCGACTGCCCGATGAGCACGCGTTGGTCCTGCGGAATGTGTTTGAGTCCCATCAAGTCTGCCTTCGCCGAGTTGACTGCCACGGCCGCGCGGACGATGCCCGACCCTTGACGCTTGTCGTATTCGACGAATTTATCGACTACTTTTCCCCCAGCCTGCCCGAATCCGATCATTGCGAGCTTCATCGTTTCTCCGGTCCCCTCGCCATTGAATATATGCGAACATCAACGTAGATATAAGTTTTGTGATGGAGGAATATCTGCTTAGGTGACTATAACGGGGTAAATCGCCGGACGTAACCGTGTTGTTAACGAGTCGTTACACCGACGGATGGGAGTCCTTCGAGGTGGAAGGATCACTTCGTTTATAATCTTTTCGGCCGCTCGGCTCCGGAGCGACCCCCCGCTCAGTCGTCAGCGTTCCGACGGGAGAGGTACGCGCGGACCGTCGTTAGGTCGTCGTTATCGACGCCGAACGCGCCCGCGTCGTTGTCGTCGGTCGTATTGTCGAACTGAAGTGAGCGGTACTGGTCGGCCCCCATCGGGAACCCCGGAATCGCCCCGCCGACGGCGAGGCCGATTCGCGCCAACGGCATCGGAACCGGGACGACGGTCGTCGACCGACCCTCGGACTCGTGGATGAGTTTCGCTATCTCCGCGAGGGTGAGTTTCTCCGGACCGGCGACTTCGTAGATTCGCCCGACGTGTTCCTCCGCTTCGGCCGCGTCCGCGAGCATCGGCGCGAAGTCGCCGACCCAGAGCGGTTGGAACCGCGTCTTCCCCCCGCCGGGAAGCGGACTCACGTACGGCGGCGCGAGCAGTTTCGTAAAGGAGAGGAACTCGCCGCCCTCGCCGAACACCACCGACGGACGGAAGATGGTGTACGCGAGGTCCGAGTCGGTGACTATCTCCTCGGCCCGGCCCTTCGCGCGGATGTACGCCGTCGGGCCGTCGGGGTCCGCGCCCAACGCGCTCAGGTGGACGTACCGGTCCACGTCGTTGTTCTCCGCGGCGCGGACGACGTTCTCGGTTCCGTGTCGGTGGACCTTGTCGTGCATCTCGTTGCCCCCCTTCGGCTTGAACAACGGCGAGAGGGCGACGAGGTTGAACACGGCGTCCACCCCCTCGAACGCGCCTTTGATGGAGTCGTACGCGGTCACGTTCCCCATCGCGTTGTTCACCGCCTCCGGCAAGCCGTCGCCGCCGGGACTCCGCGAGAGGGCCGTCACTTCGTGCCCGCGTTCGATCAGTTCGCGGCAGAGGTGGCTCCCGATGAATCCGGTTCCGCCCACGACGAGGACGTTCATGGCGTCTACGTCGGCTTCTGGACAGGTAAATGTACTCCCGTCCCCCGGTTTCGCGGCCGTTCTGCCGCCGTCCCGCCGCCGTCCGGCGACCCGTCGGCGGCGCGGCGGGCGTCCGCCCGTCCGAATCCCGCGACGCTTTACTCCCTCCGAGTTCCACGTCGGAGTATGCTCATCACGCTCGAAGGACTCGACGGAAGCGGGAAGACGACCGCGTGGGAGGCGCTACATGACGCCTATCCCGACGCGGTGTTCACCCGCGAACCGACGGAGTCGTGGTACGGCGACGCCGTCTACCGGTCGATGTCCGACGAGGGGGCCGACCCGTTGGCCGAGTTGTTCCTGTTCACTGCGGACCACGCCGACCACCTCTCGCGCGTGATTCGCCCGGCGTTGGAGGCGGGGAAGCTCGTCGTCTCGGACCGCTACTCCGACTCGCGGTTCGCCTATCAGGCGGCCACGCTCTCGGAGACGGACCTGACGCGACCGCTCGAATACGTGCAGGGCATCCACGCGGCGTTCTCCCGCCCGCCGGACGCGACCATCTACCTCGACGTGGACCCCGAGACGGCTGCCGCCCGCGCGGGGGCGACGAACAAGTTCGAGCGAGCGGAGTACCTCGCCGACGTGCGGGACAACTACGAGGAACTCATCGAGGCCACCCCCGAGCGCTTCGTCCGCATCGACGCGACGGAACCGCCGGAGGACGTCGTCGAGATGGTCGAACGGAGCGTCGAACGACTCCTGCGGGAACGCGAACGGCGCGACGAAGCGTAACCGACTACTGCGTCTCCGGCAGGTCGTACTCCTCCGGCGGCGGCACGTACAGGGTGTCGATGGCGAACCCGAGAGCCAGCGGCATGCCGACGGACGCCCCGAGCAACACCGGGACGTCGAGGTTCAACCCGGCACCGATGGGGAGGACGCCGAAGAACACGAGCGTCGAGACGATGAGGACGACGGGGATGAGAAGCAGCGAGTAGACGACGTACCCCCACTGCGTCTTCAGCCGGATGCGGAAGAACCGGGTTAACACCGCCGCCAGGAGCGTGTGACCGACGAGGACCGCCCCGAACAGCACGAGGTTGACGACCGAGACCATACGCCGAGTACGTCGCCGCCGAACTTTACACCCTCGGGTTTCGAGGTGTCCCCGCTCTCGCGGACGATCGCGGAACTTTATCAGGAGTCGCGGCGAGAACTCGGGCATGCACCGACTCGTCGGAGAGCGCTCCCTCGAAGAGACGTGGCTCACCGAGGTGGACGCCCGCGCCGCCTTCCGCGATATGGTCCGGGCGCGTCGGTTCGACGACCGCGCCCTCGCCCTCCAGCGACGCGGGTGGATGAGCGGGTACCCGCCGTTCCGCGGGCAGGAGGCGTCGCAGGTGGGCGCGGCCCACGCGCTTCGGGAGGACGACTGGCTATTCCCAACCTACCGTTCGAACGCCCTCCAACTGGCCCGCGGCGTCCCAATGAGCGACGTACTCCTGTTCCGCCGCGGCCGCGCGGAGTACCACTCGGACCACGACGTCCCCGTCTTCCCGCAGGCGGTGCCCATCGCCACGCAGATACCGCTGGCGACGGGCGCGGGGATGGCCGCGAACTACCGCGAGGAGGAGTACGCGGTCCTCGTCTGCTTCGGCGACGGCGCGACGAGCGAAGGCGACTTCCACGAGGGGCTGAACTTCGCGGGCGTCTTCGACGCGCCGGTCGTCTTCTTCTGCGAGAACAACGACTGGGCCATCTCGATGCGCCGGGACCGACAGACTGCGAGCGACTCCATCGCCGTCAAAGCGGAGGCGTACGGCTTCGAGGGCGTGCAGGTGGACGGCAACGACCCGTTGGCGGTCCGCGAGACGGTCACCGACGCCCTCGCCTCGGCGCGGGGCGGCGACCCGGTCCTCGTGGAGAGTCTCACATACCGGCGGGGGCCGCACACGACGGCGGACGACCCGAGCGTCTACCGCGGCGAGGAGCCCGACTTACCGGAGTGGCGGACGCGCGACCCCCTCGAACGGTACGAGGAGTTCCTCCGCGGGGAGGGCGTGATAGACGACGACTTCGTCGAGACGGTCCGCGAGGAGACGGAGGCGGAGCTGAAAGCCGCGGTCGAGGAGGCCGAGTCCGTCCCGCCGGCGGACCCCGACGACGTGTTCGACCACGCGTACGGGTCGCTCCCGCCGGGCGTCGAACGGCAGAAGGCGGCGATGCGGGACCACCTCTCGCGGCACGACCCGAACGAACTCGACCGCTGACCGCCCCCGTCAGTCATCCATCGAGATGTACGTCTTCGTGTCCGTCACGCCCTCCAACCCCTGAACGCCGCTGGAGGCGGTCTTCAGTACCTCGTACACCTCCTCGGACTCGACTTCCGCGATGATGTCGTAGTCGCCCGCGACGATGTGCGCCTCCGTGACTGTCGAGAGCTTTCGGATGGGGTCGAGCAGCCGTTCCGACTCGCCCGCGGCGGTTTTCACCATGATGAAGGCGTGTACCATGACAGACACATGCACGCATCGGCTCAAAGCGTTTGTGCCGCTCGCCGGGGCAAGGTTATTCATCTCACGCGGCGTACGTCTCTCATATGCGGTTCGTTATCATCGGTGCCGGACGTGTCGGTCTTCGAACGGCCCGGGTTCTCAAAGGGGAGGGACACGAGGTGGCCCTCGTCGAACGGGACCGGGACCGAATCGACCGGGCCCGCGACGCCGGATTCGAGGTGGTGGAGGGAGACGGCGCCCGCGAGGAGACGCTCGAAGCGGCGGGTATCGATAAGTCCGACGCGCTCGGCGCACTCACGGGCGATTTGAACGTGAACTTCGCCGCCTGTTCCATCGCCAAACACCACGGCCTCCGGACGGTCCTCCGCGTGGACGAGGACTACCGCGAGGAGGTGTACCAGAAGTACGCCAACGAAGTGGACGAGGTGGTCTACCCCGAACGCCTCGGCGCGATCGGCGCGAAGAACGCCCTCCTCGGGGGGTCCGTTCGCGCCATCGCCGACATCGCACAACACCTTCAGGTCGTCCTCATGACCGTCTCCGAGGAGTCGCCGATGCAGGGGTACACCATAGACGAGGTGGCCCTCCCGGCGAACGCGCGCATCCTCGCGTTCGGGAAGGCGGACGAACCGATGGGACTGCCCATGCCGGACCACTCGCTGGAGGAGGGGGACAGAATCGCGGTGCTCGCGGACTTCTCCGTGTTGGACGAAGTCCGGCAACTCGTCGTCGGCGAGAAACTGTCCGCGTCCACGGGGGGTGCCTGAGATGGTCACCTCCTACGTCATGGTGAAGGCGTCAACCGGGGACGTAGACCGCCTCCGCGAGGAGATGCTATCGCTCGACGAGGGCGTCCGGAGCGTCAGTATCGTCGCCGGCGACGTGGACTTCGTCGTCAAAACGGAGGTGGGCTCCCCCGGCGAGGTGAAAGAGATCGCCGCGGGCATCCACGAGATAAACGGCATCGAAGACACGCAGACGTACATGGCGATGGACTGACTCCCCCCGTCGCCGTCCGCTCCGTCACCGAAACCCTAATTTCTCGCCGTTCAGAGCGGCGTTCCGCCGTCTCCGCCCGCCGCCTCGCTCGCCCGGTCGATGAGGCTCGACACCGGGTCGGTGTACTCGTATCCGGGGATGACGCCCTGCACGTACGTCCCCTCGACGTAGTCGATGACCGCGCCGGCGTCGTCCGCGCCGCGGCGTTCGTTCACGTCGGCGAACGAGGTTTCGACCACCGCCTCCTCGCCCTCCCGGCGCACGTCCACCGACAGGTCGCGTTCGACTTTCGTCACGCCGCCGATGTCCTCCGCTCGAAGCGCGAACGTCTCGTACCACCCGTCTTCGACCACGTCGGCCACGTCGCCCTCGACGACGGCGTCCAGCATGGGGACGCGAACCTCCACGTCGAACGTCACCTCCGCGCCGTCCTCGGAGACGCGAACCCGACCGTCGAACGCAGTCGCGGTCGATTCGAACGTCTCGTCGCCTACCTGCTCGAAGGAGTTGTGGTCATCGAACGCCCGTCGGACGCGTCCGGATACGTCGCTCATGGTCCCACGGAGGGGACGGCGGGGCAAAAGCCCCTCGCGTCCGACGCCCGCGCGGAATCCTCACTCGGGCGACGTATCTCGTTGGATACATCAGCGGCGGCGAACGTATCGCGGCAGGTGCGGCACTTTTAAGTTCCTCCCGGCCATCTCACCGAGTGACGCTTCGCTTTGGAGGGCCGAAGCGTCAGCGGGGACCAATTCAGGGCGGCAGCGGCTCGCCGGGCTGCTCCCGGCTGGCCGCTACCTTTTCCCATTCTGCTACACCGCCAGTCGCCACGCCGCGTTCGGAGCGACGCACCCGTCCGTTACGACGCCGAGTTCGTTCGACGCGTAGCGGCATCTCCGTCCGTCCGCGACGACCTGTCACCGTCCAACGGCTTTCGTACGAATAGGAGAGACAGTCCGTCCGCCGGGGAGAATCTCCGAGGAGGCTCTCCGACCTTCAGTCGTCGCTCTGCGCCGAGTCCGCCGACGCCGGCGATAGACGGTCCGAACGTCGATTCGCCGTCGTCTTCTTCCGGACGAAACGCGGAAGAACGTCCACTTTTCTCGTCGCTAGCAGGGGAGAGAACGTCACGCGAACTCGGTGACCGTCCCGACGACGAGAACGACCGCCGCCAAGAGCGCGCCGAGACTGCCCGCGACGTACAGCGGAATCGAGGAGAGAGCGCCGACCGCGCCGCCGCAGACGAGACTCATCCCCATTACGCCGAGCTGGTAATCGTACCGGGTCGGCCCCACGAGCGGTCGTACGGACATCGTGTAATTACATCTAATTAGCCAGCCCCGAATAAGTTGGGGCTCGCACGCGCGTCGAAGACGGTTCTCACTCGGTGAGACGGGCGGCGTCCCCCCGGCGGATGCGGCCGCCCGTCACCCGGTTTTCCGCCTCGGCCGCCGCCTCGTACTCGCCGAGGGCGTCGAGTGCGCGCGCGCGTTCGTCGTGGACCCACGAGTCGCGCAGACCGAGCGTCAGCGCGTTGTCGAGGCAGGTCAGCGCCTCCTCGTGCCGACCGCTCTCATTGAGGAAGTACCCCCTGTCGTACCACGCCTCCGCGAGGCGGGGGTCGAGCGTCACGGCGCGTTCGGCGTGCTCCAACGGACGCGTGCTCTCGCCGAGTTCCCACAGGGCGTACGCGAGATTCGCGTGCGCCGTCGCCGAGATATCGTCGTCCGGTGACGTCGACGACGCCCGACCGTCCGCCGGCGTCCCGTCGCCGATGCGGAGTGCCTCGCGGTGCGCGCCGGCCGCTTCGTCGTACTCCCCGAGGAGGGCGAGTGCGACGCCCTTGTTCACCCACGCCGTTCGGGCCTCTCGACTCCCCTCCTCGGCGTAGAACGCCGCCCGGCCGAACGCGTCGATGGCCTGTTCGTACTGCTCGACGGCGAGGTAGTCGAGACCCACGTCCACCAAGGCCGCCACGTCCACGTCCTCGGCTACGAGCGACGCCTCCTCGACGAGTTCCGCGAGCGCGTAGTCGTCCACGGGGTCTACGTCCACCACCGGCCCGTCGGGTCCGAGGTCGAATCCCTCGTAGGGGTCGTCGAAGCCCTGTCCGTCGGAGTACCGGTGCGACCGGCTCGCGGTCTTCATCCCCTATACTGGCGCGAGACGGGGATAACGTCGTCGGAGGAGCGGTGCGTTATCGACGTGCGGACCGCCGCGCGGCGCGTTCGTCTCCGTCGTCCGCGATGCGGACGCTCGAACTCACCGCCGCTTCGGACGTCCCGGAGTGCGCCTTCTCATGTCCCGATTCGTGTGATCTATCCCATTAATTGACAGCCTACGTGGCGTAAGCACCGATATAATTAGGCGTCGTTGGACTGAAAATGTCAACAATGAACAAGCAAATGGCCGATGGGGGAGGGGTCGCAGTCGTTCCCGCCATAAACGTCGCCAGCAGCGCCGCCTGCCTTCGGTCCCTCGGGCGCCGCGGGGTTCGAACGCTCGCGGTGTCGGAGAAGGCGACGCCGCCGGGATTCAGCTCGAAGTACTGCGAGGGGCGCGCGAGCGTTCCCGACCCGGGAGAGAGCCTCGACTCGTACGGAGACGCGCTGGTGGCCCTCGCCGAACGGCCCGACGTTCGGACCGTCGTCCCGTTCAGGGAAGCCGACGTGTACGTACTCGCGCAGAACCGCGATACGCTCGGAGAGTACGTCGGGACGCCGTGGCCGACGATGGAGACGCTACGGAAGGTCCAAGACCGGGTGAAACTGTTCGCGGAGGCGGAGGCGGCCGGCGTCGGCTCCCCCGAGACGGCGACGCTCGACGAGTGGTCGGACTGGGACCGCGAGACCATCGTCAAGTCGCGGTACACCGTTCTGGCACCCGAGTACGTCGACGGCTCCCGAAGCGGCGTGTCGGACGCCTCGACGGTGTATCTCGCGCCCGGTGAGGAACCGAATCGCTCGGAGATACGCGCCGAGATGGGTCACGTCCCCCTCGTTCAGGAGTACGTCCCGCAGTCCGACGAGTACGGCTTCTTCGCCATCTACGACCGCGGCGAGCCGATGGCGACGTTCCAACACCGCCAACGACGGGGGTGGAAGTACGCCGGCGGGCCGAGCGCGTACAGGGAGTCGGTCCGAATTCCGGAACTCGAAGCGGCCGGGCGGAGTCTGTTGAACCGACTCGACTGGCACGGCGTCGCGATGGTGGAGTTCCTCCGCGACGAACGGACCGGCGAGTTCAAACTCATGGAGGTGAACCCCCGGTTCTGGTCGTCGCTCCCGTTCACCGTCCAAGCCGGCGTCGACTTCCCGTATCTCTACTGGTTACAAGCGACCGACCGCCCGCGCTTCGCGGAGGCCGCGTCCGAAGCGACCTACACCGCGGGGATGGGCGGACACCTCCTCCGCGGGGAGTTGCTCTACCTCCACAGCGTCCTCTTCGAGGAGTACAACCTCGTCGAACGACCCCGATTCGCGGACGCCGTCGTCGACGTCGCGTCCTCGCTCGTCCGACACCCTCGGTTCGACTACCTCAGCGCGGACGACCCCATGCCGTTCGTACGGGACGTTCGAAACTTGATCGAGAGCGCCGACGAGTGGAGGCGGTCCGCGCCGTGGAAACCGGAAGAAGAGGTCGTGGACGCCCCTTCGACCGGTCACAAGCTATCTCTCTGGCGGTGAGGCGCACGTCGGTGGCGTTCGGGCCCCTCGGCGGTCGCAGTTCGGAGAAACGAGCGCGGGGGACGGGATTCGAACCACCGTGAGACGCTTTGCGTCTCACGAGTTCCCGTTCGCGTCGCTCACGGGAACCACGGTCTCTCCGCTCACTACCGCTCGCTCCGCTTCCGAGTCGAACGCCATCGGTACGATACCGACGCCTCACTGTCGTTCGGCGACGAGAAGTGCGGGGGATGGGATTCGAACCCATGGACCCCTACGGGAGCGGATCTTAAGTCCGCCGCTTTTGGCCTGGCTCAGCCACCCCCGCGCACCCACCACTTCCGGGGACTGACCAAAGATGGTTTCGCTTCGTCGGCGGCGGACGCACCCGAGAACTACCAGTCCACGCTGAGCGTCCCGTCCCCGTGCGGGTCGGGCGCTATCTCCTCGTCCGTCCGGCGGTCCACGACGTGGATGACGCCGCGGTCCTTCTTCGCGGGGCACACCTCCGCCGCCCGGACGTTCTCCTCCAGTTCGTCCTCGCCGATGAAGTACGACTTCGGCTTCGCCAGGTTCGTCGCGAGGTCCATCTCCCAGTTGTCGGCGACTTCCGCGCACCGCCCGGCCGCGAAGCACTTGTTCGCCTCGAAGATGATCTTGTAGGGCTTCTCCTCTATCGGTGGCGCGTTCTCGTCGTCGCCGATATCGCTCGGGCGAAGCGGTCCATCCCCGGACCCGTCGGACTCACTCATTACGCCGAGCTAGTGCGCCGCCGGCCTTTGCGCTGTCGATTGCGGTCACGAAAAAGAATCGCGAGCGAGGCGATTCCGGTCCCGCCTCCGTTGAGCTTACGAGTTCTACTCCTCGATCTCGACGGATTCGAGGACGACGTCCTTCATCGGCTTGTCGTTGCGGTCCGTCGGGAGGCTACCGATCTCCTCGACGACGTCCATCCCCTCGATGACCTGCCCGAAGACGGCGTGCTTGCCGTCGAGGTGGGGTTGGGCGTCGAGGGTGATGAAGAACTGCGACCCGTTCGTGTTCGGACCGCGGTTCGCCATCGACAGTTTGCCCGCCTCGTCGTGGTTGAGTTCGTCGTGGAACTCGTCGTCGAAGGTGTAGCCCGGGCCGCCGCGGCCAGTCCCCTCGGGGTCGCCGCCCTGAATCATGAAGCCCTCGATGATGCGGTGGAAGACGGTGCCGTCGTACAGCGAGTCCGTCCGCGTTTCGCCCGTCTCCGGGTCGCTCCACTCCTTCTCGCCCGTCGCGAGGCCGACGAAGTTCTCGACGGTCCGCGGGGTGCGTTGCTCGAACAGTTCGACGACGATGTCGCCGCGGTTCGTCTGGAGCGTCGCAACCGGATTCTCGGGGTCGTCCATCGCGGATTCGTCTACCATAGGGGATGGTGGGTCGTCGGGTACAAAAACGGTGCCTTCGAGGGGCGACCCCCGCATGATACAAGGCGCGCCCGTCCGAGGTGCGGGTATGCACACGGCCGAGACGCTCACCCTCGCGCGCTTGCCCTCCGGCGTTCCGGTGCAGACGACCGTCCACACGTACGGCGGCGCCGCCGACGCCGACGGCCCGACGCTGTACGTGCAGGCCGCCCAACACGGCCGCGAGGTGAACGGGACGGAAGTCCTCCGCCGCCTCCACGAACGACTCGACCACGACGCGGTTTCGGGGACGCTCGTGGCGGTTCCCGTGGCCGACCCCCTCACGTTCGACCGCGTCTCCTACACGACGCCGGAGGAACTCGACTCGGTCAACTCCAACATGAACCGCGTCTGGCCGGGCGACGCCGACGGGTCGCTCCACGAACGGATGGCGGCGGCCCTCTGGGAGTACGCCGGCGAGGCCGACGCGATAGTCGATTTACACACCGGCAGTCCCGAGATGCTCACCCACACCGTCTACCTGAAGGGCAGCGACGAGTCCCGACGGCTCGCCGCGGCGTTCGGCACCGACCTGCTACTGGCGGAGGCCGCCGGCGACGAGGCGGACGCGGAGTGGTCAGAGCGGAACTTCGGCGGCAAACTCCGCGTCGCGGCCACCCGCGAGGGCATCCCCTCCATCACGCCCGAGTTGGCCCACAGCAAGCAACTCGTCGAACCCGCCATCGAAACCGGCGTCCGCGGGGTGACGAACGTCCTCAAGGAACTCGACATGCTCTCGGGCGACCCGGAGATGCCCGCGGACCTGCGGACGGCGCGGAACCACCTCGGGCGCGCCACCGCCTCGGATTCGGGGCTGTTCCACCCCGGCCCCGACACCGTCCTCGGCGAGACGGTGGAGGCGGGCGACCACCTCGGGCGCGTCTACGACCCGACCACGTACGAGGTGCTACAGGAGGTGACGGCCGACCGCGCGGGGTTCGTCTACTCCGTCGCGCGCGAGGCGACGGTCACCGCGGGCGAGACGCTCGTCGGTATCGCGCTTCCGCTACGCGACGGCGTGGAGTGACGCCGCCGCCCGTCTCCGAGGAGGCCCTCACACGTCGCCGATGTCCCGGTTCCAGACGGGCGTTATCGGCTCCTCTAACCGCTCCATCTCCTCGTCGGTGAGGTCCACGTCGAGTGCGCCGACGTCGTCTTCGAGGTGTTCGACCGTCCGCGGACCGACGATGGGCGCGTCCACGAGTTCCTTGCGCAGTAACCACGCCAGAGACACCTGCGCCGCCGTCGCGTCCTTCTCCTCGGCGAGTTCCTCGACCACGTCGAGCACCGCCCAGTTCTCGTCGGTGAACCGGTTCTCCGTGTACTCGTCCGTCGCAGCCCGGCCCTCGTCGGGGTCCTCCCCGCGTTCGTACTTCCCCGTGAGGAACCCGCCGGCGAGGGGCGACCACGGAATCACGCCGAGGTTCTGGTCCGCACAGAGGGGGAGGACGTTCGCCTCCTCGTGGCGGTCCACGAGGTTGTACTCGCACTGCATCGAGACGAACCGCTCGTAGTTGTTCACGTCGGCCTCGTGCAGCGCTTTCATCAGCTTCCACGCGGGCATCGTACTCGCGCCGACGTAGCGGACGACCCCCTCCTCGACGAGGCGGTCCAACGCCGAGAGCGTCTCCTCGATGGGGACGTTCTCGTCCCAGCGGTGGATCTGGTAGAGGTCGATGTAGTCGGTGTCGAGGCGCTCTAAACTCGCGTGCGCTTGGTCGAGGACGTGCTTCCGGGAGAGGCCGCCTCCGTTCGGCCCCTCGCGCATCGGGAAGTACACCTTCGTCGCGAGGACGAGTTCCTCCCTGTCGCGTTCGGCGACGGCCGCGCCGAGAATCTCCTCGCTCTCGCCGCCCGAGTAGGCGTTCGCCGTGTCGAAGAAGTTGATTCCGAGTTCCAACGCCCTGTCGAGGACCTCCTGTGCCTCCTCTCGGTCGTGGAGCATCCACGGCTGTTCGGTTCCGAAGTTCAGACAGCCCATGCACAGCCGAGACACTTCTAGTCCCGTGTTCCCGAGGTTCGTGTACTCCATCCCCGACGAACTCGCTCCGCAGGCGGTTGACTGCTTCGGCGGGGAGGCGACAGGTCCGAATTCGAAACTGCGACGAAAGAGAGAGGGTTTCCGGGGCGTCGCTCAGAACGCGCGCAGGTCTTCGAGGACCGCCTCGGCGTCGCCACTCTCGATGGCGTCGCGGGCCACCTCCAGACCCTCGTCGATGCTGTCGGCGTCCTCGCGAGCGTAGATGCGCAGAGCGGCGTTGAGGGCGACGGCGTCGGCGAAGCGGTCGTCGCGTTCGCCGGCGAGGACAGCTTCCGTGATTTCGGCGGAGTCGCCCGCCACGTCGTCCTCGCTCACGCCTAAGTCGTCGTACTCGAAGTCCATGCCGTACTCGGCCGTCTCTATCTCGAAGTCGTCGAACTCGCCGTCGGTCCACTCGGCCACCTTCGTGTACCCCGGCCGGATGTCGTCGTACCCCTCCATGCCTTGGAACATGAGGACGCGGCGCAGGTCGTGGTGTTCGGACCGCTCGAAGGTGTCTACCATCTTCTTCGCGAACGTGAGGTGGTAGAATGACCCGAGGTGGACGTCGGCGTCGGCGGGGTTCGCGATGGTCTCAATGGTGTTGAAGAACGTGCGGACGCCCATCCGGTCGCGGCGGTCCCACAGGTCGTCCACGACGGGGTTGAACGCGGGTTGGTAGTAGAAGCCGAATCCGGTCTCGTCCACCATGTCGGCGCTCTCCTCGGGTTCCAGTTCTGTCCGGACGCCGAGTTCGTCGAGGACGTGCTTGTAGGCGTCCCGCTTCTGCGTCGGCACCCGGTCGCCGGAGTGGACGACGACGGGCGTGCCCGCGGCGGCGGCGACGATGCCCGCGGCCGCGCCGAGAATCGCCGTCTTCCCCTTGCCGTCGTAGTTCGCGCCGCAGTCGACCGGGTCGGCGTCGGGTTCCGCGTACTCGACGTGCTCGCACATCACGTCGGCGTACGCCGCGAGTTCCTCGGCGTTGTTGTGCTTCCAGCGGTTCGCGAGCCAGAAGGCTCCGAGGGTGGTCGGGTCAGGTTCGCCCGCGAAGATGCGCCGAATCGCGTCCTGCGCCTGTTCGCGCGTCATGTCCTCCGCGGACTTGGTCCCGGAGCCGACCACTTCGGTCATGAGACGCTTCAGCGGCCACTCCCCGAACTCGTCCGTCTCGGACGCTTGAGCCATGTTTGAACGTTGGTCTGCCCCGACAAAAGTAGTCCGTTCGAGGGTCGGAATCCGCCGGTCGAACTACTCGCGCGGGGGCCGTCAGATCGCGCCGTCGTAACCCGAAACCTGTACGTTCGCTCGCTCCTACGTCTACGCAATGAGCGCACTGGAGGGCGATTGGCGCGCGAGACTGGACGACGTCGATGCCGCCCTCATCGACGAGTACCAGAGCGGATTCCCGATAGAACCGCGGCCGTTCCGGACGGTGGGGGAGGAACTGGGCGTCCCGGAGTCCGAGGTGGTCGAACGGGTGCGGCGACTGCGAGAGCGGAAGGTGTTCCGGCGGTTCGGCGCGGTGCTGAACCCGCCGGTCATCGGGAGTTCGACGCTCGCGGCCGTCAGCGCGCCCGAGTCGCGGTTCGCGGAGGTGGCCGAGGTGGTAAACGGCTACCGGCAGGTGAACCACAACTACCGCCGGGACCACGAGTGGAACATGTGGTTCGTCGTCACCGCCGCCTCGCGGGACCGCCGCGACGAGATTCTCGCGGAAATCGAGGAGCGAACCGGCTGTACGGTACTGAACCTGCCGATGCTCACGGACTACTACATCGACTTGGAGTTTCCCGTCGTGAACCGGGACCGCTTCGCCCGCGAGAGCCTCGAAGCGACGGACGTCTCCGCGACGCGCATCTCCGAGGAGGCGACCGGCGACCTCTCGACGCTCGAAGCCGACCTCCTCGTCGAGATTCAGGACGGCTTTCCGCTCTCGCCGACGCCGTACGCGGACGTGGCCGAGGCCGTGGGCGCGGACGTGGACGACGTCGTTTCGGCCATCTCCCGCCTCCTCGACGACGGGTGCATCAAGCGAATCGGCTGCGTCGTCAACCACGTCGTCACCGGCTTCGACTCGAACTGCATGGTCGTCTGGGACGTGCCGGACGACGAACTCGACGCTCGCGGCGAGGCCGCCGGTCGGCTTCCGTACGTGACGCTCTGTTACCACCGGCCGCGCCGGGAGGACCTCGACTGGGACTACAACCTCTTTACGATGATTCACGGCCGCGAGGCGGACGCGGTGGACGAGAAGATAGACGAACTCGCCGCCGACCACCTGCCGTTCGACCACGAACGCCTCTACTCGACGGAGACGCTGAAACAGACCGGCGCGCAGTACGAGGAGTTGGTGAGTTCGGCGGAGCGAGACGGATAGCCGAACGCCGCTACGTTCCCTCTCTGTTCCCCTCTATCAGAACCAGCAACGCCACCGCACAGACGAGAGCGCTGACGAACACCGCGCTCCCCGCCGCGCTATCGGTAAACGGGTGAGAATCGAGGAAGTAGTGGAACCAAAAGAGGTTGGCAAGCGGCGTTCCGTCGGTGCTGGTGACGCCGGGAATCACCTGTCCGACGTCGGGGACGATCGCCCAGAGTCCGCTCACGATGGCGATGGCCCCGTCTTGGTGGGTCCTCCGGTGGAGGCCTGTGACCAGAAGCAGGGCGAGGGCTCCCGCCGCGCCGACCGCGAAGTGGCCGATTCCTAGAGACACGAGAGAACGTGCACGGTAGACGCCCGTATATCGTTCGGCAGAGGCGTCCGCGTCGGCGACCGTCGGATCGGAGTGGTGCTACTCGCCGCCGCGCGCCGTCATCTGGAGAACGGGCCGACGCGGGCGAGCGTTCGCGCGGCCTGCACGGCGCCCGTCTTCGCCAGCGACCCGCTCTTGATCGCGCCTAACTTCGCGTAGTAGCCGCTCTTCCGAAACGCCGCGCCGCCGTAGTGGCGAGTGCTCGTCGGAATCGGGGTCCGCCGCCCCTCGACGCGCGTCGTCCCGTGGTAGATGGCGTCGAGGACGTCCTTGGCGGTGAGCGTCGCGCGGGTCACGTCGGGCACGTCTATCTCGGTGTAGGCGCGGCCGACGTATCCGACCTTGTGCGCGTCGCTGCCGGCGACGCCGGGGTAGCCGTAATCGCGGGCGAACCGGCGCGCGCGGCGGTTCTTCCACCCGGTGAACAGCCACGAGTTGTACACCTCGATGGCGTCGGCGTCGGTCAGTTGGCTCTTGCGGACGCCGTGGCGACTCCGCTGGAACGGGTGCGGGACGATGGCGACGCCGCCGCGGTCGCGAATCCACTCGACGGTGTCGCCGAGGGGTTCGCGGCGCGGCGGCATCGACTCGACGCCGAGGGCGAGGAGGTGCCCGTCGGCCGTCGAGACTTCCACCCCGGGGATGCCGACGAGTCCGTACATGGGGGCGAGTTCCGCGGCCCGAATCGACTCGTGGATGACGTCGTGGTCCGTGATGACGACGGCGTCGAGGCCGATTTCGGCCGCCTGCTCGAGAATCAACTCCACGGGGTCCGAGCCGTCGTACGACGCATCCGAGTGGACGTGTGGGTCGATTCGAACGGTGAGGGCAGGCACGACAGACTGTTCGCTCTCCTCGAATAAAAGCTATCGGCAGACGGGTGTCAGCCCACCGCACGCCGCCGTTACGTATCGAGACCGTCCCTCACTCCCTCTCGAAGCCCGTCTCCGGGTAACCTCCGCAGCGCGCCGAGACGTGTCACCGACGCTACGTATACTCGCTTCAGCGAACGCTTACGGTGCGTGGCACGGTTACTCATCGCATGGCATCCGAACCGCAGGGCGACTTCGTGCGCGCGTGCGCCCTCGACGAACTGAAGGAGGAGGGTCGAACGCTCGTCACCGGACGGGGGACGCCGCTCGCCGTCTTCTACCACGAGGACGAGGTGTTCGCGACCGACAACCGGTGTCCGCACATGGGCTTTCCGCTGACCGACGGCAGCGTCGAAGACGGCGTCCTCACCTGCCACTGGCACCACGCCCGCTTCGAACTCTCCTGCGGCGACACCTTCGACCCGTGGGCGGACGACGTGCGGACGTACCCGGTCGAGGTGCGCGACGGCGACGTGTACGTGAACCCGGACCCCGAACGCGACGAACCGCCCGCGGAGCGGTGGGCGGCGCGCTTGGAGGACGGCCTCGAACGGAACCTCCGACTCGTCGTCGCCAAGTCGGTACTCGGCCTCGCGGACGCGGGCGTCCCGTCCGCGGAGGTGGTCGAGACGGGCGTCCGGTTCGGCGCGCGGTACAGAGAGGCGGGGTGGGGGCCGGGACTGACCGTCCTGACCGCGATGGCGAACGTCCTCCCGCACCTCCGCGAGGAGGACCGAACGCGCGCGCTGTATCAGGGTCTCGCGGAGGTGGCGAACGACTGCGCGGACGAACCGCCGCGGTTCGACCAGGAGGCGTTCGGCGCGCGCGACGTGCCGTACGACCGGTTGAAGTCGTGGTTCCGCGAGAACGTCGAGGTGCGCGACGCCGACGGCGCGGAACGCGTCCTCCGGACGGCGATAGCGAACGACTGCTCGGACGCGCGGGTGGCCGAGATGCTGGCCGCGGCGGCGACCGACCACCGCTACCTGAACGCCGGTCACACGCTCGATTTCGTCAACAAGGCGTTCGAAGCCCTCGATACGGTCGGGCGGGACCGCGCGGAGGCGGTCCTCCCGACTCTGGTTCGGGGGTTGGCGACGGCGGCCCGCGCCGAGGAACGGTCCTCGTGGCGGCAACCCGTGGACCTCGCGTCGATGCTGGAGGGGACGTTCGACGGGTTGGACGAACTCGTCGCGGCGGGCGAGTCGAAGTCGTGGACCGCCCCCGAGGGGTTCACCGAGACGCTCCTCGCGGACGACCCCGAGACGGTGTTCTCGGCGCTCACGTCGGCGATAGCCGAGGGCGCGACGGTGGAGGAACTCGCGGGCGAAGTCGCCTACGCCGCCGGGACGCACGTCGCCCGGTTCGGCACCGTCAACGAGTTCTCTGATTGGAACACCGTCCACCACACGTTCACCTACGCCAACGCTGTCCACCGGTTGGCGCGGCGGACGGGGGCGACGGAACTCTACCGCGGCGTGTTCGACGCGGCGACGAACGTCTACCTCGACCGCTTCCTGAACACGCCGCCCGCGCCGGTGCCGGACCGGCCCGGCGGAGACGCCGACGGCGAGGGAGACGCCGAGACGCACCTCGACGGACTCCTCGCCGCGTTCGACGCGGAGGGGCGGGTGGACGCCGCGGGGCGGCACGCCGCGCACTTCTTAGACCGCGGCGGCGACCCGGCGCGACTCCGCGAACGACTCGGGCGGGGGCTCCTCCGCGAAGACGCCGGGTTCCACACGTTTCAGGCCCTCGAAGCCGGGTTCTCGCAGATAGACGTGCGGGACGACCCGGAGGAGATTCGGACGCTGTTCGTCGCCGTCGCGCGGTACCTCGCCGCTCACTTCCCGACGCGGCGCGAACGGGAGCAGACGTTCACCATCGCCGCGCGCCTCCACCGCGGCGAGCGAATACACGAGGCGGAGTGACCGCGGGGACGCGTCTCAGATGCTCTCGGCGATTCGCTCGCCCGCGTCGTACCCGTTCCAGAGGGCGCGGTGGACGCGCCCCTCGCCGGCCACCCAGTCGCCGGCGAAGTAGAGGCCGGCGTCCTCCGCCGAGCGAATCACGTCCTCGTCTACGCCCTCGTCGGGAAGCGCCAGTCGCCACCCTTGGTCGTCGGTCCAGTCGGGCGCGCGGTACCGGTCGTCGCCGAGGAGTTCGGCCACGTGTCCGGCCGCGGCGGGCGCTACCTCCTCTACCGGTTCGGCGTATCGTTCGGCGGACCACTCGGGGCTCATCTGCGCGACGAACAGGCTCTCGCCCTCGGGGACGTGGCCGTCCTTGCACTCCTCGCGGGAGAGCCAGCCTATCTCGTGTTCCTTGTCCGCGTTCACGAGGCCGTACCACGGGTACTCCTCGCGGAACGGGTAGTGGAGGACGACGGTTTTGACGGTCCGGTACGGGACTGCACTGACCTTCCGTCTCACGTCGTCCAACCGGTCGTCGTCCCAGTGGGTCATATCGAGGAGGGCGGCCGTCTGCGGCGCGGGCGGCGTCAGGAGGATGGCGTCGAACGGCCCGAACGTCTCGCCGTCGACGCACGAGAGGGTCCACCCGTCGTCCTCGCGCGCGACGGTTTCGACCCGCGTTCGCGTCCGCACGTCGGCGTCGGTTCGGTCGAGGAGGCGCGTGCCGAGTTCCGCGATTCCCTCCGTCCACGTCCACTTCTCGGGGGCGTTCTCCGCCGCGTCCCCCTCGGAGAGTTCGCCCGCGGCGTCGAACGTCCACACCGGTTCCTCGACGTTCACGAGGCCCTCCGCGCCCAGTTCGGGAATCAGAGAGGCCGTCCGCTCGTCGGCGTTCTTCACGTAGTTCGCGCCGTGGTCGTATCGGCACCCGCGTCGCCGCCGCGTCGCGGCGCGCCCGCCGACGCCGCCGCCTTTCTCCAGTATCGTCACCTCGGCGTCGGCGCCCGCCTCCGCGATGGCGTACGCGGCCCCGACGCCCGCCGCCCCGGCGCCGACGACGCCGACTCGCCCCGTCACGCCTCGCTCCCGCCGTCTCGCGGCGCGGTTCGGTCGCTATCACGGCCAGTCGCCCCGCAGTGGCTCGATTTATTCGGGCGTCGCATGGGCGGGCGTAGGGGCGCACCCCGCATTACGGTTCGGGGACGGACCCCCGAACCTCAAATCCCTACGGTCCCCCGTGTGCGTATGGACGACGAACCGGAGATACCGACGCTCGGGGAGGCGGACGTGCCCGCACTCGGACTCGGGACGATGGGTCTCGGCACGCCGTCGGAGGCCGAAGCGGTGACGACGGCGTTGGAGATGGGCTACCGCCACGTCGACACCGCGCAGATTTACGACAACGAGTCCGTCGTCGGCGACGCGATAGCGGCGGCCGCCGTTCCCCGAGAGGAGGTGTTCCTCGCCACGAAGGTGTGGGCGGACAACCTCGCGTACGACGACGTGCTATCGAGCGCGCGCGAGAGTATGGACCGACTCGGCGTGGAGTACCTCGACCTGTTGTACGTCCACCGCCCCATCGACGCGTACGACCCCGCGGACACCCTCGCGGCGTTCGACCGCCTCCGCGACGAGGGCCTGATTCGCCACGTCGGCGTGAGCAACTTCGAACCGGAGGAGTTGGCGACGGCGCGCGACCACCTCGATTCGCCGATAGCGGCCCACCAGACGGAGTACCACCCGCTCTTCACCCGACCGGAACTCCTCGCGGACGCGCGTGAACACGGCGCGGTCCCAGTGGCGTACTCGCCGATGGCGGGCGGGGCGGTGACCCGAGTGGAGGAAGTCGTCGCGGTGGCCGAGAAACACGAGACGACGCCGCAGGCGGTCAGTCTCGCGTGGTTGCGCGCGAAAGGCTTCTCGGTCATCCCGAAGTCGAGTTCGGCGGAACACCTCCGCGCGAACCGCGACGCGGTGACGTCTCTGACCCTCGACGAGGAGGACGTGGCGCGAATCGACGCCGTCGAACGCGAGGTGGAACTGTTCCCCGAGTGAGACATTCAGTCTCGCCAACCCCGGAATTGTTATAACCCAGTCTTCGGAGAGTACCCCTATGCGGATTCCGAGTGGGGTTAGCGGGTTCGACCATCTCATCGAAGGTGGGTTCCTCCCCCAACGACTCTACGTGTTGTCAGGTCCGCCGGGAAGTGGCAAGACCACGTTCACGGCGCAGTTCATCGCGGAGGGACTTCGTAACGGCGAGAACTGCATGTATATCACGATGCACGAGACGAAAGAGGAACTCGTGAACGACATGTCGGGGTACGACTTCGGCTTCGAGACCCTCACGTCGTCCGAGCAGTTCCGATTCATCAACCTCGTGAGCCAGAAGGGCAAGCACCTGCTGAACCAGTTCTCGCAGGGGAACAACCCGTCCAGCGTGCAGAGTCTCACGGACAAGATCGTCGCGTTCGTCAACTCGCGGCAGGTGGACCGCCTCGTCGTGGACTCGACGATGCTGCTCCGCCTGTTCTTCGCTGGCGGCGACGAGGAGATGACGCGCTTTCTCACCGCGTTGAAGCAGGGCGAGGCGACGACGCTCCTCATCTCCGAGATGACCGACCCGAGTTCGTACTCCGACGAGCACTACCTCGCGCACGGCGTCATCTTCTTCCACAACTACCTCGAAGCGACGGGGATGACGCGCGGGATACAGGTCGTGAAGATGCGCGGGACGGACATCGACTGCGACATTCGCTCGCTGGAGTTCTCCGACGACGGGTTGGTGGTAGACCCGGCGAAGCGCGTGGACCTGTAGGCCATGTACGACAAGGTATTCGATACCGACTGGCGGACGCTCGAAGCCGAGGACGCGCTTCGGCGGATGTACGCCCTCGGTATCGCCAGCGAACTCGGCCACGAGTTCCCCGAGGAACGGACGCGCATCCGACGCCTCACGAGCACGGCGTACCAGCGGAGCGTGCTGGACCTCGCCTACAACGAGGGCCGCAGGCAGGTCCAAGACGTCCGCGGCGACTTCGACGCCGACTCCGACCTGTGGGACGCCCTCATCGACGAGGACGGGTCGCCGAAAGCGCCGCCGACGCTCGACGTGGACCGGACGCCGGCGGGTCTGCCGAAGGCCGTCTCCCGGGCGTCGATGCTGGAACTCGACGTCGACGAACTGGAGATGCTGCGCATCCCGTCGTTGCTCCGGCGCGACGAGTAGCGCGGAAAGCCGTTTTCCGTCCGCGGCGCGTACGAGAGGTATGAGCGAACGCGCGGCGGAAGACATGCCGAACTCCGAGGACGAGTGGCGCGAACGACTGACCGACGAGGAGTACGAGATTCTGCGGGAGCGAGGCACCGAACCCCGATTCAGCGGCGAGCATCTGGACCGCTCCGAGGAGGGGACGTACCACTGTGCGGGGTGCGGAGCGGAACTGTTCGACTCCGAGACGAAGTACGACTCCGAGTGCGGGTGGCCGGCGTTCTTCGCCGCGAACGACGACAACGTCGAGACGGAGACGGACACCCGCCACGGGATGCGCCGCATCGAAGTGCTCTGTAAGAACTGCGGCGGCCACCTCGGACACGTCTTCGACGACGGCCCCGACCCGACGGGCAAGCGCTACTGCATCAACTCCGTCGCCATCGACTTCGAGAGCGACGAGAACTGAGGCGGCGGCGACGCCGACGCCGAGAACCGACGGACGCCGCTATCCGGTCACTCCCCGTCGCCGTTGAGGTTCGCCGTCAGGACGGGGACGCTCGACCCGGCGACGACTTTCTGCGAGACGCTCCCGATGAGGTTCTTCGTGTAGTCGCCGCGGCGCGTCCCCATCGCTATCAGGTCGGCGTCTATCTCGTCGGCGTACGCGAGAATCTCGTCGGCGGGGTCGCCCTTCCTGACGGCTTCGGTCACGGCGACGCCCGCCTCCGAGAGGCTGGTTGCCGCACGGTCGGTCGCGGTTTCGGCCTCGCCCTCGAGTTCGGCGATGACGTCCTCCTGCATCTCCTCTTGGAGCGTCAGGAAGGCCCGGTCGTCGACGACGTAGAGGACGTGTACCTCCGCGTCCCGACGTTCGGCGACGTCGGCGGCGATTTCGACGACCGTCTGCATCGAGTCGGTTCCGTCCGTGGGCAACAGGATTCGCTGGAACATACCTCTCTCGGGCGTTTGCACCCGGCACGCCTATATCCTCCCCTCCGTTCCCGCGCGGAGAGAACGGTCGGCGGAAACGAACTCCGACGCGGCGGAAGGTACACGTACCGCCGGGACGACGCTCGAAGGAAGATGAACGTCGCCGACACCTTCGTCTCCCTCGTCGGGACGGACCCGTTGTTGCTCGGACTGGCGGGGGGCGTCTTCATCGCGCTCTGTAACACGGCGGGCGCACTCGCCATCGTCGTCTACCCGAACCCGAGCGAACGGGCGTTAGACGCCGCGCTGGGGTTCGCCGCGGGCGTCATGCTCTCGGCAAGTTTCACGAGCCTCCTGCTTCCGGGCATCGAACTCGGCGGACCGTTCCCGGTGTTCGTCGGGTTCGCACTCGGCGTCGTCCTCCTCGACAGGGCCGACGACTGGGCTCCGAACGTCCAACAGGTCGTCACCGGCCGTCGGGTCGACCCCGGAGATAGCAGGATGGCGTCCGTCGTCCTCTTCATCGTCGCCATCACGCTCCACAACATGCCCGAGGGACTCGCCGTCGGCGTCGGGTTCGGGTCCGGCGACATCGGCAACGCCGTCGCCCTGATGCTCGCCATCGGCGCGCAGAACGTCCCCGAGGGACTGGCCGTCTCGCTGGCCGCCCGGAGCGCCGGCCTCGGGTCGTACTTCTACGCCGGCGTCGCGGGGGTGCGCGCCGGCCTCGTCGAGATTCCGCTGGCCGTCGTCGGGGCCGTCGCGGCGGCGTTCGTCGCCCCGATAGTCCCCTACGCGATGGGCTTCGCCGCCGGCGGGATGCTGTTCGTCATCAGCCACGAGATAGTCCCCGAGACGCACGCGCGCGGGCACGAACACGTCGCCACCGCGGGGATGATGGTCGGCGTCGCCGTGATGCTCTACCTCGACGTGACGCTCGCCTGAGGCCCGCCTGATGCCCGCCCGCGGTCCGGTCCGCGACCGACACGCCGGACGCCGAGGTTTTTACGCCCGGCGGACGCGTCGAAGCCATGCACGTTCTCGTCGTCGGCGGAACCGGTCTCATCAGTACCGGCATCACCCGACAGTTGGTCGATGCGGGCCACGACGTCGCCGTCTACAACCGCGGCGAAACCGACGCCGCGATTCCCGACGCCGTCTCGACGCTCCGGGGCGACCGGACCGACTTCGACCGCTTCGAAGCGCAGATGCGCGAACTCGACCCCGCACCGGACTGCGTCATCGACATGGTGTGTTTCACCGAGGCGGAGGCCGAGAGCGCCGTCCGCGCCTTCCGCGGCCGAATCGACCAGTACGTCTTCTGCAGCACTATCGACGTCTACCACCGCCCGCCGCCGCGGAACCCGGTGACCGAGGACGCGCCCCGCCGCCCGTCCGTCAGCGACTACGCCGCCGGAAAGACGGCCGCCGAGGACGTCTTCTTCGAGAATCACGGCGAAGCGTTCGACGTGACCGTCGTCCGCCCGTGGAACACCTACGGCGAGGGCGGAACCCTCGTCCACACGTTCGGCACCGGGTCGTACTACATCGACAGAATCCGCGAGGGTGTGCCCGTCGTCGTCCACGGCGACGGCACCTCGCTGTGGGGCCCCTGTCACCGCGACGACGTGGCCGCGGCGTTCGTCGGCGCAGTCGGCAACGAGGACGCCTATGGCGAGGCGTACAACGTCACCAGCGAGGAGACGATGACGTGGAACCAGTACCACCGCCGGGTGGCGTCGGCACTCGACGCGCCCGAACCCGAGTTGGTCCACGTCCCGACGGACGTTCTCACCGCCGTCGCGCCCGAGAGGACGCGGATGCTCAGGGACCACTTCCGGTACAGCACCGTCTTCGACAACGAGAAGGCGAAACGCGACTTGGGGTTCGAGTACACCGTCGATTTCGAGACGGGCGTCCGCCGGACTGTGGGCTGGTTGGACGAGAGGGACGCCGTCGATTCACTGGAGACCGAACCGTTCGAGGACGAACTCGTCGCCGCGTGGCGCGAGACGACCGAGGAGTTCGTCGCGGCGAACCGGGTCGCCGACGACTGAGGCTTACGCCTCCGCGCCGGTCCCGTCGGACTCCTCCTCTGCGACGTCTCCGTCGGTCGCCTCGGCGGCGTCGGCCACCCACTGTTCGGCCCGTTCGGGACTCACGTCGGCGGCGTCCGCCACGTCCTCGGCGTTCGCGTCCGCGAGTGCGGCGAGCGAGTCGATACCGGCGTCTCTGAGGTCCGCGCCGTACGCCTCGCCGATGCCGCCTACCTCCGTCGGGTCGCCGGCGCTTCGGGAGGTGTCCGATTCGCTCTCGGTCGTCGCTTGCGAGGGGGCCGCCGCCTCCGACGTCGTCTCCGACTCCTCGCCGGTCGCCGTGGCCTCGGTCGCGGGGTCGGGTTCGTGCGCCTCCGCCTCGGCGGCCTCCTCCGCGCCCTGCACCTCGACGTTGTCGGCCTCGTCTTCGCTGTCGTCGTCGAACTGCGCGGTCGCGGGTTCGTCCGCACCGTCGGCCTCGGTTTCCTCTTCCTCCTCCTCGTTTTCGGCCTCCGACTCCGCTCCGTCGGTGCGTTCGGCCTCGACTTCCACCTCGGACTCGGCTTCTATCTCGTCTCCGCCCTCCCGTTCGAGTTCCGTCTCCGCCTCGACTTCGACTTCCACCCCGTCTCCTGCCTCTACCTCCACCTCCGTCTCGACTTCCATCTCCTCTTCGCCCCCGTCAGTCCCGCCCTCGCCGCCTCCCGCGGCGTCCGTCGCGGCGGGGCGGATGTCGCCGTCCGTCGGGAGGACGAACCGGAGTTCGCCGTACGGGACGAACCCGGAGATTCGCTCCCGTTCTTCGTCCTCGAACAGGAGGATCCCCTCCTCGATGGCTTTGAAGTTCCCGCAGGCGACGGTCGGACCGTTCGCCAGGTGGACTGACAACCGCTGTGCTCCGTCCGTCGAATCGTCGGTTTCCGATGACATAGTTGAACTCGCGGACGCGTCCCGCGGACGGGGAGGTACGGACGCGACCGACAGAAGCGTTCGGGCGGTTTCGGGCGACCGTACCGGTTTCTGACGTGTTCTGTCGGCCGTCCGCGCCGAACCGTTTTGTCGTCGGCGCGTCACGACTCTCGCATGTCCCGCGGCGTCGATTCGAGAGCCGAGGAACTGCTGACGAGCGAACCGCTCATGGCGCACCTCGCCACCTGCCACGAGGGCCGCCCGCACGTCGCACCGCTCTGGTACCGGTACGAGGACGGCGTCGTGGAACTCGTCACCACCGGGACGAAACTGCGGAACGTCCGCGAGAACCCGAAGGTGGCGCTGTCGGTGCAGAAAGACGAGGGCGGGCACGCGCAGTGGATGGTGACGCTCCTCGGCACCGCCGCCGTCGTCGAGGACGAGGCGGAGACGCGGGCGGCGACGCGGAAGATAAACGAGAAGTACGGCGCGGACCCCGACGCGTGGGAGGAGAACGTCCTCGTCCGGATCGACGTGGGGTCGGCGTCGTGGCAGACGTACGACTGAGCGAAGCGAGCAGCGGAAAACGAAAACGGCACTCGGAGAAGAGCGTCGAGAGGAGTCGAGAGCGCTTAGACGAGTCGGGCGAACGCGAGCGTCCCGCTCACGTTCTCGATGAGGACGCGGACGACCTGGTCCTCCTGCGCGCCGGGGACGAATATCGTGTACTTGCCGCGTTCGGCGACGCCGTCGCCCTTGCGGCCGGTTCCGGTGATCTTCACCTCGTAGGTGCGACCCTCCTCGACGGCCTCCTGCGTCTGCTGTTTCGACTGCGAGGAGCGCTTTTCGACGGGGCGGAACGCACCGCACGCCTCACAGCGGAGCATGTCGACGCCGTTCTCGGTCACGAGGCGGGTGTCGGGGAGTCCGCACTCCGAACAGGTGACGTACTCGGCGACGTAGCTGTCGAGGGCCTCGTCGAAGTCCGACACCGAGAACGACCCGCTGTACCGCGCGCGGTTCTCGTCGAGTTGCCCGTTCGTCCCGAGCGTTCGCTGGATGAAGCGGTGGACGTGTTCGGGCTTCCGAGAGAGGGCGTCGGCGATGGAGCCGAGGTTGGTCAGGCGGGTGAACGCGCCGTCGGTTTCGCCCTCGGGATCCGGGATAGTGAGTCGAGATTGTTCCTGCGAGCGGTCCGGAAGAACGTCGAGAGCCCGGTCGAGAGAATCAGCGTATTCCATACGTAGTTCAGCATCCCGTCGTTGATAGGGCTTCCGTGGTACGCGCTCGCAGGAGGCTCTCGCGGTAAACGAGGGAGATTCGACCGCCAGAACTTCGGTTCTGCGCGGCGATGTGCCCGTATGGGCTACACGTGGCAGTACTACGACTTGATTCTCGTCGGCGTCTTCGTGAGCATGGTTCTCGGCGTCGCCGTCGGCACCCTCACCTCGGTGTCTTCGAGTCTCTCCGTCGCGGGGTTCGGCGTCGTCGCCGCCGCGTTCATCGGCCACGGTCTGTTCGTCAACGGCCCCGTGGACGACCGGAGCGACCTGACCGACGAAGTGGACACGCTGAACTGAGGCGCGGAACGCCCGGGCGGGCGGTTCGACCCGCGGTCACGATTCTACCGACGCGATACCGACGACTTCCACCAGCGGAATCGACCGCTCCGTCCGCGTCGCCTCCGTCGCGCCGCGCACGACGCCCCACACCCGGACTCGCTTCTCCACCCGATGAGGTAAGGTATCTTACGGATCACGGCGGTTAAGAACGTCCGCTTCGAAGGAGGAGGTTATGTCTCGTCGAGTTATCGTCGATACGGACACTGCGGGCGACGACACGCAGGCGATACTCCTGTTGGCGGCCGCGGACTCTATCGACTTGGAGGCGGTCACCGTCGCCCCGGGGAACGTCGAGTTCGACTACCACGTGGAGAACGCGAAGTACACCCTCGATGTAGCGGGACTCGCGGGCGAGGTGCCCGTCTACGAGGGCGCACGCCGGCCGTTGGTGAAGGACCACGAACACGTCCCGCACATCCACGGCGAGGGCGGACTCGGCGGCGACTTCTTCCCGGACACGGGCGTCCCTTCCGCCGACGGGTTCGCGCCCGACGCCATCGCGGAGGCGGCCCGCGAGTCGCCGGGCGAGATTACGCTCTGCTGCATCGCGCCCCTGACGAACGTCGCCCTCGCCCTCCGGCGGGAGCCCGAACTGAACGAACTGCTGGACGAGGTGTGGGTGATGGGCGGGGCGGTCAACACCCTCGGCAACGACACCCCGTCGGCGGAGTACAACTTCTGGGCCGACCCCGACGCCGCGAAGATGGTCGTCCGGGAACTCGACGTGAATCTCGTCGATTGGGGCCTCACCGTCAGGGACGCGACGTTCGAGGCGGAGTTCCTCGACCGACTGGCGGAGATAGATACCGAGTACTCGGAGTTCTATCGGACGGCGACGAAACGGGTGCGGGAGTTCAGTCGCGAACGCCGCGGCGAGGACGCGACGACCCAACCGGACTCTTTGACCGCGGCGTGCCTCGTCGCGGACGACGAACTCGTCACCGAGTCCTCGCGGTACTTCGTGGACGTGGACGAACGCGAGGGGATGACCCGCGGGTACAGTCTCGTAGACGAGTTGGGCATCACCGACGGCGAACCCCGGACGCGCGTCGTCGAGTCGGTGGACGAGGACCTGTTCCGGGCGATGTTCGAGTCGATGCTCGCGGAGGGCGCGCCCGAGAAGCCGCTCTGACTCCCCTCTACCGCCGCGAATCGTACTCCTGATAGATGACGTGGCCGCACGCCTTGCAGTGGGAGGCGTCCGGGTCGTGGTGCGAGAGGCCGCAGTTCGGGCAGGTGACGTTCACCTTCCCCTTGTTCGACCACTCGCGGACAATCTTCCCCGCCTGCCACGGGACGAGGACGATGGCCGCCAGAATCGACGCGACGGTCACCAACCGACCCGCCGCCGTCACCGGCACGATGTCGCCGAACCCGACGGTGGTCAGTCCCACGACGGCGAAGTAGAAGGCGTCCCCGAAGTTCGAGACGCCGGGGTTCACCCGGTGTTCGATGCTGTAGAAGAGGCCCGCGGTGACGAAGAAGATGGACAGCACCGTCAACAGCAGCTTCGTCACCCGAAGCGTCTCCGCGGAGACGGTGCCGAAGAAGAACTCCTCGTCCTGCGTGAACCGGAAGAACCGCAGGATTCTGACGACTCGGAGCACCCGGAGGAAGCCGATGTTCGCCGCGAGGGGCGTCGGCAACAGCAACACCGCGAACGTCGGCAGGAGAGCCAGGAAGTCCACCATCGTGTACGGACTGAGAAACTCGGCGGCGGTGTCGCGCGCGCCGTACAACCGAAGCAGGTACTCCGCGAGAAACAGCACCGCGATACCGACTTCCGCGCGCCAGAGGAGGGTTCGAGTCGTCTCTGAGAGGGGATACGTCTCCGCGACGAAGATGCCGACGAAGACGAGGTTCCCGAGGAGCAACGCGACGTCTATCGCCTTCCCGAGCCTCGTCCGGTGGTCGAGGAGGTAGAACCGGACCGTCTCGCGGAAGTCCGTCTCGTCGGCGGGGAACGCTCGGCCACCCATGTGGGTGTCCCTTACGGCACGACGGGGAATAGCGTGTCGGCGCGGCGTGCCGACGCCGAACGGGCGAGGCGGGCGACTACGTCTCGCCCATCTCCGCCGCGCCCTCGCGTATCTCCGTCGCCCGTTCGCGGACCCACGAGACGTACTTCTCGACTTTCACCGGTTTCACGCCGTAGAACGACGCCACCCAGTTCACGTCGGTGCCGGGTTGGGTGAGGAAGTACGCCGCCAGCGTGTCACGTCCGGCCTGAATCACCTCCGGCGGGACGCCCCGTTCCCCAGTTCCGGCCTCCTCGAAGCCGTTGACGTCGAAGTACACGTCGGCGTACAACTCCGCCATCTCCGGGTCCTCGAACTCGACGCCCCGGTGCTTCGGCGCTTCGAACCGGTAGCGCCGACCCTCCGGCGCGTCGTACGCGACGATTCGCACGCCGAGGATGTACTCGCGGTGTATCGATTCTGTCGTCTCCGTCGTCGTCTCGTCTAATTTCGCCATGGTTAGGTGAGTGATGAGCGCTCGGTCGGGCGACTCGGAACGCGCCGGGCGCAGTCCGCGCGGACCGCGCCGTTTCGACGGTTCGCCGGGAGTCGGAACCCTCCGTCGCCGTCGATGGTTTCGGCCCTCTCGGAGTCGCTTCAGTTGCCGTGGCCGTTTCCGTTGCTGCCGTTGCCGTCGTTCCCGTTGCCGTGACCGTTACTGCCGTTCCCGTTTCCGTGACCGCTGTCCTCGGTCGTCTCCTCGCTCTCGTCGCCGCCGTCGTCGCCGTCGTCTTTCAGTTCCGGCGGGGTGTAGACGTACATGCAGTCGTTCTTGTAGGAGCGACCGAACTGGTCGGCGTCCTCACAGCAGAGGACCCGCCCGTCGTCCATCACGTAGACGTTGTCCACGTTCACGAGTGCGTCGTTCGCCACGTCGGCGGGGTCGGTGGCGTCCGGGCCGACGATGACGGGTTCGAGCGTCGAGATGTTGTAGTCGTCTTCGAGTTTCCCGCGGTAGACGAGTCCGCCGTCCACGCGTTCGGTCCGGATGTCGCCCGCGTCGTCGCTCATCCCGTCGTTGACCTCGGAGATGCCGATGTAGACGTAGTCGCCGGGTCCGGCGTCGTCGACGCTGTCGATGCCCTCGCTCTTGCGGAACTCGACGGTCGCGCCGATCTCCTTGGCGGCGGCGCGGGTTTCGAGGAACGGCACCTTCCGGAGGTCCTCCCGCCCCCTGTCGGCGACGGTGGACTCGGGGTCCTCGCTCCACAGTTCGCCCCACTCTTTGATCTCCTCGTCGGTGATGTAGTTCCGGTTCCCGTTCTCGGCGACCTCCTTGTCGGCCTCTTCGAGGGCCGCCTGGAGGTCCTCCTCCCAGTCGGTGTCGGCGTGGGTTTCGAGGTAATCGACCTGCGAGACGTCGTCGTACTCGGCTATCCACTCCGCTATCTCCGCGTTGCTCGCCCTGCTCAGCGGGAGCCACTCGATTTCGAGTTCGGCCTCGGCGGGGGACTTCTTCGCCGCCGCCTCCTTGTTGGTCACCTTCGCGGCGTAGAGCGTCCCCTCCACGTCCATCGGGTCGTCGTAACTCGGGATGGGTTCGTCCGCGACGAACTTGTAGAAGCCCTTGTTCGCGCCGTCGGAACTGACGTAGGCTGTCTTCTCGTCGCTCTGGATGTCCGGGCACTCCCACGCCGCCCGTCCGAAGACGTGGTACTTCACGGGCTTCGGCGTCTCGGACTCGGGTTCGCGGAAGTCGACGATGTAGCCGGTCCGGTAGGGGTTCGGGTAGTTGTCGGGGATGGGCGTCTTCGTGTTCTCCGTGTATCCGCTCGCCTGGTCCACCCGTTCGGCGCCGAGGTAGTACGCCAGCAGTTCGACGCCGCCGAGGGCCCAGTACCCCTGCACGTCCCACGACTCCTCGCCGTAGTACTCGTCGATGGCCGCCTGTATCTCGCTGGGGTTCGGTCGGTTCCAGAACTGCGCGCCGCCGCGGTGGCCGACGCCCGTGCCGTCCTCGACGATGTCGCTGACGGTGGAGGTGTACGCGGTGCGCGTGTGAGCGTACTCCTCTTCGGACGTGAGCGGCGTGTTCCACGGGCTGACGTCGCCGTAACAGTTGATTCGGGTGCCACCGAGGCTCCGCAGTTCCTCCGTGTTCGAGAGGTTGACTGCCTCCTCTAGGTCTGCGCTCCACACACCTTTCTCGTCCTGACTGATGGGCATGCGGGTGACGTTCCCCGGACTCGTCTCGAAGTTCGTGAACAGCAGTCCCTCGGTGCCCGCTTCGTTCGTGGGGATGAACTGGTTCATGTCGGGCTGATACCCGAAGTCCGAGTACCGAGAGCCGGCGAACTCGTCGATACTCAGTCCGTCCGGCGTCAGCGGCATGCCGAGGTCCTCGTTGTTGCCGAGGTTGTCGCCCTCTCTGGCGAGGAGGGTGTACTCGCCCTCCGCGGCGCGAACTCTCCTCCGTTCTTCCTCGGTGTTCGGGACGCTCAGTTCGTCGAAGTCGCTCCCCTCCTCGAACTGATACCCCTTCACGTACCCGATACCGCCGCTGTTGAACGGTTCGGGGTTCTCCCGACTCGGGTGTTGCAGGCTGAAGATGAGCGTCCCGTCCGGAAGGATGAACGGCCCGGTCACCTCCGCGCCGAGCGCCGTCGAGGCGAACCGCGTTATCTCCCCGTCTACGCTCGGTGCTTTCTCGGTGTCTGTGTCCTCTTGCTCGCCGCTGACGACTCCTCCGGCCACGCTCGCGCCGACCGACGCGGCGAGGGACGTCGCCATCAACTGCCGCCTGTTAAACTCTACCATGCATCAAATGTGCTATCCCTGTCACTATAATTATTTTTATAATGTGTCTAACAATATACACGTAATATAATTATTTCTAATTATCTTCATCGCCCGTTCCGTACCTTTCGTCGTTGAATACGGGCGTATCCGGCGTAGATAGCTTACGTGTGGATAATTTCTCTATATAGACAATTTAGATACTGTGAGATAGCCGGGCGTGATACATACATAAATTATCTAATTTATTCTGATTCGGTTGCCAGAAATATCTCGTTTCTTACCATAGTTCGGCGGCACCGCCGCTCCCGTCGAACACTTAATTGGTCCTCGTCCGTACTCCGACCATGGCGACGCTCCCTGCGTCCTCGCTCCGACTGTCGAAACCGGAGGTAGCGGTGTTCTCCTCCGGCGTGGCCAGCATGGGGTTGGAGATTCTCGCCGGGCGGATGATAGCCCCCCAGTTCGGCAGCAGCATCTACACGTGGGGGAGCATCATCGGCGTGTTCCTCGCCGCGCTCAGCCTCGGCTACTACCACGGCGGGCGGCACGCCGCCTCGCGCGCGTCGGACGACCGGCTGGTGAAACTGTTCCTCGCCACCGCCCTCTACGTGGCGGGCGTCATCTTCTTCGGCGACGTGATGCTGCAGTCGGCCGTCGCCTTCCCCCTGCCGAGTCGGTTCGCCTCGCTCCCGGCGGTGACGCTGCTGTTCGGACCGCCGACGTACCTGCTGGGGTTCGTCAGCCCCTACGCCGCGGAACTCTCCGAGAAGGAGGGAACCGGCGAGGCGTCCGGCCACGTCTACGCCGTCGGCACCGTCGGCAGCATCGTCGGCGCGTTCGCGACGACGTACTTTCTCATCCCCGCGCTGAGCGTCGCGCACATCGGTCTGATCTTCGGCCTCCTCTCCGTCGGCACCGCCGTCTACGTCGCCCGCCCCTCGATAGGTCGGGAGCGCGCGGGGCGGAGTTTGGCCGTCGCCGCCGTCCTCGTCGTCGCCGCCGCCTCCGGCGGCGTCGGCCTCTCCGCGACGGGGAACGTCGTCTACCACACGCAGACGCCGTATCAGGAGTTGGAGGTGGTCGATAGGGGCGACACCCGGACGCTCTACCTCGACGGCCAACCGCACAGCGCGATGGACTTGGACGACCCGAACGCCCACGTCTTCGACTACACGCCGTACTTTCACCTCCCTCTCTTGATGACCGACGACGTGGACCGAGTGTTGTTCATCGGCGGCGGCGGGTTCACCGGGCCGAAGCGCTTCGCCGCGGAGTACAACGTGACGGTGGACGTCGCCGAGATCGACCCAGAAGTCGTGGACGTCGCGAAGAAGTACTTCGCGGTGGAGGAGTCGGAGAACCTCACCATCCACACGACGGGCGGCCGCCAGTTCCTCCAAGAGACGAACCGGACGTACGACCTCATCGTCCTCGACGCGTACAAGAAGGACAAGGTGCCGTTTCAGTTGACGACGGTGGAGTTCATGCGACTGGCGAACGACAGACTCACCGAGGACGGCGTGCTCTTCGCCAACGTCATCTCCGCGCCGAGCGGTCCGGCCTCGAAGTTCTACCGGGCGCAGTACAAGACGATGTCGCGAGTGTTCCCGCAGGTGTACAGCTTCCCGACGCGGGAGGGCGTCGTCGTGCAGAACATCGAAGTCGTGGCGACGAAGAACGCGACGCACGTCTCGCAGGCGGAACTCAGAGCCCGGAACGAGCGGCGGAACATCGGCATCGACCTCTCCGAGGAGATTTCGACGTACCGCGACGAGGAAAAGACGGGGGACGTGCCGGTGCTCCGCGACGACAGGGCGCCCGTCGATGCCCTGCTGGACCCGATGGTCGGGCAACGCTACGTCGTCGGCGAGGCGGGCGACGCGAACGCGACGGCGTCGAACAGGTCGGACGCGGACGCGACTGCGACGGCCGGTGCGGCGTCGGACGCGATTCGAGCGCCGGAGGCGACGCACGCGGCGGCGGACTGACCGACCCTACGCCTCTCCTTCTTCCTCTTCCCCTTCGAGCCACCAATCGACGATGCTCTCTACCTGCTCTTGTTTCTTCGCCGTCGGCCGGTCGTTTCGCTCGGTCATGTCCCGGCCCTTGTCTTCGAGGACGTTCTCCTCGACTATCTCGCTGGCCGTGCCGAACGACGCTTCCGCGCCGTACTCCTCACCGGAGCCGAAGAACCGCCCCTCGTCGGTGAACAGCCTGACTGTCGTCTCGACCAGCGGCATCCCGCGGAGGCGTTCCTCGTGTTCGTGGAAGACCACCTTCGCTTCGAGGATGTTCATCTCGGTGCGTTTCGCGTCTATCTGCTCGATTCGCTTCGCCACGTCCTCCCGCGAGAGGGTGTCCAGCATCTTCACGTTGAAAATCTGGACGGGGATGCGCTCCTCGTCGGTGTTCGTGAGGGCGTCTAAGGCGTCCGTCACCGTCACGATGCCGATGACTTCGCCCGTCCCCTCGCCGACGACGACGAGCGACGAGCAGTTCTTCTCCAGCATCTCGCCGATGGCGTCGCCGAGTTGTTGGTCGGGCGTCGTCGTGTACACCGTCGGCGTCATCACGTCTCGGGCGGGCAGATCGAGGAGCCGATCCTCGAACCCCGCGCGTTCGCCGTATCCGCCGCTGGACGCTCGGAAGTCGGTGGTGGACCCCTCGCCGCCGTGCCCGTCGAAGCCGCCGGCGTCCCCGCCTTCCTGTTTCTCCACCTGTCGGACGGTGAAGTCCACGAGGTCCGCGATGCTCACCATCCCCTCGGCGTTGCCGTCCTCGACGACGGGCACGCGCGAAATCTTGTTCTCGATGAGGTGGTTGATGACCTGTCCGACCGTCGTCTCGCGTTCGACCGAGATGAGGTCCCGTGTGTACACGTCCTCGACGTCGAGGGTGTTGAGGTTCTCCTGAACCTCCTCGACGATGTCCATCGCCTTCACGACGCCGACGAACCGGTCTCCCTCGTCGAAGACGGGGAGTATCTTCAGTTCGTTCTCGACCATCAGGCGGGCCACCTCGCGGACGTCCTCGTGACGGGACACCTGCGGCGGGTCGATGGCCACGTTCATCGCCGTCTCGTCCGGCGGGTGGTGCGACGACAGTAACTGTTTCTGTGAGACGACACCCTCGAACGACCCGCCGTTCGTAATGATGATGACGCGGTCCTCGTTCGTGTCGAACGCCCCGCGGAGTTTCGACGCCGGCGTCTTCGCGTCCTGTTCGACGTAGTCCGTCGAGACGACTCCGTCAATATCCATGCTGTTCGCACTTCGTCCCCCACCCGCTTGAGAAGTGGGCCAATAGACTCATATCCACCTTCGATTCGGCCGCGGCGGTTCCCGTCGGACCGTCGGACCGCGCTACTCTGCCGGCGCACCGACACCGTGTACCGTCGCCCTTGCGTATGCGGGCGGAGTTCACTTGCCGCGGAGTGGGGTACTGTCTCGTATGAACGCGACTCCGACGGAACGCCCGGAGGTGACGGACGGATGAGCCTCGGACGCGGCGAACGGCGCGCCGAGGGGATGGACGCCGCCGTCGAGGCGGTGCGGCGGAACGCCCGCGACCTCTCGGACCCGAGCGACCTCGACAGACTCGTGGAGGCGGCGTCGGACGCGTCGGTCGTCATGATCGGCGAGGCGTCCCACGGAACCAGCGAGTTCTACCGCTGGCGCGCCCGCCTGACGGCCCGCCTGATCCGAGAGACGAACGTCTCGTTCGTCGGCGTCGAGGGCGACTGGACGGACTGTTACGACGTGAACCGCCACGTTCGACACCGGCCGGACGCGTCCGACGACACGATGGCGGTCCTCGGCAAGTTCGACCGCTGGCCGACGTGGATGTGGGCCAACTGGGAGGTGACGGAGTTCCTGCGGTGGCTTCGGGAGTACAACGAGGGCCGCGCGCGGTCGGAGATGGTCGGCTTCTACGGCCTCGACGTGTACAGCCTCACGGAGTCGATGGAGGCGGTGTTGGACTACCTCGAAGACGTGGACCCCGAGGCGGCCGAACGGGCGAAGGACGCCTACCAGTGTTTCGAACCGTACGGCGAGGACGCCCGCGAGTACGGCCGTTCGACCCGCATCGTTCCCGGCGACTGCGAGGACGAGGTCATCGAGGTACTGGCCGACCTGCGCCGGAACGCGCCGGAGTACGACGGGGACGACGACGAGTCCGTCTTCGCCGCCGAGCAGAACGCCTTGGTCGCGAAGAACGCCGAGGAGTACTACCGGTCGATGGCGCGCGGGAACTCCTCGTCGTGGAACGTCCGCGACGAGCACATGATGGAGACGCTCGACAGACTGCTGAACCGCGACGATACCGAGGGGACGGCGGTCGTCTGGGCGCACAACACCCACGTCGGCGACGCCCGGGCGACGGACATGACGGACCGGGGCGCGGTCAACATCGGCCAACTCGCCCGCGAGCGATACGGCGAGGACGAGGTTCACCTCGTCGGCTTCGGCACCCACCGCGGGTCGGTCATCGCCGGCCGGGCGTGGGACGCGCCGATGGAGCGGATGTCGGTGCCGGAGGCGAGAGACACCTCCTACGGCGACGTGTTCAATCGCGCCGGCGTGAACGACTCCTACCTGTTGTTCGACGAGTTCGACGCCTCGGCCCTCGAAACCTCGCGGGGGCAACGCGCCATCGGCGTCGTCTACCACCCCGACCGGGAACTCGGGAACTACGTGCCGACGGTGCTTCCCGAACGCTACGACTCGTTCGTCCACGTCGAGGAGACGTCGGCGCTGCATCCGCTTCACCTCGAACCCCACCGAGAGACGCCGCCGGAGACGTTCCCGTGGGGCGTCTGAGCGGCGACGTAAAATAGGGCGGCGGCGACGTGCTGCCGTCCGACCACCGACGCTCGCGGTTACTCCTCTCCTTCCTCGCTCTCGTCGCCGTCCTCTCCGATCACGTCTTCGACCACGTCCTCGTCCACGTTCATCTCGCCCGGTTCCGGCGACTCCGATTCGACGTCTCCGTCCGCCAGTTCGTCCACCTCCTCGGCGTTTCGCTCCTCTTCGGGGAGGTCCTCGCTCTCGTCAACCGCGCCTTCGCCGTCGGTCGCCATCGTCTCGTCCTCGTCTTCGTCCTCCTCGCCGCCGATCGCTCCCGTCTCGTCCTCGTCTTCGGTCTCTTCGTCGTCGGCCGCTTCTGTCTCGTCCTCGTCTTCGTCTTCTTCGTCGTCGTCGTCCGTCCGTTCAGCCTCCACTTCGACTTCCGACTCGACTTCGAGTTCGTCTCCCTCGCGCTCCAGTTCCGTCTCGGCTTCGACCTCCACCTCGACGCCTTCGCCCGCCTCGATTTCCACCTCCGTCTCGACCTCTATCTCCTCTTTCTCCTCGTCCTCGTCTCCGCCTTCGGCCGCCTCTCCTTCGTCCTGCGATTCGTCCGACCCCCCGGCGGGGACGACGCTCTCGGGGTCCTCTCGCACGTCTTCGATCGTCTGTCTCACCTCGTCGGGTTCCGGAACCGTCTCGCGCACCTCGCCGGCGGACGGGACCGGTGCGCCCGACCCGGCCTTCCGGGTGGCGAGGTACGCCAACGCGAGCATGCCGCCGCCGACCATGGCGGCCTTACGAAGGAGGGCCGAATCGGACGGCATCGCCCCTCCGGACGACTCCGACCGCACGGCGTCCATCACCGTGCTCGACTCCTCGCTCATCGTGCTCGACTCCTCGCTCACCGGCTCTGACTGGTCTTTGCGGAAGAATGCTGTCAGACTCATAACACACTTCGTTGTTCTCCCGCGAGGAAGTGCGTTTGGGCCCGGTCGCTCCTCGCGCCCCGTCGTCGCGGTTCGCGTCCGCCGCCGCGCGTCTCGCCGCCCGCCGCGGACGAGCGTACCACCTCGCCTGAATTACGCCTAACTGCCCGGCGGCGCATCTCACCGAATGGGAGAGACGGTTCTCGTCACCGGTTGTTCGTCGGGTATCGGCCGCGCGACTGCGCTTCGGTTCCGGGACGCGGGGTGGACGGTGTACGCCGCCGCCCGCGACACGGACGAGGTGCGCACGCTCGAAGACCGGGGTTGTCGGGTCGTCGAACTCGACGTCACCGACGAGGCGTCGGTCGAAACCGCTCTCAGTCGGATCTTCGAGGAGGAGGGCCGCCTCGACTGCCTCGTCAACAACGCGGGCTACGGCCAGTTCGGCGCGGTGGAGGACGTGCCGATGGAGAAGGTCAGACGGCAGTTCGACGTCAACACGTACGGCCCGATTCGGCTGATGCGCGCCGTCCTCCCCCGGATGCGGGAACGCGGGCGCGGGACGATTATCAACGTCACGGCGGGATTCGGCGGCCTGACGGTGCCGGGACTGGGAATCTACACCGGGTCGAAGTTCGCGCTGGAGTCCGTCAGCGACGCCCTCCGCCAGGAGACGGCGGGAACCGGCGTGAACGTCGTCTGCGTCCAACCCGGGCTGGTGGCGACGCCGTTCTACGACCGCGCACTCGAAGAAGTCGAGTCGGTCGAACACACGCCGGCGTACGCCGACCTCTACCGCGCCCTCGGATCCATCGGCGTCGTCCGCGAGGGCGGCCCCGGAATCAACCGCCCCGAACGAGTCGCGGCGACGATCGTCGCCGCCGCCACCGCCGACCGCCCGGACCCGACGTACCGAGTGGGCGCACTCGCGGCGTTCGGAACGTACGCCGCCGCCGTCGTCCGCGGGCGTCTCCGCGCCGCGGCGTCGAGGGTCGGCCTCGAAGTCGCCTCGAACGGCGCGGTTCAGCGCTTCCTCCGGCGGCGGCGCGAGTGAGGGTCGTCACTCGCGCTCTACGCGCCCCTCCTCCGGCGCGGGTCTCCGAAGGCCGGCGTGTTCGTCGAGGCCGCGGACGCGGCGCATCCGCGCGCGGACGTCGCCCGCCGCGCCCGGAACCGGGAAGTCCTCCGCCGAGTCGAGTTCTTCGAGCGAGAGGGGGTACGTCCGGAGGCTCTTGTGCAGCGCGATGCCCGCGCGCGCGCCGTCGCCGACGGCTACCGCCGTCTGGTTCTGCCCGTGCGTCACGTCGCCGACGGCGTAGACGCCGTCGACGCTCGTCTCGAAGTTCTCGTCCACCTCGACTGCTCCGTCGTCGTCGAGTTCGCAGCCGAGAGCCTCGGCCAAGGCAGTGTTGTACTCCTTGCCGTACATGGCGAACCCGCCGAGGTACTCGCGGTCCGACCGGTCGGCGAAGCGCAGTCCGCCGAGCCATGGGTCCTCGGCGTCGTCGTCCGCCGGAAACGCGGAGACGACGTCCGTGTCGATTCGCTCGATCGGGTGCGCGCCGAGTCGGTCCTCCGTCTCGTCGCTCCACTCGGGGTCCGCGCCGTTCAACAGCAACTCCACGTCGTCGGTGAAGTTGAGCATCAGCATCGCCACCTCCGCCGCGTCCTCGCCGTGGCCGAGGACGAAGACGGGGCCGTCCCCGAGGGCGTACGCGTCGCAGTGGAGGCAGTAGTGTAACCCCCGACCGGTGAAGCGCCGCAGTTCGGGCACGCCCGGTTCCTCGTCGGAGAACCCCGTCGCGAGAACGACGCGTTCGGCCGTGACCGTCGCGTGGGACGCCTCCACCCGGAACCGGCCGTCGTCGTCCCGTTCGATGCGTTCGACGGCGTCGGGGTGGAAGTCGCCGCCGTACTCTTCGAGTTGCCGGACGGCGAGTTCCGACAGTTGTTTGCCCGAGACGTCCTCGGAGACGCCGTAGACGTTGTGCACGCCTCGGACCGCCGTGTGTCGGCCGCCCTGTTCGTCGAACGCCGCGGTTCGGTGGCCGAGTCGCGTCGCGTACAGCGCAGTCGTCAACCCCGCGGGCCCGCCGCCCACGACGACGACTTCGTAGCGCGGCCGGTCGCTCATCGGTCGCGCCCGCCCGCGGGTCCGACGCCGCCGACGCGGGGCGGTCCCCCCTCGGGGCGTCGTCTCTCCGATCCCGTGCGACTCGGCGGCGACGATACGAGGTATCCGCTGGTCATGGCCGTGTCTCCCTCCGGCGGACGCAAAGTCACACGGCAGTCATTCGCAAGGTGCCGGCGCGTCCGTCGAGTCAGTCGTCGTCGCCCACCTCCGTGCTCGGGTCGATATCGACGTCCTTCTCCTCCTCGGGTGTGTCGTCTACGGACGGAAGATACCGCTTGCCGACATCTAGTCGAGACGACCGACTCCGGCGTCACGAACCGCCGGGCGGCCACTCGTCGGCGGCGACGAACTCGTCGTAGAAGTCGACCACCCGGTCGTCGGTGAGGAGCGGTCGGTTCGCCTGCACCAAGTCCACGTCGGACTGGTTGTTCCCCTCCAGGACGACGAACTCGCCCGGTCCGGTGACCAACAGATCCCACCCGACGTAGGGCATGTCGGGGAACGCCTCCGCGAGTTCGAGAACCTCCTCTCTCACTCGCTCCCATCCGGGGACCGACCGCCCCTCGATGGTCGAGCCGGTGTCGGGGTGCGCCTCGAACCAGCGCAACTCCCCGTCGAACGGGTACCGCGTCGCCCGACGGAGTTCGCCCGTCTCCTCGTCTATCTCGCAGGCGATGCCGCCTCGCGACCAGTTGTCCACGCCGCCGGACGCCGCCGAGCCGAACCGGTGGACGACGGCGGCGACGAACGCGTCGTCGTCACCGGGGTGCATCGTCATCACCCGAACCGTGTTCGGCGAATCGGGGAACACCTCCGCGGCGTAGTTCGCCTGTTCGTTGTACTCCGTGACGAGGTACCCCTCCACCGACGAGACGACGGACCGCACCTCCGAGGCGGAGGCGGCGTCGCCGTTGACGACGTAGCCCTCGCCGTCGTCCGCGACGCGGCAGATGTAGACGCCGCTTCCGCCCGCGCCCGTCGCGCTCTTGAGGACGAGTCTCTCGCCGCCGTCGAGGAGTTCGAGAATCCGGTCCGCGCCCACGTCTTCGACGTCCTCCCGTCCGGAGTCGATGGCCCCGACCAGTTCCGGGAGTCTGTCGCCGAAGCCCCGACTTCGCATCGCCGCGTAGAACTCGAACTTGTCGTCGAGGTACTTCCGCGTCCGTCCGTTGATGTGGGCGGTGTAGGCCATCTTCTCGTACTCGGAGACGTAGTCGTCGTAGTTCCGCCGTTCGTCGAAGTCGTAGAGGTAGTACGACGACGAGAGAAAGCCGTGCCGGAGCATCCGGAGGCGATTCCACGGTTCGAGCGGAACCGTCCGGCCCTTCGTCCACTCGAACATCAGGAGGTCCAACCGGAACCGATCCCAGAAGGGGAGCGACGACCGTACCGTCTCGTACGCGAACGACCCGACACCCGCCGCTCGGATGCGGTCCCTCGCGCGCCGAATCCGTTCGAGCATGCCACCGTGTACAGACAGGCCACACATACGAGTTCTGCCAGATTCGGGGAATACCGATAGGAACGCCGAAATGTCAGTGTGAGCTGAATGCCGCCCCCGCGCTTATCCCGATTGTGGTTGAACTGAGGGTATGGAACTCCGCGAACCCACCTCGGACGAGACGGAGCGAATCCGAGAGATGGTCGAAAGTTCGATGACGATGTCGTATCGGCTGAGCCCCCAGCAGATCGAGTCCATCCTCACCGACCAGTTCAGCGACGACCACCTGTCGAAGGTGATCGACAGCGACAACGCCATCGTGTTCGTCGCGGAGAACGAGATAGACGGCGTCGAGACGGCCGTCGCCGGTATCGTCGTCGGCGTCGTCAGCGACGACGTCGGCGAGATTCGGTGGCTCCTCGTAGACCCCGAACATCAGGGTGCGGGCGTCGGCACGGAACTGTTCGAGTCGGCGGTGGAGGCGCTCCGGGACCGAGACGTGGACCACGTGGAGGCGGCGACGCTCGAAAAAAACACCGAGGGCGAGCAGTTCTTCGAGAAGTTCGACTACGTCCGGACGGAGGAGCGGACGGTCGAACTCGGCGACGAGTCGCTGGTCGAGTACGTCTACACGGAACCGTCGGCCGCGTCCGACGAGACGGACGCCGCGGGTACGGACGCCGCGAACACGGATACGGACGAACTCGAGTTCCCCGACACCGAAACGGAGGACGGCGTCAGACGCGCGACGACCGACGACGGGCAGACGGTGTACCTCGGCACCGACGACGAGGAGGACAAGGAGTCCGGCACCGACGCCCCGTTCTTCGTGACGTACACAGACGAGGAGATGAGCGAGCGGTACGGCTACTACTGCTCGAACTGCGGGTCGCTGGACGTCATCGTGGACGACATGGAGCGCATGGAGTGCAGCGAGTGCGGAAACAGCCACGCCTCTCGGTCGAGAGAGGCGTACGACGACTCGTACCTCTGATCCGACGGTAACCCGCCTCAGCGCGGAATCCCGTACGTCTCGTCGTCCACGTCGATCATGTAGACGCGCTTTTCGGTGTCGATGTCGTCGATTCGGCCCACGTCGTCGGCGTCGAGTTCCCAGTCGCCCACCTCGAAGTTCGAGCGGATGTGCTCGGGCGTCGAGGACTTCGGAATCGTGACGACGCCCTTCTGAACCTGCCACCGCAGGACCACCTGCGCGGGCGTCCGGTCGTACTCCTCGGCCACGTCCCGAATCACCGGGTCCTCAAGCACTTCCGTCCGGGCCAACGGCGCGGCGGCGGTGAGCACCACGTCGTTGTCCTCGCAGTACTCCAAGAGGTCCTCCTGATACAGCCACGGGTGGAACTCCACCTGATTGACGGCGATGGGCACGTCGGCCACCTTCAGCGCGAACATCAGTTGGTACTTGCTGAAGTTGCTCACGCCTATGTTCCGCACCTTTCCCTCCTCGTGGAGGCGTTCGAGCGCCTGCATCGTCTCGCGCAGCGAGATGGTCGGGTTCGGCCAGTGGATCAGATACAGGTCGAGGTAGTCCGTCCCCAATCGGTCGAGGCTGGCCTCGCAGGACTCCAGCACCGACTCGTAGTGCAGGTTCGACGGCAGGACCTTCGAGGTCAGGAATATCTCCTCGCGGTCGTACTCCGCGAGGACCTCCCCGATCTCGGCCTCGTTCTCGTACCCCTCAGCCGTATCGACGTGGGCGTACCCGGCGTCGAGCGCCGCCCCGACGGACTCTTTGACCGTCTCGCCGCCGATGTCCCACGTGCCCGCTCCGACCTGCGGTATCTCGTCGCCGTTCGGAAGCGTTCGGCTCGGAATGCTCATACGCCCGTCAGTTCGGCGGAGTCGGGCATATGTCTGGTGACGCGGTGGGTCGCTTGCTGCCTTCGACCGCCGAACCGCCGAATCGCGGAGCGACACGTTCTCGAATCCCTACTCGTCCGCCTCAGCGCTTTTTCCGCTCCGGGGTGTAGCCCGGTACGTATGCTTGACGTGACCGGCGGCGCGGAGGACGCGCTGTTTTGGCTCGGAAGACACGGCATCGAGACGGAAGAGAGGCGCGTCGTTCTCCCGGACGCGGTGTACGAGATAGGACTGCTCAGCGCCGACGACTCGGTGTACTGGGCGGCCGACCCGGACATCCCCGCCGCGTACATCTCCAACAACGAGTCGCTGTTCGAGGACGACGACGGCGTGTTGCTCGCCGGGTCGGGCGAGATTCACCCGGGCGAACGGGTGGAGGTGCCGACGTTCCTCTTCGAGTCGCAGGAGGCGGGCCGCGAGGAGACGGTCACCATCCTCCCGCCGGGGGAGACGGCGCACTTCCTGACGAACCCCGAACTACAGAACGTCGGCGTCTGCATGGTCGCGCCGGAGGGCGTCGTTCAGGAACTGTTCGACGCGCGACTCGGCGACGGCGCGCGAAGCGCGTGAGGCCGCCGCGCGACCCCCGGTGAACGCACCGAACCCACTTGAGCGACCCGGCACCGACGTTTTGGTGGTCGCGGGCGTACGCGAAACCGACATGACTGCCGAACTCTCGGACGACGACCGCGGGAAGACAGTCGTGAGCGGAACCGAGCGCATCGGCGTGGTGACGGACGTTCGGGGCGACCGAGCGTACGTAGAGCCCGAGTGGGACAACGTGGACGAGGGCCTCAAGCGGACGCTCGGCTGGGACGAAGACGACGACACCTACACCATCGAGGAGTCGGCGTTCACGACGGTGCAGAACACGGAGGTTCGCCTCCGCTCGGACCTGTTCTGATCCAACGGCCGAACGCCGTCACTCCGCGTCCCTGAACGCCGAGTGGATGGCCTCCGCCCGCTTGGGGCCGATGCCGTTGATGGCCATCAACTCCTCGGGCGACGCCGCGACGAGGTCCTCGACGGCCGGGTACGCCTCGTAGAGTCGTCCCGCCGTGTCGGTGCCCACGCCGTCGATACAGCCGTACATCCGCTTGGCGGTCGGCGCGTCGAGCGCCGTCACCGACCCGTTCGGAAGCGCCGGCGCGGACGGTTCCTCGACGTGCTTTCGGCCGAGTCGGACGGCCATGTCGACGAGTCGGTCCCGGTCGGAACAGGGGATGACGGGCGTCCCGAGTCGGGCCGTAATCGACGCCGCCGACCCCCGGACCGCCGGGGCGGGCACCCCCTCGTCGCCGTCCGCCGGCAGTTCGGCCTCCAAGAGGACGTACGAGTGTTCGTACGATTCGCTCAGCCTCCGAACTTGGTCGCGGAGGTCGGGGGCGCGCCGACCGATGAGCGTGCTCACGTAGTCCGAGAGCGTCTTCCGTTCGACGCCGACGTCGCCGATCACCACGTCGCCGGCGGCGAGGCGGCGGGACTCGACGGACGCGACGTCCGGGTGCGCGCGAACCGCCTCCGCCACGGCGGCGGGTTCCCTGTCGTCTACGACGACTGCGAGTGACATCCGTGCCACGGCGGTACGCCGGCGACGACCAAGAGTTCGCCGCCGGAAGCGAGCGGGGGACGTCCCGCCCGAGAGACTAACTGGCGCCGCCCCCGACTCTCGGTGATGGTCAACGCGTTCTGGCTCGACCGCGACCTGCAGACGGCGGTCGAATGGCTCGTCGACAAGCACGTGACGAGCAGCGTCTTCGAGTGTTCGATGGTGCTGACGACCGCGGCGCAGTTGAACGGGGCCGAGGGCGAGGACCTGTACTTCACGCACCCGAACCATCCGCTCACTCAGTGGGCCGCCGACTCGTACGACAACTGGCGTCGCCTGCGGGCGTACACCGAGGCGGCGCACGACGAGTGGCGGTACCGCTGGGACCACGCGCCGGAGAGGCGACACGGCTGTTGGGCCACCGTCGAAACGCTCGACCCCGAGGCGGTCCGCGAGTTGGAGTGGCCGACGGAGGCGGCGAGCGACCCCCCGCAGGTCACCGGCGAGTGGACCGCGCCGGACTACGTGGACGCCTACCGCTACTACTACGCGAACGAGAAGCGGCACCTGTTCCAGTGGTCGAAGGACCGAGAGGAACCGCCGTGGATAACCGAGTACACGGTCGACGCGGACGAGTCCGGCCGACCGGAGAGCGTCGGCGGCGGGCGGGACTGACCCGACGCGGCCGAATCCGTCGGACGCGGCGAACGAACGCATACGACGCTTCGGACCGAGAGTACCGGTCGGAGGACGACGACATGGTATCTACGGGCGACGTCATCGAGAACCCCGCGACCGGAGAGCGAATCGCGTTCCGAACGACGGCCGCCGACTCCGGCGGGCGAGCGGTCGAGTTCGACTACTTCCTCGACCCGGGCGGATTCGCGGTCGGGAAGTTCGACCACGTCCACCCCCGACAGGAGGAGCGAATCCACGTCCGGAGCGGCGAGCTCGGCGTTCGAATCGACGGCGACGAGTGGACGGCCACGCCCGGCACGCGGTTCGCCGTCCTGCCGGAGACGGCGCACACGGTGTGGAACGCCGGCGACGACGAGATGCACGCGGTAGTCGAACTCCGTCCGGGGTTGGATATCGAGTCGTTCTTCGAGACGATGTTCGGTCTCGCCCGGGATGGAAAGACCGACCGGCGAGGGATTCCGAGCCCGCTTCAGTCCGCGGTCCTCGCACGCGAGTTCCGCGACGAGATTCGACCGCCCGCCGTCCCCGGCCCCGCCGTGAACGCGCTCACGTCCGTCTTGGCTCCCGTCGGTCGGCGACGGGGGTACCGCGCCCGGTATCCGCGCTACGCCGACCGAGTGTCGGACGAACGCTGACGGCCGGCGCGTGCGACACGCTACGTCGAGTATCCTCGGCGGCGTCACCGCGACGCCGGTCGTCGAAGCGTGGTCGGGCGAGTCGCCGACGGTCGAACCGCCGGACACGCCCGGCTGAGTACGGGGGAAGTTCCGGTCGAGAAAGGCGACGTCCGCGAGTTCGAGGGTCGTTCCCGCGCCCTACCGACGCTCTCGGCGTCACTCCTTGATGAGGAGGATGCCGTCGTTGGTGGTTATCTCGGTCGCTTCCGGCGGCACGTCGAACTCGAACTGCCGGTCGCCCGCGACGACGATGGCCGTGTCACCGAGGATGTCCACCGTCGCCTCGACGCCGGCCCCGAAGTCGATGGCGACGACGTTCTCGCCCTCGTAGTCTCGGTGGGCGATGGTGATGTCCTCTTGCTCGCTCGCCGCGGAACGCAGCTGTCGGGGTGCCTCCATACACCCGAAGTTGGGTCCGTCCGTCCCTAAGTGCTGTGCCCGCCTCCCCCGCGTCGCCAGTAGACTGAAGCGCCGCGCGACCCACTTTCGGAGGTGTGAATCGGGACGAACTACTCGACGGAGTCGCGCGACGAGCCCAGTTAAAATCGCACGACGAAGCCGAGCGAGCGACGCTGGCGACGCTCCAGACGTTCGGCGAACACATCTCCGAGGGGGAGGCCGAGGACGTCGCCGAGAGACTCCCGGACGACTACGAGGAGACGGTCACCGACCGGAGCGACGCGACGCCGAAGCAGTTCTCCGCGGAGGGGTTCGTCCGGAGCGTCGCCCGACGCGAACGCGGCGACGTGGGCGGCGAAGAGGCGAGGACGCACGCCCGCGCGGTGTTCGCGACGCTCGCGGACGCCGGCCTCGAAGACGAACTGGAGGACGCGCGGTCGCAACTGCCGGACGAGTTCGACACGCTGTTCGAGACCGACGGCCTCGCCGACTGACGTCCCGCGGGTTCACCGGCGGGTCGGGGTTTCGCTCCGCGCTCTCTCTTCTCGGCGCCGAGGGACGGCGAGTCGGCAGTGACTGCGCCGGCCCGCGTCGGTCTGCGCCGGCCCGCGTCGGTCTGCGCCGGCCCGCGCCGGCCCCCGCGTGTCAGTCGGTGGGGAAGCGGAGAATCGCGGCCACGCCGAACGCCTCCTCGAAGCGCGCGCCGTCGTCGGAGTCCGGCGGGACGGCGACGAACGCGCCGCCCTCCTCGGTCACTCGTTCCTCGTACTCGCGCAGGTCCTCGACCGGGCGCGCCGGAGACTAAGAGCGTCTCCACGGCGTCGAACTCCAAGGCTCGCTCGACTTCCTCCTCGCCGTAGGCGACGTCGTCGTCGCCGTCGTCTCGGAGGCCGTCGCGGAAGCGTTCGAGGGCCTCGCGGACCGCCTCCCCCTCCGCGTCGTTCATCGCGTCTCGCCCCTTCTCGGTGAGTTGCGTCAGTCCCTGCTCGGTGGCGTACTCGACGGAGAACGACCCGCCGACGACCGCGTCGCGGAGTCTGTGGTCGAGGTGGTCGCCGTCAGCGAACTCCTCGACGGTGACCGTCGTCCCGCCGACCAGCAGTCCGTCCACCGCGAGCGCTCCGTCCTCGCGCGATCCGTCTTCGAGGAACGCTCGCTTCGCCTCGGCGGCGACGTCGTCGAAGAACTCCTCCTTCTGGCGCTCCCTGTCGCGTTCGAACCGGTCGGCCGACTGCCCGCCGGCCTTCGTCTTCCCCATCACGTCGCTGTCTATCGTCTCGACCACCTCGACTCGGTCGCCGTCGAACCGGCCCAGCGCCGCGCCGCCGCGTTCGACCACGAGGAGGCCGTACGTCGGGGAGTCGCCGGCGGCGGTCTCCAGCGCCTCCGCGTCGAACTCGTTCGACCACTCGTAGCGCGCCTCCCGAATCGGGGTCGGCAGGTCGTCGAAGACGTACTCGCTGACGTCCTCTCCGTCCCCGGTGACCCCGACGTAGAGGACGAGTCCGCCATCCGGCGTCTCGTCGTACTCGTGGAGGATCTGCTGGGCCCGTTCGAGCACTGTCCTCCGGGCCTTCGACGACTCGTCGGCGTGGATGTACTCGGCCTCGGCGTGGTCCTCCTCGACCCGTTCGAGCGTCTCGCCGAGCGACTTCTCGGGCGGGACCGCGACCGTGAGCAGGTCGTCCCCGCCGCCGGACGCGTTCGATACGGCCTCGATGCGCTCTCGGAGTTCGTAGTCTGACGTAGTCATCGGTAGGATACGGCGACCGCCGTCCCGTCCGCATCGCTCGGTGACGACGGTTTACCGGAATACGCCGCTCGGGCGCTTGTATCTCCCGGCCCCGTCGCATTCGGGACGACGCGTTCCGCCCCCCGGCGACGCGAGTCGGCCACAACCGGGTTCAACGGAGCGTCCGTGCAATCTCGTATGTCAACCGTCCGATCCGTCGTCGACCTCGCGAAGGACCGCAATCTCACCTACCTCGCGGCGGGCATCGCCTACTACGCGTTCGTGTCGATAATCCCGCTGATGCTGCTCGCCGTGGCGCTCGCGTCGTTCTTCGGGGGGCAGGCGCTGGCCGACCGAATCACCAGCATGCTCAGCCAGCAGATATCGTCCGCCGGGACGCAAATCGTGACGCAGACGCTGACCAGCACCGCCGGCCGAGGGGCCGCGTCCGTGGTCGGGTTCGTCGCGCTGCTCTGGAGCGCGCTGAAACTGTTCCGCGGCCTCGACCAAGCGTTCGACGAGGTGTACGCCGACGAAATCGACGTCTCGATAGTCGAGCAGATAATCGACGCGCTCGTCGTAATCGTCGGAATCGCGCTCGCCGTCGCACTCGTCGTCGCCGTCGGCATCGTGCTCTCGATACTGAACCTGCAGATTCCGTTCGCGAACGTGCTCGGAACGGTCGTGCTGATTATCGTGCTGACGCTCGCGTTCCTGCCGATATACTACGTGCTTCCGCCGGTCGACGTGTCGGTGAGAGAGGTGCTACCGGGAACAGTCATCGCCGCCATCGGCTGGGTGCTGCTCCAAATCGGCTTCCGAATCTACGCGGCCAACGCGGGACGCTACGCCGCCTACGGCGTCATCGGCGCGGTCCTGCTCTTCGTCACGTGGTTGTACTTCGCCAGCATCGTGATGCTCCTCGGCGCGGCGGTGAACGCCGTCCGCCGGAGGGCGCCGACGGAGACGCTATAGGCCGCCGCGGAACCGGTTTTCGACCCCGCGGCCGTGCGACGAGCCGACGGTCGGCGTCGGGCAAACGTCCGTGTGTCTGTTATCGTCGAGTGCAGTGTCTAACGAGCCTCTTCGACGGTGCGTGACGGACAATCCGGCCTCGGCGCTCGATCGTCACCGGCTCGAAGACCGATCTATAGGCGCTCCGCGCGGAATCAGAAAAAAGAGCGTCGGCGCGGAATCAGCCGGCGACTTCCTCTTGGTCGAACTGCTCGCTCGCCTCGGTGACCTCTTCGAGCGCGTCTTCCTCCTCGCGGAGCGTCTCGGCCAACGTGTCGGCGACGTCGTCGTGACCGGTCTTCTGAGCCAGCGACGTGAGGTTGCCGTAGGCGGCGATTTCGTAGTGTTCGGTCTTCTGTCCGACGCCCATGTTGTATCGGTCGAGCACGTCGCCGTCATTCTCCTGCGCGAACTGCTCGTGTTCGTCGATGAGCGAATCGACGACCTGCTCCTGTTTGGTCTGGGGCTCTTCGCCCAGCTGCTCGAACACCTGCTCCAGTCGGTTTACGTGTTCCTGCGTCTCGTCGCGGTGCTCCGAGAACGCCTGACTGGCGGCTTCGTCGTCCGTCTGGTCGGCGAGCGTCCCCAGCGCATCGAGGAGTTGTTGTTCCGCGTAGTACAGTTCCTGCAGGCCTTCGACGAAGAGCTCGTCCATCGAGTCGGTAGTCATGGTTCGTCTACTCTATTGGTGCATCCGCTCCATGAGCGACCGGGCTGTATGTGCAGGCCGGTCGAACCCTCGGTTCCGTCGGCCGACGCGAACTCTCGACGGTCGCTCGACCGACGACACCCGAGTTGTCTTTCGCGGCGTCTTTCAGACACTCCTGAGATGAACCTAAGTGATTTCGGACTGTCATACTACGTATGTCCAGTGATACCACGGGACAAGGGGTACGGATGGTCGGAGAAGGGGGAGAGGGGCAGTCGAAGCGGCGGGCGGTGTTGAAAACGGTCGCGGCCGGCGTCGGAGGTGCGGTACTGCCCGTCGGGACCGTGGCGGGATCGGGCGGGGGAGCGACGGAGACATCGCTACACACGCTGACGCTCTCGGCGAACGGCCCGGTCGAGTACACGCTCACCGTGGACGGGACGCTGGAACCCGACACGGAGGGCGGTGACTTCTCCGCGGACTCCGACGAGGACGTGTATCGACCGACCCGCGATGCATACTTCGGAGCCAGAGACGAGACGGGACCGATACCCGAGAACGCGGGGGGAACGACGTATCTCGGCGATCGGATGCTCATCACCGGGCGACTGTCGACGCTCGAGGTCGATCCCCGGGAGGGGTACGACGCGAACGTCTACCTCGACGAGTCGCTCACGAGCGTCTCCGAGATCATGGACGACGGAGAGGGGCCGGAACTCGACGGATACCACTCGCTGATGATCACGGCGAACGGGCCGACGCGGTACGAGGTGCTGACCATCGCCGATCGCGGCGAGATACAGACCGACAGCGGGGATTTCTCGGCCGACTCCGACGACGAGACGACGACCAACGACGACGGGACGGTCACCGCAACGGACGAGACGGGACCGATACCCGAGAACGCGGGGGGAACGACGTATCTCGGCGACCGGTACCTCCTCTCGGGGACCGTCGAGGAGTTCGACTTAGATTACGAGCCGATGCGTTACGACCTGAACGTCTATCTCGACGAACAGGACGTCGACCCCGACGTAGTCCGAAACAACGAGTTCTGAGCGGCGACGGGGAGCACCCGCCGCCGCTTCTCGCTCCGCACCGACGCGGTGAACGCGGCGGTCGGCCCGAAACCCGAGCGATCCGGCGTCGACGGGTCAGTTCGCGATGAACCGAGCCAGATAGACGATCGGAATCACCGGTATCGCCAGTCCGGTGACGAGGAGGAACGCGGCGATGACTAGTTTCTCTCCCCGACTCGAGTCGTCCCATATCGACCGCCACATGTCGTCGATACTCCGTGCGGTTCGTTGTACGAGTCCGGCCATGTCGGGTCGTCGCGCGCCAGACGGTTGTACTATCCGGCCAGCGACGGGCACTCTTCCGGTCCGGATTCGGACGGGGGACGCGGACAGGAGACAAAGAGTATGGATAGGTGGAGAACGTAGTGGCGGGCCGATGGACTCGGGCGACCTCGACGGGTACGACTACGTCGTCGATGCGGAGGGAAGCGGCGATTACGAGAGTATTCAGGCGGCGATCGACGGGGCGAAGTCGTTCCCCCGGGAACGTATCTCGATACTCGTGCGGGAGGGCGTGTACGACGAGAAAGTGACGGTCCACTCGTGGAACCCCGAAATCAGCCTGATCGGGGAGGGAGAGACGGAGACGATACTGACGCACGACGACCACTTCGAGAAGATAGGACGGGGGCGGAACAGCACGTTCTTCACGTACACGCTGAAGGTCTGCGGGAACGACTTCCGAGCGCGTAACCTCACGGTACGGAACACCGCCGGGGCGGACGAGGGACAGGCCGTCGCGCTTCACGCGGAGGCCGACCGAGCCGAGTTCGCGGACTGTCGGTTCGTCGGAAATCAGGACACGGTCTACGCCGGCGGCGAAGGCTCTCGACAGTACTTCCGCGACTGTCACGTCGAGGGGACGACCGACTTCGTGTTCGGGGGGGCCACGGCCGTCTTCGAGCGGTGCGACATCCACTCGAAAGCGGACTCGTACGTCACGGCCGCGTCCACGCCCCGAAACCAACCGTTCGGATTCGTCTTCGCGGACTGTTCCCTGACCGCGGACCCGGGGGTTTCCGACGTGTACTTGGGCCGCCCGTGGCGGGACCACGCGCACGTCGCGTTCGTCCGCACCGAGATGGGTTCGCACGTCCACCCGGCCGGGTGGCACAACTGGTCCCGCCCGGAGGCCGAAGAGACGGTCACGTACGTCGAGTACGATAACCGGGGGCCCGGAGCGAAAACGGACGAGCGAGCGGATTGGTCCGCGGAGTTGACGCCGACGGAGGCCGAGACGTACACCAAGGAGAACGTCCTCCTCGGCGGTGCTCCGCGGCAATCGGCGGAGCGGTGGTATCGAGCCGCCGCGCGGTGACGTTCGGGCGTCACCGCGCGGTAACGTCCGGCCATCGAACCCGACGTGAACCCTCCCCGACGAGTAGAGGAGAGACGGCGCTTCCGCGTAATTCGCGTTTGCTCGGGGCTCTCTCGGCAGAGCGGAGTTTAGGAGGGATTCTACTGTCCGGAGAACGGTCATCAGGTACTTTGGAGACGACATCCAATGGCGGGCAGAGGCCGACTACGGTGGCAACTGAGCACCGGCCGACACCGACGAACACTGATGGCACCAAACCTAACAGTCGTTACGACTATCGTCGCGCTTCCCTTCGTCGCCGCACTCCTCTCACCGCTTATCTATCGCGTCCTCGGCGAACGGACCGGCTACGCGGCGGCCCTCGTCGCGGCGGCGAGTTTCGGGCTTCTAGTGACGCAAGTCGGCGGTCACGGCACCGTTAGGGCGTCGTGGGTCCCCGCCCTCGACGTGGGGTTCCAGTTCACCGTCGACGGGTGGGGACTCCTCTTCGCGCTCTTGGCCAGCGGTATCGGCGTCCTCGTGTTCGTGTACTCGGCGCGGTACATGCACGGCGAGGACGGCCTGGCACGCTACTACACGGCGCTTCTGGCGTTCATGGGCTCGATACTCGGCGTCGCGCTCGCGTCCGACCTCGTGCTCATCTTCCTGTTCTGGGAGCTGACCAGCCTCTGTTCGTTCGTGCTCATCGGCCACCACACCGACGACGCCGAGTCGCGCTACTCGGCGCGGATGGCCATGGTCGTGACCGTCGGCGGCGGCCTGTGCCTGCTCGCCGGCCTCCTCGTACTCTCGGTGGCGGCGCGGGACGCCCTCGGCCGCGTGACGTTCGACCTGGCGGCGATGATAGCGAACGACGAGGCGATGCGCGCCGCCCTCCGCGAGTCGGGGCTGTTCGTGCCGGCACTCGTCCTCGTCGTCGTCGCCGCGGCCGCCAAGTCCGCGCAGGTGCCGCTCCACTTCTGGCTGCCGAACGCGATGGTCGCTCCGACGCCCGTCTCCGCCTTCCTCCACTCCGCCACGATGGTGAAGGTGGGCGTCTACTTCATCGGCCGCGTGCGCCCCCTGTTTTTGAGTCCCGAGTGGGTGCTCCTCGTCGCGACGCTGGGACTCCTGACGATGGTCGTCGGGGCGCTCTTGGCGGTGGCCTCGACCGACATCAAGCAGTTGCTCGCCTACTCGACGGCGAGCCACCTTGGGCTGATGGTCGCGGGCTTCGGCTTCGACGTCGTCTACGGCGGCGAGGCGGGCACGTTCCACCTGCTCAACCACGCGCTGTTTAAAGCGCCGCTGTTCCTCGTCGCGGGAATCGTCGCCCACGAGGCCGGCACCCGCACGCTCGACGACCTCGGGGGGCTCTGGCGGGACCTCCCGATAACGGCCGCCGTCAGCGGGGTCGCCGCGTTGAGCATGGCCGGCATCCCCCCGTTCAACGGCTTCTACTCGAAGGAACTGCTGTTCGAGGCGGCCTACGAGGTCGCCCACGAGGCCGGCGGACTCGCCTGGCTGTACCCCGTCGTGGCGACTGTCGCCAGCGTGTTCACCGTCGTCTACTCGCTGAAGTTCCTCGCGATGTTCTTCGGCGAGCGCCGAGCGCCGGTCGCGGACGTCCACCGGCCGCCGGTCGCGCTGGTCGCACCCCCCGCCCTGCTGGCCGCCGCGGCGGTCGTCGTCAGCGTCGCGCCGCAACTGGCGGTCGACACCATCGTCCAGAGCGCCGTCGAAGCCACCACCGTCGGCGAGGCGCACCTCGAAGTTGGACTGCCGACTCACCTCTCGCCCCCGGTCGCGATGTCCGCCGTCGCTATCGTGGGCGGAGTCGCCGCGTACCCATTCACGGGGCGTCTCGCGGCGGTCATCGAACGCGGCGTCGATGCTCCGGTTCCCGTGCGACCCAGCGGGTGGTACGACTGGCTCGTCTCGACGGCGGCGGCGACCAGCGCCCGGTTCGGCCCGTTCGTCCACAACGGCCTCCTGCGGACGTACGTGACGTGGATCGCGGCGGCCGGGAGCCTGCTCGCGCTGGTCGGCTTCGCGGCGACCGGGGGAGTTCCCGGCGTCGAGAGGGTCGGCGTACCGCTCTCGGTCGCCGCCGTGTTGGCGATAGCCGTCCTCGCGGGCGTGGCGGTGACCGTCGCCTCGTCCCACGTCGTCGGCGTCCTCACGCTGTCGATTCTCGGATTCATGCTCGCCATCTTCTTCATCCTCGCGAGCGCGCCGGACCTCGCGCTCACGCAACTGGTCGTCGAGACGCTCGTCCTCCTGATCTTCCTGCTCGTCCTCCAGCGGTTGCCGTCCTTCTACTCGGACGTCCGACCGCTCGTACTCGCCCGCGACGCGGGCGTGTCGGTTCTGGTGGGCGCGATGGCGTTCGCGTCCGTCCTCCTGACGGCGCCCGGTCCCGACGCCGACCCGACGAGCGTCGCCGCCTACTACGCGGAGCAGGCGGTCCCGGCCGGCGGCGGCACGAACGTCGTCAACGTCATCCTCGTGGACTTCCGGGCGTTCGACACGCTCGGCGAGTTGCTGGTCGTCACGGTCGCCGCACTCGCCATCCTCGTGCTCGTGACGATGCGGACCCGAGGCGAGGAGACCGTCGGCGACAGCGAGGAGGGACCGATCCCCGACGGAGGTGACTCGCGGTGACGACGACGATAATGCGGACGACGGCCCGGATGACCGTCCCCATCGTGCTCGTCCTCTCGATCTGGCTATTCCTCCAGGGTCACAACCTGCCCGGCGGCGGGTTCATCGGCGGCGTCCTCACCACGACGGCGTTCGTGCTGATCTACGTCGCCTACGACCTCGACTACTTGGAGTCGGGAGTGCTCGACAGGGAGGTCGACCCCGGAACCAGCATCTTCGAGCACCGCACGGTCACCGCCTACCGCCGCACGTTGCTCTCGGGGCTGGCGGTCGTCCTCGGCAGCGGCGTCGCCGGAATGCTCGTCGGCGACCCGTTCTTGACCCAGACGTACGTCCACCTCGAGCACATTCCGATCTACCACGAGGTCGAACTCGCCAGCGCGCTCGTGTTCGATCTGGGCGTGTACCTCGTCGTCGTCGGTAGCCTCCTGACGATTACCTCGGTGGTGAGTGCCGAATGACACGCAACACAGAGATACTGTCTTTCCGATGTGGAGTTGATACCCGATGAGCGTCGTCCTCGCAGGTACGGTCGGCGGGTTGTTCGCCGTCGGAACCTTCCTGCTGTTGCGGCGGGACCTGGTGCGTGTCGTCTTGGGGGTCGCAGCCATCTCTCAGGCCACGTTCGTCTACCTCATCGCGATGGGCGGCGTCGACGAGGGGACCCACGACCTGGTGCCCGTCCTCGCGACCCACGGCGGCGGAGTCCCCGAAATCGCCGACCCCGTGGTGCAGGCGCTCGTTCTGACCGCCATCGTCATCAGTTTCGGGACGACCGCGCTGGCGCTCGTCCTGTCGTACCGCGCCTACGAGGAGAACGGAACCATGGACGTCACGGAGTGGATGGGATGAGTTCGCTCGTCATCGCGCCGCTGTTAGCCGCGCTCGGTACCGCCGTGCTCACGCTCGCGCTCGGCCAGCGGCCGCAGATTCAGCGCGCGACGAGCGTGGCCGGCGCCGCCGCGTACGTCGCGGCCGTCGCCACCGCCGTCTGGGTGTTCGTCCTCGCGCCGGCGGCGCCCGGCGCGGCGGCCTACCACGTCGGCGGCTGGCCCGCCCCCTTCGGAATCACGCTCGTCCTCGACGGGCTGTCGGCGTTCATGCTGACTATCGCGGCGGGCGTCGGATTCGCGTCGATCCTGTTCTCGGTCCGGTACGTGAGTCACGAGAACCAGCGCGTGTACTATCACCCGCTGTTCCACGTGCTCATGGTGGGCGTGACCGGCTCGTTCCTCACCGGCGACCTGTTCAACCTGTTCGTCTGGTTCGAGGTGATGCTGATCGTCAGTTACGTGTTCGTCGCTTTCTACGGAACCGACTACGCCACCGCGGCGTCGTTCCGCTATCTGGTGATGAACGTCCTCGGAAGCGCACTCATGCTCGTGGCCATCGGCGGCCTGTACGCCACGATAGGCACGCTCAACATGGCCGACATGGCCCGGCGGTTGGCCGACCCCGCCGCGTACGGCGTCGACCCCGCGCCTGCAGTCGGCCTGTCGGCCCTGCTGCTCGCGGTGTTCGCGCTGAAGGCCGGCCTCGTCCCCTTCCAGTTCTGGGTGCCAGCCGCCTACACCGCCGCCCCGCCGCCCATCACCGCGATGTTCGCCGGCGTCACGAAGAAGGTCGGAATGTACGCGGTCGTCCGCCTCTACTTCACGGTCTTCGCCGCCGACTCCGTCTCCGTCGAGTTGGCCGGCATCGCCGGCGTGTCGCCGCTCGCCTTCCTCGCGCCGGTGCTGGCAGTCATGGGGATGGCGAGCATCGTCGTCGGCGGGTTCGGCGCCGTCGGTCAGGACCGACTGGAGGGCGTGTTCGCGTACTCGAGCATCGGCCAAGTCGGTTTCATCGCGATCCCCATCGCCATCGCCGCGGCGGCCGACCCCGGGGGGACGCTCCGCGGCGTCGCCATCGCGGCTGCGCTGGTGTTCGCGCTCCATCACGCGCTCGCGAAGGGGCTTCTCTTCCTCTCGGCGGCCGCCGTCGAGGATGCGACCGGGACGGACAACCTGCTGGACCTCGGCGGCGTCGCCGGCCGCTCGCCGGTGCTCGCGGGGGCCGTCTTCGTCGGCCTCCTCTCGCTGATCGGCCTCCCGCCGCTGACGGGATTCTTCGGGAAGCTCGTCGCGTTCGACGCGGCGGTTCGGGGACTCGCGTCCGGTTCCGGCGCGCTGTCGGCACTCGCGTTGGCCGCGTTGCTCCTCGGCGCCGTGCTCACGATCCTGTACACGACGCGGGTGTGGGTCGGCGGCTTCTGGGGGTCCGAGACGCCGGCGGTCGAACTCGCGACCGTCGAGTCCGGTCAGGTCGCGATCCTCGTCGCGCTCGCGGCGGCCGTCGTCCTCGTCGGCGTGGGGTTCGACCCGGTCTACCGGTTCGCCGAGACGGCGGCGAACGCCGCCGTCGACACCGATGCCTACGTCGACGTCGTGGGCCTCGGCGGAGGTGGTGGCGCGTGACCCGCAGTTGGCCGGTCATCGGCGTCCTGTTCGGCGTCATCTGGGTGTTCATCCAGGGGCCACCGCTCGCGTTCGAACCGCTCCTCGGGGCGCTTTTGGTCGGCCTCGCGGTCGGGTTCCCCCTGTCCTACATCTTCCGGCGCCTGTACGCGGACACCGTCGACCTCGGTCGGTCGCTTCGCGGAGTCCCGTACGCGCTACTCTACGCGCTCGCGTTCGTCAGGGAGGCGGTCGTCTCCAGCCTCGACGTCACGTACCGCGTGCTCGCGCCCTCTGGACCGATCGACCCCGAGGTGATACTCATCCCGTTGCGGGTACAGACGGACCTCGGGGTGACCACTATCGCCAACAGCATCACGATGACGCCCGGTTCGCTCACGCTCGACTACGATCCGGAGGAGAACGCGCTGTACGTCCACGTCATCGACGGGAGAGCGCCCGAGGAGATCGTCGCTCCGATCCGCGACTGGGAGGACTACGCGCTCGTCATCTTCGACGAGGAACTGTCGGCGGGCGACCCCGCGCCGGACTTCGCCGTCTACCCGCCCGACCGGACGCATCCCGTCCTCGAACAGGCCGCCCCGGAACCCGAGAGCGAGGCCGAGGCGGAGGCGGATCCGGCGACTGAGGAGGCGGCGGGAGGTGACGGCGATGGCCGCTGAGGGGACGATAGTGCCGGTCGTAGACGCCGCGATCGTCCTCGTGGTGCTTCTGAACCTGCTGTGCGGCTACCGCGCAGTCCGGGGCCCGACGGTCCCCGACCGCGTGGTCGCGCTGGACGCCATCGCGACGAACGTCGTCGCCATCGCCGTCCTGTTCGCCATCAAGACCGACCGGGGCCTCTTCGTGACCGTCAGCCTCGTCCTCGCGATTATCGCGTTCCTCTCGACGGTCGCGGTCGCGAAGTTCGTCACCGAAGGCGACATCATCGTTACGCGGGAGTGACCACAGCATGTACCACCAACACCGAACGCGACGGACCGTTCCGACGAGTCAGCGGGTCGCCGGAGGTGACCGCTGATGGTCGAAGTGGAAGCGGTACGGACGTGGGTCGTCGTCGGCCTGGTCGTCGTCGGGTCGTTCTTCCTCACGGTCGGGACCATCGGCCTGCTGAGGCTCCCGAACGTGTACAACCGGATGCACGCGACGAGCAAGCCGGCGACCATCGGTACGGTCTCCATCTTCCTCGCCGGGTTCGCGTACTTCGGTCCCGGGGGTGCCGGCCTCTCGTCGCTCATCGGTATCGTCTTCCTCTTTCTGACGGTGCCGACCGGCGCGCACATGATATCGCGGGCGGCGGAACAGATCGGCGTCCCGTTCCTCGGGTCCGTGACGTGGCCCGGCAAGTCCGACGACGACTAGGAGCGCAGTACGGTCGTTCCTCCTCCTCGAAACTGTGTGGATACTGAGTGCGTTCGCTGCGCCTGCAGGCTCACCGAGTGCGACGCTCGCGACTCTCACCCGAGGAGACCCCGTCGGCACACTCTTCGCTCCCTCGCGCTACCGTGCGGGGAGGTAACAACTCTGATGCTCTATGCGAATAAAATCCATCTCCTTAATACCCTTCAGTTATTATCGCCCGGTACACGTGCCATCTCTGAACCTCGAACCACTGACGTACGAGGACATCCCGTCGGAGCGGCGTCCGAGCCTCCTGCAGGCGCTTATCCCCGTTCTCGGGGTCGTCCTGTTCCTCGGCGTCGGCTCCGGGTATCTGAAACTGGCCCCGCACGGGCCGCTCCTCTGGAGTATCGTGCTGACCGGCGCGGTGGGCAAGTACTGGCTCGGCTACTCGTGGGAGGACCTCTACGAGGGTCTCGCGGACAGCCTCCTGATGGGCTTGCAGGCCATCCTCATCCTGTTCGTCATCTACGCGCTCATCTCGACGTGGATCAGCGCCGGGACGATTCCCGGGCTCATGTACTACGGGCTCGCGGTGTTGACGCCGGACGTCTTCCTGCCGGCGACGGCGCTGCTCGCGATGGCGGTCGCCTTCTCCATCGGTTCGTCCTGGACCACGGCCGGCACCCTCGGCGTGGCCTTCATCGGCATCGGCTCGGGCCTCGGCGTGCCCGCCCCGATGACCGCGGGTGCCATCCTCTCGGGCGCCTACGCGGGTGACAAGCAGTCGCCCCTCTCGGACACGACGAACCTCGCGGCCGCGGTGACCAACACCGACCTCTACGACCACATCCGCGCGATGCGCAACGGGACCATCCTGGCTTTCGGCCTCTCGGTCGTACTCTACGCGATTCTGGGCCTGCGTGCGGGCGACACGATTCCCGCCGGCCGCGTCGGCGAGATCCAGAGCGCTCTCGTCGGGACGTACGACCTCTCCGTGCTGGTCTTCGTGCCGCTCGTCGTCACCTTCGGGCTGGCGCTCTACGGCGTCCCCGCGCTCCCGACGCTGGTCGCCGGCGTCTTCGCCGGCACCTTCACGACGGTCCTCGTCCAGGGCCGCTCGTTCACCGCCTCCTGGGGGGTCTTCCTCGACGGGTCGGCCCCCGAGACGGGGATGACGCTCGTGAACGACCTGCTGGCCAGCGGCGGCCTCTCCGGGTCGGCCTGGACCATCTCGGTCGTCGTCGCGGCCCTCTCGCTCGGCGGACTCCTCGAGCGAACCGGCGTCCTCGCCGTGCTCGCCCACTCGCTCGCGTCGGCCGTCCGCGGCCCGCGCAGCCTGGTCGTCGGGACCGGCGCCTCGGCCGTCCTCGTCAACGCGTTCTCCGCCCAGCAGTACATGAGCATCGTCGTCCCGGGGCTCACCCTCCGGAACCTCTACGACGAGTACGGGCTGGCGGGTGACGACCTCTCGCGGGCTATCGAGTCCGCGGGCACCCCGACGGGTGCGCTCTTCCCGTGGCACGCCGGCGCAGTCTACATGTCCACCGTCTTCGGCGTGGGAACGCTCGCGTACGCCCCGTACTACTTCTTCGGGTTCCTCTCGCCGCTCGTCCTGTTCGCGACGGCGCTCCTCAGTGGACGGTACGACGGGACGACCGACGCCGACCCCGCCGAGTCGCCGACGGTGGCCGACGACTGACGAGTCGGATTCGACCTCGGAGTTCCGGTTCGGCTCCGATTGCGCCGCTACAGAAGTCAGCCCTATTCGGTGGATATCCTTCTCTGTGCACCGTAACCTCACGTACTTGGCATCGGGGAGTGCCTGCTACCGTCGTCGGTGAATGCCGCGCGCCGGAAGACGGTGGCGGACGTGCGAACCAGTAGCCTCCTCTGCCGGGCCTGAAACGCAACCGGGACGAAAAATAGTCCGACACCGACCGACGAGATCGCCGAACCGGAGTCGGACCGCGCTCTAACCGCGCGGTTAGCTACTCGACGAACTGTCGGACGAGCTACTTCCTCCGTCCATCTTCTCGCCAGCCTCTTCGGTCTTCTCGGCGGCCTTCTCGCCAGCCTCTTCGGTTTTCTCAGCGGCCTGTTCGCTGGTCTGTTCGGTCTTCTCGGCGACTTTCTCGCCCATCTTCTGGACCTGTTCGCCGGTCTTCTGCGATCCCTTCTCGACGCGCTCGGCCGCTGTCTCGCCGCTCTGTTTGATGGTCTCAGCGGTCTGCTTGGACATCTTCTCGGTCCGGTCGGAGGTCTTACCCACCGCGCTCTTGAGCTTCTTTACCGATTTCTTCGACCTTGTCATCCAGTAGCCGACCGCGAGAGCGCCGCCGATGAGCAGTATCCTCGGAATGGTCACGAAACCGTTCGACTCGTCCGCCGGTCTGATTTCGACTATCTTGTCGTCTGATTCTTTGATGACGTCTACCACTGCTTGCTGAATCTCCTCGTCCATGCTGGTCCTCGAAGAGCCGGAGGAACTTCTGAGCGTTGGGCGTTTCATGAGTACTCGTAGACTGTAGGGACGCGCCACCGAAAACTATTATCGCCGTGACAGATCCGTCGCGTACCTTCAGGTGTGAGATAAGGTAGACGAAAGAGAACAGACGCACGAATCGAAGGCCTCGGCACTCATAGGGCTCGTCACCGTCGGGTGCCACCCCGCTCGGAGCGGTGCCGTCGTCATCGGCCACGAGACGTTACTCCCTCGGGCGGCAAGTCGGTTGCCGTTCACGCCCGTCAGGTGTGGCTCAGGCCGCCGTCGACCACCAACGACTCGCCGTTGACGTAGGAACTGAGGTCGCTCGCCAGAAACAGCGCGGCGTTGGCTATCTCCTGCGGTTCGCCGTACCGGCCGGAGGGGATGCGCTGTTTGAGCATCTCCGAGGCGATGCGTCCGCGGACGCCGCGTCCGAGCGACGAGTCGGCGAGCATCTGCGTCTTACTGAAACCGGGGTGAATCGCGTTGACGCGGATGTCGCCGCCGAAGCGATCCGCCAGCGCGTACGTCATCAGCCGAACCGCGCCCTTCGACGCGCAGTAGGCCACCAAGTCGCCGGTGCCGACGATGCCGCCGGCGCTGGACATGTTGACGATGGTGCCGCCGCCGTCTTCGAGCATCCGCTTCGCCGCGGCCTGCGCGCCGAAGAACGTCCCCTTGACGTTGACCGCCATCAGTCGCTCGAACGCCGCCTCCGTGACGTCAAGGAAGTCCTCGTCGCCGGCGATGCCGGCGTTGTTCACCATGACGTCGATTCCGCCCAACTCCTCGGTCGCCTCCACGGCTACCTCCGTGTCCGCGGGGTTCCGCACGTCGCACTCAACGTAGTACGCCTCGCGGTCCGTCTCCGACCGGACGAGTTCGGCCGTCGGGACGCCGCCCTCCCGCGGCGACTCGGTGACGTCCGCGACGACGACGTCCGCGCCGTTCCTCGCGAACGTGCGACTGATGGCCCTGCCGAATCCGCTCGAACCGCCGGTAACGACCGCCGTCTTTCCGTCGAGGAGAAGTGACATGGCCGTTACTGTCTCTCAGTCCACAAATGCGTACGGGCGGTCGAAGCGGCGAGACGCCGGTGTCTTACGACTCCTCAACGATGGTGTTCCGAAGCGTCCCGACGCCCTCGTACCGGATTTCGACCTCCTCACCCGGTTCGACGAGTCCGGGATTTGCCGGACTGCCGAACGAGACGACGTCGCCGGGGCGGAAGGTGTACCGTTCGGAGAGGAACGAGACGACTTCCTTCGGGGAGAACAGCATCTGCGCCGTCGTCGCCTCCTGCCTGCGTTCGCCGCCGACGTGCGTCGTCATCTCGATGTCCGAGGGGTCGACGTCCGTCTCTATCCACGGGCCGAGGGGCGCGGACGCGTCGAACGCCTTCCGCGCGGTTCGTCCTGGTTGGTCGAGGGCGTCCAAGTCGTTCAGGATGGTGTAGCCCCGAACCACGTCGTCCACCTCGTCCTCGCCGATATCGTGACACCTGCGGTCGATGACCGCCGCCAACTCCCCGGCGTACGTTAGTTCCTCGGTCCACGAGGGGTACTCGACGGGCGCGCCCGGGTCGTGGACCGACGCGGGCGGCTTGATGAACCAGTCGGGCGCGTCCGGAACGTCGTAGTCCATCTGGTCCAACGTCGCCGCGAAGTTCCGACCGACGCAGTAACACGCCGACGGTTCGCAGGGCGCGAGAAGCGTCGCGTCCCCGTCGTCGCCGATACCGTAGGTGTCCCCGTCCGCCGTGACCGTCCCGTCGTCGTACTCGCCGGTTCGGATGCCGTCCGGCGTCTGGACGCGTGCGAGTCGCATACGCTCACACCGGACCGCGGACAACTTACTATTTCGGTCGCGGCGACTGTCAGGGTCGGACGACGGGTCACTGTGAGAAGGGAGCGACTTCGAGGAGACCGGTCACTCGGGGTTCGGCATCGCCTCGTTGGCGTCGTCGGCCAAGTTCCGCAGGCGGCGCGTGTCCGTCGCCGAAAACGACCGCTGACAGCGATCCACCCACGAGTCGGTGTCGTCTGCGGCGTCCGCACTCGGTTCCGCGGCCGTCGCGTCTCGCTTCTCGGACGGGTCGGGGGTCGGTCGGGGGTCGGTTCTCGACTGCGGTTCTGTCGGGTTACGGGTGTGTGTGCTCACGTGCGTGGGGGTTCGCCGGGGTCGGTCGTACGCCTGTGCGGGGCCAAAAACGAGTCAACGGCGTACGGGTACGACCGACATCACGTTTCGACGGAGACGCGCGACTATAATGAACGTTACTGATAGAACAAAAACGGCGGCGCGACGGGCCTCGGGGTTCGGCCGCCCGGGCCGCGGCGGTCTCAGTCGTGTCCGGCGACGGGGACGGGTTCGTACGGCTCTTCGAGGTACTCGATATCCGACTCCGAGAGGTCGATGTCGAGGGCCTCGACGGCGTCTTCGAGGTGTTCGACGCTGGAGGTGCCGACGATGGGCGTCGTCACCCACTCCTTGTGGAACTGCCACGCGAGCGCGATTTGGGCCATCTTCACGCCCCTCTCCTCCGCGAGTTCCTGCACGCGTTCGTTCACGTCGGGGCCGCCGCCGCGGGTGTACCCGCGTTCGAGCGACGATTCGTGTTCGCCGCGCGTCGTCGCGTCGAACTCATCGTGCGGGCGCGCGAGGAACCCCGCCGCCAGCGGACTCCACGGCATCACGGCGATGTCCTCCTTCTCGCAGAGGGGGAGCATCTCGCGTTCCTCCTCGCGGTACGCGAGGTTGTAGAGGTTCTGCATCGAGACGAACCGGTCGAGTCCGAGGCTGTCGGACGTGTGCAGGGCGTCGGCGAACTGGTGCGCCCACATCGACGACGCGCCGACGTGCCGGACCTTGCCGCGGCGGACAGCGTCGTCTAAGGCCCGGAGCGTCGTCTCGATGGGCGTGTCGTAGTCCCAGCGGTGGATCTGATAGAGGTCCACGGTGTCCATCCCCAACCGTTCGAGGGAGTTGTCGAGTTCCTGCTCGATGGTCTTCCGCGAGAGGCCCCCCGAGTTGGGGTCGTCCTCGTCCATCTGGCCGTACACCTTCGTGGCGACGACGAACTCGTCGCGGTCGTACTCTCCGAGCACCTCGCCGAGAATCTCCTCCGATTCGCCGTACGAGTAGACGTTCGCGGTGTCGAAGAAGTTGATTCCGAGCTCGATGGCGCGTTCGATGAGTTCGCGGCTCTCCTCCCTGTCGAGCGTCCACTCGTCCCAGTTCGTCCCGAAACTCATGCAGCCGAGACAGATTTCGCTCACCGTCGTGCCCGTCCGTCCGAACGTGGTGTACTCCATGGCGGGGCCAACGGACGGCCGGCGCAAAAAGATACGTCAGGGCCACCCTCCCGCCGGTTGGCCCCGACGCCGACGCCTCGTTTCCGACTCCGACGCTCGTCCTCGATCGCGGCGCTCAGCGTCGCTCGTCGCGGAGCAGTTCGCGCCGCTCGCGTTCGGCCCGCACGTCGTCCACCGAGTCGTTCGCGACGAGTCTGTCCACCCGCCGTTCGAACTCCCGTTCGTCTATCTCGCCGGCGACGTACCGCCGTTTCAGGTCCTCCAGCGCGTCCTGCGCCCTCTCCTCGGGCGACGGCTCCGGTTCGGACACCGCCTCGGAGAGGCCGAGCGTTCGGAGCGGCGGGTACGTCCGCTCCGCGAACTCGGCGAGGCGTTGGACGCGCCCGCCGCGCGGGACGGACGCGCGTCGGGCGAGAGCGTACACGAAGCCGACGCTTCCGAAGACTGCGCCGAGGAGCGCGAGGCCCGCGAGCGGAACCCACGGAAACGCGAGTTCGAGGGCCGCGCCGACGACCGACGCGCCGGTCACGAACGCCGAGCCGACGACCAACGCGCCGTATCCGAGGACGACGGCCAGAAGCGTCGCCGACAGGAGGAGGACGACGACGGAGATGCCGAGGAGGCGGTCGCGGAGGAGACTCATCGTTACCCGACGGTACGACGCCGCGAGTTGCTATATCTGTCGGAAATCGAAGGGCGAAAATCCGTCATCTCGAACGAACCGTTAAATAGGGGGACGAGACACCGAAGCGTGTGACCGAGACGACCCGAACCGCCGACCTCGACCACCTCTACGACCTGTTCGACGACCTCGCCGCGCGCGTCGGCGGTCCGCGGCGGTTGGCCGACTGTCACGGCCGCATGGACTGGCCCGACCGCGGCGTCTACTTCTTCTTCGCGCCGGGCGAGACGCGGGCGTCGTCGGGACAACTCCGGCTGACGCGCGTCGGAACCCACGCCGTGAGCGAGGGGAGCAAGACGACGCTGTGGGACCGCCTGAAACAGCATTACGGGACGGGGAGCGGGAGTTCGGCGCACCCCCACGGCGGTAATCACCGCGGGTCGGTGTACCGACTACGCGTCGGCGAAGCGCTCGTCGAACGCCACGGACTCGCGGACAACTACCCCGACTGGGGCGCGTCTCGAATCCCCGACGGCCGACCGCGGGGCGAGGTGCGCGACGAGGAGTACCCGCTCGAGCGGTGGGTGAGCGTCTATCTTCGGAATCAGCCGTTTCTCTGGGTCGAAGTCCCAGACGCCCCCTCCGCCGAGAGCGACCGGGCGAGAATCGAGCGGAACGTCATCGCGCTCGCGAGCAACTACGACGGTCCCGTCATCGACGGCCGTTCAGCGGACTGGCTCGGGAGACATAGCCCGAGCGCGGAGATACGTGCGTCGGGGCTGTGGAACGTCGACCACGTCGGGGAGGAGTACGACCCGAAGGCGTTGGAGACGCTCGCGGCGTACGTCGCCGAGACGGATCCGTTCTGAACTTCGGCGTCTGCTGCTTCCGACCTCCGTTGACCGCTCAGAACTCCAGTTCTTCGGCGCGTTCGCGCGCCCCGGCGGCGACCAACGGGAGCGTGACCGTCGCGTCGCCGACGACGGTGACGTTCTTCGCGGACTTCTCCAGTTTCCCCCACGACCGGGCCTCGTCTAACGTCGCGCCGGAGAGGCCGCCGGTGTGGTCGGGGTCCATCGTCAGTTGGACGGCGTAGTCGTAGGCGTCGGGGATGGTCAGCATCGTCTGGAGGACGTAATTTTTGGGGACGCCCCCGCCGACGACCATCGCGCCCGCCTTCTCCGCCTCGAACGCGAGATCAGAGAGGTGCGTCATGTCCTTCAGTGCGTCCAGCGCGAACTCCGAGGTCTGCGAGTATATCCACGCCTGAATCCCGAGCACGGAGTCCTGAATCGCCGGGCAGTAGATGGGCACGTCGTTCTCGTAGGCCGCGGCGGCGACGCCGGCGTCCTCCTCGATGCCCTCCTCCCTGTTCCGTTCGAGGTTCGCCCGCCCGAGTTCGGCGGTGAACTCCTGTATGGAGACGGTCCGTTCGACGTTCGGGAAGACGTTCTCGCGGAGGTGGCCCTCGAACAGCGCGAAGTACTCCTGCGGCAGGTAGACGTTGTAGATGCGGTCTACCTCCTCGTCGCGGAGGTGTTCGTCGTGGTCGCGCGTCGTCTCGCCCGTCGGTTCGGCGTCCTCGTTCGAGGGGTGGGGGTCGTGCGGTTCCGCCCGGCCGTGGTGGTGCTTGCCGCCGACGGCCTCGATGGCGTCGTGGGTGAGGTTCGCGCCCGTCGTCACGAGGGCGTCGATGTGGCCGTCGCGGATGAGGTCCACCACTATCTGGCGCATCCCCGTCGGCACCATCGCGCCCGCGAGGCCGAAGAAGTTCGTCACGTCGTCGCGGGCCAGCATCTCGGCGTACGTGTCGACGGCTCGGTTGACGTTCGCCGCCCCGATGCCCGCCTTACCGTACTCCGCGGCGAGTTCGCCGACGGTCATCCCCGCCTCGACGCGGGCGTGACCGATGGGGTTCTCCGCGAACTCCTCGCGGTTCGGTGGCTGGTACTCGTGGTCGTCGTCGCTCATGCGTACGCTTGCGCGGCGGCCGGATTTGAACGCGACGATGCCGGTCCGAGCGAAACGGGACTTCCCCTCTCAGAGTCCGGTCGGGTGGTCGATGTACGTCGTCTCCAGTCCCCACTCGTCGGCGAGGGCGGCGAGGCTCCGGACGCCGAACGTCTCCGTCGCGTAGTGCCCCGCGAGGAAGACGTTGATTCCGGCCTCCTTGGCCTCATGGTACACCTTCTGTTTCCCCTCGCCCGTCACGAACGCGTCCGCGCCCGCTTCGACGGCCTCGTCCAGCCAATCGACGCCCGACCCGGTGACTATCGCCACGTCGGTCACCTCTTCGGGGCCGAAGTCGAACACCCGCGTCGGGTTCCCGTCGTCGTCGAGAGCGTCGAGTCGTTCGCGGAGTCCCTCGACCGTGTACGAGTTCGAGGCGCGGCCCGCCTGCCCGATTTCGACCGGCCCGAGCGACCCGAACGGCTCTCTGGCTTCGAGTCCGATGTGGTCCGCGACGCCCGCGGCGTTCCCGCGCGTCTGGTGGCCGTCGAGGGGGAGGTGCGAGACGTAGAGGGCGAGGTCGTTCTCGACGAGCGGTTCGATCCGATCGTACGCGCGGCCGATCACCCGGTCGAGGCCGCCCCAGACGAGGCCGTGGTGCGTCACGAGGAGATCCGCGTCCGCCTCGACGGCCGCCTCGATGGTCGCCTCGGCGGCGTCCACGGCGAAGGCGACGCGTTCGACCGACCCCTCCGCGGGGCCGACCTGCAGTCCGTTAGCGCTGGCGTCCACGTCGGCGAACTCGTCGGTGTTCAGTTCCTCGTCGTAGCGGGAGACGACGTCCGAGAGGTCCATACCGCTCCGGTCGGCCTCCCGACGCTTGTATCCACCCGGTTCGACCCGGTGGACCGCCTCGCCGACGGCCACGACGCCTTTGTACGTCGCCGGGCTACTACCGATCCCGTTCGCTCAGAACGGGACGGAACGAGTTCCGCGGCCTCGGCCGCGGGTGTCCACAATGGGTAAGTTCAGCAAAGCATTCCTCATCTGGCGACGACTGCCGCGACGGTACAAGCGTCGCATCACTAGCAAGGCACGACGCCTCGTCCGACGCGTCACCGGAAGGTGACGCGCGAGGGCCCACGCTCGCTTCCTCTTTCCCCCCTTTCGCGGTCACCCGTCCTCGCCTCCACAGAAATGTATATCAGATGACAGTCGCAGGAGTACGTATGGTGTCCCGCCGACGGGCGGTCGCCGAGTTCCTCATCTCGGTCGCCGCGCTCGTCACCCAAACGTACAGTCGAAACGTTCTGAATCGACACGAGGAGTACGACGACCCGCCCTCGCTCTCGGCGAAGGGAGTACTCGCCGGCACGCTCTACCAACTCGTCTACCACTCGGCGTCCGACCGCGACTGGGGGCGGATACGGTCGAAGAGGTATCGAAGGCTCGCGTATGGTCTCTGCTGGGCTGCGGTCCGGCGGCGACTGTTCCCGAGCGACGAGTTCCGACACGGGTTCGATACCGGCGGCCTCGTGGGGACGATTCTCTACCGGCTCTGGTACGGCGTTCTCCACCCGGTGTCCGGTTCGGAGTAGCGCGCTCGGAATCGGACCGGACTGACCACCGGAACTGCTGAAACCGCCAGCCTCCGTCGGCGCGTCAGAGGACCTGTGAGCCGATACGTCGACCGACGACCGTGTTCCGAGGCCCTCCGTGTCCGAACTGCGGGAGCGAGCGGTGGACGAAGAAGACGCGCCCCGACGACTCGTGGATAACGTTCGGCGGGCACGACGCGGACCACGACCTTCACCGTTGTCTGCCGTGTTTCGCGTCGTTCTCGCCGGAGAGCGACGGGTCGGATTAACGCTCCGCCGCCGACCGCCCCGCGGCGGCGTGCGAGAAGACGAACTCGCGGAGTAGCTTCCCCGAGAGCGACGCCGCTTGCCCGTCGTCTCTGTCGTTGACCTCCACGACGTCGAAGCCGTCGGCGTGCGGGGCGACGGCGCGGACGATATCACGCATCTCGCGGGGTTCGAGGCCGAACGGTTCGGGCGTCCCCGTTCCCGGCGCGAACGCCGGGTCCGCGGCGTCGATATCGACGCTCAGGTAGACCGACCGGCCGTCGAACCGGTCGCCGGGGTCCCACGACGCCGCCCCCTCCGGCGGGACCACGGTCACGTCGTCGTCTTCGGCGCGGTCCCACTCCGCTTCGGACCCGGTTCGAGCGCCGACGATCACCGCCTCCTCCGCGCCGAGTTCGTCGAGGACGCGGCGCGTGAGCGTGGCGTGACTCCACTCGTTGCCGTCGTACTCGGTTCTCAGGTCGAGGTGCGCGTCGAGGCAGACGAACACGTCCGGTTCGACCGCTTCGACGCCCGCCGCGGTGACGGTGTGCTCGCCGCCGAGAAGCAGGGGGACGGCGTCGTCCCACACCGCGTCCGTGAGCGTACCGCTCACCCACTCGACGTACGCCTCGGCGTCGTCCCACGGGTGGACGTCGCCCTCGTCGTGCACTCGGAGGTCGGAAAAGCGCAGGCCGGTTCGCCGGTCGTAGTCGTCGAACGTCCGGGCGAACCGCCGGATCCTCTCGGGGCCGAATCTGGTCCCCGGTCGAAACGAAGTCGAGATATCCAGCGGGGCGCCCACGACGACGTACGCGGCGTCGTCACGCGACTCGGTCGCCCCGGGGAACATCTCGATTATACGATCTTCCGCTGTCCCTCGTACTCGAGGTACTCTATCTCGTCTTCGGGCGAGAGGTCCTCGCCCTCGGGGATGCGCATCGTGAACGTCTCGTACGTGTCGAGGTCCATGATCTGAGCGTCGTCGTCGGTGACGGAGACGACCTGCCCCTGCTTCCGCTCGATGATGGGGACCCACACCTTCGCGTCGACCGGTTGGGAGAGCGAACGCTTCCGGCTGTCGAAGACGCCCTTGCCCTCGATGCGGGCCTTCGCGCTGCCGTGCTTGCCGGGCTTTGCGGTGCTGTAGGCGTTTATCTTACAGGGAGAGTCGTCCATCATCACGTAACTTCCTTCCTGCAGTTCGCGGACCTGCTTCTGCTCTTTCGCCATATCTCCGCGTTATCGGGTTGTGGGTATAAACGGTTTGGAAACGCCGCGAGGGGCGATAGCGACGCGTGACACCCGAGAACACCTCTCTCCGACCTGCGGTCCGGGCCCCCGGGACGCCCGATTTCGACTCCCACCGTTCTCTCTCCCGATAACTGCGTCCGAGTCTATACATACTCGGACGGCGGATCGGGGGTATGCGAGCGTCCACACCCCCTTCTGCCTCCGCCGCGGACCCCGTCGAGACGGTGGTCAGGCGACTCTCGGTCCCCGCGGGGACGGAACTCGCCCGGTCGCTCCTCCGGGGCGTCGGGGCGGACGCGATGGAGCGTCACGGCGCGTTCTCCGCCGCGTTAGGCGCGGTTCGCGCGGTGAGTCGTCGCCTCGACGTCGACGTTCCGGAGGTGTGCGCCGCGGCGGCCGAACTCGGCATCGACCCCCGCGACGCCCTCGCCGCCGAACGGAAACTGGAGGCCGAACTGTCGCCACCCGGCGACCGAGACGACGTGGAACGACTCTCCTCGCGCATCACGGCGTACGCCGTTCTGTTGGACGCGTTGGAGAACGGCGTCTCCCCGGACGACCTCTCGGCGTCGGTCGACGACACCGCGGAGTTCGACGCCGCGGCCGTCAGCGACCACCTCGGCCGACTGAAAGCCGACAAGGCGATGGCGCAACTCGGTTTCCGCCTGTACGACATCGCCCGCGACGACGACGAGTCCGACGCCGAGTAGGCGGTACGCGTCGCTCGAACGTTCGGAGTTCCCTCAGCCAACGGAGCGACGTCGTCCCTCGCGCCTTCCGCCGCGTTCGGTCTCCCGCCGTCACGTCTCTTCGTTCGGGTCCGTCCCCAACCACCCGACGTTGCCCTCCGTTCCGCCGTCGGTCGTCACCCGGCCGTCCGCCGCCGGGCCGTCGCCGCCGGAGAGGCGGTCCTCGCGGTGTCGGCGGACGAAACTGCCGACCGTCCCCGCGACGGCGTTCGGAAGCGTCACGGAGAGGAGGATTCCGGTCGTCGCCGCGCCCGGCGTGGTGAAGAACGGGGCGAGATACTCGTAGGGAAACGGGAGCGTCCCGTCGCCCGTCACCGCGAGGACGACGAGTCCGGGGATGAGGAGCGTCCCCCACGCCAGAGAGGAGAGGAGGCCGTGCCACGCCCCGTCGGAGGATTCGGGGCCGACGACGTACCCGGCGAACACGCTTCCGGCGAGGCCACCGACGAGCGTCACGCGACCCGTGATCGCGAAGACGAGCGCTTCGCTACACGCCGCTAGCGCGAACCCGGCTAGCACGGCCCGCCAGCGAGTCATACCGTGCGTATGGAAACTCCTCCAGTATAAACGCATCCTCCCGAAACTCAGGTCTGATACCGACGCGTCACTCGTCGCCGCGGCGTTCGCGGAGGTTCTGGCGGGTGAACTGCGGCGTGGCGCGAACGCCTCGCTTCGACCGGAACGACCGGTACAGGAGGACGGCGACGGGAATCGTGAGCAGGGCGGCGACGGCGGCGGGAACGACGCTCGTCCCCTCGAACGCGTACAGAATCGACGTCGAGAGCGCGCCCACGGCGAGGAGGATGCTGTAGGCGATGCGGCGCGCGAGTCGGTCGAAGACGCCGTTTTTGTCCTCGACGCGGATGTTGACGCTGAGGTTCTCCCGTTCGAGGCGGTCGAGCGTCCGGTCGAGCTTCGGCGGGACGGTGAACAGCGCCTGCGAGGTGTCTCTGGCCTGCCTGCCCGCGTCTCTGGCCAGTTCTCTGGCCGTCTCCTCGTAGTACCCCTCCTCGCGGAGGTACGCCGTCGCCACCGCGATGAAGTCGAAGTTAGGGTCCAACGTGACGCAGACGCCCTCGACGACGGTAGCGACGCGGAGGACCAAGGCGAGATTGCGGGGCAGGCGGAGGGGGAACTCGTAGATGGTCGACTCCACCTGCTCGATTATCTGCTGGACGCGGTACTGTTCGATGTCCTCGCCGCGGGCGTCGGCGATGGCCAGTTCCATCACGTCGCCCATCACCTGCCGGTCGGCCTCCGGCGAGAGCGTCCCCATCTCGATGAGGGCGTCCAGGATGCCGTCGATGTCCTGGTTGGCGATGGAGACGTAGAAGTCCACGATCTTGTCCTGGATGAACGGTTCGACCTTTCCGGACATCCCGAAGTCGTAGAAGATGATGCGCCCCTCGTCGTCCACCGCCAGATTCCCCGGGTGGGGGTCGGCGTGGAAGACGCCGTCGTCGATTATCATCTGCAGGTAGACCCGTTGGAGCGTCGTCGCCAGTTCCGTCCGGTCGATGCCCATCTCGTCGAGGGCCGCGACGTCGTTTATCTTCGTCCCCGGGAGGTACTCCATCGTGAGGACGCGTGGCCCGGAGCGTTCCTCGACGGGCGCGGGGATGCGGATGGCGTCGTCGCCCCGGAAGTTCGACCGAATCTGATCGAGGATGCGCCGTTCGCGGCTGTAGTTCATCTCCTGTCGGATGGTCTTCGCGAACTCGTCGGCGAGATTTTCGAGGGAGAACGCCCGTCCCTCCCCGATGAAGCGCCTGACGACCGGCAGCGACCACCGGACGACCCGGAGGTCCGCCTCCACGAGCTTCTCGATGCCGGGGCGGCGAACCTTCACCGCGACGGGGTCGCCGTCGTACTCGGCGGTGTACACCTGCCCGAGACTCGCGCCGCTTATCGGGTCGGGGTCGAACACGTCGAACGCCTCCGAGACGGGGCCGAGTTCCGCCTCCAGGACCTGACTCGACTCCTCCCACGGGGCCGGCGGCACGTCGTCCTGCAAACTCGACAGCACCTCGATGTACTCCGGCGGGAGGATGTCCGGGCGCGTCGAGAGCAGTTGGCCGAGTTTGATGAACGTCGGCCCGAGCGTCAGAAGCGAGTCGAGCAGAATCCCCGCCCGCCGCACCCGCATGTCGGGGGTGACGCTCCGGGACCCGCCGAACAGGAAGAAGCGACGGCGGTCTCTCGCGTAGGCGACTATCAGCGGGAAGAACTGGTAGACGACGACGAGGAACCGCCAGTACGCGCGTAAGTTGACCAGCGTCACCACCTCACCGCGAGGTCAGACGCCGTCCTCGTCAGCGGTAATCGGGATGGTTCGTTCGGGCGCGGCGGTTCGCTTGGGGAGGCGAATCGTGAGGACGCCGCGTTCCATCTCCGCGTTCGCCCCCGCGCCGGTGGCGTCCGGCGGGAGGGGGAGTTCGGCGTCGAGGAACAGCGACCGGTCCTCGCGGACGTACTGAAACTCAGCCGGAAGCCACTTCTCGCGTCGCGCCTCGATGGTGAGGCGGCCGCTTTCGACTCCGATTTCGGCCGTCTCCGCCGTGACGCCGGGGAGGTCCAACACGAGGAGGTACGCGTCTTCGGATTCCAACAGGTCGGCGAACACCGCGTCGGGGAGTTCCTGAAGCGCGTCCCGCAGTGCAGACATACGCCGACGTAAGTGTGCCTCGGGCTAAAACCCCCCGGTCGCGGCTGTCGATTCCGGCCGTAAGGCCTTTTCCGGACGGACGGTCCGCCCGGCGCTACGCCCCTTTTTGGTTCCGGGCGCGCAACGGTCTGACATGGACGCAGCGGACTCCGATTCGGACGACCACGGGGCGGACCGACGCGCCGCCGGGTTCAAAGACCGGACGCGGGTCGCCGCCGCCCGGGAGACGCTTCTCTCGGCGGCGACGCCCCACGAACGGACGGAACGACTCCCCCTCGGACCCGCGGACGGACGGGCGCTGGCGGAACCGGTCGCGTCGCCGCGGCCCGTCCCCGGGTACGACCGGGCGGCAATGGACGGATGGGCGGTGCGCGCGCGGGACACGTTCGGCGCGTCGGGTCGGTCGCCCGAGATTCTCCGCGTCGGGGCCGCGGAGGCCGAACCCGACGCGGAAGTCGCCCCCGGCGAGGCGGTTCGGGTCCACACGGGGAGCGAACTCCCGCCGGGCGCGGACGCCGTCGTGATGATAGAGGAGACGGAGGCGGTCGGCGACGAACTCGAAGTGTTCGACGCCGTCACCGAGGGCGAGAACGTCGGCCCGGTCGGCGAGGACGTCGCGGAGGGGCAACACCTGTTCGACGCCGGCCACAGACTCCGGCCGTCGGACCTCGGCCTCCTCAAATCGGTCGGCGTAGACGAGGTGTCCGTCTACGAACGGCCGACCGTCGGCGTGATTCCGACGGGCGAGGAACTCGTCCAACACGACCCCGACCCCGGCGAGATAGTCGAGACGAACGGGCTGACCGTCACCCGTCTGGTGGACCGGTGGGGCGGCGTCCCCACGTACCGGAGCGTCGTCACCGACGATGAGGCGGCCCTCCGCGCGGCCATCCAACGCGACCTGACGAAGGATATCGTCGTCACCACCGGCGGGTCGTCCGTCGGCGAACGCGACTTGGTGCCCGAGGTGGTGGCGGAACTCGGCGAGGTTCTCGTCCACGGCGTCGCCCTCAAACCCGGCCACCCCGTCGCCCTCGGTATCGTCGAGGAGACGCCCGTCGTGATGCTCCCTGGCTACCCCGTCGCCTGCATCGTCAACGCCGTGCAGTTCCTCAGGCCACTGCTCAAGCGCGTCGGCCGCCTGCCCGACTCGCCGTTCCCGACCGTCGAAGCCCGACTGGAACGCAAGATCCCGAGCGAACCCGGCGTCAGGACGTTCGCTCGCGTCCGTCTGGACGCCGAGGAGGGCGAGAACGACCGGGTCGCCACCCCCACCCGCGCCTCCGGGTCGGGCGTCCTCTCCTCCGTCGCCCTCGCGGACGGGTGGGTCGTCGTCCCCGAGGACCGCGAGGGGTACGCCGAGGGTGAGACCGTCGCCGTCGAAGACTGGGAGTGGTCCGCGTGAGCTCGCGCAAGGAGTTCCGCGATTTAGCACCGCCGGAGGAGGCCCACGAGGCCATCGCGTCGTTGGACCTCGAACCGGACCCGGAGACGGTCCCCCTCTCGGAGGCGCGGGGGCGCGTCCTCGCGGAGCGAATCGACGCCGAGTTGGACGTGCCGGGGTTCGACCGCGCGAGCATGGACGGGTACGCCGTCCGCGGCCGGGACACCTTCGGCGCGGACGAGGCCGACCCCGTCAAGTTGGACCTCGTGGGCGCGGTCCACGCCGGCGCGGAACCGGACGTGACCGTCGGCGAGGGCGAGGCGGCCGAAATCTCCACCGGCGCGGTGATGCCGCCCGGCGCGGACGCCGTCGTCGTCGTCGAACGGACGGAGGAACGCGACGGGCGGGTCGTCGTGCGGACGGCCGTCGCGCCGGGCGACAGCGTGATGCTCGCCGGCGCGGACGTGGCCGCCGGCGCGCGGGCGTTGGGACCCGGAACACGCGTCACCCCCCGCGAGATCGGCCTGCTCTCGGCGCTCGGAATCAACGAGGTGCCCGTCCGGGGGCGACCGACCGTCGGCATCGTCTCGACGGGCGACGAACTCGTCCGCCCGGGCGAGGAACTGCGGAGCGAAGCCGGACAGATATACGACGTGAACAGTTACACCACCGCCGCGGCCGTGGAGGAGGCGGGCGGCGAGGCGCGCCTCTACCCCCACGCGGGCGACGACTACGAGGAGATGGAGCGAATCCTCGTGGAGGCCGCCGAGGAGTGCGACTTGGTGCTCTCGTCGGGTTCGACGTCCGCCTCCGCCGTGGACGTCATCTACCGCGTCATCGAGGAACGCGGCGAACTCCTGCTTCACGGCGTCGCGGTCAAACCGGGCAAGCCGATGCTCGTCGGGCGCGTCGGCGACTCCGCGTACGTCGGTCTGCCGGGCTACCCCGTCTCCGCACTCACCATCTTCCAGACGTTCGTCGCGCCCGCCGTCCGCCGCGCCGCCGGCCTCCCCGAACCCCGCACCGCGACCGTCGAGGGGTCGATGGCCGTCCGCGAACGCTACGGCGAGGGGCGACTCCGTCTGATGCCCGTCGGCCTCGTCGAAAGCGGGCCGGCAACGGCCCGAAGCGGAGGCGGTGACGCCGCCGAACGAAGTTCGGCTGGCCACCAGACGAAGTCTGGTGAAACCGCCGACGACGAGGCGGGCGAGACGCTGGTGTACCCCGTGGACAAGGGAAGCGGCGCGACCACTTCCTTGGTCGAGGCCGACGGCGTGGTGGAGGTCCACCCGGACACGGAGTACCTCGCCGAGGGCGAATCGGTCGAGGTGCGCCTGTTCTCGCCCGACGTTCGCCCCCCGACGCTGTTCGGCGTCGGCGAGGACGACCCCGCCCTCTCGCGCATCCTCGACAGACTCGAACGACCGCGATACCTCGCGGTGGGGAGCCGAGACGGCCGCAGACGCCTCCGCGGCGGCGTGCCCGACGCGGCGGTGGTCGCGGGGCCGAGCGACCGCGAGGTGGAGGCGGTCGAACTCGGCGGGTGGACGCGCGAGTGGGGACTCGTCGTCCCGCCGGGCAACCCCGACGGCGTGACCGGTCTCGCGGACCTCGCCGACGAGGACCTGCGGTTCGTCAACCGCGACACCAACTCCGGACTCCGCGCGAGTCTGGACGACGCGGTGGCCGAGGTGGCGGCCGACAGGGAGACGACGAGCACCGAACTGACCGACGCCATCGACGGCTACGAACTGGGGACGAAGGCGTACGAGAGCCCCGCCCGCGCCGTCGTAGACGGGAACGCGGACGCGGGCCTCGGCCTGCGGCAGACCGCCGAGTCCCTCGATTTGGGGTTCGTCCCCCTCGGGACGGAGACGGTCCGCGTCTGGGCGAACCCCGACAGGACGGAGAAGGCCGGCGTCCGCGAGTTCGAACGCGCGATTGACGACGCCGGGGACGTGTTCGATTCGCTCGCGGGCTACGACCGCGACTGACCGCCGCCGAGTCCCTCCGAGCGCCGCCGAACGCCCTCGAACCCCGGAAAGTGGCGGTCGCCTGCCGCGTTCGAGGGAAAACGCTATGTACCCCTCTTGGTAGGTACTGTCATGATACCGGCCCAGACAGTGTTGCACGTGGACGACGACCCGAGCGTGCTGGAGTTATCCCGGGCGTCGTTCCGACGGGCCGGCGACGCCGACGTGACGGTGGTGACCGCTGCGTCGGGTCCCGAGGGGATGGCCGTCCTCGACTCCCGGCGCGTGGACTGTATCGTCAGCGACTCGGTCGCCATGCCGGACGGAACGCCGTTCGTCGCGGCCGCGCGCCGCGCGCACCCGGCCGTCTCCATCGTCCTGTTCACCGCCAAGGAGTGGGACGACGTTCGCTCCGACGCGGCCGCCGCCCGCGTCGAGACGTACGTTCGGAAGGCCGACCCGGGCGACTTCGCGCGGGTGATAGCGGAGGCGAGGACGCTCGCCCGGCGGGGCAGAGCGAACGAGGAGGAGAGAGAACCCCGGCCCGACGGCGGCGAGTGGGAGTTCGTCACCGCGCACGACTGGGAGACCGACGACGAACTCAGCACGAGCATCGTCGTCGCGTTGGCCGCCTACACCGGTCGAGACGCCGACGAGACGGGACCGCTGTATCCGACCGTGGACGCCGACGTGTTGGACGCGTTGCTCCGCCCGCCAAGCGACGACTGTGACTACGACGTGCAGGTTCGGTTCCCGTACCGGTCGTGGGAGTTCACCGTCTCCAGTCGGGGTGAAATCGGAATCAGAGCGGCGAGGGACGGCGCAGCCGACGAGTCGTACCCGAATCGAGCGTAGTTACCGTTCGAAGCCGCCGTCGGCGGCGACGTCGGAACCCAGGTCGGCGAACGACTCGACGCGGTAGTCGGCCAGCACGCACCGGCCGCGCCGTTCGGGCGGGTGCCGTTCGACGTGGATGCCGTGGAGGCCGGCGTTCCACGCCGCGCCGATATCGCTCGCGCCGTCGCCGGCGAGGACGCCCGCCCCCGCGTCGTCCGGGTCGAGGCCCAACCGTTCGATGGCGTGTCGGACCGGCGCGGGGTCGGGTTTCCACCCGAGGTCGGCCGTACAGCAGACGATGGTGTCGAACCACTCCCGGATGTCGAGATAGTCCACCACGGGGTCCGTGAGGAACTGCTGGCAGTGCGTCACGACTCCGACCGGCACGCCCTGCGACCGGAGGTCGGCCACCAAGGCCGCGGCGTCGTCGTGGAGGAACGTCGCCTCGGCGCGGGCCTGCGGGTCCTCGACGGCGTGGAAGGCGTCCCAGAACTCCTCGGGGTCGAGACCCCACTCGCGGAGTCGCGGGTCGCGCGCGCCGCCGAGGCCGTGCCAGAGGATCTCGGCCTCGCGGTCGGTGAACCCCCGGCCCAACCGGTCGCCGACCCGGTCGAACGTCTCGCGGGTGTACGACCACTCGACGTCGACGACCGTCCCGTCGAGGTCGAACAGCCAGAAGTCGTACGCGTCGGCAATCATGGACGAACCGATAGGTAGCGACGAGATAAGTCTGTTGCGCCCGTTCGCGCCGCCGGGAACGACCGCCGCCCGGCCGCCTTCCACGGCCTCTTCACGGCCTGACGTGTATCGAACTGCCGAGGTACTTCGTGAGCGTTTCGTCTACCGCGTCGGAGTTGAACAGGTCGAGGTTGTCGGCGATCTCCGACTTCAACGCGTCGAGGTACTCCTCGTCGGTCCGCAACTCCCTGAACGAGACGGACTCGACGGGGGCCGAGAGCCACTCGGCGGCGAGTTCGCGGGCGTATCGCTCGTCGTTGACCTCGCCGCGCCAGAGGGCGTCCCGGAAGAACAGCCAATCGCCCTCGCCGGGGGGGTCCGCGTCCAGTTCGACGACGGCGTCGAACGCTCGCGGATCCGTCTCCACGCCCGGAGCGGTTTCGAGGGCGAATCGCACCTTGAAGACGTACGCCGCGCGCAACGGACTACACCTCGTCGTCGAACAGGCCGGCCAGACGGATGTCCTTGTCCGTGATGCCGCCCTCCTCGTGGCTCGTCAGGCGGACTTCGACCTCCTTGTACCCGACGCGAATCTCCGGGTGGTGGAACTCCTCTTCGGCCACCTCGCCGACGCGGGTGACGAACTCGATTCCCTTCAGGTAGTCGTCGAACTCGTACGTTTTCGTTATCTCGTCTCCCTCGCGGTCCCACCCCTTCGGGAGCTTTCGCTGTATCTCGTCGTCGCTGAGCAGGTCTGCCATGTGAGAGAGTGTCGGACGGATTCGGGATAACGCTTCTCCCCGTCAGTCGTCCGACAGGCTTTCGAGGACGTGCTGCGGGATGTCCTCGTCGGGACTCGGGTTCGCGTCGGCCGGAACGCCGTCCGGTCGTCCCTCGGACGACTCCTCCGAGGCGTCGCCGCCCGAGAAGCGGGGCATCTCGCCCTCGAAGTCGGGGTTGAACAGTCGCATGGCGGTTTGGATGGTGGACCAGTCGTCCTCGGCGGCGGCGTCGCGGAGACTCTTCGTCGGCGCCGAGAGCAACTGCCCGACGAGTGCGTCCGCCATCGACGCCACCGTCTCGCGTTGCTCCGGCGTGAGAGAGCCCTGCGACTCCAGTTTTGAGAGGGCGGTCTGGACCTCTCGCTCCTTGACGCGTTCGGCGGACTCGTACATCGCGCCGATGGCCTCGTCGGCGCGCTTTCGCTTGTAGGAGTCCAGGAGGCGGTCGAACTCGTCGTCTATCATCGCCTCGACGCGGCGCGCCGCCTCCTCGCGGAGCGTCCGCGTCTCGTCGGTCACCGCTTCGAGGGCGTCGATGTCGCGGACGACGACGCCCGCCACCTCGTCCGCGGCGGGGTCCACGTCGCGGGGTTGGGCGATGTCGATGAGCATCGTCTCGCCCGCGTCCGCAACCTCGGGTTCCGAGATGACGTACGTCGGACTCCCGGTGGCGGTGATGACCACGTCCGCCTCCGCGACGGTGCCCTCGACGGCGTCCAACGGGACGGCGCGGGCGGGACTGTCCACCAACTCCGCGAGGTGTTCGGCGTTCGAGAGCGTCCGGTTCGCTACGACGACTTCCTCGACGTCCGCGGCGGCCAACGCCTCCGCGGCGAGGCGGCCCATCTCGCCCGCGCCGACGACGAGTGCGGTCGCCCCCGCCACGTCCACCTCGGACGCCGCGAGTTTGACCGCCGCCGACCCGAGGGAGACGGCCCCCTCGTTGATGCGCGTCTCCGTCCGCGCGCGTTCGCCGACGTGAACCGCCTTCGTCAGGGCGTCGTCGAGGACCGGTCCGACCGCCCCGGCCTCCCGCGCCGACTCGGCGGCGCGCTTGAGTTGGCCGAGAATCTGGTCCTCGCCGAGGACGAGCGATTCGAGTCCGGCGGCGACCCGCATGAGGTGCCGCAGACTCTGCTCGTGGTCCATCTCGACGACTGCGCCGTCGCGGACGTCGGGCGCGAAGTCGTCGAGGGCGGCCCGCCCCCGCGCGACGGCGTCGGTGACGACGTACGCCTCCGCCCTGTTGCAGGTCTGGATAGCGAACGCCTCCTCGACGCCGTCGCGGGAGAGAAGACACTCGACGACGTCCTCGGCGTCGGTCGTCGATGCGGACTCTATCTCCTCGATGCTCGCAGACTCGTGCGAGACGCGGACGCCGGTTATCACTCCGGCGTCTCTCATCGGTCACCCCCCATCGTGTTACGTATCACGCGGTCTGCCTCTTGGCGGGGATTAGATTCCCCCGTACGTAAAGCCTTCCAAACGCGCGGAGACCGTACGACCGCTCGCACGGCGTCTCGGCGCTTCTCCGGCGCGTAGCCGTCACGCTTCAGTTCCGCCCGCAGGTCGCCGGTCAGGTCGGCCATCGCCCCCGCGCCGTCGAGTTCCGACTCGACGCGTTCGCGGAGGTACTTCGCGAGGGCGGGACTCGCGCCGCCGGTGGAGATGGCCGCCGTCACGTCGCCGTCCGTCGCCGTCGCGGGGACGACGACGCTCCCGGCGTCCCGGCCGCCGCTCTCGTCGGCGCGGTTGACCAACGCGCCGCGCTCTCGGGCGGCGCGTTCGGCCGCCTCGTTCACCGCCTCATCGTCCGTCGCGGCGACGACGAGGGCGGGGTCCGTCCGGGCGACCCACGATTCGACGTCTTCGGGGCTCGGAGCCTCGCGGACGCGTTCGGCCCCGCCGAACTCCTCGTCCGCAAAGTCGGGACTGACGACGATAACCTCCGCCTCCGCGGCGAACCGGCGCGCCTTCCGCGCGCCGACGCGTCCGCCGCCGAAGACGAGGACCGTCTCGCCCGCGAAGTCGTGGTACAGCGGTATCACTCGTTTTCTCCCTCCGTGTGCCGTCTCACTCGGTGTTCGCCTCCGCGCGTTCGTCCATCCGGATGCCCGTCTTCTTCAGGATGCGCGTCGAGAACAGGGTGTCCCAGTCGTCGTCGCCCACGTCCCAGTACGTCTCCATCTCCTCGCGCACCCGTTCGATTCGCGCCTCGCTCTCCTCCTCGCTCCGACCGTGGGTCATCGCGAAGAAGTTGTACGGCCAGACGCCCTCGTGGCGGGGCCGCCGGTAGCAGTGGGTCACGAAGTCGAGGCCGGCGACGGCGGGGCCGACCTCTTCGACCACCTCGTCCGGGACGTTCCAGACGGTCATGCCGTTCTCCGTGTAGCCGAGGGCGTAGTGGTTGGGGATGACGCCGACGCGCCGAACTTTCCCCTCCCTCTCGAACCGCTTTATCGTCCGGACGACCCACTCCGTCTCCGCGCCGATGGCCTCGGCCACGTCGGCGTACGGCGTCTCCGTGACGGGGAGGCCGCCCTGAATCTCCAACACCAAGTCGCGTTCCGCGGGCGTCAGCGTCCGCCGCGACTCGGGGTCCACCTCGGGGCCGAGGTGCGAGAGGTCCACGTCGCCGTCGGGGACGGGGCCGTCGAGCATGAACTTCGCCTCCACGCGGAATTCGCGCTTCTTCGGCAGGTTGTACGTCGGTTGCCCCGTCTCCGCCTCTATCTCGGCGAGAACCTCCTCGACGCGCGCCTCGTCGGCGACGCTCACGACGAACCAGACGTTGAGGTGCGGGTGTTCGCGTTCGTAGTTGTGCGCGACTTCGCGGTGGGCGTTGACGTTCTCGACCACCTCGTCGAACCGGTCCTCGGGGGCGTGCATGGCGACGAGCGTCGCCGTCCCGCCTATCTCCTCGGCGTTGACGAGTGCGCCGAACCGGGTGAGGACGCCCGACTCGTCGAGGTGCCGGACGCGTTCGAGAAGTTCTTCGGCGGTCACCTCGACGCCGCGTTCGCGGAGTGCCGCGGCGGCCGGTTCGAACGGGCGTTCGACCACGGGGAACCCCCCTTGGAACGCGTTGACGATGGCTCGGTCGAGTCCCGTCAGGTCCTCGACGTCGGCGTCGGCCCTACTCATTACGTCTGTTTCGGTAGTCCGGATGGATAAGCGTCTCGAAGCAGGTGACGTTTCGGGGGGTCTAACGGCCGGTTCAGCCCGGTCAACCGTGTACGTCCGGTCTCAGGGGACGGGCATCACGCGTTCGACGTGGGCCAGTTCTTCGAGTTCCTCGACGACGGCGTCGTGGTCGGCGGTGGCCTCGTAGTAGAATACGATGTCGAACGTCCCGTTCCGGAGTAACTGCTGGCACTCCCAGACGAACTCCTCGTCGTCCAGCGCCAGGCCTTGGAACTGGTTGGAGGCGAAGTCCGTGTCGTCGTTGCCGGCGTAGATGTACGTCTCTCCCTTCCCGGCGTGCGCCGCGATGACTTCGTTCGCGTCGACGGTCAGTTCCTGCATCTCCAAGTCCTCCTGCCCGCCGAGGTCGGTGTGGACGATGGCGCCCACGAGTTCGATATCGCCCGGTTCGAGGAGCGCCATCGTGCGCTTGTAGAGGTCGTCGTCTACGACGTCGGTCATGGGCGAAACTCGTCGTCCCGGGATAAACGGGTGGCGGTTTCCGCCAACCCCGACGGTCGCCCCGGGACGTGTCCCCGTGCAAACAGTTCACGGCAACGAAAAGACACATACCTCTTGCGGCGGATGTACGTCGTATATGTTGCAGTGGGCTCGTCGGCGGTTCGCCAGCGCGTACGAGCAGATGCTCCGGCGAGAGGTCGGGGACGGTCCCGACCACGTCGCCATCATCCAAGACGGGAACCGACGGTACGCGCGGAAGAGCGGAGACGACGTGTCCGACGGCCACAGGAAGGGCGCGAAGACGACCGAACAGGTCCTCAACTGGTGCGACGAGCTCGGCGTCGAGGAACTCACGCTGTACACCTTCTCGACGGAGAACTTCGACCGCCCCGAGGACCAACTCGAAGCGCTCTTCGACCTCATCGAGTCGAAACTGTACGAGTTCGCGGACGCCGACCGGGTCCACGACGGCGAGGTCCGAATCTCCGCCATCGGTGAGGTGGACCTCCTCCCGGACAGAATGCAGGAGGCCGTCGAGTACGCCGAGAGTCGAACCAACCAGTACGACGGCTTCCGGTTGAACATCGCTCTCGCGTACGGCGGGCGCGCGGAACTCCTTGGGGCGGCCCGCGACGTTGCCCGCGCCGTCGAACGCGGCGACCTCTCGTCCGACGACATCGGCATCGAGGAGATAGACGAACGGTTGTACCGCCAACCCGCCCGCGACGTGGACCTCATCATCCGCACCGGGGGCGACGAGCGCACCTCGAACTTCCTCCCGTGGCATGCCAACGGCAACGAGGCGGCCGTCTACTTCTGTGCGCCCTACTGGCCGGAGTTCTCGAAGGCCGACTTCCTCCGCGGCCTCCGGACGTACGAGTCCCGCGAGATGTCGTGGCAGCGCACCCGGTCGGAACGCGCGGTGGCCCTCGTCCGCGCCGTTGCCGAGACGGAACTCGCCGAGGCGCGCACCGTCGCGGGCCGCCTCCGGGAGCAGTTGTCCTCCGCGGGGGCGCAACAGGTCACCGCGGAGTTGGAGCGTCAGGGCGAGGAAGTCGCGGACTGACGGCGTAACCCGTCGGGAGGCGAGCGAAGCGAACGGACCGACGGAGTTCGACCTAACGGCCGAATTTCTGTTGCTCGCATCCCTCGCAACAGCGTTCGGCCTACCGGCCGAACCGCCGCTGGACTTTGGTCCGGCGTGATTCGGTTTAGCGACCAAATCTCCGCTGTCGGTTCTGGTAATCCAGCACCGCCCGCAGGTAGTCCCGCTTCCTGAAGTCCCGCCAGTTCACGTCGGTGAAGTACAGCTCCGAGTAGACGGACTGCCATATCATGAAGTCCGAGAGCCGTTCCGCGCCGGTCTTCAGCACCAGGTCGGGTTCGTCGGGGAAGACGAGTCGCTCCTCGACGTGTTCCTCGTCCACGTCGTCGGGCGAGAGCCTCCCCGCTTCGACTTCCGCGGCGATGGAGCGGACGGCCTCGGCGAACTCGTGTTTGCCGCCGAGGCCGATGCTCACCTGCACGGGCGTATCGACGCGTTCCGTGTCGCCCGGCCCACGGACGGCGAGCGTTCGCGGACTCTGCACCTCGGTGAGTTCCCGTTCGAGCGTCGGCACGACGGCTTCGTCGAGGACGCTCACCGAGACGGTGACCTGTTCTGCGCCGTACTCGAACGCCCAGTCGAGGAACTCCTCTAACGTGTCGTACGCGCCCTGCTCCAACAGGTCGCGTTCGGTGATGACCACCGCGACGTGCTCCGGGGGGTCGGACTCGTGTCGTCTGTGGCGGAGGGCGAGGTACCGGTCGTACAGTCCCACGCCGCATGCTCCGTGGCGGCGCGAGTAAATCCCACCGATTCGGGCGAACCGTCGCCCCGGCCGCCCGGCCGCGCCGGAACCGTCAGACGGAGACGGGCAATGTCGGGAGCGTTAAGTGCGAGTCTGAGATATCGAACGGTGTGCATTCGACGCTTCGGCGAGCGGGTGGGTTCGCCGTGGTGGGGACGCTGGCTCTGGCGGCGCCGGCGCTGAACGGTGCGGCGTTCGCACCGTTCGCGGCCGTCGCACTGTTCGCCGCGTTCGTCATCACCGACGGTCCGCTGTTCGAGCTGTTCGCCCGACCCGGAGACCGACAGGACGGCCGGCTGAACGGCCTCGCGGGGTTCGCGCTCGCCGCGGCCGGACTGGCTATCTTCGCCACCGTGATGGACCTCCCGGTGGACCTGTTCGTCGCCGCCGTCGTCGTCCTCGCCTACGGCAACCTCGGCGCGGAGCTGGTCGCCGAGACGTCGGACGACCCGTTCCTCGGCACCGCCGGCTTCGTCTTCGGCGGCTTCCTCGCGGGCGTCCTCGCGCAGGCCGCCGTCGCGTCGTACGTCGGCGCGGAGGTTCTCCTCCCGCGCTTCGCCTTCCTCGCGGCGGCCGCCGCCCTCGTCGCGGCGCTGGTCCGCGAAGTCCTCTTCGAGCAGGACGACCCGCTCGTGATGCTCTCTGCGGGACTCCTGCTGTGGCTGTTCGACTTCCTCGCCGACTCCGTCGCGCCGGTCGAAATCACCCTCGCCCTGGTCGTCACCGTCTTCTTCGGCTACGTCTCGTACGCGCTGGGGACGGCGTCCGTCCCGGGGATGCTGACGGGCGTCCTCCTCGGGCTTCTCACCATCGTCTTCGGCGGGTTCGGCTGGTTCGCCGTCCTCATCTCCTTCTTCGCCATCGGCGGCCTCTCGGCGAAGTTCAAGTACGACGCGAAGAAGGACCGCGGCGTCGCCGAGGACAACGACGGGGCGCGCGGCACCGGCAACGTCCTCGGCAACGCCGCCGTCGCCCTCGTCGCCGTCGTCCTGTTCGCCGCGAGTCCGTGGCTTCCCGTCGGCGCGAGCGTCTTCCAGTACGCCTTCGCCGGGTCGCTGGCGGCGGCGATGAGCGACACGCTCTCCTCGGAAATCGGCGGGCTGTACGACAACCCCCGCCTCATCACGACGTTCGAAACCGTCGCGCCCGGCACCGACGGCGGCGTGACGTGGCAGGGCGAACTCGCCGGCGTCGCCGGCGCGGGCATCGTCGCCGCCTTCGCCTACGTCGTCTTCTCGGACGTGGCGCTCGCGGGCGCGTCGGTCGTCCTCCTCGGCGGCGTCGTCGGCATGACCGTCGATAGCCTCCTCGGCGCGACGGTGGAGGGCGACCGCATCGGCAACGAGGCGGTGAACTTCGCGGCCACCGTCGTCGGCGCACTCGTCAGCACCGTCGTCGCCCTCGCCGCACTCGTCTGATGCCCGTCCGACCGGCCCGCCCGTCCGACCGGTCCGCGCTCTCCTCCCTCCAGTCGCACCTCGCGGAACCGTCGCCGTCGCTCCTCGACGCCTCGGTGGCGTCGGGCGACGAGGGCGGTGCGGTCCCGGCGGGCGGCGTCGGAACGCTCCTCGTCTCCGCCGACGGCGACGGAACGGCGGACCGGCCGGCGGGCTACCTTCTCGCGGTCGATTCCGACGGCGAGGGCCACGTCGCGGAGGTGGTCGTCGCCCCCGCCCGCCGCCGCGAGGGGCGCGCGTCTGACCTCCTGACGGCGTACCTCCGACAGCGACCGCCCGGTACGCGGGTCACCGTCACCGTCGCGCCCGACAACGGGGCGGCCCGGTCGCTCTACGAGGCGCACGGGTTCGAAGTCGCCGGGCGGCGTCGGGACTTCTTCGAGTCGGGCGACGCACTCGTCTACGAGCGAACCGTCTGAGAGAACTCATCGGGCGCGGCGAGGGCGGCGGACGCCCTCACTCGGCGGCGGCCAACAGGTCCGACGCGGCGAGGACCCGGACGCCGACCGGTCGCTTCACGAACTCGCCGGTGGACGCGGCGACGGCGTGACTGACGCCGCGTTGCGCGACCACATCGAGGACGCGTTGCGAGAGTTCGTCGTCGAGGACGACCGCGTACGGCGCGGATTCGGCGCTCTCGACCGCGTCGAACGCGTCTCCGGCGGGCGCTTCCGCGACAGTCCGCAACTCGTCGTCGAGGAGGCGGACCGTCCCGGTCGAATCGCCGACGACCGCCCGGACGTGGTCGCGCAGGGACGGCGGGTGCGACTTCTTGGCGTCTTCGACCGCCGCGTCCCCCTCGTCGGCCGGCGAGTCGGGGGACGATTCGGACGCGCCGGCGGCCGCGTCGGCGGTCGTCGCCACGCCGTTCGTCGCGGTTCCGGCCCCCGCGTCGGCGGCCGCATCCGTCGTCACCGCTTCGACGGGCGCGGAGTCCGCAGTCCCGCCCCCGATATCGGCGGGCGGGGCGTCACGCGCGGTGGTCGCCACCACGGCGGCGGACTCGCCCGTCTCCGCGTCGGCGACGTTCACCGCCACGTCCGGCGTCTCGCCGCCGCCCTCCGGGGGCGTCCCGCCCTCCGAGGGGGGTTCGGCGGGCGCGTCGTCGGCGTCGTCGGATGTCGATTCCTCGTCTCGCTCGTCTCCGTCGGACCCCATCTCGGGGGTGGGAGTCGCCGACTCAGTCGTCGGCGACCCCTGCCGAGGGTCCGTCCCCCCACCTCCGGCGTCCGCCGCGGAGTCGGTCGCGGCGTCCCGGAAGTTCCCGTCGTCGGGGAGCATCTCGAACGCGATCTTGTTCCGGAGAACGGACATCAACTCGTGGCGGGGTAAGTCCTCGACGGACGTGCCCTCGGGGGCGAACGCGACGTAGTCCACGTCGCCCACCTGCGACAGTTCCCGCAGGATGAGCTCGCCGCCCCTGTCGCCGTCGAGGAAGGCGGTGACCGTCCGGTCCTGCGTCAGCTCCGCCACGTCGGCGGGGACGTTCGTCCCCTCGACGGCGACGGCGTTCTTGATGCCGTACTTTAGGAGGGTCAAGACGTCCGCGCGGCCCTCGACGACGATTATCGCGTCCGAATCGACGACGCGCGGTCCGGCGGGGAGGCCCTCGTACTCGGTGATGTCCTCGACGCGGACGCTCTCTCTGACCTCCTCCAGAATCTCCGTGGAGGTCATCACGGTGTCGTCGAACGACTCCGCGAGGAGCTCCTTGGCGCGTTCGACGACTTCCCGTCGCTTCGCCTCGCGGACGTCCTCGATGTCCGTGATTCTGGCGTCGGCTTGGCAGGGGCCGACGCGCGTGATGGTTTCGAGCGATGCGGCGAGGATGGCCGTCTCGACCTTGTCGAGACTGGTCGCTATCGTGACTCGCCCGAACGACTGGCCGTTCTCGCTCTCTATCTGTACGTCTATCCGACCGACTTTCGACGACTGCTGCAGGTCGCGGAGGTCGAGTTCGTCTCCCAGCAGACCCTCGGTCTGCCCGAAGATGGCGCCGACGACGTCCGAACGTTCGACGACGCCGTCGGCGGTGATGGCGGCGTGAATGAGATATTTTGCTGTATCGTCCATTGATGAACCCCCCTTTCGAGGTTTGATGATGTGAATGACGTCATGGGAAGCCCGATGACACCCTTATATTTCGTTCGCTGTCGGCAAATAACTATCGTACCGGCGACGCGATTCGAGAGTCGTTGATGCGTCGCCGGCGGTCGGTTCCGACGGCGGGCGCGAAGTCGTCGGTTCGGGCGTTACAGTCCTCGCTCCGCCAACCACGACGCCGCGCGTTCGAGCGATTCCAGGGGGTCGTCGGGGTCGTCGTGTTCGAAGACGACCCACTCGACGGACGCCTCCCGCGCGGCGTCGAGAACGGCGTCGAGGGGGGCGTCGCCCTCTCCGAGGTCAACGGGCCGGCCGCCGCGCGGCGCGTCCGCGTCCGTGACCACGTCCTTCAGGTGGAGCACGTCGATTCGGTCGGCGTGCCGTTCCACGAGCGAAGCGGGGTCCGCGCCGGCGGCGTGGGCCCACCCCGCGTCGAGTTCGAGTGCCACGTCGGCGTCGGCGACGACGCGTTCGAGGGCGTACTCCCCCTCCACCTCGACGAACTCGTGTTCGTGGTTGTGGTAGCCGAGGCCGAGAACGTCCCCGGCGACGGCGTCGAGGCGGGCGGCGGTTTCGTCGGCGGCGTCGGCGTCCGCGAAGTGCTCGGGGTCGAGGTAGGGGACGACGAGCGAATCGGTCCCCAACGCGCCGTACGTCTCGACGGCGGCCGCGGGGTCCGATTCGAGGGCTTCGATGCCGACGTGGGCGGACGGGGCGGCGATACCGGTGTCCGAAAGCGCGTCGGCGACCGCGCTCTCGTCGTCGCCGAGGCCGGCGAACTCCACGCCGTCGAACCCCGCCTCGGCGACGCGGCGAACGGTTTCCGGGAGCGGGGCGTCCAGCGAACGAAGGGTGTACAGTTGGACGGCGGTCTGCATGTCGGTCCAGTCGCCCGACTCGCGTTTATACCCCGTGGGAGTCGGTGTCCCCCCGACTCGCCCTTTCGAAGAATATTTCTCTTCGGTTAGCGCAATCGAATCTCGAACGATAACATTTAGGTCGAGAGGGTAACAAGTCGGTTCCAATGACGGGGTTGAAGACGGATTACCTCTGGTACGGGGTGTTCGCCCTGTTGGTCGTGTTCGCCGTCCCGTGGTTCATGTGGCGCGACGCGACGACGTGGGCCGGACTTCCGCTGTGGTTGTGGTGGCACATCGGCTGGATGCTCGTCGCGTCGGCGGCGTTCTACGCGTTCTCGCTCGGCGCGTGGGACAGGCTGATGGCGACGGAGACGGGGGAGGTGCGCTGAGATGGCGGGGACGGACCTGCCGGTCCAACTCGGCGTCGTCGGCGCCTACCTCGTCGTCTCCGTCGCCGTGGGCGCACTCGCGTACCGCTTGACGAGTCGCGACGCGGAGGACTACTACCTCGCCAGTCGGTCGCTCGGCACCGTCGTCCTCCTGTTCACGACGTTCGCGACGCTGCTGTCGGCGTTCACGTTCTTCGGCGGGCCGAACCTCGCGTACGCCGCCGGGCCGGAGTGGATTCTCGTGATGGGGCTGATGGACGGCGTTCTCTTCGCCATCCTCTGGTACCTCGTCGGCTACCGCCAGTGGCTCATCGGCCGCAACCGGGGGTACGTGACCCTCGGCGAGATGCTCGGGGACCGCTTCGGGTCGAAGCGCCTCCGCGCACTCGTCGCCGGCGTCAGCCTCTTTTGGCTGTTCCCGTACGTGATGCTCCAGCAGATGGGCGCGGGCGAGGCCATCGTCGGCCTGACGAACGGCGCAGTTCCCTACTGGGCGGGCGCGGCGCTCATCACCCTGTTCATGATCGTGTACGTCGTCCTCGCGGGCCTCCGAGGCGTCGCGTGGACGGACACCTTACAGGGCGTCTTCATGCTCTCTATCGTCTGGGCGGCCGTCGTCTGGGTCGTCTCTGCGGCGGGCGGCCTCGGGAGCATCTCGGCGTCGATGGCGTCCGCGAAGCCGGAGTTCCTCGCACTCGGCGGCGGCCTCTACTCGCCGCAGTGGATGATTTCCAGCGCCGTCACCATCGCCTTCGGCGTGACCATGTTCCCGCAGATAAACCAGCGGTTCTTCGTGGCGAAGGACGCCCGCGTGCTGAAGCGGTCGTTCGCGCTCTGGCCGATACTCGTCCTCCTCCTTTTCGTCCCGGCGTTCCTGCTCGGGTCGTGGGCGGCCGGGTTGGGCGTCTCCGTCCCCGAGGGCGCGAACGTCGTCCCCGTCCTCCTGAACGAGTACACGCCCGCGTGGTTCGCAGCCCTCGTCGTCGCCGGCGCGATGGCGGCGATGATGTCGTCGTCGGACTCGATGCTCCTCTCCGGGTCGTCGTACCTCACCCGCGACCTGTACCGCCCGTTCGTCGCCCCGGACGCGACGGACGACAGGGAGGCGTGGGTGGCCCGCGGCGGCGTCGTCGCGTTCGCCCTGCTGACGTTCGTCGCCAGCCTCTTTCGACCGGGGACGCTCGTCGAGGTGGGCGACACGGCGTTCGGCGGGTTCGCCCAACTCGCGTTCCCGGTGATAGTCGCGCTCTACTGGTCGAACACGACGCGAGCGGGGATGTTCGCCGGCGTCCTCGGCGGACAGGCGTTCTACCTCGCGCACGTCTTCCTCCCCGAGGTGACCGTCGCCGGGGCGACGGTGCTGGGCGCGACGTACTTCGCGTGGGACTACGCCCTCTGGGGGATGCTCCTCTCTTTAGTCCTCACCGTCTCCGTCTCCGCGCTGACGACGGCCGCCGTGGACGAGGACGCGGACCGCTTCTCCGTGGGTCTGCGGGCGGACTGAGACCGACCGCGAGCGCTCTCTCCCCTCTCCCGTCGTGGGGTCCCGCCGTTCCCGAACGTTAAACTGCGCCTGCGCCGACCCACCGACATGAACGAGTCCGTCGCGCGGGAGTACGGCGACGCCGTTCTCGTCCTCGTGGACTTCCAATCGGGATTCGACGACCCCCGGTGGGGCGAGAGGAACAACCCCGACGCGGAGAGAAATACCGGGCGACTCCTCGACGCGTGGCGCGCCCGAGACGCGCCGCGCGTCCACGTCCGGCACGACTCGACGGAGGCGGACTCGCCGCTTCGGCGCGACGCCGACGGCTTCGCGTGGAAGTCCGAGACGGCACCCGACCCCGACGAACCGGTGTTCACGAAGCGGGTCAACAGCGCGTTCGTCGGCACCGGCCTCGAATCGTGGCTCCGCGAACGGGGGTTCGACCGCCTCGTCGTCGCCGGACTCACGACCGACCACTGCGTCTCGACGACGACTCGGATGGCCGAGAACCTCGGGTTCTCGCCGCTCGTCGTCTCCGACGCGACGGCGACGTTCGACCGCGCGGGGCCGGACGGCGAACGGTACGACGCGGAGACGACGCACCGAACCGCCCTCGCGCACCTCCGCGGGGAGTTCGCCGCCGTGGCGACGACCGACGAGATACTGGCCGAGTAGCGTCCCGCGTCGGCAGAGTCACCCCGCCGTACTCCCGACCAGCCGACATGAAGCGCCGCCTGTTCCTCGTCCCCGGCGTCGTCGTCCTCCTCGGTCTCGCCCTCTTCACCGTCGTGTTCGGTCCACCCGCCACGCCCTCCGCGGTAGCGTCGATGGCGTGCTTCGCCGTCGCGGGCGTCGTCGTCCTCCTCGCCGGACTCCGCGCGTCGGCCGCGGTTGGGCCCTCGCCCGTCCCGTGGTACGTCTTCGCGGGCGTCGGCGACGTGGCCCTCGCACTCGGACTGCTCGTAAACGGCGCGGCGACGGTCGCACACGGCGAGGACACCCTCGTGACCGCCATCACCGTCGTCGCCAGCGTCCCGGTTCTCCTGTTCATCGGCGTGGACTACCTCCGCGGCGGCGTCCACCTCGACGTCTCCGTCCTCGAGTAGGCGTCGAGCGATTCCGCCACCGCATTGACGGTGCCGACGGCCGAGGTCTGCCGCATGGTCCTCGGAGTCGGTCTCCTCGCGGCGGGGTTGGCCGCGGTGCACGTCGTCGCCGGACGGATTCGCTCGCTTTGAGTCATCCCCCGGAGCCAGTGGCTCTCCCTCGCCGGCGGCGTCTCCATCGCGTACGTGTTCGTCCACCTCCTCCCCGAGATCACGGCGCGACAGGCGGAGATGGCCGGCGGCGAGTCGGCCACCGGCGTAGCCGCGGCCGGCGGGGAACTCTCGCTCTTCATCGTCGCCCTCGCCGGGTTCGCCCTCTTCTACGCCCTCGAACGACTCGCCGCCCGGTCGCGCCGCGAGACGGACGGGGACGAGGTTCTCGGCGACGCGGAGACGCGAACCCCCGCGAGCGTCTTCTGGATACACCTCGGGTCGTTCTCGGCGTACAACGGCCTCGTCGGCTACCTCCTCCTCCACCGCGAGGAGACGGGCCTCCTGAACCTGCTCTTTTACTTCACGGCGATGGCGCTCCACTTCGTCGTGAACGACTACGGCCTGCACGAACACCACCGGGAGGCGTACACGCGCGTCGGGCGGTGGCTTCTCGCGGGGTCCGTCCTACTTGGGTTCCTCGTGGGCTCTCTCGTCGCCGTCCCCGAGGTTCTGCCCAGTCTCCTGCTGGCGTTCCTCGCGGGCGGCGTGATTCTGAACGTGATAAAGGAGGAACTCCCCGAGGAGCGACAGAGCCGCTTTTGGGCGTTCGCGGCGGGGTTGGTCGGCTACACGGCGGTTCTGTTGGCCGTGTGATTTTAGAATGTCTACTCGTGTTAATAGCAGATGAATATCCTGTGCTATCATTTAGATAGTGTATGGAGATCTCAACCGATGCAAATTATAAGTAAAATTAGTTCATGATGTAATTGATGAGAAAAGGATATCTAGCGGGAGTACCGATCTGCTTAGCAATTTTACTACTCTTTAATTTTTGCCTACTTCCGACTTTCTGGCAAATGGCTCCTAACGAGATTTGGACTACCGGTGCAACCCTTGAGGGTCTACTTTTAGATCTAATTGGTGCTTCTCTAGTCCTCTTTCCAGAGCTACCAGTGGTTAAAGGAGCGTTCGTTCCCACGAGACGGATAGACCAAATCAAAGAAGCACGTCATTCACTATTTGAGAATAGAAGGCTCCAGAGGGGTGATGAAGGATTCAGGGAGATCGTTCATATCTGCAGTCAAAGGGCAGATATAGAGGATATACCCGATCTAATAAGGGCAGTTCCATCTAACAGGTTTGGTAGTGGCGTCCAGTTTCTCATGGAAAAGCCGAATTGGTCTCCAGACGGAGACTATGGGAAGGATGATATAATTCCCCTTGACAAATATGATTCTGAAACAATAGAAACTAGACCAATGGTCGATCAGTGGATAACACAGTATCTAGGAGAATTAGAGGGGGAAGCTACACAGGTGGCATTCCTAATCGGCCTATCATTCCTCGTGATGGGGTTTAGTCTTCAACTCCTTGCTACCTCCTGCAGAAATGATATATTCTGTGGCCTGTAGGCTGTTTTACATATAATCATTTTGTCTGAGTGCCCCATTCTGTGATCGTCAACCGTCTCGTAGTCTGGTGGTTTTTATACTCGCCAGGCCCCCCTATCAGGTATGCAGACCCACATCGTCCCGGTCGGGTTTGACTACGACCGGCTCATCGCGCCTCTCATCCGCGACCAGTTGGACGTAGACCGGGTCATCCTGTTGGAGGGCGCGGTGGGGAGCGAGGCGAACGTCGAGTACTCCCGCCGCCTCTCGGGGAAACTGGAGAAGGACTTCAGGAACCTGCTGGGCGCGGAGACGGAACGCGTCGTACTGGACGACGTGTACGACTACGACGCCGCCTTCGAGCAGGCGTACGACCTCATCAACGCCGAGTTAGACGACAGCGACTCCGGCGAGGTGTGGGTGAACGTCAGCGCGATGCCCCGCCCCGTCTCCTTCGCGTTCGCCACCGCCGCCCACTCCATCATGGTCGAACGGCAGGAGGACAGAGACCGCATCCACACCTACTACACCGCCCCCGAGAAGTACTTAGAGAGCGAACTGGCCGAGGAACTCAGGGCGGGCCGCGACCTGCTGGACGACCTGTTGAGCGGCGAGGACGTCGCGGACGAGCGAATCAGAGAGCGGTTCGAGACGGCGTCGGACCTCCTCGAAGAGTTCGACGAACGCGGGACGACCATCGGCGCGAAGCAGATAGAGGGGAACCACATCGTCGAACTGCCGGTCGCCTCCTTCTCGAACGTCAAGCCGTTCGAGGAGGTCATCCTCTTCGCACTCGGCGAACACGGCGAGTTCGCCTCCGTCTCGGAACTCGCGGAACGACTCGCCCGCGACATGAACGAGGAGTACACCGACTCCTTCCGGTCGAAGGTCATCTACAACGTGGACCGCCTCGGACCCGGCGGGAAGGGCTACATCGAACAGGAGGAACGCGGGAAGTCCTACCGGACGAGACTCTCGCGCATCGGCGAACTGTGGGTCCGCGCCCACGCCGACTCCGAGGACGTGCTCGAAGGGTGAGTTCTCCCCCTCAGGACCACTTCAGCCCGATTTCGTTCTCCGGCGCGTCGAGGGGACTCGTGGGCAGTCCGTCGGGTATCTCGGGGTCGTTGTAGCCGCCGGGGGCCACGTCGTTCGGGCCGTCGGGGTAGAAGAGCGACGCCAGAAGTTGGATGTGCTGGCGTCCGACGCCGAGTTCGAACTGGCCGCCGCCGTAGAGCGTTATCTCCTCCTCTCGGGCGTACTCGATGGTCTCGAACAGGGACTTGACCGTTCCGAACCGCGAGGGCTTGACGTTCAGCCACGACGGTTCGAAGGGGAGGTCCTCGATGGATTCGACGCCCGTCACGGGGGCGTCCCACGAGACGCGCCCCTCCTCGCCCTCGAACAGCGACCGGGTGTCGTCGGTGATGCCCGGATCCTCCACGACGGCCTCGGGGAACCCCGAGAGCACGATTCTGTACAGTTGCGGGTCGGGTTCTTGCTGTACGTCGGTGCCGGCGTAGTGGCCCTTCAGGTCGAGAATGCGGACGGCCGCCGTCGTGGCCAACGATTCGACGACGTTCTCGGACCACTCCGTCGTCGGGTCGAGTTTGAACTCCGTACCGGGGTACTCGCTCAGTATCGACTCGACGCGGGTGCGCGACGGCGGGTCGCCGAGGCTCGTGCTGACGACGAACCGAACCGGGTCGGGGTCGACGTCGAGAACGTCCGACAGCGAACGGTCGTTCTGCCGCAGTGCGAGGTCCAACCCCGCCGACTCCACGGCCCACCGGCGGTAGCGTTCGCTCGCCTCCCGTTCGGGACCGCCGGTTGGGAACAGGTCGGCGTCGTCGAGGGAGTCCGAGAACTCCGCGAACGACTCGTACTCGCCGACGATGTCGAAGGGGTCCTCGGGCGCGTCTTCGAGGGCGTCGTGGTCCTCAGTGTCGTAGGTCACGTCCTCGCCGCGGCCCTCCGCGCCGTCACCAGACTGCGTCTGGTGGGCTGACGAACGCCGTTCGTCAACGCCTCCGCGGAGGTGGAACGTGGTCGTCGTCCGGACGAAACCGCTCGACGTGTCACGGTCGCGGCGCGTTCGCGCCACCTCCTCGATTTCGAGGGGGAACTCCGCCACCGCGTCGAACAGGGTGCTCATCGCTCGTCGTTTGGTCCCGCGAGTCAAAAGTCTGTCACCGAAAGGGCTACTAGCGCCGCGTTCGACGCCGCCGGGTCAGTCCCGTTCGCGTTCGCGTTCCCGTTCCAGTTCTAATTCTACCTTCTTCACGCGCGTGCTCAGGGCGAAGAACGTCGCCACGATGGTGAGGACGACCGCGGCGGCGGCGGCGATGTGGAGAACCGTCGTCTCGCCGACGGGGGTGGCGTCGGGGAGGGGAAGCGACGTGTGGTGGGGTTCGCCGACGATGGGGACGAAGTAGTCCACCACGTCGTTGAAGCCGTACCAGACGACGGCGACGCCGACGGCCCGCACCGGGAAGTCGGAAACGCGGTGCAGGACGAACGCCTCGACGACCATCGCGAGGTGGCTGACGAACAGGAAGACGTACATCGGAAGCAGCGTCGTCTGGAGGAACGCGGCCGAGAACGCCCCGAGGACGAACGGCGTCCAAAGGCCGAGCTTCCAGCACCCGAAGAACGCGAGGGCGTTGAGGTACTCGTTCGGCCTGTCGAGCTTCCACGCGGCGAACGCGCCGGCGATGAACAGCGTCGCCATCGGACTGTCGGGGACGAACGGCCACATGACGAGGGGTTCGGCGGCGAACTGCCACGTTATTAGCGGGCCCGAGAGCGGAATCGGGTGGAAGCCGTAGTACCAGAAGCCGAAGGCGGTTCCGAGGAGGTTGACGGCGACGACGACCCACGCGAATCGGAGGCCGACGTTCTCCAACCACCGCGGAAGCGGTGCCAACCACCGCGGGAGTCCGTCAGGTTCGGGGAGTTCGTCGTCGTCACCGGAGACGAGTCTCCAGAGCCCGGAAAACGAAACCATGACTCACGGCACGGCCGGTCCGTTCAAATGGATGCCGGTTCATCCTCACGGTTCGCGTACCCGTCCATCCCGGGGCGTTCGGCCGCCGTTCGGGCGATTTGGCCGGACTGGTTGCCCTTAAGTGCGTTCGCCCGTAAGCACCGAGCATGGCCGAGGAGACTGATTTGGAGGAACTCCGCCGGGGAACTGACCTCGTCAAGCGCGGGTTCGCGCAGATGCAGAAAGGCGGCGTCATCATGGACGTCGTGAACGCCGAACAGGCACGGATAGCCGAGGAGGCCGGCGCGGTGGCCGTCATGGCGCTGGAGGCCGTCCCAGCCGACATCCGCAAGCGCGGCGGCGTATCGCGCATGGCGGACCCGCAGAAGGTCGAGGAGATAATCGACGCCGTCTCCATCCCGGTGATGGGGAAGGCCCGAATCGGCCACTACACCGAAGCGCAGATTCTGGAGGCCGTCGGCGTGGACATGATAGACGAGAGCGAGGTGCTCACGATGGCCGACGACCGTTACCACATCGACAAGCGCGAGTTCACCGCGCCGTTCGTCTGCGGCGCGCGCAACCTCGGCGAGGCCCTCCGCCGCATCAACGAAGGCGCGGCGATGATTCGGACGAAGGGCGAGGCCGGCACGGGCGACGTGAACCAGGCCGTCCACCACCAGCGCAACATCAAGGGCTCCATCCGCAAACTCGAAGGGATGAGCCACCAAGAGCGCGAGAAGTGGGCCCGCGAGAACGAAGCGCCCGCGGAACTCGTCCACGAGACGGCCGAGATGGGCCGCCTCCCGGTCGTCAACTTCGCGGCCGGCGGCATCGCCACGCCCGCCGACGCCGCCCTCATGATGTACCACGACTGCGACGGCATCTTCGTCGGATCGGGCATCTTCGGCGCGGAGGACCCCGAACGGATGGGCGAGGCCATCGTCGAGGCGGTCAACAACTGGGACGACCCCGAGACGCTCGCCTCCATCGCCTCCGGCATCGGCAAGGGCATGAAGGGCGAGGCCAACGCCGACATCCCCGAAGAAGAGCGACTGCAGGGTCGCGGCGTCTGAACGCTCTGCGTACCCTCTCCGTCGATACTCGCCGTCGGTTTTTCACCCCCGTCTCTCGTTCGTTCGCGTCGGTTTCGTCACCGACGGGTATCGACGCTTCGAAACGGTCGACGCGAACGAACCGGGTTCCACGCGGTCGCTGCGAGCAGCGTTCGACTCGTCACCGGTGACCGTTCGCCGATTCAGTCCGGCGAACGGTCGCGCCGCGCGAAAAATCCACTAGCGGCCGAGCGTGTAACTGGACTGGCGGACCTTCCCACACGACGGGCAGATGTGCTGATAGACGATTCGTCTGCCGTCGGTCTCCGAGAGCCACTCCCCCTCGTCGTCGTCGTATCCGCACTCGGGACACACCATATCTCTGTCGTAGCGGTTCTTCAAGCGTTCAAACGGCGTCGAACCGTTGTTACGGGATGCCATACCACACACTTGCATCCGACAACTGAAAAGTGATGGGGTGGGTTTGCGCGAGAACGAATAAGAGGGGCGGGATATTTACGATTCGATAATTACGATGGGTTCCGAACCGACGAAATCGGCGAACGCGTCCGCGGCCAACGGACGCGACACCTCCACCGCTCCTTCCGACTCGGCGTTCGATTCCCATCGACGGCCGTCCGTTTCCGGGGGACCAGATAGCCGGAGACGGGGCGCTGTGGGTCGAGAGACAGAAGGACGAGAGGGCGTGACCGGTGCGACGTGCGTCAGTGGAACGTCGCGCCGGCGCCGACTCTCGTCTGGTAGGCGCGCGCGTCCACGCCCACGTCCTCGAAGGCGTCGAGCATCGCGCTGGCGACGCGGGCGCGGTCGGCGCCGCCGCAGACGGCCAGAAGCGACGGCCCGGCACCCGAGACGGTGACGCCCGTCGCGCCGGCCGCCAAGGCGGCGTCACGAACGTCGTAGTAGCCGTTTATCAGCTCCGCGCGGGCGGGCGTGACGATGCGTTCGTCCATGCCCGCGCCGACGAGTTCGGGGTCGCTCCGGCACATCCCCACCGCCAGCGTCGCCGCCGACCCGACGGTGTGGACCACGTCGTCCATGTCGGCCCGGGAGGGGACGACGCGCCGTGCGTCGCGCGTCGAGACGGCTATCTCGGGCAGGCAGGCGACGAGCGGAATCTCGGCGTCCACCGCCGTCACCCCGCCGTGGCGGGCGACGGTGAACCCGCCCAAGAGCGCGGGCGCGACGTTGTCCGAGTGAGCCTCGCCGGAGACGACGGCTTCGCCCTCGGCGGCGATGGGGACGAGTTCCTGTCGGGAGTAGCCGCGGTCGTACAGTCCGTTGAGGGCGAGTGCCGCCGCCGCGGAACTCGCCGCCGAGGAGCCGAGTCCGGAGGAGGGGCGGACGCCCTTGTCGATGCGGATGTGCGCGGGGGCGTCGAGGGCATCCGCGACGGCCCCGACGACGTTCTTCCGGGGGTCCTCGGGGATGTACTGGCTCCCGACGCCCGTCACCTCTATCGTCGTCTCGTCGGCTTTCTCCACGCGGACCACGTCCGCCGGTCGGTCGAGGGCGACGCCGAACACGTCGAAGCCGCTCCCGAGATTCGCGCTCGTCGCGGGTGCCCTGACCGTGCGCATATGGGAGACGGCTTACCAGAGTGCGGATAAAAATGTAGCGAACGACGGGAGAAACGGTCCGCTCGATGTCACTCGATTTCCGTCCGACGCAGCGAGTGCGGACGAACGGAAGGGACTTTTCCCGCCGCCTCGTAGCCCGGTGCATGATTGGCGTCGTCGGCGGCGGCATCGCGGGACTCGCCGCGGCCTACCGACTGCGGAAGCGAGGCTACGAGGTTCAGGTGTTCGAGGCGTCCGACCAAGTCGGCGGCCTCGCGGCCGTCTACGAGACGCCGGGCGACGACATCGAGAAGTTCTACCACCACCTCTCGAAGTCCGAGGAGACCATCGTCGAACTCGCCGAGGAACTCGGCCTCGGCGACGACTTGGAGTGGCGCATCGGCAAGAACGCCTACTACGTGGACGGCGTCGTCCACCCCCTCGACACCGCGTGGCAGATCGCCGCCTACCCCCACATGAGCCTCTACGACAAGTTCAGGCTGGGGATGCTCACGCAGGGTATCGACGTCCGCGGTGGCGTCCCCGACTTCGACGCGTACGACGACCTGAGCGAGTACGAACACGTCGGCATCGAGGAGTTCGTCGTCGAACACACCACCCGCGGCGTCTACGAGAACTTCGTGGACCCCCTGCTCGACGGGAAGTTCGGCGACAGGAAGCACGACGTGTCGGCCGCGTGGTTCCTCGGCCGCGTCCGCTTCCGCGGCGAACGCGACCTGCTGCGCGGCGAGATTCTCGGCTACTTCGACGGCGGGTTCAGACCCCTCTTGGACGCCCTCGTCGAGGCCGTCGGCCGCGAGAACATCACCACCGACGCGCCGGTGACGGGCCTCTCGATGGGCGACGACGGGGTGGAGTCGTTGACCGTCGGGACGGGCGAGGCGGCGGAGACGCGCGAGGTGGACGACGTCGTCGTCGCCGCGATGCCGAACGTCCTCGAAGGACTCACCGGCTACGAGTGCGACATCGACTTCCAAGGCGCGGTCTGCGGCCTCGTGACCATGGAGGAGTCGCTGATGGACACCTACTGGCTGAACGTGGCCCACGACGCGCCGTTCGGCGCGCTCATCGAACACACGAACTTCGTCCCGAAGGAGCGATACGGCGGGCAACACCTCCTCTACGTCGCCGCCTACGTGCAGGACGAACAGGAGGACATCTGGCGGATGGACGACGAGGAACTCCGGCGGGTGTGGCTGAACGAGATCGCCGACATGTTCCCCGAGTTCGACCCCGCCTCGGTCACGGAGTTCCGCGTCGCCCGCAACCCCCGCGCCGCGCCGGTGTACGAGCGCGGCTACCTCGATCTGGTCGTCCCGTACGACCTGAGCGAGGAGGTCGGCGAGGGCGTCTACTACGCCGGGATGGCGAGCGAGGCGCAGTACCCCGAGCGAAGCCTCAACGGCGGCATCGTCGCGGGCTACGAGTGCGCCGACCGCATCGCCGAGAAACGCGCGCGCGACGGCGAGGGAGGCGGCGGATCGGTCGGCAGACGGAGTTCGGCGAGTTCGGCCGCCGCGGACGGCGGAAGCCGCGAGTAGTCTCGACGGCGTCACCCCGCCGTATCACCTTCGAGACGTGACATTCTGCGAGAACCGCCATAGAGCATACGCCCCTGTGGTCGGTACCTTCTAGGCACATATGAGTGACACCGAGAGTCGCGACAACGACGACGCCCCGGAGATACCCGTCGAGACGGGGAAAGCGACGATCGTCTACGAACACCCCGAGGAGGGGAAAAAGGAGGTAACCGTCTCGAACGAACAGGTCGTCTACGCGCAGGACCACTGGGCGTTCATGTCGGGGACCGACGAGGAGGGCAACGACCTGGTCCGACGCGTCCCCCGCGACCGAGTCCACTACGTCGAGCGGAACGTCCAGAAGTTCGAAGAGGAGGTCCGAACCGTCCGACACCGCGTCGAGTCCCTCGCCAACGAGGTCAGACAGAAGCTGCCGGTGAACGCGAGCGGCGGCGGCGGCGAGTCGGAACAGACGCAGAGCGAACCCCACCGAATCGAAGTCGAGGACGACGACGCGACGACGGAGCGGTAACGACGGGTGCCGCCTCGCGCGGGCGGAACCGAAACTGCTTTTCCCTTCCCTGACTGACTAGTCAGTTAGTGACCGAAGACAGAGACACTCCCGCGCCGCGAGACGTCCACGAGGAGGTTATGGAGGCCACCTACCGGGCGCTCTGCGCCAACGGGTTCGCCTCGCTGACGATGCGGGACATCGCCGACGAGGCCGGAAAGAGCACGTCGCTCCTCCACTACCACTACGACACGAAGCGGAATCTGCTGGTCTCGTTCCTCGCGCACCTGTTGGCCGGGTTCGAAGAGAAGTTCGAGGAGACGGAAGGCGAGAGTCCGGACGACCGGTTGCGGAGCCTCGTCGAACGACTCCTCCCCGACGACGACGGCGAGGAGTACGCGCGGTTCGGGCGCGCCCTGATGGAACTCCGGATGCGCGCCCCCCACGAGGAAGCCTACCGCGAGCAGTTGCAGACGAACATGCGCACCCTCCGCGACCGGTTCGCGGACGTCATCCGCGAGGGCGTCGAGGCGGGCGTCTTCCGCGAGGTGGACCCCGACAGGACCGCGCGCCTGCTTCTGTACTCCCTCGACGGGGCGCGGAGTTTCCACGTGACCCTCGGCGACGACGACGCGCCGGCGGAAACCGCGGCGGCCCTCGATGAGTTCGTCCTCTCGTCGCTTCTGGTCGACGGGGACGCGGAGCGTGACGCCGAGTGAGTCACCGCGACGTGAACCTGACGGACGGCGACCTCGTGAAGCCGATGCTGGTGCTCTCGCTCCCCATCGTGCTCTCGCAGTTGATGCAGGTGGCGTACAACCTCGCGGACACCTTCTGGGTCGGTCGCATCGGCTCCGAGGCGGTGTCCGCGCTCTCGTTCTCGTGGCCCCTCGTCTTCCTCATGATCTCGTTCGGCGGCGGGTTCACCGTCGCCGGGACGGTGCTCGTCGCCCAGAACAAGGGCGCGGGCAACCACGACGAGGTGAACCACGTCGCCGCCCAGACCCTCGGGTTCGTCATCCTGCTGTCGGCGGGGTTCGCCGCCCTCGGCTACCTACTGACGCCGACGCTCCTGCCCCTCATCGGGACGACGCCGGGCACGACGGTACACGAACTCTCCGTGGAGTACACGCGGACCATCTTCCTCGGCGTCGCCTTCATGTTCGGATTCTTCATGTTTCAGGCGCTGCTGCGCGGGTGGGGCGACACCAAGACGCCGATGTACCTGATGGCGTTCGGCGTCGTCGTCAACGTCGTCCTTGACCCGTTCCTCATCCTCGGGTTCGACGCGAACCCCGTGTTCGGCGTCCTCGGACTGGAGTCTCTCGGCGCGTCGCTGTTCGCCGCGACGGGGTTCGCCGGGTTCGGCGTGCAGGGTGCCGCCGTCGCGACGGTGTTCTCCCGCGCGTTGGGCGCGAGCGTCGGCTTCGCCCTCCTGTTCTCCGGGCGCGTCGGCATCGACATCTCGCCCGCTGACCTCCTGCCCGAACGGGAGACGGTCGAGAAGATAGTCCGCATCGGCGCGCCGTCGAGCGTCGAGCAGTCCACCCGCGCCCTCGGCGTCACGGTGCTCACCGCCCTCGTGGCGTACGCCGGCACCGCCGCCGCGGGCGTCGATACGGCGACCGTCGTCGCCGCGTTCGGCATCGGGAACCGCCTCAACTCGCTCGTGTTCCTCCCGGCCATCGGCCTCGCGCAGGGCACCTCGACCGTCGTGGGCCAGAACCTCGGGGCGGGACAGTCCGACCGCGCCGAACGCGCCGTCCACGTCTCCGCCGGCGTCATCGCCGCCGTCCTCGTGTTCGTCTCCGCGGCGGCGTACCTGTTCGCGGAACCCATCGTCGCGGCGTTCATCCCCGGCGAGGAGGCGGTCATCGCCATCGGCGCGGACTACCTCCGCATCATCGGCCCGACGTTCCTCTTCCTCGGGGTGTTCAACGTGGTCAACGGCGGCTTCCGCGGAAGCGGTTCGACCCGCACGGCGATGGCGTTCTCGCTCGTCTCGCTTTGGGTGCTCCGCCTCCCCGTCTCGTACGTGCTCGTCGAGTTCCTCTCGATGGGCCCGACGGGCGTCTGGTACGGCATCGCCGTCTCGAACGTCGCGGCGGCGGTGCTGGCGGCGGCGTGGTTCACGCGCGGCACGTGGAAAAGCAGCGTCGTCGAACGCGGCGCGCACGCCCCGGCCGACGACTGAACCGAGAAGCGGGGCGTCAGGCCGTCTCTTCGTCCCCGTCGCGCACGCCGGGCGCGGCGCTCACGTCCACGTCCTCGGGTTCCTCCCGCCCGCCGACGTGCACCTCGCCGGACTCGTCTTCGACGTACACGTCGTCGGCGAATCCGCCCTCGGCGTGGGGGTGTTCGGGGTTTTCGAGCCTCTCGGGCGTCGAGGGCGCGTCGGGAATCTCCCGGGTGCGGAAGTCGCCGAGGGGGTCCGCGATGTCGATATCGTACCGCTCGAAGAAGTCGCGGTAGCGTTCGTAGTGGTCCTCCAGTTCGTCCGCGGGGAACTCCATCATCTCGGTCCAGCCGTGGTTGTAGAAGTCGAAGTTCGACTGGATGTGGGTTATCTCGCGGGCCTCCGCCTCGGTGTACCCCTCTTCGAGGGCGCGGACGTACGTGTCGAACGTGCAGTCGAAGAACGCCTCCATCCGCGGTTCGCGTTCCTCGCGGTGTTCCGGGTCCGCCTTCTCGCCGAAGATTCTGACGTGCATGTTCACGAGTTTCTCCGTCGCGATGTCGCCGACGACGGGCATCGTCAGCGCCTTCTTCGCGGCGAAGTGGCGGACGTTCTGGCGTATCTTCATCGTTGTCGGGGGTTAGGACCGGGAACTCTTCAAGCCAACGTGTGCGCACTCGTCCGCGCGACGTATCGAGACGCGGAGTCGGACCCCGCCGCGCGGCCGGCAGGGAACCGACGAGCGGTCGCCGGCCGGCCTCTCGGGCGACGAGCGCCGCCCGTTCGGTAGTGCACGGATATGAACGGATAGCAACCCACATTAACCCCGGCCTCAAATCATCCGAATATGACCCAGTCGTACGTGATTATTGGCGACGGGATTGCGGGGAGTTCCGCCGCAGAGACCCTCCGGGAGGAGGAACCCGACGCCGACATCATCGTCATCACGGACGAGGGCGAGGCCCTGTACAATCGGATTCTCATCAAAGAGTTCGCGAAGGGCAAGTTGCCCGAGGCACCGATCTCCATCCACGAAGAGGAGTGGTACGAAGAGCGCGACATCGACCTCCGACTCAACACGCTCGTGGTGGACGTCGACCCCGACGCCCACACCGTCACGACCCACGAGGGCGAGGAGATTTCGTACGACAAGCTCCTCTACTCGACGGGCGGGACGCCGACGCAGCTTCCGGTCGATAACTCCGACGCCGAGGGTATTCACCACTTCTGGACGTTCCAAGACGCCCGGAGTATCCGCGAGCACATCCAACGTGCGGACAACTCCGTCGTCGTCGGCGCGGGTCTGCTCGGCATCGACCTCGCGGCCATCACCGCCGCGAACGACGTCGAGGGCAAGTACCTGATGCGCGGGAACGCGTGGTGGCGCTACGCCCTCTCGGAGGGGGGCGCGGAGATAATCCACGACGCCCTCCGCGAGCGAAACGTCGAACCCGTCTTCGAGTCCGGCGTGGACCACTTCGAAGTCGACGACGACGGCCACGTCACCGCCGCCGTCGACCCCAACGGCGACCGCTACGACGCCGACTTCGTCGGCATCGCCATCGGCCTCGACTTCAACACCGAGATTCTGCAGGAGACCGACGTGGAGTGCGACAACGGCGTCGTCGTCGACGAGTACATGCAGACGAGCGACGAGGACATCTACGCCGCGGGCGACATCACGCAGTTCCACGACGTCATCCTCGGCGACCGCGCGCAGAACGGCGCGTGGGGCTCCGCGAAGGAGCAGGGCACCATCGCCGCCAAGAACATGGTGAACCCGCAGTCCGAGGAGTTCCGCTGGGTCTCCTCGTACTCCATCACCCACTTCGACTTCCCGTTCCTCTCGTTCGGTCACCCGACCATCGGCGACGACGAGGCCGAGGCGAAGTACTCCGACGACGAGTGGCGGCGTCTCGCCTTCAAGGACGGCAAAATCGTCGGCGGCGTCCTCATCGGCGACCTCTCGCCGCAGAGCAAGTACAAGAAGCTCATGCGCGAGGAACGCGTCGTCGCCGACCAGAAGGACGTCCTCATGCAACAGCAGTTCGATCTCGACGAACTCGAACTCGAAGAGGCCCCGGCGGAGTAACTCCGCCCTCGCCCGTCGACTCTCTACCGCTCTCTCTTAGCGGCCTCGCTCTCGTCCTCCTTCTCCCTTCCTCGCTCCCGTTCACCCTCGCTCCTTCCCCATCCCGTCGCCGAATCTCTCGCTTCGACCGTCCGCACTTCCGCAACATTTATCTCCGATGCATGTTCATTGATACCATATGTCACAGACGGCGCGAGACGGAGCGTCCGACGGCAGCGCAGACCGTTCGGACGTGGTCGCTATCGCTCCCGAGAGCATCGAGGCGGACGCGCGGGTGCGGGACTTCGACCAACTGTCGGAGTCCGCGCAGCGAGCGTTCGTCTCCGGGGACGCCGCCGACGTCGCGGCGGCGTCGGACCTCGAACGCGGCGACGTGGTCCGGTACACCGAGTACTACCGCGTGGTGTGAGCGCGCCGTTCGCTCCGACCGGCGGACGTCGGAGCAACCGAAGGCGTTTTGCGACAGACGCGAGGAGGAGTACGTATGGATGGTGGCGGCAGCACGGACATGACGCTCGCGTTCGAGTTGGAGGCGTTGAAATCGCTCGCGGACCCGAACGCCGTCTTCAACGACGCCCGTCAGTGGACCGAGTACGTCGGCGTCGTCAGCGAGAAACCCACGTACGTGGTGACCAACTTCACGCGAAAGCACCGCATCCGGCAGGACTTCTTCTCCGGGCCCCGCGGGGTCGAGGAGAGTCTGGAGAACGTCAAACAGCAGTTCGACACCGACCGGCACGTCTTCGTCGGCACCTCCGAGGAGGACGAAGCCGTCGCCGAGGACGCCGGGTGGGAGTACCTCCCGCTTTCGCAGGCCGCGGAGGCCGCGGAGTGGGCCCTCGCGAGCGAGTCGCCCGAACCGGACCCCTTCGAGTCCGACGGGCGCGACGACTGGCCCTGAGTCGGCCCGCCCGTCACCGATACCGGCGATATCGGCGACCTCACCGCCGTTCTTTCGGTACTCTCCGTCCCTGAAGCGAAAGCACTAATCGCGGCGCGTCCTTCCGTCCACTCAATGAGTCACCAGTTGCCTGACGTGCAGGCAAGCCGCCCCGACGTGACCGTGGGGCTGAGTCAGGTCGGCGTCACGGGGGTAGACAAACTCGTCAAAATCGCCCGCGACGACAAGCGTCCGCTCGTTCTGATGGCCGAGTTCGAGGTGTTCGTGGACCTCCCGAGCGGTCGGAAGGGAATCGACATGAGCCGGAACATGCAGGTCATAGACGAGACGCTCGAAGCCGCCGTCTCCGAACCCGCCTACCGCGTCGAGGACATGTGCGGCGACGCCGCGGAGCGACTGCTCGCGAAGCACGAGTACACCTCCACCGCCGAAGTCCGCATGACAGCCGAACTCGTCCTCCGGGAGGACACCCCCGCGAGCGGACTCGCCACGCAGGGGACGGCGACCATCATCGCCAGCGCCGTCGCCACCGACGACGGCACCCGCGAGGAGATCGGCGCGGAAGTGACCGGGATGACGGTCTGTCCCTGTTCGCAGGGCATGTCCGCCTCCCGCGCGCGCGACGTGTTGCAGGACTTGGCGGTCGACGACGACACCATAGAGGAGTTCCTCGAACGGGTGCCCCAACCGGGTCACTCCCAACGCGGGCACGCGACGCTCACCGTCGAGACGGAGGGGTCGCCCGACGTGGACTTGATGGACCTCATCGACATCGCCCGCGACTCGATGTCCGCGCGCATCTACAACCTCGCAAAGCGCCCGGACGAGGATCACATGACGTACGAGGCGCACGCGAACGCGAAGTTCGTCGAGGACTGCGTCCGATCGATGGCCGACCACGTGCTGGCGGACCTCGACCACTTGGACGACGACGCCGTCGTCCGCATGAAGCAGTCGAACGACGAGTCCATCCACCAGCACAACGCCCACGCGGAGCGAGAAGTGACGCTCCGACAGCTCCGATCCGAGATGGACCAGTAAGCGAGTTCGGCCCTTCTCTCACCCGCCGGTCGCCACCCTTCGGTTCCCGACCCGCCGGTCGGTCACTCGTCGGACGCGGCGACCGAGAGCGAGAGCGGTTCCGCCTCCTCCCACCGCGGATCGAACATCGACCGGATGTCCGCGCTGAAATCGGGGTCCTTCAGATCGATCATGGCGAACGCCTCGCCGGGGTCGAGCGGGTTCGGCACCTCGATGCACACCTCCACGTCGTCGATGAGGTTGAACGTGCCCGAGAGGTTCTGCGACGTTCGGACCGAGAAGCGCGGGTGGTCCGCGAGGCTGTCGAGGTAGCGTTCGCCCACGCTCTCGGGGAGGGACGCGACGAGGTCGGGCGACATCAGCACGGAGACGTCCACGCCCCGGTCGAGCGCCGTCGCCAACTCCTCCGTCACTAAGTCGCCGACCCGTCCGAGGTCGAACTGCGCGGAGAGCGTCCCCGCGACCATGACGAGCGATTCGTCGGCGGCGGCGAGTCGTTCCAAGAGGAGATCCACCGACTCGTCGGTGCCGACGGCGGCGGTCCAGAACTGCCCCTGTACGGGTTCGGCGGTCTCCAGTTCGTCGGCGAGTTCGTCCACGACGGCCTCGTACTGCTCGGCCTTCTCGTCGAGCTCTCGCTTCTTGCTCTCCAACAGGCGGTCTAACGCCATGTCCGGTTCGACGGCGACGTACTTCTTGGGCCGACTGGCGGCCTGACTCCGCACGAGACTGTGCTGTTCGAGGCTGTTCAGCACGTCGTAAATGCGGCCCATCGGCACGTCGCTGGCGCGGGACAACTCTTTCGCGGTTGTCGCGCCCGTCCGGAGGAGCGACCGATACGCCCGGGCTTCGTACTCGGACAGCCCGAGGTCCCGAAGATTGGCCATGTCTCCGTGTCATTTGCTACCGTTAAAAACGCATCGGAGGTTTACACCCGATCACCGTTGCCCGGCGTTTGTCCGACTCGGCCGCCGCCGCGGGGGAGTCGCCGTCCGGCGGCCGCCTCAGACGCCGCCGAGGTCCGAGACGGCGGCCATCAGTTCGTCCGGCGTCGTCGCCGACGCCTCCTCGTCGCCGAGTCGGACGACCGCTTCGCCCTCCGGCGCGTCCGCGTCGGGGAGCACCACCTTCTCGTGGTCGGCGACGCGCATCGCCGCCCTGTGGAGGTCCGACCCCGCGGGCGCGCCGACTTCGACGACGAGCGTCGAGTGCGTCAGTCGCGCGGCGACCGATCCGTAGCCGGCGACTTGGACGCCGATGCGGTCCCACGCGCCGCCGAACGCCGCGATAGCGTCGTGGGCGGCGTCCTCGTATCGGTCCTCGCCCGTCACCGCCGCGAGGTCGAGTAGCGCGTCGGCCATCTCGACGTTGCCGTCGAGGGGTCGAAGCGGCTTGTCGAGGAGTCCCACGTCCGTCACGGGGCCGTCGAGGAACGCGCCGCCCGGTTCCTGCAGTTCGTCGATGGCCACGTCGGCGACGCTCCGGGCGGTTTCGAGCGCATCCCGGTCGCCGACGACCTGTCGGGCGCGGACGAACGCGGAGACGGCGCGCGCGTGGTCCTCCAGCAGGTGCGACTCGCCCGACTCCTCGCTCGCGCGGTAGTGGGTGACGACGCCGTCCTCGACGAGCGACGACTCCACGTAGTCCAGCGCGCGGCGGGCGTAGTCCGTCGCCCTCTCGTCGTCGGTGTAGGCGGCGAACGTCAGCAACGCGTCCGCGGCGAGGGCGTTCGCGCCCGCGTACGCGGTGAGGTCGCGCCGCGGTCCGGTCTCCTCGCCGCGCGCCTCGGCGTCGTCGCCGTCGTAGTAGTCGGACCCCTCCGCGGGGCCGAGACTCCCGCCGAAGGCCGCGCCGTTCCAGAGGCTCTCGGCGAGGAAATCGAGCGTCCGACGGACCGGCCCGAGGAACTCCTCGTCGCCGGTGTAGAGGTAGCCGTTGGCGAAGGCACGACAGAGCGCCGCGTTCGAGTCGAGCAGTTTCTCGTGGTGCGGGTCGGTCCAGTCCGGCGCGTCGGCGTACCGGAAGAAGCCCCCCTCCACGTCGTCGAACAGCGACTCCCGAATCGCGCCGAGCGTCTCCAACCCCTGTTCGCGGGCGCGTTTCAGCGCGAACTCGATGGTGCGGGGCATCGGGAACTTCGCGCCGTCGCCCCACCCGGCGAAGCGGTGGTCGTACTTATCGTCGAGTTGCCCTGCGAGGTGTTCCTCGATTCGCGCCGTCACCTCGCCCGCGGGCGTCGGCTTCCCGGCGAGTGCGCGGGGGATGCGCCCCGCCTCCGACCCCTTCTCGGTCCAGAGGTCGCGGACCTTCTCGAGCACCTGCCGCATCCCGTCGGGGCCGAGGTACGTCGCTCCGGTCAGGAGGTCGCCGCTCGGCGTGAGAAACACCGTCGAGGGGAACCCGCCCATGTTGTACCGCTCTCGCACCCGCGGGTGGCGGTCCACGTCCACCCGGACGGGGACGAACCCGTCGTTGACGTTGGCGGCGATTCGCGGTTCCGCGTACGTCTCGACGTCCATCTCGTGACAGCCGTCGCACCACGTCGCGGTCAGAGACAGCAACACCGGCTTCTCGGCCGTCCGCGCCTCCTCGAACGCGTCGGGTCCCCACCTGCGCCACTCGACCCGCGTCTGGTCGTCTGCCATGTGTCGCTCTCGGGGAGCGCGTGGGGTAAGCCCTTCGAGGTACGGTGACGACTCCCGAACGTCACAAGGGCTTTGAACGGTGGCCGAAAATAACCCCCCATGCAGACGCGCTGGGTCATCGCGATTCTCCTCGCGATACCGCTGGCCGACACGTTGCTCCTCGTCCCCGTGGCCAACGCCATCGGGTTCGCCGCGACGGTACTGCTGGTCGTCCTCACCGGCCTCGTCGGCATGCTCCTCGTCCGCGCGGAGGGGCGGCACACGATTTCGAGGCTCCAACAGAAGGTGGCGACCGGCGGCCTGCCGACGAACGAACTGATGGACGGCGGCTTGCTCATCGCCGCGGGCGCGTTCCTCCTCACGCCGGGCATCGTCACGGACATCTTGGGCTTCATGCTGGCGCTTCCGCTGACGCGATACCCCATCCGCGAGGCGCTGAAGCGCTACGTGGTGAAGCCCTACATCGAGAAACAGACCGACGGGTTCGTCTCCGGCGGCGTCTGGACGGGCGGCTACCCCGACGACGACGTCATCGACTTAGACCCCGAGAGCTACGGCCGCCGCGACGACGACAATTCGTAACACGGCACGCTGTCGCCCCGAAAGGAAACCCTTAAACTCGACACCGGACAACGACTGAATGCGCTCACCTGGGCCAATAGCTCAGTCAGGTTGAGCGCTCGGCTGATAACCGGGAGGTCCGCGGTTCAAATCCGCGTTGGCCCACTCTCAACGCGCACGGTGCGTTGCCGTGCCGTTTCGCGGGCTGAAAACTCCCCAGCCACCTAACTTCGTTCGTAACTATCCTGAATAGAACCCTCTGTCTTCGGTGATTTGAATCGCAGAACGAACGCGGGGCACCGCAGTCGTGCGCTTTCGTTTGGCCGAGAATCGGTGAACCGATTACCTCCCGGTTATCAGCCGAGCACTCAACCAGACTGACAGACTCTGGCCCGTATTGAGCGCGACAGAACGGCGGCAGAGGAAAGCAGTTCTCGCACAACCGAAATTAGGAGATGGGAAAGTAGTAGGTGTAAAACGACCAATTACCGCCGAAGGATAATTAGTCTATTATCTTTAATGACTGCTAACCGAAACTGCTGGAGGGACCGAATTACTTTGACGAATTCACCGGGGTCAATCGGCTTTTTCAGAACTGCGTCCTCATCCGCGTCGTGGTCGAGGTCACGGGATTCGATTAGTTCTTCGCTTACTCCAGTCAACACGATAACGGGGACATGATTCAGTTCGGAGTGGTGTTTAATTTCGTGAAGCACATCTTCGCCGTCTCCTTTCGGCAGGTTCAGGTCGAGTAGTACAATGTCCGGTCGGGGAGCGTCCTCGTACTCTCCGCGTTGATAGATGAAGTCGAACGCCGCTTGGCCGTCGGCAACTGTGTGGAGTGCATTCGCTATATTGCCGTCCGAGAATGCTTCTTCTATGAGGCGAACGTCACCGAGGTTGTCTTCTACCAGCAGTATGACCGCCTCTGACGGCCCATTTTCCATAATGCGACAATATGCGTTGACGAATTTAAGCGTTCGGCGAGGTGTGTAATAAGCGTAGTTTCAGGTCTTCAGTATTAGTTGTCGCTGTTAATTGGTTAGTCAGTAAGCACCCTTGCCTATCAAACAGGAAGGTACCGTTTTCAATATCTGTTCACCGTCTAAGAGGGTAGGACTCCTTACAAGTTATCCAGATACCCTCTCCTCTGTTCAGCCTTGTCTTTCTCGGAGCGTCGGTCGTAGTGTGCTTCCAGTACGTCCAGCCCCACGTTCATCCTATCGCTCACAATCGTCTCGGGTACGTCCTTAGAGAGGAAGTGCGTGATTGCCCCTCGTCGGAGCGTGTGAGGACTGACGCTCGACGGACGCTTGCTCGCCGTATTGGGCTCTATTGCTTTGCAGGAATCCTGCTCTCTATTCGAGAAGCACGGAGCACGAGAGAAGTGTGTCGTCACCGCGGAAGCGTTCTCCTCGGATTATCTTTATGTATTGTCAAATTATCTGTGAGAGTATGACACAGTACGCCTCGCGGCGGAGTGTGCTGAAGGCCATCGGTGCACTCGGGACCGCTTCCGGCGCGATAGGTACCGTAAGCGGCCGCGGGAAACCGACTTCCGCGCGATACGCCACGTTCAACGTCGTCGATTTGGGCACGGAGCAGGTTCAGGAACCCGGCGACGCGCAGGCGGAGGCGGCCGCCCGCATCATCCAAGAGGTACGCCCGGACGTGCTCGTCCTCAACGAACTCGCGAACAACCTACAGGAGGGCGACCGGACGGGGCAAACCAACGTGGACGCCTTCGTCGAGAACTACCTCAGCGTCCCGCAACGAGACGATTTGGAGGGCATCGACTACCCGTACACCCTCCAACCCGAGAGCAACACCGGCGTCCTCCCGGCGGAGGAGTACGACTTCAACAAGGACGGGCGGGCGGGCAAACGCCCCGGCGACGCCTTCGGATTCGGGCGGTATCCCGGTCACTACGCGTTCGCCGTCGCGAGTCGGTACCCCTTCGACGAGGGGGCCGTCCGCACGTTTCGGGAGTTCCTGTGGGCGGACATGCCGGGGAACCTTATTCCGGTCGAGGGCGACGACGGCGTCCAGACGGACGACATCTACCTGACGGAGGCGGAGTTGGACGTGTACCGCCTCTCCTCGAAGACGCACGTGGACGTGCCGTTCGAAATCGACGGCGAGACCGTCCACGGCCTCTTCTCGCACCCGACGCCGCCGGTGTTCGACGGCGACAATAACTTCAACGGTCGGTGGAACCACGACGAGATACGCTTCTTCGCGGACTACGTCGCGGGCGCGGACTACATCTACGACGACGACGGAACGGAGGGCGGCCTCGACGCCGACGCCGCGTACGTCCTGATGGGCGATATGAACGCCGGAGTAGCGGGCGACCGACCGCTCGACCCGGCGAGGAAGTACTTCTTGGAGAACGACGACTTCCAGACCCACAAACTCCCCACGAGTCCGGGCGGCGCCCAACGGGGGAACCGCTACGCGACGGCCACCTTCGGCGGCGGGTCGAAGGTCGATTGGGTCCTGCCCTCGCCCGACCTCTCGCTCCGGTCGTCGTCGGTGGTCTGGCCGAGCACGGAGGCGACGAAGCGCGGACTCGGCGACGACGTGCGGACGGCGTCGGACCACCGGATGGTCTGGGCTGACATCGCCAGCGAGTGAGCCGCTAGCTCGTTCGACACCGCCTAGTCGTTTTCGCCGGCGTCGGTGAACGGGGCGAGGAGCGAGCGACGGGCGGCGACCGTCTCCTCGACCTGCGTCCAGACGAGGAAGAAGCCGAGGACCGCGAGGGCGGACCCGAAGGCGAAGGGGACGGCGAAGCCGAACGAGACGAGGAACCCCGAAGCGAGCGGGCCGAGGGCGATGCCGAACCCGAAGGCCATCGTCAGCACCGACAGCGTCCCTCCCGAGCGTCCTGCGGGCGCGAGGTCACCCGCGAGGGCGAGTGCGGGCGCGAAGACCATCGCCCCGGCGACGCCTTGGGCGAACCGCGCGCCGAACATCAGCCACGGGTCGAGGATGACGCCCTGAACGAACGTCGTCGGGACGAGAAGCGCCATCCCGAGGACGATGAACGGCTTGCGGCCGAAGAAGTCCGTCGCCCGGCCGACGGGGACTTGGAGGAGAATCTGCGCGAGGACGAACGCCGCGAACTGGAGGCCGAACATCGTCGCGCCCTGCGCGAGTCGCTCGTTGACTATCTCGCCGAGGGTCGCGAACAGGGCGATGCCGACGGCCATGAAGAAACTGGCGACGCCGAGCGTGAATACCGGGTCGAGCACGCCCCGACCCGACCGGTCGAAGACGGAGAGGTCGAGGGAGTCGCCGGCGTCGGTCGCGGGAACCTCCGGGTCGCGGACGAGCACCGAGACGAGGGCGAAACTCAGGGTGGCCGTCAGCGTCGCGATGTAGAAGGCGGCGTCGAAGCCGCTCATCGAGAGCGACGTCGCCCCGACGTCGAAGGCGTACGGGCCGGCGGAGACGACGGCACCGGCGGCGATCGGACCGACGCCGAACCCCACCAGCCGGAAGGTGTTGTACGTCCCCATGTTCCCGCCCCGGTTCGACTCCGACGCGAGGTCGTTGACGAGGGCGACGGTTGTCGGGATTATCAGCGCGCCCGCGACGCCTTGGACGACGCGGAGTCCGACGAGGTGCCAGTACGCGGAGGCGAACGAGTAGGAGAAGCTGGCGACGCCGATGAGCACCAGCCCGACGAGGACGAATATCTTCCGGCGACCGGCGCGGTCCGACAGCCGACCGGTGAACGGCTGCAACGGGCTGTTGACCAAGCCGAAGAGCGAGAGGATGATACCCGTAATCGCCACCTCCGGCAACCCGAGCGTCGCCCCGGAGACGTACTCGCTGCCGATGAAAAGCGGCAGGACGACGACCAGAAACGAGTTGCCGACCGACTCGGTCATCCGCGCCACGGCCAGCGCGAGCACCTGCGGGTCGACGCCGAGGCGGTCCGCCATCAGTCGTGACTCACCGCTTTCGAGACGGTCATTGGTCACTCGGAGGGCGTCGTCGGCCAATACTGTTGTGACCGCCGTCGGACGCTCGTGTCGCGGGAGCGGGTAGCCGTTTTCGCCTCCCGTACTGGCCGCGTCGCACAGACTCCACCTCGGCCGGGCACATCCCTTTTACTCCCGGACGGAGTATCGCCCGTGTGTCAGACCAGCAAGACCAACACGGTAGGCCGTTGTTCGCTTGCGGGAAGTGTTCGATAGTCTACGCGCGGTTCGACCCGCCGGGCGAGTGCCGCGTCTGCGGACACGACTCGTTCACCGAGGTACAGGTGCAAAGCCGGCCGTTCTGAGGTCGCCGCGCACCGTCGGCCGCGTTCGTCTTCCGCTCTCTGCCCTCTCCGCCCGACAGACGACGGGCGACCCCCGCGTTCGACGTTAGAACTGCCGTTCGAACTCCACGGGGTCGGACACCGTGTAGTACGGCCCGCCGAGGCGGCCGACGGTGTCCACCTTCGTCATGTCTCTCTTCCCGTCGGTCAGCACCTCGTCGGCGACGTGGACGTACCGCACCTCGCCGAGGACCATCAGTCGGTCGTGAACCTCCATCGAGTCGTACAGCGTACACTCCATCGTGACGACGGCGTCGGCGACGCGCGAGGGTTCGATCCGCCGGCAGTCGGCGCGTTCGACGCCCGCGAGGTCGAACTCGCTCTCCCCCGGCGGGAGGCGTTCAGACGTGCGATCCATCCGCTCTAACAGGGGTTCGGTGACGACGTTCACGGCGAACTCTCCGGTTTCGAGGGCGTTCCACGCGGTGTCCTTCAGGCCGCCGTTGTCCTCGTTCGGACTGGTGAACAGCACCACCGGTCGCTCCGACGAGACGTGGTTGTAGGAACTGAACGGCGCGAGGTTGTCCGCGCCGTCTTCGTCCGCTGTGCTTATCCACGCTATCGGCCGCGGGGTGACGGCGCTCTTTAACAGGCGCGCGTTCTCCCGGGGCGTCGCGTCCGCCACGTCGAACTCTGTCATCCACTACCACACCGCCGCCGCCCCGTCTGAAGCGTCGGGTCGCCGCCGCTCTCTCCGCGTTCCGACGGTTCCGGCGGTTTCGACGCGTCTCGGCACCGGAGTCGCAGTCCCTGCGGACGAGACTCCGAATCTGACGACGGGGCCGACATTCATCGCCGAGAGCCGTCGTGTGTACCGCATGACATCACCGAGAGCCGTGGTAACGTTCGTCGTCGTCCTCTCCCTCGTCGTCGCGGGGTGCGTCGGACAGGGAAGCACCGCGGCGGCCCCCGAGGACGCGGTGACGACGCCGTCCGCGGCGACGAACGCGCCGACGGACGCGCCGGCGGCGACGGACGGTTCGACGCCAAGTGCAACGCCGTCGTCGTCCGCGGCCGGCGGGAACGGGAGCCTCGAAGTCCACTTCATCAACGTCGGGCAGGGTTCGAGCGTCCTCGTCGTCTCGCCGTCGGGGGAGACGATGCTGATAGACTCCGGCGACTGGCGCGACGACGGTGAAGACGTGTTGCGGTACCTCGAACGGCAGAACGTCTCGCGCATCGACCACCTCGTCACCACGCACGCCGACGCCGACCACATCGGCGGGCACGCGGCGGTCATCGAGCACTACGAGACCGAAAAGGGCGGCGTGGGGGCGGTGTACGACCCCGGAATCCCCGCCGCGTCGGCGACGTACGAGCGCTACCTCGACGCGGTGGAACGGCACGACGTTCCGCTGTACGAGGTCGCCGCGAACGACACGATACCGTTCGCGGGGGTCAACGCCACGGTTCTCGCGCCGCCCGAGTCGCCGCTCGCCGAGGGCGACAGAAACGAGAACAGCGTCGTCCTCTCGATACGGAACGACTCGCGGTCGCCCGGGTTCCTCCTCCCCGGAGACGCCGAGAACGACGGCGAGGCGTACCTCACTCGGCAGTACGAGGAGCGACTGAACGCGACCGTACTGCAGGCCGGTCACCACGGCAGTCGGTCGAGTACGAGCGACGCGCTCCTCGACGAGAGTTCGCCGCGCGTCGCCGTCGTCTCCAGCGCCTACGACTCCCGGTACGGTCACCCGCACAACGAGACGCTCGGGAGACTCGCCTCGCGGTCGATTCCCACCTACTGGACAGCCACCCACGGGAACGTCGTCCTCGTGGAGGACGGCGACGAACTCGTCGTGAAGACGCAGCAGAACGCGACGACGAACCCCCTCGAACTGCGCTCGGCACCGCCGGTCGAACCCGGAACGGGGCCGAACGTCACGGAACGCAGTCGCCTCTCCCTCTCGACTGGGGGCGACGGAGACGGGACGACAACTCCCGCGGACACCGCGACGCCGACAGAATCTCCGACGCCGACGCCCACCGCGACGCCGACGCCCACTCCCGCACCGTCCGACTCGGCGTCGATTTCGCTCGCCGAGGTCAACGCCGACGCGGCCGGAGACGAGAACGAGAACCTCGACGACGAGTACGTCGTGTTCAGAAACACCGGCGACTCGGCGGCGGACCTCTCGGGGTGGACGGTCGAGGACGCGGCGGGTCACACCTACGCGTTCCCGGAGGGGTTCACCCTCGGCGCGGGCGAGAGCGTCACCCTCCGCACCGGAACCGACGAGGACACCGAAACCGACCTGTACTGGGGATCCCAACGCGCCGTTTGGAACAACGGCGGCGACACCGTCACGCTGAGAGACGAGTCGGGGGCCGTCGTCTTCGAGGAGGCGTACCCGTGACCGAACATATCTACACCGCCGTGTTGGACCGCTTCGAGGAGGAGAGCGCGGTCCTCCTCCTCGAACGAGAGGGGGAGGTCGTAGACGAGACGGTCGTCCCGCGGGCGATGCTGCCCGAGGCGGGCCGCCACCGAGACGCCGTCTTCGGCGTCTCCCTCGCCGACGAGGAGTCGATGGAGTTCAGATACGACCCCGACCGAACGCGGGAGCGACGCGACGCGGCGCAGTCTCGGTTCGACCGACTCTCCCGGCGATTGGGCGACGAGGAGTCGGACTCCGACGAGGGGTAACCGCGGTAGAGTACGACGGCGACCGGAAGGGGCGAAACCGTCCGTGCCGTCTGGACCAGCGAGAACGGCGAGACGTCGGCGACGCTGAGCGAGTCCGAGGCACTCGACGAGTCCTGACCCGATTCGCGGTCCGACTCGACGGTCCACCGACTCCCCGCCCTCGTTTCGCCCGCTCGACGGCACTATTTACTCGATTCCGTATCACAGTACTGTTATGTTGTCCGGCGGTATACGACTCTCCGGTGCCCGAAATAACCGTCTCGGAACCCCTGTACCGCCAACTCGTCTCCGCCTCCGACGGGGGGGACTTAGACGAGACGATGTGGAAGATGGTGGCTCGCTACAGTCGGGGTAACACGCCCGGCGACTGAGACGGCCCACTCCGCGCTGACGGTTCCTCCCTCCCGTTTTCGACCGCGTTCCGAATCTACCGGTAGCGTCGCCTCGGCGGGTAACTGCCGCCTCTCGCCTCGAAGTGTCGGATCTCGTCTCGTTCTCTATTTATAACGTATATCACGCGGTGAAGCCGAGACGCCGAATCTGACGACGTGGGTGACGTTCATCGGCGAGAACAATGGTGGATACAGTATGGCAGTCACGCGTTCCGTCGCAACGCTCGCCGTCGTACTCGCAGTCGTTCTTGCGGGATGCGCCGGCGATGGAGGAAGCGCGACTACACCCGACGACGTGATAGAGACGCCGGAACCGACCCCGAAGGGCGCGAACCCGTCCGCGAGTAGCGGAGGGACCGACTCGGGCGAGACGGCGACGCCGACGGACACGCCGACGCCGACGCCGACGGCTACGGACACCGCGACGCCGACGGACACGCCGACGCCGACGGCGGACGATTCCGACTCGTCGTCCGGGGACGACGCGGACGACGAGGACGATTCCGATTCGGCGTCGAGGGCGAACGATGACGACGACGAGGTTGCGACGGCCACAGAGACCCCCTCTCCGACGGCCACGCCGACGGCTACGGACACCGCGACGCCGACGGACACGCCGACGCCGACGGCTACGGACACGCCGACGCCGACAGTCACGAACACCTCGACGCCGACGGCTACGGTATCTCAAACACCGACGGCCACCCAGACATCATCACCGACGGCCACGGGAACCGCGACGCAGACGGCTACGAAGACCGCGATGCAGACGGCCACCGAAACCGCGACATCGACGGTTACGGCGACGCCGACGTCGACCGCCACCGAGACTTCGACGCCGACGGCCACGGGAACCGCGACGCAGACGGCCACTTCGTCCTCGACTGGGAAGGGGCGACGACGTCCGCGCTCTCGTCGCTACTGAAGCAGGTTTCTCTCGTCGTACCGCGGTAACCTCCCGCGGACCGAGGCGGACTGCCCGGACGCCGGCGATTCGCTCTCCCTTCTCGGCCGGCCGACGACTCCGATATCGACTCGTTCGCGCGCGAGGTTGGTAGTCCGTCCCACGACGTTCGTTCGAAAGTGAACATCACCGTCGATAGGGTTCGTACCCGCCGCGAACGTGGAGAACGGGTATATACGTCTCCGGCCCGTAGTGGGGGTGTGGCAGATAACGACGACCTCGGTTCGGTTTCCGGTCTTCCGGAGGAACTGGGCATCGACACCGACCTGCAGAAGTCGCAGCAGGAACTGACGGTCCGACTCGACACGCGCCGGTACGGGAAGGCGATGACCATCGTCTCGGGGTTCGACCTCTCCCGCGACGAGATGAAGGAGGTCGCGTCCACGCTGAAGCAGAAACTTGCCTGCGGCGGGACCGTCGAAGACGACGAGATAGAACTGCAGGGCGACCACACCAACCGCGTCCACGACATCCTGCACGACATGGGCTACCAGACGACCGACTGAACCCCCGCGGTCGGCCAAATCGAACCCTCGAACCGTTTTTCCGCGCGTCACCGCCTCGTCAGCGTCGCGTCCGCGACGAGAGCGTGTACGCCGCCCGTCGGCGTATCAGAACCGCTCGCGGAGGAACGTCCGTTCCCGCGGGAAGAGGCGTTCGAGCGTCTGCGCCGCCTCGCCTTCGACGGACGCGTCGCCCGCGCGAACCGCCTCCTCGACGGTGCGCGCGCCGACGAGAAGCTGCGAGAGCGCGCCGATTTCCACCTCGCCGTCCGTCTCGGCACCGCCTTCGACGCGCCGACAGGTCGCGTCCCCGTCCGCGACGTCGAGGCGGAAGGCGGCGTCGTTCCACTCGCACCGGTCGTCGCGCACGCCCAGCGTCACCGACCCCTCGGCGTCGTACGAGACGTCCGTCAGCGCCGACGCCACGTCCACGATGCGGACCATCGGCCCGGGGCGGATTTCCAGCGTCGCCGCGCGGGGGTCGGGGTACGCGTCGATAGGTCGGACCCACTCGGGGAGGCGGACGAACCGAACCTCCTCGACCTGCGAGTCGTGGTCGCGGCAGAACCGGTGGAGGTGCGCCTCCGCCTCTCCGTCCGCGGCCGCGAGTTCCCGGACGTTCAGTCTCCGGCCGTCGCCGTCCTCGCGTTCCTCGAACGCGTAGACGACGTACCCGCGGAGGCAGCCGGCGTCGTCCTCCCACCCGTAGACGAACGAGTCCGGTTCGTCCCCGCCGAAGACGGCGTGGCGCCACCACCCCTCGGTGCGCTTCACCGCGAGCGATTCCGTCGCCCACGACTCGTGGACGGCGCGCATCGCGTCGATGTCCTCGTCGGCGCGGAGGCGTCTGAACGACCCCGCGGGGTCGGACGCGACGGCCGACAACTGCTCGGGCGGCGCGGCGAGTCGGGCGTAGTTGTTCGCCGTCGCCCACCCGAACCGGCGATAGAAGGGGTACTCGAAGGGCCAAAGCGTCGAGAGGGAGACGCCGTCGTCGCGGTGGCGTTCGAGGAGGGCGTCGAGCATCCGCGCGACGACGCCGCGGCGGCGCGTCTCCGGCGGCGAGGCCACGGCCGCGAGACCCGGCATCCGGTGCCAGTCGCCGCGGACGCGGACGGTGAAGTCGTAGGTGCCGCAGACGGCGGTGAGGTCGGATACCTCGGGCGTCTCCCCCGGCGGCGTCTCATAGAACCCGAGGGGGGTGAACAGGTCAGGGTGGTCCTCCTCGTCGCGGTCCCAGCTCGGTCCGTCCGTCGGGCGGAACGCGTAGTTGATTCGCTCGGTGAAGGCGTCGAGGTGCGCGTCGGGGAGGGTACGGAGGTGCATACTCGCCCGTCTCCGCCCGGAGCAAAATGTCCGCCTATCGCGCCTCCTCGTCTCGGGCGTCCCGGTCGAGGGGGTCCTCCAACTCCCCCATCACCGTCTCGAAGGTGTCCGTCGCCGTGAGTAGGCCGACCGCTTCCCCGTCCGAGGCGACGAGCGCGAGTTCCTGACGCTCGTCTTGGAACCGGTCTATCGCGTCGCTGACCGTCACGTCCGGCGAGAGCGTCATCGGTGGGGCCGCGATGTCCTCGAACGTCGTCTCGCCGCGTTCGAGCTCCGAAATCACGTCGATGACCGCGGGGACGTAGACGATGCCGCGGAAGTCGGAGGGGTCGCTCCCCACGAGCGGATACCGGGTGTGCGGCGACTCCGCCAACCGGCGGAGGTTCTCCTCGACGGACGCCTCCGTCGAGAGGTAGACGACGTCCTCGGCGTCCACCATGACCCTATCGACGCGTTGGGTGCCCGCCGCAAGCGCGCCCAACACCTCCTCTTGGCGCTCTTCGGAGAGTTCCCCCCGTTCGAGGACGGAGTCGAGGCGTCGGTGCAACTGCGCTCGCGTCTCGATGACCTCCTCCTCGGTTTCGAGCCACGCCCCCGTCATCTCGACGCCGAACAGTCTCAGCGTCCACTTCGCGACGGTGTCGCCGACGGCCATGACCGGTCTGATGATCCACGCGAACCAGTACAGCGGCGTCGCCCCGTAGCGGCACACCGTCTTGGTCCGTTCGACGCCGAGGTACGTCGGCGTCTGCTCGCCGTGGGTGAGGTGGACGAGGTTGATGAGGGCGAACGCGAGGAGTCCGCCCGCCCCGACGCTCGCCAACACCGTGCCGCCGAAGAGCGGCTCGAACAGCGCCGCCAGCGCCGGTTCGGACACGATTCCGACGGCGATGCTGGAGGCGGTTATCCCCACCTGACAGCTCGTGAGGTATATCTCCAGATCGTCGGTCATCTCCCACGCCCGGCGGAGTCCCGGTTCGTCGAACTCCGACGCCGAGTACTGCCGGACGCGCGTGAGGGCGAACTCGACCGCGACGAAGAAGCCGTTCGCGAGGATGAGGAGAACGCCGGCGAGGAGCCGAACGCCGATTTCGAATGGCGTCATTCGTCTGACCGGTTCCGGCGTGCGGTGTTGGAAGCTTCGGCCGACCGACGGCGACCGGCGGCGCTTACTCCTCGGACTCCGGCGTCGGTTCGTCCGTCTCCGTTATCGTGATCTGGGAGATTCGCGTGTCCTCCACTTCGTTCACGCGGAGGGCGTAGCCGTCCACCTCCACCCTGTCGTCCACCTCGGGGACGCGTCCGAGGTGGCTGAGCACCAATCCGGCGATAGTCTCGAAGTCCTCGCTCTCGAAGTCCGAACCGACCTCCTCGTTCACCATCTCGATGGAGACGTTGCCGTCGGCGGCGTACGCGCCGTTTTCGAGCCTCGTCACCGTCGGTTCGAACTCCTCGGCGTCGAACTCGTCGCGTATCTCGCCGACGACCTCTTCGATGATGTCCTCGATGGTGACTATCCCCTCGAGTTCGCCCCACTCGTCGATTATGACGGCCATCTGAATCTCCTGCTTCCGGAAGGCGACCAGCAGCTCGTCGATGCGGTGGTCCTCGGGGACGACGAGTACCTCGCGGGCCATGTCCCCGGCCGTCGGCGCGGGGCGCGCGTCGTCCTCCGTCCGGGCCTCCGTCGCGCGGAGCACGTCTTTGATGTGGACGAAGCCGACCGCCTGTTCGCCGTTCTCGGCGTCCAACACGAGGTACCGCGTGAACTGCCCGTCGGCGACGAACGAGCGGAGTTCGTCCAGCGGCATCTCCGGCGGAACCGTCACCACGTCGGGGCGGGGGACCATGATCTCGCGGGCGACCGTATCGCCCAACTCGAAGATCCCCTCTATCATCTCGACCTCGTCGAGGTCTATGTGACCCACCTCCTCCGACTGAGAGAGGACGAGTAGAATCTCGTCTTCCGTGTGGGCCTCCTCGGACTCGGAGGCGGGCGAGACGCCGACGAGGCGCGTGAAGAAGTTCGCCGTGCCGTTGAACACGACGATGCCCGGCACGAAGATGTAGTAGAATATCTTCATCGGCAGGGCGACGAAGAACGCGATTTTCTCGGCCTCCTGGATGGCCATCGTCTTCGGCGCGAGTTCGCCGAAGACGACGTGCAGGAACGTGATGATGCCGAACCCGACGGCGAACGAGACCAGATGGACGGCCGATTCGGGCAGGAGAGGTCCTAGGAGGGGTTCGATGAGCGACGCCACGGCGGGTTCGCCTATCCACCCCAGCCCGAGCGAGGAGAGGGTGATGCCCAGTTGGGAGACGGCGAGGAACTCGTCTAAGTTCTCCACCGCATCGACGACGTACTTCGCCCCAGACTTCCCCTCCTCGGCGAGTGCGTCCACGCGCGTGGGACGGATTCGGACGAACGCGAACTCCGCGGCGACGAAGAAGCCGTTCATGAACACGAGGAAGAGCGCGAGGAGAATCTGGAGGCCGGAGACGACGACGTTTACCATCGGACTCCCCGCGCGTCGTTCGAACGAGGTTGTCTCTCCGGCGACCGAACTGCGTCGCCGTCGGTACGCTCGAACGTCGGTTCGCGTCCGCGTCGGAACGAGAGAGGCGCGGCCGCCCGAGAGGAGACGGAAGAATCGAGGGGCCGACCAGCGAAAGCAGCCATACCTACGTATATACTCCGGCGTCGCAAAACGATATCGACTCGCCGCACCGACGCGCGAAACCGAGCCTTTCAGGACGGTTCGGCTCCGACGGTGGGGTATGAGCGACGACGAAAGCGAGGCGCGTCCGTCCGGCGGTGTTGATGAGACGCGAAGCGCCTCGTCCGCCCGCCAGCCACCGTCCGGCGAGGACGGGGAATCCACCCTGTTCGCGTTCACGCGCAGCAAACTCCTCCTCGTGGCGATTCTGTTCGTCGGCATCGCCGGGTCGGGTATCGCGCGGCGCGTGCTCGGCGAACTCGGCTACAACGGGGTCGGACGCCTCGTCTTCCTACTCGGCTACGCGGGGATGGTCGTCGCCATCTGGTACGGGTGGATACGTCCGCTCGACATCACCGGCCCCGCGGAGGAGTGACGAGCCGAGACAGTTCGCCGGAGAGAACGGAACTTTAATACTCGATTCGCGCCGAATCTCCCGTAAAGGATGCTACCCCTACAGCTCATCGACAGCTTCCTGCTCGACTACAACGTCGGACAGGCGCTGTTGCTCGTCTTCATACTCGCGCTCGTGGGCTCGCTCCCGCTGAAATCGCAGAAGATAATCGCCATCAACGTCACCGCCTTCGGCGTCATCTTCCTCCTGACGCCGCAGTCGCTGGTGCCGACGCACTACCTCTATCTCGGCATCGCGCTGCTCGTCGTCGGCCCGATGCTGCTCACGACCGCGAACCGGTAACCGCGAAGGCGACTGCCGCATCCTGTTTTCCCCCGCGTCTCCCCCCGGAGCGCGACGTTTAAACGGCGAGGGCGACAACGACGGGATATGGCACAACCGCGCGTCCCCGGCGGCGGGGGCGAGGATCTGGACCTCCCCTGCGGGGAGACGAAGCGCGTCCGCAGTCTCGACCTCGGGATGCGAGAGTTCGACTGTTCCTGCGGGGAGCGACACGCCGTCGTGATGGACGTCCACCCCCCGGAGCGATTCCTCCCGGAGTTCCTCGTCGAGATTCTCCGCGAGGCCGTCGAGACGACGAGCGACGAGATGCCCGAGTTCGGCACGCCGCACCTCATGGGCATCGCCTTGGAGGAGTTCCCGCAGAAGGTCGTCTCTGAAGACGTGAGCGACGACGGCGAAGTCGGCGCGGGCATAATCTGGGTGACCGACTTCGACTCCCGCCGCCTCCACGAGATCCTCGTCGAACTCGTCGTCGAACTGATGGAACACGCCATCTCCCACGCCGACGACGAGAGCGCGATTTCGGAGTTCGAAGCGCAGATGCTCGACTTCGACGTCGCCGAGTTCGTCGAGGAGTACCGCGCGCAGCGCGACCTCTCCGAGGACGACCTGTACGCCTGACTCTCCGTCACTCCGCTTTGCTCTCATCCGCTCCGAGATACCGCTCGTAGTCGCCGTAGCCGAGGGCCCGTCCGAGCGGTGCCAGAAGCGAGACGCCGAGTTTCTGAAGTCGCACCGGCAGGGCGGCGAGGTAGAGCAAGTCGTCGTAATCGTCCACCACGGCGGCGAGTCGGAGCGGGTTCACCGGCATCCCCGACGGCGTGCTCGCGCCGTCGCGCGCGAGGCCGTACGTCACCGCCATGAACTCCTCCGTCCGGAGCGCGGGCCGAACCTCGCCGACGATGTGTAGTTCGTCCGTTCCGGCGTTCCAGAACCGGTGTTTCTCTCCCCTCGGGACGGTCACCGACTCGCCCGGACCGAGGCGTTTCGTCCCGCCTTCGTGCCAGACGCCGAGCGTTCCCGCGACGACGGCCAACACCTCGTCCTGTTCGGGGTGGACGTGCCGCATCGGCCCGTGGGAGTTCGGCGGCGGAGCCAGCCACATCTCGAAGCGCGCGTACGCGCCGCCCGTCTCCGCCGCCCCTTCGAGGTACCGGACGCGCTTTCCGCTCGGCGGACAGTCGATGACCGCCCGCGCCTCGCCGTCCGGTTCGTCGTCCGCCGTCGTTCGAGACACACCTTCGACTCGTCACCGTCCGAGAAAGACGTTTCGACGTGTAGGTTTCGGTTTTCCCCCGAGAGGTGCGGAGCGACGGCGAGAGGACCGAGCGAACGCTCTCGGACGGTCGCTCGGCAAGTATTACGATATTCGTAATTCGGTTTCGCATCTCGTAGTTTTTCGCCGGGCTTATTACGATGTGAGGATTTGGAGAGCATGATGACCGACGAGGACACTTCGACCGACTCTCGGGCAGAGTCCGAGGACAGGACGATACTGCTCATCGGCAGCGGGCCGATTCAGATCGGACAGGCGGCCGAGTTCGACTACTCCGGCGCGCAGGCGTGCCGAGCGCTGCAGGAGGAGGGTGCGCGAGTCGTCCTCGTCAACTCGAACCCGGCGACGATAATGACCGACCCGGAGATGGCCGACCGGGTGTACATCGAACCGATCACGACGGAGGCCATCGCCGAGATCATCCGCAAGGAGAACCCCGACGGCGTCATCGCCGGCCTCGGCGGCCAGACGGGACTCAACGTCACCGCCGAACTCGCCGAGGAGGGCGTCTTAGAGGAGTACGACGTCGAAATCATGGGGACGCCGCTGGACACCATCTACGCCACGGAGGACCGCGACCTCTTCCGTCAGCGGATGGAGAACATCGGCCAACCCGTCCCCAGTTCGACGACCATCTCGCTCGAGGAAGACGAGTCGGTGTCGAACATCACCGACGAGGACCTCGCGGACCGCGTGGAGGCGGCCGTCGAGGAAGTCGGCGGCCTCCCCGTCATCGCCCGCACGACGTACACGCTCGGCGGGTCGGGGTCCGGCGTCGTCGACGACATGGACGAACTGAAAGAGCGCGTCCGCAAGGGCCTGCGCCTCTCGCGCAACAGCGAGGTGCTCATCACCGAGTCCATCTCGGGGTGGGTCGAACTGGAGTACGAGGTGATGCGGGACGCCGACGACTCCTGTATCATCATCTGCAACATGGAGAACATCGACCCGATGGGCATCCACACCGGCGAGTCCATCGTCGTCACGCCGTCGCAGGTGATACCCGACGAGGGCCACCAGGAGATGCGCGACGCGGCGCTCGAAGTTATCCGCGAACTCGGCATCCAAGGCGGCTGTAACATCCAGTTCGCGTGGCACGACGACGGCACCCCCGGCGGCGAGTACCGCGTCGTCGAGGTGAACCCGCGCGTCTCCCGGTCCTCGGCGCTGGCGTCGAAGGCGACGGGCTACCCCATCGCCCGCGTGACGGCGAAAGTCGCCCTCGGCAAGCGCCTCCACGAGATAGAGAACGAGATCACCGGCCAGACGACGGCCGCCTTCGAACCGGCCATCGACTACGTCGTCACGAAGATTCCGCGCTGGCCCAAGGACAAGTTCGCCGACGTCGACTTCGAGCTCTCGACGGCCATGAAGTCCACCGGCGAGGCGATGGCCATCGGGCGGACGTTCGAGGAGTCGATGATGAAGGCGCTCCGTTCGACGGAGTACGAACCCGCCGCCGACTGGGACGAGGTGTCCGACGAGGAGCTCGAAGCCCAGTACCTCGAACGCCCGACGCCGGACCGCACGTACGCCATCTTCGAGGCGTTCGAGCGCGGCTACTCCGTCGACGACGTGGTCGAACTGACCGGCATCAAGGAGTGGTACGTCGAGCGCTACAAGAACATCACCGACTCCGTGGTCGCCGCCCAGGAGGGCGACTTCACCGCCGCGGCGACGGCGGGGCACACGAACGCCCAAATCGCCGCCGCCACCGGCGCGGACGTCGGCACCGTCGAGACGGAGGTCCCCGGCCGCACCTACAAGCAGGTGGACACCTGCGCGGGCGAGTTCGCGGCGCAGACGCCGTACTACTACTCCTCGCGCAAACCGGAGTACTTCTCCGGTCCGTACGAGGGCGACGCCGCCGCGGGCGAACTCCGCGTGGACCGCGACGTTGAGAGCGTCGTCGTCGTCGGCGGCGGTCCGATCCGCATCGGACAGGGCGTCGAGTTCGACTACTGCTCGGTCCACGCCATCCGCGCCCTCCGCGAGATGGGCATCGACGCGCACGTGGTGAACAACAACCCCGAGACGGTTTCGACGGACTACGACACCTCCGACGGCCTGTTCTTCGAGCCCATCACGGCCGAGGAAGTCGCGGACGTGATAGAGGCGACGGACGCCGACGGCGTGATGGTGCAGTTCGGCGGCCAGACGTCAGTCAACATCGGCCACCCCCTCGAAGAGGAGATTCAGCGCCGCGGCCTCGACTGCGAGATTCTCGGCACCACCGTGGACGCGATGGACCTCGCGGAGGACCGCGACCGGTTCAACCGCCTGATGGACGACCTGGGCATCCTCCAACCGGAGGGTGGCTCCGCGACGAGCGAGGACGAAGCGCTCGAACTGGCGAACGACATCGGTTACCCGGTGCTCGTCCGCCCGAGCTACGTCCTCGGCGGCCGCGCGATGGACGTCGTCCACTCCGACGAGGAACTGAAGGAGTACATCGAGGAGGCGGTTCGCGTCTCCCCCGACAAGCCCATCCTCATCGACGAGTTCCTCGCCGACGCGGTGGAACTCGACGTGGACGCCGTCGCCGACGGCGACGACGTGCTCATCGGCGGTGTGATGGAACACGTCGAGAGCGCGGGCGTCCACTCCGGCGACTCCGCCTGCATGATTCCGCCGCGCTCGCTCGACGAGGAGACGATGGCCCGCGTCCGCGAGGTGACCGAGGACATCGCCGCCGCCCTCGACACGGTCGGCCTGATGAACGTCCAACTCGCCGTCAAACAGCGCGACGACGGCTCCTCGGACGTGTACGTCCTCGAAGCGAACCCGCGCTCCTCGCGCACCGTCCCGTTCGTCTCGAAGGCGACGGGCGTCCCCATCGCCAAACTCGCAGCGAAGGTCATGGCGGGCGAGTCGCTCGCGGACCTGAAGGCCCAAGAGCAGATTCCCGAGCAGTTCAGCGTCAAAGAGGTCGTCCTGCCGTTCGACCGCCTGCCGGGTTCGGACCCCCGCCTCGGCCCGGAGATGAAGTCCACGGGCGAGGTGATGGGAACCGCCCGCACCTTCGCGAAGGCGTACGACAAGGCCCAGGACGCCACCAGCAAGACCATCCCGACTGAGGGAACGGCCGTCGTGGACCTCGGAGCCGACGAGTTCCCCGGCGCGGACACCGAGGAAGGACAGACGCTCCGCGACGCCTACGCCGACCACTTCGAGTTAGCCGACTTCGAGGGCGAGGACCTCAAGCGGGCGCTCCGCGAGGGCAAAGTCGACCTCGTGGTCTCGCGCGACCGCGACGCGCTCGAAGTCTGCGTCGAGGAGGACGTGACGTACTTCTCCACGCACGCCTCCGCGAAGGCCGCGCTGGAAGCACTGGACGCGAAGGACGCTCCGCTCGACGTGGAAGCCATCTCCGACCGCCCGAAGCGGACGGCCCGCTGGGGCGGCGAGTAAGCGGTAACCGACGCGTCTCGTTTCGCACTGCTCCCGTTTTTCGATATTCGTAACGGAGTCGTCTCGGTCCGTACCGACGCCGTCTCAGTCGAGTTTTCCGAGCGCCTCGAAGAAGTCCGAGGTCGGTCCCGCCAGCCGAACGGGTTCGTCGGCGGCGGCGACGGTCACCTCCGTCGGCGGTTCGACCTCTCGGCGCGTCCGCCCGTCGCTGACGACCACCGCCCGTTCGGCGTCGGTGAGCGTGATGGTCACCTCCACGTCGGGCGCGACGACCAACGGCGGCATCCCGCTGTCGGGGACCATCTCGTTGACGACGAGGCCGTTGACGCTGGGGTGGACGAGCGGTCCGTCCTCGCTGAGGTTGTACGCGGTGCTTCCGGTGGGGGTGGCCACGAGGACGCCGTCGGCGTGACCGCCGGTGTAGAGCGACCCGTCCACCCGGACTTCGACGCCGACGCCGCCGCCGTGCCCCCGACGCGCGCCCGTGACGGTGACTTCGTTCATCGCCGGATCTTCCGTCCATCCGTCGCCGGAGGCGGCGATTCGCGGCACCTCGCGGGCGACGATGTCGCCGTCCTCCCCGAACGCCGCGACTTCGTCCATCACCGCGTCGACGGCGTTCTCCGGGCCGACGGCGTTCAGAAAGCCGACTTCGCCGAGGTTCACGCCGAGGATGGGCGTCCGGCCGGCCCCCCGCGCGGCGTAGAGGAACGTCCCGTCGCCCCCGATGCTGACGACGAGGTCCGTCGCGTCGAACTCCTCCGCCGGCGTCCCCGAGACGTCGAGCGTCGCCGCCGTCTCCGTGTCCACGCGCACCTCGACGCCGGACTCGCGGAGGCGCCCGCGGAGTTCGTCGGCGAGGTACGCCGCCCGGCTGTTGCCACGCTGTGCGAGGATACCGACCTTCATGTTCGTGCAGGCGGCTTTGCGTCCCCCCGGGAAAAACACACCGTCCGGCGGCGACCGGACTCCCGTCCGCGGACGGCGCGAGACGGTGTCCCGCGGCCCGTCGGGGTTCCTTCGGCAGTGAGGCGCGGTACGTTCAGCCACGGGCAACATTCATGCACTCCGACTTCCTCCTTCCGACGACTGCGATGGACGTGACCCGTACGCCGCGCGGCCGCACCCGTCGAGGGAGTGGGAGACGTGGGTGACGACGATGACGACTGGTTCGAACGCGCTCTCCGGGACGACGACGCCGACGACTCGGAGGCGGCCGACGACGCCCCGGACGCCGAATCGAGCGACGCCGACGGGGGCGACTCGGTCACCGACGGGACCGACGCCCGAGACGCCGACGCCGACGCCGACTGGGACGACTTCGCGTCGGCGTTGGAGAACGCGCCCGGACCGAACGGCGCGGAGTCCGGTTCCGGTTCGGACCCCTTCGGCGGGGAGTTCGGCGGGCCGGTCCGCGACCGTTCCGGCGGGTTCGGGGCCGACGACGGCGGCGCGCCGTTCGGCGCGGGCGGCGACTTCGACGTCGCACCGCCGCAGGGCGGCCCCGAGGAGTTCGACGAGGAGAACTTCGAGTCGGAGATAGACCGCCTCGACATCGGCATCGACGGCCTCGACGAGATGATTCTCGGCGGCGTCCCCGTCAGGTCGCTGATGGTGGCGATAGGCTCCGCCGGGACGGGGAAGACGACGTTCGGCCTCCAGTTTCTGAACCACGCGCTCGAAGCGGGCGAAAGCGCGGCGTTCATCACCCTCGAAGAGAGCAGAGAGCGCATCCTCGACACCGCCGAGGAGAAAGGCTGGCCGTTCCGGAGGTACGAGTCCGACGGACGCCTCGCCGTCGTCGATTTAGACCCCGTGGAGATGGCCAACAGCTTAGAGAGCATCCAGAGCGACCTCCCGAGACTCGTCGAGGAGTTCGGCGCGGACCGCCTCGTCCTCGACTCCGTGTCGCTCTTGGAGATGATGTACGACCGCCCCTCGACGCGCCGCACCCGCGTGTTCAACTTCGCCCGGTCGCTCAAGGAGGCGGGCGTGACGACGATGCTCACCTCCGAGGCCAGCGACGACAACCCGTACGTCTCGCGGCACGGCATCGTCGAATACCTCGCTGACGCCGTCTTCGTGCTCCAGTACGTCCGTCCAAACGACTTCCGCGAGACGCGTCTGGCCATCGAGATTCAGAAGATACGGGACGCGAACCACTCCCGGGAGACGAAACCGTACGAACTCACGAACGAGGGGATCAGCGTCTACGGCCGCGCGAACATCTTCTGACGCGTCACCAGCGACGCTCGCGTCTCGCGGCCATCGCAGAATCCCGTGAAGGAAGGAGATCCCACCCAGAAACGATACTCGAACTCAGTCCGAGAGCGCCGACTTAGACTCCTTCGGTGGTCGTTTCGTTGCCGAGAGCGCCGCCTTCGGTGGTCGTGTTCGTCTCGTTACCGAGAGCGCCGCCTTCGGTGGTCGTGTTCGTCTCGTTACCGAGAGCACCGCCTTCGGTGGTCGTCTCGTTACCCATGGCGCCGCCTTCGGTCGTGGTCTCTTCGCCAGCGCCACCTCCGGTCGTGGTTTCTTCGCCGCCGCCACCGCCGGAACAACCGGCGAGTGCCAGCGTCAGCGCAGTGCCTCCTGCGGCGACGAACGCCCGACGACCGAGTGCGTCTCGCGATTCTTGCTCCACACCCGATTGTGTGGTCTCTTCACAGTCCTGCAGCGTCTTGTCGGACATGGCACCCGATGTACATTCTGGCCAGGTATAATTCATTTGCCATCTGTGCCTGACATTCTGATATTATATTTACAATCTTTTTGGTCGAAAACTGACGTACGGAGGCGACTTGGTAACGGAATTAAATCTCCATCCTGCACTATCAAGATAAATTGCATGTATGTCAGAACTGAATCTAGTCAGTATCGTTAACGTGGATGATATTCACAAGGTTGGCGGCGAGTCCGTCCGCGGAGAACTCTCGCGGCGGGAGTCGAAGTCCGCGAATCGGGTGCGAGACGGTCCAGCCGGGGGAGGCGGGCCGGGGAAGAGTGGCTAAGGAGAAGACGGGGAGGGAACCGACGCGACGCCCGATTCAGTCGTCGGCGGACGCGGGCGTCTCCTCGGGCAGCTGCGTCGAATCGACGGGGTCGAACTCGTCGAAATGGACGATTTCGTCCACGGGGCGGCGGAACTTCCGTTCGTTCGCCACGTCGGCGGCGTCCTCGTCGGGGTAGCCCATCGTGACGAGCATCACGGGTTCGTACTGCTCGGCGTCGATGTCGAACTCCTCGACCAGCGCCTCGGCGTCGAACCCGCCCATGGGGCACGTGGCGACGCCCTCGTCCCACGCGGCGTTCATCAGCGCGGACACGGCGAGCGTCGTCGAGCGAACCGTCCAGATGCGGCGCTCCTCCTCCGGGAGGGCGGCCATCCCGTCGATGCTCTCCATGACGGCGTCTCGGGCCTTCTCGTTCGGGAGGTACCCCTTGTTCACCCAGTCGTCGAGGACGGCGTCGGCGTGCGCCGAGGGGTCCTTGTTGCCGAGGACGACGACGGCGACGGGCGCGTCGGTGACGTGCTCTTGGTCGTACGCCACGGACCGGAGGCGTTCGCGGTTCTCGTCCTCCGTGAGGACGAGGAACTCCCACGGCTGGAGGTTGTAACTCGACGGGGAGTGCCGGACGCGTCCGAAGATGCCCTCGATGGTCTCCTCGTCTAGCGCTTCGTCCGCGTACTGGTGAACCGAACGTCTGCTCTCGACGACTTCGCTGAACTCCATCACGTCTCGGTAGGGCCGACGAGTACAAGTACCGGCGGACACCGGCGCGGATGGCCGATTCTAGATCGTGTTCTCAGGCCTCGTACCGCCCGTGTAACCCGGTTACGCCGGTGACACCCACCCCTCACCGGACGATTGTGACGGGCACCGGCGACCGCCGGACGACGTACTCGGCGGTGCTGCCGAGGAGGATGCGCGAGATGCCCTCCCGCCCGTGACTCCCCATGACGATGTGATCGAACTCCCCGTCGCCGGCGACGCTCACGATGCTCTGGGCGGGACGACCGACCTCGGTTCGCGTCCGAACGTCGGCGTCGTCGTCGAACGCCGCCCGCGCCTTCGCTAACAGTTCCTCGGATTCCTCGCGCATCTCCTCGTACCACTCCTCGGACCCGCCTGGCAGGGCGCTCGGGCGCGGGTCCGTGGCGACGGGGTCGATGACGTGCAGAAGCGTCACCGTCGCGTCGTCCCACTCCGACGACGCGAAGTGAAGCGCTTCGACGGACTGCGGCGACCCATCGACGGGCAGGAGCAGGTGTTTCGACATACGAGAACGTACGGCACGGACGAGTAAAACTCCGCGCAACTGTCGGCTCGCGGATACGACTCGCCGGACTCCGAGGGGGCGGCCGTCACTCGCCGTGCCGCGTCACGCACGTCGAGAGGCCGAGCAGTTCGACCGGTTCGGAGTTGTCCGGCGAGTAGACGACCATCTGGCCCTTCTCCATGTACGGCACCTTCCCTTCGAGGTTCGGCGGGATGTTGACGCTCTTTATCGCGTCGTCGTCGCCGAGGTTCAACACGAGTTTCGTATTCACCTGCTTGAACACGGGTTCGGCGATGTCCTGGGGGTCTTGGGTGATGAGAAACAGGCCGAGTCGCTCCTTTCGGCCCTGTTTCGCCGCCTCCGTGAACTTCGAGACGACTTTGCGGGCTTGGACGGTGTCGGCGTCCGACAGGAAGTTGTGCGCCTCGTCCATCCCGAGGACGAGGGGCGTCTCCTTGATACGCCGGGAGTCGGGCGCGTTCGACAGTTTGTCGTCGATGAGCATGCTCGACACCGCGAGGACGAACATCTCCTTCGCGCGACTCGAAGAGAGGTGGTACGTCGGAATCACGGTCAACCCGCCCGGCCGGACGAGTTCGTGGTCCAACTCCGTGACGGGCCGGGCGGACTGGTCGAAGACGCCGTTCGGGACGCCGCGGACGCGGCGCTTGACCGCGTCGTACGTCGCCTCGTGGACGCGCCCCGCCTCGTGGAGTTCCTCCTTCAACGCCGGGTTATCGAGGAACGTCAGGAACTCGTCGTACGTGCCGTCGTCGCCGTGGTCGCGGAAGAACCGCCGCAGGAGTTCCCGCAACGCGGGGTACTGGTTCTCGTTGAGGCTACTGCCCGCGACCAACCACGGCCTCTCGCGCGCCATCGAGAACGGAATCGTGAACTCCAGTTGCTCCGCGCCGTGGTTCTCTCCGCCGTAGGGGACGCCGTCCTCCTTCGGTACGAGCGCCAGCGTGTCGTCGTGACCGCCGTGGGCGATGCCCTCGCGTTCGTACCGGCGGGCCGCGTCGTCGGACATTGACGGGTTGTCGTCGTGCATCTGGGCGTACTCGTCCTGCGGGTCGAACTGCACGACGGCCATCCGCGCGTTCCGCCCGTCGTCCATCCGGTACGTCCGGTCCGAATCAAGCAGTTGCCGCAGCAGGTTCTTCGAGGCGTGCGTCTTCCCCGACCCGGTGCCGCCCGCGACGAGGGTGTGCCGGAAGACGAGTGGGTCGCCGTCCGCGTAGTCGTCCTTCAGGCGGTAGTCGATGGTCGGCGGTTCCGCCGCGGTTCGAACCTTCTCGCCGCCGACGGAGAGGTGGCCGAGGAAGACGCCTTCCGAGGGGATGTTCAGCCCCGTCTTTATCTGCTCGGCGTCTTCGGCCTCCGCGACTATCGCGCGCGGTTTCGGCACGCGGTCCACCATCCGGCGCTTCATCTCCGCGCCGTCCCGAAAGAGGACGGCCACGGGGTCGAGCGTCGCCACGAACTTGTAGTCGCGTTCGTCGAAGTCGTCGCGCCGCATCGCGCGGCGGGCGTGTATCTCGGTGGCGTCGTCGGCTTGGAACTCTTGGGCGTACTCCAGCGAGCAGATGCGGCAGAACAGCAGTTCGTCGTCGGGGTACGGGACGAGGAGGTACTTCCCGAGGCGGACGTTCTCTCGGTTCCCCGTCGTGACGAACGCTCGAAGCGACGTGTCCTCGCCGTCCTCGGCCACGCGGAGTCCCTTCGAGACGGCTATCGCGCCGATGCCGCGGTCCGACCCCGTCGGTTCGACGTCCATCTCGTCGAACGAGAGGTCGTCCTCGCTCGACCCGTTCGGCGCGCCGGGTGCCCCCGCCGCGGACGCCCCCGCGCCCGAACCGGTCGGGGCCGGCGCGGCCGGTTCGTCCGACGCCGACTCGCCCGCGTCCGCCGAGTCGGACGACCCGTTCCCCCCGTTCATCTCCTCCTCGAAGTCGCCGAGGTCCACCATGACGTTCCACGACAGGGAGTCCCTCGACTAAAAACACCACCCATCGCCGTCCTCTCGCGCGCGGACCCCCGCGGGCCTCGTCGTCGCCTCCCGTGGGCCTCCTCCTCGCTCCACGCGCCTTTTCACCCTCGGGACCGTACCGTGGGCCATGCTCTTAGTTCGCGGTTACGGCGGCGGGACGACGCTGACGGGGACGATATACGAACGGGGCGAACGGGCCCCGTCGTTCAAGGGCGCGCCCGACGAGGACGCGCCGTACGTCTGGGTCTGCGACGAGTTCTACGAGGTAGAGAGCGGCGGCACGCAGACGGAAATCGGCGGCCGGACGCTGAACGTCGCGTTCGACGCGCCGATGCCGCGCGGGTTCGACACGCGGGAGCAGGCGCTGAACGCCGCGAGGGACCACGTGAAGACGCAGTTCGCCCGCGTCGGCGTCGCCGAGGACGACGTGAACATCGAAGTCGTCAAGACCGAACCGGACGCCGCCTGAGTCGCTACTCGTCTGGACCCCACCGAACGTCGTCGTACCGGCGCACCGCGTCGGACTCGAACTCGTCTTCTAACTTCCGCCGCAGGGCGGCCTTCTCGTGCGCGCTGATGCGCGCCAGTTCGTCGGCCTTCTCGACGGCCTCCGGCGGGCCGCGTTGGGCGGCCACGTCGCGCAGAATCTGCGTCGTGAGCGCTCGCCGCGTCTCCTCCTTCCGGGTGAATGCGTACGGCGCTTCCGCGCGGTAGAGCACGTCCGTCCGGGGGTCGTAGACGACGAAGAACGTCACCTCGTACAGGTCGGCGTCGAGTTCCCGGTCGATGCCGTATGCGTCGCCGTCCGAGGAGAGCGCTCTGTCGGACCCGCCGCGGGAGCGGAACCAGTTCGTGAACGTCAGGTCGCGCGTCCTGCGCCCCTCGTTCCCGTGTCCGGGGGCGTCGCGGCGTTCCAACAGGCGCGTGAAGAACGCCGTGTCGTCGGTCCACGGGGCCTCCATCTCTCGCTCGCGGACGGTCCGGACGACGTGCTTCGCGCTCGGGTTCTTCACGAACCCCACGAGGGGGACGTCCCGCCGGACGAACGACTCGACCAGTCGGACGTAGTTCTCGACGACGCTCCGCGGTTTCGCCTCCCGCGCCAACTCGCTGAGTTCCTCGTCCCTGTCGCGCCAGTTCAGCAGTTCCTTCGGGTAGAGTGGTCCGTCGAGGACGAGCAAGTCCTCCACCTCGTCGGCGTGTTCGAGGGCGTGCGTGCTCTCGGCGAGGTACAGCGAGAGGGCGTGGACGACGCCCTCGGCGTACCGACTCACGCGGGGGGACTGGACGACCCGCCAGCGACAGTACCCGTCGTCGAGTTTGCGCCACGGTTCGTCCAGTGCGACGCTCGCGTCGTTCGCGTGGGCGGTGGCGACGATGCTCCGGCACCGGTGCAGGTCGAGGTCCGAGGGCACGGCGGCCATCGCCGCCTGCGCCAAGTCGAGGACGAGTCCGTTCTTGAACGTCGTCGGGTTGATGGTGCCGGAGTCGAGGCCGTGTACCGTCTCGAACGGCGCGTCGGTCAGCGCGATATCGTCGATTTCGACCGCCTGCAGGCGCTTCTCTCCGAGCACGTCGAGGACGACGTCGCCGTCGGGGCCGTACAGCGGTTCGAGGAACTCCTCCCAGACGCGCCGGGCGAGGTCGGTGTGTTCGTGGTCGTCCACGCGCTTCGCGAGGTAGCTCGCGAGGTTCGCGATGCCGTCTACGTGGACGGGGTCGAGCGTCATTGTCCCTCGTGTTGCGACGGATCGCCAAAAATCCCGTCGCCACGGGACGTCGGCGATTCGGACGCCGACGGCGGCGGAACTGTCGGCGGGGAAGGATAAGGGTCATGCCCGTCCCGCCCCAACCTCGGAGCGTGACTATCCGGGCGGTCGGTTTCGACTTAGACTACACGCTCGCGGTACCGACGAGCGACCGGACGACCATTCTCAACGAGGCGACGGCGGCGACGGGCGCGCCGGAGCTGTCGCGGAGCGCGTACCTCGACGCGCACAGTCAAAACCTGACGAGCGAGACGCGGACGCCCATCTTCGAGCACCTGCTCGCGGAGCGGGGGTCGGACGCCGACCCGGAGGCGCTCGCCTCGGCGTACCGCGAACGCATCGCCGACGCCCTCGTCCCCATCGACGGCGCGCGCGACTTTCTGACGACGCTTCGGGAGACGTACGCCGTCGGGCTCCTGACGAACGGCCCGCGCGTCGCCCAGCGGGACAAACTCGAGACGCTGGGGTGGACCGACGCGTTCGACGCGGCGCTCGTCACCGGCGAACTCCCCGCCGGGAAGCCCGACTCGGCGGCGTTCGAGGCGCTCCTCGAAGCGCTCGGCACCGCGCCCGAGGAGACGGTGTACGTCGGCGACGACGTGGACGCCGACATCGGGGGCGCGGCCGCCGCCGGACTCGTCCCAGTACAGGTCATCTTCGAGGGCGGCCCGGAGCCCGACCCGAAGGCGGCGGCGCACGTCCCGCGCGAGGAGCTCACGACGCGGCTGCCGACGCTGTTAGCGGAACTGTAGCCCGGCCGACCCGGCGTCAGAAAAAGGCGAGACGCGAGCCGCGAACGCTACGCACGGAACGTCCTCACGATTCCGCGGCGGGCCACGCCGATGAGGAACAGCGCGAACACCGCCACGAGGAGCCACCGGCCCGTCTCGGTGCTGAGGGCCTCTGCGAACATCCCCAGCAGGTTGAGGCCGACGGCCTGCCCGATGGCGAACAGGAACAGCACGAAGCCGGCGATGCCGAGTCCCCAGCGCAACGCGGCGCTGGCGAACAGCGTGCCGAGTCCCGAGCGGGCTTCCGCCCGGCGTCCGGCGGGCCGTTGGTCCGTGGCCGGTTGATTCTCGGCGCGAACCTCGCCGGCGGGTTCCTGCGGGTTCCGTCGCTCCGTCACCGTTGCGTCGCTCTGTGCGCGCCGTGGGTCCGCATCTTCGCCTTTTCGGGGCATAGTAACACCCCGGTCAAGCAAAGCACGGGACGCAATTTGGTTACTCGGTACTTAGATGCCGTTTCGTGCCGTTTCACTCCCTTTCGGCCGTCACGTTCATTCTTCTGCGACGGCCCGAAGCGCCGGCAGCAACCACTTCACCTGCGCGCCGTCCTCGACGAACACGAGCGTCCGGGGCGGACGGACGGCCTTCGGACGGACGCGCAGACCCTCGGCGTCGGCCGCCTCGGCGGCGACGTCCACCGCGGCGACGAACTCCGCCCGCGCGCGGTCCGGGTGGACGTACACCTCGGCCACGGCGTCGCCGTCCTCCCCCTTCTCGCCGTCGGCCCCGGTCCGGACGATTCGGTACGCGAGTGCGCCGTCCTCGGTCGGTTCGACGTCCGGGTCGGCGTCGGAGACCCCGAGGGGAAGGTCCTCGTGGCCCTCGACTTCCGAGGCGACGAACTGCGCGATTCGCTTGCCGTCCGTCAGTCTGTCCTCGACCATGCCCGCCGTTCGTCGCCCCGCGGTTTAGGGCGCGCGGTTCGCGCCCTTCGCTCTCACCCGCCGAGTTCGTCCGCCGCCTTCCTCGCGGCGTCGCTCACGTCGACGCCTCGGCGCTTCGCGTACACCGCAGCGGCGGCTTCGACGCTCACGGCGAGTTCTCGCTGGAGTTCGTTCACGCCGGCGACCGCCTCCTGCTTGTCGTGGCCGGCGGCGACGAGGGCGTCGAGCATCTGCTCGAACGCCGACTGCTCGCGGAGAATGGACTGGTCGGGTTCGTACTCCTCGGGTACCGACACCGCCGCGGGGTCGAACGAGGCGACGACGTCGCCGTCCTCCCGCGCGACGAGTCCGCGCCCGGCGGCGACGTCGATGAGTCGCTTCGCTTGGTCGGGGGAGAACCAGTCTCGGTCCAAGGAGAGTGCGACGACGAACTCGCCTTCGCCCAACCGGTCGGTCCCCCGTTGCTTGAACGGCACCGCGACGGCCACCTCGAGGCTCATGGCTCCCCGTGGGGCGGCGACGGACAAGGAATTCCCGGTTCGGTCGGAGGCGAGTCAGTCGTCGGCGGTCCCCTCGCCGCGTTCGAGTTCCGCGTCCGTCCCCACGCCTCCGACGGCCTCCGCGGAGTCGATGGTGACGCGACCGGCGGAGGTGACGGTGACCTCGCAGCCGGCGATTTCGAAGATGAGACGACCGGGGCCGCGCTCCCTCCCGCCGCGTTCCTCAAACACCCGTTCGAGCGAGTCCGGGTCTACGGCATCGTTCAGTTCGACGGGGAGGTCGTTGGGGTGGCACCCAAGCGCTTCTGAGAGCGCGTACACGACCGTCGTGGCGAGGTGTTCGTCTGAATCGCGCGTCACCTCGACCGGACGGACGGGACTGTCCGGGTCCGAGCCGACGTCGGAATGCATGCACGAACCGACGCGTTCGGCTCTTTTAAAATTATCCGGACGGTATCGAACGTGAGAACCGGGCGTCCCCGCGGGGAGTCCCTCCTGCGCTGAGTCGAGCGATTCAAGTACTTACCGGGATTCTCACCGCGTATGAAGGACCAAGGACGCTCGAAGCGAAAGCGTACCGGAGGCCGACTTCGGCGCTCGAGTAACAAGAAGCGCTACCAACTCGGCCGCGAACCGACGGAGACGACCGTCGGCGAACCGCGGTTCCGCACCGTCGACTCCCGCGGGAACCAGAAGAAGGTTCGCGCCCTCTCGACGAACGTCGCGCAGGTCGCCGACGGCGACACGGTCACGGAGGCCGAAATCGAGAACGTCGTGGACAACCCCGCAAACATCAACTACATCCGACGGAACATCATCACGAAGGGTGCCATCCTCGAAACCAGCGAGGGTCGCGCCCGCGTGACCTCCCGCCCCGGTCAGGACGGGCAGGTCAACGCCGTCCTCATCGACGAGGAGTAACGCCTTCGAGCGACCGCCGTTTTCTTCGGAATCTCGCCGCGTAGCGTCGCCGCCGTCGGTTCGGGAGTCGAAAAAGGGTCGGCGTCCGAGGACCGTCGCTCAGGGGGTCGGAGCCGCCTTCTGAAGCGCCGTCTCGGCGATGTTGCCGCCGTAGTCGGCGCTCCGGGAGACGGAGTCAACGATGAGACCGAGCAGTTGCGCGCGCGCGGGGTCAAGTTCGCGCAGGAGTTCGTCGATGGCGCGGGCGCGTTCGTCGATAGCCTGCACCGATTCGCGCGCCTCGTTGGCGAGGCGCGTCGCCTCGGAGCTCTCCTCGGTGAACAGCGCGTCCATCCCGTCGTCTACGACCTTCGTGGCCTCCGTGTACAGCTCGCGGAGGGCGTCGGCCACGTCGTCGGGGACGGGTTCCTGAATCTCCAGCGTGAGGTGGGCGATCTTCGTCGCGTGGTCCGCGACGCGTTCGAGCTGTCGGGCCGCCGACTGGTAGTCGAAACACACCTCCCGCGGCAGTCCCAGTTCCTCGGCGGCCTTCGGCGTCCGGAGCGTCGCCCGGAAGATGCGCGAGACGACCATCCAGAGGCGGTCCACGTCGTCGTCGCGTTGGATGACGTCCAGTGCCATGTCCTGGTCGAGCTCCGTGAGCGCCTCGATGGCGTCTTCGAGCATCGAGAGGGCGATGAGGCGCATCCGCGTCACCGCGTTGTGGATGGACAGCTCGGAGGAGTCCAACAGGTCCCGGATGACCACTCTGTCGCGCGTCTCTTCGAGCACCTCCAAGCCGACGAGACTCTGCGTCGCCTCGCGGATGGTCCGGCGTTGGTCGGTCGTGATGCGACCGCTCTCTAACCCGATGATGTCGAACCCGCTGACGTACATCGTCATCACCGCGCGCATGAGCTCGTCGCTCTCTAAGTTCGTGATGTCGAGCGTCCCCTCCGTCCGTTCCTCCTCCGTCCGCGGGGTGAGAAACAGGGAATCGCCCTCGGGGTAGAACTCCACCTCGCTCCCCGCGGAGATTCCGTTGGCAGTCGCCCAGTCCTTCGGGATGGACACCGTGAACGTCGACCCGCCGGTCACCTGCACCTTCCGGGTTTCGACCATACGAGGGTGTGCGATTGTATAGGACATAAATCTGCCTTTTCCTATATACTATTGCCATCCCCTCCGGTGCCGCCGGTCGCCGAGACGGGCTTTCCCGCTTCACGAGGGCATGGAGGCTCTACGATGGCGTGTTCGAATGAGTACCTCGGCCGAACGAGCGCTAATTTCGCCGCCGAACGGGGTTCTCTGCCGATTCACCATACCACTATATACAACCGGCTCTCCTAATCTAACCGTCCGGTGGCGGGCCGAGTGGCTTCGCCCGGACCGGTACGAGATGGAGAACTATGCTTTATCTATCATACTACTGCATTCAGAGACGGCGTTCATAGACGTTCTCGGGGCGGTTTGACGGTTTCGGGCGTGCAAAAGACGGCAGCGACCTGTCGTTTTCCGGAGGTAGAACGTACAACTATGAATGAATATTTTGTCTATATAGCCATATTAGCAGGGGTTTTAGTCTCTCTTCGGATATCTAGGGGTGATGACGCGCCAAAGTAAGCGGACGGGATCGAACCTCTCACGCCGTAAGTTCATCGTCGGCGCCGGTGCGGCCGGCGTCGCCGGGCTGGCCGGTTGTACTCGGAGCGGCGAATCGGGGAACCCGACCGAGTCGGGCGGCGGTTCGACGGACTCCGGCGGTGAGAGTACGGAGGGAACCCAGAGCGAGACGCTCTCGGGCGACATCAACATCGCGGGCTCCTCCACCGTGTTTCCGCTCGCTACTGCGATGGCCGAGCGATTCCAGAAGAAGCACTCGAAGGTCAGCGTCAACGTCCAGTCCACGGGGTCCGGCGGCGGCTTCGCCAACTACTTCTGCACCGGACAGACGGACTTCAACAACGCGTCGCGCCCCATCAAGAAAGAGGAGAAACAGCAGTGTTCCTCCAACAACGTTGAGCCCGTCGAACTGAAGGTCGCGACGGACGCGCTCACGGTCATCGTCAACAACAAGAACGACTGGATCGGCGAGGGCCTCACCGTCGAGCAGCTCCGGCAGATATGGTCCGCCAAGAGTAAGCCGAAGACGTGGGCGGACGTCAACCCCGAGTGGCCCGACGAACCCCTCGAACTGTTCGGTCCCACCGACGCGTCGGGGACGTACGACTACTTCATCGAGGCCGTCCTCGGCGAGGAAGGCCCGGGTCACCGTCAGGACTACTCCGCGACCGAACAGGACCGCACCATCGTGCAGGGCGTCCAAGGGTCGAAGTACGCGATGGGGTACCTCGGCTTCGCCTACTACAGCGAGAACAAAGACGCCGTGCAGGCCGTCCCCATCAAGGACGGCGACGGCGGCTACGTCAAGCCCTCGCTCGACAACGCGCTCCAGGGCAAGTACACGCCGCTCTCCCGTCCGCTGTTCACCTACGCCGCGAAGTCGTCGCTCTCGAAGAACCACGTCGCCGAGTTCGCCAAGTTCTGGCTCCAGAACGCCACCAGCAAGAAGATCGTCGCCGAGGAAGTCGGCTACGTTCCGCTCAGCGACGAGGAGCAGAGCAAGATGATGAAGAGACTCGAATCCGCCATCCAAGAGGCGAACTGAGGCTTCACTGGGCGGAATCTCCTAACGAAGCGTTTTTTCATAACCCCCGAGTCATACCACACAATGAGCACAGACGACTTAGAATCTGACCTCACGCGGCAGACGGAGAACTCGCCGCGTGAGTTGCTGACGCGGTCGTTCTTCTTCCTGTGCGCGGTACTCTCCGTCGTTACGACCATCAGCATCGTCGCCCTGCTCGTCACCGAAGCGGCGAAGTTCTTCAGCATCACCGCGCCGCTCATGGGCGTCGAAGGCCAAACCGCGTCCCTCGTTGAGTTCCTCACGGGGACGACGTGGCAGATAAACAGCCGGGAGTTCGGCGTGCTGGCGCTCGTCTCCGCGACGCTCATGATAACCATCGGATCGGCGGTCATCGCGCTTCCGCTGGGCGTGGCGACCGCCATCTACCTCAGCGAGTACGCGAGCGCGCAGGCCCGGTCGGTGCTGAAGCCGGCGCTCGAAATCCTTGCGGGCGTCCCGACGGTCGTCTACGGGTTCTTCGCGCTCATCTACATCACGCCCGCCTTGGAGGTCATCTTCCCGAGCATCGGGACGTTCAACCTGCTCTCGGCGAGCATCGTCGTCGGCATCATGATCATCCCGATGGTCGCCTCCATCAGCGAGGACGCGATGTCCGCCGTCCCGGACGAACTCCGGCAGGCGGGGTACGGGATGGGCGCGACGAAGTTCGACGTCTCGACGGGAATCGTCGTCCCCGCCGCCCTCTCGGGCATCTTCTCCTCGTTCATCCTCGCGCTGTCGCGGGCCATCGGCGAGACGATGGCCGTCACCGTCGCCGCGGGCTCGCAGGCGCGGTTCCTCAACCCGTTCGACCCCACCTCCTACCTCGAAGGGGCGCTTCCGATGACGGCCGCGATGGTCCAACTGCTCACCGGCGACATCACCGGCGGCGGCCTCGCGTACCGCAGCCTGTTCGCCATCGGCCTCGTCCTCTTCGTCATCACGCTCGTCATGAACCTCATAAGCGACATCGTCGCGCAACGCTACCGGGAGGAGTACTGAGATGGCAACGGAACGCGAATCCGGACAGGTACAGAGCTTCGGACAGGTCAGCCGGACGGTCGGCACCGTCTTCCGGTACCTGCTCATGGCCGCGACGATGTTCGGCATCGTCACGCTCGGCGTCCTCCTCGTCTACGTCGCCAACGACGCGATACAACCGCTCACCGCCGACCCCGGCTGGTACCTCGTCTTCTTCCTGACGCTCGTCCTCCCGGCGACGCTCGTCGGCGGCTACCTCGCACTGCGGCGGGTGTCCGCGCTCAAACTCGGCACGATGGTCGTCGGGATGCTCGTCGTCACCCTCATGTTCAGCGGCGGCGTCGCAATCGTCTTCGTCGACATCATCCCACCGCTCGTCGGGTTCTCCTACGCGGTTGCGCTCGCACTCCCGGTGGCCGCCGTCGTCGTCCTGACGAAGTACGACCGACACATCGGCTTCACGGCTCGGCTCGTTTCGACCGCCGCCCTCTTCTACCTCTCGCTGTTCGGCCTCCCGGGCCCCGTCGGTGAAGCGCTGGGGATCCCGCCGCTCCTTCACGGCGTCGCCGGAGTCGTGCGGTCCGCGCCGTTCGTGCCGCTCGATTGGATAATGGTCACGCTCGTCGTCGGGTCGGTGGTGGCCGTCGCGGTCGGACGGTACGCCGCCGGCATCTTCGAGTCCACCCGCGCGGGCGTGTACGCGGGCGTCGCCGCCATCGCCGCGACGGCCGCGGGCGCACTCGCCGGTCCGTTCGTCGGCATCGACCCCGTTTCGACGGCCATCGTCACCGGCGTGGCGTTGGTCCCCACCGCGACGTACGCCGGCGGGGCGGCCGTCGTGCGCGAGGAGGACCGACTCGGACTACTCTTCGCCGCCGTCGTCATCGGCGGTTCGCTCCTCGGCGCCGCCGCCGTGGACGTCCTCGGCTTCGCGGGGCCGCAGTCGTGGGTCGATTGGCAGTTCCTCACCAGCGCCCACAGCGGGACCGCCGAGAACGCCGGTCTGTACCCGGCCATCGGCGGGTCGATACTGCTGATGTGTACGGTCGCCGCACTGTCGTTCCCGCTGGGCGTCGGCGCGGCGGTGTACCTCGAAGAGTACGCCCCGAACAACGCGTTGACGCGCTTCATCGACGTGAACATCTCGAACCTCGCGGGCGTCCCGTCCGTCGTCTACGGGCTGCTCGGACTCGGCGTGTTCGTCACGTACCTCAACCGGCCGACCGGGACGGTGCTCATCGGCGGCGCGACGCTGGCGCTCCTCATCCTGCCCATCGTCATCATCTCCGCGCGGGAGGCCATCCGGTCGGTCCCCTCGGACATGCGGCAGGCGTCATACGGGATGGGCGCGACGCGGTGGCAGACGATCAAGAACGTCGTGCTGCCCGAGGCGTTCCCCGGCATCCTCACCGGGACGATTCTGGCGCTCGGACGCGCCATCGGGGAGACGGCGCCGCTGATCATGATCGGCGCGCCGAACGTGCTGTTCAACCTGCCGACGGACCTCACCTCGAAGGTGAGCGCGATGCCGCTTCAGGTGTACGCGTGGTCGAGTCTGTTCGCCAGCGAGGACTTCTACACCAAGGCGGTGCCCGCGGGCGTGGTGGTGTTGCTCGCGGTGTTGCTGGCGATGAACTCCATCGCGATCGTCCTCCGGAACAAGTATGAGAGCGAAAGCTAACTTCCAACTATGAGCCAAGAAGACACAGAGACGGATTTCGGTTCGCGGGAGCGGGGTGAAGACGACCCGACGAACGACGACATGCTCGTCGAGACGGACATCAGCGAGAGCGTCTCGCCCTCGGAGTCGCAGACGCACCGCCGGAACACCATCGTGCGCGCGGAGAACGTCAACGTCTGGTACGGCGACGACCAGGCGTTGAACGACATCACGATGGAGATTCCCGAGAACAGCGTCACCGCGATGGTCGGCCCCTCCGGGTGCGGGAAATCGACGTTCCTGCGCTGTATCAACCGGATGAACGACCTCATCGACAGCGCTCGCGTCGAGGGAAGACTGACCCTCCGCGGGAAGAACGTCTACGACTCCGACGTGGACCCCGTCGCCCTCCGCCGCCGCGTCGGGATGGTGTTCCAGGAGCCGAACCCCTTCCCGAAGAGCATCTACGACAACGTCGTCTACGGCCTCGAGATTCAGGGGAAGGGCGGCGACTACGACGAAATCGTCGAGCAGTCGCTGAAGCGCGCGGCCCTCTGGGACGAGGTGAAGGACCGACTGGACGAGTCGGGCCTCGAACTCTCCGGGGGCCAACAACAGCGTCTCTGCATCGCGCGGGCCATCGCGCCGGACCCGGAAGTCCTCCTGATGGACGAACCCGCGTCGGCGCTCGACCCCGTCGCCACCTCCCAAATCGAGGACCTCATCGAGGAGCTCGCCGAGGACTACACGGTGGTCATCGTCACCCACAACATGCAGCAGGCCGCCCGCATCTCCGACCAGACGGCCGTCTTCCTGACGGGCGGCGAACTCGTCGAGTTCGACGACACCCAGAAGATATTCGAGAACCCCGACAGTCAACGCGTCGAAGACTACATCACCGGGAAGTTCGGATAACCCCCGTCCGTCGTCGGCGGCGGCACCCGCCGCCGTCCGTCTTCTTGGCTTTCCCCGATTCCGCCGCTGGATCGCGTGGCTCCCTATTTCGACGAGTGAGTACCGATTCGGCGGTGTCGAAGCGACGTAAGTATATAGTTCTAAATACGCCTATATGCGACACCCTTATTCCGTTTCCTTACCTCCTCACGGACATGCCGCGACAAGAGTATCAAGCGTCCCTCCAATCTCTCCGCGACGACGTTCTCTACTTGAGCGAGATCGTCGCGGAACGTCTCCGGACGGGACTCACCGCACTCGAACAGAAGGACACGGAGTTGGCCCAGGAGGTCATCGAAGGCGACGACGAGGTGAACCGGCGGTACTTGGACCTCGAACAGGACTGCATCGACCTCATCGCACTCCAGCAACCGGTCGCCTCGGACCTGCGATTCATCGCCGCGTCGTTCAAGATCATCACCGACCTCGAACGCATCGGCGACCTCGCCGTCAACCTCGCGGACTACACGCTCTCGGCGGAGCGAGACCTGTTCCCCGAGGTCAACGTCCAGCAGTTGGGCGAAGTGACGTTGGAGATGCTCAACGCCGCGATGCAGGCGTACGAGAAGGAGGACACCGAACTCTGCTACAAGGTCGCCGAACGCGACGACGAGTTGGACTCGATGTGCGAGGTGGCGAGCGAAATCGTCGTCCGCGACCTCATCGAGTCGGACCCCTTCTCCGACGAGGAGTTAAACTCCGAGGACTACATGGAGGACGTCTCCCGACTCCTCCTGACGATTCGTGACCTCGAACGCGTCGGCGACCACGGGGTCAACATCGCCGCCCGGTCGCTGTACATGATCGAAGACGACGACGAACTGCTGTACTAGGATCCCACCTTTTTGCAGATTCGGGTCGCGCTCCGCGCGACCACTCACCGCAAAAAGCTGGACCAAAAGGCCACGAGACTCGGCCGACGGCCGAGTCTCGCGGTACAACTCGGTGTCAGATATCTAACACGTAGAACACTCCCGAGAGGGACGACTGGCAACTCGTACGCTGGTGGCCGAGAGGTGACGTTTATGCTGACGCGTGACGACCGTGTACCGATAGTATGTCCGACGTCGTTCTCACGAAGAACAGAATCGAGCCGGGGAAGACGGACCGACTTCGGGAGTGGATGGCGGAAATCACGACTCGGCGCGAGGAAGCCATCGAAACGCTCCGGTACGAGGGCATGATCTCGGAAGCGGCCTTTCTGGAACGGACGGACAGTGACGACTACCTCGTGTACTACATGGAAGCGGAGGACATAGACGGGGTGTACGAAGCGTTCCGATCGTCCCCGTACGAAATCGACCGCGAACACGGAGAGATTCTGGACGAGGTGTTAGCCGACGATCAGCCGAAGCGAGATATCGAACTCCTCTATCATCTCGTGAACCCGGAGAGCCGATAAGCGAGAGCGGGAACGCCCGCTAGTCGAACACGCGGTCGAACGCGGACGTGCGTCGCAGGGGGGCGGGGATCGTCGAACGCTTTCGCCGTCTCGGTCGTCGCAGAAAGTGAGCGCTGGACGGTAACGCACCGCGTACGACCGGTACCGATTTGTTCACGAAGTGGGAGATGCGGGGGAGGATGACCGACATACGGACGCTCTCGCCCGACGACGCGGACGAACTCGCCGCCCTCTACGAGGAGTACGAGTGGTGGGCCGACCGGGACGCCGACGGCGTTCGGACGGCGTTGGCCGAGACGGACGTCGCAGTCGGCGTCGAAATCGACGGCGCTCTCGTCGGCGCGGCGCGGGTTCTGACCGACTACACGTACTACGCGAACGTCTTCGACGTCATCGTCGCCGCCGACCACCGCGGCGACGGCGTCGGTGAAACTCTCGTGGAGGCCGTCGCGGACCGTCCGGAACTCCGAGACGTACCCGGTCTCTCGCTTCTCTGTCGTCGCGGATTGGTCCCGTTCTACGAGTCGGTCGGCTTCGAACTGTTCGACCCCGAAATCGAGATCCCCGAGGGTGGCACCGAGGAGTTGGTCCGGATGACGTACGAACAGAGCGATTGAGCCGCGAACCGCCGGTATCCTCACAGAGCGCTAAAAAGGAACACCGCTACGAGGGAACCGTACCGCACCGAAGCGAACGAAGTGAGCGAGGTGCGGCCCTTTTTGGTCCAGATTTTTGGAGGGGGTTCGAGCGCGCCTCCGGCGCGCGAGGACCCCCTCGAAAAAGGTGGGCTTATTGGAACCCGATGCGGCCGTCGCGCCGGCCTTCGAGTTGCTCTTGACCGCCGCCCTTGAACTGATCCTGCATCTGCTCGTAGTAGTCCATCAGGTCGTCGGTGATGGTCGGGCGGACCGACTCCATCGCCTTCCGGAAGTGCCGCATCTCGATTTCGACGGCGTCGTCGTCCTCGCGGAGGGCTTCGATGGCCGCCTCGCGCGCGATGGATTCGAGGTCGGACCCGACGTAGCCGTCGGTTATCTCGGCTATCTCGCGGAGGCTCACGTCGGGCGCGAGCGGACTGTCGCGGGTGTGAATCTTGAGAATCTGCTCGCGACCCTCCTCGGAGGGTTCGCCGATGAGCACCAACCGGTCGAAGCGACCCGAGCGGATGAGCGCGGGGTCTATCATGTCCGGCCGGTTCGTCGCTCCGATGACCATCACGTCGCCGTTCTCCTCCAGACCGTCGAGTTCGGTCAGCAGTTGGTTGACGACGCGTTCGGAGACGTTGTTGCCCATGTCGTTGCCCCGACTGGGCGCGAGGCTGTCGAGCTCGTCGAAGAAGATTATCGTCGGCGACACCTGCCGGGCCTTCCGGAACGTCTGCCGGATGGCCTTCTCGGATTCGCCGACCCACTTCGACAGCAGTTGCGGGCCGCGCACCGAGATGAAGTTCGCGTTCGTCTCGTTGGCGACGGCCTTCGCGATGAGCGTCTTCCCCGTCCCCGGCGGGCCGTACAGGAGGACGCCCTTCGGCGGGTCGATGCCCATCCGCTCGAACTTACCCCTCGACGTGAGCGGCCACTCGACGCTCTCTTTGACCTTCTCTTTGGGCTCTTCGAGTCCGCCCACGTCGTCCCACGTTATCTTCGGGAGTTCGACGAGGACTTCGCGCATCGCCGAGGGTTCCACCTCGTTGAGTGCGCCCTCGAAGTCCTGCCGCTTCACGATCATCCGGTCGATGAGGCTCGGCGGGATGTCCTCCTCGTCTAAGTCTATCTCGGGGAGGTAGCGCCGGAGCGCCTTCATCGCGGCCTCCTTCGTCAGGGCCTCGATGTCCGCGCCGACGAAGCCGTGCGTCTCGTCGGCGAGGTGGTCCAAGGAGACGTCGTCCGAGAGCGGCATCCCGCGGGTGTGAATCTGCAGGACCTCCTTCCGTCCCGTCTCGTCGGGGACGCCGATCTCGATCTCGCGGTCGAACCGACCGGGGCGGCGAAGCGCCGGGTCGACGGAATCGACGCGGTTGGTCGCCGCGATGACGATGACCTGTCCGCGCGTCTCCAACCCGTCCATCATCGTCAGGAGTTGGGCGACGACGCGGCGTTCGACCTCGCCGGTCACGTCCTCGCGCTTGGGCGCGATGGAGTCCAGTTCGTCGATGAAGATGATAGACGGCGACTCCTCTTTGGCGTCCTCGAATATCTCGCGGAGCTGCTGTTCGGACTCCCCGTAGTACTTCGAGATTATCTCGGGGCCGGCGATGGAGAAGAAACTCGCCGACGTCTCGTTGGCGACGGCCTTCGCGAGCAGCGTCTTCCCGGTGCCCGGCGGGCCGTGGAGAAGCACCCCCTGCGGCGGTTCGATGCCGAGTTTCTTGAAGATCTGCGGGTGCTTCATCGGGAGTTCGACCATCTCCCGGACGCGCTGAATCTCGTTCTGCAGGCCGCCGATGTCCTCGTACGTGATTCCGCCGCCGGTCTTCTCGAACCCGGAGATGGGCTCCTCGCGGAGTTCCACCTCGGTGTCCTCGGTGACCAGACAGACGCCCTCCGGATCGGTCTCGACGGCGATGAGCGGAATCGCCTGCCCGGGCGACCGCATGAAGGGGTGGTTCGTCGAGGACATCACCGGGACGATGTCGCGTTCGACGACCGGCCGCTTCAGAATCTGCCGTTTGACCATGCCGGCGGCGTCGGAGCCGAACTGGACGCTCGCCTCCTCGGGCGGGGCCAAGACGAGCTTCTCCGCCTTCTTCGCTTCTGCTTTTCGGATGGTCACCCGTTCGCCGATGCCGACGTCGGCGTTCTGTCGGGTGAATCCGTCGATGCGAACCGTATCGGTGTTCCAGTCTTGCCGGTCTGCACGCCACACCTTCGCTGCGGTCGTCTCGCCGCCCTCTATCTCGATGATGTCGCCCGGTGAGAGCTTGAGATGGAGCAGCGTGTCCGGGTCAAGACGGGCGATACCGCGACCCGAGTCGTTCGGGTACGCCTTCGCCACTTCGAGTTGGACTTCGTTCATGATTGCCTCGCGGGGATGCCTCAGATTCGGTCACGGCGAGGGTTAAGTGCTTCCCTGACCCCGCCGACAGAGAGTCGAACCCCAGTCTGTGACACTATGTGGCACAGTACGCTTCGAGGATACTAATCCCTACCGACAGCGACACCGAATGCCGCATGGTTTTCACCGCCCGACGCTTTCGCTCGGGCATGCGAACACTCGCGTTCGACGGACGGATGGGCGCAAGCGGCGACATGATTCTCGGGTCGTTGCTCGCCGCCGGCGCGGACCGGTCCGTCCTCTCCCCCGTCGAGGAGGCACTCGACGTCCGGTACGACGTCGGCACCGTCGAGAAGAACGGCATCGCCGCCACGAACGTGCGCGTCCTCGTGGACGGGGACGCCGAGGAGGACGGCGGAAGGACGGAGGACGCCGGAGAGGCGGAGAACGGCGACGCCGACGCCCACGCCGGCGACCACTCCCACGAGGACCACGCTCACGACGAGGAACACCATCACCACGCACACGACGACGACCACTCGCACGGTCACGACCACGGCCACTCGCACGCTCATCACCACGGCGACGACTCGCACGACCACGGCGACGAGACGCCGGCGGAGGGACACGGCCCGCACCGGTCGTACGCCGAAGTCGTCGAACTCGTCGAGTCGATGGACCTGCCGACGGGCGTCGAGTCGGACGCGAAGGCGGTGTTCCGCATTTTGGGCGAGGCGGAGGCGGCCGTCCACGGCACGGATCTCGAAGAGACGCACTTCCACGAAGTCGGCGCGGACGACGCCATCGCGGACGTGGTGGGGGCGTGCCTCCTTCTGTCGGATCTCGGCGTCGAACGCGTCGTGACGACGCCCGTCGCGGCGGGCGGCGGCGAGACGACGATGAGTCACGGAACCTACCCCGTGCCCGCGCCCGCGGTGGTCGAAATCGCGGAACGCGCCGACTGGGCGATGAAAGGCGGCCCCGTCGAAGCGGAACTGCTCACGCCGACGGGCGCGGCGATTCTCGCGCACGTCGCGGAGGGCGTCGACACGCTCCCGCCTCTGACGGTCGATTCCTCGGGCTACGGCGCGGGCGGGTGGGAGTTCCCCGACCACCCGAACGTCCTGCGGACCCTCGTCGGCGACGGGTCCGGCCGCCTCGCGCGCGACGAGATAACCGTCTTGGAGACGAACCTCGACGACGCGACGCCGGAACTCATCGGGAGCCTGCAGGAGTCGCTGACGGAGGCCGGCGCGCGCGACGTGGCGGTCCTCCCGGCGACGATGAAGAAGTCCCGGCCCGGCCACCTCGTGAAAGTCGTCGTGCGCCCGGAGGACGCCGACCGCGTCGCGCACCGACTCGCCGTCGAAACCGGCACCTTGGGCGTCCGCGAACACGGGGCCGGACACCGCTGGATAGCCGCCCGAGAGTTCGAGACGGCGACGCTCGAAATCGGCGACGAGGCGTACGAGGTGGCGGTGAAGGTAGCGTCCGACGCGGCGGGCGAGGCGTACGATTACAGCCCCGAGTACGACGACGCCCTCGCCGTCGCCCGCGAGACCGGCCTCCCCGTCCGGGAGGTCATGCGCCGGGCGGAGTCGGCCGTCCGCGAGAAGTAGCGCTCCGTCTCCGACGACGGGCCGTTTTCACTTCCCCGTCGAGTCGTCGCGGGCGTTGCCCCGGATTCGGTGCTCGTCTAAGGCCTCCGCGACGGTGAGTTCGCCGGCGGCAACCCGTCGGGCGAGTTCCTCGTCGATGGTTCGGTTGTCCTCGGACTCGTGTCGGGAGCGGTCTTTGATTCGCTGGAGTTCGCCCGAGGTGGGTTCGATGTCGCGCGACTCCACGACCGACCCCTCCCGCCGGGCGATGTTGACCGCCGCGAGGACGTCGCCCATCCCGCGCGCGCCGGTGCCGAGGTACGGCGTCGTCCCCGTCTCGTCCACGAGTTCGACGGTCACGTCTTCGAGTTCGTTGACGATGGTCGCGCCTTGGATGCGCGCGCCGTCGCCGACTCTGACGACCGGGTCGGGGACGTCTTCGACTTCGCGGCGAATCGTCTCTACCGCGTCCGCGAGGGGGACGTGGAACGCCGAGACGACCGTCTCGCCCGCGAGGACGGCGACGCCCGGCCGGGTTCCGGGGTCCACGCCGACTATCGTCCGCCCGCCGCCGCCCCGGAGCACCGCGATGGCCTCCTCGACCGCCTTCCGGGACTCGGCCGCCGTGGCGACGACCGTCTCCGCGCCCTCCGGCACCGACACCTCGTCGGTCGGCGAGACGATGAACACCTCCGCGCCGTCGGGGAACTCCTCGTCCGGTTCGACGGTGGTGAACGACACGCCGCGGTCGCGGAGTTCCCCGACCACGTCGTGGTAGAGTTCGAAGTCTGCGGTAGCGACGACTATCACGCCGTCGGATTCGACGCCGGAGGGGTAAAACGTGTCGCGCCTCGACGCCCGACGGCGGACGCCCCCGCCGCCGGCTATCGGCGGTGAGACCCGGACCGGGGGCTTTTTCGGCGGACGACTCGGACGTTCCTCCGTGTCCGAAGCAGTAACCACCGGGTGCCGCGCGCTCGACGACCTTCTCGGGGGCGGATTCGAACGCGGCACCGTCACGCAGGTGTACGGGGCCCCCGCCGCGGGGAAGACGAACGTCGCCCTCTCGGCGGCGGTCCGCGCGGCGGCGGCGGGGGGTACCGTCGTCTACATCGACACCGAGGGGCTGTCGGTGGACCGGTTCAGCCAACTCGCGGAGCACGTCGCCGGCGACGACCAGTCCGTAGAGGACGTCACCTCCCGCCTCATCATTTCGGAGGCCCACGACTTCGAAGAGCAGGAGGAGGCCGTCCGCGATGCCGAGGAGTTCGCCGAGCAGGCGGACCTAGTGGTTCTCGACAGCGCCACCGGGTTCTACCGCCTCGAACGCACCGCGGAGGGCGACGGCGGCGAGTCGCTCCGCCGGGTGGCCCGGCAGGTGACGCACCTCCTGTCCCTCGCGCGGAAACACGACCTCGCGGTGGTCATCACGAATCAGGTGTTCACCGACCCCGACACCGACCGGGCGAAAGCGCTCGGCGGCCACACCCTCGAACACTGGACGGGGGCAGTCGTCCGCCTCGACCGCTTCCGCGGGGGGAACCGCCGCGCCACCTTGGAGAAACACCGCGCGAAACCCGCCGGCGAGACGGTCACGTTCAAAATCACCGACGCCGGGCTGGAGACGGCGGACGTCTGAGGGACCGTCGGCGTCGGCGGCGAGAACCGGCGATCTCCTCGGAGCGCGTCTCTCCTATGACTTCGATGACTGTTCGAGAAGTGCAGTGTGAGCGACCGGTCTGTCCGACGTGCGGCGCGCCCGCGGCGGCGAGCGTCTCGGACGGACCGCGGATGGGCGACGATTTCGCCGTCTACGAGTGCGTCTCCTGCGGACGCCTCGTCGAGATAGACGCCTCGTTCGACGTCTCGCGGGCGGACTGGACCGTCGGATCACCGACGGTGCGCGCACCCCCGTCGGTCGAGCGAACCGCTCCGTCGTCGGTGAAGTCGTCTATTTTTCCGTGAAACCGGAAAGAAGGTTCGGACGCGAACCGCCGTCGGCGGTGCCGGCTACAGTTCGCCGAGTTTTCGGACGAGTTGGCCGCGGTACCTCTCGTCGGCGTTGACGCCCTTCACTTCGAGGACGTTCCGTTCGAGCTTGTCGAGTGCGACGTGGAACGCGTGCTCGGACCCGTAGCCTTCGCCACTCCCCGCGACCTGTCCGTGACTCGTGCGGAGGCGAATCTGACACTGGATGAGGGGCGTGCCGCGGAGCTTCTCCTTGTGTTCGTGGAAGCGGACGTGGGCGTGGTGGACCTGCATCTGCTGGTACTTGTCTACCACCTGCGTGATGTCCTCGACGATGTTCTCCCGCGAGAGCGTCTCCAAGAGGTCGATGTTCGTTATCTGGACGTCCATCTGTCGCTCCTCGGTGAACGTGAGCGCCCGGAGCACGTCCGTCTTCGTGACGATGCCCGAGACGGCGGCGTCGCTATCGGTGGGCGTCACGACGAGGCCCGAGACGTCGTTCTCGAACATCCGTTCGACCACCTCGCGGACCAGTTCGCCCGGTTGCGCGGTGATGACGGGTGCGCTCATCAGGTCGTACACCGGCAGGTCGAGCATCCGGTCGATGTCGCCGCGCCGGTCGCCGCGCCCCTGGCGGTCGGCGTCGCGAACCACGAAGTCGATGATGTCGTGGGTCGTCAGGATACCTTCGAGGGTGTCGTCCTCGTCGACGACCGGAAGCCGGGAGACGCCGTGTTCGCGCAGGCGGTTGATGGCCTGCCCGACGTGGGACTTCTCGCCGACGGTCACCACGTCTTCGGTGTAGATGTCGTCGACGCTGATGGCGTCGAGGTTCTCGATGACGGCTTCGAGGATGGCGTCGCCGGTGACGATGCCGTAGAGCTTCTCGCCCTCGTAGACCGGCGCTATCTTCGTGTCGCCCTCGACGAGCATCCGCGCCGCTTCGCGGACGTCCTCGTGGCGGTCGATGCGGGGGGCGGACTTCATCACGACCGACGCCTTCGTGTCGTCCTCCATCCGGGAGCGGACGAGTTGCTTCTCGCCGATGACCCCCGCGTACACTCCGTCCTCCGTGACGACGATGCCCCGCGGCTTCTCGCGCTCGAAGATAGAGCGAATCTTGCCGAGCCGCTTTCCGGCGTCGACTTCCACGAAGTCGGGAGTGGCGATGTCAGTAATATCCATATACGAGTCCTCCGCTCGGAGATACACCGGCCGCGGTATTGAAACTTTGTCTCATTCCAAACACCCTAGATAATGAGTATGGCTTATATTCTCATGGTGAGCCGAGAACCGCCCGCCGAGAATGGGAGAGAACGGGAGCTAGCGGGCCCGACGAGACGATGCGTCCAGAACGTCGCGCAGGTCGCGGAGGCTTTCGAGGACGTAGTCGGGGGAGCGGTCGCCGGGGTCGGCGTTGGCGTCGGCGTCGGCGGGGCACCACGCCGCGCGGAGACCGGCGTCCTGCGCGCCGGCGACGTCGTGTTCGAGCGAGTTACCGACGTGGAGGGTCGCCTCCGCTTCGACGCCGAGGTGCGCCAACGCCCGGTCGAAGGGGTCGGAGTGGGGCTTTCTGCGCGGCACGTCGTCGGAGAACACGCGCACGTCGAACGCCTCCTGTAGGTCGAGCGCGGCGAGTTTCGTCGATTGACGGCGCTCCGGTCCGTTCGTCACGAGCGCGACCGGTCCGCGTTCGCTCGCGCACTCGAGGGCCGCCGCCGCGCCCGGGCGAAGCGAGACGGCGGTGTAGTCTACCGCGTCGAGAAATCCTCGCGCCAGCGCCCCCGTATCGACCGACTCCTCCCCGTACTGCGCCGCGACGCGGTCGAATCCGTCGCGCAGGTACGCCTCCTGTCCGTCCGCGGGCGGCGGACCCGAGAGGGCCTCCCAGAGGTCGCTCGGAGCGCCGAACGGTTCGACGCCCGCCGCCTCGAACGCGCCGCGGTAGAGTTCCTCCTCGGTCTGGTCGCGTCGACAGAGGGTGTCGTCGAGGTCGAACAGTACCGCCTCGAACTCGTGCACGGCGGTACTACGGCACAGATCCACAAAATCCCTCCGTCGGTTTCGTCCGTTAGGACGCGCTCTCGACGTCGAATCCGACGGTTTCGAGTCGGGCGACGAGGAGCGGTCGCAACCACGCGGTGAGTCCGTGACCCGCGCTCCGCCCCCACATCCCGGACTCGTCGCTCGCTTGCGGCACGAGTCCCTCGCTGACTTCGCTCAACAGCACCGTCGTCCGGTCGACCAACAGCAACCGCCCCGGCTCTTGGCCGCCGGGATCCCCCGTCGTGAACGGCGACGGCGAGACCCGAACGTCCGCCTCGGGGACCGTCGCCCGGAGCTGTTCCGACACCGACTCGTCGGGCACCTCCACGAACACCGAGACGCCGCGCCGACACGCCGCGTCGAGCGCGTCCAGCAGTTCGTCTTCGAGGAGGCTCTCCTCGGTGACGAGGAGGTACACCTCCTCGGAGGCGTCCTCGACGTGCATCTGCGCGCGGAGGACGACGTCCTCCTCGGTCGCTATCTTCCAGACGCCCTCGTCGTCAGTCTCTCGGGATTGGAGCTCCTCCAGCTGCTCGCTGGCCTTCTCCAAGTACTCGTTGTACTCCCGCCGGAGTCGCTTCAGTGCGACCGGCGGCGGCATCGCCCTGAACGTTCTCGGCTCGGACTCCTGCACGTCGATGAGTCCCTGTTGGTAGAGTCGTTCGGTCACGTCGTACACCCGAGACTGAGGGACGCCCGACACCTGACTCACCTCCTTTGCGGTCCCCCGGGAGAGCTGAGTCAGCGCCACGTAACACCGCGCCTCGTACTCGGTGAGGCCCAGTTCGGTCAGCGACTCCGTGATCTCAGCGGTCGATACCATCGTGCTCGTTACTCACTCCGAGGACCATCGCCACGAAACGTTCATTGTGAAATACTCTCAACTTTATCTCTCTTCTCGTCCGTTCGGCCTGATTCTCGCACCTCGGGAGAGATGCTCGACCGGTTCGACCGGCCCCGCGGCGTTCCGCGGCGGCCGTTCCGCACAAGGAGGCGATTTACCGCCCGTTTGCGGCCGTGCAGCGACCGTCTTCGACGGTTCGACACCTCCCATACCACCGGTACATGTACCTACTCACGCTTACTGTTTACCAAATTGTTATAACGAAACCTGAATGTATACTACGATTGAACTCTACCGCCGTCGGAGGTGACACACCGCCGAAAGAGTAGTAAGGGAGGTGGCCAATCTCACGGATTGAGGACATACTTTGAATGAACTCCCCAAACGAGAACTCTAGTTACCGTCCCTCCGTCGCGGTCGTCGAACGCGTCGCCGACCACCTCGACGCCGACCCGTTGGCGCTGGAACCACTGTCCAAAGCCATCGACCCCGACGTGTTAGACGCGTTCGCAGACACCGGGTCGGTCGCCCCGGACGCGGAACTTCGATTCTCCTATCTCGGGTGCGAAATCGTCGTCTTCGGCGACGGACGGGTTCGCCTCTCGCACGCGGACCCTGCGGGCGATCCGCCCGAAACGTGCGAGTAGCGGTCGGGACGAGTATCTCCGCTTAGCGCCGGGCCGCTAAGTGCGTTTGGGCGAACGGCGCACCAGAGCGCCGAACCTGTCGGACGAGCACGATATCGTTTTCGCCGCGGGACTTCCGACCGTCAGAGGACGCAGGCGAGGACCGCGGCGCGGAGGCGCGTCACCGCTCGCCTCCGTCGGTTCGATCTTCGTTTCGTTCGACTGCGCTCAGAGGACATCACGTTCAGTCGAGCGAACGTCCGATAGCTCAAACGACGCGTCGAGGTACGGCCGTCCGCGCGGACACCGCCTCAGTCGTCGGACGCCGCCGCGACCGTCGGGAGCGTGAACGAGAACGTCGCTCCCTCGCCGGGTTCCGAGTCGACCCAGATCTCGCCGCCGTGACGTTCGACGATGCGTTCGCACAGCGCCAACCCGATGCCCGTCCCGCCATGGGTGTCCGGCGCGTGGAGGCTCTGGAACACCTCGAACACGCGGTTCGCGTCGGCCGGGTCGATGCCGATACCCTCGTCGCTGACGGAGACGACCCACTTCGCGCCGTCCCTCTCGGCGGAGATGCGTACCCGCGGCGGGTCGTCGCCGCTGTAATCGATGGCGTTGGCCAGCAGGTTCTGGAACACCTGCTTGAGCTGACTGCCGTCGCCGTAGACCCGCGGGAGGCTCTCGGCGGTGATTTCGGCGTCGCTCTCCGCTATCTTCATCTTGAGGTCCTGACGGACGTTCTCGAGGACGGCTTCGAGGTCTACCTCCTCGAAGGGGTCGCCCCGGGTATCGACCCGGGAGTACTGCAGCAACCCCTCTATCATCTCGCGCATCCGCTCTGCGCCGTCGACGGCGAACTCGATGAACTCCTCGCCGTCCTCGTCCAGTTCGTCGCCGTACCGCCGTTTGACGAGCGAGAGGTAGCTGGTGACCATCCGAAGCGGTTCCTGGAGGTCGTGAGACGCCGCGTACGCGAACTGCTCTAACCGTTCGTTCGACTCCTCTAACTTCCGCTCGTACTCCCTCCGTTCGGTGACGTTCTGGACGACGAGCATCCCCGCGTACACCTTGTCGTCGGCGTTCCGAACGGGCAGGGTCTGATTGAACAGCTGGCGGCCGGCGTACTCGGTCTCGAAGGTGTTCGCCTCGCCGTCGAGGGCGGCCCGGAAGTACGGTTCGACCTCCTCGACGAGTTCCTCGGGATACAGTTCGTGGATGCTGATCCCGAGTCGCTCCTCGGGGTCGATGTCGTCCGCTTCGAGGAGTTGGCCGCCCACGGCCGTGTAACGCAGTTCCTCGTCGAACAGCGCGACGGCACCGTCGGGGAAGTCCTCCACGAGCGTCCGGTAGCGCCGTTCGGACTCCTCGAGCGCTCGCTCGCGCTCGACGCGTTCGGTGACGTCCTCGGCGATACCGACGACGCGTTCCTCCCCCTCGTTGCAGACCGACCCGGCCCGAGCGTCGAGCCACCGAACTTCCCCGTCAGGCCGGACGATACGGAACTCCTCGTCGATTCCCTCCTCCGGAATCCTCTCGTACGCCGCCTCGATGCGCCGTCGGTCCTCGGGGTGGACTGCTTCGAGGAACTTCGTCGGGTCGTCGTATATCGACCCTCGGTCGCGGCCGTACATCTCCTCGTAAGCGGAGTTGAGATAGAGGACGTCCCGCGTGTCGGGGTCGGATATCCAGACCATCTCCTCGAGGTTCTCGGTCAGCATCCGGAACTTCGCCTCGCTCTCTTCGAGGGCCCGTTCTCGCTCCTTGCGCCGGGTGATATCCCGACCGACGCCCACCACTACCGGGTTTCCGTCGGGGTCGTCCAGCTTCGATGCGACGAACTCGTAGGGGACGCGTTCGCCGCCCTTGGTGAGTACCTCCGCCTCCACTTGCGTGCTCCCGGTTTCGAGCGCTTCGGCGATGGCGTCCGCGATCGCCTTCTGGTCGTCCTCGCCGACGATGTCGAGCGCGCGCATCGACGCTATCTCGGCGTCCGAGTAGCCGGTCACCTCGCAGACGCTCCGGTTCCACCGCTGTAGGTTCCCGTCGGCGTCGAGGAGGTAGAACACGTCGTCGATGGCGTCCAGAATGCGGTCGGTGTACTCCCTGTGCTGTTCGAGTCTCCGCTCGTACTCCCGGCGCTCGGTGTCGTCTTGGACGACGAGCATCCCCGCGTCAACTTCGCCGTCGGCGTTCCTGACCGGGAGGGTGCGGGCGTGCAGGTACCGGCCGCGGTACTCGACGTCGAAGGTGTTCGCCTCGCCGTCGAGGGCGGCTCGGAAGTACGGCTCGATGTCTTCGAGGAGGTCCTCGGGGTGGAGTTCGGTGATGCTGCGCCCGATTCGGTCCGCCGGGTCCATATTGAGCGTATCGAGAAGTTGCCCGCCGACGGCGGTGTACTCCAGGTTCTCGTCGAACAGCCCCACCGAGCCGTTCGGGAAGTTCTCCACGAGCGTCCGGTGGCGACGCTCGGACGCTTCCAGTTTGCGCTTGGCCTCCTCGCGTTCGGTGATGTCCTGAGACATCCCTAGCGCCGCGAAGACGTCGCCGTCGTTGTCCCGGACCGGCACGACTTGGAACTGGTAGACTCGGCCGTCGAGCTCCATCTCGAACGCGCCGGACGTTCCGTCGAGCGCGGCTTCGTAGCGCGGGACGAGTTCGTCGGCCAGCTTCGGCGGGAGTATCTCCCCCACCGGCCGGTCTCTCACCTCCTCGACGGTGACGCCCGCCACGTCCAGCGGGGTGCCGCCGACGGTCCGATAGTGAAGGTCCTCGTCGACGAGTGCGACGGCGCCGTTGGGGAAGTGTTCGACGAGCGTTCGGTAGCGCCGCTCGGACTCCTCGAGCGCCCGTTTGCGCTCCTCGTCCCGGCGCTCGGACTCCCGAGCCGCCCGCTCGCGCTCCGCCCGCGCGACGGCCGACGCGAGAACGTCGGCGACGCTCCGGACGAACCGAACGTCGTAAACCGAGAACTCCCGGCGCTCGGTCGCGTACGTTCCGAGCACGCCCCACGGCTCCTCGCACGACCCGACGACGACGCTGATTCCGCTGACGGCGTTGTGGCTGGTCAGCAGTTCGAGGTCGGAGAACCGCTCCTCGGCGTGGAGGTTTTCGACGACGACCGGCTCTCCGGTTCGGAGGGCGACTCCCGGCTGCGAGTCGGAACTGACGGGCACCGTCGCAGTCCCGACGGTGCCGTCCCGCCAGCCGACCCCCTGACGCAGCACTCCCTCCTCTCCGCCCGGAAGCAACTCGACCACGTGACAGTATTCGTTGTCTAACGTCTCGGCGACCGCCACCGACGCCTCGCGCATCAACCGATCGATGTCGTCGATGTCGAGCGCCCGTCGTCCGAGTTCCGCGACAACCTCCTGTTGTCGGAGCCGAGTCTGCATGGCCGGCTCTGACTCGGAAGTTGTATCCATCTACAGAGGGGGTGTAGTCCGGGACTGATAAGAGTCTTCTTTCGACAGTATTCTCGAAGTAGAGGAATTACTCCATACGATCATCTCTGTCAGGATAGCAGATCTGGGCGGGCTCAAACTTCCGTCGTTCGTATCGCTCCGCGTTCGAACTCCTCGCGGCACGAACTCTGCGACTCACCAGTAGCGGGCACACGAGGTGCTTGCCGTGTAGTGCGTCGCGAAAATGTAGTGGGTTGGGGCAGATTTGAACTGCCGGCCTCCTCCATGTCAAGGAGGTGTCATAACCAGACTAGACCACCAACCCGTCCGGTTCGTGCGTGCTGACGCGCCCTCTCCGAGCGCATTACTTCGTATCCCGGGGATATAATTGAAGGTTTCGGATTGGAACGCCGTCTCCCGATTCCGTCGCTACGACGCCTCTTATCGCCACACGGCGACGGTTCCTCGTCCGTTCACCCCGAAGGGGTATCGTCACCGTCCTGCACGAATCCTATACTCGCCCACGTATCCGCCCCTCCGACACGCTTAAGGCGATGAACGGATTTGTACATTGTAACCCGAACCAGTACATCGGTGGTCACCACATGACGCTCCAGGATTACATCGAACGCGCGACGGAGGGCGAGGACCTGACGCTCGAACAGTCCCGCGAGGCCGCACGCCTCGTCTTCGAGGACGCGACGGAGGCCCAGATAGGGGCGCTCTTGGCGGCCCTCAGAGCGAAGGGAGAGACCGAGAGCGAAATCGCCGGGTTCGCGCGGGGGATGCGCGACGCCGCGCGGACCATCGAACCCGACCGGACGCCGTTGGTCGACACCTGCGGCACGGGCGGCGACGACTACGACACCATCAACGTCTCGACGACGAGCGCTATCGTCGCCTCCGGCGCGGGCGCGGCGGTGGCGAAGCACGGCAACTACTCCGTCTCCTCCTCGTCGGGGAGCGCGGACGTCCTCGACGTCGCGGGCGTGAACGTCGAGGCGGAACCGCCGTCCGTCGAGGCGGCCATCGAACGCGACGGCATCGGATTCATGCTCGCGCCGGTGTTCCACCCCGCGATGAAGGCCGTCATCGGCCCGCGGAAAGAACTCGGCATGCGCACCGTGTTCAACGTCCTCGGCCCCCTGACGAACCCCGCGGGCGCGGAAGCGCAGGTCGTCGGCGTCTACGACCCCGACCTCGTGCCCCTCCTCGCGAACGCCCTCACGGAGATGCCCGTCGAACGCGCACTCGTCGTCCACGGGGCCGGCATGGACGAAATCGCCCTCCACGACGAGACGGTGGTCGCGGAAGTCGACGGGAACAGCGTCGAGGAGTACACCATCTCGCCCGAGGATATCGGACTCGAATCCGCGCCCGTCGAAGCCGTCGGCGGCGGCACGCCGCAGGAGAACGCCGAGGACCTGCGCGGCATCGTCACCGGCGACGTGACCGGTCCCAAGCGGGACATCATCCTCGCTAACGCGGGCGCGGCGGTGTACGTCGCCGGACTCGCCGACTCCGTCGAGGAGGGCGTCGACGTCGCGGCCGAGTCCATCGACTCCGGCGCGGCGGCGGCGAAACTCGACGACCTCTGTGGGTCCACCGCCGACGCCGACGCCGACGTGGAGTCCGAGTCGGAGGTGGAGGCCTAACCCGATGGTGCGGGCGAAAGTCTGCGGCGTCACGAGCGAATCCGACCTCCGCGCCGTCGAACGCGCCGGGGCGGACGCCGTCGGCGTCATCTCGGAAGTCACCGTGGACACCCCGCGCGAGGTGTCGCTCTCGCGCGCCGCGACGCTCTTCGACGCCGCGCCGCCGTTCCTGACGACGACCCTCGTCTCGATGCCCGCCTCGGTGACCCGCGCGGTCGAACTCGCGGCGGCGGCGTCGCCCGACGTGTTGCAACTGCACGGCGACTTCGACGCCGACGAGTTCCAGCGTATCGGCGCGCAGACGGACGCCCGCGTCGTCGCCGTCGTGGACTCGGAGTCGCCCGCCCGCGCGCGCGCCGTCGCGCACGTCGTGGACGGCGTCCTCGTCGATTCCGTCTCCGACGACGGCGGGGGCGGCACGGGCGAGACGCACGACTGGACGGCCACCGCCGAGGTGGTCGAGACGCTCGACGCGCCCGTGACGCTCGCGGGCGGACTCACCCCCGAGAACGTCGCCGAGGCGGTTCGCACCGTCCGCCCCTACGCCGTGGACGTGGCGAGCGGCGTCGAAGCCGAGGGCGGCGTGAAGGACCACGACGCCGTCCGGGCGTTCGTCCGGAACGCGAAGGCGGCGGCCGACGGCATCCGCCCGGAGGTGCCGTCGTGACCGACGACGCGACGAACGTCTCGCTCTCCCTCTCGCGCGAGGAGTTCGCGTCCCTCTTCGACGGCGAGGCGGGGCGGGCCGTCGCGCACCTGACCGCCGACCTGCCGACCACGTCACCGCTTTCGGCCTACGCCGCGCTCTCGGACCGGAGCGACTACGGCTTCCTCCTGGAGAGCGCCGAGAAGACGCCGTCCTCCGACCCGGACGGCGCGTTCGCCCCCGGCGGCGTCGCCGAGGGGACCTCGGCAGCCCGCCGGACGCAGTCTGGCGACGTCGCAGGACAACGCCCCGCGGGCCGCGAGACGAAGTCTCGCGACGGCGCGGACGCCGACCGGCACGCGCGGTACTCCTTCGTCGGCTACGACCCCGAGGCCGTCGTCACCGTCGGCCCCGACGGCACGGACGTGGAGACGCTGGGCGGCCGCGCCGCCGAGGTGGTCGAGGAGGCGTGTTCGGGCACTCACGACGGGGACGTACTCGACCGCCTCCGAACCGCGCTCCCCGACCTCCCGCGCGTCGGGTTCCCCGACGACGAACGCCAACGACTCCGCGGCGGACTCGTCGGCTTCCTCGCCTACGAGGCGGTGTACGACCTCTGGCTCGAAGAGGTGGGCGTCGAACGCCCCGACTCGCCGGTGCCGGACGCGCAGTTCGTCCTGACGACGCGGACGCTCTCGTTCGACCACGCGGAGGGCACCGTCCGACTGGTGTTCACGCCCGTAGTCGGCCCCGACGACGACCCGGACGCGGTGTACGACGAACTGCGCGCGGAGGCGCGCGACGTCGCCGAGACGCTCGCAACCGCGGACGGCCCGGAGACGGACGGCTTCGTCAGGTCGGGCGAGACGGCCGGCCCGCGGGCGGAGTACGAGGACGCCGTTCGGCGGACGAAACAGCACGTCCTCGACGGCGACATCTATCAGGGGGTCATCTCCCGGGTGCGCGAACTCCGCGGCTCCGTGGACCCGGTGGGCCTGTACGAGGCGCTTCGCGCGGTCAACCCCTCGCCGTACATGTACCTGCTCCGCCACGACGACCGAGTCGTCGTCGGCGCGAGTCCGGAGACGCTGGTCTCCGTGCAGGGGCGGCGCGTCGTCTCGAACCCCATCGCGGGCACCTGCGCCCGCGGGACGAGTCCGGTCGAGGATCGCCGCCTCGCCGGCGAGATGCTGGCGGACGCGAAGGAACGCGCCGAGCACACGATGCTCGTCGACCTCGCGCGCAACGACGTGCGCCGCGTCTCCGAACCGGGGAGCGTCCGCGTCGAGGAGTTCATGAACGTCCTGAAGTACAGCCACGTCCAGCACATCGAATCGACCGTCACCGGCACTTTGGCCGGGGACAAAGACGCCTTCGACGCGACGCGGGCCACCTTCCCCGCCGGCACCCTCACGGGCGCGCCGAAGGTGCGCGCGATGGAGATAATCGACGAGTTAGAGCTGACGCCCCGCGGCGTCTACGGCGGCGGCGTCGGCTACTACTCGTGGTCCGGCGACGCCGACTTCGCCATCGTCATCCGCACCGCGACGGTGCGCCGGGGCGAGGAGGACACCATCGCGGTCCGGGCGGGCGCGGGCATCGTCGCCGACAGCGACCCGACCGCCGAGTACGAGGAGACCGAACAGAAGATGGGCGGCGTCCTCGCCGCCGTCGAGCGAATCGAACGCGAACCCGACGAGTCCGCGGCCGCCGGGGCCGGGGCCGGGGAGGTGCCCCGATGACGCTCTGCCTCGTCGTCGTGGACAACTTCGACTCCTTCACGTACAACCTCGTCGAGTACTTCTCCGAGCGACGAATCGAGGGCGAACCGGTCGAGGTTCTCGTCCGGAAGAACACCGCCTCCCTCTCGGAGATTCGGGACCTCAACCCCGACGCCATCGTCATCAGTCCGGGGCCGGGCCACCCGAAGAACGACCGCGACGTGGGCGTGACGAACGAGGTGCTGACGACGCTCTCGAAGGAGGTGCCGACGCTCGGCGTCTGTCTCGGCCTCGAAGCCGCGGTGTACGCCTACGGCGGCACCGTCGGTCACGCGCCGGAACCGATTCACGGCAAGGCGTTCCCCGTCGAACACGACGGGCGCGGCGTCTTCGCCGGCCTCGAACAGGGCTTTCAGGCCGGGCGGTACCACTCGCTCGTCGCCACGGAGGTGCCCGACTGCTTCGAGGTGTCGGCGACGACGGACCATCGGGGGACCGACCTCGTCATGGGCGTCCGCCACCGCGAGTACCCCATCGAGTGCGTCCAGTTCCACCCCGAGAGCGTGCTGACCGCCGTCGGACACGACGTCGTCGCCAACTTCCTGCGGACCGTCGTCGCCGACTACGCGTCCGTCGCCTGAGGCGCGGCCCTCTCGTCCGTCACGAACCGTTCGATGACGAGCGGTGCGGCCAGTATCGCCGCCGTCACCGCGCCCGTGAGGAGGACGACGGCCGTCGGCGGCGGGTCGAGCTTCGTCGCCACGTACCCGGCGGCGGCGAGGAAGGGGAGGACGCCGACGACGAGGACGGCCTGTTCGCGGCGCGACTCCACGTCCGGGTAGACGTCGAACGACCCCCACGCGAGGGCCGCGCCCGCCGACGCGCCGAAGATGGCGAGTCCGTCCTGACTGGCACCGCTGACGACGAGTCCCGCGGTACCGACGGCGGCGGCCAACCAGAACGCGTACCGGGGGACGTGCTTCGTCAGCGATATCGCGGCGAGGAGAAAGAGCGACCCGAACAGGACGCCCGCGACGACGTCCCTGACGTAGTGGACGCCGAGGACGACGCGCGAGAGGGCGATGAGGGCGACGACGACGGACGCGACGGCGAGCCTGACCCGCCACGTCCCCTTCCGGAGGTCGTACGCGAGGATGCCGTAGGCGACAGTCGAGAGCGTCGCGTGTCCGCTGGGGAAACTGAACCCCGAGGCGGAGATAACGGCCACGTCCACCGACGGGCGCGGTTCGCCGAAGAACGACTTCAGGGCGACGACCAACCCCGCGCCCGCGATGGCCAATCCGAGCGAGTGCGCCCCTCGCTTCGCGTCCACGAACCAGTAATCGACGGTGAACATGACGAGGACGAAGCCGACGCCGCCGAAGAACGTGATGAACATGAACACCGGTATCAACTCCGGAGGTATCACCTGCCGGATGGTGTGTCCCAGTTCGACTCCCACGACTTGTGCCCGACTCATCGTTTCGAAGTAGGGGACGAAGCGCTCTTGTAGGTGATGGCATCCGGTCGCCGCCTCGGCCCCGACCCGTCCCTCGTCCGACGCGTCTTCAGTATGTAGCCATCAGGTACATTCGGCTCACCGCCGTAACGTGGAACATGGTCGACATAATCGGCCACGTGGGAATGGCACTCATCTGGCTAGCCGTCGGCTGGTTCCTGTACGCCGAACGGGCGGCGCTCGGATTCGTCGCCCTCGGCGTCCCGTTCGGCCTGCTTCCGGACACCGACCTCTGGCTGAGGCGGGTGTTCCCGACGGTTCACCACCACGGCATCACGCACACGATACTGTTCGTGAGCGTCGCGGCGGTGGTCATCGGCGCGATACTCGCCCGCTGGGTCGTGCCGTGGCTCGAAGAGCGCTACGTGCCGGCGTTCGAGATCGGTAACCGGTACGCCTACGCCATCGGCGCGGTGTGGGTGGCGTCCCTCAGTCACCTGTTCGCCGACATGCTCTCTGCGCCCGACATCGCCCAACCCATCGAGCCGTTCTGGCCGGTCATCAGACAGGCCGTGACCCTCGACGTGTTCTACTACAACTCCCCGCTCGTCAACTGGGGACTGTTCGTCGCGGGCCTCGTCCTCACGGCCGTCCTCTGGTGGTGGGACGACAAAGCGCACGCGGTGGCTGAAGCGTAACGCCCCGCTCCCGCCCTACCGACTCACGATTCTCCGCCCGACGGTTCACGATTCTCCGCCCGACGTTCCGACCGTCGGCCGCGCGTCGTCCGGTCGCTCGAACACGTACACGGCGACGACGACGGCGGTTGCGAGGAGGAGTCCGCCGACGGACTGGAGCCACGTGTGCGCGTTCACGATGACGCGGTTCGGAACCATCACGGCCGGGACGACGAGAAGCGGCCAGAACTTCCGGTCGACGAGCGTCAGAAACAGCGTCGGAACGACGGCGAAGATGACGTGGCCCGACACGTTCCACACCACCGAGAGTGCGGCGTACGGCACCGTCGCGGCGGCGAGCGTCGCGGCGCCGACGGGGACGAGACGCCCCCAGTCGAACCGACGCCAGAGGTACCAAAGCAGCACGCAGACGACGAGGACGCCGCTCGCGACCAGCGCGTCCACCTGCCACGAGTTGCCCTGCGTCACCTGCATCGGACTCTGCCCGGTCACGAGCACGTACGCCCCCGTCGGGAGGAGCGAGAGGACGCCCGCCCCGAGGAACGCGCCGAGGCGGCGAACGAGCGCGGACCGGTCCGCGCCCCGCCGACGCCACTCGTAGTGGACGAGGAGAAGTAGTCCCCCGCCGACCAACACTATCGGATGAAATACGTACGGGTAGTACCGCATCAGCGTCGAGAGGACGCTCATGGGACGTACGTAGCCGTTCGACGCGGAAAACCGCGCGGGCCGAGCACCCCTCCGGGGGCGTTACAAGGGGACGTTGACGCCCAGCGTCGAGAACAGGAGCAGGGCGGCGATGACGACAACGGCGATGGTGACTAGTCGCCACGCCACCCTCAGGACGAGGCGGGCGACGAGGATGGCGACGCCGACGGCGACGACGCCGACGAGCAACTGCCCGAGTTGGGTGGCGAGGAGGCCGCCCAGTTGGAGGGGGAGCGTCGCCCACGCGGCGAGCGTCTGGTCGAGGACCGGTGCGAACGTGGCGGACATACCCAACATATCGGCGCGCGCGAGAATAAGTCTGTGGGAGGAATGTCCGGCTCGGAGCGCGACCGGGCCGGTAACCGCCTCCTATAACGATACGTCAACTGGTACGTTTTCGGCTCCCGTCGAACGCCGCGGGTTCGTACACTCGCCGGGGCGCGATTCGGACCGACCGACGCGGCGCGGGCGGGCAGTTCGAACCCCCCATCTGTTCGTCTGGACGGGTGCGCTTCGTCTTGCGATTTTACCAGTCGTACCATTACTTTCACCGCGGTCTGAATACTGTTATGTCCGGTCGGGTCGTACGGACGTGCCGTACTGTGAATGCGGGCGAGCAGAGTTCGGAATGTGTGACAGAGCGATGAGAATTTCAGTCTGACATTACCCAATACCGAAGCCTTTACCGAAGCGCCTCCATTCACAAGCCATCGTTACTATGAACGGAACTGAGCCAGCCATCCGATTCGAAATCGCCCAGCGACGGGGTGCTGGGGCGGGGGAACAGTAGATGAGCCGCGCGGACATCTCGGCGGACGAGCTGCAGCTGCCGATAAAGCGCACCGAGGGGGAGACGCTGGAGGACCGTCTCACTGCGAACGCCTACCACAACATTCTGCCGGCGCGGTACCTCCGGAAGGACGCCGACGGCGAACTCGTCGAGACGCAAGAGGAGCTGTTCGTTCGCGTCGCGAAGAACATCGCACTCGCGGAGGCCGTCTACGAGGCCGAGAAGCGCGACGTGACGATTTCGGTCACGCCCGACCAACTGAAGCCCGACCACCCGCGCCGCGACGAACTCGCCGAGGAAGTGTTCGGGAAGGGCACGACGGCGGAGGACGTTCGCGGAAGCGGTGCTTCCGCGAGCCAGCCAGAAGCGGACGCTTCTGGTGACGACGCCGAGACGACGCTTTCGGTCTACAACGTCAACAAGTTCTCCTACGACACCGTCGTCCCCGAACTCCCCGAGGAGATTCGCGCCGAAGTCGAGGCCAAGCGCGAGGAGTTCCAGGAGATGATGGAGTCGCTCTCCTTCATGCCGAACTCGCCGACGCTGATGAACGCGGGCGACGAACTGCAGCAACTCTCCGCCTGTTTCGTCGATTCGCCCGACGACGACATCACCGACATCCACCAGACGGCGAAGGAAGCCGCCGAAGTGTTCCAGTCCGGCGGCGGCATGGGGTACGCCTTCTGGCGACTCCGCCCGTACGGCGACGCCGTGGGTTCGACCGGCGGCATCGCCTCCGGGCCCATCACGTTCATGCGGACGTACGACCAGATGTGCGAGACCATCGCGCAGGGCGGTGCCCGCCGCGGCGCGCAGATGGGGGTCATGCGCGTCAGCCACCCCGACGTCATCCAGTTCATCCACGCGAAGAACAAGGACGTCTCTCTCGCCCATTCGCTTCGCCTGAACGACCCGGACGACTTCACGCACAACTCCTTCGCGGACGCACTGGAGGAGGCGCGCGAACTCATCGACGAGGAGGGGCGCGTCCCCAAGCACCTCCGCAACGCCGTGGAGGGTCACCTCTCTAACTTCAACATCTCCGTCGGCATCACCGACGACTTCATGGACGCGCTGTTCGAGGGCGAGGAGTTCACCTTCACGAACCCCCGCACCGAGGAACCGCACGTCGCCACGCCGGAGACGAAGGAGATATACGAGATGTTCGGCCTCGGCGAGTACGTCGAAGTCGGCGAAGTGCTCTCGGTCCCCGCGGAGGAACTGTGGGACCACATCGTCGAGGGCGCGTGGGAGAACGGCGAACCGGGCGTCATCTACCTCGAACGCGTCAACAAGGAGCACTCCTTCGACGTCGAGAAACACCCCGACCACCGCATCCTCGCGACGAACCCCTGCGGCGAGCAACCCCTCGAAGAGTACGAGGCGTGTAACCTCGGCCACATCAACCTCTCGACGGTCGCCGACCTCGACGCGCCCGACTGGCGCGTCTGGTACGACGACCACGGCGACGAGTACGACTCCTTCGACGACGCCGTCGACGCCTTCCTCGAAGAGGCCATCGACTGGGAGGAGTTCGACCACCGCATCGAGTACGGCACGCGCTTCCTCGAGAACGTCGTCACGATGTCGGACTTCCCCGTCGAGAAGATAGAACAGAAGGTGCGCGACATGCGCAAGATCGGCCTCGGCATCATGGGGCTGGCTCAGCTGTACATCCAGCTCGGCATCCAGTACGGCTCCGACGCCGGAAACGAGGTCGCAGAGCAGCTGATGACCCACATCAACCACGAGTCGAAGTGGGCCAGCCACGAACTCGCCGAGGAGCGCGGCGCGTTCAACGACTGGGAGGACTCAAAGTACGCGAACCCGACGGAGTACCGCGAGTGGTTCGAGAAGCAGACCGGCCTCGACGCCGACGACTGGGCCGACGGCTTCGCGCTTCGGAACCACAACACGACGACCATCGCGCCGACGGGCACCACCTCGATGATCGGCAACACGACGGGTGGCTGCGAACCCATCTACAACGTCGCCTACTACAAGAACGTCTCCGACGACGTGCAGGGCGACGAGATGCTCGTCGAGTTCGACGACTACTTCCTCCGCGTTCTGGAGGCCAACGACATCGACGTCGAGGAGGTCAAGCGCGAGGCCCAAGAGCAGATGGCCAACAACGAGTTCGACGGCGTCTCCTCGCTTTCGACCGTTCCGGAGGCCATCACCGAGCTGTTCGTCGTCACCTCCGACCTCTCGGGCAAACAGCACGCCGCCGTGCAGTGCGCCTGCCAGAACGGCGTGGACTCCGCCATCTCGAAGACGTGTAACTTCCCGAACTCCGCGACGCGGGAGGACATGGACGAGGTGTACCGCTACATCTACAAGAACGGCGGGAAGGGCGTCACCGTCTACCGCGACGGCACCCGCTCGAAGCAGGTGCTGACGACGCGCGCGAAGAACGCGGACTTCGCCGACGAGGGCGAGGCGGCCGAAACGCTCGTCGAACAGATGGAAGAGGTGTTCGGCGGTCTGGAGGGCTTCCTCGACAACGAGGAGGTTCGCGCCGCACTCGACGGGGAAGTCGAACGCCTGCTGGCGGAGGCCGACGGCGACGTGGAACTCGGCTCGAAGCGCCCGCGTCCCGACGTCCTCTACGGCGTCACCCAGCGCATCGACACCGGCTACGGGAAGCTCTACGTCAACATCAACGAGGACGAACGCGGCCAGCCGTTCGAGCTGTTCGCCAACATCGGCAACTCCGGCGGATTCACCGCCTCGTTCACGGAAGCGCTCGCGAAGACCATCTCGACGGCGCTCCGCACGGGCGTGGACCCCGAGGAGATAGCCAGCGAACTGCAGGGCATCCGCAGCCCGAAGGTGGCGTGGGACAAAGGAGAGCAGATCAACTCCATCCCCGACGCCATCGGCACGGCGATGCGCCGCTACCTCGACGGCGAGATAGACGAGGGCTACCCCCAACAGCAGAACCTGACGCAAGTCTCCGAGGAGGCGACCCTCGGCGACACCGAACCCGAAGCCGACGGCGGCGCTGCCGTCGCCGACTCGGCGGGCGACGCCGACTTGAAGTCCTCGGACGCGATGGACGACTTGCTCGCGGCGGGCGAGAGCCCCGAGTGCCCCGAGTGTAACAGCATGACGCTGTACTACTCCGAAGGCTGCAAGACCTGCGAGTCCTGCGGCTGGTCGGAGTGCTGAACTGAGCGATTCATAACGAGGCGTTCGGTTTCGCGGTTCTCTCTTTACTCTTCGTCTCCCGATAACGGACCGAAGACGCCGTACCGGAGTCGATAACAGACGTAGCCGAGACTGCCGCCCAGCGTGAAGCTACGCCACTCCGATTCCGGTCGGTCCCGCGACCGGAACCCGAGGGCGGCGAACGCCACCCCGAGAGCGAGTTGGCGCAGACGGCTCGACCTGATACCGCCGACGTCTCTATCGTACGCCCACGCGTTGGCGATTCGGTAGGCGAATCCGGCGAGGAACCACGTCGCATTCAGCGACGATTCCTCGTCGTCATCGTCGTTCGCTCGGGACCGGACGTACGCCTCCAAGGGAATCGAGAAGGCTTCCGCGAGGACGTTGAATCGCGCGCGCGTTCGTTGGGAGACCATGGTGACTCTTCGTACCTATCGGTAAAATAACCGTAGCACGGGAGTCGCCGACGCGGAGAGAAACAGTAACGTACGCCGGGTCCCTCGCCGCGAGCATGGACCAGACGGGGCGTCCCTGTCCGCTCTGCGGCGAGTCGATGCACCGCCGCCACTGCAAGTACGTCTGCCCGCGACACGGCGTCGTCTACGACTGCAGCGACACGTTCTGGTGACCCCTCCCGCATCCGACCGGTCGGTTTCTGAGGGGAACTAACTGTTATATCGTTGTAATCACTAGTCGTGTAGTACCATGTCTCAGGGGACGAGTGTTCGAGGAGACGTCCGGCCCCGCCACCGCCGACGATGGTGAGACGGGACCACGTCAGACGGAGCAAGGAGATACAGCGCAGGACCGGAAAGACGTTTCACCTCGCGACGCGCGTCCTCCCGCGGCGGGTCAGGCGCGCGACGTACGTGCTGTACGCGTTTTTCAGAGTCGCGGACGAAATCGTAGACGACGCCGACGGCGCGACGCCCGCGGAACAGCGACGAGAGTTAGAGCGACTCCGCGCGGCGGCCTTTGGACGGCGCGACGCCGACAACCCCGTCCTCTCGGCGTTCTCGGAGGTGCGAGCGGAGTACGGCGTGCGGGAGTCGGACGTGAACGCGTTCGTGGACGCGATGCTGTCGGACGTCTCGACGGGGCGCTACGAGACGTACGAGCAACTCCAGTCGTACATGGACGGGTCGGCGGCGGCGGTCGGTCGGATGATGACCGACATCATGGACCCCGGCGAGGAGGCCGAAGAACTGGCGCGCCCGCACGCGACGGCCCTCGGCGAGGCGTTTCAGATGTCGAACTTCCTGCGCGACGTCCGCGAGGACATCGTCGAACTCGACCGGATATACCTCCCGCGGGAGACCCTCGAACGACACGGCGTCTCGGAGTCGCAGTTGCGGTCGTTCGACTGCGACGAGAGCTTCCGGAGGGCGATGCGCGAGGAGATGCGCCGCACCGAACGGTTGTACCGGAAGGGCGTCGCCGGCATCGAGTATCTGCCGGAGGACTGCCAGTTCGCCGTGCTGCTCTCGGCGGTGTTGTACGCCGACCACCACCGCGAGATTCGGCGGCGCGACTACGACGTGCTCTCGGAGACGCCGTCGCTCTCGACCCGCCGGAAACTCCTGCTGTTGGCGAAGACGCGATTGTACTGGGCCGTCGAGAGCGACCCGGTGGCCGTGTTCCGGCGGGTGAGCGCCGTCCCCTATCCGGGGGAAGCGAACGGCCCGCGGCGGGAGCACGGGCCGTCCGACCCGGGGCCGACGTGGTCGCTCGCCGCCCCCTGCGTCGTCGGCAGGCGGGTGACCGACTGGGTCCGGTACCTCATCCGCAGCGAGTAGCGACCGACGCCCGCGCTACCGCCGCGCGCGGAGGAGTCGCGCGTCGAACCGCTCGGTCTTCAGCAGTCCGACGCCGAAGGCAGCGGCGACGGCGACGGCGGCCCAGTTGCCGAACCACGCGTTTATCGCCCCCCAGAGGATGACGAACGACACCATGTCGTCGAGCATGAACTCGCAGCCGTCGAGTCGCGCGAGGAGGGCGCGGCGGTCGTACGCCCAATCGAGGGCGACGACGGCGACGGCGGCGCTCAGAAGCCACCCCGCGTAGTTCGAGAGGGGGACGCCGTAGAACGCGCCGCCGCCGGGGTAGACCCAGAAGCCGAGGGCCACCGCGCCGGGGTCCAACACGAGGTCCATCGCCACCACCGCCGCGACGACGGCGAGAAGTCGAACCGCCCGGTTCTCCGCGCGTTCGCCGAGGAGCAACAGGCAGAGCAGATAGGCGTTCATCACCAACGGGATGAAGAACACGGGGAGGCCGAGGGGGACGCCGCCGACGGTCGGTCCGAGTTCGACGCCGTAGAAGAACTCCCCGTACGGCACGCCGGTTCGGACGCCGACGTACTCGATGCCGTAGGCGTACAGCGTCAGGAGGCCGACGCCCGTCGCCGCCCGGCGGTCGGTGGCCGGAAGCGCGCCGACCAGCAAGGGAGCGCGCATCACGACGGTGCCGAGCAAGACGAGGGCGGCGTTGAACGCGATGGGGTCCGGCAGGAGGCCCTCGGCGCTGGCGACGAGCAAGAGAGCGCCGTTCAGCGGGAAGAACACGGAGATGGTGAAGCGGTTCTCGCGGACGAGGCGGTCCAACCGGGCCTCCCACTCCGCGCGCGTCCGGGGCAGTCGCTCGGAGAGCGTCAGTCCCGACTCAGCCATTGACCAGCCTCCACAGTCCGCCGAGGGTGAGCGTCGCCCCGACGACGGTGTTCAACGCCGGGTACCACCAGTACGCCCGTTCGACGTCGATTCCCGACCGGAAGACGGCGAAGACGGCGACGGGGTACGCGGACAGAAGCGCGCCGAGGCGGACGTCCACGAGGGCGAACGCGGCGGCGGCGGCGAGCCAACACGCCAGACAGTACGCGTGCGTCCGCGCCTCCCCGAGGAACGTCGCCGTCGTCCGGACGCCCGCCTCCCGGTCCGGTTCGATGTCGGGTATCGCGGAGAACGTGTGCATCCCCATCGCCCACGCCCACGCGCCGACGAGGGCGGCGACGGGCGGGTGGGTCCCCGCGACGGCGGCGTAGGCGGCGGCCCCCGGCAGGACGTAGAGGCCGTTCGAAAGCGAGTCGAGGAACGGCGTCGTCTTGAACCGAAGCGGGGGTGCGCTGTACTCCGTCCCGAGGAAGAAAAAGCCCGCGAGGTACGGCCACGCGACTCGCGGGAGGGCGAGGAACGTCGCCGCCCCGAGGAGTCCGCAGGCGACGACGACGGCGGCGACGAACGGGTCGCCGCGCCACCGCGCCTCCCTCCCGTCTTTCTTCGGGTTCTCGGCGTCTATCTCGGCGTCGAAGGCGTCGTTGACGCCGTAGAGGTAGACGTTCGCCGGGAGGAGGAAGTACGCGAACGCGACGGCGGCACCGGGGGTGAAGAGGCCGGCGACGCTCTCGGCGCCGAACGCGACGCCGACGAGGACGGGGCCCGCGAGGTAGAGCCAGAACCGGGGGCGCGAGAGCGCCAGCAGGTACCGCAGGCGGCCGGGGTCGCTCATTCTCGCCCGACTCGCTCGGCCATCGCCTCGGCGGTCAACTGCCCGCTTATGAGACACATCGGCACGCCGATGCCGGGCGTCGTGAACGACCCGGTGAAGTACAACCCCTCGACTTTCTTCGATCGGTGCGGCGGGCGGAACAGCGACGTCTGCCGGAGCGTGTGGGCCAACCCGAGGGCCGTCCCCTTCGTGCTGTTGTACCGGTCCGTGAAGTCGTCCACGCAGAACGTCTCCTCGAAGACGATTCGGTCTCTCAGTTCGACGCCCGTGTGCTCGGCGATATCCGAGAGCACGAGTTCGCGGAACTGTTCTCGGCGTTCGGGCGTGTCGTCCAGTCCGGCGGCGACGGGGACCAGAGCGAAGAGGTTGCTGTGGCCCTCCGGCGCGACGTCGTCGTCCGTCTCCGAGGGGACGCAGAGGTAGTACGCGGGGTCTTCGGGCCACGACGGGTCTTCGAATATCGTCTCGAAGTGGTCCTCCCAGTCCGGCGGGAGAACGAGGGTGTGGTGTTCGAGGGGTTCGACGTCGCCCTCGACGCCGAGGTAGAGGAGGAACGCGGAGGGGGCGTACGTCCGCGAGTCCCAGTACTCGGCGTCGTACTGGCGCTTCTCCGGCGGGAGCAGTTCCATCTCCGTGTGGCGGTAGTCGGCGTCGCTGACGACGTAGTCGGCGTAGAACTCCTCGCCGCCCTCCGTGCGGACGACGAACGCGCCCTCGCGGCCCCGGATCTCGGAGACGGGAGCGTTCGTCCGGAACGTCACGCCGAGTTCCTCGCCGAGTTCGGCGATGCCGTCCACGACGCCGCCGATGCCGCCCTCGGGGTAGTAGACGCCCATGTTGAAATCCACGTGGCTCATCAGGTTGTACAGCGCCGGGGTGTTGTTCGGCGCGCCCCCGAGGAAGACGAGGGTGTACTGCATGATCTGCTGGAGTTTCGGATGGTCGAAGTAGCGTTCGACGTGGTCCTGCATCGACCCGACGAGCGACAGTCCCCACGCGTTCTTCGCCACGTCGAGGTCGAGGTAGTCGGAGAGCGCCGTCCGATCCTCGTAGACGAAGTGCTCCATGCCGATCTCGTAGTTCCGCTCGGACTTCCGGAGGTACGACGCCAGTTTCTCGCCCGCGCCGGGTTCGTAGGACTCGAACGTCTCCTTGTTCGCCTCCAAGTCGGGGACCATGTCCACCCTGTCGCCGTCCTTGAAGAAGATGCGGTAGTGGGGGTCGAGTCGCGTCAACTCGTAGTAGTCCGACGGCGTCCGGTCGAACGTGCCGAAGAAGTCCTCGAACACGTCGGGCATCAGGTACCACGACGGCCCCATGTCGAACCGGAACCCGTCGCGTTCGAGTCTGCTGGCGCGCCCGCCCAACTGCTCGTTTTTCTCCACGAGGGTCACGTCCGCGCCGGCATCCGCGAGGTAACACGCCGTAGAGAGGCCGCCGAACCCCCCGCCGACGACGACGACGGAGGAGCCGGCGAGCGAACGCGGGTCCGAGACGGAGTTCATACCCCGCCCTAGGGACGTGGAAAGTATAAAAGAACTGACCACAGACGGGGCGTTCGGCCGCCTACAACGCGACTGGGCGTCCGTACCGGTCCCGTTCCGCCTCGAAGATGGCGACGTACGGCGACCCCTCCTCGTCGTCCGGGCACGCCGACGTTCGCTCGACGGGGAACGTCTCGCCGGAGAGGTTCGCGCCGTGGAGGTTCAGTTCGACGGGGTACGTCTTCGTCCCGAACGGGGGGACGTGTTCGCCGTAGCCGTCTTGGACGTACACGTTGATGTCGACGGGGCGTTCCGGTTGCCCGGGTTCCGACGGCGGTCGGTACTCGCTCCAGTTGCCCGCGGCGCACACTCGATAGTTCGGAGTCTCGACGCGTTCGGGGAGGGGCGTCGGGTTCGTCACGACGACGGACGCGACGCGCATCCCCTCGTCGTGCGACTCCGCGTACTCGACTTCGCTCGCGGGTCGGAGTTCGTACGCGAGGCCGCCGGTGGTCGCGTCCACGAGGAGGACGGCGACGGTGAGAACCGCGACGACGCCGACGGCGTACGTCGCCCACCGCCCCGTGACGAAGCGTTCGTCCTCGTCGAGTCGGGTGCGGACGAAGAACAGGGCGGCGGCGATGGCCAACAGACCGGCGACGGTCGCCGCGTCGCCCGCGCCGAACGTGCTCACCACCTCGAAGAACAGTCCGACGAACGACGTGACGACGACGCCGTACCCCAACAGGGTCAACTGGTAGTCGTCGGTTCGCTGGGTGATGGCGAACACGCCGGTCAGAAACAGGAGCGTCAACGCCACCTTCGACACCGGCGAGTAGCCCCACCGGACGTTGAAGACGAAAAAGAGGACGGCGACAGTGACGAGGACGGCCGCCGCGCCGTTGAACAGCGTCTCGGAGTCGATGTCGACCATATCCGTTCGTTCACGTCCGCGGACATATACCCCCCGTTGAGACAAACGGCCGTTTTAGTCTCGCCGGACGCGCGAGTCGGGCGAGGCGCGGGCAGACCGCGAACCGACGCCCGGACGCGAGAACCGGCGTCGCACCGGTCGGGCCACGGAACACCGGTACGGTTATTAACACGAACATCGGAGTTAACAACGTGAACGTTATTAACCGCAAAGAAAGAATTCACATCGTGAACCGGATATCACGGCTCGGGCTACTAGCCACGGCGGTGTTGGCAGCGCTCTCGGTGTACGCGGCGGCCTCGGAGTCGTGGAAACTGCTCGGAATCTCGTGGGTGGCATTCCTCGCGATGGCGCTGGCCGCGCCCCTCGGCGCGCGCGCCGTCGGCGAACAGGCCAACGCCCTCGTGTGGGGGTACGGCCTCGCGAGCGGCGCGATGGTGACGAGCGCGGCGGTGTTTCTCGTCCCGCAGGCCATCGGACAGCACCCGCAGTGGGGCGGGTTCGGCATCGCGTTCGGCCTATTGGCGGGCTTCGCCTCCCACACCATCGGCCACCGCCTCGCGCACCTGGACCTCCCGATGGACCGCACGGTGGCGGAACTGTCGGCGCACGCGTTCTCGGCGGGCGCTATCATCGGCATCATCTACGGCAACATGCCCGAACTCGGACCGCTCCTCGGCGTCGCCATCGTCTCGCACAAGGGCCCGGCGGGGTACGCCGCCGCGCGCCGCCTCGTCGGCGACGGACGCCCCGTCTCCGTCCTCCTCGTCCCCGCCTCGGGCGTCGGCATCGCCGCGATGCTGTCGAGCACTATCGCCGTCCCCGCCGCCGATCCGATTCGGGGGCTCGTCTTCGGGTTCGCCGCGGGCGTGTTCCTCCACGTGGCGATGGACTTCCTCCCGCGGTGCGAAATCGGCAGCGAGATCCACGACCTGCTCACGGTGAAGGGCGACGCTCACGCTCTGCTCGACAGGCTCCGCGTCCACGCCGTCGCCAGCACCGCCGTCGGCGGCGCTGCCGTCCTCCTCGCGTGGTTAGTGGTCGTCTGAGTCGGATTTTTCTCTGCGGGTTTCGGCCCGTCGTCGCCCACCCGGACGTCGTCGAAGACGATCACGTCGGCCCACTCGACTTCGGCCTCCCAGTCGTCGGTTTCGGGGACGAAGCCGTCGCCTCTCTCGGTTGCTCTCGGCCCCGACGCGGTACTTCACGTCGCGGCCCTCCTGGCGGACCCGCCACGCGAGGTCGGTTATCAGTGCGGCGTCGGCGGTCGGTGCGGCGCGTCGACGAGTCGGCGGGCGCTACTCCTGCAGTCGCTTCAGTTGGAGCGAGATGCCCAACGCGACGACGAGGAGGACGACGAGGTTGAACGCCGCGAGGAACGGCGCGCGGTACTCGGGGGTGACGAACGTGTTGATGGTCCGCGTCACTGCCGAGTACAGTTGGAACACCGACACCAACGCGACGAGTACCAGGCCCGCGAGGACGGCGTAGTTGAGGTAGCGCTTCAGTTGCTCCGCCGTGGACTCGCCGCCTCCCCGGGAGGGGTCGGGCCACTCCTGTCGGTCGCTCGGTCGGGTGTCGGTAGCGCTGTCGTCGGGGTCGGGGTTAGGGTTCGTGTCGGTCATCGGGTCCACCTCCGGGCGGCGAGGGCCGACGCGAGGAGTGCGACGACTGCGGCGACCGCGCCGAATCCGGGCGTACTCGCGTCCGTCGGTTCGCCTCCCTCCTCGGTCGGCCTGCCTCCGCCGCCGTTTCCGCCGCCTTCGAAGTCCTCCACGCGGAGTTCGACGTCCGTCTCCGTCTCGTTGACGCTGATTCGCTTCGTCGGGTCGAGGTTCGCCGCGGTCCGCGCGGAGTCCACGACCACGCCGTCTTTCAGCAACACGGCGTCCACGTAGTAGTTGTAGTCGCGCGGGACGGTCACCCGCGCCGTCGTCGTCGCGGTTCGACCGGGGCGAATCGCGCCCACGTCGGCCGCCGTCCGCGCGGCGACGATGTTCGACTCCGCCTGCCGAAGGACGAACTGCACCCGCAGGTCCTTCGAGCGACCGTCGCCGCCGTTCGTCAGCGACGCGGCGAGTTCGAGCGTCGTCCGATCGTTCCCCGCGTCCGCCCGCGCGACGGAGAACGAGAGCGGCGGCAGCGCACTCGTCTCGGAGAACCGAACGTCGCTGCGGGCGTACGCGGGCGTCAACGCCTCGAGACCGCTGACGGTCTTTCCGCTCTCGTCCACCCGGCGGTCGTCCCGATAGAGGACTGTCTCGATGCGGTAGCCCCCTTCGCGCTCGACCGTCACGTTCGCCGTCACGGACGTTTCGGCCTCGTCGCGGAGGATCCCCACGTCCACGGTTCGCGTCGTCTCGACCAGCCCGGACTCGGAGTCCACGGCGCGGACGAGGAGCGTGACGTTCTCCGTCGGGTTGCCGCGGTGTTCGATTCGAGTGTCGACCGAGAGGGTGACGGTCCCACCCCGTACTTGCGCGTCGTCGGACCCGATGTTCACCTCCGAGATGCGGATCGGACCGGGTCGGACCGGCCTGTCTTCCGTCGGATCGGCGAGGACGCCGGGGAGAGCCACCGAAGCGAGGAGGGCAACGAGGACTACCCCGACGGCCGCGCCTGCGAGGGCGGCGTCGCGGTTCATACGACGACCGACAGTAGTCCGTGGTATATGTCTTGTGTAAATTCAACCGCACGTGAACGTCCGGCGAGGACGTACTCGGCCCGAGGCGACGGTCGGCGACGCGTCGGAGCGGTGTCCGTCGCGTTACTCCGTCGACCGGCGCAGGCCCTCGCCGGCGAGAACGACGACGAGTCCGGCGGCCGCGAGCATCGCGAACCCCGGAACGAAGGAGTTCGTCTCCTCGCGGAACGTGCCGATGAGTACCGGGCCGAGGAACCCGCCGACTTCGCCGACGGCGAAGACGAATCCCATCGCGGTGCCCGTGAGGCGGGGGCCGATGCCCTCCAAGTCCGGAGGTATCGCCCTCACGAGGGGGGAGATGCCGCCGACGCCCGCGCCGGTGACGGCGACGCCGAGAAAGAGGAGGGGGCCGATACCGCTCAGCGCCGTCCCGAGGACGCCGAGGAACACCACGCTCCCGCACGCCACGAGCGCCGTCCGTCGCGCGGCGTACCGGTCGGCGACGGCGGGCAGGAGCAGGGTGCTGACGGCCGCGGCCGCGACGAACAGGCTCGTCGTCACTCCGGCGCGGTCCGGCGAGAGTCCGCGCGACTCCAGTATCGTCGGGAGCCACCCCTGTATTCCGTGGTTGACGAGGAGGTACATCGTCCCGACGGCGACGACAAACCGAAGCTCCCTGTGAGAGAGGACGAGTCTGAGGTCACGGCCGACCGAGCGCACGGAGAACGACTCGCCCTCGGCGGTGCTGTCGTCGATGCCCGCCTTCCGCGAGATCGCGTACCACAGGAGGGCATAGGCGACGGCGGCGAGACCGCTCCAGAGGAAGAGGGGTCGCCAGCCGCCGAGAAGCGGACCCAACAGCGGACGACCGACGCCGAACGCGCCGGCCGACCCCGCGGCGGCCCCGATGAGGTATATCGAAGAGGGGAGACCGGTCCGCTCCGGGGGAAAGAGGATCGAGACGAGCTTCGGGAGTCCGAACGTGACGGCCGTCGCGCCGACGCCGAGAAGCAGGGTCGACGCCAGCAGGGAGGGGAACCCCAGTGCGACGCTTCGGGCGATCTGGGCGACGCCGTACACGGAGACGCCGGCCGCGAGGCTTCGGCCGGGTCCCACGCGGTCGATGGCGACCCCCGAAAACAGCGCGAGCGGGATGTAGGTCAACGGGACGGCACCGACCAGTAACCCGGCCTGCGTGCCCGTGAGGCCGACGTCCTCGACGATTCGAGAGAGGTAGGCCGGCAGCGAGAACCAGACGAACATCAGACACGTGTACGCGAACGCCGCGACGACGACGAGTCCGTACGCGCGACGAGTCTCGTCCGTGAGGCCCTGCATCGAGAAACTCACGCGAAGGGTACGGATACGAGCCTGTTCACTCTGTGGGTAGCGGGTCGTTCCGACTCTCGGGTGACGCCCCGATGCGGACCGTCAGTTCCCGCCGCAGGGGTAGCCACCGCCGCCGTGACTGTGGCCGCTGCCGTCGCCGTCTTCGTCCCCGCCGTCCGTCTCGTAGTACTCGCTCTCCGCTTTCGCCTCCTCCTCGTTCGCAGGGCCGAGAATCTTGTCCGCCAGCGTCGGGACGAACGTGCCGATGTCCGTCACCATGCCGATGGCTTGGGAACTCCCGCGGTCTAAAAGCTGCGTGACCGTCGCGGGGTTGATGTCCACGCAGACGACGCGGACGTTCGACGGCAGGCAGTTGCCGACGGCCACGGAGTGAAGCAGCGTCGAGAGCATCAGCACCATGTCGGCCTCGTGGGCCTGTTCGCGGATGGCGTTCTGCGCCTCCACCGCGTCGGTGATGGTGTCCGGCAGGGGGCCGTCGTCGCGGATGGAGCCCGCGAGGACGTACGGCACGTCGTTCCGGACGCACTCGTACATCACGCCCTCCTCGACGAGTCCCTCCTCGACGGCCTCCGCGATGCCGCCGGCGCGGATGACCTCGCTTATGGTGTAGATGTGGTGTTTGTGGCCCTTCCGGGGGTGCTCCATCGTCTCCATGTCCATGCCGAGGGAGGTGCCGTAGAGGCCGTGTTCGATGTCGTGGGTGGCGAAGCCGTTGCCCGCCGACAGCATGTCGACGTACCCCTCGCGGATGAGTCGCGCGAGGTCCATCGCGCCGCCGGAGTGGACGAGGGCCGGGCCGGCGACGACCAACACCTCCCCGCCCTCGGCCTTCGTCTCCTCTACGGCCTCGGCGACCTGTTCGATGAGCGATTCGGAGGGGCGTTCCGAGGAGACGCCGCCCTGCATGAAGCCGAACGGGCCGGAGGAGTCGCGGGGGCGTTCCGGCGGTTGCACGCGGATGCCCGCCTCGTCCGTCACCACCAGATCGCCCTCCTCGATGCCGTTCAGCACCTTCGTGTAGGCCCGCGGCCCCTCGCGGTCCTCGGGGTCCGGTTCGACGACGATGGCGCAGTCCATCTCGATGTTCTCGACGTCTATCCACTCGCCGTCGTAGCGGATTTCGGTCGGGTGGTTCGTCGTCGAGTAGAAGCCGTGCGGGACCACCCGGTCGGCGGGCGCGGGTTCGACGTGCGCGTCCACCGGGTCGGTGAGGTTCGCCCCGTTCTGGTGGAGTTCGTGGAGAATCTCCTGCAGTTGGTCCTCGGAGTCGGCGCTTATCGCCATCCGGCAGTACGACGTCTTGTCCTTGTGCTTGCCGACCTCGAACTCCTCGACTTCGAACGACCCGTCGAGGTCCATCACGATACCGAAGGCTCGCTGCATCATCCCGGAGTCGATGATGTGACCCTCGAGTTCGACAGTTCGCGTCGCGGTCATCGGTGAAGGGTTAGGCCGTGCGGTCAAGAAGGTCACGCACCGCCCTCGGCGGGACGCCTACCGCCGGTCCAACGCGCCGTCTAAGAACGCGACGCCGTGGCCGACGGCCTGTTCGAACGTCGCGCCCTCGTAGAGGTCGAAGTGCCCCGCGGGCAGGCGGACGAACGTGGCGTCTGCCACCGACTCCGCCTTCTTCTCTACGGCGTCCGCAGAGACGATGTCGTCGCGTTCGCCGGCGACGAACAGGACGGGGCAGGTGATGGCCTCCGCCTCGTCGCCCGCGGAGTACGTCGCCAGAGAGAGGAGCGACCGGGCGGGCATCTCGTTGTTCCACTCGGAGGCGCGCGGGACCAAATCGAGGTAGCCCGCGCGCGCGCCGGGCGTCGAGAGCAGCGCCGACTCCCCGGTGTCGCCCGTCACGGAGACGGTGTGCGGGTCGGTGACGAGCGACTGGAGTCTGTCGCGGACGCCCGCGAGGACGCCCTTCGCGAGGTAGCCGTACCCGTTTGTCGTCAGGAGCGACCGCCCCGAGAGGACGGGCGTCTGCGCGACGACGGCCCGGACGCGCGCGTCGTCGGCCGCCACGTCGAGGACGTGACCGCCGCCGATGTCGGTCCCCCAGAGGACGAGTCGCCGGGTGTCGAGGTCGTCCCGTTCGCGGACGCCCGCGATGGCCGCCTCCCAGTCGGTTCGCTGCCGCGACGGGGAGACGAGGTTGCGGGGTTCGCCCTCGCTGTCGCCGTGGTTCCGGTAGTCGAACAGGAAGACGGCGTACCCCGACTCGGCCAACCGTTCGGCGTACGCGGGCAGCCCGAACGAGCGTTCGCCCGCGATGCCGCCGGCCATGACGACGACCGGCGGGTCCGCCGGGCGGTCCGGACGGTAGAGCCACCCGGTGCAGCGTTCGCCGCCGCTCTCGAACCCCATCGTCACCTTCGAGAACTCGTAGCGCGACGGGCGGCGGGGCCGAGAGCGGTCGGCCTCCCGGTTCCCCCTCCGTCCTCTGTCCTCGCGCACTCGTTCTCGTCGCTCCGCCCGCTTCCACTCGCCGCGCGCGGTGGGTCGGCTCATTCGCCGCCCTCCAGCGTGTCGAGGACCAGTTCGGAGAAGTCCTCGTCGCTCAGTTCGTACCGGTCGTACTCGCGGAACCACTCGGCTTCGGCGTGCCACGTCCCCTGCACGTCGTCGTTAGCGCGGAGGACGGTCGCCTCGACGCGTTTCGGCTCCCACTCGTCGGCCGTCACCCTCTCGACGAACGTCCTGAGGGCGCGCCCCACCTCGAGGTGGTTCACGCTCTCGCCCGGGAAGGCGGTGAGGTACGCGAGTTCGACCGTCTCGCCCTCGGTATCGAGGGACTCGACGCTGATTCCGTTGCTCCGGAGTTCGCCCTCCACGCCGGTGATGACGCCGTTCATGCCTCCCGGTTGGGAGGGCAGCGGCTAAACGTTTACCGCGCGACAGTTCGGAGAAAACGAAGCCGCCCCGCGAACGGGTCGAGGCCGGGTCGGAGTCGGTAGGCTGACTCCGCCCCGCCGGCAGTGGGACGGTGACGGGAACGCCCCGGGGAGGGCGTCCCCGTCTGGGGTATCGCCGCGGGGTGCGGCGTTCGACCGACCGCCGGACGAGAGACGACACCCGGCGGCGGCGTTCGCGGGGAACGCCTCGGTCACAGTGTGGTGGGTGGTGGTGGCGTGCGGTTCGCACGCGGAACGTCCGGGAAGACGTCCGTGCCACGTCGGAACTCCGGACGCAGGGTTGGGGAAGCCACGCCCGCTTACCGACGTACGTGAGTGACGCGAGTTCGTACATAAATGTACTCTCCCGAATATCATATATGAAAATTGGATAGAGGGATCGAACGGAGGGGTCGATTATACGGTCTCTGCGAACCAACCGGGGGGTGATGCCCCCGACGGAGTTCGACGACGTCAGCGTCGACGCCTACATGAACGAGACGGTAGAGACGGCCCGCCCGGAAGACCGGGTCGCGGACGTCGTCGAACGACTGCGGGCCGGTTCTCGGCGCCGCGGCCTCCCCGTTCTCGACGGAAACGGACGCCTCGTGGGATTCGTCGGCGCGGTAGACCTCCTCGGCGTCCCCGAGGAGGAACCCCTCCGCGCGGTGATGCGTCGGGACCTCGCCGTCGCCCGCCCGGGGATGTCCCTCAGAGACGCCGCCGGCGTCCTCTTCCGGACCGGCCACCGGTTCCTCCCCGTCGTGGACGACGACGCGACGTTCCTCGGCGTCGTCTCCAACGCCGACGTGGTTCGGAGCCAGATAGAGCGCACGACGCCCTCGAAAGTCGAGCGCACGCGGAAGATGCTCGAATCGACCCACGGCGTCAGCGTCGGCGTCGGCGACGGCGTCGTTACGGTCTCGGAGTTGATACCCACGCAGCGCGAGGTGTTCGCCGACGAGTTGGAGGGCCGCGCCTACGAGTTGGAACACGAACTCGCGGAACCGCTCATCGCGCTCGATTACGGCGAGGAGACCCTCCTCGTGGACGGTCACCACCGCGCCCTCGCGGCGCGCGAACTCGACATCGGCGAGATGCGCGCGTACGTCCTCACCGTGGACCCGACCGACGTTCCGGAACTGGGGCTTCGGAAGGTGGCCCGCGTCGGCGGGCTACACTCCATCGCGGACGTGCGGGTGAACGAGGAGGGCCACCACCCGGTCGTCGAGCTGATCGGACTCGGGGTGTAGCTCGACGGTCTTCGACCGAAGTTACTCCTCCGTCGCGGAGAGGGTGAACGAGAACGTCGCCCCCTCGCCGGATTCCGAGTCGACCCATATCTCGCCGTCGTGCCGTTCGACGATGCGCTCACAGAGCGCTAGCCCGATTCCCGTCCCGTCGTACTCCTCGCGACTGTGGAGTCGGTCGAAGACGGTGAATATCTTCTCGTGGTCGTCGGAGTCGATGCCGATGCCGTCGTCGCTGACGGATATCACCCACTCCCGCCCTCGTCGCTCCGCGCCGACGCGGACCCGCGGCGGTTCGTCCCCGCTGTACGTGAGCGCGTTGTCCAACAGGTTTTGGAAGACCTGCCGGAGTTGACCGGCGTCGCCCTCCACGCGGGGGAGTTCTTCGACCTCGATTTCGGCGTCCGTCTCCTCGATTCCGATCTGCAGGTTCTTGAGGGCGTCCTCGATGACGCCGTCCAACTCGACGGGTTCGAGGGGCTCACCGCCGGTTTCGACCCGCGAGTACTTCAGCAGGCCGTCGATCATCTCGCGCATGCGGTCGGCGCCGTCCACCGCGAATTCGAGGAACTCCTCGCCGTCCTCGTCGAGGGCGTCCTCGTATCGCTGTTCGAGCAGTCGGAGGTAGCTCGTCACCATCCGGAGCGGTTCCTGCAGGTCGTGGGAGGCGGCGTACGCGAACCGCTCCAGTCGCTCGTTCGACTGCTGGAGTCGGCCGATCGTCTCCTTCAACTCCCGTTCGTGCTGTTGGCGTTCGAATTCGTACCCGATGCACTGGCCCAGGAGGTCGAGGAACGCCCGTTCGGCGTCGGTGAACCGTCCCTCGCGCGGCGATTCGCTGGCGAAACACAGGGTCCCGCACCCGCCGTCGCCGAGGTCGACGGTCGTCGCGAAGTACGCCTTCAACTGGTACTCCTCGTGAGCGCGGAGTCCGTCTAACCCGGATTCGGTCACGTCCGCGACGGCGAGCGGCGCTGTCGACGAGAGGTGTCGCTCGCAGTAGGTGCCCGACAACGAGTCCACCACGCCCGGCTCGATACGGTCGTGCGGACCGACCGCCGCGACGACCTCGAACTCGCGGGCGTCGGCGTCGATGCGGTTGAGGTACCCGTTTTCGAGGGTGACCCGTTGGCGCCCTAACTCGAGCAGGCGTTCGAGTTTCTCGTCGAACGACGCCCGCGAGTCGGCCACGATATCGTACAACTCCCGCTGATACCGCTCGTGTTTCTTTCGTTCTTCGATGTTCCGAACGAGCGCGAGCACGAGGGTGCGGCCGTCGAGCGTGATCGTAGACCCGGTGACCTCCGCCGGGATGTCGTGGCCGTCCTTGTGGCGACAGTGGAGGTCCTCGCTCCACGCCGACCCGGTTCGGCGCACCTCGTCGAGGAACGCGTCGAACGATTCCAGTTCGTCGGGGTGCAGGTCGGACGGGCGAAGCGACAGGAGTTCGTCGCGCGCGTAGCCGGTCATCGAGGCGGCCGCGGCGTTCGCGTCCACCAGTTCGGCCGCGTCGGGGTCGAGGATGAGGATGGCGTCGTCGCTCTGTTCGAACACCGTCTCGAACCGATTCTTCGTCTGGCGGAGTTCGGCTTCGCGCCGCTTTCGTTCGGTGACGTCGTGCGTAACCGCCACCTGGACGGTCGTCCCGTCTGGTCGCTCGAGGGGCGCCGCGTGGGTTTCCATGTGGCGGCGCGTCCCTTCGAGGCCGACGATGTCGAACTCCAAGGTTCCGCTCTCGCCGCGGCAGACCCGTTCGTTGAACTCGCGGAATCGCTCGCGGTACTCGGGCGCTATCAGGTCGTAGACGCATCTGCCGCTCACGTCCGCGGCCGAGTCCGCCCCCACCATCTCCACTCCGGCGGGGTTCATCTGGAGGAGGGTACCGTCGGGGGCGACGGTCTTGATGCACTCGGGCGTCGTCTCGATGAGCGCGTTCAGGTGCTCCGTTCGCTCGCGGAGTTCGCGCTCGTGCCGTTGGCGCTCGAGTTCGTACTTCACCCACTGCCCCATGAGGTGGACGAACGTGCGCTCCGCGTCGGAGACGGGGTCGTCGCGGGGTTCGGTCGAGATGAACCAGAACGTCCTGTCCTCGTCGCCGTCCATCTCGAGGTGGGTGCCGAGGTACGACTGCACGCCGAACTCTCGGTAGCAGAGGTTGTCCCCGAACCCGGCGCCGACGGGGTCGGTCACGGCGTCGGTGTGGCCGTCGTCCGCCACGATTCGGCAGTACGTCTCCGAGAGGTCCGCCCGCGCACCGGGGACGAGATGGTCGTGGTCGCCGCTCACCGCCTCGACTTCGAAGAGGTCGGTGTCCGAGTCCACCTTCGCCAGTCCGCCGAGTTCCATGTCGAACCGCTCGCACCCCAACTCGAACAGCGCGTGGAGTTTCTTCTCGAACCCGCGAACGGTGTCGGCCGTGATCTCGTAGCACTCCCGGAGGAACCGCTCGCGTTCCTGTATCTCGGCCTTCGCGGCGGCTCGGTCCCGAAGCGTCCGGAGCATCCGGTCGTTCTCGCGAGAGAGGGCGTCCTCGCCGAAGAACTCCTCGGGCGGCGTGTAGTAGAAGTTGTGACACGCCGCGCCGTCGTAGATGAGGTGCGGGTGGCAGCGGACGACGTCCCGGATGGCCTCGGGCGAGAAGCGGTCGCGGTCGTACTGACAGATCGCGAGCGACTCCGTCTCGGCGAACAGCTCGTTGATCTTCTGCTCGTACTCCATGAACCGCTCGATGGACGTGTCGCTGGCCGGAATCCACGTCATCTCGGCGACGATTCGGAGGGCGGCGTACTCCTCGGTGGCCTCGTCGACGGTGTCGGCGTAGAACTCTATCATCTCGTCGACGTCGAACGCGCCGTTCCGGAGGTACGTCTCCTCGACGGTGGGGAACGAGAGGGCACCGGAGTCGACGGCGGCGTCGACATCGATACCGCCCTCGCGGAGGGCCGCTTTCACCTCCCGCTCGGTACTCTCGTCGATGACGTACAGGATTCGTTCCCCGCGGTCGAGTCCGTGGCGGACGAACGGGACCGCGGCGGTGAACTTCTCCTCGGGGGTTTCGTAGACGTGGGCGAAGTGGCCGTTGCAGTGATGGCTGCCGGGTTCCTCGACGGGGCCGTGGAACTCCGGGCCGGACTGGAACGCTTCGAGGCCGACCTCGAGGGTCGCCGCCCCGTCCGACCGTTCGTTCGAGAGGGCGTGCTTGCTCATCCAGCCTCCTCCCCGCCGCATTCGAAACTCGATAGCGTCCCGGCGCAGTCATCGAGACGATGTGCGTGCGTCGCTGAGAAGAGACCCCTCCGCTCGTCCTCCGGCCCGGCCGTCGCTATCGGAGCCCAATTCATTTAGCGGACAGAAGACAGGGGCGGACAAAAGGCCACCGTGTCCCCCGTTCTCACAGTAAGGGGGTGTTTCGGTGGCGAGGCAATAGAACAGTACCGTTGTGTCTATTCTCAAGCGTATGGTGTTCGGGGATAGCTCGTACCTACAGATTCAACGTCTTCTTCGTTCCCCTGTTCGCGCAGAATCTCTAATACATCCTCCTTCTGGGAATACAATCCGTCTGTCTGCCGTTTCAAACGCCCGCTAAACTGCGCAATATCGCTCTCTCGCTCACCAGCCTCAAATGCCTGCGTAACGCTCGCAACAGTCCGCTGGACTTTGTGAACGTCATTATAGTACGTAATCACCTCGCCAATATCGGAGACATCTAACAGCCCGATCTTGTCAAGGTTGGCATCGTAAATATCGGTGGAGAGGTCTATCTTAGAAAGCTCGTCTAACTCGTTAACATATGGGAGTGCAAGAATACCGGCACCCCACGAGATAGCCTTCTTCTGTTCTTCTGAGAGACTCTCAAAATGATCTTCATCTCCCGCTCTTTTCATCCCCTCTTTCATTCCGTCGAGGATGTTACTCTCACGGTCGTCCTGTGAGCCGAGGTCTTTTAGTTTCTCTGCGAATGTATCCAGGGCTTCGATGTCCATTGAGTCGATTTCTGCGATGAGCGCCTGTCGCAGGCGTTGTTCTTCGGCTTCTTGTTGGCGGTTGTGGAGCTCGTAGGTACTGTAGAGGCTGACTGCTGCACCGGTGAGTGTCGCGAGGAGAGTGACCGCTGCGGTTAGGAGAGCGGATTCGGAGACCATCCTATGTCTACATGGCTGAGTCTCCGAGAAGTACCTTCCTTCAGCTAAGTGTCAGTTCAGTGTTTTGGAACGCCAGCTTATTTTCACGAGTTTTAGCTGGAACGACGCTGTCGCTACGAAGCTAAATAACGCAAAAATCACCGCTTTGAGTGGAGATTGAGTTTAATCTCCGAACATCTGGCGCATCATCGGGTGCATCTCCATGAGTTGCTCCTCGGCGATCTCCTCGTACAGCTTGTACGTGATGGAGACCGTAAGCAGCAGTCCCGTACCGGAGACTTGGCCGATGGTGCCCAGCATGTTCGCCATGACCGCGAGCAGACCGACGAGCGCGCCGCCGATGACGGTCACCTGCGGGATGTACCGCTCCATCACCTTCTCGATGACCTGCGGGTTCCGTCGGAAGCCCGGAATCTGCATCCCGGAGTTCTGAATCTGCTTTGCGGTCGACTCCGGACCCATCCCCGTCGTCTCGACCCAGAAGATGGCGAAGATAGCGCCACCGACGATCATGAACGTCAGGTCGATGAGCACGCGGACGATGATCTGGGCGGGGTCCGCGGAGGTGAACCCGAGGAACCACATCCAGTCGGCCCGCGATTGGATGGGAGCGAGGTAGTAGAACAGGCCGCCGGTGACCTGTCCGCCGTTGTACGAACCGAGCCACGCCGGCATCCCGGCCCACGAGTTGTGCAGGATCTGACCCAGGAACTGGATGTTCGCCTGAAGCGCGCGGACGAGGATCATCGGCAGGACGCTCGCGTAGATGAGCTTCACCGGGAAGCGACCGCGGGCACCCTTCACGCGTGCGTGCGAGAGGGGTATCTCCACGCGGACGCTCTCGGCGTACACGACGATCGCGAAGATGAGCACCGTCGTGATGAGCGCGAGCAGTTGGCCCTGTCCGAGGAAGATGTCGGACAGGCCGCCCGGCGAGAGCGGCGACCCGATGTCGGTCGCACCCGTGAGGATGCCGATCCACGTCGGGAAGAGGCCGGAGTTCCCGCCGAGCGCTTGCCAGCTGAACAGCCCGGCGACGAGCTGCTGGCTCACGCCCGCGATGATGAACAGTCCGACGCCGGACCCGACTCCCCACTTGCTCACGATTTCGTCCATGAACAGGATGAGGACGCCGCCGACGAACATCTGAGCGAAGATGAGCGTCTTCACGCCCCCGACGCCGATGCCCAGCGACCGGGCGACGGACTGGTCGGCGGGCAGGAATCCGCCCGCGAACACCATCGGCAGACCGGTCAGACAGATCATCACGACGACCAGCAGCTTCTGCAGCCCCTGATAGAGCACTTGATCGCGGGGGTCGTCGGTGTCGAGTCCTAGCAGGTCGGCCCCACCCAACAGCTGCAGGACGATGCTCGCCGTGACGATGGGACCGATACCTAACTGCAGTATCGATCCCTGCTGTCCAGCGAGTATACTACGGAACTGTCCGAACAAGTCGGTCGATGACGTCGTATCCAGTCCGAATAGCGTGACGTTCGTGAGGAAAAAATACATCACGAGGATGCCAGCTGTCCACGCGAGCTTCCGGCGGAACGGGACGTGTCCCTCCGGACGCACGACTGCGGGCATCCGCGTCAGCACCGGTTCGGCGGCCTCCTTCCATCCCATGTTACTCTTCCGAGCCTTCCTCGTCGGTGTTGTTATCTTCTTCGACTTCGTCCTCGGCGGCTTCTTCGGCGCGTTCGGACAGCTCTGCGCTTCCGTCGGCCGATTCGATCAGCTCGACCGCACCGGCGGTGAACGCGTCGGCGACGACGTGCAGCTCCTGTCGGACCTGTCCGCCGCCGAGCACTTTCACCACGTCCGCCTCGTAGCCGTCCTCGGCCACGTCGCGGGCGTCGATGTGGTACGCGTCGCCGTCTTTCTCCGCGACGCCGTCGGCCGCCAGCAGGGCGGCGTCCTCGTCCAGCTTCTGGACCTTCACTTCGACGACGGTGTCTTGGGCGTCTTCCGGGCGCTTGAAGCCGTGTTTTCCGAGCGGTTCGTAGTTGTGGAACTCGTGCTTGGCGCGTCCCGCGCGGCCGCGGCCGCCACGGTGACCGGCGCCGCGCCGGTTCTTGTGGGTGCCGCCGCCGTGGGTGCGAGACCCGCGTTGGCGTCGTTTCTTGGACGTCATCGCATATCCTCCAGCAGTTCGTTTATCTGCTCTGTGGTATGCTTTCCGAGTTGGCCGCCCTCCTTGGTGACGTGCTTCTGGCCTCGGTGGCCGCCGCGCGGGGGGTGAAGCCGGAGCACCGGCGAGATTCCCTGCTCGCGGAGCGTCGTCTCCTCGTCGACGAGCGCCTGCGCGAGCGCCGAGAGGTCGTCGTAGTCGGTGTTCTCGGAGATCCACTCGTCGTCCACGTTGACGGAGCCCTCCTCGGGCTCCGCGCGCTTTCGCAGCACGGTCTCGACGGCGTCCACGGTGGGTTCACCGTGGGCGACGTAGTCGTTGACCTTCGTTATCATGCCGCGGTACGTCTCCGTCTCCGGAACGAACGTACAGTGGTTGACGCTGTGGACGTTCAGCATCTTCAGCGTGTCGCGGACGGCGTCGCTCATGTTGACGTCGCCGCGGAGTTGGACGATCGCCTGCATTATTCGTCCGCCTCCCGCTGAACCTTTCGCGCACGACGGGGAACCCGGGACTGCGACGCGTTCTGCAGCGCGTTGTACGTCGCCTTCGCGAGGTTGACCGTCGTACGGGTGTTTCCGTTCGAACGGGTCCAGGCGTCCTGCACGCCGGCCAGTTCGAGGATGTTGCGGACCGTCTCGGCGGCCGCGAGGCCGAGGCCCTGCGGAGCGGGCATGATTTCGACCGTCACGGAGCCGGCCTTACCGGTGGCCTTGCGCGTGAGCGAGTTCACGCCGCCCGCGGAGTCCTCCCAGGACCCCGAACCGCGGTCCACTTTGATCATGTTCAGCTTCGCCACGCCGATAGCCTTCTGGATGGCCGATCCGACCTGGTCGTCTCGCGCCTCGGCGTAGCCGAGGTAGCCGTCGCGGTTACCGACCGCGACGACGCAGCGGAACTTCACGCGGCGACCGGAGTCGGTCATGCGCTGGACCATGTTGATGTCGAGCACCTCGTCGTCCAGTCCGGGGAGGAGCTGGTCGACGATTTCGGACTCCTTGAGCGGAAGTCCCGTCTCGAGCGCTTGGTCCATGGACGTGACGTCTCCGTTCTGTACCATGCGGCCGAGCCGCGTGCGCGGCTCCCAGCCGTTGTCGTTACGTTGGCTCATTCGTCCTCCTGTAGTCGCGCGAGCATCTCGTCGAAGTGCTCGGGCAGTTCTGTGGCGTCGAAGTCCCCGCCGTAGAGCGGTTCGTCGAGCTGTTCTGCGTACTCGGCGATGTGCTCGCCGCGGTTACGCGACCAGTCGGCGAGAACCGCTTCGTTGTGGGGGATTTCGAGCCCCGCGTCGATTGCACCTTCCTGTACTGCGAATACCTTGTTGCCGGGGGTAGCCGTGTTGAGGCCGATGTCGAGGACCGCTTCCTCGAGACCGGCTTCGCGTGCGCGCAGGCCCGCGAGGTACCCCGTGAGGTACGCGCTGGGAATGTTGCCCGTGGGGGCTTCCCAGCCGTACTCTTCGAGGTCCTCGGAGCTCGCGGCCGCGTGCGTCGTGTCGCCGTCCGGACCGGGCGAGATCAGCTGCGCCCTGACGTGCTTGTTGCTCACGCGAGCAACGAGGCGGGGCTTGCCCGATTTCAGCAGGCGCAACCTCTGGTGGTAGTCCGTCCGAACTTCGCGGCGGCGACGCATCGGCACCTTGTAGCGTGGTCCTGTCGCCATTGTTAGATCTCCACGTCGTAGTTGTTCCGAATGTACGCTTCGAGTCGGTCGACGCTGTCGAACTCGCCGCCGGACGCCTTGTTGTACAGCGTGCGGTACTGCGTCGGCGTCAGCGGTCCGTCGTCCCGAAGCTCCTTCAGGCGACGGCGCTGGGCGCGGATCCGACTGACCCACTCGTCTTTTCTGTTCTTCCGGCCGCCGGACTTCCCTTTGCGGGAGCCGGGGCCCTTGCGGTGACCGTAGGCGCGCTTCGCCGCGCGCTCGCGGGCACGACCCTTGGAGTTACCTTTCGCGTCTTCGACGCGAATCGTGCCTTGATCGACGAGCTCGCGGATGTCCTCGCGCGTGATGGCCTCCGCTATCTCTGCCTGTTCCTCCGGGTCGAACCAGATGCGGCTCTTACCGACGTCGAGGACGTCGGCAGCCATCCGGCGCTGTGCCTTCAGATCGGTCATTCCTCGCTCACCTCGACTTCGACGTAGGTGGGGTTGAGGACGCGAATCTCGCGTTCCTCGGCCTCCTCCTCGATGCGCTCGCGCTTGCGAGCGCCGACGGCGGAGGCGATGCGGACGGCCTCCGTGGCCGGGTCGACGCCTTCGAGGTCGTCCGCGTTGTGCACGCGGACCTCCTCGAAACCGGAGGGGTGCAGGTCGCGTGCGGCCTTCGGCGAGCGGAATCCCGCCTGAACCTTCGGACCCTTGCCCTTGACGCCGCGGCGCTGCTTCGAGAGGCCGCCGCGGGGACGCCGCCACGATTCGGGCGTTCGCTTCTTCTTGTGGTAGTCCTGCCGCCGGAAGGCGGGCTTGCCCTCGCGGTGCTTCTGTGCGAGCGCGGCCGCCTTCTCGTCGTCGAGTTCGGGCGTCTTGTCGGCGTGGCCGCGGGGACGGAGTTCCGTCTCGACGTCCTCTTCGGCTTCGGCCTCCTCCTCGCCTTCGTCTTCGACTTCGGCTTCGGTCTCTTCTTGGACTTCGAGTCCGCCGACGTCGGCCTTGATGCGGGCCGCGAGGGCGTTACCGACGCCCTCGACGTCGGCGAGTTCCGACTGACTCGCAGCCTTCACGTCTTCTATCGTCTCGTAACCGGCTTCGCGGAGCGCCTCGGCCTTCGAGGGTCCGACGCCGCTTATGTCTTCGAGTTCCTGAATTTCGTCGGCGGACATTTAGGCACCACCCACCTGGGGTTTCTCGGTGATGTAGACACCGTCCTGGAACACGCGCGTGTCCTTGTCCTTCACGCGCGTGAGCTGTTCGATGTCTGCGGCGGTCTGCCCGACGTCCTCCTTCGAGGGGCCGGACAGCGTGATCTCTTCGCCGTCGACCTGTACTTCGGTCGCGCCGCGAATCTTCGCGCGGCGCGGCGACTTCTCGCCGAGGAAGTTCTCGATGACAACCTCGCTCCCTTCCACGTTCACCTGCATCGGGAAGTGGGCGTAGAAGACTTCCATCTTGTACTCCCACCCCTCGGTGACGCCGTGGAGCATGTTGGTCACGTGGCTCTCGAACGTTCCAACCGTGGCGTTCGTCTTCGCGTCGGTGTTCTCCGACTCGATGACGACCGTACCGTCTCCGACATCGACGCTGATGTCGGGGTACCAAAGCGTCTTCGTGACGCTACCGTTCGGTCCTTCCACGGTGAGGTCGAGGTTCTTGACCTCGGCCGAGACGTCGTCCGGAATGTCGATTTCGATTCTGTTCATTGGCTCAGTAGACGTAGGCGATTACTTGGCCACCGATGCCCTGTTCGCGGGCCTCGTAGTGGCTCATGACGCCGTGGCTCGTCGTGACGATGAGCGTCCCGTAGTCGCGGGCGGGGAGGAACCGCTTCTCCCACTTCTCGAACTCGTCTGCGCCCGCGGAGTAGCGGGGCTTGACGGCGCCACATTCGTTGATCGCGCCTTTCAGTTCGACCTCGAACGTACCGGCTTTCCCGTCGTCGACGAACTCGAAGCCGTCGACGTACCCGCGGTCGTAGAAGACCTCGAGCACGGAGCCGATTACGTTGGAGGCGGGCTGTACCGTGTGGGACAGATGCCCGACGCTCTCGGCGTTGTTCACGCCTGCGAGCGCGTTCGCGAGTGGGTCATTTCCTGCCATAGTCTATCGGTACTTCTTGAATCCCATGCTGCGAGCGACCTCGCGGAAGCACTGGCGACAGAGGAAGATGTCGTACTTGCCGACGAGGCCCTGCTTGCGGCCGCAGCGTCGGCACTCCTTCTCTTGGCCGGTACGCCGTGCGGCGTGCTCGCCCGTCTGTTCTGTTTCGCTTTCGCTCATTCTGTGACCTCCACGTCGAATTCGGATTCGACGAACGCGACGGCGTCCTCGACGCTCATCCGGTGCGCGTTCGGAATCGAGCGCGTGACCTTGTCACGCTTCTTCACGCGGTATCCGGGGCGGACGAGGTTGACCGTCACGTCCAGCCCGTAGATACCGATCTGCGGGTCGTACTCCTGGGAGGGGAACTCGGTGTGCTCCTCGACGCCGAAGCTGAAGTTCCCCGTCTCGTCGAACATCTTCCGTCGGACGTTCGCGAGGGGAAGCGCCGTCTCGAGGAACTCGACCGCCGCGTCGCCGCGGAGGGTGACCTTCGTTCCGATGGGGTCACCGCGCCGCGCGCCGAACGGCGTCGCGTCGCTCGAAGCGAGCGTCTGCACGGACTCTTGGCCCGTGATCTCCTCTAAGATGTCCTCCGCGTTGGCGAGTTCGCGCCCGCCTTCGCCGACGCCCATGTGGACGACGACCTTCTCGATCTGCGGCTTGCGCATCTCGTGGAACTCGGCGGACTCGCTCATTCGTCGTCACCTCCGTCGGTGAAGTTCTCGTCGATGACGACGACGTACTGTTCGACCGTCTCGAACTCGCCGTCCTCCGTCTCGACGGTGACGGCGTTGTCGCCGCTTCCGGGCGTGACGATTATCTCGGAGACGGTGCCGACTTCCCCGGAGTGGGTGCCGTCGACGGCCGTCACGAGTGCGCCCTCCTCGTAGGGGAAGTGCGCGACGACGTCCTTCGTCTCGTTGTCGACGACGAGGGAGTCGCCGGTGCTGTACTCGGCGGCCTCGTCGGCGTCTTCGAGACGGATGTTCGCGCCGTCGTGGAGCGTGATCTGCGTCGCGCCGCCCTTGACGTTCTGCTTCCGAACGATCTTGCCGAGGCGGCTGTCCGCCGATTCGGCGTCGATGGGCGTGAGCGCGAGACGGCCACCCTGCTCGGGGAAGACGCGGAAGTACTCCTCCCGCTGGGTGAACGCGACGATGTCGAACATCCCGACGGGACGCTGTTCGTCGCTGACCGTGTCGCCGTTGATGAGCACGTTGCCCTCGTTGAGAGCGTAGCGCGCTTCCTTCTTCGAGTCCACGTAGCCGAGGACGTCGCGCAGCAGGATGAGGAGGGGGACCCCGTCCTCACCGTGCGGCCCGGCGCCGGCCTTGACCGTGAACGTGTTCTCTTTGCGCTCGATCGGCCACGAGTTCGGGGCCGACAGTCGCTTCTGGTGTCGCGTCATTCGTTATCCTCTCCGTTGAGACGCGCCTCGCGACGCTCGTCTTCGAGGTCCAGTTCGACGACGCGAAGGTTGCTCGAGTCGAGCGGACGGGGGACTTCCTCGCCGTCCGCCTTCGCGACGGTCACGTCTTCTACGTGCACGACCGCGTCCTTGAGGTCGACGTCGACGACTTCGGCTTCCGTCCCGGCGTGGTCGCCGCGGAGCACTTCTACCGTGTCGCCGACGTTGACGCGGACGCTCCGCCGTCCGTACTCCTCGCGGAGGTCGTCGGACAGCGTCGCGCGGACCTGCTTCTGACGTTCGTGCAGAGGCGCGTTCTGCGTCTGCTTTCGCTGTTTGCTTGGTTGTCTCGTCATAGTCTATACGATCATCGTCGCTGTGGACGCGATGCTTCCGAAGCGCTCGGCAACTTCGCGCGCGATGGGACCCTTGATCTCGGTCCCGCGAGGCTCCTCCATCTCGTCGATGATGACGGCGGCGTTGTCCTCGAACTTCACGCGCGTGCCGTCGGGCCGGCGGATGGACTTCCGCTGGCGGATGATGACGGCTTCGAGCACTTGGCGACGCATCTCCGGCGTACCCTTGGTCACCGAGACGGTGACCTTGTTACCGATGCCCGCTTTGGGCTGTCGATTCTTCGTACCCGAGTAGCCGGCCACGCTGATGACCTTCAGTTCGCGTGCGCCGGTGTTGTCGGCGCAGTTGATGAGCGAACCGCGGCCGACGCCCTTCGTGACGTCCGCCTTCAGTGCTTCCATCAGTCGTCACCTCCGACGATCTCGACCACGACGTGAGCCTTGGTCTTCGAAAGCGGTCGGGTTTCTGCGATACGTACCGTGTCGCCTTCCGCGAGGTCCATGCACGGGGGTGCGTGGGCCGGAATGCGACTACGCCGCTTCATGTAGCGGTCGTACTTGGGGACGCGAACGTCGTATTCGCGCTCCACAACGACGGTTTTCTCCATGTCAGTGGAGGCGACTGTACCCTCGAGCGTCTGTCCTCGCACGGAAAGCGTTCCGTGGAACGGACAGTTCGCGTCGGAGCAAGCCTCCTCCGGTTCTTCTACGTTCAGTCCTATCGCCATGTTGTGTCACCTGCCTTCTCTGTTCGCAAGGCGGGTCGTGAGAGCAGACGTGCGCCATCCACCGTAACGTAGGCCGCGCCCTGGCAACCGTCAGACTGACCGGCTAATCCGCCGGCAGTTTCCGAGGGAAGTTTGGACGCGGTCCCCGACGCCTTCTCGGCGTCGGCGGCTTCATCTGTGCGCACGGACCCCGTGTCGGGGTCTGTCGCGGACGGAATCTCGAACCGCAGGGTCGCGCCCTGCTTCGGCACCTGACTGACCCGAGAGCCCGTGTCGACGTGCAGCGTGCGCATCGTCTCGACGACGATACGCCCCGCTATCCCGACCAAGTCGGGGTTCGCGGCGTCTACGACCTCCACGCGGAGGCCGTTGAGTTCGTGTCGCGTGAGGGTCTCGGGTGTCAGTGCCATCGGTTCGTTACTCCTCTTCGTCGTCGAAGTCGCCCTCTTCGCGCTGAATCGTCTTGATGCGCGCGATGGTCGACTTCAGTTCGCTGACGCGGCCGGGGTTCTCCGGCGCGCCGCCGGCCGCCTGCACGGCCTTCGTGTTCAGCAGTTCCGTTTCGAGCTCCTCGACTTCCGCCTCGCGTTCGGCGGGAGTCATGTCTCGAATCTCTTCGGGGTAGAGTATCGCCATGGATTACTCCTCCGTTTCCTCTTCGTCGGCGTCGGCCTCGGCTTCCGCCTCGGCGTCTTCCTCGTCCGTCTCTTCCATCTCGGCGACGAGGTCCGCCGCTTCCTCTTCGACGTCTTCGTCGAGCTCGTCGAGCTCTTCCTCGTCCGCTTCGTCGTCGGCCTCGGCGGACTCCTCTTCGGCGGGAGCCTCCTCGGTCTGCTCGACGACTTCCTCGACGATCTCCTCGTCGATGACCTCCGAGGGGTCCTCGTCGGGGACGTCGACGTCTTCCTGTTCGACCTCGGGGACCTCCTCGGGTTCGTCTTCGAGGAGTTCCTCGACGCCTTCGGTCTCCGCGGTCTGTTCGACCGGTTCGACCTCCGCCTCGTCGTCGATCTCGAAGTCGTCGGGGAGGACCGCTCCCGGCGGGATGATCTTGACCGTGACGCCGATGGTGCCGAGCTTCATCACGGCGACGCCCTGTCCCTCGTCTACGATCTCCTGGGCGGGTTCGCCGTTGTGCTTGATGTAGCCGCGGTTGAACTTCTCCACGCGCGAGCGCGCGCCGGTGACCTTCCCGGACAGGACGATTTCGGCGCCGAGTGCGCCGGCGTCCATGATGCGGTCGATGGTCGTGTGGCCCGCCTTCCGGAAGTACCAGCCGCGTTCGAGCGCGTTGGCGAGGCGGTCCGCGACGATCCGCGCGTTGAGGTCGGGTTCGTCGACCTCCTGAACGTCGATCTGCGGGTCGTCGAGGTTGAAGCGGTTCTCGAGTTCCTTGGTCACCTTACGGATGTTCTTCCCGCCCTTGCCGATGACCATACCGGGCTTCTCGGCCTTGAGGACGATCTGGGTCCCCATCGGGGTCTTCGCGACCTCCATGCCGCCGTAGCCGGCGCGGCCGAGTTCGTCCGCGAAGAACTCGTCTATCTGGGACCGCTGGAGTCCGTCTTCGATGAACTGGTGTTCGTCAGCCATTATTCCTCGACCTCCTCGATGATGAGTTCGACGTCACAGAGCGTGGTGTTGAACGGGTCCGCCCGGCCGAAGGCGCGGGGCTTGCGACCCTGCTGTTCGCCCACCTTGTGTGCCGCGACGTGCATGATCTCCATCGCGCGTCCGTCGAAGCCCTGTTCGTCGGCGTTCGACGCGACGTTCTGCAGGAGTTCGAGGAACGCCTTCGAGGCCTTCTCGGGGTAGCGCCCGGCGTCCCAGCCGTCGATGTCGGAGCGGTGTCCGACACCGGTGTTGTGCTGCTTGAACGGGACGGAGCGCTCGCCGTCGATGACGGCCTCGAGGTACTCCTCGGCCTCCTCGACGGTCATGCCCTTGATGGCACGCGAGATGGCCTTGCTGTGCTTGAGGCTTATCGGCCGGTCGCGGAGCATCCCCTTGGCGGAGGTGTCCGGGTCGGCCTTGACGCTGTAGTTGATTCCCATGGGTTATTTGAGCGGCACGAACTTCGAGGACCGGGTCGCGCCGATACCGGCCTGTCCGTGCTCGACCGAGTTACGAGTCAGCTGGAACTCGCCCAGGTAGTGCCCGATCATCTCGGGCTCGATGCGGACGCGCTCGAACGACTGCCCGTTGTACACCGCGAACGTCTTGTCGACGAACGACGGGAGGATGGGCATGTCGCGGAGGTGCGTCCGGAGGGGAGAGTCGGCCGTCTCCTGAGGGTCCGCTTCGCGGACGTCCTCGAGGAGTTTCTCGTGTTGGCGCGAGAGTCCTCGCTTGATGGTTCGCCGCTGACGTGCGGGAAGCAGTTCCACTACCTCTTCGAGCTCCATCTCCTGCAGCTCGTCGAGCGTGTAGCCGCGGTAGGTGAACTCCTCACCTTCACGGCCGGTACGGTATTCCGAACTCATGGTTTAGTTGCCTCCTTTGCCGCCGCGACCGGTGCGCTTGGAGGCGATGTCGCCGACCTTCCGGCCCGGCGGTGCGTTGCGCGAGACGGACTTCGGGCGGCCGGGGTGCTGGCGGCCGCCGCCACCGAACGGGTGATCGACCGCGTTCATGGCGACGCCGCGAACCCGCGGCCACTTGATGCCGCGCGCCTTCATCTTGTGGTGTTTCTTTCCGGCCTTCACGAACGGCTTCTCCGTGCGGCCGCCACCGGCGACGACGCCGATGGTGGCGCGGCACTCGGGGTTCAGCCGCTTGACCTCGCCCGAGGGCAGCTTCACGACCGCCACGTGGCGGTCGTGGGTGAGAAGCTGCGCGCTCGTACCCGAGGCGCGGGCGAACTTGCCGCCGTCGCCGACCTGGCTCTCGACGTTGCAGACCGGGACCCCTTCCGGAATCTCGGCCAGCGGCAGCGTGTTGCCGGGCTTGATTTCGGCGGACACGCCGACTTGGATCTGGTCGCCGACAGCGATGCCCTCGGGCGCGAGGACGAGTCGCTGGTCGCCGTCGTCGAACTCGACGGCCGCGACGGGTGCGCTGCGGGCCGGGTCGTGTTCGATATCGACGATGGTACCGGAGACGGTGTCCTCCTCTTCAGACTTCTTGTGCGATAGTTCGGCCTTGTAGCGGTGCGACGGAGCCCGGAACGTGGGCGTGCCGCGTCCGCGACGTTGGCCTTGAATTCGTCGTCCCATTGTTAGAACACTCCGATTCGCGAGGCGACTTCCTGCGCGTCGTCGTCGTCGCTCAGACGAACGGTTGCCTTCTTCGTGCCCTTCGGAGTCACCTGCGTGTTGATCTTCTCGATGGACACGTCGTAGCGCGATTCGATCTCCTCGACGATCTCCGGCTTCGCCGCGTCGAGGTCGACGATGAACTGGAGCTTGTTGTCGAAGTCCATCTCGTTCATCGCCTTCTCAGTGACGAGGGGGTGGCGGATGACGCTCATCGGTCGGCCACCTCCTCGATCGCGCTCTCGGTGAAGACCGTCAGGCGACCGGCGTGCGTGCCGGGCGCGAGGTCCTCGGCGTTGACGTCGGACGCCGTCGCCACGTCGACGCCGGCGAGGTTCCGAGCCGCCTTCGAGGGCTCCTCGCTGGTGACGAACAGGATGGACTTCGGTCGCGTGTACTTGCGACCGCGGGCCTTGCCCTGTCCGGCCTTGATCTTCTTGTTGTCCTCGGAGCGTTCGACGTCCGCGTAGACGCCGATCGATTCGAGGAAGGAGACGACCTCCTTCGTCTTCACGAGGTCCTCGAACTCGTCGGAGACGACGAGGGGGAGTTCGACGTCGTCGTCGAACCGGTGTCCTCGCTCGGAGACGAGTTCGGGGTCCGCCGTGGCGGCCAGCGCCGACCGGACGGCGAGTTTCCGCTCCTTCTTGTTGATGTCCTTCCCCTGGTCCTTCTCGGCCTTCGGCGGGTGCGCCTTGCGGCCGGAGACCGCGTGCGGGACGCGTCGGGCGACGCCGTTCTGGCGCGGGTCGTGGGACATGCCGCGACCGCTACCCATGGACTCGGCGGGAGTCCGCATCCCGGCGTAGGGGTCGGAGCCGTACGCCTGCTTTCGGTTTGCCTGCGCGGCGATGACTGCACGCTTGATGAGGTCCGGACGGTAGTTCGTCTCGAAGACCTCGGGGAGGTCGAGCGTGCCCGCCTCGTCGCCGTTCAGGTCGCGAATTGTTGCCTTCATTGGTTATCCCTGGTTCGATGCCGTGGAGACGTAGCGCACCTCGGGGTCGAGGCGCGGTTGGTCGTTCGGTCGGACGGCCGGGCGGAAGCGCAGGAGGCGCTTGTTCGGGCCCGGCAGCGAACCCTTCACGAGCGCGTACGGGCCGTCGACTTCGCCGTAGTTGACGAAGCCGCCGTCCACGGACGCGTCCGCGCCCTCACCGATGTCGATGAGGCGCTTGTTGAGTTCCGTCCGCTGGTGGTAGCCGGTCTGCCCCTGCTGGGGGACCGTCGAGCGGACGCGGGAGGGGTTCCACGGGCCGAGGTTACCGATGCGGCGCCGCCACCCCTGACGGGCGTGCTTGCCCTTCCGCTTCTGGACGCCCCAGCGCTTGACGGGGCCCTGGGTGCCCTTCCCCTTCGTGACGCCGGCGACGTCGAGGTACTCCCCCGCGCGGAACACGTCGGACATCGCGTGCTCGCCTCCCTCTTCGAGGAGGTCGAGACCGAAGTCCAGCCGTTCCTGCACGGAGCCACCGCCGATGCGGTTCTCCATGACGTCGGGCTTCTTCTTGGGGACGTTCTTCATCGGGCCGGGGACCGTGTGGACGATGAGACGCAGGTCGTCGATTTCGCCGTCCTCGACGGCCGAGCGAAGTTCCTCCGCGTCTTCGTCGAAGGAGTCCTCGCTCGGGAGGTCGAGGACGCGGTCGAGTTCGTCGTCGAACTCGGACGCCCACACTTCGGTCACCGGTTGCATTCCGTACGCCGTCTGTTCGTAGGCTCGAAGGGCCACCGCGCGCATGGGTGGGGTCTCGACGACGGTCACCGGAACGGCCTCCTCCATCCCTTCGCGGGGGGAGTTGGACTCGTCGTTGACCATCATCACTTGGGTCATACCGGCTTTGTAGCCGGCGAAGCCCTGGAGACCCGGCGACCCGTCGTCGTCGGGCCACGAGCGGATGCGCGGGATTTCGGAATCCACACGCTTGCGCGGGCTGTAGCCCATCGAACCCTTTCGTGGTCTGCTTGGTTGTGGCATGTTTTCACTCCGTGAGAGTCAGGGGAGCCAGCGACGCGAACATCGCTTCTTCGGTTCGCACCACGTGGCTGCCCTGTCGCGGAATCGTATTGAGCCAGAGGTCGAACCCCGGACCGTCGGAGGGTTCGACTGACACCTCCTCGGCGTCGACGCCGAGGATTTCCGGAAGCCCTCGACCGGGCGACCCGAAGACGACGGTCGCTCCGTCCCGCTCGATGCGGGCGGAGAGGTCCGCCAGTCTTCCGATCGTTAGCGGTTCCCCGAAGCGAGACGTCGCGATAGCGACGCCCGCGTCGGGGCGGTCGAGCGCTTCTTCGAGGTCCATGCGGGACACGTCGAAACCCGGGAGGGGTTCGTCGACGATCCGCGCACGGACCGGTTCTCGCGAAGAGATCCTGATGGCGACGCGCTCCCCCTCTCGCACCTCCATATCCGATGGGGTGTAGAGGGAGACCGGGTGTTGCATTCCGCAATTGACCCGAACGCGACCGTCAGGTCCGACCTCGGTCACGATTCCCTGTTGTAACGACCCCGAATCGTCTGATTCGGAGCCGGTCGTAGACGCGACGCGCAGGGGTGGTAAGACACCGACGTACTCCAGTTCGTCGCGCCGCCCCCATACCTCCTTTCGGAGGTACGGCGGCGTGGCGGCGTACCGCAGCACGGTTTCGACGAACCCGCCCCCCCAGCGTCGTTCGCCCTCCGTATCGGGGAAGACGACGAGCCTGTCCGCCCGGAACACCGTCGCCGCGCGGGCGACGTAACCGAGTTTGCGAGTCGCCTCGCGTTTGTCCTCGGCTTCCCGGACGAGGGAGGACGGCACGAGTACGCTGAGTGTCATACCGAGCCCTTCATCGTCACGTCTAGACTGTACTCCCACTACCTGAAGCGTGATTAAAAGCCTAGCGAATCGTACTCCGGGCTGTGAGCGCTTCACACCCTCGTCGGCGGGACTTTCGTGCGTGATGAAACCATGGGTGAAGCACCCACGCCATCTGCCGATTCGCAAGTCTTATTTATCAACCCGGCATTACCGATTAATGCAGACGCAGACCACGACACGCGCTGGTAGTGTAGTGGTATCACGTGACCTTGCCATGGTCACAACCTGGGTTCAAATCCCAGCCAGCGCACTTCTCTCGAACTCGACTCGACGAGCGCCGAGTCTCGTCTCGGCGCGACACCGAGTTGGGCGAATGCGGAGACGCTGAGATTTGAATCAGCGAGCGAACGGAGTTCTCGTGAGCCGGAGGCGAACGAGAGCACGGAAGAACGGAGTTCTTCCGGAGTGAGCGAGTGAGTTCAAATGCCGGCGAAACTACGTCTCGCCGACGTTCACCGCGCTTCGCTCGGTGAACTCCCCGCCAGCGCACTTATCTGAAAAACCACACGACGAGCGACCTCCGTGTCACTCGCCCCTGTCTGTCGTCTCGGTCGTCAGTCGGTCGTGGAGACGGTGCCCTCGCCGGGGCGACTCGCCTCTCTGACGCTCCTGATACGCCAGTAGAGGACGCCGACGGTGATCAGACCGACGACGACGAGGGCGTTGATGATGTAGAGGGCCGTCGTGTAGTTACCCGTCGCTTCGAGGACTATCGAGGCGATCTGCGGGCCGGCGACGCCGGCTGCGCTCCACGCCGTGAGCGCGTAGCCGTGAATCGCGCTGACCTCGTCGGTGCCGAAGAGGTCGCTGAGGTACGCCGGGAGGCACGCGAATCCGCCGCCGTAGCAGGTGATGACGAGGAACATGAGCCCCGCGAGGAGCCAGACGCCGGCGACCTGCGGCATCACGAAGAAGGCGGCGATCTGGATGACCATGAACGCCGCGTACGTGGTGGTCCGGCCGATGTAGTCCGACAGGGTGGACCAGAAGATCCGGCCGCCGCCGTTGAAGATGCCGATGTACCCGGTGATGAACGCGGCGGTCGTGGCGGTCGCCCCGCCGATCTGCTGGAGCATCGGCGACGCGAACGCGAGGAGCATGATGCCCGCGGTGACGTTGATGAAGATGACGAGCCAGAGCAACCAGAAGCGCGGCGTGGTGCGCGCTTGCGCCGCGGTGAGGACGTCGAGGCCGGAAAGCGCCCCGGTGGCTTTCTCGTGTGCGCCCTCCACGTCCTGCATGTCCTCGGGGAGCCATCCCTCGGGGGGCTTCGCGAGGTAACTCGCGCCGAGCGTCATCAGGGCGAAGTAGAGGGCACCGAGCGCGAAGAAGGCCGTCGCGACTCCGTAGTTCTGGATGAGGAAGTTACCCAGCGGCCCGGTGAGCAGCGCGCCTGCACCGAAGCCCATGACCGCGAGACCGGTCGCCATGCCGCGCCGGTCGGGGAACCACTCGACGAGCGTCCCGATGGGCGAGATGTACCCGAGGCCGAGCCCCATCCCGCCGACGACGCCGAACGTGAAGAGGAACAGCGGGAGGCTTCCGATCATGACGCTCACTCCCGATCCGATCATCCCCAGACCGTACAGGACGGCCGCGGCGAGGCCAGACTTCCGCGGGCCGTACTTCTCGACGTACTTGCCGAGGAAGGCGGCGGTGACCCCGAGAACGAAGATGGCTATCGAGAACGCGAGCGTGACTTGGGAGGTCGCCCACCCCTCCGCGTCCCGCAGCGGAATCTGATAGATGCTGTACGCGTAGATGCTACCGATCGACAGGTGAATCGCAACGGCCGACAAGGCGATCAACCAACGATTCTTGCCGGGATCGGTGCGTGACATACCCAGTCATGCATTACGAATTATCATAAATATCATGGCCCCCGGAGGTCGCGCGAGTCATCGACTCGCCGAAGGCGCGGGCGACTTGTCCGCGGAGGCGGTCCGAGACTCGGTCGTCTCGGCGTCGGGGCGCGGGAACTCGACGCTGAACACGCTCCCCTCCGGCCCGGTTTCGGTGAGTTCGACGTTCGCCTGGTAGCGGTCGGCCAACCGACCGATGATGGTGAGGCCGATGCCGTGGTCGGTTCTCCCCGTCGTGCTCTCGAAGAGGGCGTCGCGTTCGACTTCGGGCACGCCGGGGCCGTTGTCGGCCACCCGCACGGTCACCGTCTCGGCGGTCGCCTCCACGGTCACGGTGACGCGCGGCGGCCGGACGTCGTTGTGTTCGACCGCGTTCGCGAGCAGATTCGAGAAGATGCGCCGGAGAAGGTCGTCCGCCATCACGTACACGTCGTCCGGGACCGCCGCCTCGGTCTCGACGTCCTCGTAGCGGTCCCGCACCTTGAGGAGCTCGTCGTCCAGAACCTCGCTGAGGTTCACCCGGCGCAGGGTGGGTTCCTCCTCGATGGTCAGAAGCAGTAGCCGAACGTCCTTCGTGACCCTCGTGAGGTCGGTGGCCTGCCGACCGATGACGCCCGCGTACCGCCGAGTCGTCGTCTCGTCGCCCGCCACGTCGTCGAGGAGTTCCGCGTACCCCTCGACGACGTTGGCCGTGTTCAGCACCTCGTGGCGGAGCAACGCGTTGAGGTAATCGAGGAGTTCGCGCCGCCGTTCGAGCTCCTCGGCCCTGACGGAGGAGCGTTGAGCGATGGCCTCGCGGTGTATCGCCTTCGCCTCGTAGTACCCGATGAGAAAGCCGATGCCCGCGCCGAAGCTGACGGCCCACCGCGCCCACCCGAGGAACTGAATCACGCCGCCCGGCGGCATCGCCACCATCAGACCGACGTTGATGAGGACGAAGACGGTCGTTCCACCGAGACACCACTTCAGGATGCGGCGGTATCGCCTCTGAGAGAACGGCGACTGGGCGAGTTTGTACCCGCCCGCTATCAGTCCGACGACGACCGGGATACACGTCACCACTCCGACTATGAACGGGAGGGAGGCGGTATATCCATAGACGAAAGAGAGGTAGATCTCGATACCGAGAACAACGCCCAAAAGGACACCGAGCCCCGTTACGACCTGCGGAACCCGGCCACGAATCATTATCGATTTTGGTAAGGAAACGGAATGGTATAATAGTAACGACAGTATCGCCGCCGCGTTCGTCGTCGCCGCGTCAGTGTCACTCGGGCCGGCCGAACGGCGGGGCGATTCGCGAGACTCACTCCTCGCCGATACCGAGGCCCAGCGTGTTCGCCGTCTCGACGCGGGCGAGTCCGTCCATCGAGCAGAGCGCTTCGACGCCCTCCTCGGGGAGGGTCACCAGAAACGACCCGAAGCGGAGTTCGTCCGCCACCGACCCGCCGACGTCCGCCACGGCGGCCGCTATCGCGGACCGGTCGACGTCGGAGTCCTCGTCGGGTTCGACGACCAGCGACGCCGTCTCGCCGGGCATCGGGTCGTCGCACATCCGCCGGACGGGGTGTGAACGGTACATGTCCGAATCGACGGACGCGACCGTAAAAAAAGCGGAGCGCCTGCGTCGAATCAGTCCTCGGGCCAACAGGAGAGCGACCGCCGCCCCGCGGAGCAGTCGGGGCAGGACGGCGGGAACGCGTCCGCCGACCCGACGCCCTCGCAGTCCGTGCAGTACCAGACGAGGAACTCCCCGCGGTCTTCTTCCGCGGCGGGACGGGGCGCGACGTCCGGAACCGGACGGACAGTTCGCGGGCGGTGGCGGGTGCGGGCGCGGGCGTTCGCGGCCGTCGCGGGCCCCGTGTCGATGCTGGGTCGGGGGTCGATTCGGACGCGCGGGCGGCGGTGCGACGGGCGTTGTCGCGGGGAGGTTCGGGAACTCATACTACTCGTATGCATCCTTAGACTATAAAGTCAGAGTATCACCTATGTATGCGGAACGTGAGTGTCTCCGTCGCACGCCGTTCTCTCCCGCGTCGCGTCCGTCACCCCTCGTCTCCGTCCCCGCCTTCGTCGGCGGGGTACCACCGGAGTTCGACGCTCACCGGGCCGCCGGGGAGGACGTACGACGCCTCCGTATCGACGGCGACGCCGTCGGGGGGCGGCAACTCGACGGACTCGCCGTCCGCGGTGACGACGACGGTGTCGGCGTCGTCGAGGAGTCCGTCGAGTCGCTGGACGGCGACGACGAGTTCGCGCCGCGTGGCGCGGACGCCGTCGCCCCCGGCGGGGGGGACGCCCCCGAACGCGGGTTCGAGGTTGGCGTCGCGGCTCCGGTTCGAGAGGACGGCGTTGACGACTGCGCCGAGGAGGATGACGAGGCCGCTGAAGTAGAGCCACGTCAGGAAGACGAGGATGCCCGTGATGGCGCTACTGTTCGGCGCGGTGCTTGAGAGGGAGAGGTAGACCTGAAACAGCGACTGGAACGCCGCGAGGCCGACGGCGGCGACGAGCGTTCCGGGCAGCACTTCGAGGACGCCCACGTCCGCGTCCGGGAACACGTAGTACATCGGGTAGAACGCGAGCGCGAGTCCGAGGATGCCGACGAGGCGCGCGAGAATCCACTCGAACGGTCCGGCACCCGCCACGACGCCCGAGACGACGCCGTCGACGGTACTGCCGACGACGACGGCCGCCGCGAAGGAGAAGAGGACGAGGAGTCCGTCGGCGAGTTGGTCGAGAAACGAGTTCTCCGACTCGGACTCGTAGATGCCGGAGAAGGCCGTGTCGAGGCCGCGGAAGATGCGGAGTGTCCCCCACAGGAGGACGACGCCGCCGAACAGCGACACGCTGGTCGAGCGCGCGGCGTCGGTCAGTTCGGAGACGAACTCGTCGCGCGCGCCCTCGGTGAGGACGGCCCCCGCGGCGGCGACGACGCTCTCGTAGAGGCTCTGGTCGCCGACGGCGGAGACGACGACGAGCAACAGCAGAAAGAGCGGAAGCAGCGAGACGAACGCGTGGTACGCGATGCTCCCGGCCACGAACGGTAACTTCTCCGCCCGCGCCTCATGGACGATTGCGCGCGCGACGGCGACGACGCGCGAGGCGCGCCGACCGCGGTCGGACTCCCTCACCATACTCGTGTGTCCCGCGTGCGGTACCAAAAGCCGACGGCGGTTCGTCCGCCTCCGTCCGGACTCCGACCCGACCGGGCCGAATCGGACATAGTCTCAAGGCCCACGCACGCGTAAGTACGCATATGACCGTCATCGCACTGCTGAGCGTGGCACCGGTCGTCGAAGGGAGCATGTCCGACCAGGTGGCGGCGGCCGTCGCCGCCCTGGACGAGTTCGACGTCTCCTACGAGACGAACCCGATGGGGACGGTGATAGAGGCCGACGACGTGGACACCCTGTTGGACGCCGTCGGCGCGGCCCACAAGGCCGTTGACGGCGACAGGGTCAGCACGTTCCTCAAGATAGACGACAAGCGCGCGTCGGACCAGAGCGCCGCGGACAAGGTCGCGGCCGTCGAGGAACACCTCGGCCGCCCCGCGAGGAGGGACAGAGGCGAGTAATCGTCGCCGTCGGCCTCCCTCCGAGGCGAACTACCAACTCCTTTAGGACGTGACGACGAACGACCGCCCATGGACTCCATCAATCGCATGGCCGTCGAGTTGATCGACGAGGCCATCGACTTCGCCGACGAACTCCGCGTCGTCCCCTACGAACTCGATTCGGGGGCGACGGTGCTCGACTTCGGGGTGGACGCCGAGGGCGGCGTCGAGGCGGGACTCCTCCTCGCGGAGATACAGACGGCGGGGCTGGCGACGGTCCAGACGCGGATGGACGAGGTGGCCGGGACGCCGATGCCGTACGTCGAACTCCAGACGGACCACCCCGACGTCGCGGTGCTCTGCTCGCAGAAGGCCGGGTGGGAACTCACCTTCGAAGACCCCGAGTTCGACGGACTCGGTTCCGGCCCCGCCCGTGCCCTCGTCGGCGAGGAGGACGAGTTCCGGGCGGTCGGCTACTTCGACGAGTTCGACCTGACGGTGTTGGCAGTCGAGGCCATCGACCTGCCGGGCGACCAAGTCGCGGAACACGTCGCGGAGACGGCCGGCGTCGAACCCAGCGGCGTCTTCTTACCCACGTTTGCCTCCGGGTCCACCGTCGGGAGCGTCACCACCGCCGCCCGCGCGGCCGAGATGGCCGTCTTCCGCCTCTTCGAACTCGGCTACGACCCGACGAACGTCCTCTCGGCGTTCGGGTCGGCACCGCTCGCGCCCGTCAGCTACGACGAGGGCGTGGCGATGGGCCGGACGAACGACGCCCTCGCGTACGGCGGCGAAGTCCACCTCACCGTCGCCGAGGGGTTCGAGGACTTCGACCAAGTTCCCTCCACCGCCCGCGACGAGTACGGCAAGCCGTTCGAGCGGATATTCGACGACGCCGACTGGGACTTCTACGAGGTTCCGGCCGAGGTGTTCGCGCCTGCGAAGGTCACGATAGACGTGGTGAACGGGCCGACGTACGCGTTCGGCGAGACGGACGAGGAACTCCTCGCGGAGTCGTTCGACCTGCGGCAGTCGTGAGGTTCAAACTCGTCCCCGAACCCCCGGCGTCTCCGGACCGAGTCGCCGACGCGCAACGCGCCGTCCCCCTCGTCCCGGGGTCGGAGGACGACTGCTGCGCGCGCCTGATGCGCCGCCTCGACTTCCCGAGTCGCGACGTGGCGCGGACGTGGCTCACCTTCCTGCGCGCCCTCGAACTCGCCGAGAGGACCGACGACGGGGGGTTCGTCCGCCGCCGAACCGACCCGACGCCGGACCACCTCCGACGGGCCTTCCGCGAGCGAATCTTCGGGGCCGAGGACGTGCGCTCGATGCTCTCCGCCGACCCGACGACGGCGGACGAGGCGTTCGCGGCGTTCGAAGAGCGAGTGCCCGTTTGGGAGCACCACAAGAACCCCACCGAGTGGCGAACCATCTGGCGCGATAGGGTTGAGACGATACTGGAGTGGTTCGTCCTCCTCGGGGTGGCCGAGCGAACGGACGACGGCTACGTTTTAGCGGAGTAACCGCAGGGTAAGGAGGGCGGCCGTTTTTACGCGCCGGTCGGCGCTTGCGGAACGTCGCCGTCGTCGGCCGACCCCTCGCCGTGACGCTCCCGGAGTCGCCGGATGCGCTCCGGAATCGGGGGGTGCGACATGTGGAACGCGGCGTACGCCGGGTGCGGGAACGGGTTGCTGAGGTTCTCGCCGGCCAGCGTCGCCAACGCGTCCGAGAGGGGGTCCGGGTCGCCCATCACGTCGGCGGCGAAGTCGTCGGCCTCGCGTTCGTGCGCGAGGGACATGCGGTTCGTCAGCGGCGACGTGAGCGAGAGAATCGGCCCGGCGAAGAGGACGACGACGACCACCCCCGCGTACGTCACCTCGGGGAGCGAGAACGCCGCGTACGCCCACTCCGAGGACGTGACCCACCCGAGGAACGCGAAGACGACCGCCATCCGGACGGCCGAGAGACCGAGTTGCTTCCAGATATGCGCGCGCTTCCAGTGGGCGAGTTCGTGCGCTAACACCGCCTGCATCGCCCGCCGGTCCATCTGTTCGACGAGCGTGTCGAACAGGACGACGCGCTTGGTCCGCCCGAACCCGACGAAGTAGGCGTTCGAGTGCGACGACCGGCGACTGGCGTCCATCTCGTACACCTGTTCGCAGTCGAACCCGGCGCGGTCGAACACGTCTTCGACGGCGTCCCGGAGCGGTCCGGCCTCCACGGGGTCGAAGTCGTTGAAGAGCGGCGCGATAAACCGCGGATAGATCACGAGCATCGCTAGGGAGAGGCCGACGACGGCGGCCCACCCGGCGACGGGCCACAGGGTCGGAAGCAGTTCGACGGCCCCGAGGACGATACCGGCGACGACGGCGGCGAACGCCGCCGCGAGGGCGACGCCGAGGGCGAAGTCCCGAAGCCACAGACCAACCGTCTGGTTGTTGAAGCCGAAGCGCTCCTCGATGCGGAACGTCTGCCACGCGTCGAACGGCGCGGAGAGGACCCGCCCGCCGACGGCGGCGGCGACGACGAGAAGCACGCCCTGCGCGACGGGTGGAAGCCCGGTTTCCGTGAGCGTCCGCACCGCGTCGGCGAACGCCCCCGAGAGGAGGACGGCGAGGAGAGCGAGGAGGCTCACCCATGACTGCGCGCGGGAGAGAACCGTCTTCGCCCGTTGGTACGCGAGGAGTCGGTCCGGGTCGGAGACGCCGAGTTCGTCCCGAACCCACTCTTCTGCGGTTCGCACCGCGCGAGCGCCGTACTTCAGATTCAGGTAGTCGAGCGCCGTGAACAGCAGTTCCGTGCCGACGAGGAGGGCCGCCAGTACCAGCGCGAGTTGCGATACCATCTCACTCCGGTAGTGGGTTCCGAAGGGACGTAAGCGCCGCGGAGACGCGACCAGCGTCGCGGAGACGACGCGGCGGGCGACGATCCGTTCGGTCGGATCCTCACTCAGTCGTCGCCGACCGTCTCGGTCGCTCCGAACCCGCGCCCGCGGGGCCGTCGCTCGAAGACGACGAGTTCGTCCGGAAGCGACAGCGACGCCACCTCGTACCCCGCGCGGAGCCAACTTCGGGCGTGGGGGTGCGACTCCTCGCTGTTCGTCCACCACTGCCGCCAGTTCCGCGCGGAGGCGGGGACGGGCGCGCCGAGGACGACTTCCAGTTCCGCGAAGGAGAGCCGCACCCGGTCGAACTCGTGGCCCGCGAGGTAGTCGTACAGCGGTCCGTACTTTCCGCTCGGCGGCGACCCCCGGCGAACCGCCCCCTCGCGGTTCGACTCGGCCGCGGCGTCGTTCGCCGTCGGGTCGCCCGCCGCTCCTCGATTCGATGCGGCGTCTATCGCTTCGGTCGCCGCGTTCGCCGTCGCTTCGGCCGCGTCGTCGCCGAGGGAACCTCGGCGGCCCGACGGACGTTGTCCGTCGACGGCGACTGCCGCGTTCGCCGCCGACTCGCCGTCGTCGCGGTTCCACGCCGCGTCGAACGCGGAGAGGAGGTCGCCGCGGATGATGCGGCGGAGGGCCTCGTTCTCCTCGTTTGACCCCTCGAAGTCGGCCGTCGAGTGGAGGTGGACGTGCACGTCCCCGCCCGCGCGGGCGGCGTGGAACACGTTCGTGTTCACCCGGCAGACCCGTTCCGCTCCGCCCTCGAAGCAGTCCGCCGGCGAGACGTCGCCGTACGCCTCCGAGAAGCGGTCGCCCACGTCGGCCGCCTCGCCGACGTACACCGCCTCGTCGTCCACCGTGACGAGGTAGACGCCGGGACGCGACGCTCGGGGGTCGGTCACCTCGAATCGGCAGAACGGTCCCCACCCCGCTCGGTGGACCGCGCGTTCGTCGGACGCCTCGTACTCCGGTTGCGGCGTCTCCACTGCGACGACGCCCGCGTCGGTTCGGTCGGGGTCGAGGCGGCCGACCGTCTCGAACTCGTACCCGCAGACTTCCATGCGTCGCCTCTCTGCGGCACCTACAAAAACGTTCAGTCGAGAGTGAATGTGTTCGGACGGGGGTCCGCGACCCGCCGCGGTCACTCGCGGTGGACGTCCGTGACGGTGCCGACGCCCTTCGACCGCCCCTCGCGGAAGACGAAGCGTTGGCCCTCCTCGACCAGATACGGGCGGAACTTGAACTCCACCGTGGCAGTTCCGGTGTCGCCGGGGAGCAGTTGCCCGCCCTCGGGGTGGAAGACGACCGCCTCGCTCAGCGTCTCCAAGTGGACGACCGGTTCGTAGCCGTCGCGGATGCGCGTCGGGTGGTTCAGCACCATCACCTCCGCCTCGAACGACCGAACGGGACTGGGGTCGGCGTCCGCCGGGAGGAGCACCATCCCGCGCTCTAACTCCGATTCCTTGATGCCCTTGAGGGCGATGCCGACGATTCGTCCGGCCTTCGCGCGGTCCACCCGGTGGTAGTGCATCTCGATGGAGCGCACCTCCACCTCGCGGAACGACCCGTCCGGCATCGGGCCGACGAGGAGTTCGTCGCCCGCCTCGACGCTGCCGGAGTTGACCGTCCCCGACGCGACGGCGCCGACGCCCGTCACGGAGTACGAGCGGTCGATGTACATCCGGAAGTCCTCGCGGGCCTCCGAGATGGTCTTCGGCAGGCCCTCGAACAGGTCGTCCAGCGTGTCGATGCCCTCCATCGTCACCGCACTCGTGCGGACGATGGGGACGACGGAGTCGCTGATCTCCTCGATGGCGCTCTCGACGCCGTATCGCTCGACGAGAAGCGGCGTCCGGCCCACGTCGCGCAGGAGGCGTTCGACCTCGCGTTCGACCTCGAGGGCGCGTTCCTCCGAGACGGCGTCGGCCTTCGTGATGGCGACGAGCGTCGGCAACTCCATCGCCAAGAGGATGCCGAGGTGTTCGCGCGTCGTCTTCGTCGGCCCGTCGTCGGCGGCGACGACAAGCAGGCCGTAGTCGAGTCGCTGGCCGACGAGGCCCCGAATCGTCGTCCGGAGCCACGGTTCGTGGCCGACGGTGTCGACGAACGAGACGAGGCGGTCGGCCTCCTGGACGATTCTCGCGCGGTCGGACTTCCGGTGGGGGTTGTCCATGTGGACGGGGCCGTCCTCGCTGAACCCGTAGACGGCGTACGAGAGGTCCGCCGACAGGCCGCGTTCGACCTCGTGCGGTTGCACGTCGAGGAAGCCGCGGGTGCTCCCCTGTCCGTCGTCCGCCTGTCCGGTGACGAGAGAGCCCACGAGCGTCGACTTCCCGTGGTCGACGTGTCCCGCGGTGCCGACGACGATGTGGTCGTCGTCCACGTCGAGGACGGCCCCCTCGCAGACGGTGGCGACGCCGACGAGGCCCCGGTCGGCGCTCTCGCCGACGCCCCACGTCTCGACGTCTTCGATGTGTGCGCCGGCCTCCTCGGCCAGCAAGGAGAGGACGTCCATCGATTCGGAGAACGCGGCGGGACTGATCCCCGCGATGCCGCCGTCGTCGGTGACGCCGACCACGTACGTCGCTGTGCCGTCGCCGGACAGGACGCGGTGTCGGAGTTGGGCGGCCAGGCTCTCCATCCGCCCGTCCGAGAGGTGGACGTCCCGGGAGAGCCGTTCCTTGAACTCGATGCTTCCGCCCTCCTCTTCTCCGCGCTCTAGGGCCTTTTCGAGTACGGCCCGGTCCGCGCTCATGCCCGCGGGTAGGTAACCATCCGCTAAAACCCTTTCCGTGACTTGGTTACCCATGTCACAATAGAATATTGGCCCTCAGACACCTGCACCGCGGAATTTCGGCGGGGAAGATACTATCTGTCACGGACAGGTCGGCCAGACATCTACCGGAAAGCGTCACAACATCATCCGTCGTCGAATCCGTCGGTAGACGCACGATATTCCGGGTCGTCGGCAAGACATGTTCCATTGAATACGGCTAACCAGATGTCAGAGCCTCTCTGAGACGTGACCTCCTACGACACCGTTCTATTCGATAGTGACGGAGTGTTGGTTGACCCGCCATCGTACGAGACAAAAGTCGAGGCGGTACAGTCTGCCTTCGAGGAGGTGGGCGTCACGCGGGCCGAGAAACGGCACGTCGATGCAATAGTCAACGGTACGACGGTCGAGGGGCTTCACGAAATCTGCGCCGCCTACGACTTGGACACGGACCTGTTTTGGGAAGCCCGCGAACGCCACGACGAACAGTCCCAGTTTGAGAAGTTCGAAGCCGGTTCCCGGAGTTGCTACGACGATGTCACCGCCATCTCCGGGTTGTCTCAGCGCTGTGGCGTCGTGAGCAACAATCACCGGAGCACGATCGAATTCGTGTTGGACTTCTTCGACCTTGAATCGGCATTCGAGACCTACTACGGTCGCGAGAAGACGGTCGAGAGCCTCGATCTGAAGAAGCCGAACACGCACTATCTCGATCGAGCGCTCACAGAACTCGGGGGCGAATCTGCGCTCTACATCGGCGATAGCGAAAGTGACGTGATCGCCGCCCACCGCGCGGGGGTAGACTCGGTGTTCGTTTCTCGGCCGCACTGTCGGGATACCGACCTCTCAGTCACACCCACCTACGAAACGGATTCCCTCCACGGCGTCGCGAAGATAGCGAACGGTGACGGTCGGGCGTATCGGAAGTGACCTGCCGCGTCAGTCGGAGAGTCGTTCGTACGCGCGGTTGACGCGCTTGAACGTCTCCTCGTCGCCGGAGTCGGTGTCCGGGTGGACCTCCTTCACCCGGGACCGGTAGGCCCGCTTCACCTCGTCGTCCGTGGCGTCGGCGTCGAGTCCGAGCGTCCGGTACGCCTCCGCCTTCGACGGTTCGTTCGAGGGGCGCGGGCCGGCGGTCCTCTGCCGGCCGCCCGCCGCCCGTCGCCCGCCGGCCGTCCGCCGCCCGGCGTCTGCGGTTCCGCCCGCGCCCGCCGCCCGCCGTCCCGGTCCGAACCCCTCGAAGCCGCCGGGGCCTCGGGAGGCGTCGTTCGCCCGGTGGTCGCCGTTCGCCCGCCGACGGGTTCGCGTCCGCGTCCGCGCTTCGAGGCGACCGCTGGCGTGGTACCACAGGAGGTATGTGACGACGCCGAACGGCACCGCGACGGCGAAGAGAAACGGTTGGTACGCGAGTGCGAGGACGACGAAGAGCGTAGTGAGACCTGCGAACACCGCGGCGAGCCCGATGAGAAGCCGGTCTCTGTCCACGCCTCTCGTTCGAAGCGCAGGACCGTAAGCGTCTCGCCGACCGGCCCCCGGACTGAAGTTGTGTGAGTTCTTCCCACCGGTATGAGCCGTTCCAGCCTGTGCGAGATATGCGAGTCGCGCCCGGCCACCAACGTCTGCCCGCGATGCGGCGCGCAGGTGTGTGACCAAGACTTCGACTCCGAGCGACGGATGTGCGAGTCCTGTCTCTCCTCGGTCAAAGGCGAGGACGACGTCAGCCCCGGGTACGACGAGGGGCCCGGCGGCCCCGGCGTCAGCGACTGAGACGGGTCCGAGCGTCGCCCCGGCGCGCCGTCACTCCGCCGCGTCGGACGTCATTCCGCCGGGTCGGCCGTCACTCCGTCGCCTCGCGGTGGCGGTTCAGCCGCGTCTTCAGTTTCCGCGCCGCCTGTCCGGACACCTTCGCGAACGACTCCCCGGCGTCCTCGCCCGCGAAGATGATACCCCGCGAGGAGTTCACGAGGCCGACGCCGTCGGCGAGTCCGTACTCGACCGCGGCCTCCGCGTCGCCGCCCTGCGCGCCGATGCCGGGGACGAGGAACGGCAGGTCCGGCACCTGTTCTCGCAGCGATTCCAGTTCCTCGGGGGCCGTCGCGCCGACGACGAGTCCCACGTTGCCGTGTTCGTTCCAGAGGTCCGCGAGGGCGGCGACGCGTTCGTAGACGGCCTCACCGCTCGACAGTTCGAGGTCCTGTAAGTCAGACCCGCCGGGGTTCGACGTGCGACAGAGGATAAAGACGCCCTTCTCCGACCTGTCGAGGAACGGTTGCAGCGAGTCCCGCCCCATGTACGGGTTGACGGTGATGGCGTCCGCCTCGTCCAGCAACGCCGCGTACTTCCGCGTCGTGTTACCGATGTCGGCGCGTTTCGCGTCCAGCAAGACGGGTACGTCCTTCCCGTGGGCGTAGGCGATGGTCTCCCGGAGCGACCGCCACCCCTCGGCGTCCTCGTAGAACGCCGCGTTCGGCTTGTAGCAGGCTGCGTGTTCGTGCGTCTCGTCGATGATGCGTCGGTTGAACGCCCACCGCGGGAGGTCCTTCTCCCTGAGGTGGTCGGGGATTCGGGAGAGGTCGGGGTCCAACCCGACGGAGACGACGCTGTCCACCCGGTCGATACGGTCGCGGAGGCGGTCGAAGAACGACTGCGGCATCGACGTTGCTGTGCGCCGCGCCGACAAGGGGTTTACTCTTCGCTCGCGTCCCCGGTCGGGTCTCGGAGGCCGTCGTAGACGACGCTGCCGCCGACGACGGTGGCCGCCACGTCGATATCGCGGACGGCGTCCGGGCGGTCCCACGGTGACTCCTCCAAGACGACGAGGTCCGCCGCCGCCCCGCGTTCGACGGTGCCGAGGCGGTCCTCGTCGAACCCGGCGTAGGCCGCGCCCGAGGTGTACGCCCGGAGGGCCTCCGTCACGCCGAGTCGTTGGTCCTCGTCGGGCGCGTTCACCGCGTGGTGGACGCCGAGGAGGGGGTCGAGCGGCATGCAGTCGCTCCCGAACGCGAGGGGGACGTCCGCGTCGCGCAACGCCGCGTAGCGGTTCGTCTCCGTCCGCCTCTCGCCGAGTCGGGACTCGTAGAGGCCGCCCTCCCGCGCCCACTTCAGGAAGTTCGGCTGGACGGAGGCGACGACGCCGAGTTCGGCGAAGCGTTCGACCGTCTCGTCGTCCGTCAGTTCGGCGTGTTCGACGCGGTGTCTCGCTCCCTCGGGGTCGTTGCACGCCCCGTAGGCGTCGAGGACGGCGTTCACGGCGGCGTCGCCGATGGCGTGGGCGGACATCTGCAACCCCGCCTCGTCGGCGCGTTCGACGATGGCTTCCAGTTCCTCGGGGGCGACGACCCACTGGCCCGTCTCCCCGGGCGCGTCGTCGTACGGTTCGGTGAGTTTCGCCGTCCGCCCGCCGAAACTCCCGTCGGTGAACGTTTTGACCGCGCCGACGCGGACCATCCCGTTCCCGTCGTTCGTCTTCAGGCCGAGATCGATGAGGGAGTCGAGGTGGTCAGACCAGTAGTTGAGGCGCACCCGGAGCGTCAACTCGTCCTCGCGGTCCAACCCGCGGTACACCGCGGGCGCGTTGGACTTCCGAACCATGTCGTGGACGCCGGTCACGCCGCGTTCGTTCGCGTGCGCCTGCGCGGCCCGGACGAGTCGTTCCATCTCCGCCTCGTCGGGTTCTATCTCCTCGTACAGCACGTCCGCCGCCTCCTCGACGAGGACGCCCGTCGGGTCGCCGCCCTCGCGTCGCACGTCGCCGTCGGGCATGGCGTCGGCGTGCCGGTCGAGGACGACGCCGTTGACAGACGCGACGTGCATGTCCTCGCGGAAGGCGGCGACCGGCCGGTCCTCGGAGACGGCGTCCAAGTCGTCGCGGGCGAGGTAGCGGGCGTCGTCCCACGAACTTTCGTCGTAGCCGAAGCCCAGAATCCACTCGTCGTCCGTCTCCGCGGCCCGTTCGTTCAATCGTTCGACGCACTCCTCGGGCCCCGACGCGCCCGAGAGGTCGGCGTGGACGAGCGAACGCCCCACCATCGGGAGGTGCGTGTGGGCGTCGACGAACCCCGGGAGGACGACACGCCCGTCGAGTTCGACCGTCTCCGTCTCCGCGCCGACGAGGAACGATACGTCGTAGGAACTCCCGAGGCGGACGATTCGCCCGTCGCGGACGGCCACCGCCTCGTGCGTCTCGTCGGAGTCGGAAAGGGTGTGGACCTCCCCGTCGAGGAGGACCAGGTCCGCGGCGTCTGTCATGTGCGACGTGGCGACGGCCGCGGGCAAAACGGTTGGGATGGTCGGCGGCCGTTACCGCCCGGCCGTGCGGCCGTCGCCCGCATCGTCGACGTCGAACGTCTGCACGAACCGGTCGCGGATGTTCCGAACCGTCCCCGTCTCTCCCGAACGCTCCTGCCCGTCGAAGTCGTCCAGCGCGCGAACTACCTCGGTCGCCTCCGTCCGAGAGAGCTGAACCTCGTGGGTTCCGTCGTCGTCGTTGAAGATGTTCGAGAACACGTCGGCGATGTTCCGGTCGTCGCGGGCCTGTCCCTCCTCGAACCCGAACTCCCGTTGGAGGAGGCTCTCGACGTTGAGCACGCGTTCCTCCTCGCGCTGCCCGGACGCTCTCGTCTCGTACTCCGAGAGTGCGTTGATCACTTTCCGCGCTTCGCTCTTCGTCAGTTCGATTCCCGTGGAGTCTGTGTCGTCCATGGTTGCCTCTCGGTGACACGTTTCGTTCGCGCGAGGGAAATGACGTTTGGCCCCCGCGGGGTGGCCGTTCGGCAGACGACAACGCCGCGGGCGCGAGACGCCGTCGGACGATGTCCGACTGCTCGCCGATGTTCCCTCGACGACACCGAATGGGTAACTGTTAGGGCGGCCGCCGGGAAACGAGGGGACATGACCGACGAGACGGATTCCGGGGCCGGGGACGCGGACGCGGCGACGCTGGCGGAACGCGTCCGCGACGGCGAACTGCGACTGCACGAGTTAGAGGACCACGCCGACGCGGACACGGCGGCGGCGGCCCGACGCATCTTCGTCGAGGAGGACACGGGGGCGTCCCTCGATGCCGTCGGGAACTACGGCTTCCCCGCCGAGGCGGCGGACGCGAACATCGAGAACATGGTCGGCGCGGTGCAGGTGCCCCTCGGCGTCGCCGGCCCCGTCCGCGTGAACGGCGGGGCCCTCACGGGCGAGCGATACCTCCCCCTCGCGACGACGGAAGGCGCACTCCTGGCGAGCGTCAACCGCGGATGCTCCGTCATCGACGCCGCGGGGGGCGCGGCGGCGCGCGTCCTCAAGTCGGGGATGACCCGCGCGCCCGTCTTCCGCGTCGAGGACGTCGTGGAGGCGGAGGCCCTCGTCGAGTGGGTGCGCGACAACCGCGACGCCCTCGCGGAGGCGGCCGAATCGACGACGAGTCACGGCGAACTGGCGGACGTGACGCCGTACGTCGTCGGCAACTCCGTCTACCTCCGGTTCCGCTACGACACCAAGGACGCGATGGGGATGAACATGGCCACCATCGCCACCGAGGAGGCTTGCGCCGTCGTCGAAGAAGAGACGGACGCGGAACTGGTCGCCCTCTCGGGCAACCTCTGTTCCGACAAGAAACCCGCCGCCATCAACGCCATCGAGGGGCGCGGCCGAACCGTCACCGCGGACGTGAAAATCCCCCGCGAGGTGGTCGAGAGCCGTCTCCACACGACGCCGGAGGCCGTCGCCGAACTGAACACGCGGAAGAACCTTGTCGGGTCCGCGAAGGCCGCCAGCCTCGGCTTCAACGCTCACGTCGCGAACGTCGTCGCCGCGATGTTCCTCGCGACGGGACAGGACGAGGCGCAGGTGGTTGAGGGCGCGAACGCCATCACCACCGCCGAGGTGCGGGACGGCAACCTGTACGTCTCCGTCTCCCTCGCCAGCCTCGAAGTCGGCACCGTCGGCGGCGGGACGAAACTGCCGACGCAGGCGGAGGGACTGGACGTGCTCGGACTCCGCGGCGGCGGCGACCCGCCGGGGTCGAACGCCGACGCCCTCGCGGAGTGCATCGCCGTCGGGTGCTTAGCCGGCGAACTCTCGCTCCTCTCGGCCCTCGCGTCGCGGCACCTCTCCAGCGCGCACGCCGACCTCGGACGCTGAGGCCGTCGAATCGCCGACTACTCGGTTCTCGTCGCTTCTGATCGCAGATTCAACTCACGCCGACGCGCCGATTCCGAGTCGCTCCAACGGCCGCACCACGGCGACGGTGCCGACGAACAGCAAGCCGACGCCGACGGCGAACGTCCGCGTCCCCGCCGGCGACGCGAGTCCGACGGACGCGCCGAGGGCGGCAAGAAACCACCCGACGCCGGAGAGGGAGAGGCCGAGTCCCCGCCGACGCTGGCCGTGGACGACGGCCGCGGCGGCGAGGACGGTGTAGCCCGCGAGGAACGCGCCGCCGGCGACGACGAGTCGTCCGCCCGCGACGGCGGCGATCGCGCCGACGAGAAACAGCGAGAGCACCGCTCCGCGGACGGTTCGTCCGGCGCGGGCGGCGGCGCGAGCGTCGCTCATACCGGTGGTTCGGCGGTGGGGGGAGCAAAGCGTTTCGCTCTCGTTTCACTTTCACTTCCGCCGCGCACCGTTGGCTCGCTTTTACCCGATGTCGGGCCGTCGTTCGAGGCGCATCCGCTCGCTTCCCCCCGGCGGGTGCGAACCCCCACCCCCACCCATGTCCGAACGAACCTCCGCACCGGCGGCCGTCACGGACGCCGCCGGTTCCGACTCCCCGCCCGATGCGGACGACGCCGACGAATCGGGCATCCGAACGGCCACGCGCCTGTTGCGCCTGTTGAAGGTGGCGCTCGGCGCCGTGGTGTCGTTCCTGACCGCGCTGAAACTCCTCGGCCTCCTCTAAGAGTCGGCCGACTCAGAGCAGTCGGTACCGCCCGCGCGACTCGGAGGCGTCGCCGCGCCGGACGAGGCGTTCGAGGACGTTCCGCGCCGTCTCGCCGTCGATACCGCGCTCTTCGGCGTAGGCGGCCACCTCCTCCTCCGTCGGCTGGTCGCCCTCTCGAAGGGCGTCTCGCACCACGTCGAGTCGGTTCGACGACCCCGTCTGCGACCCCTTCGACGCGCGTTCGGCCGCCTCGTCCACGGCGTCGGCGTCGAGGCCCGACCCCTCGAGGTACTCCCTGTCGTCGATTCCGGACTCCTCGACGAGTCGCTCCAACTCGGCGACGTGCGCCGTCTCCGCGAACGCCTCGCTGTCGCCACGCTTCTTCGCCAACAGGGCCGCCCGCGCCTGTCGGGCCGCCTGCCTGTCTTCCTCTTCGGCGAACCGCCGGAGCTTCTTCGTCTGGTGGGTCTTCCCGCACCGAGGGCAGTTCGCGGACTTCTGGGCGCGAGGATCCGACAGGAGCCACATGTTCCCGCACTCGTTGCACCCGACCACGGCGTACATACCCCCGCTACCTCGTCTTCGGGTTTGAATGTTGCTTCGCGCCCGCGGAGTCGCCCGGCCGGACGTTTATGGTCCGCGGGTGCGGTCCTCTCGCATGGAACGCGTCTCCGCAGACGACGCCGAGTCGGTCGAAGCCGTGCCGGACGTCGAACTCACGCTGCTCGCGGGAGCGTCGCGCCTGAACGTCCAGCGGTTCCGCATCGGGCCGGGGGCGACGGTGCCGAGGCACAGCCACGAACAGGAGCAGGTGGGGTACGTCACCGCCGGCGAACTCGTCTTCCTCGTCGGCGACGAGGACGACCCGGAGGAGGTGGTCGTCGGCGAGGGCGACTCGTTCGCCTTCGAGTCCGAGGAACCTCACGCCGCGGAGAACCGCGGCGACGCGCCGGTCGAAGGGGTGGATATATTCAGTCCGCCGCGAACCGCGGCCGACTGGGGCGACTCCGGCGACGAGTAGCGGCCACGTCGCTCCGGCGTCTGTCCCGCCGCGTCCGGTAAAAGAGAGGAGAACGGAATCGAGTAGACTCGCTCGGGCGAGTTCGTTGATGTTCTCGGAAATCGCAGATTTCCGAGCGCTCGAAAACCCCTCTACGAGAGGTTTTCGATGTTCTCGACGACCTTGTCGGCGAACTCGCTCGTGGCGAGCTTGTTGCCGCCCTCGATCTGGCGTTCGAGGTCGTACGTCACGTCGCCCGAGGAGATGGTCTCCTCGACGGCGTCGCGGATGAGCTGTCCGGCGTCCTTCCAGCCCATGTACTCGAACATGAGGCGACCGGAGAGGATCATCGCCGTCGGGTTCACCTTGTCCTCGCCCGCGTACTTCGGCGCGGACCCGTGGACGGGTTCGGCGAGACAGAGGCCGTCGCCGAAGTTCGCGCCCGGCGCGATGCCGAGACCGCCGATCTGCGCGCCCGCGGCGTCGGACATGTAGTCGCCGTTGAGGTTCATCGTGGCGATGACGTCGTACTGGTCCGTGCGGGTGAGGAGCTGCTGGAGCATGTTGTCCGCGATGCGGTCCTTGATGACGAGCTTGTCCTCGGGCTGCTCGCCGTCGTGCTCCTCCCAGAGCTCGTCCTCGGTGATGGTGACGTCGCCGAACTCCTCTTCGGCGAGCTCGTAGCCCCAGTCGCGGAACGCGCCCTCGGTGAACTTCATGATGTTACCCTTGTGGACGAGGGTGACCGAATCGCGGTCGTTCTCGAGGGCGTACTCGATGGACTGACGGACGAGACGCTTCGTGCCGAACTCCGTGATGGGCTTGACGCCGATGCCGATGGGGCCGTCGTGCAGCTTGTCGCCGGCGTCCATCTCCTCGGAGAGGAACTCCTTGACCCGCTGGACTTCGTCGGTGCCGGCCTCCCACTCGATGCCGGCGTAGACGTCCTCGGTGTTCTCCCGGAAGAACACCATGTCCATCGCGGCGGGGTCCGTGACGGGCGAGGGGACGCCGTCGATGTGGTACGTCGGGCGGACGTTCGCGTAGAGGTCGAGCTTCTGGCGGAGTGCGACGTTGAGCGAGCGGAAGCCGGCGCCGACGGGCGTCGTGAGCGGACCCTTGATGGCGATTCGGTGGTCCTTGATGGCCTGTACGGTGTCGTCGGGGAGGTTCTCGTCGTACCTCTCCCGAGCGGACTCGCCGGCGTATACGCGGAGCCACTCGACGGAGCGACCGGTCGCCTCGGCGGCCGCCTCGAGCACCTTCTGAGCGGCGGGGCCGACGTCCGTGCCGATGCCGTCGCCGTGGATGATGGGGATGATGGGGTTGTCCGGAACCTCCAGCTCGCCGGTCTCCTCGTCGGCGAGCGTGATCTTCTCCCCCGCTTCGGGGGCCTCGATTTTGTCGTAGCTCATGAACAATGCCCTATTTTCCGACCGGGCCTAAAGTGCTACCGTTATCGGCGCGAACGGCGGGAGACGGTACCGGACGGCGGAACGCGACGGGTTGGCCGTCACTCGACCGCGCCGTCGAGTCGAACCGTGAACAGCGTCGTCTCCGCGGTGCTCCGAACGTCCTCGTCGGGGTCGGACCGCGCCGCCGCCTCCAGCGCGGATTCGACGCGCGGACGGGGTGGCGTCGTCCGTCACCTTGGCGGTCGATAGCGGGACCGGGACGAGTCGCCCGACGAGCATCGAGATACTTCCCGTCGAACAGACTGCGACGCCGACGACTTCGGAAACAGTGGTGCACGGGGATCGCGTATTCCGGACTTACGGGGTGTCTGAAGTGTATCGAGGGCCAAAAATTATACCCGCGGATGGGCTTACTCACGCAGGCAGTGTGCGTATGCTGTTAACTGGCATACATTAGGTGGAGCGAACCACGATGACTGACGATACCCAACGAAGCTTCGTGAACAGGATCAGGGACTCTCGGCGAGAGTTCCTAAAGAAAGGCGCAGCCATTACTGCCGGTGCTGGGATTCTCTCGTCCGGAATGGGGAGCGCGGCCGCGCAGGAAGGCGACGACGTCATCTTCGGTGACGACTCGGACGAAGACGTCGGCAACCTCTTCAACGAGCAAGAGGCGATGAAGGGGCTCATGTACCGCCAGCACTTCGTCCCGTCCGGGCTATTCACCATCGCCTCGCCCGTCATCGACTTCCAGCCGGAGGCAGAGGAGATTACGGACAACGTCTACAGCAACTACAACACGCGGACGATCCGCTACGTCAACCCCCTAAACGCGAACGTTCCCCTCTACCCGGCTAACGAGGCCCAAATCGGCCCGTACGACGAGCGATTCGGTGCGGTCGTCGACGACGACTTCGTCGAGAACGACGACTTCGGAGACTACCAGGACGACGACGACGAAGAGGAGATAGTCGTCGGTGACGAACCGATAGAGGCCAACGGCGTCGACGAGGAGGAACTGCGTAAACTCCGACCGACGATATTCGCGCTGCGTCAAGAGTCCACCCTCTTCGGCGACTCCGACGAAATCGTCACCGTCGAGTTCAGTCCGATCCCCGAAGAAAACGAGGAAGCGGTCTACAACCGCTTCCAAGACGAGATAAACACCGGACCGTTCGATGCCGCGGTGACCGGACCCGTCGGCGGTGGTGGCGACGGCGCGACGGGTAATTCGTCGAACACCACGACGAGCGGAAACTGATCGTCTCGAACGATAACTAGCAGCGGTTATCACCTCACCGCCCGCCGAAAACCGGCCTCCCGACCGTTGTGACCGGGTGAACCGGTCGCCGCCCGGCTAGCGACGAGAGGAGGCCGACTCTTCGCTTTCTGATTCACGCCGGTTCGGCTCTCAGTCCCGAAGCGCATCGACGAGTCCGCGCAGTTGCTCGGGGCCGCTTCGGAGAAGCGCCCGCGGGAACCGCCGCCGCGCGCCGTCGAGGGCGGTGTCGAGCGCGGCCGCGGCGTCCTCGAAACAGCCGGTTCCGTGCCCGAACACGATTCGCTCGGGGTCGAACGCGGCGAACGTCTCCCGCGGCGGAGAGAGACGGGCGGTGAGAAAGAGGCCGATTCGCTCCTCGCCGACGGGCGTTCCCTCGACCGAACTCATCACGTCTGGCACGTAGAGGGTGCCGTCCGACTCGCGGTAGGCGACGGCCTCGCGCCACCCCGGAAGCGGGTCGAGGCGCGAGACGCGGAACCCGGAGTCGCCCAACTCGCGGTCGTACCGCCGGATTTCGGCGTCCACGCGGTCCTCGATTCTGTCCATCCACCGCGGGAGGTAGACGGGGACGTCGTGCCGTCGGGCGAACGCGCCGGCGTCGCGGGCGTGCCAGTTCGAACAGACGGCGACGCCGACCACCTCCCCGAGTTCGCTCGCGAGTTCGTCCGCGCCGGGCGCGTCGATGGGGTCCAACAGCCAGACGCCCCCGTCCGACCCCCGAACGGCGTGGGAGGCCCGCCGCCCCGCTTCCTCGGGGTGGGAAAGCCATCCGACGCCGCCGTCCCACTCGTCTATCCGTTCGAGGCCCGCGGACGACGACCGGTCGTACACCGTCATGCGCGGACGCTCGCCGTCTGGGCTGGTGTTTCTTTCGGATCGCTGTCACGTGTCTCCGACGGGTCCCCGGCTCTCGACTCCGCGACGGCGGGCGATATCGGCACGACTTTTCTGGCGGCGGTCGGAGCGTCGCGTATGCGAGTAATCGTCCACGGCGGCGCGGGCGGCGTTCCGGACGACCCCGAACCGCGACAGGAGACGCTCGACGAGGCGGCGGCGACGGGCGCGTCGGCCGAGACGCCGGTCGACGCCGTCGAGGCGGCCGTCAGAGTGCTGGAGACGGACCCGGCGTTCAACGCGGGCGTCGGCGGCGCGGTCCAGTCGGACGGCGTCGTCAGAACCGACGCGGGCCTGATGACCAGCGACCGGGAGGCGGGGGCCGCCGCGGGGATGGCGGGCGTCGAACACGCCGTCTCCGTCGCCCGCGCGGTGATGGAGGAGACGCCGCACGTCCTCGTCGCGGGCGACCCGGCGGTCGACCTCGCGGCCGACTTCGGCGTCGAGACGGACGCCGACCTGTTCACCGAGGAGACGCGACAGCGGTGGGCCGACGCCGACCCGCCGGCGGGTTCGCCGCGGGACCACCTCGCGTGGTTGGACGATCGGTTCGGCGAGACGACGGCCGATCCGACGGACGAGGCGGACCTCTCGGACCACGACACCGTCGGGGCCGTCGCCTCGGACGGCGAGGCGTTCGCCGCCGCCACCTCCACCGGCGGCCGGTGGTTCGCCCTCGCGGGGCGCGTCGGCGACGTGCCACAGATCGGGTCGGGGTTCTACGCCTCCGCCGCGGGCGGGGCGTCCGCGACAGGCGCGGGCGAGGACATCGCCAAGACGACGCTCTCCCGGCGCGCGGTTCGACACCTCGAACGCGGCCTCGACGCGCAGACGGCCGCCGAGACGGCCATCGAGGAGTTCGGCGAACTCACCGGCTCCGAGGCGGGTATCATCGTCGTAGACGACGAGGGCGTCGGGCGGGCGTTCAACTCCGAGGGCATGCAGACGAGTTTCGCGGCGGAGTAGCCCCCTCCGCGGGCCTTTAGCGCCTCCGGGCCGTACGCGGAGACATGTCAGACGAGTGGACAGCGGAGCGGATGCCGGACCTCTCGGGCGAACGAGTCGTCGTCACGGGCGCGAACAGCGGACTCGGCTTCGAGGCGACGACGGCGTTCGCCCGGAAGGGCGCGCACGTCGTGATGGCCTGTCGGAGTCGCGAACGCGGGCGCGAGGCGATGGTGGACGTTCGGGAGGCGGTTCCCGGGGCGTCGCTCACACTCGGAAAACTGGACCTCGCGGACCTCGACTCGGTGCGCGCGTTCGCCGAGACGTTCGACGAGGAGTTCGGGTCGCTCGATATCCTCTGCAACAACGCGGGCGTGATGGCCATCCCCCGCCGCGAGACAGAACAGGGGTACGAGATGCAGTTCGGCGTCAACCACCTCGGCCACTTCGCGCTCACCGGCCTCCTCTTGGACGCCCTCCGGGCGTCGCCGGGCGAGTCGCGCGTCGTCACGCAGTCGAGCGGCCTCCACGAGAACGGCGAGATGGACTTCGACGATATCGACGGCGAAGACGAGTACGACGAGTGGGACGCCTACGCCCAGAGCAAACTGGCGAACCTCCTCTTCGCCTACGAGTTACAGCGACGACTCGACTCCGCAGGCGTCGAAGACGTGACGAGCATCGGCTGTCACCCCGGCTACGCCGCGACGAACCTCCAGCGTCGCGGGCCGGAGATGGCGGGATCCAGACTCCGACTCGCGGCGATGCGCGTCGCGAACGCCGTCGTCGCCCAGAGCGCGGAGACGGGCGCGCTTCCGATGCTGTACGCCGCCACCGCCGAGGACGTGGCGGGCGGCGACTACGTCGGCCCGACGGGCTTGAAGAACATGCGCGGCTACCCGGGGAAACAGGAGTCCAGCGACCGGTCCCGCGACGAGGACGACGCCCGCCGCCTCTGGGAACTCTCCGAGGAGCGAACGGGCGTCTCGTTCGATATCTGAGTCGAGTCGGCGTCGTTCGGTCCTCGTCAGGGGTCGCTCGACCGTTCCGCCGCGACCGATACCCGTCTCGACCGGTTTCCCGGAGTGCCCACACATCCGAAGAAGTGTCTTGCGTCGTTTCGTCTAAGAGTACAACATGAGTCAACAGCAGTCCGACCGAATCACCGTCTACGCCGATTACGTCTGTCCGTTCTGCTACCTCGGGCGGCAGTCGCTGGAGCAGTACCAAGACTCCCGCGAGGAGGAGTTGGAGATAGAGTGGCACCCGTTCGACCTGCGGAGTCAGAAGCGCAACCCCGACGGCACCATCGACCACGACGCCGACGACGGCAAAGACGAGGAGTACTTCGAGCAGGCCAAACAGAACGTCCGCCAACTCGCGGAGAAGTACGACGCCGAGATGACGGTCGAAATCGCCCGCGACATCGACTCCCTGTCCGCGCAGGTGGTCTCCTACTACGTCAAAGAGCACTACCCCTACGAGACGTGGCTCGACTTCGACACGTCGATTTACGAGGCGCTCTGGCAGGACGGCCGGGACATCGGCGACGAGGACGTGCTGGTCGAACTCGCCGAGGACGCCGGTGTCGACGCCGAAGAGGTCCGCTCCGCCCTCGACGACGAGAACCTCCGAGCGGAAGTCCGGCAGAAGTTCACCGAGGCGCAACAGCAGGGCGTGACGGGCGTGCCGACGTTCGCGTACGACGGTTACGGCGCGCGCGGTGCGGTACCGCCGGAGCAACTGCGCCGACTCGTCGAAGGGACGTAATCCCCGATTACTCGGCTTCCGCCTTCGCCTTCGGCGCGGACTCGCTCTCCGCGTCCTCGTCGTCCGTCTCGGCGTCGGGCGCGTCCGCAGGCGGGGAGTGCAACCACTCGTCCGCCCACGACTCTATCTCGTCGAACACCGGACAGAGCGACCGACCCTTCGGCGTGAGCGAGTAGAACGTCGCCACGGGCGCGTCCTCCTCCAACCGACGGTTCACGAAGCCGAGTTCCTGCAGGTCGTCGAGGACGCGCGAGAGGGTCCGCGAACTCGCGTCCGTCGAGCGCTTCAGTTCGTTGAACCGCTTCTCCCCGTCCTGGAGGTCGTGCAAGACGATGAGTCGCCACTGAGAACCGATCTGTTCGAGCGATTCGACGACCACGCACGCCTCCTCGTTTGACTGCTGGATTTCCGGGGACACTAGTGTCACCTGGTGTCGGCTTCGTCCGGGAACGTCTATATGGTTTCGGTTCCTTACCTGGTAACGTAAGGAAACCGGCACCGCCGGTCCGTTACGCCCACCATGCAAACAGACGGAATCCACCACGTGACCGCCGTTTCGGGCGACCCGAAGGAGAACGTCCACTTTTACAGGGACATCCTCGGACTCCGCCTCGTGAAGCGGACGGTCAACTTCGACGACATCTCGACGTATCACCTCTACTACGGCGACGAGACGGGGTCGCCGGGCACCGCGATGACGTTCTTCCCGTTCGGGGAGGGACGGCCGGGACGCCCCGGACGCGGGCAGGCCGTCGCCACGGCCTTCGTCGTCCCGGAGGGGAGCCTCGATTACTGGGCCGACCGCCTCGCCGAACACGACGTGTCGTCGGAAGAGCCGACGGAACGCTTCGGTTCGGGCGTCTTACCCTTCGAGGACGGAGACGGGCAACCCCTCGAACTGGTCGAGGGCGAGACGGACATCGAACCCTGGGAGGACGGCCCCGTGCCGGCCGAACGCGCCGTCCGCGGCTTCCACGGCGTGACGCTCCAGTCGGCCGCGCCGGAGTCCACGGGCCGCGTCCTCGAACTCCTCGGCTTCGAGAGGGAGGCGGAGGAGGGCGAACGCGTCCGGTACCGCGCGGCGGGCGACCGAGCGAACGTCGTGGACCTCCTCGAACGGGAGAGTCCGCGCGGGCGACCCGGCGTCGGCACCGTCCACCACGTCGCGTTCCGCGCGGAAGGCGAGGAACAGCAACTGAACTGGCGCGAGGAACTGTCGAACGCGGGGCAGAACGTCACGCCGCAGAAGGACCGCCAGTACTTCCGATCCGTCTACTTCCGCGAACCCGGCGGCGTCCTCTTCGAGATAGCCACCGACGGCCCCGGGTTCACCCGCGACGAGTCCGTCGCGGAACTCGGGTCGTCGCTGAAACTGCCGCCGTGGCTCGAAGACGACCGGGACCGACTCGAAGCGCACCTGCCCGCTCTCGAACCCGAGGCGGAGGAGGTGAGCAACTGATGGCCGACGGCAACGCGGGCGGGTCCGCCGCGGACCCCCACGGCGACCAACCGATTCGGACGGCGGGCGAATCGCTCGAATCCGCCGACGCCGCCGTCGTTCTCGTCCACGGGCGCGGCGCGACGGCGCGGGGGATGCTCCAGTTCGCCGAGGAGTTCCACCGCGAGGGACTCGCCTACGTCGCCCCGCAAGCGCAGCGAGGGACGTGGTACCCCAATCGGTTCCTCGCGCCGATAGACGCGAACGAACCGCACCTCGCATCCGCGCTCGGACACGTCGATAGTGCCGTCGAGACGGTGGAGGACGCCGGCATCCCCGCCGAGAAGACGCTGATCGTCGGCTTCTCGCAGGGGGCGTGTCTCTCCTCTGAGTACGTCGCCCGCAACGCGCGTCGCTACGGCGGACTCGGCGTCCTCGCCGGCGGCCTCATCGGCCCCGAGGGGACGCCCCGCGACTACGACGGGAGTCTCGACGGCACGCCCGTCTTCCTCGGCGTGAGCGACGACGACCCGCACATCCCCCTCGAACGCGCCGAGGAGACGGTCGAAACCCTCGAACGCATGGACGCCGACGTGACGTTCGAGGTGTACGAAGGACTCGGCCACGGCATCTTCCCCGATGAGGTAGAGCACGTCCGCGAACTCGTCGCGGGCGTCCTCGACGGGTAAGCGGCGCTCTCGGCCGACGCAGTTCGCCTCCTGTCTCCCCGTTCTCGTCGCTCGCCCGCCACCCCGCTTATGGGTTCGCCCCGAGAACGAGCGTCCGATGGGCGAGTCCGCGTTCGACCGGCGCACGGCGGTGAAGTCGCTCGTCGGCTTCGCCGTCGCGGCGGCACTACTGTACACCTTCGGCTACGTACTCGGCTGGCAGTCCATCATCTCGGCGCTGTCGAGCGCGGACCCCGTCCCCGTCGTCGTCGCCTGCGGGTGTTCGCTCGTGGCGCTCTCCATCTGGACGAAGGGGTGGGACGTGGTGCTCTCGTCGCTCTCGGTGGAGATTCCGTACCGACGGCTCGTTCCGACGTACCTCGCCGCGACGTTCGCCGACTACGTCACGCCGTTCGGGAAGGCCGGCGGCGGCCCGTTCGTCGCGGCGGTCCTCTCGACGGACCGCGACGCGACCTACGAGGAGTCGCTGGCCAGCGTCGTCACCACCGACGCTCTCAACCTCCTCCCGTTCTTCTCCTTCGCGGGCGTCGGCGTCGTCGCACTCGGCCTCACCGGGAGCGTCCCGCGGAACGTCCGCCCGTTGGTGTACGGACTCGGCGCGATAGCCGTCTTCGTCCCCGTGTTCGCGTACCTCGTCTGGCGCGTTCGCGACCGAGCCATCCTGTTGATACCCCGAGTTTTGGAACCGGTCGCCGCCCGCGTCGGGTTCGTCGAGGCGGCGGAAATCGAGGAACGCACGGCGCGGTTCTTCTCCCTGCTCGGCCACCTCGGCGCTCGGCGGGCGTGGGTGGCCGAGACGCTGCTTTTCGCCTACGTCGGGTGGGCGTTCTTCGCGCTCCCGTTGTGGTTGGCCGCCCGGGCCGTCGGCGTCTCCCTGCCAATTCAGTTGGTCGCGTTCATCGTCCCCGCGAGCGCGATGGCGAGCCTCCTCCCGACGCCCGGCGGCCTCGGCGGCGTCGAAGCCGCGGTGACGGGTCTGTTGGTCGCGCTCGCGGGCGTTCCGACGGCCACCGCCGCCGCCATCGCGCTCCTGTACCGCGTCGCGAGTTTCTGGTTCGTCCTCCCCGTCGGCGGGGGCGCGACGCTGTGGATCGCGTACCGCAGTTGACCGCGGAGACTGGTCGTACGTTCCAGTAGAGATTACCCGTCGCGGTGACGGTACACCCGTCTGCCACTATCTGCTCCTCACGCGGCGCTCTTAGACGAGATTATCTCGAAGACTCCCGACTCTGCGACGTGGTGTGTGATCGGCAGCACCGATTCTGTCCTCAGGGGTCTCGACGACGATCCGTCTGACATCGATATTCTCACCGTAGGATCGACAGCCAAACGGTTCCGAGACGCGTTCTCCGACGGCTTCACCGAAACGCGCGAAGTTGGCCATTCTCAGATCGACGCCTACGGAGCGAACGGTGAGGAACTCGAAGTGATCTTCAGCGATAGCACGAAGCGTCACCAGAGACCACTCGCCGATCTAGAAGACATCGAATTCGAGAGGGACAATCCGCGAGAGGCACCACTGCTCCCGCTCGATCACCTCGTCAGCGTCTACGAACGGATAGACAAGCACGAGACGGCAGAGAGGCTGAAAGCCGAATTCGAGATGTCCGACGAAGAGGAGACTCCCCTTCCGAGTCCCCTCCCCGAGTTCACGGTGAGGGTAGCGAACACCGATTTCGTATATCGTCATCAAGTTTATCCTGACCGTCACTCCCGCCGAACGTCGGTCGAACCGCGTTCGGCCCTCGCAGTAAAGGCGCGTCCCCGCGTCTACGCCGCCCATGACCGTCAGCGTCGTCCTCCCGACGTGCGAACGCGCCGAGGTGTTGGACGGAGCGATAGAGAGCGTCCTCGCGCAGACGCACGAGGACTGGGAACTCGTCGTCGTGGACGGCGGATCGGACGACCGAACGCCCGAACTCGTGGCGGGGTACGACGACCCGAGGGTCCGCTACCGCCGGCAGGACGACTCCTCGGGGGTGAGCGCGGCGCGGAACCGCGGCGTCGCGGCGTCGGACGGCGAGTTCGTCGCGTTCGTGGACTCCGACGACCGGTGGCACCCCGAGAAACTCGAATGGCAGCTCGCCGCCCTGCGAGAGGCCGAGGGCGAGGAGGGGAAAGACGCCGCCGTCGCGTACTGCGGCATGGAGAAAGCGCACGGCGAACCCCTGACGCGCGACGGCGAGTCCGGCGACGTGCGCGAGGCAGTCCGCCGGATGGACGTGCCGACGTACACCTCGACGCTCCTCGTCCGCCGGGACGCCTTCGAGTCGGTCGGCGGGTTCGACGAGCGACTCCCCTGCTTCGAGGACTGGGAACTCTGCCTCCGCCTCTCGCGGGAGTACCGCTTTGTCGCCGTGGACGACGCACTCGTCGTGAAGGGCGAGTCGGGCGACAACATCTCCGCCGACGGCGACAACCTCGCGGAGGCGGTGTCGGTGCTGGCCGAGGAGTACGAACTCCCGGCGGCGACGTGGGCGCAACTCCTCGCGGACGTGGGCCGGACGTACTGCGAGTCGGGCCGCCTCGACGCCGGCCGGCCCTACCTGCGGCAGGCGCTTCGTCTCGACCCGACCCGGTACCACGCGGCGGCGGCCCTCCTCTTCTCGGCTCCGGGGTCGCCCCGCGCGTTCGACGCCGCGATGGAGGCCGTCTACGCCGTCGAACGGCGCGCGGAGGCGGTCGGGGAGTAGTCGGACCAGTCTCGACCGGCCGCGGCGCTTTTCGACGTCGAAGCCCTCCTCTCCCTCGATGACCGACACCGCCCACGACCCTCTCGTCTCGGTGGTGGTGACGACCTACTACCGGAACGACCGACTCCGGGAGGCGCTTTCGAGCGTGCGCGATCAGACGCACCGCCCGGTGGAGTGCATCGTCGTGGACGGGTCCGAGGAGGGGCACGCCCGGTCCGTGGTCGAATCGTTCGACGCCGACTCGGACCTGCCCGTGACGTACGTCCCGCAGGAGAGAGACGAGGGACCGCACGCGGCCAGAAGCGTCGGGGCCGAACGCGCGTCGGGGGAGTACGTCCAGTTTCTCGACGACGACGACAGGCTCCGCCCGGAGAAGTTCGCGCGGCAGCTTCCCCGCTTCTCCGAGGACGTGGGCGTCGTCTACTCGGGTCTGCGCGACGAGGAGTGGGGCGTCGTCGAACCGCAGTCGGACGTCCGCGGCGACGTTCTCGAACACGCCCTGAAGATTCGGACGTTCCCGGCCATCCCCTCGACGATGCTCGTCGACCGCCGGGTTCTGGAGGAGATACTGCCGCTGAGACACCGCCACGGCGCGGACGACTCTGGGATGAAGATAGAGCTCGCCCGGCGGACCCGCTTCGACTTCGTGGACGCTCCACTCGTCGTCCGCGGGAAACCGCCGGGCGAGTCCGTCTCGGACTCGTGGGACCACATCCGCGGGCGGCGCTTGCTCGTGAACTACTACGACGACGAGTACGGCGCGTTCCCGCCGCACGTCCGCCGGACCGCGGTTCGTCAGACCGACTACCGCGCGGGGCGGAAGCGACTGGAGGAGTCGCCGTGGGACCCCCGGGCGACGCTCTCACTCGCGCGCGCCGCCGCGGAGACGCCGGAGGACACCCCGCGGTTCGCGGCGACGGCCCTCGCGTCGGTGTTCGGCCGACCCGGCGTGGAACTGGCCGACAGGGCGGGCATCGCGCCCTGACGCGCCCCGGTCGGGGGTGTGCTCGCGGCGGCCACTACGTCTTTTCACCTCCGCGGCGTCTCCGCGAGTAGTCACGATGCTCGAACGAGTCGAACGGGGCGTCCGGCGCGCCGGGCGCGCCGTCCCGGAGGGCGTCGCCGCCCCCGTCGAAGGAGCGTACGCCGACGCGCGGCGTCAAATCCGGGAGCGTCGCGCCGACCGGGCGTTCGGAGAACGCGACGCCGGGGTGACGTCCTCGCTCTCGGCGGACGCGCCCGACCACGTCGTCGTCGTCGTGGTGGACGCCCTCCGCGCGGACGCCCTCGATTCTGACCTGACGCCGTTTCTCTCGTCGCTCTCGGGGACGGACGCCGTCGCGCCCGCGACGTGGACGTACCCCTCGGTGACCTCCCTGCTCTCGGGGCGGTACCCCCACGACCACCGCGCGATTCGGCGCTCCGACGCGTTCGAGAACTCGGTGGCGGACATCACCGGCCTGCCGCCGCAGTCGGACGCGCCTCTCGTCGCGGACCACCTCGACGCCGCGGGCTACGACACCTACGGCGCGTTCGGGTTCGTCGTGCCGTTTCTGGCGCTTCGGGGGCGGTTCGCCCGCCACCGACTGTACGACGACGCAGACGCGCACCGACTGCTCTCGGACCACGCGGCGTGGCTAGCCGACCGCCGCGACGGGCGGACGTTCTCCTACCTCCACCTCTCGGACCTGCACGAACCCGTCGAACCGCCGCGGGCCTACGCGGACGAACACGACGTTGACCTGTCCATCCCCGACATCGAGGGGTGGGACCACGAGGACGTGGTGGACGCGACGCCCACGGTCGAACGATACCGCCGGCACCGGCGGCGTCTGTACGACGCGGCGGTCGAGTACGCCGACAACCGCCTCGCCGCCCACTACCGCCGAATCACGGACCTCGCGGGCGACGTGGCGTTCGTCGTCACCGGCGACCACGGCGAGGGCTTCTGGGAACGCGCGCGGTTCCACGCCGACCACTTCGCCGACCCCCGACCGGCGTACTGCGTCGGTCACGGCGGCGCGCCCTACGAGGCCATCACCCGCGTGCCGGTGCGAGTCGCCGGATTCGACCTCGCGGGGGCGGACCGCCCCACGTCGCTTGTCGACATCGCGCCGACGGTTCGCGCGGCCGTCGCGGGTGACGCCCCGCGAGGAGACGCGGACCCGAACGCCGCGGGCGTCCCCCTCGGCGCGTCGGTTCCGGACGACAGGATTCGCCTCGTCGAGGGGGCGCGCTACGGGTACGAGAAGAAGGCGGCGTACGCCGACGGGTCGAAACTCGTCGTCTCCCGCGGCGACGACGTGTCCGTCGCGTTCTCCCTGCCCGAGGAGGCGGAGACGACGCTCCCATCGGAGGAGTCCTCGCGCCTGTCGGACGCCCTGCCGCCGTGGCCCGGGGCGGGCGACGCCGCCGAAGGGGTCTCGGTAGGCAGTCGGACGGAGTCCGACGACGCCGCGACGGACACCCGGCGCGAGGTGTCCGGCGACGTAGCGCGCCAACTCGAACGACTCGGGTACCGCTGAGACGGTGAACGGAGGGAGGACATTCAGCAACGCCCGACCTATCAGTTAATATTCCCCGGCGTCCCATGTATGTCCTATGAAGGCGCAGGGGGAGAGATTCAACGGCGACGCGCGGGTGCTCCACCGCCGGGCGATCAGGACGCCCCTCCCCGACGAGGACGCGGAACGACTGTTTCATGAGAACATGATGCGGGTCGCAGACGCCCAAGAGCGGAAGGCCGAGATGCTCGCTGACCCCGACGTTCCGCTGTTGACCGCCTACGAGGAGGAACTCGACCGACTGGCCCAGAGTTTCAAACGTCGCCTCCGACGGACCGCGGGCGGCGACTACCGAGAGGTTGCGATGGCGTACAACCGGGGCGAACGCGACGACCAAATCGGCGCGTTGGCGTCGTACTACTTCGAGGCGCTCTGGCGGATGCAACAGCGAGCGACCGTCACGGACGCGCTCTTCTTCCCGATCATCCTGCGATACCCGGACAGTTTCACGGTGAATATCCGGTTCGCCAGCGGATACACCACGACGGAGTCGGTCCACTACGAGTCGCCGGAACACCTCTCGGAGCGACTCGAAGACCAGTACGCCCAGACGTACCACGAGGAGAGCAACTTCTCGCAACGACAGGCGGCCGAGTACCTCCGCGAGACGGCGAAGATAACCCGCGAGGAGTTCCCCTCTCCCGACGAGACGTCGTTCGAGGAGCGAAAGTACGGCGGCATCGTCTCCGCCGGGGGTCGGAAGGGAACGGTGTTCACGTCGATGCTGAAGCGCGTCGAGCCGGACCCCGACCGATTCTCGGAACCGGTCGAGGTGCCGACCCTGGTCGAGGAGGGCGAGGAGGCGCGGCGGACGGAACGGGAACTGCTCCTCGACGGGGAAGTCATCCTCTGAGGCGGGGGTGAGAGGCGGCGACTCGCCACCCACCCCTAAGGGGGCGGCGGCGCTACGACGACGCGATGCTCGTCCTCGGTGACGCTCACGCCGACGACCCGGAACGGAGGGAGTCGCTCCTCTCGGCCTACCGCGCGACGGACGCCGACGCCGCCCTGCAGGTCGGCGACCTCCTGTACTACGACCTGCCCGCGCCGACGTGGTTCGTCGCGGGGAACAACGAGGACTTCGACGTGGTGGACGCCCTCCGACGGGGCGACGCGACCCTGACGGACGTGGAGCGACCGATCCTCCTCGCCAGCACCGCCGCGGACGTCGCCGGACTCCGCGTGGCGGGCCTCTCGGGCAACTACGCGCCGACGAGGTACGACGACTCCCGGGAGGAACTGACCGGCGGGCGGCGGCGACACTTCGTCCGGTCCGAGGTCGAACGCGCGAAGTCGCTGTCGGACGTGGACGTGTTCCTCGCCCACGAGGCGCCGCACGGACTCCTCCGCGTCGGCGGGGGGCGCGACCCCGGGTGCGCCGCGGTGGACGAGATACTGCGGTCGGTCGAACCTGACCTCTTTCTCGTCGGCCACCACCACCGCCACGCCGAGGCGACGGTCGAAGGCACGCGCGTCGTCAGCCTCGACCCCGTCTGGGAGGCCTACTACACGCTCGACCCCGAGACGCTCGAACTCGAACGCCACCCGCACTCCGACGAGGCGGGCGACGCCGACCGGTGAGTCCGAACCCCGACTTCGGTCCGCGGATGTCGGTGGGGCCGCCATAGTAAGGTGACCGGCGGGCGGACGCTCTCTCATGGACGAAGCGTCGAAGCCGAACGTTCTCCTCCTCGCGGTCGACGCGTGCCGGGCGGACTACCTCCCGCCGTACGGCGGATCGGCCGACGCGCCCGCCATCGACCGACTGGCCGACGAGGGGACGGTGTTCGAACGCGCCCTCTCGCCCGCGCCGTGGACGCTCCCCGCGATGACGAGCGTCCTCACCGGGCGGTACCCGCACGAACACGGCGCGACGTCGCGGGGGTTCGAACTCGACGCCGGGCGGACGGTGACGCGTGACCTCGCCGCGGCGGGGTACCGGACCCTCCACCTCTCGCCGAAGACGTGGATCGGCGATTGGCTCCCCCAAGGCCGGGGGTTCGACCGCGTCGAGGAGTTCACCGGCCCCGAACACCGCTACTTCGACGGGGGCGAGGACGTTCGAACGCTCTCGAAGGGCGTCACGCGCGGCCCCGAGTGGTACGCGACGGTCGTTCGGCGGGCCCTCGCGTCGGACGCGCCCCTGAAGAGTCTCGGAAACGTCGCCGCGTTCCAACTGCAGGAGGCGACGGGCGACGCGTGGTTGGACAACGTGCGCGCGAGCGAACGCGCCGCCCGAATCGCCGAGGAACGCTTCGCCGAACTCGCGGCCGACGACCGGCCGTTCTTCTGTTACGCCCACCTGATGAACCCCCACCTCCCCTTCTACCTCCCGCCGGAGTTCCGGTCGGACGTCCGCCCGCCGGGGTGCGACACCGACGAGGAGGAGACGGAGTGGATGAGCGACCTGATGGACGACATCTGGGCGATTCGGACCGGCGAACGGACCCTCGACGCGTCGGAGGTGGCGTACCTCCGGGCGCGGTACCGCGACGAACTCGCGTACGCCGACGCCGCGATCGGACGTATCGTGGACGCCCTGCGCGAACGCGGAGTGCTGGACGAGACGCTGGTTGTGGTGACGGGCGACCACGGCGAACACCTCGGCGAACGGGTGCGCGGCGACCCAGCGGACCCGACGACCGAACGCACCCTGCTGGACCACCAGACGTCGATTCGGTTCCCCCTGCTTCGCGTCCCCCTCGTCGTCCGGTACCCCGCCGCGTTCGACTCCGACAGGCGGACGGACCTCGTGCAGACGACCGGCGTCGCGGAGACGATTCGCGCCGCCGCCGGTCTGGAGTACGACGAGTCGCGGTCGCTTCTGGCGGCGGACAGATCGGAGACGCGCGACGCGGCCCTCGCGGAGTACGCGGGCGTCGTGCCGTCGCACCCGCCGGAGTCCGTCGAGGCTGAGTTCGTCTACGCGCCGCGGCGAACGGCCGTGACGGGTCGGTGGAAACTCGACGCGGTGGGCGACGCCCGCCGGTGGGTCGAACTCGACTGGGACGCCGCCGAGGCGGACGCGGTGGACGAGGGCGACGTGCCGCCGGACGCGCGAGAGCGACTGATCTCGACGCTCTCGGAGACCGAAGGGACGGAGGGCGGCGCGTCGCGGGACATCCCCGACGACGTGGCCGAGAACTTGGGCGATTTGGGCTACCTGTGACCCGAATCTGCCTGCTCTCGGACGGCTATCCGCCGTGGGAACGCGGCGGCGCGCAGAAGATAGCCGCCCAACTCGCCGAGGGGTACGCCCGACGCGGCCGCGAGGTGGCCGTCGTCACGACGGTGCCGGACCGAAGCGAGACGGGCGAGTCCGTCGTCTCGGACGCCGGCGTCGGCGTCCGCCGCCTGTGGACGCCGCGGTGGCGGCGCGCCCTCCCGTACCTGACTGTCTCGAACCCCCTCGCCGCGCGCGGCGTCGCCGACTTCCTCGACGGGTTCGACCCCGACGCGATTCACGTCCACAACGCGCACTACCTGTCGAACGCCGCAGTCGCCGCCGCGGGCGAGTGCGACGCGCCAGTCGTGAAGACGTACCACGACGCCGGGACGTTCGCCTACGGCGAGTACACCGCCCACGTCGCGGACGCGCCGCGGAACCTCCCCGTGGCCGGGTCCGCCTACCGCGCGGACCCGGTTCGGCAGGCGCGGGAACAGGGCCTCCGGTACTTCCCCCTCCGGAACCGGCACAACCGCCGGACGCTCCGACGCCACGTGGACGTGGGCGTCGCCGTCAGCGACGCCCTCCGTCGGGCGTTGACGGCCAACGGGATGCCGTGTCACCGGACGGTTCACAACGGCGTGGACGCGGCGGCGTTCCGCGCCGTTCTCGGCGCGGCGGCGAGCGAAGACGAGGCGTTCCGCGACGCGTACGGCCTCGACGACGCCCGAATCGTCCTGTTCGGCGGTCGAACCGGCTACACCAAGGGCGGGGCGCACCTTGCCGCCGCGTTCGGGCGCGTCGCCGACCGGACGGACGACGACGTTCGCCTCCTCGTGACCGGCGACGACGAGTTCGCGGCGAGGATGCGAGCGCTCGCGGCCCCCCACGGCGAGAAGGTGGTCACGACGGGGTGGATTCCGCGGGCGGACCTCCGGCGGGCGTTCCGCGCCGCCGCGGTCGTCGCCACGCCCTCCGTCCACCTCGACCCGTTCCCGACGGTGAACCTCGAAGCCCTCGCGGCGGGGACGCCCGTCGTGACGACGCGGTTCGGCGGCGCGTCCGAACTGGTGGACGACGGCGCGACCGGACGGGTCGTGGACCCCCGGGACGTCGGCGAACTCGCGGACGCCCTCGAATCGTTCCTCGGGGACCCCGAGAGGGCCGACGAGGCGGGCCGCCGCGGACGGCGACTCGTCCGCGACCGGTTCACCGTCGAGGGGCAGGTGGAGGCGTACCTCGACCTGTTCGAGACGCTCGAAGCGGGCCCGAGTCCCCGAGACTGACGGCGGACGAGAAGTTCCGGACTCCGCTGGCGAATCGGACGGACCGCCGCGAACAGACGGTAGTTCGCCTCCGTCGCCGGTCTGCTAGATTAACGACAATATTTTTATTCGTTATTGCGGCCGAGAGATATTAGTCGCCTCTGACGGTAGTATAGGTCGGTTCGAGACGAATCACAGACGTATTTGATAACATACATTTCGGCGGCATCTCGCTCGGGGAGACGCGAGACGGGCCGTCGAGGGTCGCGCGGTCGTCGCCCGGGCCGGGCGGCGCGCGACCGGGAGTTACCGGTCCGATTTCACACGACCATGAGACACGAGGCCGCTTCCACGAAACGCGACGGTACGGTGAGGACGAACGCCGACGTGCGGACCGACGGTGGCGCGGAGGTGGCCCCGTGAGCGACGTCGGCGTCTGGTTGGTCGGCGCGCGCGGCAACATCGCCACCACGGCGATGGTCGGCGCGAAGGCCATCGCGCGCGGCGAGACGGACACCACCGGGATGGTGTCGGCGCGCCGCCCCGTCTCGCGCCTCGACATGCCGGACGTGTCGGACCTCGCGTTCGGCGGGCACGACATCCGAACCGGAAGCGTCCCGGAGGACGCGCGCCGCCTCGCGGAGGAGAACGGCATGCCCCACCCCTCGACGGTCGAAGCCGTCGCGGACGACTTAGCCGACGTGGACGACCACGTTCACGTCGGGACGGCGCTGAACTGCGGCGAGAGCGTCGAAGCCCTCTCCAACGCTGAACTACTGGAGGAGGACCGGACCGTCGCCGAGATAGTCGAGCGAATCCGCGACGACGTCGACTCGTTCCGCCGGGCGGAGGGTCTCGACCGGGTGGTGATGGTGAACGTCGCCTCCTCGGAACCGCCCGTGGAGAACCCCGACGACTACGCCACCCGCGAGGCGTTCGAGTCGGCCGTCGAAGGCGACGACCGGGACCTGCCGGCGAGTTCGCTGTACGCCTACGTCGCCCTCAGCGAGGGCCACCCGTACGCGAACTTCACCCCCTCCGCCGGGAGTTCCCTCGGCGGCCTGCGCCAACTGGCCCGCGAGGAGGGCGTCCCCCACATGGGCAACGACGGCAAGACGGGCGAATCGCTCGTCAAAGCCGCGCTCGGACCCATGTTCGCCGGGCGCAACCTCCGCGTCATGTCGTGGGAGGGCCACAACATCCTCGGCAACACCGACGGGCAGGTTCTCGAAGACGAACGCAACAAGGCGGGCAAGATAGAGAGCAAGGGCGACATCCTCGACGGAATCCTCGACGACGACTTCCACAACCGGGTCCGCATCGACTACACGCCCTCCCTCGACGACTGGAAGACGGCGTGGGACTACATCCACTTCGAGGGCTTCCTCGACACGGAGATGAAGATGCAGTTCACGTGGGAGGGGTCCGACTCCGCGCTGGCGGCCCCCCTCGCGTTGGACCTCGTTCGCCTCCTCTCGAACGCCGACGAACGCGGCGAGTCGGGCCTCCAGACCCACCTCGCGTCGTTCTTCAAAGCGCCCCTCGACGTGGACGAACACGACCTCGCGCGGCAGTTCACGTGGCTCTACGACTACGTGGACCGGAACGCCGGCGAGGAGACGCCCGACGGCGTGACCGCCGAGACGCCGACGGACGACTGACGCATGCGGATACTCCTCGTCGCCCACGCCCTCCCGCCGGACACCTACGGCGGGACGGAACTGTACACCGAACGCCTCGCGGAGGCGTTCGCGGCGGACCATGAGGTGACCGTCGCCGCCCCCTCCGACCGCGGCGCGGCGGCGGCGGACGTTCCGGGCGCGTCGGTTGTCGGCCTCCCGACGCCGACGACCCAACCCGAGGACGGCGTCGCCCTCGACCCGTCGGCGGGGGTCGCCCAATCGTCCGTGGACGCCGCGTTCGCGGACCTCCTCTCGACGTTCGATCCCGACGTGGCCCACTTTCAGCACCTCAAGGGTCTCTCCTCGCGACTGCCCCGAATCTGCGCGTCCGAGGGCGTCCCCTCGGTCCTCACTCTCCACGACTTCTGGACGGCGTGTCACCGCGAGCAACTCACCCACCCCGACGGGTCGCTCTGCTCCGGGCCGACGTGCGTCGGCAAGTGCGCGAACTGCTACGCGAACGCCGTCGGCGAGGCGGTGGCGGACGCCGCGGACGGCGGCGAGGGCGACGACGACTCCCCGCCGGAGGCGGGCGAGGGCGACGCGACGTTTCCCGCGTTCGCCGAACCCGTGGCCCGTCGAACCGCCCGCCTCGACGACGCCCTCGACGCCGCGGACCTGTTGGTGTCGCCATCGGCGTTCCTCCGCGACCGGTTCGTCGAGTTCGGCGTCCCGCCCGGCGACATCGTGCAGGCCCGGAACGGCATCTGGGTGGACGCGTTCCGCGACGGCGGGTACGACCCCGACTCGACGCTCGCGTTCGGGTACGCCGGGCGGTTGGTCGAGGAGAAGGGCGTCCACCGCCTGCTTGCGGCGTTCGCGGGCGTCGAGGGCGACGCCCGACTCGACGTGTACGGGCGGTTCGACCCCGAGGGGAACGACTACCACGCCCGACTCGCGGACGCCGCGGCGGACGACCGGGTTCGGTTCCACGGCTACTACGACGATCCGGCGACGCCGTTCGCCGAGTCCGACGTGTTCGTCCTCCCCTCGACGTGGTACGAGAACAGTCCGCTCGTCATTCAGGAGGCGTTCGCGGCGGGGACGCCCGTGGTGACGGCCGACCGGGGCGGGATGGCCGAACTCGTCACGCACGGCGTGGACGGCTTCACGTTCGACCCCGAGAGCGTCGAATCGCTCCGCGCGCGCCTCCGAACGCTCGCGTCGAACCCGCGTCTCGTCGCGCGGTTGCGCGAGGGCGTCGAACCGCCGAAGCGCCTCTCGGCGCACGCCGGCGAACTCCTCGATTTGTACGCCGGCCTCTCGGGGGCGGCGGAATCGACCGCCGAGGCGGGCGACGGCCACCCGGTCGGGGTGTTCGACTCGTGAGCCGGATTCTCTTCCTCGCGCGCGGAGTCCCGTTCCCGCCGAACTCCGGGGACAGTATCGTGACGTACGGTTTCGTCCGCGCGTTGGCGAACCGCGGCCACGACGTGCACCTCCTCGCGTACGCCCGCGACGACGACGCCGAGACGGTGCCGGGCGTCCGCGACGTCTGCGAGTCGATAGTACGCGTCGAGGGCACGGAGTCCCCCCTACCGCCGACGGCCCGGAAAGTCGCCCGGGCGGCCCTCGGTCGGTCGGACGTGATGGAGATGTTCGACGCCGACTCGATGCGCGAGGCCGCGGCGAGGCGAATCACGACGCTCTCGCCGGACGTGGTGGTGGGACAGCACCCGTATCTGGCCCGCGCCTTCCGCGACGAGGACGTTCGGGCGGCCGCCGCGTGGGCGGACGCCCGCCTCGTCACGAGCGCGCACGTCGTGGAGTTCGCGGCCCACCGCCTCCACCGCGCCACCGCGTCGGACGTGAAGACGCGGGCGGAACTGTCGCTTGAGATTCCCCGCCTCCGCCGCGAGGAACTCGCCACGTATCAGGCGTCGGACCGGGTGTTGGTCCTCGGCGAGAGGGACCGGAGACGGCTCGAAGAGCGCGTCACGACGCCCGTGAAGCGCCAGCGAGTCGCCATCGACGCCGCGGAGTACGAGACGGCGGACCGACCGGTCGAGGGGAAGCGACTCCTCTTCTTCGGGTCCTACGAGTGGTTCCCCAACGAGGACGGCGTGCTGGCGTTCGCCGAGGGGCCGTGGCCGGAGATTCGGGAGGTGCACCCCGACGCCGAGTTCGTCGTCGCGGGCCGCGACGCGAACGACGCGGTTCGGTCGCTGGGAGAGCGTCCGGGAATCACGTTCGCGGGCGAAGTCGAGGACATCGGGGCGGCCGTCCGCGACGCCGCCGTGATGGTCACGCCCCTCCGTATCGGCGGCGGCGTCCGCATCAAGATACTGGAGTCGATGGCGTGGGAGACGCCTATCGTCACGACCCGCCGGGGGTTCGAGGGCGTGGACGCCGAACCCGGCGAGGACGTCCTCGTCGCCGACGACTGGGACGAGTTCGTCGCGGGGACGAACCGCCTGCTGTCGGACCCTGAGGAACGGAAGCGACTGGCCGCGAACGCCCGCGAGCGAATCGAGACGGCGTACGCCCCGGACGACGTGGCCGCCGAGTTGGAGTCGAACCTCGGAATCGACGGGTCGTAGGCGGCGGTTCTCACAGAGCGCAGTATCGGTCGACCGCACACGCCCGACTGCCGCGCTATCGCGTAAAAAGGTACGCCGCGGGCCTCATTCCCGCGCCGACTCGCGAACCTGCTCTGTGAGTTCGAGCACCCACCGCGAGAGTTCGGGCGTCACCGGCGGTTTCTCGCCGCGTTCGAGCGCTTTCGCCGCCTCGTCGAACAGGAAGTAGTGGCCGTCGGGACTGTCCTCGTCGTGCCTGTCGAGTTCGTCCTCGATTCGCCCCGCGACGTACCGCTTCGCGTTTCGCACCGCCCCCTCGGCGGTCTGTCTCGTCCGTTCGGCGTTCCGCGAGAACCGCTCGTTCGGGAAGTGGTACGGCCCCGACTCGGCGTCGTGGACGTCGAGCGTGGCCGTGGGGATATCGACGTGAATCGACCCCTCGGTGCCGTGGACCGCGAGTTTGGAGTCGCGCGCCGACGAGGAGAGGTAGGTGATAGAACAGAGGGCGTCGTTCTCGGCGACGTACTGCACCTGCGCGCCGTCGTACGTCACGCCGTGGTCGAACTCCTCCGTCGCGCGGGTGAGGGCGGTCACGTCGTCTTCGCTCCGCGGGACGCCGCCGAGGGCAAGGGTGAGATAGAACGGGTGCGACATCCCCTCCTCTAAGTCGCCGCCTTCGAGTTCGAGCACCCAGTCGCCGCGGTACGTCTCGTCCGGGCGGCCCTCGCCCGTGAACGCGGTTCTGACCGCTCGAACCTCGCCGATTTCGCCGGACGCGATTCGGCGGCGGAGTTCGCGGACGACGGGGTAGTAGAGCCAGTTGTGCACCACCGAGAGCGACACGCCCGCCTCGTCGGCCGCGGAGCGCATCTCTCCTAACTCCTCGGGGTTGGTCGCCGCCGGTTTCTGCACCGTCACGTTCGCACCCGCGTCGATGGCCGCGCGCGCGAGGTCGGCGTGCGTCTGGACGGGCGTGGCGACGTGGACCCACTCGGCGTCCTCGCGTTCGAGCATCGTCTCGGCGTCGGTGTACGCCCGGCACCCGTACTCGGCGGCCGCCTCGCGGACGCTCTCTTCGTCCACGTCGGCGACGGCGAGAAGGTCGGTCCGCGGGTTCCGAGCGAGGGCCGGGAGGTGGTTGTTCGTCGAGACGATTCCGCTCCCGATGACGGCCGTCCGAACTGCCATGGACCGACAGACGCCGCCGACGGAGAAAGTGATTCTGGCACCGTCGGCGGCGATACGGCTTCTCGCGCCGAAGTTCCGCCGTCGGAGAGAGTCGATCCGGTCGACTCGCCGTCGACTCCTCGCGGCCCCCTACGCGCGCCCGTCGAGTTCCTCGGCCGCCAACGCCCGAACCTCCTCGCGGAACCGGTCGCGGCCGAATCGCTCCTCGATGGTGTCGGGCGTCTGTCGGACCTCCTCTCTCAGGTCGTCGTCAGAGAGGATGCGGTGTACCTTCTCCACCGCCTCCTCGGTGGTCCGGTACATGAGTTCGTCGCGCCCCTCCACGATGTCCTGTTGGCCGCCGTTGTCCGGGACGAACGCCACCGTACCGGCCGCGACGAGTTCCGCGACGGCCATGCCGAAGTGCTCGTGGCGCTTGGCGTGCAGGCCCCACTTGTGCGTCGAGAGCATCGCCTCCAACTCCTCGCGGGGCATCTCGCCCTCGACGGTGACGTACTCCCGGTCGTCGGCCATCTCCTTCACCTCGGCGGCGTACGCCTCCTCGGTCGGCGGGCCGACGACGTGGTGGTGGACGTCGTGGCCGCGTTCGCGCACGCCGTCCACGATGCGGACGGCGTCTTTCACGTTCTTGTAGGAGGTGATGCGGCCGACGGTGACGAACCCGTCCTCGCGTTCCTCCCACGGCGCGGGGTCGAACCCCGACGTGTCGACCGGCGGGTACACCACCTCGGGGCGGACGCCGTAGACGTCCTGGACGATGTTGGCCATCCACCGCGAGTTCGTCAGCAGACGGCTGTTCCGAATCTCCTCGGCGTCGAACCCGCCGACGCGGTACGCGAGGCGGTCGTAGAGGTGGTCCACGAAGCTGTCCTCGCCCACCCGCTTGCTGGTGACGAGGCGACCGAACCGCGGCGTGTGGACGTACTGAATCGCCGGAATCGATGGCGAAATCTCGTTGTCCGTCGATATCACGAGGTCGAACTCGTCGGCCCGCGAGTCGACGAACCGCGAGAGGAAGGCGTTCTCCAGGTTGTAGAGGGGGAGGTCGGTGCGTTCGAGCAACGACTCGACGACCGGCGGACGGCGGACCGTCACGTCGCCCACGTCGGTGTCGAAGTAGCGGTTCAACGCGTCGATGTCGGGCGACGTGAGGGTGAGGAGTGTCACGTCGTGACGGCCTTCGAGGGCCGCCAGGACGTTCATGCAGACGCCTTCTCCGCCCCCTTTCGCCGTGAGGTCCGTGTGCGCGACGGCGATTCGGGACACGCTCGGGAAGACACTGGGGTGCGGGTTAGGTACAACGGCCGTCGCGCGCGTTCGGACCGGCCCCGCGAGGGCGCGCCTACAGGTCGAACCGCTCCGCGGCGGTTTCCATGTCCTTGTCGCCGCGGCCCGAGAGGTTGACGAGAATCGTCTCGTGGTCGCCCAACTCGGCGAGTTCGATGGCCCGGGCCACCGCGTGACTCGATTCGAGGGCGGGGATGATGCCCTCCGTCTCCGCGAGTTCGCGGAACGCCGCGAGGGCCTCGTCGTCGGTGACGCCCGTGTACTCGGCGCGACCGATCGCTCGGAACATCGCGTGTTCCGGGCCGACGCCGGGGTAGTCGAGTCCGGCGGAGACGGAGTGCACCTCCACGTCGTCGTCGATGACGCGGGTTCGCATCCCGTGGATGACGTCGTCTCGCCCCTTCGCGAGGGGGGCGGCGTGGCGCTTCGAGTCCGCCCCCTCGCCGCCGCCCTCCGCGCCGTAGAAGTCGACCGGGTCGTCGCGGAACGCGTGGAACAGGCCGATGGCGTTCGACCCGCCGCCGACGCAGGCCACCGCGGCGTCCGGGAGTTCGCCGGTCCGGTCGAGGAACTGTTCGCGCGCCTCCCTGCCGATGACGCTCTGGAAGTCCCGGACCATCCGGGGGAACGGGTCCGGGCCGACGACGCTCCCGACGAGGTAGTGGGTGTCGTCGATGTTCCGCGCGAAGTCCTCCAACGCTGCGTCGACGGCGTCGGCCAACCCCGCGCCACCGCGAGTCACCTCGTTCACCTCCGCGCCCATCAACCGCATCCGGAAGACGTTCATCCGCTGGCGCTCGGCGTCCTTCTTCCCCATGTATATCTCCGTGTCGAGGTTCAGAAGCGCGCCGACCATCGCCGTCGCCGTGCCGTGTTGCCCCGCGCCGGTTTCGGCGATGAGGCGCTCTCTGCCCGCTTTCTTCGCCAGTAGCGCCTGTCCGAGCGTGTTGTTTATCTTGTGCGCGCCGCCGTGGAGCAGGTCCTCCCGCTTGAGGTAGATGTCCGCGCCGTAGCGGTCGCTGAGGTTGCGCGCGTGATACAGCGGCGTCGGCCGCCCCGCGAACGTCTCCAGCAACCCGCGGAGGTCCGAGCGGAACTCGTCGGTGTCCGAAACCTCGTCGTACGCCGCCGCGAGTCGTTCGAGCGCGTCTTTCAGCGCGTCGGGGACGTGCCGTCCGCCGTAGCCCTCGAAGTCGCCGTCGGTCATGTCCCCACCCTCGCTCCGCCGGGTGATAAAATCCGTCCGTGAGCGCTCCGCGTCCGCCGGGTCAGTCGGAGTGCGAGGCGGCGGGCCGCGGCGACACTATCTTCGAGTCGCTCCGCTCTTCGACCGTCTCCTCGGACTCGACGGCGACGAACTCGTCGTTCCGCCAGTCGTAGGCGGTGAGTTCGCCGCCGTAGACGCACCCGGTGTCGAGGCCGACGGCGTACTCGCGGACGACCGGTTCCGCCAGCACCGTGTGGCCGAAGAACACCCGTTCGGGGCCGGCGTACTCCTCCCACCAGAACGGCCGTTCGTAGCTCCCGTCTGACAGCGACCGGTTGGTCTCTAACTCGTCTACGGTGTGGTCCGCGAGGGTCGTCCGCGGGTCCACGCCGCCGTGGACGACGAGCGTCCCCTCCCACGAGAGAGCGACCGGGAGGTCCCGAATCCACGCCATCTGCTCGTCGCTCAGTTCGGGCAGGCGCTTGTCCCCCCGAACGAGTTTCTCCTCGTTGTTCCCGCGGACCGTCAGCATGTTCTCCGACCCGCGGACGAGGGAGACGACGCCCGCGCTGTCCGGCCCTTTTCGAACTAAGTCGCCGACGAACACCACGAGGTCGTCGTCGGTCACGCCGAGCGTATCGAGGAGGCGTTCGAGTTCCGCCCGACACCCGTGTACGTCGCCGACGACGTACACCCCCTCCCACCGGTCGATATCGACGCGGCGGTGCGGCACGGAGTCGTCGAAGGTAGGTTCGGCCATCTGACTCTCTCAGACCACGCCCGGACGCGTATAAACGGTTACTAGGAGACTGAGGGTGGCGTATATAGACATCCGCGTCGGCGGCGGAGTGCCGGCGGACGGGCCCGCACTGCCCCTCGATACCACCCCGAACACCCGACGGCGCGGCGTCCGCAACCTCTTTCAGACGGTCACGCGAAGGCGCGGGCATGAGTATCGGACCCCTCGACGACGAGACGGTCGAGAAGTACCGCGAGGCGGGGCGCGTTCTGCGACAGGTGTTAGACGAGGCGGCCGAGAAGGTCGAACCCGGCGCGAAACACCTCGAAGTCGCCGAGTTCGCGGAGGAACGAATCTACGAACTCGCCGACGGGTGCGCCTTCCCCGTCAACATCAGCGTGAACGAGGAGGCGTCGCACGCGAGTCCGGGCCGCGACGACGACACCGAGTTCGGCGAGGACATGGTGTGTCTTGACTGCGGCGTCCACGTGGACGGCTACATCGCCGACGCCGCGGTGACGGTGGACCTCTCGGGCAACGACGAACTGGTCGAGGCGGCCGAGGAAGCCCTCGACGCGGCGCTAGAGGCCGTCGAACCCGGCGCGGAGACGGGCGAAGTCGGCGCGGAGATAGAGGACGTCATCCGCGGGTACGGCTACACGCCCGTGCTCAACCTCTCGGGGCACGGCGTCGCCCAGTGGGACGCCCACACCGGGCCGAACATCCCCAACCGCGGCACGGAACGCGGTGTCGAACTCGAAGTCGGTGACGTGGTGGCCATCGAACCGTTCGCCACCGACGGCCGCGGCAAGGTGAGCGAGGGGTCCAAAGAGGAGATTTACAGCCTCGAACGCGACCGGTCGGTTCGGAATCGCGCGGCGCGGCAGGTCCTCGAACAGGTGACCGAGGAGTACAAGACGCTCCCGTTCGCCTCGCGGTGGATAGACTCCCCCCGCGCGGAGATGGCCATCCGCCGCCTCGAACAGCAGGGCGTCCTCCACGGCTACCCCGTCCTGAAGGAGGACGACGGAACGCTCGTGAGTCAGGCGGAGCACACCGTTATCGTCACGGAAGACGGCTGCGAGATCCTCACCGAGTAGTCGTCTCGGTCGCTCTTTCTCGAAAAACGAGTCGGCGTTCAGTCGTCGCCGGGGAGGGGGCCGCCCGTCGCGTCCCCGTAGGCGTCGGCCGCCGCGGTCGTCTCCACGTCGTACGCGTCGGAGTCGTCCACCACGAACCGGTCGAGGACGTCCAGCAGTTCGCTGGAGTTCGACGCCAACGCGTCCGCGCTGGCGGTCACTTGGTCTTCGATTCTACCGTTCCGTTGACGAGGAGAGTATTCGAGTGCGCCGCGGTGGTGAGACGTTCGCGGCAGTCACGCGTTGTTCATCCGGGTCACTTCCTCCGCGCCGCACGTCGCGCAGACGGAGATTCGGTACGGTTCGCGGGAGTACGCGGCGCGTTCGGGGTCTCTGTTCTCCGCGCGCAGTTCCACCCGAACCCGGTGAGGGGTCTCCCGGCCGCAGTGGTCGCACGGTTCGGTTCGTTCGGACGGGTCGGGACTGACTGCCATCGCGGGACGTACGGCGGGACGCGGCATGAACCTAGCCACGAGTCAACGAGCGTCACAGTCGCGTTTCCGCCGACACTAAGCGGACGCGTTTCCACGGGTCGTTCATGGACCAGTTGTTCGCGCCGTGGCGCATCGAGTGGGTCGAACGGGACGACGACGAGGAGTCCGAAGGATGTCCGTTCTGCGTCCTCCCCGAACGCGACGACGACAGGGAGAGTCGCGTCGTCGCGCGAAGCGACCACACGTTCGTCCTCCTGAACAACTACCCGTACAACCCCGGCCACGCGATGGTCATCCCGTACCGCCACACGGGCGAGTGGGGCGACCTGACCGACGCGGAACTGTTGGACCACGCGAAACTGAAGGCCGCGACGCTTTCGGCGTTCGACGCCGCGATGGGTCCCGACGCCGCCAACGTCGGCGAGAACCTCGGCGGCGGCGCGTCGGGCGGGTCCATCGACGACCACCTCCACACCCACGTCGTCCCGCGGTGGAACGGCGACACCAACTTCATGCCCGTCGTCGGGGACACCAAGGTGCTGGTCGAGGCCCTCGACGACACGTACGACCGCCTCCACGAGGCGTTCTCCGGCCTCGACGCGGCGGACGGAGGTGGGGGCGACGGAGACGACGGGGACGACGGCGACGGCCCGACCGGTGACGCCGACGCCGCGGTCCGCCTCTCGTTCGAGACGGCGACGGAGTGACCGGCGGAGTCCGGTACGGCGGTCCGTCCGAAGCGATTTTGCCCTCCGACGAGTAGTCCCCACCGATGGAGGGGACCCGGAAGGACGTGATTCGGCGGGTGGGACTCGTCGTGTTGGCGGTCAACCTCGCTCTCGTACTCGCGAAGGGGGCCGTCTGGTGGGCGACGGGGAGTCTCGCCGTCGGGTCCGAGGCGGTCAACAGTCTCGCCGACGCCGCCTACAGCGTCATCGTCGTCGCCGGGTTGTACCTCACCACCCAACCGCCCGACTTCGAACACCCCCACGGTCACGAGCGAATCGAACCGTTCGTCGCCCTCTTCGTCGCCCTCGGCGTCTTCGCGGCGGGCGCGGGCGTCCTCTGGAACGCCACCACGACCGTTCTGAACGGGACGTACGGGCGGAGCGCCGGTCTCGCCGGCATCGCGGTGCTCCTCGTCACCGCCGCCGTGAAGTACGCCCTCTACCGCTACTGCCTCTCCGTCGGCGAGGACCGCCGGTCGCCGGCCATCGTCGCCACGGCGAAGGACAACCGAAACGACATCCTCACCGCCGTGGCGGCTCTCGCGGGCGTCGTCGGCGCGGGCGTCGGCCTGCCCGTCCTCGACCCCGTCGCCGCCGGCGTCGTCTCCCTGGGCATCCTCTACACCGGGTACGAGATCGTCCGCGACAACCTGAACTACCTCGTCGGCGCGGCGCCGCCGGAGGAACTGCGCGCCGAGATTCTCGGACGCGCGCTCTCGCACTCCGAAGTCCGCGGCGCGCACGACGTGGTGGCGCACTACGTCGGCCCGGAGATAGACGTGAGCCTCCACATCGAAGTCGAGGGCGACATGACCCTCTTCGAGGCCCACGACATCGAGTCGGAGGTGGTCTCGTCCATCCGCGAGATGCCCGACGTCGACGACGTGTTCGTCCACGTGGACCCGAAGGAACTCGGCGAGTGGAAGGAGGACGAGGAGGCCGACAGACTCGCGCGGTTCAGAACCGCGACGGAGGAGGCGCAGACGAACGCCCGGCGACCGAGGTCGTCGGCGACGGAGAAGTGACCCGCCGCGGGCGGGCGAACCCCCGACCCGAACCGATTAGACCGCCGGTCGTGAGGTGGAGGACGTGCAGATCGATTGGTCCGCCGCCGAGCGGTTCCTCTCGTACGTCGACGGGGAGGCGTCGCTCGACCGAGTCTGGAATCACCCCGGATACGGGGTCGCCAGAGAACACGCGACCGTCCTCGGGCGGGAGTTGACCCGCGACGACCTCTCCGATGCGGTCGACGGCGAACGGACGGCCTTCTCGGGTCTCGGAAACCTCTCGGAGAACAGAACGGAGATCGTACGGCTTATCGACCGGGTCCGCTCCCGGGAACGCGAGTGGACCGCGCAGATCGAACGACAGCTCCGGCGCGTCGCCCCGAACGCGGACATCTCCGACGTGACGCTCCATCTCGGCGTCGGCTACGAAACCGGAATCGGCGTCCGAAGCGGGGCTTACGTCGACCTGAACGAACCGCTGTTCCACCGACGACCGCGCCAACTGCTCTACGCGGGCGTCCACGAGAGTTCTCACGTCCTCTACGAACGAGAGCACGCCTCGCTCGACGGGCTCGGACCCCGGCCGTTGGAGTCCGAGAACCAGCGGGCCGTCTGGAACACCGTCTTCCACACCGAGGCGTTCGCGACGTACGCGCCGCTCGAACTCCGTCGGTCGGACGGTGCCGTCGGCGTCGAGGAGCACGCCATCTGCGACGACTACGCCGCGCTCTCCGACCCCGAACGGCTCCGAACCCTCGTCGGGGAGTACGACTCGTTCCGCGAACGACTCCGCCAGGAGTCGGTCCCGACCGACGAGTTGGCGTCTCACCTGTTCGGCGGGTCGAGACTACCCTACCGGGTCGGCTGCGCCCTCCTCGACGAACTCGAACGGAGCGAGGGAGTCGCCGCCGTGCGGGAGGCATTCCGCGCCGACCCGGCGGAGTTCGCGGAGCGGTACGACTGGGCGTTGGACGGATACCGAACGTGAGGATTTCCGCCGGACCGCGCGGACGCGCGATTCAGGCCTTCCCCGAGAGGAGGAGGCGGACGTAGCCGAGGTACGGCACGCGGACCTGCGCCTTGGCGACGACCCACTCCGCGCGGACGGGGCCGGCCTCGTCCGCGATGCCGGTCACTTGGTCGTACATCTCGTTGTTGTCACCCTTCGTGATGTACCCGCCGTGGGGGGCCGGGCAGTTCACCAGTTCCTCGCAGTCGTCCGCGCCCGCCGGGAGGTAGTCGGGGTTCGCCCTGTCGTACCAGTTCTCGCCGGCCGATACGTGGAAGCGCGCCCGGTGGATTATCGGCGACCCCGGGATTTGCGGCGCGTCGTAGACGATCACGTCGCCCGGTTCCGCGAACCGAGCGTACCCCCGCGAGGACTCGACCGTGACGACGCCGTGTTCGTCGGCGGCGGGGGCGGCGAAGCGGTCGGCCTCCGTCACGACGACGAGGTCGCCCTTCGTCATGTGCGGTTCCATGCTCGGGCTCTCGACTGCGACCATCGGGGGCCACACGCCGGTCGCCCCGAACAGGAGGAGACCGACGAGAAGCACCGCGGCGACCGTCTGGAGGAAATCGCGGACGTAGACGGGAACGTCTGGACCGGGCGTGTCGTCCATCGGACTGGAGTCTGCGGTCGAACGGAAAAGCGTTGGCGGTTTCGGCGGTCACGGCGGATGACAATTCACTTCTCGCCCGCCAGCGTCCGCGGGGACATGGACGACGCCTACGGACTGGTCCGCGAAGTCCCCGACCCCGAGACGTTCTGCGCACTCCGCGAGGCGGCGGGGATGGCCCCCCGGAGCGTCGAGGGCGCGCGGGCGGGCCTGCCCAACACGATTTTCGGCGTCAGCGTCCGCTACGACGGCGAGACGGTGGGGATGGCACGCATCGTCGGGGACGGCGGGACCGTCTACCAAATCGCGGACATGGCCGTTCACCCCGCCCACCAAGGCCGGGGACTCGGCACCGCGATGATGGACGAACTCGTCGCCTACCTCGACCGCGAAGCGCCGCCGAACGCCTACGTGAACCTCTTCGCCGACGTGGACGGCTTCTACGAGCGGTGGGGCTTCGAACCGACCGCCCCCGCTTCCCGCGGGATGTTCCGCCGGACGGAGTGAGCGTGGACGACTCCGACCTCCCCGACGTCTGCCCCGAGTGCGGCGCGCGAGACGCCTACGAGAGGCGCTTCGTCACCGGCGGCGGGTGGCGCGCGGAGTACCGATGCGTCGAGTGCGGGCGGCGCGCCCGACGGCGCTAACCCTCAACGAAGCGGACGTTCGACCCGTCTCGACCGGTTTCGGCCCAACCGCTTACCCGAGTCCCGGCCGTCCCTTCGCGCATGGACGCGATGGTCATCACGGACTTCGGCGGCACCGACGTCTTCGAACGGCGCGACGTGGAGAAACCGTCGCCCGAACCGACCGAGGTTCTCGTGGCGGTGCACGCCTCGTCGGTCAACCCGGTGGACACGAAGATTCGGCAGGCCGGGTCGTGGGCCGGCATCTCGCCGCCGACGGTCATCGGCTACGACGTCTCGGGCGTCGTCGAGGAGGTGGGCGAGTCGGTGACCGACTTCGAACCCGGCGACGAGGTGTTCTACACGCCGGAGATATTCGGCGAACGGGGCAGTTACGCGGAGTACCACACCGCCGACGAGTCCATCGTCGCCCGGAAGCCGGAGAACCTCTCGCACACCGAGGCGGCGGCCCTCCCCCTCGCGGGCGGCACCGCGTGGGAGGCGATGGTCACCCGCGGCGACGTGGGCGCGGGCGAGACGGTGCTGATTCACGGCGCGGGCGGCGTCGGCGCGCACGCGGTCCAAATCGCCGACGCCGCGGGCGCGCAGGTCGTCGCCACGGCGAGTCCGAAGACGGTCGAACAGACGGAGGAACTCGGCGCGGCGCGCGCCGTCGATTACGAGTCCGAGGACTTCGCCGAGGTGATGGACTCGGAGTTCGACGAACCCGCGGACGCGGTGTTCACCACCGTCGGCGGCGACACGTTGGCCGAGAGCGCAGCGGTCACGCGGCCGCACGGCCGGATGATAACCATCCTCGAACCCGAGGGCGAGTGGGGCGCGGCCTACCAGAAGAACTTCACCGTCCACCTCCTCTTCCTGGAACGCGCCCGCCACTACCTCGACGGCCTGCGCCGCCTCGCCGAACGCGGCCAACTCGAACCGGTCATCGACTCGGTGCTACCGCTGGAAGACGTGGCCGAGGCCCACGAGATGGTCGAGGAGGGCGGCCTCACCGGGAAAGTGGTCCTCGACGTGAACGGATCGTAACGCGTCTCGCCCGCCCGCCAGCCCGCGTTTGGCGACGTGGCGGACGAGCGAGCGGTCACCTCGTCGGCAGAAACGGACAAAGGTTCGCTCCGACTACATTAATCCGTGGCAGTGACCCGCACACTCTCCGGGGCAGTCGCCGCTCAGGCATCGAACTCGGGGAACCTCCTCGGGGGGTTGCTCTCCAATCCGTGGTTCTACGCCGTCTTCTCGGCCGTCTCGCTCGTCGTCGGGTCGTCCGTCGGCGTCTGGGCCGAACCGAACGAGCGGTGGCAGGCGATACTCCTCGCCGTCGGCGGCGGGTCGCTCGTCGTCTCGTTGGCGTTCGAACTGTACGACCCGGCGGTGGAGAACATCGGCAAGTGGACCGCGTCGGGCTTTTTCCTCCTCGGCGTCGGCACGTTCGGCGGCCTCGACATCCTCATCGACCGGATGTCGGACGACGAGTCCGAAGAGCAGGGGTGGGGGCTGTGGGCCAGCGTCACGACGGACGGCGTCCCCGAGAACGCGGCGATGGGGTCGCTCCTTGTCGGCAACGTCTCGGGCGCGATGGCGTTCCTGTTCGCGTTGGTCGTCACCAACGGCTCTCAGTCGATGATGTCCGGGAAGAACATGTCCGAACACCGCGGCGAGGGAAAGACGTTCGCCGCGTGGGCCGTCACGGCACTCGTCGTCGGCGGGTCGGTGCTACTCGGCTACTGGTACATCCCGCCCCTGCCGAAGTTCTGGCTCGGGGGCGTCCGAGCGTTCGCCGGCGGCGCGATTCTGGCGTCGCTCGCGGGCGAAATCTACCCCGACGCCTACCGACAGGCGGGGCCGTCCGTCACGCTGGCGACGGCCGTCGGCTTCCTCGGGACGTTCCTCCTCTGAGCCGGAACGCCGAACCGCTCAGACGGGTTCCCCGAACGCGTACACCGTCTGGTGGCTCGTCACCTCGACGTCGAGGAAGTCGCCGGGTTCGACGCCGCGCTCCGAGGCGTTCTGGACGATGATCTGTCGGTACGCCTCGTCGCGGCACTTCACGGAGTCCCCGGTGCCCTCCTCGACGACCATCACCTCGTGCGTCTCGCCGACCATCGCCTCGTACGCCTCGGCGACGACGTCCATCTTCAACTCGGACATCTCCTTCGAGCGCTCCTTCTTGACGGTGCCGCCGAGGCCCTTCATCTCGGCGGCGTCCGTGCCGGGACGCTTCGAGAAGCGCGTGATGTTCACCTTCTCCGGGCGGACTTCCTTGAACAGCGCCATGCTCTGGGCGTGGTCGGCGTCCGTCTCGGTGGGGAAGCCGACGATGAAGTCCGTCGAGAGCGTCCAGTACTCCAACTTCCGGTCGAACGTCTCGACTATCTCGACGAACTTGTCCACGCGGTGCTGGCGGCGCATGTCCTCCAGCACCGTGTCCGAACCCGACTGGACGGGCAGGTGGATGAAGTTGTACAACGTCTCGTGTTCGGCGAACACCTCGACGAGTTCCTCGTGGATGCCGTGGACGCCGCCGGGGTTCGCCATGCCGAGGCGGACGCGGAAGTCGCCGTCTATCTCCGAGCAGATGCGGTCCAGCAGTTCGGGCAGCTTCCGGTCGCCCTCATCCCAGCCGTAGACGCCGGTGTCCTGGCCGGTGATGCGGATCTCCTTCGCGCCGGCGTGAACGAGGGCGCGGGCCTTCTCGACGTTCTCCTCGACGGACGGCGAGTCGACGCGACCGGTGGCGAACTTCGTGATGCAGTACGAGCAGTTCGACATGCAGCCCCGGGCGATGGGGAGGATGCCGACGACGCCGTCCAAGACGGGTTCGACGCCGGGGCCGGGCGTCGGACACTCGCCGTTCGTGACGGCCGTCGGCACGTCGTCCCAGTGGAGAATCTGGGCGTCCACGTCCTCCTCGCGGAACTCCTCGCCCTGCGCGAGCGCCATACAGCCGGTGATGATGAGGTCGGCCGTCTCCTTCTCCAACTCTTTGGCCCGGCGGAGCATGTTCCGCTCCGTCTTCTCCACGACCGTACAGGTGTTCATGATGGCGACGTCGGCCTCCTCGGGTCCGTCCACGCGGTAGTGGCCCGCGTCGCGGAGCGCGCTCTCGATGGCGCGGCTCTCGCCGCGGTTCGAGGTGCAGCCGTACGTCTCGATGTGGTATCGGGCCATTCGGTCGTCGTGAGATATCGCCTCGGCGGCCAAAAGCGCGACGGTACGGCCCGACGGCCGAGAAGGGGAGACGTTACAGAAGAGATCTACTTCGGCCGTGGTGATACGAGTCAGATGCCCTCCACGGTTTCCAGACGAGACGTGCTCCGCGCGGGCGGAGCGCCGTCTCTGTGTGCGGTTTCCGGCTGTCTCTCGGCCGGCGGCGACGAAGCGGCGTCGGAGGCCGGCGACGACCCCTCGTGGCGGTCGTTCGGTCACGACGCCGCGAACGCCAACTACGCGCCCGACGGTACCGCGCCCACCGAGTTCGCGCGTTCGACGCCGCGTCGGGCGACGTCGCGTGGGAACGCGAACTCGACGGCGGCGTCTACGGGTCGCCGACGCTCGGGTTCGGCGGAAGGCGCAGAGTCGCGCATCTACGCGCTCGAATGAGTAACCGGACGGAGCGTCAGAAGTCGGGGTGTCCCGAGACGATTTCGACGCCCGACGACGCGCCGATTCGCTCCGCGCCCGCCTCGAACATCGCCGTCGCCTCCTCGTAGGATCCGACGCCGCCGCTCGCCTTCACGGGGAGGTACTCGGCCATCAGTTCCACGTCCTCCGCGGTGGCTCCGCCGTCGGCGAACCCCGTGGAGGTCTTCACGAAGTCGGCGTCGGCTTCGACGGCCGCCTCGCAGGCGCGGCGCTTCTCCCCGTCGGTCAGGAGGGCCGTCTCGATGATGACCTTCACCGGAATCGGCACGGCGGCGACGACTTCGGCGATGTCCTCTCTCACGGCGTCGTCCTCGCCGGCCTTCAGTCGGCCGACGTTGACGACCACGTCGAGTTCGTCGGCCCCCTTTCGCCACGCGTCCACCGCCTCTTCGCGCTTCGCGGCCGTCGAGTGCTGGCCGTGGGGGAAGCCGATAACGGTCGCAAGCGTCACGTCCGGCGCGTACGCGTCGGCCTCGGCGACGTAACACGGCGGGATGCAGGCGTTCATCCCGTACTCGTCGGCCTCGTCTAACACCCGTTTCACGTCGTCGGGCGTCGTCTCCGGGCCGAGGACGGTGTGGTCGATGCGGGCGGCGAACTCCGTTCGGTCCATGCGCGAGGCGACGACTCGGCGGGTCAAAAGCGCGCCGACTCGCCGGAGCGGGGCCGCTCACCGCCCGCCGAGGGTTTCTAGCACCCACCAGACGACGGCGACCCCGATCGCGAACGCGCCGAGGGGAACCACCGCGGACTGCACGAACTCGGCCGATAGCGCGCCGAGGGCGACGAGGACGACGAGCGTCGCCAGGCTTCCGAGGAGCATGAAGAGCACCGCCTACCCGGGACTGAACTCGGGGAGGCTGGATTCGACTTCGGTCGGGGAGTCGTCGCCGTCGGAGACCATACGACGCTTTCGGCGACCTTCCGTAAGGCTTTCACGCCGCCCCCGCGCCCTCCCGCCATGGCGATACTTCCGGAAGGGTTCTCGCTCCCGCCGCCGACGTACCTCGCTCTCCTCTTCGTGGCGGCGGCGGAGGTCGGACGCGAGGCGTACCGGCGACGCCCGGCGGTGACGCCCCGCCGCATCCTCGCGTTCGCGCCGTGGATGGTTCTGGGGTCGGCGCTGCACGTCCTCTACGTCCTCGATTCGCTCCCCGGCGTCGTCCGCCCCCTCGCGGGCACACCCGCCGTCTACGTCACGGTGGCAATCCTCGGCGTGGCGACGTGGGTGGCCGCGGACGCGCGCTTCGGCGGTGAGGACGAGGCGGACGGTGACGACTCCGCGGCCCGCGTCCTCGGCGGCGTCGGCGGGGGTCTCGCCCTCGCGGCGTCGGCGGCGGTCCTCCTCGCCGGCGCGTCGCGCGGGACGCTCTCGCCGTCCGTCCCCGTAATCGGACTGGCCGCCTCCGTCGTCGTCGCCGCCGCCGCGTGGGAGGTTCTCGTCCGCGCGTACCCGCCCGCGGCGGCGACGGGCGCGGTGGGCGGCCTCGCCGTCTTCGGTCACAGCCTCGACGCCGTCTCCACCGCCGTCGGGGTGGACCTCCTCGGCTTCGGCGAGCGAACGCCGCTCTCGCGGTTCATCATCGAGTTCGCCCACGGACTCCCGACGGACCCGTACCTCGGCGGGGGGTGGCTGTTCGTCCTCGTGAAACTCGCCGTCGTCTGCGGCGTCGTCTCCCTGTTCGCCGACTACGTGCGCGAGGACCCCACCGAGGGGTTCCTCCTCCTCGGGTTCGTCGCGGCCGTGGGCCTCGGCCCCGGCGCGCACAACCTGCTTCTCTTCACCGTCGCCTGAGGCCCGGCGGCCCCCGAGTCCCGACGCGGGCGCGGGTGCGCGAGGTGACGGTCGTTCCGCGTCGCTCCCACCGACGCGAGCGTTTTTACGCGCGGCGGGCGACCCATCGGCAGATGTCCCGCATCGTCTGCGCCGGTCACGTGAACTGGGACGTGCTGTTTCGCGTCGACGCCCTCCCCGAACCCGACGGCGAGGCGTCCGTCGAGTCCCGGGGCGCGTCGGGCGGCGGAAGCGCCTCCAACGTCGCCCGCGGACTCGCCGAACTCGACGAGGAGGCGTCGCTCCTCGGGAGCGTCGGCGACGACGACCACGGCCGGACGGCCCGCGAGGACCTCGCCGCCGCGGGCGTGAACTGCGAGAACGTCGTCACCGTCCCCGGCGGCGAGACGGCGACGAAGCACATCGTCGTCGAACCCAGCGGCGAGGTGATCGTTCTGGGCTGTGCCGGCGCGAACGAGGCGTTCGACGCCGACGACCTGCCGGCGGCCGAACTGGAACGCGCCGACCACCTCCACCTCACGAGTCAGCGACCCGAGACGGCGACGGAACTCGCGCGACGGGCGCGGGACGCCGGCGTCCCCGTCAGTTTCGACCCCGGACGGCGCATCGGCGAGCGAGCCTACTCGACGGCCATCTCGACCGTCGATTACCTGTTTCTCAACGACCGCGAGGCCGGGTTGGCGCTGGACGCCTTCGAGTTGGACGAGCAGACCCTCGTCATCAAACACGGCCCCGACGGCGCGGAGGTGCGACACGACGACGGCAGAACCGCACACCCGGGCTACCCCATCGACGCGGTGGACACCACCGGCGCGGGCGACGCCTTCGCCGCGGGGTTCCTCTCCGCGTTGACCGACGGCGCGGACTTCGAACGCGCCCTCGCGGTGGCGAACGCGTGCGGCGCGATAGTCTCCTGTTCCCCCGGTTCGCAGGGGAGCCTCTCCCGCGAGCGGGTTCGCTCGTTCCTCGGCGACTGAGGGCGAGAGCGGCCGGAACGGAACCGTGCCCTTATCTGCCGCCGTCGCCTCGTTCGGACGAATGCACCCCGTCGCCCTCGCCGTCGTCGGCCTGTTCGACCCCGGCGAGGCACCGCTCTTCGTCGCTCTGTGTGCGCTCGCGGGTCTCGTGGCGTCGTTCGCCATGGACGTTGCGATGGTCCGACAGGAGGAGGGGTTCACCCCCGCCTACGTCGCCGCCGCCGTCCTCCTGCGCATCTCGCCCGAGGACGTGGGATTCCTCGGCGCGAACGTCGTCCACCACGCGGTGGGGGTCCTCGCGGGGACGCTGTACGCGTTGCTCTATCTGGTGTTGGCGCTTCTCCTCCCCGTGGGACCGGTCGTGGGCCGCGTCGGCGTCGTCCCGCACGTCGTCGCCGTCGTCGGCGTCGTCCTGTTCATCTACTCGTTCTTCGCCCACCTCGTCCTCCCGCGCGCCGGGCGGTCGATCTACGAGGAGCGCTCGACGGCCGTCTGCGGCCAGTGGCTCCGGTCGTCGCTCGTCTTCGGCGCGGGGTTCGTCCTCGTCGCGCCGTTCCTGACGGCCGCGGTCTGAGCCGCGCGGTTCGAACCGAACGGTTCAGACTGTGAGGTTCGAACCGCCGAGCGTCGCGGACGAGGGGACGGAAAAGGGGGAATTTCGGGGGAGTCGCGGCGCGCGAGACGCGACCGATGCCGCGACACGGAGCGTCCATGTTCGAGAGGGGGAACGGGTGTGCCGTCGCGCCCATCCGCGGGACGCGGCCCGGACCACGGAGGCGGGAAGGGACGTGAGGGTGGGGGACGGGTCGAGGGTGACCCGTTGCCGACCGCAGTCCGAGTCGCACTCGCCGCACCGACGGAAACCGCCGCACCGTTCTGCGGAGCGGCGAGGGGGTGAAACGAGGGGGGCGTTCCACCGCCGACTCCATCGTCCGACGGCCGCGGATGGTGCCCGACGGCCACGTACACCTCTGGGGGGAACCCAGTTAGTTACCTACAAGATACGAACCGGTAATCGAACCCGACCACACGTTAGATTCGATTAAACTCACCCTAACGGACCACTATCGCCGTTCGAGCGTGACCCCGCGGCGGAGGAACGTCCCTCCGTCCCCCGAAACCGCGCCTCGCGGAGTCCCGGACCGCGGCGCTTTTGACCCAGACACGAGACGACGGCAGTATGGCAAAACAGCCCCATCTGCTCGTGTCGGAGGGAGACGTCAACGACATCGCACTCGTCCCGGGCGACCCGGGGCGCGTGGACCGAATCGCCGCCCAGTGCGAGGACGTCGAGGAAGTCTCGGCGAACCGCGAGTACAAGATAGTGAACGCGACGTACGAGGGCGTCCCGCTCACCATCTGTTCGACGGGTATCGGCTGTCCGTCCGCCGCCATCGCCATCGAGGAACTGTCGCGCGTCGGCGTCGACACCGTGATCCGCGTCGGCACCATCGGCGCGCTTCAGCGAGGCATCGAAATCGGCGACATGATAGTGGCCACCGGCGCAGCCAAGGAGGAGGGCACCTCGAAGCGCTACGAGTCCGCCGTCTACCCGGCCGTGCCGGACTACGAGGTGCTGACGGCCCTCGTCGATTCCGCCGAGGCCAACGACGAGGACGTCCACGTCGGCCCCATCGTCTCCGACGACGCGTTCTACAACGAGTCCGACGAGTTCGTCGAGGACTGGGAGGACGCGAACCTGCTGGCCATTGAGATGGAGGCGGCGACGGTGTTCGCCCTCGCGCGCCGCAAGGGGATGCGCGCCGGGGCCATCTGCACGGTGGACGGGAACCTCGTCGAGGGGACCCAGAAGGGCGCGGACTCCGACGAGGAACTCCCCGAGAAGGCGAAGAACAACGTCGAACGCGCCATCTCGCTCACGCTCGACGCGGTGACGACGCTCGCGTAGGATGAGTCGCCTCCGGCACCTCCTCTCGCGGCTCTCGGTCCTCGTCGGCCGACTGCGGCGGTTCGAGCGACGAGAGGCGTCGGAGTTCCGCCGGTGGGTGCAGAACACGAACAACCTGCTTCACCTCATCGTCGTCGTCCTCGTCCCCCTCCTCATCGCGTTCGTCACCTACCTCTCGAACGTCGTCCCCCAGTTCTACTTCCTCCTGTTTCCGCCCCTCGCGTCGGGGACGTACACCCTGTTCTCCGACCCCGAGGGCCGGTACGCGGACCCGAAGAAGTTCGTCGCCGGCCTCACGGCGGGGGCGCTCTGCGGTCTGGCGGCCTTCGAGGCGGGGCGACTGCTGTACGGGCCGACGAACGGCACGCTCGTCCACCCCGAGAGCGCCGCCCTCGCCGTCTTGCTCACCGGCGTCGTGACGTGGGTCGCCGACGTGGAGGTGCCGTCGGCGTTCTCGACGGCGCTTCTCACCCTCGTCTCGCGGGAGGTGGACCCCGCGTCGTACGTGGTGAGCATCTTCCTGTCGTCGTCCATCGTCGCCCTCGTCTTCCTCGTCTGGCGGTCGCGGTTCTACGAGAAGCGCGCGCGGTACCTCTACGAGACGGTCCACGGCGACGACCACGTGCTGGTGCCGATGCGGGGCGAGACGGCCAGAGCGGCGGCGATGTTCGGCGCGCGCCTCGCCGCCGCCCACGAGGCCGGAAAGGTCGTCCTCCTCGACATCGTACCGCCGGAACGGGTCGCGGAGGGGGACGACTCGGCGGAGACGGACGGCGGCGAGGGCGACGAGTTGGACGCCGCCGGACCGACGAAAGAGGAGGACCTCCGGTCGCGGGAGGCCGACGAGGCGATAGAGCGACTGGAGTCGTGCGCCTCCGAGATACGGACGCGCGTCGGCGTCCCCTGCGAAGTCGTGGTCGCGGCCGGGGAGGCGGTTCCGACGACGCTCGAAACCGCCGAGAACGCCAACTGCGACCTCGTGGTGACGCCGTACGAGGAGGACCGCGGGGTGCTCTCGAACTACGTCCGCGGCGTATTCGGCGGTCCGTTGGACGCCGTCGCGTTCCGCTCTACGACCGAGACGCGGCGGTGGCGGCGCATCCTCGTCCTCATCGCGCGGCCGGGCGACACGGCCCACGCGATGATAGACTTCGCGACGAGGCTCGCGCGCCGGGGCGGCATCGTCAGCGTCACGACGTGCATCTCCAACGAGATGGAGCGTCGCGCCGCGGAGAGTCGCCTCGCGAACGTCGTCGAGACGGTGGACGGACCCATAGAGACGCGGGTGTCGCGGTCGGACGTGTCGTCGTTCGTCCGCGCCAACGCCGCGGGCTACGACCTGTTGGTCATCGGGTCAAGCCACGAACGGTCGGCGGCGTCGCGGTTCGTCTCGCCGCCCACGTTCCGGCGCATCCACGAAGCCGACTGCGACGTGGCGGTGTTCAACCGCGGGAACCCGTAACCGAACACCCCTCCCGTCGGGCCGTTCACTCCGACGGCGCGTTCGACCCGCCGTCCGTGTCAGCCGAGGCGTCGCCCAACAGGCGGCGTTCGAGTTCCTCGACGTTCTCGCCGCCGAGTGCGGACTCCGCGAGGAAGTGCGCCCCGAGCGAGATGGGGCTGATGACGGTGTCCGCGCCGGCCCGCTTCAGTTTGTCCGCGTTCTCGCGTTGGGTCACCGCCGCGACGATGGTCACGTCGGGGTTGAGTTCCCGCGCCGTCAGGATGGCGAGGGCGTCCTCGGCGTCGTTGTTCGTCGCGGTGACGACGGCCGCCGCCGTCTCTATCCGCGCGGTCCGTTGGGTCTGCTCGTCGCTCGGGTCGCCCGTGTGGGCGGTGTACCCCCGTTCGGTGAGGCGGCGCGCGCGTTCCTCGTTCGGCGTCACGACGACGACGGTGCGCTGGCCGGAGAGCTCTTCGAGTATCGGTTCCGTCAGGTCCCCGTAGCCGAGGACGAGGACGTGGTTCTCCAGGAGTTCGAGTTGTTGTTGGGTCATGCGTCCGAGTGCCTTCGAGAGTCGCGTTTCGATGAGCGGAGAGAGGACGACGCCGGCCACCGCCGCGAACGACGAGACGGTGAGCACGAGCATCGACAGCGTGAACAGTTCGCCGACGGCGGTGCGCGGCGTGATATCGCCGTAGCCGACGGTGCTGCCCGTGACGAGCGAGAAGTAGAACGCGTCCAGCAGGGTGTTGACGCCGTCGAAGTGCTCTTCGCGGAGGGTGAACGTCCCGATGGTGCCGTACGCCTGCGACCCGGCGAGGGCGCTCAGCGCCGCGACTTGCGTCGTCGTCACGTCCAGATCGCGGTCGAACGACCTCCGGTTGAGGAGTACGAGGACGAACGTGACGACAGAGAGCGTCAACAGCGGAATCGAGCGGTTGGTGGACTGCAGCACCGACTGCGCCACCGTAATCGGGAGGAGCGCGAGGACGGCGTACAGCGCCGCCTGCAGTCCGCGGCGGAGGCCGAACGCGCTCAGGAGGAGCAGAAACCCGGAGATGGTCCCGGTGAACGCCGTTATCTGGCGGACGACGCCGGGGACGGTGATGCCGAAGACGACGACGCTGCCGCCGAATCCCGCGCCGATGTTGGCGAGGCCGGTGATGACGGCCAGAATCCCGACGAGCAGCGTCGAGACGAACGACGCGCGGGTGCCCACCCACCGCGCGTACTTGCCCGCCCATTCGGGAGCCATGTCCCTTCGTGACGGTCCCCCGCTATAAAGGCCGTCGAACCGCCGCGTCGGGCGCGCCGGGCATACGGAAACAGTAATCAGTCCGGGGAATTCGTACGTCGTATGGCGTCACTCCCCATCGAACTGCTCTACGGACTCTATCTCGGGGCGCTCACGGGGTTCGTTCCGGCCCTCATCGCGTGGGCGCTGGGGTTCGGTTTCAGGTACTTCACGGGCATCACCATCCCCGGTCTTGCGGTCGTGGGCCTCGGCGTCGCCATCGCCGGCCTCAACGGCGGCCTGTTGGCCCTCGCGGACCCCTCCCTCACCGCGTCCGAGAACCAGGCGCGACTCACCGTCGCCCTCCTCGTCGTGTTGATGGCGACGCTGTACGCGCACGCGCAGGGGGACAAGATGGGAGCGAACATTCCGCGCCGACTCTCCTTCGGCCGGTTCAGCGCGCGAACGCTCTCGGCCGACGTCGTGGAGTTGGTCGGGAACCACGGGCAGGTCCGCGTCACCGTCGTCGGCGAGGTGTCCGACGTGGAGGGGTACCCCCCGCTCTCTTCGGACCTCCGGGAGGATATTTCGACCGGCGAGTGGCCGTTCCCCGCCGACCTCCCCCTCGACGAACTGGAGACGCGGTTCGCGGACCGCCTCCGGACGGAGTTCGACCTCGCGGACGTGTCGGTGACGCTCGACGAACGGGCGCGGGCGACGGTCGCCGCCGCGCCGCCGATGAGCGGACTCTCGAAGCGACTCGCCACCGGGAAGCGGGCGGTGTCGGTGACCGCACTCGTCCCGACGGGGGTCGCCCGCGGCGACGAGGTGACGGTGGTCGCGGACGGCGACGAGTTCGACGCGACGGTGCTCGGCGTCGCGGACGACGAGGCGAGGGAATCCGACCCGAAACCGAGCGACGACGCGGCCGTCACCGACGGCGGTGAGCGACCCGGCGGGTCGCGAGTAGCGCGGGACCAAGGGTCCCGCGGACCGTGCGAACGGGCGCAAAGCGCCCGTGAGCAGACCTCGTCGGGACTGCGTTCCGACGGCGGAGCCGACGCCGACGCCGGCGTTCCCGCCCTGGAGACGGTTTCGACCGCCGCGGGCGGGGAGTGCCGCGCGACGCTGGCCGTCGACCGGCAGGCCGCGACCCGCCTCGTCTCCGCCGACGTGGACCGGTTCGTCGTTCGCTCCCGCGGCGTCCGCAGGGAGTTCGAACTCGTCAACCTGCTCCGCCGCGCGGGCAAGCGCTTCCGCCGACTCACCGTGCGCGAGGGCGGCGCGCTGGACGGTTCGACGCTCGGGGAGGCGACCGTCCGCGACCAGTTCTCCGTGGCGGTGCTGGCCGTCCGGAGCGACGGGAAGTGGTCGCTGGCCCCCCGCGGCGAGCAACGGGTCGAGGCGGGCGACGACCTGATCGCGGTCGGAAGCGCCACCGACCTCAACGCGTTCGCCGAGGTGGTCGCGTGAGCGCCCTCCCGCAACTCGGCCTCGAAGACTTCGGCATCGACGCGGAACTGGGGCTCCTCGTCGGCGAGATACTCGGCCTCGGTCTGCTCGCCATGGTCGTCTCCGCCGCGATAGCGGTGGTCTATCGCTGGTACACCAAAGAGCGCATCCCCGCGTGGATAACCGCGATGTTCGCGGGGTCCGCCGTCGCCGTCCCGCGGCAGGCGGTCGGCCTGTTCAGGGCCGCGACGGACCCGGCCGCCTCCGCGGCCGCGGTGTTCGAACCGACGACGATGGCGATGAACGTGGCCGCACTCGGGCTGGCCGTCCTCGTCGCGCCGACGGGACTCGCGATAGGCGACCGCATCGCCACCGACGTATTCGCCGTCGCCGGCGCGCGCGAAATCGACGCGGAGGTGAGCCGACTCGTCCGCACGGTCGGCCGCGTCCGCGGCATCCAACTCCCCGAGTCGGCCGCCGACATCGGCGATATCGACGGGTACGAACCCGTCACCGAGGACCGCAAGGAGGCGCTGACGGGCAAGACGCTGCTCTTCCCCCGCCGCCTCCGCGACGGCGAACTGATCGAACGGTTCACGGAGCGTCTGAAGACGGACTACGGCGTCGGGCACGTGGACGTGGAACTGGCGAAGGGCGGCACCGTCGCCTACCTCGCCGTCGGCCGCCGCGCCGCGGGCATCGGGCCGACGCTGGCACCGGGGACGGCGGCGGTTGCGGTCCGCGCGGACCCCGGTGCCGGGGCGAGTGCGGGCGACGCCGTCCAACTGTGGCGCGTCGGGGACGACGGGACGCCCGAACGGGCGGCGACGGCGGAACTCCGCGCCGCCGCGGGCGACGTGGCCACCGTCGTCTTAGACGAACGGGACGCCGCCGAGTTGGACCCCGAGGAGTCATACCGCATCCTCACGCTCCCGAACGAACCCGGCGCGGAACGCGAGTTCGGGTCGCTCCTCCGCGCCGCCGACGAGACGATGGAGTCCGTCGCCGTCGAGGCGGGGAGCGAACTCGACGGACTGACGCTCAGGGACACCGACGCCACCGTCGTCGCCGTCAAGCCCGCAGAGGGGACGGTCGAGGCGATTCCGTCGCGCTCCCGGTCGCTCGGCCCGGGGGACGTGCTCTACGTCGTCGCCAGACCGGAGGCGATTCGACGCGTCTCCCGCCGGGCCGCGGCAACGGCGGGGTCGGCGGCGGACGCCCCCGCGGCGGACGACTGACCGACTCCGCTCCCGCGCCGGCGGACCCCCGACCGTTCGGCCGCGGGCGCAACCCTCATTTTCCCGCCCGGGAGAGGTACTACCATGACTACGGTGCGCTGGAAGATGTTCGCGGACCTCGCGGAGGCGGCGGGCGACCGAACGACGGACGTTCGCGTCTCCTCGGACGCCACGGTGCGCGACGCGCTCGACGCACTCCTCGACGACCGGGACGGCCTCGGCGACCGAGTTCTCGACGAGGACGGGCAGCTGAAAGAGCACGTGAACCTCCTGCGGAACGGGAGCGCCGCGGAGTTCTCCGACCCCGTCGCCGACGGCGACGAGTTGGCGCTGTTCCCGCCGGTCAGCGGCGGGTGAGCGAGGTGAGCCACTTCAAGACGCGGGCGTTCGCCTCCATCAGCCCGGCCCAGAGGCGTCTCGGCACGCCCTCGGGGCGGACGATGGGCCCCCCGCGCTGGGTGGCGACGGTCTGGGCCTCGGTGAACCGAACCATCCCTTCCTCGCCGTGCCTGCGGCCGAGGCCGGAGTCGCCCGTCCCGCCCATCGGCGCGTCGAGCGACGCCCACGCCGCCGCGTAGGCGTCGTTGATGCTCACCGACCCCGCCTCGATTCGGGCGGCGGCCTGTTCGGCCCGCGCCGTGTCCGCCGACCAGACGCTCGCCGTCAGGCCGTACGGTCCCTCGTTCGCGCGTTCGACGGCGTCGGCGATGCCCGACGCCTCGTAGACGGCGGCGACGGGGCCGAACGTCTCCTCGCCGGAGAGCGTCATCTCCGGCGTCACGCCGGTCAGCACGGTCGGCTCGTAGGCGTACGGTCCCACGTCGGGGCGGCGGCGACCGCCCGTCAGGACCGTCGCGCCCTTCTCTCTGGCGTCCTCGACGTGCGACTGCACCTTCTCCAGTTGCGCCTCGGAGGCGAGAGAGCCAATATCCGCGTCGTAGTCGTAACTCGCGCCGAGCGACAACCGCCGCGCCTCGCGGACGAACGCGTCGAGGAACGCCTCGCGGACCGAGGAATCGACGTACACCCGTTCGGCGGAGATGCAGAGCTGCCCCGCGTTCGCGAAGCACCCGCGGGCGGCACCGCGGGCGGCGGCGTCCACGTCGGCGTCGGCGAGGACCAAGAGGGGGTTCTTCCCGCCGAGTTCGAGCGAACAGCCCGTGAGGTGCCGCCCGGCGTTCTCGGCGACGGTGCGACCCACCTCGGTGCTGCCGGTGAAGCAGACGTGGTCGGACTCAGCGACCACCGTCTCGCCGAGTTCGGGGCCGCGGCCCGTCACGACGGGGAGGAGGTCGGCGGGCAGTCCGGACTCGACGAGGAGTTCCGCGAGGCGGAGGGCGGTGAAGGGCGTCGCCTCGTCGGGTTTCAGCACTGCGGCGTTCCCCGCCAACAGGGCGGGGATCGCGTCGGAGACGGCGAGCGTGATGGGGTAGTTCCACGGCGATATCACGCCGACGACGCCGACGGGGTGGCGGTGTTCGACGGTCCGCGTGAGGAGGAGTACCGCGCCGCTCCGCCGCCGACTGGCGAGGTACTCGGCGGCGTGGTTCGCGTAGTACCGGGCCGTGTCGGCGACGTCCACGAGTTCCTCGTGGGCGTCGAGTCGGGACTTCCCCGTCTCGGCCTGCGCGAGGTCCAACACGTCGGCCTTCTCGTCGAGGAGGCGGTCGTGGAACCGGTCGAACACCGCGATTCGGTCGCCGAGGGGTCGGTCTGCCCACTCCGCTTTGGCCTCGCGGGCGCGGGCGAACGCCGACTCGACGTCGTCGGGCGCGCAGGCGGGAACGGACCCGAGCGTCCGCGCGTCGTACGGCGACTCGACCGCGAGCGTCGGTCGGTCGCCGGTCGTCTCGACGCGCGAAGCGAGTGCGTCGAGGCGCGAACGACGGGCCGACGGGGGAACGGACGGAGCCATGGGCCGACGTTCGCCGGCGCGTCATATAACGAACGTGGAACGAACGAAGCGAGAACGAGAGACCGCGGGCTGTCTACGTCGTGCGAAGCCCGGTCCGGTTCGGCGCGGGCGAGGCGCTTACTCCGGACGCGGACGGGCGACGAACAGCGTCTGAACGATGCTGTAGGGGTCGTAAACCGACTGGTGGCACTGACAGTACACGTCGTCCGCGGCGTCGAACTTGGCGGCGTCTTCGCTCTGCTTGTAGCCGGGGACGCAGCAGAAGTGCGTGCACTTGTTCAGCCACGCGATGAACCCCTCTTGGGTGGACGCTTCGAGCCACGGGTTGTTCTGCGCCATCTGCTTTATCTTCTCCGAGCGGATGACCTGAATCGGGATGGTGTCCTCGGCGTCCTGAGAGCGCCACGTTCCCGTCGCGGGTTTCCCGAGGCCGGACTGGCCGATGCCGTTGCCCCACGACTGGTAGTCCTCGAACATGCTGATGTTGAGGCGGTCGCCCTGCGAGAGGTCCGACATCCACTCGTAGCCGGGGTTCGAACCGACGACGAAGTAGTTGTCGCTGTCGTAGTCGGGGCTGAGGCCCGCGTAGGACTCGACGCCGCAGTACTGGAACCACTCCGAGGAGTAGGTGACGTCGGTCCCCTTGTAGTTCTCCGTCTCGGCGATTTGGACGGAGACGCCGCCCTCCTCGACGGTCTTGACCTCCGGCCAGACGCCCTTGATGTACCCCTCGTCGTCGATTTCGATGGGTATCTGCGGCATCCCGCGCGGGGCGGGACCCGCGATGTTCTCGATGGCCATCGCCTCCGTGGTCCCACCACCGGCACCGGTGGAGGACGTCGCGGTGTTGATGGCGGTAGCCCCTGTCGCGCCGACGCCCGCGAGGGCCGCCCCTCCGACGACCCCTTTCACGAACCGACGGCGTCCCGATTCCTCGGGATACTTGTCGCTCTCGCTCATATCGGACACTTCGTGCCGCCGGTAAAAAGGGTGACGAAACCCCCGTTCGAGGCGACAGCGACGTCGTTCGAGGGGCGTACCAGCGTCCGAAGACCCGGGCCTCTCGCTCGAACGACCGGTCGTCGGTTTCCGCCCCCGTCTTTCCCGAAAAACAGTTCAAAACGTCCCATCCTTCATTATTTTCCGGACGAGCGGGCAAATTTTCGACACGATTCGGGGGCTTTTACCATGCGGCATTAATACACAGAGTCATGGAACTGCACACCAGAGACGTTCGGCAGGACGTCCGAGAGTTGGGGGCCCTCCTCGGGGACGTCTTGGAGGAGCAGACTTCGACGGCGTCGTTCGAGACCGTAGAGGACCTTCGAACGGCGGCTATCGACTACCGAAAGGGCGAACTGGACTCGCGGGAGTCGCTACAGCGCACGCTCGAGACCCTCGACCCGGAGGGCGAGAGCGTCGTCGCCCGGGCGTTCACCACCTACTTCGAGCTCATCAACCTCGCGGAGGAACGCGAACGCGTCCGCGCGATTCGCGAGAGCTCGCAGGAGGGGTCGCTCAACGACGGACTCCTCGCCACCGTCGAAGCCCTCGCCGAGGGCGACGCCGACTCCGAGACGGTGCAACGCGTCCTCAACGACGTTCTCATCGAACCGACGTTCACCGCGCACCCGACGGAGGCGCGTCGGAAGACGGTGAAGGCGAAGCTCCGCTCTATCGCGCACGACCTCGAAGAGCTTGACGAACGCCGCCTCACCGATCAGGAACGCGAACAGGAGTGGCGGCGCGTCGACGCCGAGGTGACGAGCCTCTGGCAGACGTCGCAGGTCCGTCAGCGCCGGCCGGAACCGCAGGACGAGGCCCGGAACGTCCAGTGGTACCTCGAGAACATCCTCTTCGACGTGGTGGGCGAGGTGTACGCCGAGTTCGAGGACGTCATCGCCGACGAGTACCCCGACGTTGAGGTGCCGAAGCTGTTCGAGTTCCGCTCGTGGGCGGGGTCGGACCGCGACGGCAACCCGTTCGTGACGCCCGAGGTGACGACGGACACGCTCGAACGCCAACGCGCCGTCGTCTTGGAGAAGTACCAGACCGCGCTGAAGCGCCTCTCGGGCGTCCTCAGTCAGGACGGCGACCGAATCGACACCGGCGTCGAGTTCCAGCGGTCGCTGGCCGCCGACCGGGAGCGTCTGCCCGGCGTCGCCGTCGAGACGGAGGAGCGCTACCCCGACGAGCCGTACCGCCAGAAGCTGAAGCTCATGCGCGAACGCCTCCGCCGCATCGAGGACGTTCGCCCGAACGGCTACGCCGACCACCACGAACTCCTCGAAGACCTGGAGGTCATCGACCAGAGCCTCCGTAACAACGGCGCGGAGGTAGTCGCCGACGAGTACCTCCGACCGCTCATGCGGCAGGTGGACACGTTCGGCTTCACGCTGGCGAGTCTGGACCTGCGCGACCACCAAGAGAACCACACGGAGGCGGTCCACGAGGCCCTCGCGAGCGAGGGACTCGACTACCGCGGCCGCGACGAGGAGGGGCGCGTCGAGATCCTCACGGACGCCATCCTCCAGTCGGAGAACACCATCGACTTGGACGAACCCGGCGACGTCTCCGACACCGCACGTCGCGTCCTCAGGCGCTTTCAGAAACTCGGCGAGTGGCAGCGAGAGTTCGGCGTCGGCGCGATAGACACCTACGCCATCTCGATGACCGAGGAGCCGAGCCACGTCCTCGAAGTGCTGTTCCTCGCGGACCAGGCGGGCGTCATCTCGCTCCCCGACCACTGCGGACTCGACATCGTCCCCCTCCTCGAAACCGAGTCGGCGCTGAACGGCGCGCGCCGCATCATGGGCACCCTGTTCGAGAACCCCGCCTACGAGCAGGTTCTCGCCGCGCGGAACAACGTCCAGGAGATAATGCTGGGCTACTCCGACTCGAATAAGGAGAACGGCTTCCTCGCGGCCAACTGGGACCTCTACAAGAACCAGCGTCGCCTCGCCGACATCTGCGAGGACTTCGACGTGAAGATGCGCCTGTTCCACGGCCGCGGCGGCTCTATCTCCCGCGGCGGCGGCCCGATGAACGAGGCGATGCTCGCCCTCCCGAACGAGACGGTAACGGGGCAGATCAAGTTCACCGAACAGGGCGAGGCCATCGCCGAGAAGTACGCCAACCCCCGCATCGCCGAGCGAAACCTCGAACAGATGCTGAACGCGCAGGTTCGCTCGCGGTTCGAGGCCATCCGCGAACCCGAGGAGGACGTGCCCGACGAGTGGATAGACGCGATGGACACGATGGCCGCGGCGGCGAGACGGGAGTACTACGACCTGCTCGAATCCGACGGCTTCGTCTCCTACTTCGAGCAGGCGACGCCGATCACGGTCATCGAGGAGTTGAACCTCGGCTCCCGTCCCGCCTCTCGCTCCGACGCCGAACGCACCGTCGAGGACCTCCGCGCCATCCCGTGGGTGTTCTCGTGGACGCAGTCGCGGTGCATCCTCCCCGGATGGTACGCCCTCGGGACGGGCATGCAGGCGTACCTCGACGAGGGCGGCGACGTGGCGACGCTCCGGGAGATGTACGACGAGTGGCCGTTCTTCCGGACGACGCTCGACAACGCCTCCCAAGCGCTCGCGCGGACCGACTTCGACATCGCCCGCGAGTACGCCGACCTCGCGGAACCGTCGCTTCGCGAGTCGTTCTTCCCGCGCCTCGAGAGCGAGTACGACCGCGCGCGCGACATCGTCCTCGACGTGAGTGGGCGCGACTCGCTCCTGAAGCGCCAGTGGTTAGAGGAGAGCCTCAGCCGGCGGAACCCCTACGTCGACCCGCTGAACCTGCTGCAGACGCACCTGATGGCGCAGGCGCACCGCACCGAGGTGGAGGAACAGACCCTCCGACTGACGGTCAAAGGTATCGCCGCCGGAATGAAGAACACCGGGTGAAAAGAGAGTCGCCCGGTTCCCGGGCGTTGGGTCGGAGTCGATTCAACGCTGTCTGATGTCGTACTGGCGCTCGCACTTCGGGCAGGTGTTCCGGGTTAGACGAAATCTCGACTTCAGCCTTCGACGGACGCCCCCGACGTCACCTTCGGGGGGGAACTCCGCTTGAATCACCTGTCCGCAGTGCGGGCATGCCACTGCCGCCACTGCCATACCCGTTGTTCGAACGTGACGGATACTATATCTTTTTAAAAGGAGGCCGGAACGTCAGCCCGTCCTACCGGTTTCCGGGAACTTCCGGCGGAAAATGTCGTCTTCGCTGAGCTCAGACCCGGTTCAGTTGTGGTTCCACGGAGCCTCCTCGAAGTCGACGATGCGGCGGCGTTCGTCGATTCCGTCTATCGCCGCCACGTCCTCCTCGTCGAGTTCGACGTCGAGCGCGGCGTAGTTGTCTCGGATGTGGTCCTCCGAGGCGGCCTTCGGGATGGCGGTGACGTTCTCCTTCCGGGTCAACCACGCCAGCGACACCTGCGCGGGGCTGGCGTCGTGTTTCTCCGCGACCCGTCGAATCTCCTCCACCTCGGTCACCTGATTCCGGGCGATGGGGCAGTACGCCACGAGCCGGTGGTCGTGTTCGACGGCGAGCTCGTGGAGCTCCTCCTGCGGGAGCATCGGGTGCATCTCCACTTGGTGGGCGTAGACGGGCGCGTCGAGTCGGTCGATGGCGTCCTCCAGTTGGTCGGGCCGGAAGTTGCTCAGGCCGATGCGTTCGACGAGGCCCTCGTCTACGAGTTCGTCGAGGGCCGGAAGCGTCTCCTCGGGGTCGTATGCGTCGGTCGGCCAGTGGATGTACATCAGGTCGATGCTGTCCGCACCGAGTTTCTGCGCGCTCGCGCGCGTCGATTCGAGGACGTCGTCGTATCCGAGCGCTTCCGGTTCTATCTTCGAGGCGACGAACAGGTCCCCTCGGTCCACGTCCGCGCGCATGATGCCGTCGCCGACGGCCGCCTCGTTCCCGTACATCTGCGCGGTGTCGATGTGGCGGTAGCCGACGTCTATCGCCGTCTCCACGGCGGTCGCGCACTCGTCGGTTTCCTTCATCTTGTACGTTCCGAGACCGAGGTCTGGAATCTCCATGGCGGCACGTCGGACACCAGCAGTTCAACTACTGCGGTCCCGGCAGAGCGGTGGGGGAACCGGCGACACACCTGTTACGGGACCGACACAACTAATCGCGTCACGGGCCAACGGGGGGACGATGTCAGACCCCGAGACGGACGCTTCCTTTCTTCTGTACGGCGCATACGGCTACACCGGTCGTCTCGTCGCCGAGGCGGCGGTCGAACGCGGCTTCGAACCGATTCTCGCCGGGCGCGACCCGGAGCGAGTCGAGTCGGTAGCGTCGGAGTTCGGCCTCCCGCACCGAACGTTCGACGTGCGCGAGGCGTCGGCGTTCGTAGACGACGTGGACGCCGTTCTCAACTGCGCGGGGCCGTTCGAGAAGACGGCGGACCCGATGGTGGACGCCTGCATCGACGAGGGGACGCACTACCTCGATATCACCGGCGAACTCTCCGTCTTCGAGCGAATCAAGCGACGGAGCGACGAGGCCGAGGCGGCGGGCGTCACCCTCCTGCCGGGCGTCGGGTTCGACGTGGTGCCGACGGACTGTCTTGCCGCCCACCTGAAGCGGCGACTCCCGGAGGCGACGCACCTCGCACTCGGCCTCGATCCCTCGGGCACCGTCTCGCGCGGAACGATGAAGACGGTCCTCTCCGGCATCGGCGACGGCGGCGCGGTCCGCGAGGACGGCGTCCTGCGCTGGGTGCCGGTCGGGCACAAGACCCGCGCCATCGACTTCGGCGAGGGCCTCAAGCGCGCGGTCACCATCCCGTGGGGCGACGTTTCGACGGCCCACGCCTCCACCGGCATCCCGAACGTGGAGGTGTACGCCGCGGTGCCCTCGGAGGGCCGCCGCCTCCTCGCCGCGACGAAGTACCTCGGCGGCGTCCTCGACGCCGCGCCGGTCCAGTACCTCCTCCGCCGCCTCGTGGACCGGTACGTCGAGGGACCGGACGAACGGACCCGTGAGGAGGGGTACGCGCTCGTCTGGGGCGAGGCTCGGTCGCCGGGGAACCGCCTCGTCTCCCGCCTCCGAACGCCGGAGACGTACCGCCTGACCGTCGAGGCGTCGCTGCTCTGCACGGAGAAGGTCCTCGCGGGCGAGGCCCCGACGGGGTATCAGACTCCCTCGTCGGCGTTCGGCCCGGACCTGATCCTGGAGATCCCGGGCACGGAACGCGTCGACCTCGACGGCGACGAGGTGGTCGAACGCGTTAGCGGACCCGACGCGGACGGCGAGGCGGCGGAGGCGCGGACGACGTAGCGACGGAGGCTGGACTGCGAGGCGGCGACTGAGGTGACGGCGACGAAAGCGACGCCGACTCGGGCGACACCGACTCTGATAGCGCCGACTACAGGTCGAGTTCGACGGGCGAGACGCCCTCGGACGCGACGAACTCCCGGAGTACGTCGGCACGGGCGACCAGTTCGTCGGGCGCGTGCGCGTCGGTTCCGACGACGAACTCGACGCCCTCCCGCCGGAGGGCGGAGAAGAGGGCGGGCGTCGGGTGGAACTCGCCGTAGTCGTCGAGGACGCGCCCGGCGTTTATCTCGGGCACCGTCCGAGAGCCGGCGAACGCCCGCGCGACGCGTTCGTACTGTTCCTCCGTGGCGAGGCCGCGAAGCGCGGCGTTCCGTTCCACCAGATCGACGTGGGCGGCCACCTCGAACAGTTCCGACTCCGCGAGGGCGACCACCTTCTCGAAGTATCGCTCGACGGCGTCGCGGCGGTCCGCCTCCGGCATCTCGGCGAAGTGCTCCTCGTGGTGGACGTTCGTCCCGTCGAGGGCGTGGACGCTGCCGACCGTGTAGTCGAACTCGGCCTCGTCGAGGAACGCCCGAATCTCGCCCTCCGCGCTCGGTTCGTAGTCCATCTCGGCGGCGTCGTACACCTCGATCTCGTACCGGTCGCGCAGGGTCTCGATGGCGCGTCGCCGCCGGGGGTACGTCTGGTCGAGGGTGAACCCGTACACGTCCCGGAACCGTCGCATCTCCTCGTCCGGGACGACGGTGCAGTGGTCCGCGATGCCGACGCCCGCCAGTCCGGCCGCCTCCGCGGCCCGGAGCATCGACGGGAGAAAGTCGCCGTCGGAGTAGTTCGAGTGGACGTGGTAGTCGTACACGTTACCTCGACGTAGGGGGCCGTCCGGATAGTAGCGTCCGCCGCCGTGCGAACGTTTCGCGCGGCACGTTCGGTCCGGACGGACGTGCACCTCAGTGGCACGCAGTCGTCCGTCCGAAACGGTTTTGAGTCGCGCTGGCACACACTCGGTATGCCGAAGGAACCCGAAACCGGGTACGACCCGTCGCTGGGTCGGAAGTTCATTTTCGTAACGGGAGGTGTGATGTCCGGACTCGGAAAGGGTATCACCGCCGCGAGTACGGGCCGGTTGCTCTCGAACGCGGGGTTCGACGTGACCGCCGTCAAGGTGGACCCGTACCTGAACGTGGACGCGGGGACGATGAACCCCTACCAGCACGGCGAAGTGTACGTGCTGAAAGACGGCGGCGAGGTGGACTTGGACCTGGGGAACTACGAACGGTTCCTCGGGACGGACATGACCTCCGACCACAACGTCACCACGGGGAAGACGTACCAGCACGTCATCCAGAAGGAGCGCTCCGGGGACTATCTGGGCAAGACGGTCCAGATCATCCCGCACATCACCGACGATATCAAGCGCCGCATCCGCGAGGCGGCCGAGGGGACGGACGTCTGCATCGTCGAAGTCGGCGGCACCGTCGGCGACATCGAGGGCATGCCCTACCTGGAGGCCCTCCGCCAGTTCGCCCACGAGGAAGACGAGGGGGACATCCTCTTTACGCACGTCACCCTCGTCCCCTACTCGAAGAACGGCGAGCAGAAGACGAAACCGACGCAGCACTCCGTGAAGGAGCTCCGCAGCACCGGCCTGCAACCCGACATCCTCGTCGGTCGGTCGTCGGACAAACTTGACCCCGGCACGAAGGAGAAGATAGCGCTGTTCTGCGACGTGCCGACGGACGCGGTGTTCTCGAATCCGGACGTCAAGGACATCTACCACGTCCCCCTGATGGTCGAAGAGGAGGGCTTAGACGAGTACGTCATGGAGCGTCTGAACCTCGCCGAGGAGGCCCTCCCGAAGGGCGAACGCGACAACCGGTGGCGCGAACTCGTCACGCGGGAACGCACCGAGTCCGTCGACATCGCACTCGTCGGGAAGTACGACCTCGAAGACGCCTACATGTCGGTCCACGAGGCGCTCAAGCACGCCGGCATCGAACGCCGCACCGACGTGAACGTGCTGTGGGTCGACTCCGACGAGATGCTCGACAAGCACGCCGACCGCCTGAAGGGGGCCGACGGCGTCGTCGTCCCCGGCGGGTTCGGCACCCGCGGCACCGCGGGCAAGATAGAGGCCATCCGCTACTGCCGCGAGAACGACGTGCCGTTCCTCGGCCTCTGTCTCGGCTTCCAGATGGCCGTCATCGAACACGCCCGCAACGTCCTCGGCCTCGAAGGCGCGCACTCGGCGGAACTGGACCCCGACACGGACCACCCCGTCATCGACCTCCTGCCCGAACAGTACGAACTCGACGAGATGGGCGGGACGATGCGCCTCGGCGCGCACGAGACGGACATCGAACCCGGCTCCCTGGCCGAACGCGTCTACGGCGACACCTCCTGCACCGAACGGCACCGCCACCGCTACGAGGTCAACCCCGAGTACATCGACCGACTCGAATCCGGGGCGCTCTCGTTCTCCGGGCGCGCGGCCAACCGCATGGAGATCCTCGAACGCGACGACCACCCGTACTTCCTCGGGACGCAGTTCCACCCCGAGTTCCGGTCGCGCCCCGACCGCGCCAGTCCGCCGTTCGTCGGCTTCCTCGACGCCGTTCTGGGGCAGTTGGACGCGCGTGACGTCGCCCGCGACGAGGAGGTGGAAGCGTAATGGTCGACGCCGAATCCTTCATCGACGACGCCGTCGAGGAGATTCGCGAGGCCGTCGGCGAGGAGCACGCCGTCATCGCCCTCTCGGGCGGCGTGGACTCCTCCGTCGCCGCGGCACTCGCATACGAGGCCATCGGCGACCAGCTCACCCCCGTCTACGTCGACACCGGCCTGATGCGCGAGGGCGAGACGGAGCAGATTCGCGACACCTTCAGCTACATGGACAGCCTCCGAGTGGTGGCGGCCGAAGACCGGTTCCTCGGCGCGCTCGAAGGCGTCACCGACCCCGAGGAGAAGCGGAAGGTCATCGGCGAGCAGTTCATCCGCGAGTTCGAACGCGAGGCCAAGGAGTCCGACGCGGAGTACCTCGTGCAGGGGACCATCTACCCCGACCGAATCGAGAGCGAGGGGAACATCAAGTCCCACCACAACGTCGGCGGCCTGCCGGACGTGGTGGACTTCGAGGGCATCGTCGAACCCGTCCGCGACCTGTACAAAGACGAGGTGCGCGAGGTGGCCCGCGAACTCGGCCTCGAAGAGATAATCTCCGAGCGGATGCCGTTCCCCGGCCCCGGACTCGCCGTCCGCGTCATCGGCGAGGTGACCAAGGAGAAAGTCGAGGTGGCGCGGGCGGCGTGCCACGTCGTCGAGGAGGAGGTCGAAGAACACGACCCGTGGCAGGCGTTCGCCGCCGTCATCGGGAAGGGTACCGGCGTGAAGGGCGACAACCGCGTCCACGGCTGGATCGTGTCGGTTCGCTCCGTCGAATCGCGCGACGGCATGACCGCGCGCGCGCAGGAACTCCCGTGGGAGACGCTCCAGCGCATCCAATCGCGCATCACGGGCGAGAACGAGAACGTCGCGCGCGTCGTCTACGACGTAACGCACAAGCCTCCGGCCACCATCGAGTACGAATGACCGTGCTCATCGCAGGTGAAGACGCAGACAGACTCGGCGACGCCCTCGTGGACCTCGGTGCCGACCTCACTCGTATCGACGGGGTGGCGACCCGAGAATCGCTCGTCGCGGCGGGAATCGACACGGCGGACGTCCTCGTCCTCACGGACATGGACGACGCCTCCGCGATTCCGGTCGCGAAAGAGGAGAACCCGAACGTCCGGGTCGTCACGTACTCCCGGGACTCCCTCCCGGAGTTCGTCCGCGGACAGACCGACCTCGCCATCGACCCCGACCTCCTCTCGGCCGAAATCGTCGCCGAGGAGTTGGTCGGCGCGTAAGCGACCGACCGGTTCCGACGCACCGACCCGACCGACTTTTCTCGACCGACCCGACCCTCGACCGACTAGCGACCGGTGAGCGACGGTTGGCACCGACGGCCGGTGACCGACGGCCGACGCCGACGACCAGTAAGTGACGGTTGAGGCCGACGACCGAGAGCCGACCCGCGGGGTGCGCTCTCCCCCTCCGTTCTCCGGGTTCGACCGACAGTTTAGCCGAATTAATCCGAATTTAGCCGCTGTTGCGCCCCTGAAACGGCTGAAACCGACTTCACGGTCGTCACGGTTGAAGTGGTGTCCTCCCGTAGGCGAGAACGCGATGAGGTGTCAGACGCTCATCGCAGGCCGTGGCGTCTACCCGTGCCGTCGGGGCGTTCCACCGACGCCCCGCGTCAGACCCACTAGCCCCATCACCCGCGGCGGACGCGACGACGCGTCCGTCGTGCACCGACGCCGCGCCGCGACGACGGAACCCGGGCTCACCCACCCCCACCCCCAACTCCCGTCCGGGTTCCGGCTCGGTCGCGGCG
>NZ_JBHSXH010000009.1:598348-1005580 GCF_042662625.1 Halopelagius fulvigenes
GACCGTTGGCCCCCATCCCCGACGGTCCCCCCTGCCGTCGGTGCGACCGAACAACCAGAGGCACCCACCCGTCGCCTCCCGGAGACGACTCGTCGTCGCAACGAGTCCCGACCGGACCGGACGTCGCGTCCGTCCGCCGGGTCGAAACGATAGCTCACGTTCGGCGTCGCGCCGAACCCGTCCCTTCCGCAGACGTTCCCGAAATCGGACCGAACGTCGTGGTTTTCTCCTCCGTAGTTCCCGTATCTTCGACGATGAGAAGTTTCACCGTCGGAGCGGTGTGGGGAATCCCCGTCCGAATCAACGCCTCGTTGTTCCTGTTTCTCCCGGTGTTGGCGTGGCTTATCGGAAGCGGGACGCAGATAGAGACGTACGCGGGCATCGTCGGGGGGTTCGCCCCGGGGGAGTTGGACGTCGCGGCCCTCCGGGCGGGCGCGACGCCGTGGGTCATCGGCGTCGCCGCCTCCGTCGGCCTGTTCGTCAGCGTCCTCCTCCACGAACTCGGCCACTCGTACGCCGCGCGCCGGTACGGTATCGACATCGAGTCCATCACGCTGTGGATATTCGGCGGCGTGGCGAGTCTCCGGTCGGTCCCCGCGAGTGGGACCGCGAGTTCTGGATCACGTCGTCGGTTACGTCTCCGTCGACGACCTCCGACGCCGCGACCTCGACGCCGACGCGCCCGTCTCGGCCGCCCTCGCGGACCCCGTTCCGAGAATCGACGCGGCGACGGACGCCTTCGAGGCGTTGGCGGATCTCCCCGGGGCGAAGGGGGGCTACGCGCTCGTGACCGAGGGCGGCCGAGTCGTCGGCGCACTCTCGCAGGCGGACTACGCCCGCGCGGTGCGACTCCGGCGTCGCGCGCCGACCGACGGCCGACCGACCGCGTTCTGACGCTCCCCGCCCGTCACATCCCCCGCCGTTCGCCCGTCTCTCCTCGATTCTTCCGTCCTTTTCCTCCTTCTCGCCCGTCCCTCTCCTCTCCCGCCCGCATCCGGATTTATCCGTCCGGCGACCCTCCCGTCGAGTATGGCCGAGGAGTTCGACGCACTCGCCGCCGCGGAATCGAATCTGGACCCCGACCGAGAGGAGGTAGCGACCGCCGAGTTGGTCGTCACCGACGACGTGTTGGTGAAGGCGTTCGCCCTCGGACCGGGCGCGACGCTCGACCCGCACGAACACGAGGACAGCACGAACGTCTTCCACGTCCTCCGCGGCGAAGTGACCGTCGTCCGCGAGGGCGACGAGGAGGCGGTCGAAGCGCCCGGGGTCGTCCGCCACGACAGGGGCGTCGCCCACGGGGCGCGGAACGAAACCGAGGAGACGGTCGTCTTCACCGCGAGTCTCTGTCCGCTCCCGCAGTAGCGACAGCGGTGCGGTAGGGGCATCGTAAGGACCCGTTAGCGACCGATTAAGTCCTCTCTATCGACCGTTCTCGGGTTGCCACCGTCGAAACCGACATACGCGCCCGTCGGGAACTGCCGCCGATGAGCGACCGCGTCCGCGTCACCGCCGGGGCCCGCCTCCACTTCGGATTCGTGAACCTGAGCCTCGCGCACGAACGCCTTTACGGCGGACTCGGCGTCGCCCTCTCCGACCCGGAGACGACGGTGACCGCCGAACCCGCGGACGGAGTCGTCTGCGACCGACCGGACGCCCGCGAGTACGCCGAACGCGCCGCCGACCTCCTCGGCGTCCCCGGGGCGCGCGTCGACGTCGAGTCGGCGCTTCCGCGGCACGCCGGCCTCGGAAGCGGCACGCAACTCGCGTTGACCGTCTTCGACGCGGTGGCGCGGGCCAACGGCAGAGAGAGCGACGTGCGGGCGGCCGCGCCTGACCTCGGACGCGGCGGCCGGTCCGGCGTCGGCGTCGCCGCCTTCGAGGGGGGCGGGTTCCTCGTGGACGCGGGACACCCGACGGCGCGCTTTACGACCTCCCGACCGGCGGACGGCGACTGGACGGTGCCGCCCGTCGCAGTTCGGCACGACGTCCCCGAGGAGTGGCGCTTCCTCCTCGTCCTCCCGGACGCCGACTCCGGACGAAGCGGCGACGAGGAGGACGACAGCATGCGCGCGGTGGTCGAACGCGCCGACCCGGCGGTGTCGGATCGCATCGCGGGCGTCGTGAGTCGCCGCCTCCTCCCCGCCGTCGCCGCCGGCAACGTCGACCGCTTCGGCGAGGCCGTCGCCGAAATCGGGCGGTTGAACGGATCGTGGTACGCCGACGAACAGGGCGGCGTCTACCGACCGCCGGTCGGCGAACTGGTGGCGACGCTCTCGGAACACCCCGCGGTGTACGGCGCGGGGCAGTCGTCGTGGGGACCGGCGGTGTACGGCGTCACCGACGCGGCGCGCACCGACGAGGCGCGGGCGGCCGGGCGGGCCGCACTCGACGCCGCGGGCGTCGGCGGCGAGGTTCGCGTCGTCGCCGGGCGCAACGCCGGCGCGCGGGTCGAACGGGCGGGCGAAGCGCCCCGGAACGGTTAACGGAAGGGACCGAGACGACGGAGCATGGACAGCATCCCCTTCGGGGTGTCCCGTCTCGATTCGATAATCGGCGGCGGGGCGCCGCCGGGAACGGTCGTCCTCCTCGTCGGCGACCCCGGCGCGGGCGCGCGGGAGTTCGCGTACACGAGTGCGGCGACGAACGCACTCGCGCACGCCGACGAGGAACTGTTCGACCTCCACTACGGGTCGCTTCACGACGACGCGGCCCCCCTCTCGGACCTCGCCCGCCGGGTGGGCGAACGGCATCGCCGCGAGTCGGGGGACGACGACGCGAACGCCCTGTTCGACGAGATGAACGTCGGCGGGGTGGACGAGGAGACGCTGTGGGCGAGTCTCGCCGACGCCGACGCCGCCAAGGCGACGCACGTCGGCGCGGGCGCGGCGGAGTCCGTCGAGGAGGTGCGCGGGGGCGTCCCTGGCTACGCCGACCACCTCGTCCCGAAGGCGGAGTTCTGCGAGCAGTGTCCGCACCTCTCGGACCCGCCGGAACTGGCGTGCGACCGCGAGGGGACCGAGATAGTCGAAGTCGCGGACTCGAACACCTTCCGCGTGCGGGACTGCCCGATGGTCGAAGACGAGTAGGCGGCGACCGGACGCCGTCGTGCGGCGCGTCCGAGACGCCTTTCACTCCGAAGCGCGAAGTCCACCCCATGCAGTTCTGCGACGACTGCGGTTCGATGATGGTCAACCGCGACGGCGAGATGGTCTGTACGAACGGCGACTGCGGGTCCACCGCCGAACAGGACCGAGACCTCGCAGAGCAGTTCGTCTCGACGGAGGAACAGAGCGGCGACGAACTCATCGAAACCGAGGAGGGTGCGAACTTCGAGGGGAAACCCACAGCGACGGACGTGACCTGCGACAAGTGCGGTCACGGCGAGGCGTGGTACACCATCAAACAGACCGGTTCGGCCGACGAACCGCCGACGCGATTCTTCAAGTGCAAGGAGTGCGGGCACCGGTGGCGCGGGTACAACTGAAGGCCGGTCGGTAGCCTCTCGTGACACCTCGCGAAGGTGTCAGACGTGTCCCTCCGCGAACGACTCTTCCTCCGCGATCGCCTCCGCCCGTGGCACGCCCTGATGCTCGCCGTCTTCCTCGTCGGCACGGCGTGGACGCTCCGGGACGTGACGCCGCTCTCGCTCTCGGCCGTCCTCGTGGCGAGTTTCCACGGCCTGCTTTGGCTCCTCGGCTTCCAGGTCACCGTCGGTATGCTCTGGGCGTACGCCGTCGAGTACTACAACGCGGGCGGGAAGTGGACCGACCTCCCGTTCGTTCTGCCCTTCGGCGTCGCTCTCGTCGTCGGCGTCGCAGTCGGCGTCGTCTTCGAGAGCGGCGGCGGCGCGGTGGGGGCGGCGTTCTGGACGTTCGTCGTCGTCGCGGGACTCGTCGCCGTCGTCGTCTGGGTCCGAGTCGGCTACCGCGAGTCCGTCGCCTGAAGGAAGGTGAGCAGAAAATCGGCCGCCCGAACCGCGACTTTCCCGGCCTGCCCGACGAAGAAGTGGTCCGCGCTGAACTCCTCGACGCTCTGGTGCGTCTCTCGCGCCCGTTCGACCACGGGTTCCCACTCGACGGTGTCGTCGCGCGTCCCGTACAGCACTTGGACGGGGACGGGGATGTCGTCGAACGACGCGGCCGCGTCCAGGTCGTCGGCGAGGCGGGCCGTCGGCGCGAGTGCGGAGACGGCCTCTGTCGGCGCGCCCTCCGCGGCGGCGAGAAGCGCCACCGTCGCGCCGAAACTGAACCCGAAGAGGCCCGCGCGGTCGTACCGTTCCCGCGCCCACGCGACGGCGTTCCTCGCGTCCGCCTTCTCGCCGTACCCCTCGTCCCACGCGCCGTAGTCGAACCGGAGGCAATCGACGCCGCGGGCCGTCAGTTCGTCGCTGACGGCGACGAGTCTGTCGTCGCCGCGGTGTCCGCTCTGTTGGGGGTGCGGCGGACAGGCGACGACGCACGCCGCCGCGTCTCCGCCGTCCGCTTCGTCCAGCGACGCCCGGACGTCTCGGCCGCCGGGAACGAGAACCGTCTCGGCCATACAACCTCTCTGTCGCGTGAGGTTTTAAGCCCGACGTGACCAAAAAGGGGGTATGGGAATCCTCTCGCGCACGTCGTACGTCATTCGGTCGAAGATAAACGCCATCCTCAATCGGACCGAAGACCCGGGAGAGACACTGGACTACTCCTACGAGAAGATGCGGGACGAACTCCAGCAGGTCAAACAGGGCATCGCGGACCTGACGACCCAGAAGAAGCGACTGGAGATTCAGAAGCGACGCCTCGAAGAGAACGTCGAGAAGCACAACGAACAGGCGCGCGAGGCGGTCAATCAGGACCGCGACGACCTCGCGCGGCAGGCGTTGGAGAAGAAGCAGTCGAAGATGAACCAGATAGAGGACTTGGAGACCCAGATAGCCAACCTCCAAGAGACGCAGGACACCCTCGTCGACAAGAAGAACCAACTGCAGAACCGCATCGAGGAGTTCCGCACGAAGAAGGAGACGATGAAGGCCCGCTACGACGCGGCGGAGGCCTCCACGCGCGTCTCCGAGGCGATGTCCGGCGTCGGCGACGAGATGGCCGACGTGGGCCGCGCCCTCGAACGCGCCGAGGACCGGACCGACGAGATGGAGGCGCGGTCGGCCGCGATGGACGAACTCGCTGACACGGGCGCGTTCGACGACGCCCTCTCCGACAAGGACTCCATCGACCGCGAACTCGAATCGGGGCGGTCCTCCAGAGAGGTCGATACGGAACTGGAGACGCTGAAAGCCGAGATGGGCAGAGGCCCCGCGCCGGAGGAGAGCGAAGACGTCGAGGCGGCGGACGCCGAGACGGAGGCGGACGCCGAGGCGGCAGACGCGGACGTCGCCGACGAGGAGGTCGAGGCCGAACTGGAGGAACTGAAGAACGAAGACGACGCATGAGGGTCGCCGGTCGGTTCTCCCGACTGTCAGCGCCGCCGACGGGCGGCCACGACTCCTTTAGCGCCCGTCGCTGAACGTCGGCACGACCGATGGTCTCCGACGGGAACAACACGGAGTCGAGCGAGGGGGAACCGAGCGACACGATGCGGAAGCGCGCGGGCGAGAATCGCCTGAAACTGTGGTTGTTGTTGGAAGCGAATCGGTGGTTCGTCTCCGCCGTTCCGCTCGTTTTGGTGTTCGCGTCGCTCATCGTCCTCGGCGTCCTCGACCCGGTACCGCTCCGGGCGGCGATGAAGTCGGCCGACCCCGTCGAGACGCTGTTTCAAGCCCTGTTGACGGCGACGATCACCGGCGTGACGCTGGTCGTCTCCATCAACTCGCTCGTCCTCTCGCAGGAACTCGGTCCGCTGGGCGACCAGAGACAGCGGATGTCCGGCGCGATGGAGTTCCGCCGCGACGTGGAGGAGGACTTAGACGTCACCGCGGCGCCGCCCGAGCCGTCGGCGTTCCTCAGAGCGCTCGTCGTCGCCGTCTCGGACCGCGCCGAGACGCTCGGAGAGGCCCTCTCGACGGGAGACGACGGAGAGGGGGACGCGGAGTTTCGCTCGCGCCTCGAGGAGTACGTCGACGAGTTGCGGGAGAACGCCTCCGAGGTATCCGACGAACTCGAAGGCGGCCAGTTCGGGACGTTCGACGTGCTGTTCGCCGCGTTAGATTTCAACTACTCGTGGAAGATATATCAGGCGCGACGGCTCCGAAACGAGTACGAGGACGAACTGCCCGAGGCCGTCGACGAGGCGTTCGACGAACTCGTGAACGTGCTGACGTACTTCGGCCCGGCCAGAGAGCACTTCAAGACGCTCTACTTCCAGTGGGAACTCATCAACCTCTCGCGGGCCATGCTGTACGCGGCGGTGCCGTCGCTCCTCGTGTCGACGGCGGCCATCCTCTATCTCGACAACCCCGGCACCATCACGGGGACGACGTTCGGCGTGGACAACATGGTGTGGACGGTCACCGCGGCCACCGCCGTCGCCGTCTTCCCCTTCACGATACTGCTCTCGTTCATCCTCCGCATCGCCACGGCGGCAAAGCGCACCCTCTCCATCGGGCCGTTCATCCTCCGGTCGGAGACGCGGAACGAGAACCTCGACTGAGGGCGGCGTCGCCGCAAGCCTCAATCCGACGGGGCGGTGACAGTTACGGGATGAACGAGCTGACCGAGGCGGTTCGGCGCGCGGCGGCGTCCGAGACGAGCGCGGAGTTCCAGCGACGCGTCGAGGCGCAGGCCGACGACGTCCTCGAAGACGTCCGGTCGGGTCGGCTCGACAACCGCCACTTCTCGGTCGGCCTCGAACTGGAGGCGTACGCGGTGGACGCCGACGGGCGACTCGCGCCCGTCCCGGAGGCGGCGTTCGACGCCCCGAACTGCAGTCCGGAACTCGGCGTCCACAACGTCGAGGTGCACACCCACCCCGACGCCGCGGCCGGAACCGGCTTCCGGCGGCAGGCGGCGACGCTGGAGACTGCGCTCGCGGGCGCGCGAACGGTGCTTCAGGAGGCCGACCGCAGACTCGTCCTCGACGGGATGTGGACGGTGCCGCCCGCGGAGGGCACGGCGGCGTACCTCGACGCGGGGACGGAGACGGACGGCGTGTTCCTCCCGGAGAACATGCGCCCGATTCCGCGCTACGTCGCCATCGACGCGGCGATTCGGGCGCGCGACGGGGGTCGCATCCCCGTCGGGTTGCCCGGACTCGACGACGCCCGGTCCATCCTCGTGGAGTCGCTCACCACGTCGATTCAGCCGCACCTGCAGATTCCGACGGCGACGGACCTGCCCCGATACCTCAACGTCGCAACGCGAACGATGGGGCCGGTGCTGTCGCTTTCGGCGAACTCGCCGTTCCTCCCGGCGGACCGCTACGAGGGACTCGACGCCGAGGACGTTCTCTCTGAGACGCCCCACGAGTGTCGCGTCCCGGTGTTCGAGCGGTCGGTCAACGTCGGAGGCATCGAGAAGTGCCGCGTCCCCGAGGACTACGACGACGTGGCGGAGGTAATCGACCGAATCGTCGAAGACGAGACGCTCGCGCCCGTCCTCTCGGAGGCGGGCGACGACGGCGACGCGGACGCGGAGGCCGACGGTGACGCCTCTTACGCCTCGTCCGTCCCGGAGTTCGTCACCAAGCGCGGCACGTTCTGGCGGTGGGTCCGACCCGTCTTCGGCGGCGACGTGCCCCACGTCGACGACGGGGGGTCGGCGGCCCCCGGAAACGACGACGCGTCGGTCAGAATCGAGTACAGACCCCTCCCGACGCAACCGACCGTCCGCGACACCGTCGGCCTGCAGGCGTTGGTCGTCGGACTCGTCCGCGGAATCGTCGTCGCGGACCACCCCGTCAAGGGCCTGGCGTGGGAGGACGCCCGCGACTCCTTCTACGCCGCCGTCGCGGACGGACCCGCCGCCGACTTGGAGTGGGTCGGCAGCCACGGCGACCGAATCGACGCGACGCCCGCCGTCCGCGACGAGGTGTTCTCGCTGGCGCGGCACGGCCTGCGCGAGTTGGGCGTCGAGGACGAGACGGCCGAGTGGCTCCTCTCGCCGATAGAGGCGCGACAGAGCGCCACGCACACCTCTCCGAGCGCGTGGAAGCGCGCCCGCGTCCGCGAACGACTCGACGCGGGCGAGACGCTCCCGGACGCCGTCCGCGCGATGCAACGAGAGTACGTCGAGAAGGCGGCGACCGGACGGGCGTTCGCCACGTGGGAGCGAGCCTAGGGTCGGCGAAGAGCGCTCAGTCGCTCCGCCGCGCGCCGGTTCCGCTCCGGTCCAGGCCGTCGAGGAGAATCTCCCCGTCCTCGATTAGGACGCCCTCGTAGTCGTCCGCTTCGAGGAGGAGTGCGCCGTCCAAGTCGGCGTAGTCGAGAAGGGGCGCGAGGTGGCAGGCGGCGGCGATGGCGGCGTTCGACTCCACCATACAGCCGAGCATCACTTCGAGTCCGTGCGCGCGGGCGGCGTGGACCATCCGCGTGGCCTCCGAGAGGCCGCCGCACTTCATCAGTTTCAGGTTCACGATGTCCGTCCGGTCGGCGACGGCGGGCACGTCTTCGAGCGTCACGCAGGACTCGTCGGCCGCTATCGGGAGTGCGCTCCGCTCGTAGACGAACTTCAGCCCCTCGGGGTCCTCCGCGGGGACGGGTTGCTCGATGAACTCGACGCCGTACTCCGCGAGCATCTCCGACTTCCGGACCGCCTCGCGGGGCGTCCACCCCTCGTTGGCGTCCACGCGAATCGTCGCGTCGGGCGCGCTCTCTCGGACCGCCTCGACTATCTCCTCGTCGCGGTCGGTGCCGAGTTTCACCTTCAGGACCGGATAGCCGGACTCGACGGCCGCCTCCGTCTTCTCTCTGATCCGCTCGGTCTCGTCCAGTCCGATGGTGAACGAGGTGGGCGGGCAGTCGTCGGCGTCCAGCCCCCACTGCCGGTAGAGGGGGAGGCCGAGACGCTTCGCGGCCAGGTCGTGGAGGGCGATACTGACTGCGGCGCGGGCCGCCGGGTTCTCGTTGACCGCCTCCTTCATCCGTCGCTCGATCCGCGCTATCGCGTGGGCGTCGCCGACGGACTCGACTTCGCGCAGGAGGTCCGGCAGGACGGCTTCGACGGTGTCGGCCGTCTCGCCGTAGTGCGCGGAGGGGGCCGCCGCGCCGACGCCCGTCATCCCGCCGTCGTCGGTGACGCGGACGACGACGTTCTCGGCCTCCGTCTGCGTCCCGCGGGAGATGGTGAAGTCGTCGGCCAGCGGGTACGACACCCGCTCGAACTCCGTCGTCAGCGTCATCTACTCCGCCCCCAGCACCGCGTCGAGAATCTCGTCGGCGTCGAAGCGGACGGGGTCCGTCGCGGGCGCGCCGAGCGATTCCCCGTAGGAGTCGACGGCCTCGCGCGCGGCGTCGTCGCCGTCGAGGTGGGAAGTGTTCAACGCGCCGGCGACGACGGACCCCTCGCGGACGGGCGCGGCGAGGTTCTTGTAGAGGTCCACGTACTCGGAGACGGGCGGTATCTCGAAGTCCTCGTAGCCGTGGATGGCGTCGCGCCCCTCGACGTGACAGAGGACCATCGCGTCGGGCATTGCGCCGTGGAGGATGCCGCAGGTGACCGCGGAGTAGGCGGGGTGGGTGATGCTCCCCTGCCCCTCGACGAACAGCACGTCGTAGTCGTCGCCGACTTCCAGAATCATCTCCTCTACCGCGCCGGCGGTGAAGTCGCTGACCACCCGGTCGATGGGGTTGCCCCACCCCGCGATCATGATGCCCGTCTGGCCGGTGGGGATGAACCCGGCGTCGATGCCGCGTTCGCGCGCCGCCTCGACCAGTTCCAAGGAGACGGTCATCTTGCCCACCGAGCAGTCGGTGCCGACGGTGAGGACGATGTCGGCGTCCACCTCGGCCGACCGGCCCTGCGCGACGCTCAGGTCGTCGTGGGGCTTCCGCACGTCGTTCAGTTCGACGCCGTGTTCGGCGGCGAGTTCGGCGAACTCCTCGTCCTCGGTGAGGAAGTAGTGCAGGCCCGCGATGACGTCACAGCCGCGTTCGATGGCGGTTTGCACGTCGTCGCGCCACGTCTCGTCGAACCCGCCGCCGATGGGGGCGATGCCGACCAACAGGGCGTCCGCCTCGGGCGCGTCGTCCATCGACTCAACGATCGGGACGTCCGGCAGGTCGCGGCGGTGGTCCGAAGCCGAGGTGCCGGGGTTGTCCCGGTCGAGGACCGCCACCACGTCGTAGTCGGCGTACTTGAGGACGCCCGTGGCCGTCTTCGCCCGTTCGGGGAACTTCTCGTGCGCGAGGACGACGACCCGAGTTCGGTCGCCGTCAGTCCGTGCGGTACTCATGGTGACACCTGACGCGAAGGGTGGGCTTAATCTCCGGTGGTTCCGGGGCGACTCAGAGGCGCGACAGCCGGGTGGTCCAGAACTCCCGGACCGCCTCGCGGAGGGCCTCCTCCGGTTCGCCCGAAGCGTCCACCGTCGCGCGGTGGTCCGCCAACCCCTCGAACTCCCCGAGGACGGTTCGCTCCCCGAGGACGACCAGCGTCCCGTCCCCGTCGCCGTCCGCCGCGTGCGCCTGAAGCACCTCCTTCGAGCGGTCGACGTGGTTCGACACCTGTTCGTCGCGCCGCCGTTCGAACCGCGCCTGCGAGAACCCGCCCTTCGAGTGGGCGTTCATCACGTCCGACTCCACGTCGTCTTCGAGGGTGACCTCCTCGCCGTCGAAGCGACCGAGGGCGAACAGGTCCGAGCGAACGAGGGCGACGCGGACGCTCCCCTCCGGTCGGAACCACGACCGGTCGACGCGGAACGACGACCCCCACTCGTCGAACGCCGCGGGCGGCGTCGGCGGTTCGAGGACGGCGGAGACGACGCCGGCGTCGTCGGTGTAGACGAGACACGGCGCGGCGCGGCGGACGAGGGCCGCCCGTTCGCCGAGTGCGTCCGCCACCGACTCCGGGACGCGGTCCTCGACCATCGCCGAGAGCGCACCCTCGGGGCCGGTGGTGACGGAGTCCAGACGCGAGAGCACCTCCTCCAGCCTGTCGCCGCGCAGGTCCTCCGTCCCGCGGAACTCCACCTCCGCCTCGCCGTCTTCGGAGAGTCGTTCGACGCGGTGTTCGAGTTCCTCGACGCGCGTCTCCAAGCGGTTTATCTCCGCTTCCGCCTCCTGCCGTTCGCGGACGGCCTCGCTTCGCCGTTCCTCCTCGGCCTCGGCGCGGCGTTCGAGGTGTCGCTTCTCCTCCTCTAACTCCTCGATTCGCTCCTTCAGTTCCGCCCGCCCCAGCAACTCGTCCAGCATGGTTCGACGCGCGGACCCGGGGTACTTCAGAGTTGCTTAGACTCGCCGCGCGACGGCGGGAGGCGGTCCGTTCGCGGCGTTGAAGCGAAGCGGTGTGTCAGTTACGGAGAGAGGGATGCGGACTCGACGGACGACGGGGTCTGCCCCTCTTCCGACGGACCGCCGAACGAGGCGCTTCCGGCCGGACGCGCGACCCGACGCGTTCGAACTGCTCCGTTCGCCTCTAGGGGGAGAATATGTCCCTAATATTACTATTACGATTAATACTTACACCTGGCGCTCGCACGTCCGAGTATGCCTCACGGGCAAGACGTTGAGGACGACACGTCGGACCATTCCTCCGAGTACGAATGTCTCGAGTGCGGCGCCATCGTCGAGTCTGAAACCCATCCGGGAGAGTGTTCGGAGTGCGGCGGCGACTTCCAGAACCGGGCGAAATCGCTCGAATAGTTTCCTCCCACGTTTTTACAATGTCCCAGGATACCTCTCCGACAGACGAGAGTACTCGACACTCTACGGAAACGCCGCCGGAAACCGCGCTCGACACCGCTCGACACCAACTCAACCAAGCCGCATCGTACCTCGACGTCGACCCGAACATCGTCGAACGACTCAACCACCCCGCGGCGGTCCACGAAGTGACCGTCCCCCTCGAACAGGACGACGGCACCGTCGAGATGTTCCGTGGGTATCGCGCCCAACACGACAGCGTGCGGGGGCCGTTCAAGGGCGGCCTGCGCTTTCACCCGCACGTCGGTCGCGAGGAGTGCATCGGCCTCTCGATGTGGATGACGTGGAAGTGCGCGGTGGTCGATATCCCCTTCGGCGGTGCGAAAGGCGGCGTCGTCGTCAACCCGAAGGAGTTGAGCGACGACGAAATCGAGCGGTTGACCCGCCGCTTCACCAACGAACTGCGGAACGTCATCGGCCCCATGACGGACATTCCCGCGCCGGACATGGGGACCGACGCGCAGACGATGGCGTGGATCATGGACGCCTACAGCGTCCAGGAGGCCGAGACGATACCCGGCGTGGTGACGGGCAAACCGCCCGTCATCGGCGGAAGTAAGGGCCGAGAAGAAGCGCCTGGGCGGAGCGTCGCCATCATCGCCCGAAAGTTACTGGACTACTACGACTACCCGATAAAGGAGACGACGGTGGCCGTGCAGGGGTTCGGAAGCGTCGGCGCGAACGCCGCCCAGTTGCTCGACGATTGGGGGGCGACCGTCGTCGCCGTCAGCGACGTGAACGGCGCGGCCTACGACCCCGACGGACTCGACACCCGCGCGATACCCTCCCACAACGAAGAACCGGAGGCGGTGACGACCTACGCCGACGAGACCATCGGCAACGAGGAGATACTGGAACTCGACGTGGACCTCCTGATTCCGGCGGCCATCGGGAACGTCATCACCGAGGACAACGCCGGGGACGTCCAGGCGGACATGATAGTCGAGGGCGCGAACGGGCCGATAACGTTCGTCGCGGACTCGATTCTCGCCGAGAGGGACATCCCGATAGTGCCCGACATCCTCGCGAACGCGGGCGGCGTGACGGTGAGTTACTTCGAGTGGCTTCAGGACATCAACCGCCGTTCGTGGTCGCGCGACAGGGTGAACGAGGAACTCGAAGAGGAGATGCTCTCCGCGTGGAACGCCGTCCGGCGGGAGGTCGAAGAACGCGACATCACGTGGCGCGACGGCGCGTACGTCGTCGCCCTCTCGCGGATCGCCGACGCACACGAGAGCCGCGGGCTTTGGCCGTAAGCGTCCGGCTATCCGTACCGAAGTCGCGAAAAGAATCGGCGTCGTGAGCGTGCTACGCCACGGCGGCGTCGTCGCCGAACTTGTAGCCCGAGTACCGGAGCAGTTCGGCCGCGCGTTCTCGCTTCGCGAGGAGGACGTCGCGGTCGTCCGGCAGGCCCTCGTCGGCGAACGAACTCGGGACGGCGAGGGTCCCCGACGGGACGGACTCGTCCCCGAGGACGGGGATGTGCGTCTGCTCTAACTTCATGACGAGGGGCGCGTCGAGTGGCGTCACCCCCTCGTCCGCGTACAACTCCTCGTTGACTCTCTCGTGGTCCGTCCGGTGGATGGCGGGCACCTCGCCGTCGTACGGTTCGACGTACAACCGGCCGAGGTAGTAGCCGCTCGAAAATTGCTCGAACATCTGTGCGTGACGTTCTCACCCACGGATAGATATAAGAGTTGTCGCCAACGCTTATGTCGGACCGCAAAACGAGGAGACGCCGGTCAGTCGTCGTCGCGTCGGCCGCCGTTCGTCGCGCCGGTCATAGACCACACCGCGGTGAGACCGAGGACGACGGCGGGGAGCAACGGGAGGACGAGCAACGCCACGACGTACGGGACGCCGAACGACCCGAGGAACGTCGGGCGCAGGTAGATGAGTCCCGGGACGACGAGCGTACAGAACACTAACACGACCACGAGTCCCCAGCCGGTTCGCCCGAATCCGGAGGGTTCGGGCCCTTCGGGCACGGGTTCGCCGTCCGGGCGGTGGACGTAGCCCCCCTCTGTATCGGACTGCGTCCGAGTAGCCGACGAGCGTCGCTCGCCGGTGTCACCGGAACGCTTCGCGTTCCGGTCTGCGGACGAGACGCTTTGCGTCTCGTCGATGCCGTCAGAGTTCACTATCGGGGATTACGACTACCTTGCCAAAGCCCTCACGGTTCTCTATCATCTCGTGTGCGCGCGCCGTCTCGCTCATCGGAAGCACCTCGCGGATGCGCGGTTCGAAGGTGCCGTCCCAGACGAGTTCGAGGACGTCGTCGGCCTGTCCGGGGGTCGCCATCGTTGACCCGATGACCTGCAGTTGGTTCCAGAAGATGCGGTTCAGGCCCGCGCCGGGGTTCCCGCCGGTCGTCGCCCCGCAGGTGACGAGACGGCCGCCCTTCCGCAGACTCTTCAGGGAGTCCTCGTACGTCGCCTCCCCGATGTGGTCCACGACGACGTCCACGCCGCGCTTGTCGGTTATCTCGCGGACGCGCCCCGCGAACTCCTCGTCCTCGTAGTTGATGAGGTGGTCCGCGCCGCAGTCTTCGGCGTACTCCAGTTTCTCGTCGGTGGATGCGGTGGCGAACACCTCCGCGCCCGCGTAGTCGGCGATTTGGACGGCCGCGTGGCCGACGCCGCCCGAAGCGCCGTGGACAAGGACCTTCTCGCCGGGGTCAACGTCGGCGCGGTCCACGAGCATCCGCCACGCCGTCTGAAAGACCAGCGACGCCGACCCGGCGGTCTCCCACCTGACGCCCTCGGGGACGGGGACGAGGTTCTCCGCGGGGACGGCGGCGTACTCCGAGTGGACGCCGCGCACGTGTTCGCCGATGATGCGGAAGTCGGGTGCCAACGTCGGGTCGCCGTGTCGGGAGAACTCGTCGTCGCCGTTCGAGACGCCCGCGATGAGAGCCACGCGGTCGCCCTCCTCGAACCGCGTCACGCTCTCGCCCACCTCGTCCACGACGCCGGCCATGTCGCTGCCGGGGACGTGCGGCATCTCCAAGTCGAGCCCGGGCAGTCCGCGCCGCGTCCAGACGTCGAGGTGGTTCAGCGCCGCCGCCTTCACGTCCACGACCACCTCGCCGCGGTCCGGTTCGGGGTCGGGGAACTCGCCGTACTCGATGACGTCTCGGTCGCCGTGCTCCGCGAATTGGACTGCCTGCATACCAGTTCCGTGGGGCGGGACCCACTAAATACCGCGCTCCGTCCGCACGATTTTCCCCGTCCCGTCCGAACGTCGGCGTATGAACGACGGACCACAGATAGACGCCGACCACGAGGCCGCCGACCATCAACACGACTCCGACGGGGACGACCATCGCCACGAACACGACGATCACCACGACCACGACGACCACCACGAACACGACGTCGAAACCGTCGGCGTCGCCGTCGTCACCATCTCCTCGACGCGTTCGCTCGACGACGACCCGGCGGGCGACGCCGTCGTCGCGGCGTTCGACGAGGCGGGCCACGAGGTGGTCACGCGCCAACTGGTGGACGACGACTTCGACGGGATTCAGGCCACCGTGGACAACCTCGTGGACCGAGAGGACGTAGACGCCGTCGTCACCGCCGGCGGCACGGGCGTGACGCCCGACGACGTGACCGTCGAAGCGGTGGACGACATCCTCAGGAAGCGACTGCCGGGGTTCGGCGAACTGTTCCGCCGACTGTCGTACGAGGAGATAGGCACGCGCGTCGTCGGGACGTGCGCCGCCGCGGGCGTCTCTCGGGGGGTCATCATCTTCTGTCTGCCCGGGAGCGAGAACGCCGCGCGCCTCGGCACCGAGGAGATAATCGTCCCCGAGGTGCCGCACCTCGTCGGACTGGCCTCCCGCGACGGGGAGGAGTGAGGCCGCGCCGCGGTGGCGCGGTCAGGGCGGCGCGTAGAACACCCACGACTCGGCGGGGACGGTCACGTCCACGTACCCGTCACCGTCGGTCGTCACGTCGTCCGCGTTACCGCTGTAGTCGTTGAGCGTCCGGTTCGTCCACGAGGTGTACACGCGCTGGGTGTGCGACCCGTTCGGGTCGTTGTTGATGCCGACGAGCAGGTTGTTGTACCGTTCGTAGACGGCGAGATTCGAGGAGGCGTGCCGCCAGTGCAGTTCGCCGCCGCAGAGGTTGTCGCGCACCCACACCATGTTGTTGATGGCGCTATCGTCGAGTATCTCGGTCGGATAGAGGTTGTACACCATCGGGACGCCCTCCGTCGTGAGGACGAAGGCGTGGGCGAGGTGGTACTGCGACGGCGCGCCCTCGTCGTGGTTCTGCACGAACGGGTGCGCGTGCCACGGGTCTTGGGCGACCAACCCGGCCCCCTGCAGTTGGCTCATGTCGCCCTCCTCGAAGACCCGGTCGAGGACGAAGTACAGCGGGTAGTCGAAGGCGTCCATGCCCGTGTCAACGTACGTCTGCACGTAGTCGAGACTGCCGCTGTACACCTCGCCGATGCGGGCCATCCCGAGTTCGTCGGCCTTCGGGTTCGCGTGGTCGCGCCAGTACTTCTCCTCGACGTGCTTGACCGCGTCGAAGCGGTACCCGTCCGCGCCCGTCCCGGCGATTTTCTCCATGTAGTTCATCAGTTCGCTCCGGACGTACGACGAGGTGGACGACTCGTACTGCGCGAGGTCCGGTAAGCCGAGGAGTTCGCCGTGTTCGACCTGGTGGTCGTCGTTCCAGTCGTCGATGCTCCCCACGTCGTGGTGGAAGTCGTCGTAGGAGAACCGCGGGAACTCGTAGTCGTGGCCCGTCGCCATGTGGTTCATCACGCAGTCGACGTACACCTCCAACCCCTGCGCGTGCGCTTCGTCTATCAGGTTTCGGAGGTCTTCCTCCGTGCCGAACTCGCTGTCGAACGTGGTGAAATCGACGGGCTGGTACCCCAACGGCGGGTCGTTGCGCCCGTTCTGCTCCGACCACGAGATGTCGCTTCGCTGCGGCGCTTGAATCCACACCGCGTCGTACCCCCGATCGGCCACCGTCGAGAGGTTCTCCGTGATGGTCGGCCACGTCTCGTGGAAGTACTGGAAGTGAGCGGGTTCGCCCGAGGCGGCCGAGCCCCGTCCGGCGAACGCCCGAATCGACGCCGCGAGTCCGGTCGCCGAGAGCGCTCCGAGGAACGTCCGCCTCGTAAGCGCCGCGCGAACCGTCTCGTCGCCGGATCCGTCCCCCAACTCGGTCGTCTCCGCCGACTCCGCCTCCCCGTCGGCGTCGCCGTTCCGCGGGCCGAACTCCGAGACGTGCGCGTCGCCGTTTCGGGCCGCGCGCCGGGCGGCCTCCCGGTCCGATTCGCGTCGTCGGCCGCGTCTGTTCGTCGCGTCGTCGTCCGAACCATGGGTTACCATAGCACGAGTTACGTACTATTACTTCACAAATATACCTAATTGACGATGATGGTGAATGAGTGCCGCATCCGGAGGCGTTTCGGGGGCGAATGCTGGTGGTTCGGTGTGCTTTAAGCCGGTCGGGAAGCAACGACGGGATATGAGCCAACAAACCCCGCGGGGGGACGCCGACGAGGACGAGGCGTTCTCTCACGGAAAGGACCCGAACCTACAGAGTTCGGAGGTCACCGAGGGTGCAGACCGCGCCCCGCACCGCGCGATGTTCCGCGCGATGGGGTTCGACGACGAGGACTTGGGGTCGCCGATGGTCGGCATCGCCAACCCCGCCGCGGACATCACCCCGTGTAACGTCCACCTGGACGACGTGGCCGACGCCGCCATCGAGGGCGTCGAGGACGCCGGCGGGATGCCCATCGAGTTCGGCACCATCACCATCTCGGACGCCATCTCGATGGGGACCGAGGGGATGAAGGCCTCCCTCATCTCTCGGGAGGTCATCGCCGACTCCGTCGAACTCGTCGCCTTCGGCGAACGGATGGACGCCCTCGTCACCGTCGCCGGGTGCGACAAGAACCTCCCGGGGATGATGATGGCGTCCATCCGGACGGACCTCCCCTCCGTGTTCCTCTACGGCGGGTCCATCATGCCCGGCGAACACGAGGGCCGGGAAGTGACCGTCCAGAGCGTCTTCGAGGGCGTCGGCACGTACGCCGAGGGCGAGATGAGCGCCGACGAACTCGACGAGTTAGAGCGCAACGCCTGCCCCGGCGCGGGGTCCTGCGGCGGGATGTTCACGGCGAACACGATGGCGTCCATCAGCGAGGCACTCGGGATGGCACCGCTCGGAACCGCGGGCGCGCCCGCCGAGTCCGAGGAACGCTACGAGGTGGCCCGCCGGTCCGGCGAGGCCGTCCTCGACGCCGTCGAGAACGACATCCGCCCCTCCGACGTCCTCTCGAAGAAGTCCTTCGAGAACGCCATCGCCCTGCAGGTGGCCGTCGGCGGGTCGACGAACGCCGTCCTCCACTTGCTCGCACTCGCCGCCGAGGCCGGAATCGACCTCGAAATCGACGAGTTCGACGAGATATCCCGGCGCACGCCGAAGATCGCGAACCTCCAACCCGGCGGCACGAAGGTGATGAACGACCTCTACGAGGAGGGCGGCGTCCCCGTCGTCATCCGCCGACTCCTCGACGCCGGCCTGTTCCACGGCGACGCGATGACTGTCACCGGCCGCACCATCGAGGAGGAACTCGAACGGTTGGACCTCCCGGACGACGACGAGATCGATGGCGACTTCATCTACACCGTCGACGACCCCTACCAGGAGGAGGGCGCGATCAAGATCCTGAAGGGCAACCTCGCGCCCGACGGCGCGGTGCTGAAGGTGACCGGCGACGACAAGTTCCACCACGCCGGCCCCGTCCGCGTCTTCGAGAACGAGGAGGACGCCATGGAGTACGTCCAGGATGGCCACATCGAATCGGGCGACGTCATTGCCATCCGCAACGAGGGGCCGCAGGGCGGCCCCGGCATGCGCGAGATGCTCGGCGTCACCGCCGCCGTCGTCGGACAGGGACACGAGGACGACGTGGCGCTTCTGACGGACGGTCGGTTCTCCGGAGCGACCCGCGGCCCGATGGTCGGTCACGTCGCGCCCGAGGCGGCCGTCGGAGGACCCATCGCCCTCCTCGAGGACGGCGACGAGGTGACCGTCGACATCCAGAACCGCGAACTCTCCGTGGACCTCTCCGAAGAGGAACTCGCAGAGCGAAGAGAGGAGTGGAAACCGCACCCGCCGAACTACACCTCCGGCGTCCTCGCGAAGTACGGCAACGACTTCGGGTCGGCCGCCAACGGCGCGGTGACGAACCCCGGCGCGAAGCGAAAGGACTGAACTGACCTCCCTTTCGGTCCGGCTTTTCGAGCGAGCGAAGTTTCCGTGAGCCGAAGGCGAACGAGAGCACGGGAGAACGAATTTCTCCCGGAGCGATGGAAAGGCGGAATAGCGCGGTGACGAACCCGGCGCGAAGCGAGAGTGACCTCGACCGACCGCGACTCACTCCGTTCGTCGCGGATCGTTTGGTCCGGGTTGTTGCGCCTCGGGCCGCGCGTTGTACGACCCCTCGGCGCAAAAAAGGAGGGTGTAAAAGTGGTGACAATTTCCCTCAGGTAAACGCCGCCGACCTTACTTTCGCAAGGTCGATTCGCGCCGAGAGTTGTCGCGTGAGAGCATCTTCGAGGAGACGGAACGGTCCGAACTGCGACGGCGGCGTCAGAGGCCCGAATCACCCGGCATTGGCAGGCACAAGGAGTTGATGAAAACGCGAGTAAGTTTCGGTGCATGAGCGACGAAGATCTCGACGAGAACGAGGACGCCGAGGAGAAAGAGATGGGAGTCGAGTTCGGTTCGCTGGCGGACGAACTCGACGAGGAGGAGTATCCGATCTCGAAAGAGGAGGTCGTAGAGAAGTACGGCGACCACGAACTCAACATCTCCGACGGGACGACGACCGTAGAGGAGGTTCTCGCCGGCAGGGGCGACGAGGAGTTCCAATCGCCCAACGAAGTCCAACAGAGCATCCTCAACATGGTCGGTGGCGAGGCGGTGGGCAGACAGCGATACAGCGACCGAGGGATAGAGGACGACTCCGACGAGAAATCCGACCAATCGTTCTAACCCCCCGCGCCCGCGACTCGTTTCGCCTTCGAAGACGTTCTCGCCGAAAGGCCTAAATGGCGGATAGAGGCTCCGAGGAGCCACATATGCTGGCACCTGCAGGCCGAACGATTAGCCGAGAAGCAGCGCATTGTATTTATGAATGAACGTCTCAGACGTGTCGTCCTCGCTGTCGAGTCGGCGAGCGTCGGCCTCCGAGAGAGACGGACGGAGTACGCAGACGACGGACGACGTCGTCGTCGTCTCCAACCGGCAGCCGTACCGGCACGAATACGACGACGAGGGCGGAATAAACGTCAGTCGCCCGACCGGGGGACTGACATCGGCGTTGGACGCGGCGATGCGCGAGCGAAACGGGACGTGGATAGCGTGGGGCGACGGGAGTGCCGACAGGGACGTCGTCGACGACGACGGCCACGTTACCGTCCCGCCCGACGAGGAGAAAGAGGAGGGCACGTACACGCTCAACCGGGTGTGGCTCTCCGAGGAGCAGGTCGAGAACTACTACCTCGGATTCAGCAACCGAGTTCTCTGGCCCGTCTGCCACTCGATGCTGATGAACGTCCACTCGGAAGCGGCGTACTGGCAGGACTACGAGGCGGTGAACGACCAGTTCGTCGACAACGTGGCGAGACACGTCGGCGAATCGACCATCGTCTGGTTCCAGGATTACCACCTGAGCCTCGCGCCGCGGATGCTCGAATCGCGGGTCCCCGACGGCGCGTTTCTCGCGCACTTCTGGCACATCCCGTGGCCCGGGTGGGACATGTTCCGGGCGTGCCCGCACGGCGAGGATATAATCTCCGGCCTCCTCGGGAACGACCTCTTGGGCTTCCACGTCCCGCGGTACGGGGAGAACTTCATGGAGTGCGTAGAGCAGACGTTCCCCGACGCGGAAGTCGATAGAGACGCCGCCGAGATCACCTTCCGTGGGAAGACGACGACCATCGAGGCGTTCCCCCTGGGCGTCTCGGTGGACACCATCCGAACGGGCGCGAAGTCGGAGGCGGCCGAGTCGTTCTGGGCGGAGTTCGCGGACGAACACCACCTTAACGAGAAGCGAGTCAGCGTGGGCGTCGACCGCTTAGACTACACCAAGGGCATCCCCGAACGGTTCGAGGCCCTCGAGCGACTGTGGGAGGACTCCCCCGAGTGGCGGGGGTCGCTCACCCACGTGCAGATCGGCTCGAAGAGTCGGTCGGAGATAGAGGAGTACATGGACATCCAGACGGAGGTAGAGGAGGAGGCGGCGCGGATAAACGAGCGCTTCGGCACCGACGAGTGGGAGCCGATAGTGTACACGACCGCGCATCTCTCGGACGAGGCGCTGTACGGGGCGTACACGCACAGCGACATCGCCCTCATCAGTCCCCTCCGGGACGGCATGAACTTGGTCGCACAGGAGTACGTCGCCGCGCAGGGAGACGACGGCGACGGCGTCCTCCTCCTCAGCGACCAGACGGGCGCGCACGACTACATGGGCGAGTGGACGGTCACCGTCCGCCCGCAGAACACGGACGAGTTCGCGTCCGCCATCGACGACGCGTTGCGCATGCCCGCCAGCGAACGGCGCGAACGGATGCGCGAACTGCGGAACCGCGTCGAAGACGCCGACGTGTCGCGGTGGATGCACTCCATCTTCGAGACGGTGGCGACGATGCGGAACGCCGGAACGGAGGGGTCGGACGATGAGTGAGGACGTCGGAGCGTCGCCGAACGAGGGCGGCGAGACGCCCCTCTTTCAGTCTCGGACGACGGAGGTCGGCGAGTGGTTGGACGACGCGGAGGGACTGACGCTCGGACTCGACTTCGACGGAACGCTCGCGCCCATCGGCGCGGACCCCGAGGAGACGGAGATCTTCCCCGACTCCCGGGAGGCCGTCGAGGAACTCGTCGAACACCCGCGCGTCGACGTGACGGTCATCAGCGGACGGCAACTGGCCGACGTGGTCGAACGGGTCGGCGTCGACGGCATCGACTACGCCGGGAACCACGGACTGGAGATGCGAATCGACGGCGAGATGGAGGTCCACCCCGAGGCGGTGGCCGCCCGCACCGCGATAGAGGACCTCTGCGCGGAGATTCGCTCCCGGTTGGACCACGTTCCGGGCTGTTTCGTCGAAGAGAAGGGCGTCACGGCGAGCGTCCACTTCCGGCAGACGCCCGAGGAGTACGTCGAGGAAGTCGTCGCCGCCGTCGAGGAACTGGCCGCGGCGTCCGACGAGGACATCCACGTCGTCTCCGGCAAGCAGATTCGTGAGATCCGCCCCGACGTGGACTGGGACAAAGGGCGCGTGGTAGACCGACTCGACGAACGCGCCCCCGACGGGTGGCGGACGATGTACGTCGGCGACGACACCACCGACGAGGACGCCTTCCGCGCGGTCCAACCGTCCGGCATCGGCATCCTCGTCGGCGACAGACCCGACACGGACGCCGACTACCGCCTCGAAAGCCACGAGCAGGTGCCGTCGCTCCTCGAATGGCTCGCGGCGCGGGCGAGTACGGCCGAACGGTAACCGACGCCCGCCGCTCTCGCCGTCGCGGGTATCGGAGAAACCGCTCGCGCTCTCGCTTCGACGCGGCGAAAAAACGCTCGCCGTCGGTTCGCCCGACGGCCCCCGCGGGCTACAGTTCCCGCAGTCGAATCTCGTCGTCGGTTATCTCTCGGATGCGCGCCTCCTGAAGCGGGTAGTTGTCGTCGTCCACGTCTCCCCACCCGAGCTTCGCCTTTATCTCGTCGGTGATGCCCGGGTCGGGTTCGACGTACGCCGTGCCGTGGCGCACGTCGGACACGATGCCTATCTTGTCTCCGCGTTCGTTCACCACGTCTTTACCTTCCTCGGAGTCGGTCACATCTACTACCATACGGGTGACACGACACCCGCACGAGCATTGATACGTCTGCCTGCAGATTCAGACTCGTTTCTCCAACAGTACCGAGTTCTTACACGCACCTCGGACCGGGCGGATGTGGGCAATCGGTCAGGAAGACCGCAGCGAATCGCCGTTCGTCCGAAAGTCGGAGCAAAAGCCGCCGAAAGTGATTTACAGTTGAAATGAGCCTAGCAGAGTGTGTCAACCAGCACGATCGCCGTCGTGCGCATCCCGTCCTCGGAGTTCGCCCTCAGCGACACGTTCGACCGGTGCCCCGACGTCGAGTTCGACATCGAACGACTCGTCGCCCGGGACTCCGACTCCGCGATGCCGTTCATGTGGGCACAGGGGACGGACCTCGACGCCGTCGAGGACGCCCTGCGAGAGGATTCGAGCGTCGCCGAGTTCGAGGTGCTCGCCAACCTCGGCGACGAACGGCTCTACCGGATGTCGTGGGTCGCTCACATCCGCCTCGTCATCCACATCCTCCTCGAAGAGGAGGGGACTATCCTCGACGCGCACGGGCGGGGCGGGAACTGGCGCCTCCGCATCATGTTCCCCGAACGGGACTCGCTGTCCGCGACGTACGACTTCTGTAGCGACCACGGCCTCTCCTTCGACGTCGAGAAGGTGTACGATATGAACGAGAGCGCTCGGGCGGGGCGGTTCGGCCTCTCCGAGGAGCAGTTCGACGCGCTGACGACCGCCGCCGAGCACGGCTACTTTCAGGTCCCGCGCGGCGTCACCGCCGAGGAACTCGGGGAGATGCTCGGCATCACCCACCAGTCCCTCTCGGAACGGCTCCGCCGGGGACAGGAAAATCTCATCCGCTCGACGCTGCTCATCGACGATCCGGACGTCGAGTGAACCCGCGGCCGCCGACCGGAACGACGCCGAGGAAACTATCAGCCGACACGAACGCGGTGCGCTCCGCTCGGATCGACCCCGACTCTAATTCTACCGTACGACGGTCTCTTCCGGCCGATAACCGCGGTGGTTAATATGCCCTTCGGAACTGGCCATTATGCCTCTTTGTGAATAATTATTATAGTTTCGAGGGTATTCAACTGAGCGTGTCCGACCGAGGAGAATCGGAGGGTACGCTCGCCGCCGCGCCGGTGCCGACGGCCGCCCCCCGGCCGACGCCGACGACTCCGGCGGCGAGGGTCGTGTGCTGTCGCCTGGTAGCCGCCGCGGACGGCGGCCGATCGGACAGTGTCGGCGCACCCCGGGCCTCCGAGTTCGGCGACGAGAGTCGGCGTTCGGTCGGAGGCGGCTGACCGGGGATTCGGTTTTCCAAAATCGAAACAGAGACACGACCGCTTCAGAGATATACTATGACAGACAACGACACTCATTCACCTGCCGACGAAGCGAAAGCGAACGTCGAGACGGACGGTGGTGTGGCCACGCAGGCGGACCGCGACCACCGAAACATCGACTATCTCAGCCGTGAGGTGAACCTCCTCCGGCCGAGTACCCCGTTCATGCGGGACCACTTACGAATCATCTGGACCGGGTTCGCCATCTGGGCTCTCATCGTCTTCGGACCCGTGACGCTCACCGCCGTCGCGCCGGGCGTGATGACGACGACGCTTCCGGTCATCGGCTTCCCGTTGCACTACTTCCTCGTCGCCATCGGAGCGCCGTCCGGCGCTCTCATCCTCGCGTTCTGGTACGCCCGCAAGCGCGACGCCTTAGACGAGAAGTACGGCATCTCACACCAGACCGTCGCGGGTGACCGCGGCGGCGGCGCAGAAGGCGCGACGACCGACGGAGGGACGACGGAATGATGGAAGTGTTCCTCCAGAGCGGACTGCTGCCGGAGGGGTTGAACGTCTCGTTCAAACTCGTCCCAGCCATCATGGTCACGGCGATGCTGTTGCTATTCCTCGCCATCGGCTACGTGTTCAAAGTCGCCGACACCGAGGGCATGTGGGTCGCCGGACGCTCCATCGGTAACGTCGAGAACGGGATGGCCATCGGCGCGAACTGGATGTCGGCCGCGTCGTACCTCGGGATGGCGGCGCTCATCGCCCTCTCGGGGTTCTACGGGCTGGCGTTCATCGTCGGCTGGTCCACGGGGTACTTCATCCTGCTCATCTTCATGGCCGCGCAGATGCGCCGGTTCGGGAAGTACACCGCGCCGGACTTCGTCGGCGACCGATTCAACTCCGACACCGCGCGCGCCATCGCCGCGGTGACGACGTTCCTCATCGGGTTCGTCTACGCCATCGGTCAGGCCCGCGGGATGGGCCTCGTCGGCCTGTACATCTTCGGCGACATCGGCATCCCCGGCCTCAGCGGCTACCAGTCGATGGTCGTCGCCATGATGGCCATCACCGTCGGCTACCTGACGCTGTCGGGGATGCTGGGCGCGACGAAGAACATGGCCGTGCAGTACGTCATCCTCATCATCGCGTTCCTCGCGGGCCTGTACGCCGTCGGCTTCACGCAGGGCTACTCGACGGTGCTGCCGCAGATAGAGTACGGGCAACTCATCAGCGAACTCGGCAGAGAGTTCAGCGAACCGTTCGTCAACCAGAGCTACTACCTGTGGATCGCCACGGCGTTCTCGCTCGTCGTCGGCACCTGCGGACTCCCGCACGTGCTGGTCCGGTTCTACACCGTCGAGAGCGAGCGAACCGCCCGGTGGTCCACGGTGTGGGGGCTGGGCTTCATCCTGCTTCTGTACCTCAGTTCCCCCGCCTTCGCCGCGTTCGGGACCGACCTCTACGCGAAGAACATCGGTGCGGTGTACGGCGACCCCGGCATGACGAGTGCCGCGGGCGACGTCATCGTCGTGCTGGCGGCGCAACTCGCGAACCTGCCGACGTGGTTCGTCGGCCTCGTCGCGGCGGGCGGCATCGCCGCGGCCATCGCGACGGTGGCCGGTCTGTTCATCGCCGGTTCCTCGGCCATCTCGCACGACATCTACGCGAACATCATCAACGAGGACGCCACCCAACGGCAGCAGGTTCTCGTCGGCCGCCTCAGCATCGTCGCGCTGGGCGTGTTGACGACGCTCGCCGCCCTCGACCCGGCGGCACCCATCGCCGCGCTAGTGTCCTACGCGTTCTCGCTGGCCGGCGCGGTGCTGTTCCCGATGTTCTTCCTCGGCCTCTGGTGGGAGAACACGAACCGGCAGGGCGCCCTCGCCGGCATGACGACCGGACTCGTCATCTGGTTCATCCCGATATTCAACGAGGTGCTCCCGAGCTACGGCCTGTTCGCCGGCGCGGCGGGGTCGGACGGCGTCATCTTCCCGACGCTGGCGCAGTGGTTACCCGCCATCGGGTCGGCGCTGGTGGCCGTCCCCATCGTGTTCGCCGTCACCATCGGCGTCTCCCTCGTCACGTCGGAACCGCCGCTCGAAACCAAGCGCATGGTCCGACAGTGTCACAGCCCCGAACCGATGGGCCAGCAACAAACCGCAGAAGACGTCGTCAGCACCGACGGCGGTAGCGAAACGCCCGCGGACGACTGACGATGTACGAACGCATACTCGTTCCCACGGACGGTAGCGAGACGGCCGAACAGGCCGTCGAGCAGGCGGTGGACATCGCCTCGAAGTACGGTTCGACGATTCACGCCCTCTACGTCATCGACGTGGACGCGACGAGTTACTCTCTCGGCACCGAACAGGTGGACCGAATCCGGCAGGGCCACCTCGACGAGATGCCGGAGGTGAAAGCGGACGCGGACGAGGCGACGGGGTACGTCGCCGACGCAGCGACGGAACGCGGCGTCAGCGTCGAGGAACACGTCACCGCCGGCGAACCCGCCCGGGCCATCCGGAAGTTCGTCGAGGAGAACGACATCGACCTCGTGGTGATGGGGTCGCACGGCCGGTCTGGGCTCTCCCGCGTCGTCCTCGGCAGCGTCGCCGAGAAGGTCCTGCGCCGGACGCGACTGCCCGTCCTCGTCGTCGACGGCGCCGACGAAAAGGCGGACCTGTAAGGCCCCCGCCGACCGATATTTCAGACGCGATGAACCACGATTCCCACCCGAACGGCGGTGACCGCCCATGAACTTCGCAGACACCCTGCGCGAACACGGGTCGGGCATGCTGGCGGACTTAGCGTTCGCCATGGTGTGGGTCACCGGCGTCTCCGTCTTCTTCGACTTCGTGAACGGGCCGCAGTGGGCGTACTACCTGTTCATGGTCGCCGGCATCCCCGCCTACTTCGGGTTCTTCTGGTCGCTAGATATGGCGCGGGAACAGCAGTAGAGTTCGCTGGCGGTTTCTTTTCCGGCAGGGAATTAAAAATCACCTTGCTCGTCGTGGCAGGCGGTAACGACGGAGTCGTACCGCGAGCGAGGGCGAAGTTCTCGTGAACCGGAGGCGAACGAGAGCCCGGAAGAACTCCGTTCTTCCGAAGCCCGAGTCTCGCGGCCCTTTTTGTCACCAGCAACGATCACCGGTGTACATCCGATACTGCGGCGTAGTGACTGGCTATTCGCTCGTAGCAGTAATGTTGCCGTACCGCGAGCGAGGGCGAAGCCCGAGTCTCGCGGCCCTTTTTGGTCCAGATTTTTACGAGGAGGGTTCCCGCAGCGAGCCGAAGGCTCGCGAGGAAACCCGACGAAGTAAAAAGGTGGAATGGGACCGCTGAGAGTCGAACTCAGGTCCTACCGACCCCATCGGCAGAGGATACCACTACCCCACGGTCCCAGGGTGCATTCTGAGCAAAGCGGTTCGAACCGTTAAGTGCTTCGCTTCGCGTCCGCGCAGTCACCGAGTGCCACGGTCACTCCCCGTCGCCGTTTCCGTCCCGCGGTGCGACCAACTCGCCGGAATCGCGGACGGCCATGCTCAACACGGGGTCGCCCTCGTAGGCGGCGAGTCCCTCGCGCCGGGCGACGACGTACCCGTCGTGCTCCGAGGTGACGGTGTCGAGAACGTCGCCCTGCGGCGTCGTCACCTCGGCCACCGCGTCGCCGGATTCGACCACGTCGCCCGGCGCGACGCGGTGGCGGACGAGTCCCGCCGTCTCGGTACGGGGGTGGACGGCCCGGCGGACGGGGTACTCGACGGGCGCGTCGGGGACGCCCGCGCCCGGTTCGCCCACGTCGTCTGGGCGTTCCTCCAGCATCCCGAGTTCGACCATCACGGCGTAGATGCCCGCCACGCCCCCCGCGCGGGCGTCGTCGTCCACGACGCTGTGCCCGCCGAGTTCGACGGTGAACGCGGGGATGCCGGCGGCGTTCAGGGCCGCGCCCGCCGTCGAGCGTTGGAGTCCCCGCTCGACGTACTCCTCGGCCGGGTACTCCGTGAGGACGGGGAGGCCGAACGCCGCGACGAGGCGCGCGAGTTCCTCGGCCAACGCCTCGGCCGCCGACTCGTCGCGGCGCGACCCGTACAGCACCCGGTCGCGGATGACGAACGGCATCGAGCCGATCTGGGCGGTGTGGACGTCGACGAGGACGTCCGCCGAGTCGACGAACGCCTCGTACAGTCGCTCGTCGATTCGCTCCTGCACGCCCGGCGGACGCGTCGAGGCGGACTCCGGGTCGGGGAAGTAGCGGTTCGGATCGTCGCCGCCGTAGTACGACGCTCGGCGATTGCGCCGGAGGCCCGCGGGGTTGACGACGGGGACGGCGACGACGGTTCCGGCGAGTCGTTCGACCGGGAGCGAGCGAACTGCGTCCTGCACCGCCGCGACGCCCGTCGCCTCGTCGCCGTGGACGCCGCCGGTCAGCCAGAGGGTCGGTCCGTCGTCGGACCCCTCCGCGACGACGAGGGGGAGTCGCTCCGCCCCGCCGGTCGGGAGGTCCGTCGCCTCGAACCACCCGGAGGCCACCTCGCCGGGTTCGGACTGCACCGTTCCGAGTTGCATGGTCGGACCTCTCGCCGGGCGGAGAAAAGCGGGGATGGTTCGCCCTCAGACGAGGACGCGTTCCAGGGAGACGACTTCGCCGGATTCGGCCTCGGGGTCGCCGACGAGGCGGCCGAGGCAGACGACGGCGTCGTTCGGCGTGTAACACGCCAGTAGGTCGCCGCGGTCCGCGTCCTCGGAGTCTATGACGCCGGGCGCGTAGACGGGCGCGCCTTCGGCGACTTGTTCGGCGGCGGAGGGGGCGATGGTGATCCGCGGGAGGTGCGTCAGGGCGCGTTCGGCGGGCGCGACGACCTCTCGGAGGAACGACTCGTCGCCCTCCTCGGCGAAGGCGAGTGCGTCCGAGAGGTCGTGCATCGTCGAGAGGTCGGTGTCGTCGAAGGGGTCCGTGGCGGTGCGCCGGAGGTGGCCCATGTGCGCGCCCGTCCCCGCCGCGAGTCCGACGTCGTGGCAGAGTTTCCGGACGTACGTGCCGCTCTCGCACTCGATTCGGAGCAGCGCCTGCCGGTCTCTCACCTCCAGCACGTCCAACGCGCGTATCTCCCGCGTTCGGAGGCGGCGGGTGACGGCGCTCTTTCGCGGCGGTTTCTGGTATATCTCGCCTTCGAACTCGGCGACGACGGCGTCGAAGTCCGACGGCGCCGGTCCGTGGAGTTCGAGGACGGCGACGTACTCCTTCGTCCCCTCCAAGAACACCTGCGCCATGCGCGTCGCGTCGCCGAGGAGGACCGGAAGACAGCCGGTCACCTTCGGGTCGAGCGTTCCGGCGTGGGCCGCCCGGTCGGTGCCGACCATGTCGCGCACCCACCCGGCGACCTGGTGCGCCGAGGGGCCGGGCGGCTTGTCGAGGTTGACGACGCCGAACGAGCGGAGTTCGTCGGCGCTCCGGTCGGAGGGGGGGCCGCGCAGGTCGGACATACTGTTAGAAGTCGTAGTTGACGCCGTCGACGGTGTACTGCCCCTCGTCCGCCTCCGAACGGTACGACCGGACCGCGCCAGTCATGATGTCGAGCACTTCGTCGGGGCCCCACCGGGCGGTGTTCAGCGCCATGTCGTAGATGGAGAGGTCGCGGATGGGGATGTTGTAGTACTCCTCGTACCGCAGGGCTTCGCTCCGTTCGCGCGCCTCGGTCTCCTCGCGCGCGAGTTCGACGGTCTTGTCCTCGCGGTTGGCGATGCGCGCGGCGCGGACGCTTATCGGCGCGTCGAGCCAGAAGCGCAGGTCGGCGTGGTCGCCCGCGAGCCACCCCGCGAGGCGCGATTCGAGCACCACGTCGTCCCGTTCCGTGGCGATGGTGTAGAGGCGTCTGTCGAGGTCGCGGTCTATCTGGTCGTCCTCCTCGGCGAGTTTGTTGAACTCGACGGCGCTGTACCCCCGTTCGGCGGCGAGTTCGCGGAAGATGTCGCCGCCGCTGATGTGTTCGAGGTCGAGCGCCTCGGCCAGTCCAGCCGCGGTCGTACTCTTCCCGCTTCCCGCGGGGCCGGAGACGGTCAGCAACATACGCATGCTCCGTGGGACGCTCTAAAAGAGGTTGTCTTTGCACCGCGGAGTGAGAGGCGGTACCGAGGTGCCGGGGTGCCGCGTCGGCCTCAGGACGCCGACGGCGTCATGTCGATGTTGAGGCTCTTGCGGATGATCTGGGTGAACCCCATCGAGCAGAGGAAGTACCAGACGATCCACGCCTGAATCGGGCCGAGCACGGACTCGGTCCACGCGACTTCGCCCCGAAGCGGCAGGACGAGGTTCTGGAGCGTGACGTGCGCGTCCGCGTTCCCGCCGACGCCGATGGCCCAGTACATCCACAGGAACACCGGGATGGTGAGGAACATGATCCAGACCATGGGGCGGAACTGCTCTTTGAACATCCCCATCTGGTCGCCCATCGCCTCCATCTGCTCCTGTTGGATGCGTTCGAGGGCCTCGTCGTCGTCGTTCTTCTGAGCCTCCTTACGGCGCTCCTGGATGTCCTTCATCCGCTCCTGGTAGGCCCCCATCTTGTCCATGTCCATGAGGTTCGCCTGAAGCAGCGTCGAGTAGAGGCCGGTGGCGAGTGCCAGCACCATCACGACGGCGTAGAACGGCAGTACGTCGTGAAGCGGACCGAGCGCGACGTTCATCGTCGAACCGATGACGTCGCGGAGCGGCTTCCACGAGTAGCCGAGGAACAGGCCGACGGTCACCACGCCGGCCATCTTGTCGTACGTGGACCACGAGGAGTCGCCCGTGTCGACGTCGGCGGCGGACGACGAGGACGAGGACGTCGCGGACGCCGCGGACCCGCCGTCGGCGGCGGCCGCTTCGAGACCCTCGCGAGTCCCTTCGGGGTCGGCGAGGCGGAACCCCTCGTCGCCGTCGACGAGGACTCCCTTTTCGATGAGGCGGCCCCACTGACCGCTCGTGAGGTCGCCCTTCACGTCGACCCACTTGACCTCTCCCGCCTCCGACCGTTCGAGGACGGTCTCGACGGCCGTGCGCATCTCCGGGTCGGCGGAGACGAGGTCGCGCACCTTCGATTCGGTTCGTGCCATTGAGGGTGAATTAGTCATCACCGGTTATGAACCTTTTACTCTCGTCGCGCGGGGGTTCGAGAGCGCGACGGCCCCCGAACGCGGTGACGACTGGCGGGGAGAGCGGAGTCGCGACGGCGGTCAGGGCCAGACGCCGCGCGCCTCGTGCGCGGCCGCGACGCGGCGGAGTGCGACCGCGTACGCCGCTTCGCGCCACGTCCTCGCGCCGCCTTCGAACTCCGTCCGGACCGCGTCCCACGCGGCGGTCATCTCGTCTTCGAGTTCCTCGTGGACGCGTTCGAGCGACCACGCCCGGCGGTTGATGTCCTGCAACCACTCGAAGTACGAGACGGTGACGCCGCCGGCGTTCGCGAGGATGTCCGGAACCACCGGAATCCCGCGTTCTTCGAGTATCGCATCGCCGGCGGACGTCGTCGGACCGTTCGCGCCCTCGACGACCAACCCGGCGTCCACCCGGCCGGCGTTGTCGGCGGTGATGACGTTGCCTATCGCCGCCGGAATCAACACGTCCACGTCGAGTTCCAGAATCGCCTCGTTGGAGAGTTTCTGCGGCGCGTCGTACGTCATCACCGCTTCCGGTTCCTCCTCGTGGGTCGGAACGTCGCGGGTGTCGAGTCCGTCGGGGTCGTATACCGCGCCGTTGACGTCGGAGACGGCGACGACGGTCGCGCCCCAGTCGTCCAACAGGCGCGCGGCGTTCGCGCCGACGCTCCCGAACCCTTGGACGGCGACGGTGACGTCGGAGAGGTCCCAGCCGTAGTAGTCCACGGCTTCGCGGGTGACGATGGCGACGCTCCGGCCGGGTGCGCCGTCGCGGCCCTCGCTCCCGCCGATGACCGGCGGCTTACCCGTGACGACGCCGGGCACCGTCTCGCCCTCCTGCATCGAGTAGGCGTCCATGAACCACGACATCGTCTGCGCGTCCGTCCCCATGTCCGGCGCGGGGATGTCGGTGTGCGGGCCGACCACGTCGCGGAGTTCCTGCGCGAACCGCCGGGTGAGACGCTCCTTCTCCGTCTCGGAGAGGCCCTTCGGGTCCACGACGACGCCGCCCTTCGCGCCGCCGAACGGGAGGTCCATCACCGCGCACTTCCACGTCATCCACATCGAGAGGCCGACGCACTCGTCGCGCGTCACGGCCGGGTGGTAGCGGAGTCCGCCCTTGTACGGGCCGCGGACGCTGTCGTGTTGCGCGCGGTAGCCCGTGAACACCTCCAACGTCCCGTCGTCGCGTTCGACGGGGAGTTTGACCTCGTGGACCGCCCGGGGGTGCCGGAGGCGTTCGACGACGTTCGGGTCGATGTCGATGCGCGTCGCCGCCCGGTCGAGTTGCTTCCGGGCCGTCTCGACGGCCGACTCCTCCGTCTCCTCCGCGGCCGCGTCCGTTGCACCCGCTTCGTCCGCCGATGGTTCAGTGCTGGTTCCCATTGTATCGTGTCCGTGTACCGCGGTTCGCCGTCTCGCGACGATTTCCGAACCGTTCGTCCGGGGACTGTCCTGCCGTCTTCGCGGGACCGCATTTCCACAGCGTCATGGGTATCCCGGGCCGTCTCGGCCCGTACCAAGAGTAATAGGAATATTAGGATAAACCTATTCTTTTAACCGTGACCGTCCCGGTGATTTTCACGTCAGATGTTCACAGTTGACTCGGCGGAGGCGGCGTCCCAGCTACCGGCCGAGTCGGAGTCGAAGGCGTCGCTGGCGGCGGGTGAAGAAACGGGTCGTCGCGAGAAGCGGGCGCGGTTCGTCGCCGTCAGGCCGATTCGACGGCGTCGGCGACGTCCTCGAACACGTCGTCGGGCGTCTGTTCGCCGTCTATCTCGACGAGGACGCCCTCCTCGCGGTAGTGTTCGACGACGGGTTCGGTGTTCTCCTCGTAGACGCGGAGGCGTTCACGCACCGTCTCCTCGGTGTCGTCGTCGCGTTGGACGAGTCGCTCCTGCACGTCCTCGTCGTCGGGCATGTCGAACTCCGTGTGGTAGATGTCGCCCGTCTCGGGGTCGAGGCGGCGGCCGGTGAGTCGCCGGACCAGTTCCTCCTCGCCCACGTCGAGGTAGACGGCCGCGTCGAGGTCGGTGATCTCCGTGAGGTACTCCGCTTGGTCGAGGTTCCGCGGGTAGCCGTCGAGGACGTAGCCGTCGGCGTTCGAGAGCGCCTCCTTCACTATCTCGTTGACCACCTCGTCGGGGACGAGTTCGCCCGCGTCCATGTACTCCCGAGGCGTGTCGTACTCGGTGTCCATGTCGCTTATGTCCATGTCCTTGTTCGCGCGGAGGGCGTCCCCGGTCGTCACGTGTTCGAGGCCGAACTCCTCAGCGAGTCGCTTGCTCTGCGTCCCTTTGCCGGCGCCGGGTGCACCTAACAGGAGGATGTGCTTGCCCATAGGAACCCCATCCGACGCCGCCCGTATAACGTTGAAGAAAGCGTCCGTCCTTTCGACGGGGGAGGCCCCTCCGTCCGAGGGTCGGGAGAATCAACACATTAAGTGTCCCGCGCGCGGACCGGACCGACAGATGAACGCGACGCCGTCGAACGCCCCCCGCCCCGCCGCCGCGCCGCCTCTCGGCGCGTCTCACGTCGGCGCGCGGCCCCACGCCCGCCAGTGAACGGGAACGGAGACGGGACGCCGCGGGTCGTCCGACGGGCCGGAGCGGTCGTCCCCGGACTCCTCCTCCTCGTCGCGTTGGCCGGCATAGCCCGCCTCGTCGCCGGGGCGGTGCCCGGTCTGAACGCCCTCCTCCTCGCCGTCGGGTTCGGCGCCGTCGTCGCGAACACCGTCGGCGTCCCCGCCCGGGTCGACGCGGGCGTCCGGTACCGCGGACTGCTCCTCGAAACCGGCATCGTCCTCCTCGGCGCGCGCATCGCCTTCTCGGACCTCGTCGCCACCGGCCCCGTCGTCCTCGCTCTCGCCGTCGCCGCCGTCGTCTGCGGTGTGGCCCTCGTGGAGTTCCTCGGCCGGCGGGTGTTCGACCTCAAGCGCAAGACGGCGTCGCTCCTCGCGGCGGGCGCGAGCGTCTGCGGCGTCTCCGCCGCGACGGCCATCGCGGGCACCATCGACGCCGACGGCGAGTCCCTCGCGCACGTCGTCGCCGCCATCCTCCTGTTCGACGCGGTGACGCTCCTCCTCTTTCCCGTCGCGGGCGACCTGTTGGCCCTCTCGCCGCGGCAGTTCGGCGTCTGGGCCGGACTCAGCATGTACAGCACCGGTCCGGTCACCGCCGCGGGGTTCGCCCACTCGCCGGCCGCCGGACAGTGGGCGACGGTGACGAAACTCGCCCGGAACGCCCTCCTGGGCGTCGTCGCCCTCTGGTACGCGTTCCGGTACGCCGACCGAACCGCGGAGTCCGGCGCGGCGTCGCTTCTCGACGGCGTTCCGAACTTCCTCGCGGGGTTCGCCTTCGTCGCCCTCGCCGCGAACGCCGGCCTCCTCTCGTCGGAGACGCTTTCGACGATAGAGGCGACGAGCGACGCCCTGTTCGCCCTCGCGTTCGCCGGTCTGGGACTCGACGTGCGACTCGAAGCGATGCGCGAGGCGGGCTTCGCCCCCGTCGCGGTGCTCTCCGTCGCCCTCGTCGTCGTCTCCGCCGCCGCCCTACTGGCCGTGACGACGCTGCTCTGACCGACGGCCGGGACGGGCACCCGCCTTCCCCGCCGTTTTTCTACCGACGCCGACGAACGGTGCGGTATGACGCGATTCGACGCCGACGAACCCCGGGAGCGACGGAAACTGTTCGCCGAGGCGTTCGCCGCCCACCGCGAACGCGCCAGCGCGTTCGTGACGTTTGAAGTGGACCACGACGAGACCCTAGACGGCGAAGACGAGTCCGCGCCGTGGGTGCAGTTCGCCGACCAGACGTTCAACGTGGACGTGACCGACGAGGAACTCGACCGCCTGAAGTCGATGTTGGACGAGTTCCCCGAGTTCCGCATCGACCAGATGGAGTCGCCTGACGCCGCGGAGGGGACGAACGTCCGCATCACCGCGCGGTCCGACGCCAACCGCCTCGCGGCGTTCGTAGACCGGGCGTTCCGGTCGGTGTACGGCCGCGACGAGGACTACCGCGCGTGGGTCGCCGCGGTCTGATCCGTTCGCCGCCGAGGGGCCTCGGCTCCGCGGTTCGACGTGCCGGAAAATGAGTCAGTTTACGAACTTCTAAAGCCGAAGATGCCGAACCCGAGGGTATGACTACGGAACGGACTCGCCGACACGGACGTGTCTCCGGGTTCGTCGCCCGGAGACGCGGTGCGCCTCGGCCGCGGGCCGTCCGACCGCGGCGAACCCGACGCGGACGGTGGACGGTATGAACGGGGACGCGCCCGAACCGCTGTTTCTCCGACCGGTCGTCCCCGTCGCCAACGTGGACGACGCCGAACACACCGCGGCGGCGGTCCTCCCGCGAGTCGCCGCCGCGGGCGGACGGGCGAGAGTCGTCCACGTCGTCGAGAAGGCCGGCGGCGCGCCCGACAAGGCGTCCGTCGAACAACGGGAAGAACTCGCGGCGGACGCCTTCGACGCCGTGCGCGAACGCGCCGCGGAGGCGGGCGTCGAAGTCGAGACGGAACTCCGCTACGGCACGGACGTGGCGGCGAGCATCATCGATGCCGCCCGCGATATCGACGCCACGGCCATCGCGTTCACCCCCCGCAGCGGCAAGGCGTGGTGGGACCTCTTCTCCGGCGGCGTCCGCGATTCGCTCGTCACCGAGAGCGACCGTCCGGTCGTCGTCCTCCCCGATCCCGCCGAAAGCGAGGGCGGAGGTGACTCGGGATGAGTGACTCGCTTCCTTCCTCGCCACTCACGTCGTTCTCACACGGGGGTGAGAACGGATGACCGACTCGTCTCATTCCTCCTCACTCACGTTCTCGTCACACGGAGGTGACTCGGGATGACCGACGAGGAACTCGCCAAGGACTTGGGGCCCCTCGCCGCCCTCACCATCGGCGTCGGCACGATGATCGGCGCGGGAATCTTCGTCCTGCCGGGCGAGGCGGCGGCCATCGCGGGACCGGTCGTCGCCGTCTCGTTCGTCGTCGGGGGCGTCATCTCCATCTTCACCGCCCTGTCGGCGTCGGAACTCGGGACGGCGATGCCGAAAGCCGGCGGCAGTTACTACTACGTCAACCACGCGCTGGGACCGCTGTTCGGCAGCATCGCCGGGATGGGCAACTGGATGGGTCTCGCCTTCGCGTCGGCGTTCTACATGCTCGGGTTCGGCGGATTCGTCGTCGAACTGCTCCCGGTTCCGAGCGCAAATCTCGGCCCGTTGGTCCTCGGGGAGACGCAAGTCGCCGCACTCCTCGCGGGCGCGGTGTTCGTCGGCGTCAACTACGTCGGCGCGAAGGAGACGGGGACGCTCCAGAACGTCATCGTCATCTCGCTCGTCGCGATTCTGACCGTCTTCACGGCCCTCGGACTCACGATGGCCGACCTTTCGACGCTCCGCCCGTTCGCGCCCAACGGCTACGACGCCATCCTCCCCGGCACTGCGCTCGTGTTCGTCTCCTTCCTCGGGTTCGCGAAGATAACCACCGTCGCCGAGGAGATACGGAACCCCGGCAAGAACCTCCCGTTGGCCATCGTCGGCTCCGTCGTCCTCGTGACGACGATGTACGCCATCATCATGGTGATGCTGATGGGCGTCGTCAACTGGCAACAGTTGGCCGAGTCCACCACGCCGGTCATCGACGTGGCGGAAGTCGTCTTCGGCAACGTGCTCGGACTCGGCGTCCTCGGCGGGTCGCTCATCCTGCTCGGCGGCTTGCTGGCCACGGCGTCGAGCGCGAACGCCTCCATCCTCGCGTCCTCGCGCATCAACTTCGCGATGGGCCGCGACAAACTCGTCACCGCGTGGCTCAACGACATCCATCCGAAGTTCGCGACGCCGTACCGCTCCATCGCCGTGACGGGGACGCTCATCTTGGCGTTCATCGCCGTCGGCGACGTGAAGGTGCTGGCGAAGGCCGGGAGCGTCCTGCACCTCATCGTCTACGCCCTGATGAACCTCTCTCTCATCGTCATGCGCGAGACGGACGCGCCGGAGTACGACCCCGACTTCACCGTCCCGCTGTACCCCGCCGTCCCGATTCTCGGCGCGGTGCTTTCGTTCGGCCTCATCGCGTTCATGCACCCCATCGAAATCGCGCTGGCGGCCGCGTTCGTCGTCGCGTCCGTCGGCTGGTACGTCGCGTACGCCCGAGCGCGGACGACGAAGCGGGGCATCCTCGGCCAGTACATCGCCTCTCGCCCCCACGCGATGCCGAACGCCGCGGTGGCGGCGGCGTCGTCCGTCCAACCCGACGGCGGGCGGTACCGGATGATGGTTCCGCTGGCGAACCCCGAGCACGAGAAAGACCTCATCACGCTCGCGAGCGCGGTGGCCAAGCGCCGCGACGGAACGCTCGTCGCCGTCCACATAGAGCGGGTGCCCGACCAGACGGCGCTCGAGTCCGCCCGCGAGAGCGGCGACTTCGAGGAGGCGCACCGACTGCTCGAACGCGCCCGCGACGACGCCGAGACGTTCGGCGTCCCCATCGAGACGCACACGATCCTCTCCCACCGCTCCTTCGAGGAGATTTTCGACGCCGCGAGGACGTACGACGCCGACGTGACGGTGATGGGCTGGGGCCCCAACTCGCACGGCGCGCCCGGCCGCGCCGAGAGCGCCATCGACGAACTCGCGAGTTCGCTCCCCTGCGACTTCCTCGTGCTCAAAGACCGCGGCTTCGACCCCTCGCGCGTCCTCGTTCCGACGGCGGGCGGCCCCGACTCTGAACTGTCCGCGAGCGTCGCCGAGGCGTTCAGACGGCAGTACGACGCCGAGGTGACCCTCCTGCACGTCGCCGAGGACGCCGACGCGGGCGAGGCGTTCCTCTCGACGTGGGCCGAGGAACACGGACTCGGCGACGCGGAACTCGTCGTCGAGACGGGCGACGTGGAGGCGGCTATCGAACGCCGCGCGGCGGACGCCTCGACGCTCGTCATTGGCGCGACGGAGGAGGGCCTCCTCTCCCGACTGGTCCGCGGGTCGCTCGTCCTCAACGTGGTGGACGACGTGGACTGCTCCGTCGTCCTCGCGGAGACGGCCAGAACCCGCTCGCTCCGCGACCGACTGTTCGGCAGCGACGGCGGCAACTAGCCGCTGATCCGGTCGAACAGTCGACAGGTTATTTGCCGAACGGGCGCGAACCGACGGTATGTCATCGACTGACGTTCCCGCGGACGGCGTCACCCCGGAGAAAGTCGGCGTGGACGCCGAATCGAGGATGGTGGACGTCGGCGACGTGAACCTCCACGTCGTCCTCGCCGGACCGGAGGACGGCGCGCCGGTCGTCCTCCTGCACGGCTTCCCCGAGTTCTGGTACGCGTGGAAGGAACACGTCGAACCGCTCGCCCACGAGGACTACCGCGTCGTCGTCCCCGACTTGCGCGGCTACCACCTCAGCGACAAGCCCGAGTCGGTGTCGGCGTACGCCCCCGACGAACTCGCGGGCGACGTGCTCGGACTCCTCGACGCGCTCGGGCACGACGACGCGCACGTCGTCGGCCACGACTGGGGCGGGTTCCTCGCGTGGTGGGTCGGACTCCACCGCCCCGAACGCGTCCGCACGCTGTCGGCGCTGAACATCCCCCACCCCACCGCCTTCCGGCAGGCCATCTATCACGACTGGGAGCAGCGATTCCGGAGTTGGTACGTCCTCTTCTTCCAACTCCCGAGGCTCCCCGAGGCCATCGCGTCGGCGACGGACTACCGCCTCCTCTCTGACATGATGCGGCGGACGAGCGAGCCCGGGACGTTCAACGCGGCGGACTTCGACTGCTACCGCGCCGCGTGGCGTCGCCCCGGCGCGTACCGGTCGATGGTGAACTGGTACCGCGCCGTCGTCCGGGCGAACCCCCGTCCGGAGACGGACCGGTGCGACTGCCCGACGCTCGTCCTCTGGGGGGCGAAGGACGACTTCCTCTCCCGGTCGCTGGCGCTGGACAGCGTGCAGTACTGCGGGACGGAACACCTCGTCGTCCTGGACGACGCGACGCACTGGCTCCACCACGAGGAACCCGTCCGCGTCCGCAACGAGCTGACGAAGCACTTCGAGAAAGCGCGCGAGTGAGGCCGCCACCGCCGGAGGGAACCGGTCGGAAGCGCCGCCGAAGCGTCGCTGTACCGCTATATATCGCCCCCGAGTCAACTTAGCGACTTTCTTAAGCCCCGACGAGAGAGTTGTAATCGACGCGGGGCATGGCCCTGTACGAAACCGGGACTGGATGACCCCGATTCTACTCTCGCCCCCGCGTCCTTCATGAGCCGGTCGGGTTCCCGCCACGGCGGGCCCGACCGTTTTCCCCCTCCGAGCGACCGCTCGGAACGCCGCTCCCTCCGCCGGGTTGCGGCACGTTGAAATCGATGGCCCGCGACCCACTCGCATGACCGACTTGGGCAAGGTGGACCGAGCGTTCTTCGACGAGTATATCTACCCGAACCTCGGCGCTGACCGCGACGACGTGGCGATCGGACCGACGCACGGCGTGGACTTCGGACTGCTCGAAATCGGCGACCGCGCCGTCTCCATCGCCACCGACCCCGTCTCCCTCCTCCCGGGCCTCGGCTTCGACCGGGCCGGTCGCTTCGCCCTCGATTTCGTCCTCGCGGACGTGGCCGTCTCCGGCCTCGCGCCCTCGCACCTCGCGATCTCCTTTACGCTCCCGCCGGAGATGACCGACGAGGAGTTCGCCGCCGTCTGGCGGTCGATGCACGAGGAGGCCGAGGACTTGGGCGTGAGCGTCGTCACGGGCCACACCGCGCGCTACGCGGGGTGCGAGTTCCCGTGGGTCGGCGGCGCGACGGCACTCGGCGTCGGCGACCCCTCGGACGTGGTCCGCCCCGACGGCGCGCGCGTCGGCGACGACGTACTCGTCACCAAGGGCCCCGCCGTCGAGGCGACGGGCCTGTTGACGAACCTCTTTCCGGACCAGTTCGACCTCCCGCCGGAGACGCTCGAAGCCGCCCGATCCCGGCTCGACGATGCCGAGTGCGTCAGGGACGCGATGACGGCGTCCGCGGCGGGCGAGGTGCACGCGATGCACGACGCCACCGAGTGCGGCGTCTTCGGCGCGTTGAACGAAGTCGCAGACGGCGCGGGCGTCCGCTTCGACGTCTCCTTGGAGGAGATTCCGGTGCGCCCGGGCGTCCGCGAGACGTGCGAGTACCTCGGCATCGACCCGTGGGCGGCGACGACGGGCGGAACGCTCGTTATCGCCGTCGACCCGGAGGACACAGACGCCGTCGTCTCCGCCCTCGAATCGGAGGGGACGCCCGTCGGCGTCGCCGAGGGAACCTCGGCGGCCCGACAGACAACGTCTGTCGGCGTCGCCGGGCGCGTCTCCGAGGGGTCCGGCGTCTACGCGGACGGCGAGCGGATCGAACACCCCGACGTGGACCCCTCGTGGGCCGCCTACGACGAGTTGTCGCGGCGGGCCGAAAACGAGTGACGGCCGTTACCAGTCGATGACCCGCTTGTCGCGCCAGAACTTGCCGGCCGGACTGCCCGGCTCGAATCGGGAGAGCCAGACGGGCGTCTCCGCGCCCTTCGTCACCGACCGGTCGGCGTCCTCGCCGCCCATGTCCGTGCGGACGTACCCGGGGCAGGCGGAGTTGGCGATGAGGCCGTCCTCGGCGTACTCGCCGTGGAGGTAGGCGGTGAGACCGTTCAGACCGGTCTTCGAGACGCGGTAGGCGGGCGACCCCCCGGACTGGGACTCGTTCAGCGCACCCATCCCCGAGGAGACGTTGACGACGCGCCCGCCGTCGTTCTGGAGGAGGAGGGGGACGGTGTGCTTGCAGACGAGCATCGGCCCGCGGAGGTTCGTCGCCAGCGTCCGGTCGATGTCCTTCACCGATTCGGAGACGATGTCGTTATCGAACTCGCCGATTCCGGCGTTGTTGACCACGATGTCGAGGCGGCCCGCCGCCGAGAAGATGTCGTCCGCGGCGTCGGATATCTCGCCCTCCTGGGTCACGTCCACGAGGAGGTGCTCCCACTCGTCGGGCACGTCGTGGGTGATGCTGCGCGTCGCCGCGAACACCGTCGCGCCGAGGTCGTACAGTCGCTCCGCTATCTCCCGTCCGATACCGCGGTTCGCGCCCGTCACGAGGGCGACTTGTCCGTCCAACGAGTCGTATAAATCGGGTCCGTCGTCGCTCATCGGCCGAATCGACGCGACGGCGCGGGAAGGGGGTTGCGCTCTCGGGCGAGCGAACTCACTCGAACCACGCGAGAGACAGACGCTCGAACGCCGAACCCGTCCACCGGTAGGCGTTCATACGATCGGTCGGCCGAACGCCGGGGTTGCAGACGAGGTAGACGTACCCCGCCCACGTCGCCTGCCGCCTGTCGGTTTCGCTGGGCACGGGGTCCGATTCGGGGTGACTGTGGTAGAAGCCGAGTACGTCCAGCCCCTCCGATTCGACCGCCTCTATCGTCCGAAGCGTCTCCTCGGGGTCGAGTTCGTACTCGACGCGGGGGTTCTCCGCGACGTTGGGGACGCGCCGGACGCGTTCGACGAACTCGACGGGCGGTTCCGCGTCCTCGACGCGCCCCGCGAGGACGCCGCACACCTCCCGCGGCGGGTCGGCGTCCGCGCCCTCGCGCGCGTGCGAGAGTACCTCCTCCCACGCCGGGCGGTCGAGGACGAACCGGCCCCTCGGCGGAGTCACTTACTCCTCTTCGAAGTCGCGGCGCATGGCGATCTCGAACCACGGGCAGAGGCGCAGTTGCCGGTACCACTCGGGGTGGTCGTGGAGGTGCTCGTAGTCCACCCAGAGCATGCCCGCTATCTCCTCTTCATCGGGGTCCACGGAGGTGTCTTCGAGCGTCACCTTCAGGACGGCGCACACCTCCCACTCCAGTCCGGCGTTCTCGTAGTAGCGCTTGTACTCGAAGCGGTCGGTCACGCGCAGGTCGCCGTACTGGTCGGGCGTGACGCCGAGTTCCTCTTCGAGGCGTTGCTTCGTCGCCTCCTCCTGCGTCTGCCCCTTCACGGGGTGGGAGGCGACGGTGCCGTCCCAGCAGGTGTCCCACAGGCGCTTGCCGGGCGCGCGTTGCGCCAAGAGCAGTCGCCCCTCCTCGTCGAAGACGAGACAGGTGAACGCGCGGTGGCGAATCCCGTCGCCGGTGTGCGCCTCCAGTCGGTTCACGAGGTCGACCTCGTTGTCGTCGGAATCGACGGCGATGACGTCCTGCTTCGCGTTCGCGTGGAGTTCCTCCGGGGAGTCGGAGTCGGCGGCGTTCCCGCCCTCGTCTGCGCTCATAGTCCGTCAATCGGTAAGGTGGGTCAAGGACTCTTCGATGCGCGGCGGCGGCCTCACTCCGCGTCGGGGTCCGACGGCGACGGGTCGTACGTCTCGCCGACGGCGAACCGCATCGCGCCCGGCCTGCAGTCCGCGACGAGGTGGCGTTCCTCGACCATCTCGCCGTCGAGGCTGAACTGCCGGGGCGTCGCCGCGTCCACGACGAGGCGCGGCACCTTCAGGCGCGTCAGGTGGGAGGCGTCGCGGCGCAGGAGGGCGTCCGCCGCGCCGGACGTGAGGTAGTCCAGCGCCGGCGCGTGTTCGACGACGACGACGTTCAGGAGGCCGTCCTCCATGTTCGCCTGTTGCATCCCCTCGCCGGGGAACCGCCGCCCGTTACCCACAAGAAGCATCAACGCCTGCCCGGACCACGCCGGTTCCCGGTCGGATCCCGCGCGCACGTCCAGTTCCAACCCCTCGAACGACCGAGTCCGTTGGAGCGTCGAGAGGACGTACGCGAGGACGCCGAAGCGACGTTTCGCCTCGGGCGTGGTCCGAGCGCTCGCCTCGGCGGTGAGTCCGCAGACGCAGGAGTTCAGAAAGAGGTTCGACGCCGCGCCCGAGTCGCCGCCGGACGACCCGTCGGTCCACCGGACGCTCCCGAGGTCGATCCGGCGTTCCTCGCCGGACTCGACCACCTCGAAGGCGTGTTCGACGTCGCGGATGCCGACGTTGTCCGCGAAGTCGTTGCCCGTCCCCGCCGGGACGACGCCGAGGCGCACGTCGTCGAGTTTCCCCGCCTCGTCCACGCCGCGAACGACGCGGTTGAGTGTTCCGTCGCCGCCGCAGGCGACGATCGTCGTCGCGCCCGCGGCGGCGGCGTCGCGCGCGAGGGTCCGCGCCTCGTCGCCGTCGGCGCTGTTTCGAAGATCGTAACCGCGAGACTCGGCGACGTCGCGGGCACGTTCGCTCTGCCGTCCGTCGCCGCTCTCGGGGTTCCGGACGAGCACGCGTCTGCTCACGGGTCGCTCTTACGGCAGAAGAACAAAGCGTTGGCGGCCCGACCCACGAGACGTGCTGGCCGTAGACCTTCACGCGCACACCCGTTTCTTCCACGCCCGTCCGGGCCGCCCGACGTGGTACGACGCCCTCGGCTTGGACCTGTTGACCGCGGCCGCGGAGTGGCGCGAACTGGACGCCGTCGCGGTGACGAACCACGACTACGCGTACTCCGCGGACCGGTCCTTCCCGACGGTTCCGGGCGTCGAGATATCGACGACGCTCGGCCACCTCGTCGTCGTCGGCCCGGACCCGCCGAGTCGGACGACGCCGGGCGAACTCGAACCGGAGGCGGCGGTCGAACTCGCCCACGAGAGGGGCTGCGCGGCCATCTTGGCGCACCCGTACCGGAACGGGACGCTCCTCGAATCCGACGCCCCGTTCGACGCCATCGAACTGAACGGGAAGAACCCCGAACACGTCGTCCAGACGCGGGAACTGGCGGACCGACTCGAACTCCCCCTCGTCGGCGGGAGCGACGCGCACTTCCCCTTCGAGGTCGGTCGCGCGTACACCCGCGTGGACGCCGACGCGCCGACGCCCGAGGCGGTGGCCGACGCGATTCGCGAGGGGGACGTCGAAGCGGTCGTGAAACTCGGGCGGGCCCACGAACTGCTCGATAAGGTGTACAACGAGGTTCACCGGCGGAAGGCGACGATGCGCCGTCGCTGACCCCGAACGTCGGAGAGAACCCCCGCTACGGCGTCTGTCCGAGGCGTTCGTCGAGGATCAGGCGCGTCTTCGTGCTCTTTACCTCCGCCAGTTCCCGCGCCTGCGTGATGAGTTCGTTCACCGCGCGCGTGTCCGCCGCGTCCACGACGAGGACGATGTCCTCCTCACCCGACACCTGCCAGACGAAGTCCACCTCGTCCCACTCGGCCATCCGGTCCGAGACGGCGGTCGTGTCCACGTCCACCGCGACGGACACCTCTATCATCGCCTTGATGTTGCCCGTGTGGGTGGCGACGGTGAACCGTTCGATGACGCCGTCCTCGATGAGACGTTCCACGCGGTTGCGGACGGTCCCTTCGGAGGTACCGACCTGCTCCGCTATCTCCGTGTACGGCGTTCGGGCGTCCCGTCGGAGGATGTCGAGGATTCGACGGTCGAGGTCGTCCATGTTCACCGTCGTCTCCCGCCTGACTTACAGATTACGAATTTCGTAACTTGGCTACGAAAGTAACACTTATACCCCCGGAATCCATGTGTTTCTCGTAATGTCGGACGCCTACCTGGCCCTGGAAGACGGCCGCGTCATCGAAGCGCGTGGTCGCGTTCCGGGATACACACGTGGCGAACTGGTGTTTACGACCGCGTACACGGGATACGAAGAGAGCCTGACCGACCCCTCGTACGAGGAACAGGTCCTCACGTTCTCCTACCCGTTGATCGGAAACTACGGCGTCCGAACCGAGCGATTCGAATCCGACCGCGTCCACCCGCGGGCCGCGATAGCGCGCGAGTTCACGGACGAGGTGGTCGAGTGGTTGGACGAGCAGTCCGTCCCCGCCATCGACCACATCGACACGCGCGAACTCGTGACGGCCATCCGCGAGGAGGGCGCGATGAAGTGCGGCATCGCTGTCGGAGACGGCGTGACGCCCGAGGACGCCCAAGAGGAGCTCTCGAAGTGCAAGGGGATGAGCGAACACGTCGACATCGGCTCGCAGGTCAGCACGCCCGAAGCGGTGACCTACCGCACGGGCGACGGCGACGCCCACGTCGCACTCGTGGACTGCGGCGCGAAGGGGTCCATCGTGGACTCCCTGCTGGAACGCGGCGCCGACGTCACCGTCCTGCCGTACGACGCGACGGTCGAAGACGTCGAGGAACTGTCGCCGGACGTCCTGTTCATCTCGAACGGCCCCGGCGACCCCGCGAACTTCACGCAGGCGCAGAACCTCGTCGAGGAGTTCGTCGGCGAGATCCCCCTCGCGGGCATCTGCCTCGGCCAGCAAGTCGTCGCCCGCGCACTCGGCGGCACCACCGAGAAGATGGACTTCGGCCACCGCGGCGTCAACCAACCGGTCCGCGACCTCCGGTCCGGGAAAGTCGTGATGACGACGCAGAACCACGGGTACACCGTGGACGAACCCGGCAACCTGAACGTCACGCAGGTCAACGTCAACGACGGGACCGCCGAGGGTCTGGAGAACGACGACCTGAACGTCATCACCCGGCAGTACCACCCCGAGGCCAACCCCGGCCCGAACGACTCGCTTGCGTTCTTCGACGACGTGTTGGCGATGACCGACGCGAAGAAACAGACGGCCGTCGCGTCGTCCTCCGACTGACCACCTCACCTGACGCACCCCGGCGGACGGGCACCCCCGTCCGGCACCGCTCGTTTTCTCACTCGACGCGGTAGCGTCGAACGTACCTCGCCACCGACATTGTGATTGCGTCGCACGACCAACGACCGGTATGGCATCCGCGCTCTCCCTCCCCGAACGGGGCTTCGACGACCTGCCGACGGAGGTGGCGATCGTGGATTCGCGCGGCGACATCGTCTACACGAACCGCGCGTGGCGGCAGTTCGCGGAGAACAACGGGCACGACGGACCCGACGACTTCCTCGGCGTGAACTATCTCGCGGTCTGCGAGGAGTTCCGCGACGAGTCCGAGGAAGCGGGCCTCGTGGCCGACGGGATACGAGACGTCCTCGACGGGAAGAGCGACGCCTTCAAACTCGACTATCCGTGTCACTCCCCGACGGAACAGCAGTGGTTCCTCCTGCGCGCGGTGCCGTTCGAGGGAGAAGACGGGGACCGGTACGCGCTTTTGATGCACCTCGACATCACGGACCGGAAACTGGCCGAACTCAGGTTGGAGGAGCGAAACCGGCAGTTGGTGAGCATCGCGGGCGTCCTCTCGGAGGACATCCGGCCGCCGCTCTCGGCCGCCGTCCGCGCGTCCGAGACGCTCGCCGAGTCCGGCGGGGACGAGGCCTGGAGGCTCGCGCACATCCTCCACCAGATCGACGCCGTCGTCCAAACGGGTACCGTCCTCGCCGAGAACGCACCCACCTTGGAGTTCGAATCGGTCGAACTGCGGGACGTAGCCGAGTCGGTGTGGCACCGCGTCAAACCGCGGGACGCCTCGTTCCTCGTCGTCGATTCGCGGGCGTTTCTCGCGGACCGTGAACTGCTCTCGTACCTCCTGGAGAACCTCCTCGCGACGGCCATCGTCCGCGCAGGCGACGCGGCGCGCGTTCGCGTCGGGACGGCGGCGGAAGGGTTCTACGTCTCCGACGACGGGACGGACGTGGCCCACCAGTACGAGACGATGTTCGACTCGGCCACCTCGGAGTTAGACGGTGAGATGTACAGTCTCGCCACCGTCGCCCGCGTCGCCGGGATTCACGGGTGGGACGTGAACGTCGGCGGGTCGGATATGGGCGGGACCTGCGTCACGGTGTCCGGCGTGACGTGGGTGTAGCGGCGGTCGGAAAGAGGGAGGTCGCCCTACGTCAGGTCCGCTTCCATCACGAACGTCGGTTGCTCCGCGGGGTCCGCGCGGGCGACGGCGGCGTCCGTCACCCACCGCGGCCCCTCGGGGACGAGGACGCGCGTGCGATCCGCGCCCGCCGCGGCGGCGTCGCGGGAGACGGCGGCGACGACCGCGCGGGCGGCCTCGGCGTCGTCGCGCGCCCACGCGCCGACGGCGTACTCGGCCCACGTCTCCGTCTCGCCGTCGTCGTTCTCCCTGTCGTACGTCCGGTTCCGGTAGGCGAACCCGCGGGTGCCGCCCCCGCGGACGACGAGCAGGCGGCCGTCGTTCGCGGCGTCGCGGAGTCTCTCCCGCGTCAGCGAAGAGAGCGCCCACGTCTCCTCGGGGTCCAAGACGAGGCCCTTCAGGTCGGTTCGAACGTCGCTGCCGGTCCAGAACGACCACGCGGCGTCCGGGTCGGCGTCCCCGCCCGCCTCGACGCGGAGGTCCGAGTCGGCCTCGGCGTCGGCGCCGGGTTCGGGGTGGACCCACCGGAACTCGATGCCGGGGTCGTAGCCGGTGTCGCGCGTGAGGCCGAGGCTGGCGACGTTCCACGAGAAGATCATGTTCCGAATCGCGGACGCGCCCGCCTCGCGGGCGAATCTGAACGTCGCGTCGCTCAGACGCTTCGCCAGCCCGCGCCCCCGGTAGTCGGGGTTGACGCGCATCCCCTGCGCCCACGCCTCGTACCCCGAGAGCGTCGTCACCTGCACGATGCCCCCGAGGTCCGTCGTCGGGGCGTCCGCGCCCACGTCGGCGACGAACGTCTGCCGCGTCTCGCCGTCGTCGTCGGCGATCCACTCGCGGTAGACGTCGCCGATGTAGTCGTCCACGCCGCGGTCGGCCCACGTCTCGCTGGTGAACGCCGCGACGGCGTCGTAATCCTCCTCGCGGGCGGGCCGGACGAGAACCGTCTCGCCCGTCTCGTCCTCGTACTCGTAGCGGGGACCGGCCGTCATCTCAGTATCTCACTCCCACGGCACGGAGCGCTGCTGGAGTTCGCCCGCCACGGAGCGAGTCATCGCCTCCGCCGGGTCGTCGAGGTTCGAAAGCGCCCACATGAGCTTCACCTTCGCCGTGCCGGGGAGGGTGTCGCCCGCCTCGACGACGCCCGCGTCCAACAGGTCCCGTCCGGTGTCGTACACCCGGTCGCAGACGCGGCCCCAGAGGCACTGGCTCGTCATGGCGACGACGACGCCGTCGTCCACGAGGTCCTCGATGACCGGGACGAAGTCGGTGTGGACGTGGCCGAGTCCGGTCCCCTCGATTACGAGGCCGTCGAGGTCCGACTCCTTCAGGAACTCGCCGTAGCGCCCGACGTCCATGCCGGGCGTGAACTTCAGAAGATCCACGTCGCCGTCGAGTTCGGGCGACAGCGACGGGTCCGCCTCGTCCCGTTCGGCGTGTTCGCGGCGGAACGTGACCTCCTCGGACTCGTAGTCCACCTCGCCTAACGGTTCCGCGCCGACCGTCTCGAACGCGTCGCGCCGGGAGGTGTGGTTCTTGCGGACGCGCGTGCCGCGGTGGAGGGCGCAGACGTCGTCGCTCTCGGTGGCGTGCATGCAGACGAGCACCTCCGCGCAGTCGGATTTGGCGGCCTCGACGGCGCAGACGGCGTTCATCACGTTGTCCGAGGAGGGGCGGTCCGCCGAGCGCTGACTGCCCGTGAAGACGACCGGCACGGGCGTATCGAGCATGAAGGAGAGCGCCGACGCGCTGAACTGCATCGTGTCGGTGCCGTGCATGACGACGACGCCGTCCGCGCCGGCATCTATCTCCTCTTTGACGGCCTCCGCGAGGTCGCGCCACACTTCGGGCGTCGCGTTCTCCGAGAGGATGTTGGCGACGACGCGGCCCCGGTAGTTCGCCCGCCCCGCCAGGTCCGGGACGGCCCGGAGCACGTCTTCGGCGTCGAACTGCGCGGTCACCGCGCCGGTTCGGTAGTCCACCGTGGAGGCGATGGTGCCGCCGGTGGAGATGAGAGAGACCGTCGGCAGGTCGTCGTCGAACTCGATTTCCGACGACGAGGAGTCCGTCTGTGCGTCCTCGATGTCGTAGACGTCCGTCTCCAGTATCTCCACGTCGGCGTCGTCGCGGTCGATGCCGACGTTGTACCCGCCGTCGAGTTTGACGACGAGGTGGTCCGGAGTGGACGACGGCATCAACACGCCCTCGTTCGTGACGCCCGCGCGTTCGACGCGGACGCGGTCCCCTGCGTTCATACCGCGACGTACCGCCGGGCGAGACTTGAAACCACCTTTTCGGCGTCGGGTGGGGACCGACGCGGCACAAGAGCCATGTTGCGGGCCGTCCCACGTCCACTATGCAACGAAGCGACGAGACGGAGTCCGCCACCCCCTCCACCTCCGTCTCCGCCTCCGATTTCGGCCTCGACGGGTTCGGCACGGACTCGGGCGAGGGCGACGCCGCCGCGCGCCGGAGCGAATCGAGCGGAAGCGGACGCCGACTCGGACGGGTGTTCTCGCCGAAGTCGTTCGCCGTCGTCCTCGTCTGTTCGCTTGCGGGCCTGTTGGTCGGCGGAGCGGTTCCATTCGTCGGGTTCGTCACCCGGTTCCTCGGCCTGTTCGCCGTGGGGTTCGCCGTCGGCCTGTTGGCGTCCCGGCGGCGCTACCTCGAAGTCGGCCTCGCGGGCGCACTCGCGTCCGGATTGACGTTTGTCCTCTCGACGCTCACCACGTTCGTCCCGTTCGCCGTCGATTTCCTCGCCCAGTACGGCGTCGCCGTCGCCGGAATCGGTGCGGGTGCCGGGCTGTTAGCGTCGCTGGCCGGACACTACTTCGGGCGCGACCTGCGGGACGGGCTAACCCGCGATATCTGAGCGGCTACCCCGAGGAGACGGCCCACCCGTCCTCGTCGCGCGAGACCAATCCGCGCTCCGCGAGGTGTTCCAGCGACCGTTCGACCGACTCGGGCGCGGCGTTGACCTCCTTCGCGATGCTTCGGACGGTTCGGGCCCCCCCGGCCACCGCCGCGAGCACTTCGGCGTAGAACCGGCTGTCCCCGTCTGAGCCGATTCGGTCGCTCAGGCGGTCCAACACGTCCGTCATCCGCCCGTGGACCCACCGCTGGGCGAGCGACAGTTCGTTCTCTAGCTCCTCCAGTCGGCCGACTTCGCGGGCCAAGTCGGCCACGTCGTCGGCCTCGTCCTTCGGGATGTCGAACGAGACGTGCGGACACCGCCCCGTCATGTCGAGACTGGGGTTGGCGGGGTAGGCGGACTTCGCGCCGAACCCGTACGGGGAGACGTTGACTTCGAGACGGAGGTTCCGAGAGATGTGGAAGTACTTCCGACGCTGGTCGTCGGTTCGAGACTCGATGAGACCAGCGTCCTCCAGTTTGCGGAGGTGGTCTATGACCGCCTTCGGACTGACGCCGAGGTACTCGCTAATCTCCGTGACGTAGCACGGTTTGTGGGCGAGAAGCCGGAGAATACGCCGGCGGTTCTCGTTCCCGAGAAGGTCCAGGAGCACCGCGGAATCCATAACCGTAGGTAAATCGTGAGGACGGAAAAGGATGACTCCCCTCGCCGGGGGTGCGACCGAGTCGCACGCCGCCGCCGTCTCCGAACTCGCGGCGACTCCCCGCCGCCCCGAAGACCGCTACCGGGTCGAATCGCCGAGTCGGTCGAACGCCCGCGCGGCGAGTGCGACGGACGCGAACGACAGGGCGACGGTGATGCCCGCGAGCAGCAGCCCGGGTTCGTACTTCAGGGGCGGGTAGAAGCCGAACCCGTAGTCGTACACGTCGTTGACGAGTGCGAGGGCGAGAGCGACGACGAGGGCTTCCCGCGTCGTCCGCCCGTAGTACGGTATCAGCGCCGCCTCCGCGACGAACAGCAGGTGGGTGAGCATAATGCCCCAGTAGTCCCACAGCAGGCCCGGCGAGAATCCGAAATAGAGGTCCGGACGGAGGTTCAACGCAACGGCGGTCCAGACGCCGTACTTCACCAGCCAGACGAACGCCAGCGTGTGGAGCACGGCGAGGACGCGGTTGTTCGGCGCGTCGGTGACGGGTTCTCCGACGCGCGGAAGCAGCGTCGCCAACGAGAGCGTCGCGAGCGCCAGCGCCGTCGGCGAGTCGCCGAACAGGGGGTAGAGCATCGAACTCACGTCCGCCAAGGAGGGGTCGGAGTGGACGTAGAAGCTGACGCCGACGAAGAACGCCGCGGCGTTGACGACGAGAAGCCACCCGAGGCTCGCGCCGTTGCCGAGGTAGTACTGCACCCACCGCACCGGGAACGGGCGTCGGAGTCGGTTCGCCCGCGCCGCCGTCGCCGTCGTCTCGTCGTCCGCCATCGCTCGCAGGAACGCCCGGCGCGCGAAAGAAGGTGTCGCGTCGGCGGCGGAACCGCCAGCGTCGAACTGTCGGGCGGAACGCCCCCGCCGCGGCGATTCCGTCAGTCCGACGACCGCCTGAAACGAAGAGTAGTTACCGCTCGCCGCCCACCGTCCGACCATGCAAGCTGCGCTCGTTATCCTCGACGGTTGGGGCCTCGGTAACCACGACCGACGCGACGCGGTGAAGGAGGCCGAGACGCCGAACTTCGACCGGTACGCCGAGACCGGCGCGTACGGGACGCTCGACGTCTCGGGCCGCCGCGTCGGACTGCCCGAGGGCCAGATGGGCAACAGCGAAGTCGGCCACCTCAACATCGGCGCGGGGCGCGTCGTCAAGCAGGCGTACACGCGCATCAACGACTCCATCGACGACGGGAGTTTCCGCGAGAACGACGTCATCGCGGGCGCGCTCGACCACGTCGAGGAGACGGGCGGGCGCGTCCACTTCATGGGCCTCGTCAGCGCCGGCGGCGTCCACTCCCAACAACTCCACCTCCACGCCCTCATCGGACTCGCCGCAGACCGGGGCGTCGAAGCCGTCACGCACGCCTTCACCGACGGGCGCGACACCGACCCGCACAGCGGCGAGGGCTACCTCCACGAACTGGAGTCGGTCGTCGAGAAGAACGAGACGGGCGACGTGGCCACCGTCTCCGGGCGGTACTACGCGATGGACCGCGACCAGAACTGGGAGCGGACGAAGAAGGCGTACGACGCCATCGTCCACCGCAAGGCGGAGTACGAGGCCGACAGCGCCGTCGAAGCGGTCAAGCAGTCCTACGAGCGAAACGAGACCGACGAGTTCGTCGAACCGACGCTGATATCCGGCGGTCCGGCGCTGGAGGACGGCGACGCCGTCTTCTTCTTCAACTTCCGACCCGACCGCGCCCGGCAGATGGTCAGTCTGCTGGCGAACCTCCGTCCGGAGGACTGGTCGTTCGACCCCGACCCGCCGGACATCCACCTCGCGACGATGACCGAGTACGACGAGACGTTCGACTTCCCCGTGGCGTACCCGCCGGAGGACCCGAAGGACACGCTCGGAGAGGTGCTCTCGCGGGAGGGCAAGACCCAACTCCGCCTCGCCGAATCCGAGAAGTACGCCCACGTCACCTACTTCCTCAACGGCGGCCGCGAGGTGAAGTTCGACGGCGAGATTCGGCGCATCGTCGAGAGCCCGGACGTGCCGACGTACGACATGCAACCGGAGATGAACGCCGATGAGGTCACCGACACCGCGATCGACATCATCGACTCCGAGGACCCCGACGCCCTCGTCCTCAACTACGCGAACCCCGACATGGTGGGCCACACCGGCGACTTCGACGCCGCCGTCGCGGCCGTCGAAGCGGTCGATAGGCAGTTGGGCCGCCTCGCTGCCGCCGTCCAACGCGCGGGCGGACACACGCTCATCACCGCCGACCACGGCAACGCCGACGACATGGGGACGGCGGACAGTCCCTTCACCGCGCACACGACGAACTCGGTTCCGTTCGTCTACCTCGCGCCCGACGGCACCGACGGCGGACGGCGCGTCCGCGCAGGCGGGTCGCTCTGCGACCTCGCGCCGACGATGCTCGAACTGATGGGGATGGAGCGACCGGAGACGATGACCGGGCAGTCGCTCCTCGAATAGCGTTCGGGCGCTTCTTCGCCCGCGTCAGACCGCGTCTTTTCCGCTTCGTCTCCGCTCGTCGTACCACTCGTAGAGCGTCGGGGCCACGAGCAACGCCGCCGCGAGGGCCGCCGCGACGCCGAGTCGAAGGTCGATAGCGCCGGCCACGTCCCCCGCCGCGAGCGTCTCCGCCGACGCGCCCGCGAGGACGCCCGCGACGGCCCACGGCGTCTCTCCGACCGCCGTCCCGACGACGAACGCGCCGAGGCGGACGCCGGAGACGCCCGCGGCGACGGAGACGACGTCCGACGGCGCGGGGAGGAGCCTGCTGGCGACGACGCTCCGAACGTCGCCGGTTCGCTCGACGAACGCCTCGCCGGCGGCGGCGACCCTGCCGCCGCGGCCGAACCGCCTCGCGAAGAGGAACGGCGGAACGCTCGTGAGGACGATGAGTGCGAGCGCGAACGGCACGCCGCCGACGCCGAACGCGTACCCGACGACGACGGCCAGAAGCGTCGTCGGCCACGCGAGAAGCGGTCGGGCGAGCGCCAGACAGACGGCGACGGCGACGAACCGCGTCGGGTCGGCCGTCGCCCACGCGAGGCGCGAGAGGACGGCGTCCGGCGAGGTGACCGCGGCGGCGACTACGACCGCGGCCAACGCGGCACCGACGCCGATTCGAGCGCCGAAGCGGAGTCGTCGCATCGTCTCCTCCTGGCTCCCGACCCGATATACGCCTTGTGCCTCGGCCGGGAACCGGCGTCCGTCGCGAGCGGAGTCGTCACCGCCGTCACCGCGCGAGGCGACCGAAGCGCGCTGCGTTTTTGGTCTCGCACCGCGCAGGTGGAGGCGTAGCCGTGCCCGACGACGAGTCCGACGCGCAAGCCGACCTGTCCGCGTTCGACGGCGGCGGCGCGGAGGCCGACACCGACACCGAGGCCGACGCCGAGAGCGACGCGACCGGGAGTTCGGCCGACCCGAGGACGCACTCGCCCGACGACGGCCCGGTCGAAACCGACGTTCGGGAGATGGACGCCGAGGAACGCGTCGAACTCGCCGTGGACCTCTTGGCGCACCTCGAAGCGGACGAACTTCCGCTCTCGGACGTCGTGGACCGGATCGAGACGGTGACGACGAACCCGACGCTCACGCGGGATATCTTAGACGCCGCCGAACTCCGCGGCGTAATCGACCGCGAGGGCGGGAACATCCGGACGCGCCGCGGCGGGACGTACGTCAGGTTCGAAGAACAGGTCGTCCGACGCGAGGGCGAGTTCGACTGCCGTCGCTGCGGCGCGAGCATCTCGACGGGACACTTCGTCCGCTTCGAAACCGGCGAACTCGGGCCGTTCGGCTCCTCGTGCGTCCGGAAAGTGCTCGGCCGTGAGTAAGAGCGAGAGAACCGCAGACCGCAGACGCCCGCGGCGTCTACCTGCCCCGCCGCAGTTCTTCGATGAGCTGTTCGATGAGCTCCCGCTGGCGGCGGATCTCCTCGCCCTGCGCCTCGACCGTCTCCCGAAGCGCCGCGACTTCGTCGGCGAGGGCGTCCTCGGCGACGGGGCCCGCCGACTCGAACCCCGAGTTCTCGAACCCCGAATCGTCGCGCTCTCCGTCCCGCGCGTCCCGCGCGCCGCCTTCCTCGGATCGAGCGTTCGCGCTCTCGCCCGACGGCGTTTCCGTCTCCGACTCGCTCCGACCGGTCGCGGACGGTGCGTCGGCGCTCGCCCCCGAAGGCGCCTCCGCGGGCGCTTCCGCCGCCTGCGCGTTCGCCGCGTCGCCCGCACCGGCGTCGGCGGTGGTCGTCTCCGCCGTCTGCGCGTCGGCCGTTTGCGTCTCCGCCGTCCGAACCTCCGCCGCCTGCCGTCCGGCGGGGACGCGCGCCGACGCCGATCCGGCCTCCGCTTCGGGGTCGGCGACCCGCGTCGCGTTCTTCGGTTCGTCGGAGAGTTCCGCGGGGTTCGCGCTCAGCGGGTCCGGCCCGTCGCCGAACGACACCGCGCCGGTTTCGGCGGGTTCCTCGTCATCGGGTTCGTTCGCGGCGCGGAGTTCCTCCAGCGAGCCGACGCCCCAGTAGTCCAGAAGCGTCGATTCGAGGGCCTCGCGGACGGCGCGCGCGTCCTCGTTCGGGGTCTTGAACCGCTCCTGCCGACCGCCGACGGTCATGACGACGGAGGTGGCGACGCTCCCGTCCTCGAAGGTGAGGTCGGTCACGTCCTCGTAGCGGTACTCCTCGTAGTCTTCGTCCCAGAGGCTGCTCCCGATGTGTCTGACGACGCGTGCGCCCGCGACGACCAACGTGAGTTCGCTGAATCTGAACAGTCGCTCCACCGACTCCCCCTCCTGAAGGATGCCGTTCGTCCTCAGGACGCCCTCCACGAGGGGGTGGAGGACTCCGTCGAGATACTTCGACGGGAGCGCGAACGTCTCCGACCCGTCGAGACCGTACTTGAGGGTCACTTTCGACTTCCGACGGCCTTCCGATACCGTCACTCGCTCTGCATCGTGCGGGTACTCCTCGACGGACTCGTCCGAGAGGAGGCCTTCGGCCCTGTAGACGAGCGTCCGCGTCGGCGTCGCGTACAGTTCGTCTTCACCGCCGAGACCGAGACGGGTGACGACGGCCTCCCCGCCGAGGGCGGACTGGACGATCTGCGGTTGACTCATAGGTGCGTTGTCCCCGTGCCTGTTGATAAATCCGCGGGTGATTCACGCGCGGTACGAGGTGTGCTGACACGCCCATCGGCGAGGACGGATGAGAAGGTTAAAGATACTCATCGCACAACGAGAGAGTGAGCCCGGGTGGCTTAGCTGGACATAGCGCCGCACTCATAGGGTTTCTGAGATTCGGTGCGGTAACGCCTTGGAAGCCTCCGCGTGCAATCGGGGCCCGCCGAGCCTCGGACCTGAGTCATGCGGAGATCGCGGGTTCGGAGCCCGCCCCGGGCATTTTCGATTCCTCACGCTCCGAGCGACGGCGTTCTTCGAGCGAGTTCTCGTTCGTCCGTCGCACCGGATACGCTCGACTGTCGGCGGTAGGGACAGTCGGGAGCGGCCAATCGCGGTGATTTCCGTACCATTTCTCGTACGGTGGGATACCGCTCAACGTACCGTGTTCCGAACGGACAGCCCCGACATGCCGTCTCGCACTCGACCGTTTCGACCCTCAGTAGTTCCATCAACTTCCGCTTCGCTCGTTCACTCGATTCACGCAATACTGGATACCGTGGTATGTTGTCGCTTGTTCCATATCTGATCTATGAGCACGCCGCAGCGGGCACCGAATAGTCGATACGAGAAGAGTAGGTTGCGGGCAACCCGCCGACAGCGTCCGGTCGGGACGAGACGGAAGGGTCGAAGTCGGAAAACGGCGCGAAGGATCGACAGTACAGCCGTCGCTACGCGGTCGAAGCGCCGAAAGAAAGGAAATCGAAGGGCCGGAGCGAACTCCGGTGGTTAGCGGTCGTTAGTCACGGCGGACCGCGAGCAGCGCCGCGGCGAGGAGTGCGACGACTGCGACAGCGATGCCGAAGCCGGGCGTACCGGTGCCCGTCTCGCCACCGCCGGTGCCAGTACCCTCAGCCGCCGTGGTCGTCTGACCGCCGGCCGTGGTCGTCGCGGCCGTGGTCGTACCGCCGGCCGTGGTGGTCTCGGTCACCGTGGTCTCGGTCTGGTTGCCGGTGCCGGTCTGGTTGCCGGTGTCGGTCTGGTTGCCGGTGCCGGTCTGGTTGCCGGTGCCGGTCTGGTTCTGACCGCCTGCGACGACGTTACCCTCGGCTTCGAGGGTTTCGGCCGTCGAGGGGCCGCCGCTGACCGTGACGGTGAACGTGTCGTTGGCGCTCTGCTGACTGAAGTCGAACGGAGCGCTGAACGTGCCGTTCTGGCTGACGTAGGTGGTCGCCGTCTTCAGGAAGCTCGGACTCGTGTCGCCGCTGCTGCGGACACGGATCTGGAGCTCCGTACCGGGCGCGACGGACGTCGTGCCCTGTATCGTCTGGTTGGCGGAGGCCGTCACGTTGACGGGTTCGTCGACCTCGTACTCGGCTTGGGCGAGCTGGTAGTCGGATTCGACCGACTGCTGGCTGTCGGCGAGTTCGCTGTCGCCCGAGACGGTGAAGTTGGCCGTCAGAGACTCGTCCGCGTCGAAGCGGTCGGAGGCGACAGTGTCGTTCTCGTCGTACACGCCGTTGCCGTTCTCATCGACGTACGCCTGAACCTCGCTCGGGTTGTACGCGATGAAGTACGTGCCGTTCTGTCCGTCCGCGATGACGTTCGTGTTCGACTCGTTGAGTCGAAGCTGGAACGCTTCGCGGTTCGTCTCCGCTGCGGTCTGCATGACCGTGAAGTTGACCTCAGACGACTCGAACAGCGCAGCGTTGACGTTGTCGCTACCCTGTGCGCCGAGGGTGCCTTCGAGACCGGAGGCGTTCACCGAGTGAACGACGAGGTCACCGTAGGCGGGGCTGTTGGTCTGCGTGAGGTTGCTGTTGCGGGCCGCGTCGTAGACGTCGCTCGTGTCCTCGAAGGTGGTCCCTTCCGGCGCGGTCCACGTGTTCAGGCTGCGCGTCTCGCGTTCCTCGAGGACGAGCGTCGCGACGTTCTGGGACGGCTGGTCGCCGTCACTGCCCGAACGAACTTCGATGTCGTAGTCGCCCGCGTCGAGGAGCGAGTTGACGCCGATTTCGATGTTCGAGCTCACGATGCTGTCTTCGTCGCCTTCGACGGAGAAGACGTCACTCGCGTCGTTGCTGGCGCCTCTGGCCGCCCAGGTGTTGAACTGAAGCGTGACGACGCCGTCGTCGTTACCGTCCTCGACGGTGACGTTAGCGAGGAAACCGACGTCATCGCTACCGATAGTCGCCGTCGCGGTGTCGGTGTTGCTCATCGTGATGTTCATCTCGACGACGTCACCGCGAGCTTCAGTGTAGATGTTCTTGCTGAAGTCCGCGGTGCCCTCGCCGGTCTCCGCGACGTTGATCGTCGAGGAGGTGTCGGTGACGCCCGACTGGTTGTCGCGCGCTTCGACCGTGTAGGAGCCCGTGTCGACGCCGCTCAGGTTGAACTCGAAGTTGAACTCACCCTGACCGTTCAGGCGACCGGGTATCTGTGCGACTTCTTCGTTGTCGCTGTCGAGGAGGGTGACCGTGACGGGTCGGTTACCCGCGTTGGCGGTGACCGTGCCCTCGATGGTGTCGCTGGTGGTGACGTTCTGGTCGTCGACGCTCATGTTGAAGCCGAGGTCACGAACGTCGATGGTCGCAGAGCCGTTGTCACCGATGGTGAAGTTGTACTGGTCGATTTCGCGGTTCGTCGTGTTGAACAGGAAGACCCGACTGTTGGTGCCGGTCGAACCGCTGAAGGCGTAGTTCGATTCGTCGCCTTCGACTTCGACGCTGGTGTCCGTGGTCTCAGCGGTGACGGCGACGGTCTCACCCTGGTAGACGTTCGCGTTCGTTCCGTCGGCGACCGTCACGCTCGCGACGTCCACGCTGACGTTGCCGCTGCCCGGGACGTTGAGCTCCACTTCGCCGGTGTGCAGCTCGCTCGTGCTGAGAACGACTCGACCGTCAGAGGTCGAGCTCACGTTGGTTTCGATCGGTCGACCGTCAGCGTACAGCTGGAACTCGCTCGCGTTGCCAACTGCTCCGCTGAAGGCAACCTCTACAACGGCGTTCTGCGTGCCGCGGTCCGGGTCCGTGTCGTAGTGGGTTGCGGAGACAACATCCGAACTGTCGCCGGTCTGTTCCGTCGAGACGTTCTCACCGCTGACGGCGGATCCGTTCTCGGTGGTCTCGTTGTCGACGGTCTCGTTGTCGACGGTCTCGTTTTCGGCGGTCTCGTTGTCGACGGTCTCGTTGTCGACGGTCTCGTTGTCGACGGTCTCGTTGTCGACGGTCTCGTTACTTCCGTTGGCTCGGATGGTGACCGGCGCGGCGGCCGTGGCGGTCGAACCTGCCGAGTCCTCGAAGGTGAATTCGAACTCACCCGAGGTGTCCGACTCGACCGACGGGGCCGTCACGGTGACGTCGCCGGTGATGCTGATCTCGGAGGCGTTGATGTCGCCGGGGTCCTCGATCTCCCACGTCCCGTTGCCGGCAGAGGTGATGTTGAGGGACTGGCCGTCAGCCGAGGCGGAGAGGTTCACCGACTCGACGGTGACGCCGTCGGGCGCACTCGCCGAGAGGGTGTCGCTCTCTCCGTCGGCGGTATAGTTAGAGAACGTTACGTCCAGCGTGTGCTGCTGCGTCGAATTGGCGTCGATCGTGTCCGGAGAGACGGTCGCGTCTCCAGTAGAATCGACTGCAGCAGCAGACCCTGTGAGCGCGACGGTGCCCGCAAACACGGAGAGCACCATCAGCGCTGCGAGGAATATCGCGCGGAATTGGTCTGTCTTGCTTGTCATAGTTAGGGGGTATTTCGCTCGGCGACACCTGCTTTCGTCCGACCTGATTTCCCACACGACGCCCGGATCATCGGACTCGGACGGAGTTACTCGCAGATGTCACCATGGGCAGGGGTACATCAGAACTCCACTCGTGTGTATGGTAAATACTTTGTGTGCTAACGATATACCAATGATCAAAAGTAGTGAACGTTCGTCTGAGGCGAATTACACGTATTCGAAGGGATTAGATGGAAAATCGAACGCAGAATAGTATCCCCCGTGTTGTGCACTGCGCGGGCGCGTCCGATGGTCCATCGCCCGTGCTGTCTGTTCCCATACAGAAGAGGCGTTTGACGCTTGCTCGGCGAAATCCGACGACATAGGGGTGATAAACCCTACTTAAACGGAGTATTAATGAGTAATCAACTATATCACGGTTTGGTTAATTTCTCCTTTAACTTTATATCAGAGTAGTGTGAGGGAGCGATTGGACACACCACGACAGGGGGTGGGACGGGGGTCGAAGTCGACTCCCGGGGGAAGGAACGACCGTCCGCTGTCGCCTTGGGGTGTCGTCCGACAACCCAAATATGAAGCTCAAACAGCTATTCACGGACGACTCGGCCGTCAGCCCCGTCATCGGGGTAATCCTGATGGTGGCTATCACGGTCATCCTCGCAGCAGTGATCGGCACATTCGTGCTGAACCTCGGCGGAAGCATCTCGGAGACGAGTCCGCAGGCGTCGTTCGGATTTGATTACCACGACAAGGATGCCGACGCGTCCACTTACGGTGTCGTCGTGACGCACGAAACCGGCGACAGCATCGACGCTGACTCGGCATCATTAGACGTAGTTGCTTCGGACAACAGCCTCAGTAGCACTACGTTCTCCGGGCAAGTTAGTGCAGGAACTGCGATTAATTCCTCTGCTACGGGTTACGAAGGAAGTGAGACGATTTCCTCCGGCTCGACTGTTCGCGTCGTGTGGACGAACGAAAACGGAGAGTCCTCCGCAACTCTGAGCAAGAGCACAGCGCCATGAAACTGAAGCAACTACTCACTGACGACAACGCAGTCTCGCCGGTCATCGGCGTCATTCTGATGGTGGCCATCACGGTCATCCTTGCCGCCGTTATCGGTACGTTCGTCCTGAACCTCGGTGGGAGCGTCTCGCAGACGAGTCCGCAGGTCTCCTTCGGATTCGACTTCAAGGATGATACGACGGGAGGTTGGGACAACGTGACGGTCACCCACGAGACAGGTGACTCGATTACGAGTTCGCAACTTAACGTTACGTCCTCTGCCACATTCAAACACCAATTGGATGACGGATCTGCATCCACTGACGCTGCCGTATCGTCAAAATCGTTTGCCGATATGGGAGCAGGAAGTAAAGTGTCCGCAGGGACATCCGTCACTCTGGTCAAAAACGGAGACCTCGACGGTCAAGAGTTCCGCGTCGTCTGGACCTCCGAGAATGAGGAAACTTCCGCGACGCTGTCCAAGTGGACGGCACCGGACAACTAACCCGCTAACCAACCATTTCTTCGACCGCAAAACCGCGTAGCGACTGCTCTCGACGGAACTTCTACCGAGAAACCGCGCAGGAAAAGCGAATCGGCGATTCAGACCGGTCGGCCGCTTCCGGACGTTCCGACGAGGTACGTTCCGAGGGTGAGAAGCGCCGTGGCCAACACGAGGACGTACGTCGCCACGGGCGGCGTCCCCGAGAGTATGCCGGGGAGGAACCCGAGGACTCCGACGACCATCAGGACGAGCCCGACGATGCTCTTCTTGCTGCTGAACAGTCCCATACCCGTGACGTGAGACGCGTCGAATATGGGTGTTGCGCTTTTCGGCGTCGTCAGGCGTCGGGCGACCACGTTCGCTCGCCCGCCTCCACCGCCACGTCGAGCCAGTTCTCCTCCGGCGGAAGCGGACAGGCGAACGTCTCGCTGAACGCGCAGAACGGGTTGTAAGCGACGTTGAAGTCCACGACGACCGCCTGGCCGTCCGTCAGTTCGCCCTCGGGATGTAGTTCGATGTACCGACCGTTCTCGTACGTCTGCTGTCCAGTCGTCTTGTCGCGGAAGGGGACGAACAGCGTCTCGTCCTCGCTCGTCTCCTGTCGGTACCCGTGGAGTTCGAGGCTCTCGCCGCGGAGGGAGAACTCGAACGTGACGACGCGGAGGTACCGAACCTCGTTTCCGGCCGTCGTCTCCATCGGCACCGGTTCGGGGTCGTCGTGGACGCGGGCCGTCGCGGAGACGCGGTACGCCGGGTCCGGGTCGAAGTAGTCGAGTCCGTCGAACTCGTCGCGCAACTCCGGCGGGATGGGCGACTGCGGGTGCGAGCCGAAGAACTCGTCCTTCTCGGCGCGCTTCTCGCGGAGTCTGTCGGCGTACTCGGCCGGCGCGTCCGTCGTCGCGGCGTCTGCGTCCTCGCTCATGAACTCCGGTACGGCGCGCGGACTGGTACACCTGACGGTTCCGGCGGTGCGGACGCGCCGGATGCGCGCGCGGGCGACGCGGAGAAGGGGTTCCGAAGGGCGGACGCTCAGCCGTTGCGCTTCGCGGTGGCGAGTCGGTCGAACTGGTCGGCCGTCAGCGAGATGTCCGCCGCCGCGAGGTTCTCAGCCAACTGGTCGGTCGTCCGCGCGCCGACGATGGGCGCGGTCACCTGTTCGTGGTGCAGCAACCACGCGAGGCTGACCTGTCCGGGCGTCGCATCGACCTCCGCGGCGACGGCTTCGACGGCGTCTAAGGCGTCGAAGTTCTCCTCGGTGAGGTAGGAATCGACGAACTGCTGGTCGGTCGCCGCGCGGGAGTCCGCGGGCGGTTCCTCCCCGCGCGTGTACTTGCCCGTGAGAAAGCCGCCCGCGAGGGGGGACCACGGGACGACGCCGATGTCGTAGTCGGCGCACATCTCCAGATAGTTGCCCTCTATCTCCCGGTTGACCGCGTTGTACCGCGGTTGCGCCAGCGAGAACGGTTCGTAGCCCCGCCTGTCCGCGAGTTCGTTCGCCTTCACCACCTTCCACGCGTTCGGTTCAAGCGTCGAGGTGCCGAGGTAGTTCACCTTCCCGTCGCGGACGAACTCGTCGAGGGTGCGCATGAACTCCTCGACGGGCGTCTCGTCGTCCCAGCGGTGAGTGTAGAGCACGTCCACGTAGTCGGTTCCGAGGCGGTTGAGGATGCGGTCTATCTGGCGGCGGAGGTGCTTGCGGTTCAGACCGCTCCCGTTCGCGTCCTCGCGGGTCGGCCAGTAAATCTTCGACGCGACGACGAAGTCCTCCCTGTCGCGTTCGGCCAACCACTCGCCGATGTACGTCTCGCTTCGCCCCTCGCCGTACATGTCGGCGGTGTCGATGAAGTTGCCGCCGGCGTCGGCGTAGGCGTCCAGAAGTTCGTGGGCCCGTTCGCGTCCGACTTCGACGTTCCCCTCGTCGTCCGCGCGGCCGAAGCGCCACGTCCCGAAGGCGAGCTCCGAAACCGACGTTCCGGTCCGTCCGAGAGACACCGTATCGAGAGACATGGTCGCAAAAGGAGCGTCGGCGGCTAAAACGCCGCGATTCTCAGCGCGCGTGACCGTGGCCGACGACGAGAGCGGCGACGTTCAACGCGAGAAGCGTCCCGAACACCGTGACCTGTTCGCCCTGCAGTCCGCTGATCAAGAGGGGAAGATACAGAAACGGGAGCGTGACTGCCAGCCAGAACGCCAGAAACCGAATCGGCGCGAAGAGTATTTCGAGGCCGGTCTGAAGCGTAGCTGGCGACGTTTCGACGAGTTTGCCGAGGACGCCGACGCGTTCGTCGTGGGCGGGGGCCGAAGAGTTCGACATACGTTGGGACACACCTACTCGATTACAGCAGGTCCGAGAACATATAGCCGACCGAGTGTTAAGACACGTTTACAATCGTTCCCTAGTTAAATTCAAGAAAACCTAACTTTTTTAAACCCAACGAGAAGAGCCGAGACGTTTCATAGGATCGTCTCGCCGTGTCTTCACGATTAACGAGCGGTATATCGTGACAGTATTTCGTTCTGTGCAGTTGCCGCCGAGATATTGTCGCGGCGGGTGCCGACGGCGACGCGCCGTCGCCCCCATGACGAAAGAGGTAATCGACCCGACGGCGAGTGGCGAGACGATACGATGTCACAGGTACGCGTCGTCAGTTGCGGCGGCACCATCGCGAGCGAACCGAGCGAGGGCGGGGCGGCCCCGGCGAAGACGGGGACCGAACTGGTGGAGGCCGTCCCGGAGGTGGCGACGTACGCCGACCTCCGCGTGACCGACGTAGGGTCCCGACCGGGGTTCGACATGGACTTCGGCGTCGTCGGGAAGGCGGCGGACGCGGCCGTCGAAGCGGCGTCCGAGGAAGCCGACGGCGTCGTCGTCACCCACGGGACGGACACGCTCGCGGACACGGCGTACGCGTTGGACCTCGTCTCCGACCTCGACGTTCCGGTCGTCGTCACGGGCTCTCAGCGCCGGTTCGACGAACCGGGTTCGGACGCGCCCTCGAATCTCCTGACCGCGGTGCGGGCGGCGGCGGACGACCGGTTCGACGGCGGCGTGTACGTGGCCTTCGACGGCGAACTCCTGGCGGCGCGCGACGCGGTGAAGACGCACACGAACGCCCTCAACACCTTCCGGTCGCCCGGAAAGGGCCCCGTCGCGTCGTTCACGAGGCGGACCGTCCGCGTCCACCGCGACCCCCGTTCGACCGCGTCCGACACGTCCCTCCCGCGGGACGCCCTCCCCGAGGCGGACGCCGTCGAGGTGCCCGTGATCCACTCCGGAACCGGCGTCGACGGCCGATGGCTCACCCGGGCGGTCGAAGCGGGGGCCGACGGCGTCGTCGTCGAGGGGACGGGACTCGGAAACGCCACGAGCGGACTCGGAGACGCCATCCGCGACGCACTCGAGTCGGTTCCGGTCGTCGTCTCGACGCGGTGCCACGCCGGGCCGACCGAGGCCGTGTACGGAACCGGCGGCGGGGGCGTGACGCTCCGCGAATACGGCGTCGCCTACGCGGGCGACCTCTCGACGGCGAAGGCCCGGGTGAAACTCGTCCTCGCGTTGGCCGCCGCGGGCGGACGAGGCGGCGACGGGCGGGGGTCGTCGGCCCGCCGGACCGTGTCGGACGACGTCGTCACCGTCTTCGAGTAACTCGCCCGAACCCCGCCCGTTCACCCGGATTTTTGGTCCCCCCGGGAGAGGGTCGAACATCATGTCCGAGGCAGACGCCCTGACGGACCGCCGGGTCGATAGCAACCTCTTCATCACCGTCTCCGGTCCGCCGGGGTGCGGCGCGACGACGCTGTGCGAGGGGCTCTCGACGGCGCTCGACTGCGGGTTCGTCTCGGGCGGCGACATCTTCCGGACGCTGGCCGAGGAGCGCGACATGAGCCTCTCGCAGCTCATCGCGAAGACGGACGAGTCCGACGAGATAGACCGCGCCTTGGACCGCCGCCTCCGGACGATAGCCGAGAAGTGGGGCGCGGCGAACAAGGCGTTCATCCTCGAATCCCGCCTCGCGGGGTGGCTCGCGGGCAACCGCGCCGACCTCCGAATCTGGCTCGACGCGCCGGAGGAAGTCCGCGTGGACCGGACCCGGGACCGCGAGGAGATGGAAGCCGAGATGCGCGTACGCGAGGTGAGCGAGGCGGGGCGCTACGAGTCGTACTACGGCATCGACGTCACCGACCAGTCGTTCTACGACCTGAGGCTCAACACGGCCCGGTGGAGTCCCGAGGCGCTTCTGAATATCGTCCTCGCGGCCGTCGAGGAGTACGACCCCGAGACCGACGAGGGCGCGTTCGGCACCGAAGACGTCGACGTGTGACTTTTCGGTCGTCGCCGCCTCCGCCGTGGTATGGCCGACCTCAACCCGGTCGCGAAGCGAATCCACAACGTCTCGCCGAACCCCGTCCGCCTGACGCTCGACGACGGCACGTCGGCGGTCTACCGCATGCACAGCACGGAGTTCTTCCAGTTGGAGTTTCAGGCCGAGGGCGAACGCCAAGACGACGACGGTGCCGAGTACCGACTGATAACGACCGAAGACAACGAGTCGGTCCTCCTCGGCCGGAAGGGGCCCGACGAGAGCGAGTGGTCGATGGTCGGCGAGGTGGCCGAGGCGGCGCGCGCCGAGGCGACCGAGAACTGAGGCGGACCGCGGACGAGGCGACGGTTACTCCCGCGTTCTGGACGACCCGCGGAGACGGCGGCGGAGGCGCGGCAGTTCCGCGCGGACGGCGTCGCGCTTCAACAGCGCGAACCCGCTGAAGATGACGACGAACCCGACGAGCGTGTTGACCGTCGGCAGTTCGCCGAGGAACGCCCACCCTGCGAGCGCCGCGAACACGGGCGCGACGTAGGAGACGAGGTTTATCTCGATGGGGCCGAGGCGGTCCAGCAGGTCGAAGTAGACGAGGAACCCGAGCGCGCTGGCCACGATAGAGAGGTAGCCGAGGGCCGCCAGCGCCTGCCACGACCAGATTACGTCGCCCATCGACTCGCCGAGGCCGGCGCTCACGGCGTGCATGAGGAGCGCGCCGCCTATCATCGACCACGCCTCCATCGTCTCGATGGGCATCGCCGAGTCGATGCGGCGCGTGAGGACCGACCCGAGGGCGAAACAGGTCGCGGCGGCGAAGATGAGCATCTTGGCCACCGCCCCGCCCGCGAATAGGTTGTCCGGGTCGGGGTTCGCGAGGACGACGACGCCGACGAGTCCCAGCACCATGCCGACGACGCCGAGGAGCGTCAGGCGTTCGTCCGGGAGGAACGCCCGCGCGAACCCCGTCGTCAGCAGGGGGCTCAGGCTGACGATGACGGCGGCGGACGCACTCGTCACCGCGGGGTCGAGTTCCCCGACGAACAGAAGCGCGTGGTACCCCGCGATGAGCAGCGTCGAACCGACGGCGACGACGGTCCACTCGTCGCGCCCCCGCGGTAGCGGGTGGTCCGTCGCGTAGGCGGCGTACGCGAGCATCAGGACGCCCGCGACGTCGTAGCGAATCGCCGCGAACAGGACCGGCGGGATGTACTTCAACCCCGCCTTGATGGCCATGAACGCCGCGCCCCACGCCGCCGCGAGGAGGAAGAACAGGACGGCGTTTCTGTACCGTGTCACATCGATGCTGCGTCGTCTCGGAGCCTGAAAGTTTCGCTTCGACCCACGCACCCGCCCGGTCGCTCGGTCGCTTGGTCGCTCGGTTGCTCGGTACGCACCGCTCACCGTTCTCCGCTCGCCATGACATTACGTACCACAGTAGAGATACGTACGCTATCGAGCGGTTTCGGCGTATACGCTTCGTTAGGTGGGGGCAAATCCGGGGTAGGCTTAAGTCTCCTGACCGGCTACTGCGGGTATGGCCGTTCACGGCCGGTCAACACTCCGCGACCTGTTCGACGACTCTCCGACCCCCCACATCGCGCACCCGCCGCGCACACATCACCGTCACTTCTACGTCGCCACCGACGGGTCGTATCGCCCGGACGGCGGCGGCCTCGGGGTCGTCATTGAGGCGCGCGACGGAACGAGGGTGGCCCGCATCGCATCGTCCGATGCGGCCCCCGACAACAACGTCGCAGAGTACCGAGCGCTCCACCTCGGACTCGACGTCCTCGCGGCGAGAGCGCCGCCGGACGCCCGCGTCGGCGTCCTCGTGGACCACGACGACCTCGCCGCCAACGTGAACACGGAGGTGCTCGCCGCCGCCGACCCCGAGTGGAAGGTGGGTCGCCCGCGGTCGGTGCCCCGCGGGAGCGAGAACCACTGGCGCGGGATCCGCGCCCGCATCGCCGGGTTCGGCGAACTCCGCGCGGCCCGCATCGACGGGCGGGAGAACCCGGCCCACCCCCTCGCCAACGCGCCCGGCGAGTACGCGCACGTGAACTACAAGGCCGACCGGTGCGTCCTCCCCGAACCCCTGTCGGGCGAGACGGCCGAGGCCGACGACCCGCAGTTCCCCCCGCCGTCGCGCTTCGAGAGCCACGCGAGCGACTGACGGCGAAAGAGAAGATTGACAATGGGCCTTCTCTAGTCCGTTCTCGTGCCGTCTGAAGCCACTCGCGCGCCCTCGGGAACCGTCTCGTGGCGCACGACTCTCGGTGCCGTCGTCCACGCACGCGCGCAGAGACTCGTCGCCGTCTTCGCCCTCACGACCATCGCCGTCACGGCGGTGTTCGTCGTGACCGGGTTCGACCTCCAGACGCTTCTCCCGTCGGCGTTCGGACCGGTCGAGGTGTCGCCGCTCTCTGAACAGGTCGAGTACAACCGCCTCGCCGTCGAAATCGGCCTCCTCGCCGGTCTCGTCGCTTCGGCGCTGTTCGTCGCGCCGCACCTCGTCCGCCACGAGAAGGTCGATTTCTCCCGCGCCCGGACGCCGCTGGGTATCGCCGCCGCCGGGTTCGCCGCTGGCACCGCCGCCGGCAGAGCGCTCGTCCTCCCGGCGATGTTCGAACTGTTCGCCGACAGCCTCGTCGACATCGACGCCGCCGTGGGGCCGTACTGGGTGACGGAACTCGGCCTGTTCTTCCCCGTCGCTCTCGGCGTCGCGGTGGCGTTCCCCGCCCTCCTCGTCGGAGCGGTTCGGGCGGGTCTGCTCCCGCGTCTCACCACCGCCCGCCACCGGGCGTTCGCGGCGGTTCCGTTCGTCCTCTTCTCGGCGACGCACGCGCCGCCGACGCCCAACACGTTCGTCCTCTACGCCGCGCCCCTCTTCGCGGGACTCGGCGTCGGCGTCGCGTGGTTGGAGTTCGCCGACTCGAAGACGGTCGGTCGCTACGTCGAGGAGTAGTCCACCTTCCCCTCCTCCTCTCGCATCTCTATCCAGTAGACGCGAGTCGAGGGGATGTGCAGGTAGCGGCCGTCGTCGAGTCTGAGACGGACGCCGCGTACCTTCCCCGATTCGGATATCTGATCGGCGTCCACGTTCACCTCGGCTCTGCCGTCCGGGTCGTCCGGGTCTTCGTAGGCAATCTTCGCCATGGCCGCCCTAGCTCGTCCGGCGTGATAAGGACACTACGTGACAATAATATTATGAGATTCTCGAACTGCCCCAACTGTTTCCCGTATATCGCCGTCATGTCCGTACATGAGCTACGATGGCGGCCGAACCCCCGAGGACGATAGTCCGTCGGATGACTTCCATAACGTGCCCGACTCGACGACGATCGAGGGGACGTACGTCAGAAACGACGAGGGACAAATGACGATGGCCGACCGGTCCAGCGAGGACGAAGGCGTCGACGAAACCGAGGCCGCGGGCATCGGAATCGCGGGGACGCTCATCCTCATAGGCGCGGTTCTGTTCCTCTTCCCCGAACCCGTTAGCTCCGTCGCCGGAGCGCTTCTCATCACCGGCGGGATAATCCTCTGGGCCGTGGAACAGTTCTCGTAATCCCCCGCCTCTCTCCTCCCCTCGTCGGGTGCGCTCCGCGCGACCCGTAAGCCGCCTGCGCGGGGCGGGACGCCGTCGCCGTCTCGGACCGCGCAAGTGCCGCCCCAAGCGTTACCCGCGTCTCGCCGCTAGTGACGCGCATGAGCTTCGATAGAGGTCGCACGTCGGACGACCGGTCGGACGACGCGCACACGCGGCCCGACTCGATGCCGAGCGAGGAGACGTACGCCACGGACCAAGAGGGACGGCCGAGGATGACCAGTCTCTCCCGCGGCGGTGCCGCCGCCGGGGACGCCGGGGGCGGAGGCATGGGAACGGCCGCGTTGCTCATCCTCCTCGGCGCCATCCTGTTCGTCTTCCCGGAACCGGTGACGTCCATGGCCGGAGTCGTCCTCGTCATCGGCGGGATACTGCTCTGGGGCGTCGAACGGTTCGCCTAACCACCTTTTTACTTCGTCGGGTGCGCTTCGCGCACCACTTCCCGTGAAAATCCGGACCATCACCGGAAAGCGACGCTTTCCGGTTAGCAGTCAGACGGGGGGCCGTCTGACGCCATCGCCAGAAATCGAATATTTCTGGCTGTCCAGCCAGAACGCTCCGCGTTCTGGCGACAAAAAGGGCCGTGAGGACTCGCTTCGCTCGTCTCGCGGCCGATTACTCTCTACTCGTTCTGCGCGTCCACCACGGCCACCGCGCCGAGGTTGACGATGTCCTTCACCTCGTCGCCGCGTTGGAGGACGTGAACCGGCTTGTCCATGCCGACGAGCATCGGGCCGATGGCCTCCGCGCCGCCGAGTCGTTGGAGGAGTTTGTAGCCGATGTTGCCCGCTTCGAGGTTCGGGAACACGAGGACGTTCGCCGGGTCGTCGAGTTGGGAGAACTCGTAGGTGCCTTCGAGGATGTCCTCGACGACGGCGGTGTCGGCCTGCATCTCGCCGTCCACCTGGAAGTCCACCTCGGGGTCGTCGTGCATGAGTTTCACCGCGTCGCGGGGTTTGCGCGTCCCCTCGTTGGTGACGCTGCCGAAGTTCGAGTACGACAGCATCGCCGCGCGGGGTTCGACGTTGAACCTGCGCGCGAGGTCGGCGGTGTGCTTCGTCACCTCGGCCAACGTCTCCGCGTCGGGGTCGAGGTTCACCGTCGTGTCGGCGCAGAAGATGACGCGGTTCTTGAACGTCAGCAGGTACACCCCGGCGGCGTAGTTCGCCTCCGGCGCGGTGCCGATGACCTGCAACGGCGGGCGAAGCGCCGAGGGGTAGTGGTGGGTGAGGCCGGTGAGCATCGCGTCGGCGTCGCCCTCCTCGACCATCACGCTGGCGAAGTAGTTGGTGTCGTTGTGAATCCACTCGTTGGCCTCGTTCTTCGTCAGACCCTTGCGCCGCCGGAGTTCGTACAGGCGGTCGGCGTAGTGGTCCCAGTCGCCGTTCTTCGGGTCCACCACCTCGGGGTCGAAATCGAGACCGAGGTCCGCGGCGATGGCGGTGATGCTCTCCTCGTCGCCGACGAGGACGGGTTCCGCGATGCCTTGGTCCTGCATCTGGTACGCCGCGCGGACCATCTTCTCGTCGGTGCCCTCCGCGAGGGCGACGCGCTTGGGGTCGGACTTCGCCTTGTTGAGGACGACGCGCATCATCTCGCGGGACTTCCCGAGGCGCGCCTCCAGTCGTTCCTCGTACGCCTGCATATCGAGGTCGGTCCGCGCGGACCCGCTATTTATCGCCGCCCGCGCGACGGCGGGCGCGACTTTGAACAGGACTCGGGGGTCCAGCGGTTTCGGGATGACGTAGTCGGGGCCGAACTGAAGCGGTTGGTCGCCGTACGCCTTCACGACGGCGTCGGGCACGTCCTGTTTCGCCAAGTCGGCGAGTGCGTGGGCGGCCGCGCGCTTCATCTCCTCGTTTATCTCAGTCGCGCGCGCGTCGAGTGCGCCGCGGAAGATGAATGGGAATCCGAGGACGTTGTTCACTTGGTTGGGGTAGTCCGAGCGACCGGTGGCCATGATCACCGTGTCGTCTCTGGCCTCTTTGGCCTCCTCGTAGCCGATTTCGGGGTCCGGGTTCGCCATCGCGAAGATTATCGGGTCCTCCGCCATCGACCGCACCATCTCTTGGGAGACGATGCCGCCGACGGAGAGACCGACGAACACGTCCGCGCCCTCCATCGCCTCCGCGAGGGTGTCCGCCTCGACGTCGTTGGCGAACTCCCGCTTGTACTCGTTCACGTCGTCGCGGTCGGTCGTGATGACGCCGTCGGAGTCGCACATCACGATGTTCTCCTTTCGCGCGCCGAGGGAGACGTAGAACCGCGCGCTGGCGATGGCGGACGCGCCCGCCCCCGAGAAGACGATAGAGAGGTCCTCGATGTCCTTGTCCACGATGTCCGCGGCGTTGATGAGTGCCGCCCCGGAGATGATGGCCGTCCCGTGTTGGTCGTCGTGGAACACCGGAATCGACACCCGTTCGCGGAGTTGCTCCTCTATCTCGAAGCACTCGGGGGCCTTGATGTCCTCCAAGTTGATGCCGCCGAAGGTGGGTTCCATCGCCGCGGTGGCGTCGACGAACTCGCCCACCTCGTTCAGGTCGAGTTCGATGTCGAAGACGTCGATGTCGGCGAACCGCTTGAAGAGGACGCCCTTGCCCTCCATGACGGGCTTCGACGCCTGCGCGCCGATGTCGCCGAGTCCGAGCACCGCGGACCCGTTGGAGACGACGCCGACGAGGTTGCCCTTCGCGGTGTACTCGTACGCCTTCTCGAGGTCCTCGTCGATGTCGCGGCACGGCGCGGCGACGCCCGGCGAGTACGCGAGACTCAGGTCGCGTTGGGTGTTCGTCGGCTTAGTCGTCGAAATCTCTATCTTCCCGGGCGGGTCTTCGCGGTGATACTCCCGCGCGTCGTCGTCGAGTCCCATGCATTAGGGCCACCGCGGGAGGCGTCAAAAATGTACCGTACTGTCGAAAACTCGCTTCGACAGACGACGAAAAAGGACTCGAAACCGAGTTACTCCTCGGGGGCGAGGAGTTCGTGGCGTTCGATGGAGAACTCGCCGTCCGCCGACTCGACGGTCCGCGTCGGCCACTCGTCCGTCTTCGTCAGCACTTCCGCGCTATCCTCGGTGACGAGGACCGTGTCCTCGGACTTCGCGCCCCGTACGGTCGGGTTGTAGGCGTACGCCATCGGCGCGCGGACCGACCGGTTCTCGTTCGGGGAGACGAACCACTCGCGGCCGGCGTACCCCGCCGCGCCGCCTTGGTGGTGGTTCCGCCACTCGTCGGGTTCGCCCGCGTCCTCGTAGGCGGCGACGATGGCGTCGAAGACGTCCGCGGCCGTCCCGCCCTCCCGGGCCGCCTCCCGCGTCGCGCCGAGCGCCGTCGTCTCGACTTGCATCGCCTTCTCGTGGCGGTCTTCCAACCACGAGGGCGGGTCGAACGCCACGGTTCGGGTGGTGCTGGCGTAGAGGCCGCCGCGTTCCGCCGTCACCGACAGGAGGGCGTAGTCGCCGAGTTCCGCGAGCGTCGGCGTGTAGTGGCGGTACGACTGCGCCCGCTCCGACCCGCCGACGAGGACGACGGGCGCGTTGGCGTTCCGGGTGGCGAGCGCGATTCGGAGAGCCGCGGCGACCTCGTGTTCGGTGTCGCCGGGTTCTATCTCGCGGGCGACCCGTTCTATCGCCGTCGCCACGTCCCGGCCGAGTTCGCGGTAGCGTTCCGCGTCGGTCTTGGAGAGGGGTTGTCTCAGTTCCGTCGCGTCGAGGGCGTCGAACCCGGGCACGTCGAAGTCCGCCGCGGCGCGACCCTCCGTACGTTCGGCGACGGCCTCCGAGAGCGACGATTCGTACCACGCCGCGGACTCGACGTCGAACGCGGCGGGGAGTTCCTCGTCTCGGAGGCGGCCGGCCTCGATGTTGTCGGTGACGACGCGCCACCCCTCGTCCCGGTCGTACCCGGCGGCGGCGACGCCGACGTCGGCGTAGCGGTCCACGACGTTGCTGCCGCCCGTGAGCCACGAGAAGGAGTTCGGTCGCGCGAACCAGACGGCGTCGAGTCCCTCCCGGTCGAGGTACTCGTCGAGTCGTTCGCGGCGGTCGGTGAGGTGCATCTCGACCCGTTCGGGGTCGTCGTCGTCGGTCATGAGTTGGCGTTCCGACGCCGGGGCTTCAAACGTGTCGGTGGGGGCAGGTTCGTCGCCGGCGGGGGCGTCGAACGGGGCGAGGCGCGTCCCTCGCTGATGGTGCGCCCGGCGAAAGGTAGAGCGATTCAAGTGTCCGCGACACGGAACCGACGGTATGGACACCCGCCTTCGTCGTCTCGTGGCCGCCTCGTTCGTTCTCACGGGGATACTGATGGTTCTCGGGGTGTACACGGCGGCCGCCGGGGCCGGACTCACCTGCGCCGGCCGGTGGCCGTTCTGCGACGGCTTCCTCGGCCTGTTTCCGGCCAACTGGAGCAGCTTCATCGAGTGGTTCCACCGCCTCGTCGCGATGGTGACCGGATTCCTCGTCCTCGGGACGACGCTCCTCGCGTGGCGCGAGGGCGTCGCCCGGCGGGTTCGCGTCTCCCTCGCCGTCTCGACGGTGCTCCTGCCCTCGCAGATAATCCTCGGTGCGCTGACCGTCACGACCTACCAGTGGGCGATTCTAATGGCTCACTTCCTCACCGCCTCGATAATCTTCACCGGCGTCGCCCTCGCCGCCGCGTGGACGTTCGAGACGGCCGACCCGACCCGAATCCGAACGACCGTCACCGCCGCGGCGGCGGGCCTCCTCGCCATGGTGATCACGACGCCGCACGCGTTCGTCCCGTTCGGCGCGAACGTCCAAGCGGTGTACTACGGGGTCGGTCTTGCGGCGTACGCCGCCCTCGTCGCCGCCGCCGTCTGGACCGCCGACGCGTTCGAGGGCGGCCTGCGCTCTCGCCTCCGTCTGACGACCGGGGCCGCGGCCGTCCTCACCGTCTCCTTGCTCGTCCTCGGGCGGCAGGTGTACGGCGGCGGCTTGGAGTACGTTTCGCTCGCGGGCACGGCCGTCGCGTTCGGCCTCGCCGCCGCCGCGGCGTGGCTTCTCTACGACCGGACGCGGGCGGGCCGAGTCCGCGGCGTCCCCGGCGGAAGCGACTGAGGCGGCAACCGTCGCCGTCGCGGCGTTCAGTTGCGCAATCATCCAAGTTTTCCAGATATTCTGACACACATATCCCACCGAAGGCCGCTCTTGTTCCAGTTCCGAGTTTTCAGAATCGAAGAGGTGTTATACCTCGGTCGGCTACCGGACACTGTCATGGATAGACGTACGTACATCAAGACCGGTACCGGTGCCGTCGTCGGCACGCTTCTGGCCGGTTGTACCGGCGGCGGTGGCGGTGGCGGCGAAGGCGAAACGACCACGGGGTCCGGCGAAGAGACGACGAACGCCGAGACTGGGACCGGCGAGGGGACGACGACGGGCGGGTCGAACTCCCTCCCCGAGACGGTCGTCATCGGGTCCGACATCCCGTACCGTCCGTTCGAGTACGAGACGACGTCCGGCGAACTGACCGGGTTCGACGTGGACATCGCCAAGGCCATCTTCGAGGGTGAACTCGGAATCGGCTACGAGTTCAAGCCGACGAGTTTCGACTCCATCATCCCCTCGCTGAACAACAACAACTTCCGCATCATCATGTCGGCGATGACCATCAACGAGAAACGCGCCAAGAAGGTGGACTTCTCGGACCCCTACTTCACGGCGTACCAGACGGTCATCGTCCGGCAGGACAGTTCCATCTCCTCGAAGCAGGACCTCAAGGGCAAGAACGTCGGCGTCCAGAAGGGGACGACTGGCGCGAACGCTGCCGAGGGCCTCAAAGAGGAGTTCGGCGGTAACCTGAACCTCAAGAAGTTCGACCAGATCTCCGGCGCGTTCCAAGCGCTCATGAACGGACAGGTCGACGCCGTCATCAACGACAACACGGTCAACGCCGAGTTCGTCAACGGGAAGGGCGAGGGCAAGGTCCGGTTCCTCGAAGGCGAGGGCGCGGCCGCCGAGCAAGGCAAGAACGCCCCGCCGTACCTCACGCTGACGGTCGAAGAGTACGGCATCGCGTTCCGCAAGGACGACGACGAGTTCCGGAAGAAGGTCAACGAAGCCCTCGCCGCCATCAGAGAGAGCGGCAAGTACGACGAGATATACTCGAAGTACTTCCAAGGCTAAGCCTCTACCCTTCTCTTTAACACCGAAACACGCAATCTGAACCAACAATGGCTGACTCATACTCGGGAACTGCGTCCGACTCGGAGGGGGGTACCGGGGGTCCGACGTACTTCGACGACACGACGCTGAAGTACCTCGGGGCTGGACTGGCGAGTCTGTTCGCACTCGGAGTCGTCCTTCTCGTCCTCTACATCCTCGCGACGCAGGTCGACTTCAGGCTGATACCGACGATTCTGCCGCAGTTCATCAACGCGTACGTGTTGGTGCTCGGCATCGTCGTCACGTCGAGCATCCTCTCGGTGTTCTCGGGCGTGTTCGTCGGACTCGCACGCGTCTCGAAGACCAACATCACGAGCGGGATATCCGGGGCGTACGTCCAGTTCTTCCGCGGAACGCCGCTCCTGTTCCAGATATTCGTCATCTACTTCGGCATCCCAGCGCTGTGGCCGGGGTCGTTCCCCTTCTCGAACTGGGGGATTCCGACGGCGATCATCGCGCTGACGTTGAACCACGCCGCGTACGTCGGCGAGGCGGTCCGCGGCGGCATCAACGCCGTCCCGGACGGGCAGATGGAGGCGGCGCGTTCGCTCGGGATGGGCTACGTGCAGGCGATGCGCGAAGTCGTCATCCCGCAGGCGTGGCGCAACGCACTCGCCGCCATCGGGAACGACCAGGTCATCCTCGTGAAGGACACCTCGCTTCTGACCGTCATCGCCATCCCCGAACTCATTCAGCAGTTCCGCGACGTCAACAGCGCGACGTTCGACCCGTGGACGCCGTTGCTCCTCGTCGCCGTCGCGTACCTCTCCATCACGATTCCGATGGGGAAACTCGTGACCTACCTCGAAGAGCGCTCCGACTGGGGAGGTGAGCGCCGATGAGCGCGCCCCTCCTCGAATTCGACGGCGTGGAGAAGTACTTCGGCGAGACGCACGTCCTCAAGGACGTCTCCTTGGACGTCGCCGACGGCGAGGTGTGCGTAGTCGTCGGCCCCTCGGGGTCCGGGAAGTCCACGCTGCTTCGCTGCGCGAACAGACTCGAAGAGATTCAGGGCGGCGAGATTCGGCTGGACGGCCAGTCCATCTCTGACCCGAACGCGGACATCAACCGCCTCCGCCAGCGCATCGGGATGGTGTTCCAGTCGTTCAACCTGTTCCCGCACAAGACGGCCGTCGAGAACGTCACGCTCGCGCCGATGAAAGTCCGCGGCGCGAGCGAGGCGGAGGCGCGGGAACGTGCGGAGTCGCTCTTAGACCGGGTGGGACTGGCGGACCAAGCGGACTCCTACCCGAACCAGCTCTCCGGCGGCCAGCAACAACGCGTCGCCATCGCCCGCGCCCTCGCGATGGATCCGCGGGTCATGCTGTTCGACGAGGTGACGAGCGCACTTGACCCGGAACTCGTCGGCGAAGTGCTCGGCGTCATGCGGACCCTCGCGGAGGAGGGGATGACGATGATGGTCGTCACCCACGAGATGGGCTTCGCCCGCGAGGTGGGCGACCGAATCGTCCTCATGGCCGACGGGAAAATCGTCGAGACGGGCGAACCGACGCAGTTCTTCGAGAACCCCGAGACCGACCGCGGCAAGCGGTTCCTCTCGAAACTGCTGTAGCCGGGTTGGAGTCGCCGGCCCGCTATCTGTCATCTTCTTTTCGGCGCAGACGCCACCGCTATCCCCTCTGAGCACGTAATTCGACCATGAGCGCAATGGAACGAAACCCGAACGCGGCCGGCGACGAAGAGCGCCGAACCGTCCGAAAGGACGTGCTCTTCTGTCCCGACTGCGGGCGAATCGCCTCCTCCGACCGGTGGGAGTGGAACGACGGCGACGACGTCGAAACGCTCGACTGTCCGAACTGCGGAACCACCCTCACGACCCGTCCGCACGCACTCGCCTGAGCGTCGGACCCGCTATCCCCGTTTTTTCGCCGCCCTGGGAACGTCACCGCTTCGCCGCCGTCACCGCCGAGCGACGGCTATCGGCTTCGCGAGAAAAAGACCGCTCCGCTCAGAAGTCCGTGAGGCTGAACTGCCCGTCGTCCCCCTCGGCTTCCTCCCCTTCCGCCGCGTCGTCGTCCGCGGCGTCCCTGTCGAGGACGTCGTCCGCCGCGCCGTCGCCCTCGTCCGCGTCGTCACCAGCCGAATCGTCGCCGTCTCGGTCCGGGACGCCGCCGGCGAACGCGTCGCCCGCGTGGTCCTCGATGGCCTCCTCGCGGAGTTCCTCGGCGTCCTCGACGATGGACTGGACCTTGTTCGTCGTCTCGCCGCTTCCGGTGACGTAGGAGACGGCCGACTCGTCGAGGTCGTAGTGGGCGGCCATCGCCACGGTCAACTCGCGCGGCTTGCAGTGGTGGGTCATCGCCGAGAGGAACGGCAACACGTCGCGCCGCGCGGTGGCCATGCTGAACCCGCCGGACTCGGCTATCTTGCGCACCACCTCGTCGCGCGTCTTGTTCCGCGTCGAACGGTAGGGCGCGCCGCCGTACCGCGTCCACCCGCCGCGGGTTCGGTCCCGCGAGGCGGCGACGCCGGCGGCGAGGTTGTCCGTCGCGTACCGCCAGTAGGAGTACTCCTGCGACGCGCGGACGCGCCCTAACCAGACGTCGGCGTTGGCGAGGAACTCGTAGGCGCGGGCGAGTTCGTCGGGTTCGTAGACGATGGACACCTTGTCCTCGACCCACTTCGTGAGGTCGTCGGGCGTCTCGTCCACCGAGTACGCCGACTGGAGGGCGTCGCGGGCCGAGTCCTCTTTGAGGACGGCGTCGAGGAACTCGAAGAGGCCGACCGACTTGTCGCGCGACCCGGTCACCACGTCCTCGACGGTCAGACGCTCCTTCCCGTCGGCGGCCGCCTGCAGGTCGTTGATGGCCGACCGGAGGTCGCCCTTGTTCACCTCCGCGAGGTGGTCGAGGGCCTCGGAGTCGAACTCGATTTCCTCCTTGCGGAGGATGTCCCGGAGGACGGGCACGATGGACCGCGAGGACACGTCGCGGAACTCTATCTCCCGGGCGGCGTTCCGCAACCCGTTCGACATGTCGTAGTACTCGTTCGCGATGAGGACGATGGGCTGGTTCGACTTCTTGACGAGTCGGGTGATGGCCCCCGCGCCGCCCCTGTCGTAGTTGCCGTGGATGTTGTCCGCCTCGTCCAAGATGACGAGTTGGCGGCCCTCGCCTCGTCCCGTCGAGTCGCCGGCGCTCGACCCCGCGAGCGTCGTGTTCATCGCGGCCCGACCGGCGAATCGCTCGATGACGTCCGCCGTTCGCTGGTCCGAGGCGTTCAGTTCGACCGACTCCCACCCCATGTCGTTGGCGAGTGCGTGCGCCGCGGACGTCTTGCCGACGCCCGGCGCGCCGTGGAGGACGACGGCCTCCCGGTGGTCGTCCCACGTCTTCGCCCACTCCTCGAACGCGTCGCGGGCCTTGTTGTTCCCGCGCACCTCCGCCAACGTCGAGGGGCGGTACTTCTCCGTCCAGTCGCTCATTGTCGAAGCAAGGCGCGAGGTGCGTTTAGTGGTTGCGGAGGCCTACGACGAGTCGGTGTTCAGTTCGTCGAACGCCCCGTCCTCGCTCGCGTCCGTCAGAGCCCTGTTGACCAGTTCGCGGACGACGAACTCCTCGTAGCGTTGGCTCTCGCAGTACTCGCACGGTGTCATCTCCCGGGCGACGCCCTCGATGGCTTCGCCGTGTTCGCGGGACAACTGCTCGACGAGCGAAACGACCCCCTCCCGCGCCGCCTCCCGCGCCTCCGCGAGTTCGTCCTCGCTCCCCTCGGGGAGGTCGTACGCGAACACGCGCGTATTCGATTTGTAGTATTTGAGCGTCCCGCCGCCGGCGTCTTCGAGCCGAGCGATTTCGACCAGACCGGCGTCCTTCAGGACGTTGACGTGGTGGCGAACGGTGGTCTCGACCTTCTCCTCGCCCCGCCGCTTCAGTTCCTCGTGAATCGCGCCGATGGTCATCTCCCGGTCGGCCAGCATGTCCAGAATCTTCGCGCGTACGTCGTTGTCTAGCGCCTTGACCTTCTCGGGGGCCGTCGTGATGACGTTCCGAACCGGAACGTCGGTTTCGAGGAGAGACATTCGTACCGGCGGTACGGGAGTGAGCGTCCTAAGGGTATCGCAACCTCGTTCGTCCGGTAGAATTTGAATACCACCGCTACAACACGCATCAGAATGCCTTTCACTGCGCCGCTCCGAGTGTAGCCAACGATGAGTACCACGCACGCCCAGTACGACATCGGCGGGATGTCGTGTTCGTTCTGCGCCGAGAGCATCCGCAAGGCGTACGAACGGACGGAGGGCGTCGAGGAGGTGAACGTCAGCCTCGCTCACGAAGAGGTTCGAGTGCGGTACGATAGCGGCGCGCTGAGCGAGGTCGAACTGAAGGACACGCTCCGCGACCTCGGCTACACTATCCGCGACCCGGACAAGCGAAAGCGGTTCGAGGAGCAACGGAGAGAGGTCGAAGAGGCCACCCGGCGATTGACGCTCGCCGGCGCGGCGGCCCTCGCGACCGTCGGGCTGATGCTGTTCATGATTCTCGTCCGCCGGACGTTCGAATCGCAGGCCCGTTGGATGGATCTCGTGACGCTGGGCCTCGCACTCGGGACGATGTTCGGCCCCGGGCGCTACATCGCCGCGAAGGCCTACAACAGCCTTCGACGCCGCATCTTCAACCAGCACGTCCTCCTCGAAGCCGGCGCGTTCGCCGGTCTGTTCGGGGGGTTCCTCGGGTTGTTCGTCTTCCCCGGCTTCCCGACAGTCCACTTCTTCGCCGTCTCGGTGTTCATCACCGCGTACCACGTCCTCTCCGAGTATACTAGCCTCATCGTCCGAACGCGTGCGTCGCGGGCCGTTCAGGGACTTCTCGACCTCCGGCCGGACACCGCCCGGCGCGTCCGCGACGGAGCGGAGTCGGAGACGCCCCGCGCAGACGGTGACGTGGAGGAAGTCGAGGTAACCGAACTGGAGACGGGCGACCGCGTGCGGGTCAAACCCGGGAGAGCATCCCCGTGGACGGCACCGTACTCGACGGCGAAAGCGCCGTGGACGAAAGCGTCGCGACGGGCGAATCCGTTCCGGTGGACAAGACGCCGGGCGACGAGGTAATCGGCGGAAGCGTCAACGACACCGGGACGCTCCTCGTGGAGGTGACCGCGACCGGCGACGATGCGTTCCTGACTCAGGTTACGCGGCAGATAGAGGAGGCGAGGGCGATGAAACCCGGGGTCGTCCAGTTAGCGGACCGCGTGCTGAAGTACTTCGTTCCCGGCGTCCTCGCCGTCGCCGTCGTCTCCTTCCTATTTTGGGTACTCGTCCCCGCCGTCTGGTCGGGCGGGCCGTTCGGGACCGGCCCGAACGTCCAACGCGGAGCGTTCGCGGCGTTGGCCGTACTCGTCCTCGGATATCCGTGCGCGCTCGGAATGGCGACACCGCTCGCACTCATCCGAGGCGGCGGCATCGCCGCGAACCGGGGGATACTGATGCGAAGCGGCGACGCCTTCCAGATCTTCCGAGACGTGGACACCGTCGTCCTCGACAAGACGGGCACCATCACGAAGGGCGAACCCGCGGTCGAGGAGGTGGTCGCCGTCGAGTGCGCGGCGTCCGACGTGATACGGCGCGCGGCCACCGCGGAGGCGTTCAGCGAACATCCCCTCGCGGACGCCGTCCTCGATTGCGCGGCCGAACGCGGCGTCGAATACCCCGACCCCGACGAGTTCGACAGCGTGACCGGCAACGGCGTTCGCGCGGGGGTCGGCGGGGAGCGGATTCTCGTCGGGAAACCCGAGTGGCTCGCCGAGGAGGGAATCGATACCACGACCGCCCGAGGCGATATCGACCGACTCCGGGGCCGAGGCTACACCGTCGTTTGCGCGGCCGTGAACGAGTCGGTCGTCGGCCTCGTCGCCATCGGCGACCCCGTGAAAGACGACGCCGCCGAGACAGTCGAGCGAATGAAGCGGGTCGGCATCACGCCGGTCATGATCACCGGCGACAACGAGCGAACCGCCGACGCGGTGGCGGAAGCGGTGGGCATCGACCGGGTGATGGCCGACGTGCTTCCCGGCGACAAGCGCGACGAGATACGGCGGTTGCAGGACGACGGTGAACGCGTCGCGATGGTCGGCGACGGCATCAACGACGCGCCCGCACTGACGCAGGCCGACATCGGCATCGCCATCGGCGCGGGGACTGACATCGCTATCGAGTCGGCGGACATCGTGTTGATGGGCGACCGACTCGGCGGCGCGATGGACGCCTACGAGATCGGAAAGAGCAGTTATCGGAAGACGAAGCAGAATCTCCTCGCCGCGTTCTCGTTCAACGGTATCGGCGTGGCCGCCGCCACGACGGGCCTCGTCCACCCGGTGTTCGCGATGATCGCGATGGTTCTCTCCGTCTCTGTCGTCCTCGCGAACAGTTTCGCGGGGCAGTTGCTTCGGGGCGAGCGTCCCAACACGGACTTCGCGGCCGAATCCAACGTCTCCCCGGTCGAGACGGACGCGTCCGCTGAAGCGGACGCGAGGGCGGCTTAAGCGACGACTTCGTAGCCGACGCCGTGGATGACGGTTCCGAGGTCGTCGTCGTTCACGTCGTCCTCTACGACGATTTCGACCGTACCCGCCTCGTGGTCCGCTTCCACGCGGCGCACGCCGTCGACGTTCTTCAGTGCGTTCTCGACGTTGCGTTCGCATCCGTTACAGGACATCCCGGAAACGTCGATACTGCGACGTTGTACCATAGTCGATCGTCGAGTTTCGAGAGGATGAGCCTTACGACGGGAGTCGTAGCGGCACCTAGCGGTAGGTCACGGACGCGTCTTCGGCCTCCGAGCGCCGAGACCAGTCGGTCCAGACGACTACCGCCGCGGGCCGAGCCATTCGGCCACGTCTTCCACCGCCGCGTCGGAGACGCGGTGGCTGACCGGGTAGGAGCGAAACGTCACGTCGAGTCCGGCGTCGTCGAGTCGCGCGGCGGACTTCTCGCCGTACTGAGGCCCGATGATCGAGTCCTTCTCGCCGACGCCGACGAACGCCGACTTCCCTCGCGCGCGCGCGAGCGTGTCCGCGTCGTCGTGACCTCTCGGGAGGAAGCCGTTCAGCGAGACGGCCCAGCGGAACCGCTCGGGCTCTTCGACTAGCGCGGCGAGGGCCGCCTTCGCGCCCTGACTGAAGCCGAAGAGGCCGATACGCTCGGGGTCAACGCCGTACGCTTCGGGCACGCGTTCGGCGAAGTCGGCGAGCAGTTCGATACTTCGCGCGAAGGGCTTCGACCCCGGCCCCATCCACGCGTATCCGTTACGGGTAGCCGAGTGCGGGCCGCGCACGCCCAGTACGTGCAGGTCGTCGGGGAGGTTCTCGGCGTGCGGGAGGAGTTGGCGCTCGTCGCCCCCTAATCCGTGTAACAGTAGCACGGCGGGGGCGTCCGCCGTCGGCTCTCCGGGCGATTTCGAGACGTGAGCCAGCGGAAGTTCGTCCGCGGGAGTCGTCGTCTCGGGAGTTTGCGCTCTGCCCTCGCGTTCGCTCTCCTCCCCGGCGCATCCCGCAAGTACCGCGGGGACGAGCGCACTCGCCTTCAACAACCGTCGTCGGTTGATTCCCGCGCCGTTCGCGGTGCTCTCTCCTGCGGTGGCGGGGCGTACTCCGGACCGTTCCACCTCGCGAGCCGATGAGAGAGGGTGTCTTCTCGGTCGAATAGCACAGTGCGTAGCCGCTTTACGCGGATAAGCGGCGCGGCCGTCGGGTCGAACCCCTCCTTCACTCGCGGCTTAGAAGCGTCCGTATCCCTCCGTCGGCGGGTTCCTCGAACGGTTTCAGTTGCTCCGCCTCCGTGAACGCGTACTTCCCGACGAGGAGCGTACTCGCCATGCTCGTGAGGCCGCCCGCCGCGAACAGCATCCCCATGATGACGAACTGGTACTCCGCCGCGTAAATCGGGTTCGCGCCCGCCAGGATCATCCCCGACATCATCCCCGGGATGTAGACGAGTCCGAGACTCTTCAGCGAGTCCACCATCGGGATGAGCGACGCCCGGACGCTGGTCGTCACGTACTCGGATATCACCTTCTCGGGGGGGACGCCGAGTGCGAGCACCGCCTCTATCTCCGCCCGGTTCGACCGAACCTCCCCCTTGAATCGGTCCAGGGCCAGCGAGTTCGTCTTCATCGCGTTCGCGATTATCATCCCGCCGACGGGGATGAGGTTCCGAACCGTCGCGTCGATGGCCCCCGCCGCGAGCATCGCGACGATGACGAGGCCGGAACCGAACAGAATCGCGACGAACGACACCCGAAGAACCCCCGGGACGCCCCCACCGCGGTCCTTCGATATCCACGCGGCGATGGCCATCATGGCGAGGAGGACGCCGCCGCTCCACGCCAACGGGACGGAGAACAGGACGCCGATGAACGCCCCCATCGCGATGACCTGCACGAACCCGCGCGCGAACGCCCACCCGAGTTCGGATTCGAGGTCGAGGCTCCGGAGGTACGAGAGGCCGAGGACGACGGCCGCGAGTGCGGATGCGGCGGCCACTTGGACGAGTCCACGCACGACGACCGGTTCGAGGAATCGGTCGAGGAGCGTCACGGGAGGACCCCCTCCGTCGGACCGACGGTTTCGACGCGGCCGTCCGCGAAGACGGCTACTCGGTCGGCGAGTCGCCCGGCCTGCGAACGGTCGTGGGTCACGAGCACCGCCGTCGTGTTCGACTCCCCGACGAGTTCCTCCAAGAGGGATTCGACCTTCGCCTCCGAGGCGGCGTCGAGGCTGGCGGTCGGTTCGTCGAGGAGGAGAGCCTCGGGGTCGTTGAGTATCGTCCGGGCTATCGCGACGCGTTGGGCCTCCCCGCCGGAGAGATCGTCGGTGGTGCGGTCCTCGTACCCCCGCAGGCCGACGCGCCCGAGGACGCGCGCGACTTCGGCCTCGTCCACGGACTCCCCGCGAAGTCTCGGGCCGACCGCGACGTTCTCGCGGACGGTCCCGCCCCGGAGAGCCGGTCGCTGAGGGACGTATCCGACGCGACGCCGGAGTTCGCGGGGCGGAATCGTCCGGTAGTCCGCCCCGTCGAGGAACACGGTTCCGCCCGTGGGCTCGTCTAGTCGGTTGAGCAACCGCAGGAACGACGACTTCCCGGCCCCCGACGGACCGACCACTCCGAGGACGTCGCCCTCCTCGACGGAGAGCGATACGCCGTCGACGATGCGTTCGCCGTCGGCCTCGTGGGAGAGGTCTCGGGATTCGAGTTTCGGCGGCATCGGTTACCTCACCGTTCGGCGGCTTCCCGTTTAGAGTCGCCCGGTGGTTCGCGCCGCGACTCGGACGGACCGGCCGCCGGCCGCTGACCGCTGACCGGCCGCCGGTCGTTGACCGCCGACCGACCGCCGATCGACCTCGAACCGGTTTCCGCAGAGAAACCGCGTTTATGCCCTCGTACTGCCCGATATATGGATGTCCGTCCCGTAGACGAACTCGGAATGTCGAACCCATCTCCCCACCCGAACGTGTCCGTCGAAGCGGTGACGCCCGAGTCGTCCGCGAATCGCACGGTGACCGTCGAGTTCCTCTATCTCGACCGCGAACGCTGCGAACGGTGCGGCGACACCGAGGCGTCCCTGCGGGAGGCCGTAGACGCCGCGGCGACCCCCCTCGACGAACTCGGCGTCGATATCGCCCTCCGGTACGTCCACGTCGAGAGCGAGGCCGACGCGCGCCGCGTCCGCCTCGAAACCTCCCCGACCGTCCGCATCGACGGGCGCGACGTCCAACCGAACTACCGCGAGAGCGAGTGCGACTCCTGCGGCGAGTTGTGCGACTGTGACATCCGCTGCGGGGAGGACGGTATCGGCTGCCGGGTCTGGTCGTACCGCGGGGAGGAGTACGAGGCGGCCCCCGTCGGACTCCTACTGGCGGCGATTCTCCGGGCGGCGGTCGGCGCGGACTCGCCGGTCCGACCCGACGCGCCCCACCGACTGCCGGAGAACCTGCGGAACTTCTTCGGCGGCGACGCCGAGGCGGACGCCGCGGAGGAGCGACGAACCTCGTGCTGTTGACTCCTCACGCCGCCAGCGCCTCGTCCAACCAGTCGTACATCACGTCGGACGCCAGCGTCAGGTTACCGACCTGACAGTGCTCGCCGGCCCCCTCCTCGGTTCCGAACACGCGAACCGTCGTCGGGCAGGTCAGTTCGTCCACGAACTCCGCCGCGAGTCCGAGGGGGACGAAGTGGTCGTCCTCGCCCGCGAGGACGAGCGTCGGGCAGTCGATGCGCCCGGCCACCCCCGACAGCGAGTACTCCGGGAGCGTCCGCTGGAGTTCCGCGGCGGAGTCGACGCCGAACACCCACTTCGAGTTCTCCAGCAGCCACCGCGATTCGAGGCTGACCCGCCCGCCGAGGGACGCGAGCGCGTTCACGACGATGTCCGGGGCGAGGCGCATCGCCCGCGCGAGGCGCGGTGCCTCGTACTCCGAGGCGCGGTACAGGTCGTGCATGTGGTCGAACGCGACGAGTGCGGCGACCCTGTCGTCGAACGCCGCCGCCCGCGGGGCGTAGTACCCGCCGAAACTGACGCCGACGAGTCCGATTCGCGCGTCGTCCACCGACGGGAGGTCCGCCGCGTAGTCCAACGCCGGGCCGACGACGTGCTCCCAGTCGGGGCGCGCCGTCAGGCCCTCCTCCCGCAGGGGCGCGCCCTGTCCCGGCCCCTCGAACGCGAGGACGGCGTACCCGCGCGCCAACGCCTCCGGGACGGCACAGAGGAAGTACAGTTCCTCGGCCACGGAGTCGAACCCGCCGAGACAGACGACGGTGGGACGGGGGCCGTCGGCGTCCGCCGGGACGAACAGGTAGCCCGGCAGGTCGGTGTCCTCGTACGGAATCTCGACGCGCGTCGCCGGCGAATCGAGGCGTTCGGCGGCGGCCCGGAACGCCTCCCGACTCCGTTCGTACGTCGGGCGTCGCCGGGAGTCGTCGGCAGGGAGGAAGAACTCCGCCGTCCGGAAGTACGTGTGCGCCCGGAAGTACGCCCCGCGGGCGGTTCGCTCCCGCCCCGCCTCGGCCGCCTCCTCGGCGAGTCCCTCGACGCGTTCGGCGGTCCGACGCCACTCCTGGTGCCACGACTCGGTGTCGCGCTTCCCGATTCGCTCCGCCGTCGTCAGCACCTCCCCTATCTCCGCGCCGCCGAACGACGTGTACGCCATCGCGCGGAGCGTCTGGTAGTCGAACGCCTCCCCGGAGAAGTGAACTCGCATACGGCGCGTACGCGGCGCGCGGTGAAAAGCGCCGACCGTGCTATTCGGTGCCTCGGTCGGGGAACGCTTTTTTCGGCGTCAGCCGTCCGTCGGCGTATGCGCCGCGTATCGCGCGCGAACGGTCCGCGCCCGCCGGCGTCGGCGGGCGCTCGGCGAGGGTCGGTCCGATGAGCGACCTGTTTCCCGCCGCCGTCGAGACGAGTCGCCTCCGACTCGAACGCGCCGGCCGCGAGACGGTCGACGTCCGCGAACTCTACCGAATCTCGTCGGCCGACGACGGCATCGAGGACGTGACCGAACACGTCCCGTGGTCGCCGCACGAGAACCCGAAGGAGACGGCGGAGTTCCTCGATAGCTGCGAGGAACGGTTCCGCGAGGGGGAGAACGCGAACTACGTGATTCGGCCCCGGGAGGGCGAAGACGGTGCCGGGGAGTTCGCGGGGATGGGCGGTCTCAGGTGCGAGTGGGACCGCGACAGGGCGGAACTGGGCATCTGGCTGCGAAAGCGGTTCTGGGGCCGCGGCTACTCCGGCGAACGCGCCTTCGCCCTGATGCGCCTCGCCTTCGAACGACTCGACTTCGGCCTCGTCGCCGTCGGCGTGGTCGCGGAGAACGACCGTTCCCGGCGGGCGGTCGAGAAGTACGTCGAGGCGACCGGCGGGCAGTTCGAGGGCGTCGTCCGCCACGGGTTGCCGTTCGACGACGGTGCGGTCCGCGACGAGGCCCGCTACTCCGTCTCGCGGGCCGAGTGGCGCGACTCCGACGCCGACCGGTCGTCGTCGTCGGTGCGGTTCCTCGACTCCCTCGACGACTGAGGCGAGGCGTCGCCTCCAAGAGACGAACGCCCGCTACAGTTCGCGGGCGATCATCTCGCCCCAGTGTTCGAAGCCGTATCGGTCGTAGAACGCCTGCGCGCGTTCGTTCTGGCGGTCCACGTCGAGCACCATCCGGTCCAACGGCAGGTCTTGGTTCTTCGCGCAGTCGAGTGCCGCCCCCATTAGGTCGTCCGCGACGCCCGTCCCGCGGTACTCCGGCAGGACGAATATCTCGTTGAGGACGGCGGCGTCCCAGACGAACGACAGCGATTCGGGGAGGACGAACGAGTAGCCGACGACGTCGTACTCGTCGCTCCCGCCGTCGTCGGCGCTTCCGTCCGCGTCGTCCTCGTCCGCGTCGTCTCCGCCCTCGACGACGGCGACGGTCACGCTGTCGGGGTCCTCCTCGACGCACCGTTCGACCCAGTGAAGCCACCGCGCGCGGTAGTCGGCGGTCAGTTTCTCCTCGTACGCCGGCAGTTTCGCCGCGCCGCCCGTCTCCGACCCGATTCCGAGTTCGAACTCGCGCTTTCTGTCCCAGAGGCCGGCGGCGTCCTCGCTCTCGTACGGACGAATCGTCACGGCTGGCGTCTCGCTCATGTATGAACGATTCGAATCGTCCACAATGAACGCTACCACGGCGCGCGCATCAGCACCATGTTAATATAGGAGTACGTGATTGTACATCTCGCATGGACCTTCCGTTCGATAGACGGGCGAAGCGACTCGTCCTCGGTGTGCTGAGTGTGGTCACGGTTCAATCGTGGCTCCGCGCGTGGCACCGCCGATGGCTGGCGACCCCCGCGGAGATGCACGACCCGCTACCCGGCGACGATATCGTCGAAGACGCGAATTTCGTACGAACGCACGCTGTGACGGTGAACGCGCCGCGGGAAGCGGTGTGGCCGTGGCTCGCCCGCATGGGCGCAGAGCGGACGGAACTCTCCGAAGAGGACCTGCGATACGACGGCGACGGCGACGACGGAACGCGCCTCTCGGAGTTCCGCCGACCGACCGTCGGCGACGCGGTGCCGGCGCTTCCGAGCCGAGACGACGGCTTCGTCGTCAGCGTACTCGACCCCGGCCGGTCGCTCGTCCTCGCGTCGCTGACGGACGTCTTCGGCCGTCGCGAGTCCGAACCGGGCAAGTCCTCGCGGTGGTTCTGGCGGACAAGTTGGGCGTTCCGACTCGCGGAACCGTCGCCGGGTCGGACCCGCCTCGTCGTCCGCGTCCGCGTGAGTTACGGGCCCAAACTGCTGGCTCCCTTCGCGCACCTCGTGGCGTTCCCGACGCACTTCCTCGCGCAACGGCGCGAACTGCTGGAACTGAAGTCGCGCGCCGAATCGCTCGCCGCCGAGTGGGGCGACGACGAGCGACAGCGACACCTCTGAACGGCGGAACGTTCAGTACGCCGTACGACGTCGATCCGCGTATGGCCGCCCGCCCTCTCGATTACCTCCTCGCGTACGTCGGGTTCGCCCTGATCCTCTGTCAGCACGCGTTCGTCGCCGCGCAGTTCGCCTCGCCGGACCCGTACTCGCAGTTACCGTACCTCGCCGTCGCACTCGTCGTCGCCGCGCCCGCGTCGGTGCTGTATCTCCGCCGCGGCGGATCGGTCGGCGACGTGGGGTCGTTCTACGTCACGCTGATACTGTTCGCGGTGGGCGTCGGCATCGCCGCTTTCCTCGTCCTGTCGCTCCTCGGCGCGGATTCGACGCTCGGTCCGACGCCGAGCGTCGCACTCCTCCTCGCCGGTGACGCCGTCGCGTACCTCCGCGTCTACCGCGACGCGTTCTGACCGCCGGCCGCGGCGGTTTCGCTCGTCTCCACCGCCTCCTCCGCCGAACGCTCGTTCTCCCGCAGGCGCGCGCCGACGACGAACGCCGAAAGCAACACGAGCATCAGTCGCGTGCCGGACATCGCCAGCGGGAAGATTCGCTCGACGTTCGCCGGTTCCGCGCCGGGGGAGGGGTCCGCGCCGGTGCTGTAGTGGAAGTTCCGCGTCGTCCACGAGGCGGGTTCCGCGGGCGAGAGGTCCACGAACGTCTGGACGACTCCCCGCTGATTCGACAGGTAGAGTCGCCCGTTCATCGTGTAGAACGCGTCGTGAAGCGGGTAGAACGCGTTGACGCCGTTGGTGAACAGGTCGGGGAGGATACCCCCGCCGACGAGGGCGACGACGCCCGCCCACGCGAGTCGGACGCCTCGGGGACCGAACCGCGTCCGGAGGCGGGAGACGGACCGAACGCGCGTGTCGTAGGCGAGGACGGCGACGAGGACGGCCGGAAACAGGAACGTGTGGAGGAGCGCTCGGTGCGCGCCGGGGAGGACGAACCCGAAGAAGGTGTCTACGTCCGGAAGGGCGGCGGCGACGAAGACGACGGCGGCGGCCCGCCGGTCGAACCCCGCGCCGAGGAGTCCCGCGCCGAGGAGTCCGCCGACGGCGACGTGGACGAGCGTCGATGGCATGGGAGAGACTGGCGCGGGTTCCGCCTTGAATGTTCGTCTCGGCGAGACGGGAGGGAGCCGCCGCCCTCCCTCCCGCCGGGCATCGTCGTTCGTCGAACCCTACTTTCGGTATCCTTTTGCGGTCGTCCGACCGATGTTCGACCGATATGGCACGGCGCGAACGAACGCGCGGGGGCGAGAGACGGTGACGACGGTTCCGCGGGACGAGCTGGCCCGCCGCATCGCGGGCGAGATAACGCTGAGCGACGACCCCGGTGCGACGCTCCGGAAGTGGCGCACCGACTTCGACATCTCCCAGACGGCGCTCGCGGGGCAACTGGACGTCTCCTCGTCGGTCATCTCCGACTACGAGAGCGGTCGGCGCGAGAGCCCCGGCATCGGCGTCGTCAGGCGGATGGTCGAGGCCCTCCTCGACATCGACGAGTCCAGAGGCGGCGAACGCATCCGGCAGTACGCCCGCGTCATCTCCGCGGGGTTCGAAAGCGACATCGTCCAGGACCTCAGGGAGTACCCCACGTCGATGCCGCTGGAACGCCTCTACGAGGCGATGGACGCGAAAGAACTCGTCCGCGGCGACCACGACCAGATAAGCGGTCACACGGTGATAAACAGCATCGAGGCCATCACGCGCCTCTCCTCCGAGGAGTTCTACCGCCTCTACGGCCAATCGACGAGTCGCGCGCTGATATTCACCGGCGTCAGTCGCGGCGAGTCGCCCCTCGTCGCCCTGCGCGTCGTCAACCCGACGCCGCACGCGGTCATCCTCCACGGACTCGACGAGGAGGACCTGTGGGAACACGCGCCCGCCCTCGCCACCATCGACGGTTTCTCCTTGGCCATCTCGAACCGCGATTTGGACGACACGCTCGAAGACCTGCGGAAACTCCCGTAACGGGAAAACACTTACCAACCACCGCGGAACTCGGGGGCGTGCCCTCCGAAACGCCCCGTTGTCGCTCCTTCTCTCGCCCTCGAATCGCCCGGAGACGCTTCCTCGCGGGACTCTCCGGAGTCGCCGCTTCGCTCCCTCTCGCCGGTTGTCTGGGCGGCGCGGCGTCCGACGATTCGGCCCCCGCGAGTACCCTTTCTCCGACTCGGACGCCGACGGAGACGCCGATTCCCGACTCGGTCGTCGCCTCGGAACTCGAACTGGAGGCGTCGATGCTGTCGCAGTCGTCCGCCGACTCCCCGGCGCGGTTCGAGGCGACGCTCCGAAACGCGGGCCGACACACGCTCGAACTCGATTTCGGCCCGACGCTGATGTTCTCCGGCAGTAAAGCCGTAGAGAACACGTACGGACGCGGCGACGCGCTTCGAATCGTCCCCGACAGAGAGGTCGGACTCGTCGAGACGCCGTCGGAACCGAACGAGTCGGGCTGTCGGCGCGCCGAGGGCGTCACCGCGGTACAGAGTATCCTCCGGCGGAAGACGCTGGAACTGGGCGATACGTTCTCAGAGACGTACTTCATTTACACCGCGCCCGACGCGCCGACGTGTCTGCCCGACGGCGAGGACGCGATTCGAGACGCCGTCGGGACCAACGACGGTCACGTCGTGACGACGCTCTCGTTCGCCGTCGCCGACGAGGAGGTGTCCGTCTCCGGGTCGGTCGTACCTATCCTCGCCGCCCCATCTGCGAATAGTTCTCATCCGCCAGGGAGTTCTTCAGTCGAGGTGACGTAACTCCGTCCATGAGCGGATGGGACGCCGACAGCGCGTTCGACCTGCTGGGGAACGAACTCGCGCGGAAGATTCTCGTCCTCACGAGCGAGCGAGCCCTATCGGCCGAGGAACTCACCCGGCGGTGCGATGCGTCGCAACCGACCGTCTACCGGCGACTCGACGCCCTCGAATCGTACGACATGGTGGCGGAGAAACTACGGTACGACGCCGACGGCAACCACTACTCGGCGTACGAGTGCCGCCTCGAAGAACTTCGATTCGGCGTCGAAGACGGCGGCTTCACCGTCGATATCGAACTGCGACGAACCGTCGCGGGCGAGGGCGACGGCGAGTCGGTATCGCGGCGGAGTGCGACGGGCGGCGTCGGAGACGTGGGCGACACCGACGCCCTCTGAGGCCCGTCGGCCTCCGCCCGCCGTTCGTCACCCCTCCGCCCGCGTCGTTCCGAGGCGGAGCGTCGAGTGTTCGGCCAAGTAGACGTAGCCGAGTGCGCCGAGGGCGAACGTCACCATGATGGGGACGTACCACTTCGGCGACATCTCCGGTCGGACGAACGCCGACCAGTACGCGACGGCGAAGCTTCCGGCGGCGAAGAGCACCGCTTTGTAGTGACTCGAAACGTCGGAAACGGCGTTTTCGAGACTCGATTCCTCCGAACCTCCTCCGCGTCCGTCGTCTGCGGCGTCGTCGGCTCGGGTTGGTGCGTTCATGCTGACACCGTACCAAACGTTCGTGAACGACGTAAGGAGAGCGCCGCGCTTCAGTCCGTGAAGCGTTCGCGGGAGTCGGCGCGCGCCGGCGTCGTACTCCGGGGAGAACGGGCGGAACGGCGGCTAGGCAAACTGAAGTCGCGGCGCCGACCCCTCGTTCACTCCGCTCACGAGGACACCGGAGCGCTCGCTTCGATCGCGCTTCAAGCCCTCATTCACTCCGTTCACGAGGACGACGTTCGTTCCGAACGGCGCTACTCGATGTACTCGTAGCGCCGTTCGTTCATGCGGCCCCACCCGGTGAACACGAACTCGCCGTCGGGTTGAGTGAACTCCTCGACGTCCACCTCCTTGTCGTGGTTGTGGACGTCGTGGACGAGTTCGTACTCGTCGTAGGAGATGTCGTAGCGACTGTCGAGTTGGTCCTCGACGTCGATGGCGCTGACTTCGTCCTTCCAGCCCTCGCGAACCGTCTCGGCGTGAATCTCGGCCTGCGCGCCCGACCCGTACGACCCGACGAGCATCCGCTTGCCCGCGAGGGACTCGCCCTTCCGGGCGGCGCTTCGAAGCGCGGAGAGGCGCGCGATGTGGACCGACCCGGTGTACCAGTTGCCCACCTGACTGGAGATGTCGATGGTGGGTTCGATGGCGTGGCCGTACCACTCGCTGTACTGGTCCGTCTCCTTCAGGTCGTCCATGTAGTCGCGGATGGCGTCCTCGTAGGCGTCCCACGAGTCGAAGTCCGCCTCGCGCGGTTGCCGCCCGATTTCGGACTCCAAGGCGTCTTCGACGTCCGTCCCGCGGGTCATGTGCCGATACCCGAGGAGCGCCGCCTTCCGGACCATCCCCGGGAACGGCGTGTGGAACGGGATATACTCGAAGTCGTCGGGGTGGGTGTCGCCCGCGACGGACTCGTAGTCCTCCAACGCTTCGCGCATCCGCGCGAGGTACACCTGCACCGACCGCTTACCGTCCACGCTCGGGAACTGCTGGTTCGGCTTCAGGAAGTCCGTCTCGTCGGCGCTGCCGTAGCCCTGGTCCGTCGAGAGTTCGACCACGTTCGGATCCTCGGAGATGAGCATCGCCACCGCGCCCGCGCCCTGCGTCGCCTCGCCCGGGTCGCCGCGTTCGTAGAGGGCGGTGTCCGTCGCGATGACCAACGCCGACCGACCGCGGTTGCGCCCGGCGCGGATCCAGTTGTACGCGTCGTCGATGCTCTGGGTCCCCGCGAGGCAGGCGAACTTCCGTTCGCCCTTGTTCGCGTGGTGGAAGTCCCCGTCGTACACCTGTTCGAGACACCCGGCGATGTACGTCGAGACGGGCTTGGAGTTGTCGAACGCCGACTCCGTCGCTACGTCGATGCGGCCGATGTCGTCCGGGACGAGACCCGTCCGGTCCATCAGGTCCTTCGCCGCGTTCGCCCCCATCGTCACGATGTCCTCGTACACGTCCGGGAACGACGAGTGCTTCAGACCGATACCCTTCGTGTACTTCTCGGGGTCCTCGCCCTTCTTCGGCGCGAACGTGTTCGCGAGGTCGAGTTTGAGTTTCCCCGTCCGTATCTCGATGGCGTCGATGCCGACGGCTGTCATGCAGACACGTTCCGATTCCGCACATATGGGCTTGTCGATGAGGTGTTACGTCAGTCGTCGAACCCGACGCGCATGAAGACTATCTCTCGTCGAAGTCGCTTCGAGTCGTCGTAGAATCGTCCGCGACGGCGTGTCTGACGGTCAGCGTTCCGAGCGACGACGTAGAGAGCGTCCCGCCCGGCGACCCGGGGTTGACGAACACCGCGCGCGCGGGGTACCGCGTCCCGAGTTCGACCGAGACGGGCGTCGAACCGTCGGTGGCGGCGGTCCGGAGGATGGCGTTCCGAACCTCCTGCATGTCGCCTTGGACGCGTTCGCTGTGCCGGAACTCCACCCGCCGATTCTCGTCCGGGACGACGGTCGCCTGGTACATCGACATCGACACGACGACGAACCCCAGCAGTAGCACCGCCCCTATCTGGACGGTGACCGCCCTCTCGTCGTCCCAGAAACGCATACGTCGGATTTCGTGACAGTCAGGTAAAAGCGTGCCGCCCCGTGGGCAGAGGAGACGCGTCGCCCCCGCCGAACGCCCGGCGACTCGTCTTACTCGTCGTCCTCTTCGACGACTTCCGGGTCGCTGAGCGCGCTCTGGAGGCTGTCGAGCCCGTTGACCCACTCGGAGACGAGGCCGTACTCCAGCTCGTCCACGATGGCCATGTCGAGTTCGTCGCCCTCGATGATTCGCGTGCCCGCCTGCACGAGGTAGCCGAGCGCGGCGTCTAAGTCCTCCTCCTCCTCGGCCGCGGCGGCCGCCTCGACGTACTCCGAGAGCGGTGCCTCCTCGGCGGGGCCGGCGGCGATGTACTCCTCGGCGGCGTAGAAGACGCAGACGAGGCTGGTCTGGACGCCGTCGATGAGCATCAGCTTGTCCTGCCGTTCCTCGTCGTCCTCGATGTCGAAGTCGGGTTCCTGCAGGACGATGTCGCGGACGCGTTCGAGCTCTTCGAGCGCGGTGTCCTCGTCAAGGTCACCGTCCTCGTGGGCGGAGACGATCTTCGCGACGGCGATAGCCGCATCGTCTTGGAGATTCAAGAGTAACCGCGCAGAGTCCTCGTTCTCGGGGTCGAGCGTCTCTTCCTCGACGCGAGTGAGCCAGTTCTGCCAGCGTTCTCTCGTGTAGTAGGTCTCCTCTGCCTCGGTCATGTATCCACCATCCCTTCCGGGACTCAAAGGCCTTTCCTATCTTTCATCGAGGAGAGAATCCCGCCCGTTAGCGCGAGAGTGTTTCCCGAGTGTCGACCCCGTACACGCGCCGCGGCGTCTCGACGTGCGCGTTCTCGACGGCGTCGTCTTCGCCCTCCTCCAGTAACCACCGGACGCGGCGCGGGACGGTCTTCGGCCCCATCACCGCGCCCGGTCGGTCCGGGTCGTCCACGAAGTCCGTCTCCATCAGGAACGGCGCGCCCTCCTCGGCGGCGGTGCGCAGGCGGTCCTTCTCGCTCATCACGCTCGGCGTCGGCCCCGCGAGCGTTCCGCCCGCGTAGTGTTTCACCACGTTCTCGGGGTCGAGCCCCCTCTCGTCGGCCCACTCGGCGACCTCCGTCAGGTCGTCAGTCGCCTCGGTGTGCAACTGCACGGCGCAGTCGAGTTCCGCGCCGAGCGACAGGGCGTGTTTCAGCACGTCGTTGGAGGCGTCCCACACCGCGTCGGACACCTCGTAGTGCGGGCGGCCGGACTTCAGCGCGAGGGCGTCGCCCTCCCGGACGTACTCCGCGGCCGCGTCCAACCCCGCCCGCATCAGGTCGCGCGCCTCACCGGGCGAGAAGCCTCGCTCGTCGGTGAGGCGCGTGATCAGGCCGGGGTGGACGCCGAGGACCGGCCACGCGCGCCCGGGGAGTTCGGCGTCCGCGTCCGCGACGACCGACAGCGTCTCCTCGAAGACGGCGCGGAAGTCCTCGCCCGCCTCCGCCTCGACGCCGAGGTGCCACGACGGTTTGTTCACGACGAGGAGGTGCGTCCCGCCGAGGCGGCGGAAGTCGCGGACGGCGTCGATCCCGCGTCCGTTCGCCGGGTCGAGGTGCAGGTGGTTGTCCAACACCGGCGTCCCGAGGTCTTCCATACGGGGGTCGTCGGCCGCCGGAGCAAAAGACCGTACGCTTCTCGGCCGCGCGAGCGTCGCCGTCGCCCGGTTACGACTCGTCGCCGTCGCCGTTGCCGTCGCCGTCGTCGTTACCGCTGTCCTTGTCGTACCCCACCAGGCGCGGGCCGTCGTCCTCGGGTTCCTCGCCCGCGTCGGGCACGTCCCCGCCGAGGGTGATGCTGTCGGACGCCGCGTTCCGGAGGGCGTCGGAGCGACCGTACTCGCCGGGCGATATCGCCAGCGTCCGCAGGCCGTAGGCGTTCGCCGTCTCTATCGCGGGCTTGAAGTCGGTGTCCCGGGAGGCGATCGCGACCACGTCGGCGCGCCCCTCGACGGCGAACCGTGTCATGTCCACCGCGAGGCGGACGTCGACGTCGCCGCTGGTGACGACGACTTCGAAGCCGCGCGCCTCCGCGGCCTGGATCAGCCCCGGCGTCGCGTGTTCGTCCAGATACAGTCGCCGCGCGGTCGGCCGACCGACCGTCGCCGCCGCCTCTCGAACGTCGTCTAAGTCCACGTCGAACTCGTCGCGCAACACGTTGGGGCCGTCCACGAACAGGGCGACGCGCGGCCTGTCGTCCGCCTCGCCGACCGACCCGCCGGCGGCGTCGTCGTCCGCGAAAACGGGGGTGAACGCGTCCATACTCACTCTCTCCCGGTGGCGGACAAAGGCTCCCCGGTTCGCGTCCGCTCTCGATTTACGCCGCGTCGAAAAAGGGGAGTCGGCTTACCGCTCGTCCACGGAGAGGACTTTCCCCGCCGCGATGGTCTGTCCCATGTCGCGGATGGCGAACGAGCCGAGTTCCGCTATCTCCGAGGAGGGTTCGACGACCAGCGGTTTCTGCGGGCGGAGCGTCACCACCGCGGCGTCGCCCGCCTTGATGAAGTCGGGGTTCTCCTCGGCGACTTCGCCCGACTTGGGATCGAGTTTCTTGTCGATGGACTCGAAGGTGCAGGCCACCTGCGCCGTGTGGGCGTGGATGACCGGCGTGTACCCGGCCGTGATGACCGAGGGGTGCTGCATGATGACGATCTGCGCTTGGAACGTGTCGGCCACCGTCGGCGGTTCCTCCGCCGGGCCGGCCACGTCGCCGCGCCGGATGTCGTTCTTGCCGATGCCGCGCACGTTGAAGCCGACGTTGTCGCCGGGGCCGGCCTCGTCCACCTCCTCGTGGTGCATCTCGACCGTCTTCACCTCGCCGGAGACGTCCGACGGTTGGAACGAGACGTTGTCGCCCTTCCTAAGCATCCCCGTCTCGACGCGCCCGACCGGAACCGTCCCGATGCCGGAGATGGTGTAGACGTCCTGGATCGGCAGTCGAAGCGGCGCGTCCGTCGGCGGCGACGGTTCTGGGAGGTTGTTCAGCGATTCGAGGATGGTCGGGCCGTCGTACCACGACGTGTTCTCGGACGTCTCGGCGATGTTGTCGCCCTCGAACGCCGAGATGGGGATGAAACTCGCGTCGTCGGTGCCGAAGCGCACCTGCTTGAGGAGCGTCTGAACCTCCTCTTTGACCTGTTCGTAGGTGTCCTGGCTGTAGTCGACGACGTCCATCTTGTTGACGGCGATGATGAGCGTCTCGATGCCGAGCGTGCGGGCGAGGAAGACGTGTTCGCGCGTCTGCGGCGCGACGCCGTCGTCGGCGGCGACGACGAGAACCGCGTGGTCCGCCTGCGAGGCGCCCGTGATCATGTTCTTCACGAAGTCGCGGTGACCGGGCGTGTCCACGATGGTGAAGTAGTACTTGTCCGTGTCGAACCGCTGGTGGGCGATGTCGATGGTGACGCCGCGTTCTCGCTCCTCGGCGAGGTTGTCCATCACGTAGGCGAACTCGAAGCCCGACTTGCCCTTCGATTCGGCTTCGTCGCGGTACTGCTCGATGATGTGTTCCGGCACGCTCCCCGTCTCGAACAGGAGTCGGCCCACGAGGGTGGACTTCCCGTGGTCGACGTGTCCGATGATGGCGAGGTTCTGGTGGGGTTTATCACTCATAGTAGGAGGGCCACGTGTGGCCTTGGTGACGAGGTACGTCGCCACGGGGGAAAACGGTTTCTCGGGGAAGAACGCCCCGATGGCTGAAATTCCGGCGTCTCAGAACGTTTGGGAGCGCATCGCGCGCTCCATCTCGGCGAACGTCGCCGTGCGCCGGATCTGTGCGTCGGTGCGCTCCGCGTCGGTGGAGGAATTTACTACGATCATACTCAGTAATTCGGGTTCGACGGTAATAAAGGTACGTCCCGACCGGACCCTATCGGTCGGTGTCGCTTCGAACTGTGACGGTCGCTTCCGAAAAAACGGTAACGGCGGTGCGTTACGCCGGTACCTCGCGGGGGAAGTTACGGAGCGTCTCCCCCCGGAAGGCGTCCTCGTCGAACTCGTACTCGCCGTCGAAGAAGTCCATCAGTTGCTTCGTGTCCCGCATGGCGTTCTTCACGCACGTCGACGCGCCCGGCGAGGGCGTGATGTTGAAGATGATGTTATCGCCGGTGATCTTCGCTTCGCCCATGTCGAGCGTCTTCGCCTTCGTGTCGACGATCTGCGGTCGGACGCCGCCGTACCCCTTCGCTCGCTCGATGTCGTCCAGTTCGATGCTCGGGACCACCTTCTGGACGTGCGGCAGGAACGCCCGCGGCCCCACCTCGGGGATGTCGTACACCAGGTTTCTGACGACGTACGGGAACAGCACCCGGTCCGAGAGGATGTTGGCGTAACTCAGGAACGAGTCGAGACTCAGGCCGAACACGTCGAGGAAGTCGCCCACGGTGGAGAACCGGCCCCGTTCGAGCGTCGGCACCACCTTCGCCGTCGGCCCGAACCGGGTGACGTCGGCGTCGTGGACGTCCGCGTCGCCGTGGACCGCCGCGAACGGCAGTTTCTTCATCTGCAGCGTGTACACCTTGCCGTTGAGGTACTCGCCCTCGGCGAGGAAGAAACTCCCCGCGACCGGGAGCAGGGACTTGTGCTCCCCGTAGCCCATCCGCTTGGCTATCTGGAGGCTGTGGGATCCCGCCGCGACGACGGTCACGTCCGCCTTGAAGTCCCTCGCGTCGGTTTCGACGGTGAACCCGTCACGGTTCCTCTCGATGTTCCGCACTTGGGCCCCGGTGAAGACGTCCACGCCGTCTTCCTCCGCGGCGTTCTCCACGAACGACCTCGCCGTCTTCCCGTAGTCGACGACGTACCCGTCCGGCGTCTGCAGGGCGAGCATCTCCGTGTTCGGGTCCCGCCCCTCGACGACTTTCGGCTCTATCTCGGCGATCTCCTCCCTCCCGATGGCGCTGAGCTTCGGGAACAGGTCGCCGAACCCCTCGTCGTCGTACCGCCGCCGGAGTTTCGGAACCTCGTCGTCGCCGACGGCGAGCACCATCTTGCTCCGCTTGCTGTGCATCTCGCGGTCGGGGTCTTCGTTCTCCAGATACCCCGCGAGCATCTCCGCGCCCTCCTTGACCTCCTCGGCCTTCTCTAAGGTGTAGTTCGTCTCGATGTCTCCGAAGTGCAGCGTCTGAGAGTTGTTCGTGCTGTGGGAGTTGATCGCCGCTATCTCGTCTTCCTTCTCGAGTAGCGCGACCCTCTCGACGTCAGTGAACTTCGAGACCGTATAGAGCAACGACGCTCCGCTTATTCCTCCGCCGACGATAACGAGGTCGTATTCGTCTATCATAGTTTGAGCACTCTCGCGTACGACCGCTCCACCGTCCGGTCGAAACTCGACTACTTTTTGATGCCGATATTCGACCGCCGGCGTCGCCGCTACCGCCCGAGGTCGGAAGTGATCGTCGGCCGCGGCTTACCGCTTCGCGCCGTCGGAGTCCGTCGGGAGGGTAGCGTCCGAGGATTCGACCGCGTCGACGGCGTAGCGACGGTTCTGTTCATGCCATGCGGCGGCGGACAGGCGGTGCGGGTCGCGGTAGGCGAGGTCCGTCCCCTCGTGGGAGAGGCGGAGTTCGCCGCCGCGGACGCGGCACCGGTAGACGACGTTGACGATGGAGTGGAGGTTGTCCCCCTCGCCCGGGCCGACGGAGTAGACGTCGACGAGTTCGACCGGTTCCACGTCGAGGCCCGTCTCCTCGCGCACCTCCCGGACGACGGCCTCCTCCGCGGACTCGTTGGGGTCCACGTACCCGCCGGGGAGCGCCCACCGGCCGTTGTTCGAGCGTTCCATCGTGAGAACGCGCCCCCGGTCGTCGAGGACGACGCCGACGGCGCCCACCTTCGCCGAGACGTGGCCCACCTCCTCGCGGAGCGATTCGCGGACGGCCGACGGCGGCGCGTCGAGGGCGCGCCCGTAGTAGTCGCTCACGAGTTCGAGGACGCGTTCGTACCGCCGTCGGTCGTACGCGTCGTCGGAGCCGTCGTTGTATTCGAGCCCGTTCTGGGCGATGACGCGGAGTTCGTCTAACAGTTCGAGGATGGCGATACCCCCCTTCGCGGTTCCGTTCGCCTCGCTCCGTTCTCTCTGAAGTCCCCGTTCCACGACCCGTCGTTTCCGACGGGGGGATTTAGGTTCGTCTGTTCGCTTCGAGGTCCGTATCGAACGTTGGTCACAGCGTCTCCCCCGTTTCATCGACACCTCGGTTCGAGGCGACGGTGCGGATCGGCGGTCAGGATTCGCTCGTCTCCTCGTCCGCGTGTTCCACCCGCCAGATCTCGATGTCCCAGTCCGGCACCTCCTCGGCCGACGACTGAACGAGCCATCCCCCTTCGATATCGACGCCGTTCCGGTGCGCCTCCTCCAATAAGTCCCCCAGTGCGTCCGTGAATCCCCCGGCGGTAGTCACGCCGCTTTCTCTCGTCATGGGCTTCGGTTACCGGTCGATGGATACAGTATGAGTGGACTGTATCCATGCTCTATCGTTCTCCGGGTCCGTTATCATAGCGATGGTCCCGGATCCGCTCTTGTATTCTGTGTACGTTTCCCGCACTAACTGCTCGGTAGATTGGTTCTCGTTGTTCACGACGTTTGCACTCCCCACATTGTTCTCGTCTATACCGCTCACTGCCGCTCCGAGACGTGGATGCGACCGTAACTCCAGACGGTCACCTCGAGGCCCGCCATCTCGAAAGATACTCTAACGTCTCCCTGCCGAGGTTGCCCGGCGCTCGGCGGTTCGAGGAGACTAGCGAGGGCGTCCGGATCGACGACGGAGTACAGCGGTTCGATTTCGACGGGGTCCGTGCCGACCACGTTCGAGACTGCATCGACGATGCCGACGATTACCGATTCAGGCTCCTCCGCATCGAACTCCACCATCGCATACCCGTCTGACTCATTGACGGCTAATCCGTTACCCATGTTACTGTAGAAGTAGTGAACGCGGTTGAGAGATTGCGTTCATCACCTGCGTATTTATATAGTGCCGCCGCTCGGCGGCCGCAGCGCTAACTCACGACCGCATTATGTTACCGTTCCGACACCACCGTCGACTCGATTAACTGCTCCGACGCCCGTCGGAGGCGCCTGCCGCAGGCGGTCGAGGAGATACCCATCTCCGAGGCGAGCTCTTGCAGGGTTATCTCGCGCGGGTCGCTGAAGTACCCCCTGTCGAACGCCAGCAACAGCGCTTCCCGCTGGCCGTCCGTCAGGCCGAACCCGCCCCGCGTCTCGGCTTGGTCGTTCTGGTACATCGCCTTCACCCGGAAGGTGATGTCCTCCGCCCTGCAGTACTCCCGGAACGCCGAGAGGGAGTCTAAATCGGGGAGGAGAGCGTGGAACACCCAGCCCTCCTCGTCGTGGACGATCTCGGACAGGTAGATGCCGAGTTCGGCCAGCTTGTAGGTGACGAGTTTCGCCCGGTCCGTCAGTCGCACCCGGTAGATTCGTCGGTCCTCTAGTTCCGCGACGAGTCGCGGGTCGGTCACGGTGGGGTCCGCGGCCAGCGTCTCCTCGAACCCCTCGAAGTTCCCCGTCGCGCTGAAGAACAGCAAGAGCGTGTCGTTCTCCCCCGCCGGAACCGGCTGCGTCTCCCGCCGAATCTCCACCCCCGTCACGGTCTCTATCGTACGTCCGAGCACGAAGTCCGGGTGCGACACGTGAACTTCTGCTATCGTCATCGAATCTATGCTGTGGGGGAGTCGTTCGGCGGGGATGCGTTCCGGCGGGAGAGGACTGGCTCATGCACGCTTTCAGTTGGTCGCCTGAGGGACCACTGTGATGGGTAACGTTTCGAGCGCGGATTCGCCGCGTTCGGTCAGCGAGATGAGGTCCGCCGTTCGCTCGGTCAGCCCGGCCCGTTCGAGTTTCGGGAGGTGGCGGTGGTGAAGCGAGAGCGCGACGTTCTCCGAGGCGTCGGCGGGGCGTTCGGCGCGTTCTCGCGCCGCGACCGCGTCGGCCAGTTCATCGAAGGACGCCTCTCCCTCGTTCTCGCGGAGGTACGCGAGCGCGTGCCGCCGCCGAGCGTCCGCCAGCACGTCGAAGAGAGAGTCGGTAGAGCGATCGACGACGGTCGAAGACTCCCGCGATGGTTCGGTGCTCATCTACGGACTGGAGTAGTAGGACTAGGACAATGAGTTCGAGCCCAAACTGTTTAGGTGGTCGGTGGGCGCGCGGGGTCGCCAGCGCTTCCGACGGGAGGCGAAACCGCTCGCCGCCGTCGCCGAGTCGGCGACCGTGACCCCCGATTTAAGTCGCTCGACCGCGGACCGTCGGGAGAGTCCATGTCCGTATCGAGTGCGGTGAACGACTTCGGGTTACCCCCCGCCCCCCGCCGTCGCGAGGAATGAGCGGTGACGAGGTGCGAGGACTCGCCGCACTCCTCGAAGACGAGTACGCCCATGCAATACTCATCCGTACGAGCACACGGGAGATGTCCGCGCCGGAACTGAGCGACGCGTGCGACGCGTCGGTCTCGACCATCTACCGGCGCATCGAACGCCTCCAGGAGTACGACCTCCTCTCGGAGCGACTGCAACTCGACAAGGACGGACACCACTACAAGACCTACCGGGCGCGACTGGACCGGATCGAAATCGAACTGAACGACGGCGAGTTCTCCGTCGACGTCACGTACCGCGCGGAGGACCCGGCCGATCGGTTCACCGGACTCTTCGAGGGGCTACGATGACGCGCGCCGGGACGCTTCTCCAGACCGCGACGGGCGGGTCGTCGGTCGTCGTCACCCTCGCGTTCCTCGGACTGCTCCTTACCGGATTCCTGTCGCTCGTCGTCGCGTACCTCGTGATTCGGGGATACCGACGGAACCGGGACCGGGCGCGACTGTATCTCGCGGTCGGGCTGGTGCTTCTCACCGTCGGCCCGTTCGGCATCCAACTCGCGCTGACGAACTTCACCGACGTCTCCGCGGTCGGTCGCTCGGCGGCCGCGAACGCGAGCAAACTTGCCGGTCTCGCCGCCATGCTGTACGCCGTCTACGGCGCGTCGCGCCCGCGCGGGAGGGGGTCGGACGACGCCGGCCGCGCGGAGGAGGTGCGAGAGTGAACGCCTCGCCGATCCGGCCGTTCGACGCCGTCGCGACGGAGGGGGGACTGATATTCGCGTTCGCGGCGCTGACCGCCCTCGCCGGACTGTTCGTGGCGTACCAAGCGTACCGGGGGTACCGGCGAAACCGGAGTCGTCCGATGCTGTACCTCGCGGTCGGTCTGGTGCTTCTCACCGCCGCGCCCGTCGGAGTGAACTACGCGCTGACGGCGTTGACGGCGGCGACGGACGCGGTTGTCCTCTTGGCGGTCTCTCTCGCGCACCTCGCCGGCGTGACCGCCATCCTGTACGCTCTCACGCGGGCGTAGCACCATTACCGGGCGCCGCCGAAGTTCGATCGAACGGCGCGCACCGTTCGTTCTCACTGACGGATCAACTCAGGTCCCGGTACCGCGGCGCGGTGAGTACGAGTCGCACGTACCGCCCCCACGCGGCGGCGAGGACGTTGACCGACTGGAGGGTCACCGCGAACAGGCCGACGCCGAGTGCGGCGAAGAGCAACGCGACGGGGAGCGTCTCGACGTGCCACGACCCGGCGCGGAACGTCGTCGTCAGGCCGACGAGCAGGTTGTCCCACCCGAACAGGACGTCGAACGTGACCGTCTCCGTCGGAATCGGGCCGAACGCGACGACGGGCGCCCGTCCGTAGTACAGCGGTGCGAGGATGAAACTCACCGCCGTCGCCAACAGCGACGCGAGAACGCCGAAGACGACGCTCCCGAAGGCGAACGCGCTCACCATGTACCCCGCGGCCGTCCACGTTCGGAGGTCGGTCGCCAGCCGTCTGTACCGTGCGAGGCGGTTCGGAACCGGCTCCGCCGACGGTTCGGGTATCTCGACGCCGAGCAGTCGCCGCGCGTACGCCCGTTCGAGGGCGGCCAGTTCGGTCACCGCCGCGAGCAACGCGACCAGAACGAGGAGACCGACGCCGACCACCGCGAGGGACAGTCCGAGGGCGACGCCGACGGCCAAGAGGTTGAGGTAGAGGACGCCCAGCGGAAACATCGACACGACGTACAGGAGGTTGCGGTACGTCTGCCGCCTCACCGGGGCGCGGGCTATCCGCCCGAGTGCTCCGCCGAGGCCCTCCGAACGAGGAAGCGTACGCGCCGCCATCGTTCCCCCTCGGACGCCGACCGACAAGTGTCTGTCCGTGCGGCGGCCGCCGTCGGCGTCGCTCCCGACGAAGAAGTATATGTGTCTTTCGCACAACCGCCGTCTCGGCGACCGTGCTTCCCGCCTTATCGCCCGTCTCCGCCTCCGTTCCATCGGTGAACGACAGATGACTTTCGACAGAACGGACGAGACGCGAACGCAGAGCGACCGACCGAGAACGCGGGACACAGACCGGCGGAGCGACGGCCGTGCTGGACGCCCCTCGTACGGACGACGCCGGTTCCTCCGCGCCGCGGGCGGCGTCGCCGTCGGCGGCTTCCTCGCCGGGTGTACGAGCGACGGCGGAGACGGGAGCGGAAGCGGCGGCGGCGAACCGACCGACGGCGGGCCGGAAACCGTGGACGAGTGGCTCTCGGACACCGACAACTACGACTCCGTCGCGGAGATGACCGGCGAATCGACGGTCACCGTCGAAGTCGGCGCGCGCGGGAACAACGGTTCGAACGCGTTCGCCCCGCCGGCCGTCGAAGTTTCGCCGGGAACGACGGTCGTCTGGGAGTGGGTTGAGGGGTATCACAACGTCGTCAGCACCGACGGAGCGGTAGACAGCGGTAGCCCGGAGAAGGGCGCGTCCTTCGAGTACACGTTCGAATCGCCCGGGGTGACGCGGTACTACTGCGAACCCCACGAGTCGGTCGGGATGAAGGGCGCAATCGTCGTCTCCGAAGCCGACGACGGGAGTTCGGCGAACGAGTCGGAGGCGTCGAGGTGACCCCCGAGACGTCGGAGGGTCCAGGCCGAACCGGAGTGGGGTTACGGTGGACGACGCAGCGAATCAGGTTGGCCGGTCTCGGCGGCCTCGTCGGCGGCCTCGCGGGTCTGGGAGTGCTCGGCGCGGGCGCGTTCTTCGGGTCCGGCGCGGACCCCGCGGGCGGCCCCGGAATCGGCTTCGGTGCGCTTCACCTGCTCATCTACGTCCTGTTCTCGGCCGCGGTTCTCGCGGCCGACGCCCGGTACGGGGTCGAGTACGGTCGGCGCGGCCGGCTAGCGGCCGTCTCGCTCGCGCTCTCGCTTCTGGGGTACGCGGCGTTCGTCGGCGTTCTCGTCGCGGCGCGGACGGCGTTCGGGGACGTCCTCTTCTCGGTCGGTCCCCTCGTCGGCCTCGCGTACGTCGCGGTGCGGGTCGTCGGAACGGGTTACGGTGTCGTTCTCTGGCGGACCGAAAGCGCGAACCGCCTCGAAGCGGGGCTGTTCGCCGCTCTCGTCCCTGCGGTGTTCGTCCTCGGACCGTTCGCGGCCGTCGGCCTGCCGGTCCAGTTCGTGGAGTCGCCGCTCTACCTCGCGTTCGTCGCTCTCGGGTACGGCCTCCGGTCGGCCGACGCGAACTCCCGGCGGACCGAGGAGCGGTAACGCGACCGACGACGCGCGGTTGAGCGAGTCGTTTTCGACCGAACGTTCCGTCGTTTTCGGCCGACCTAACAATCGAAACGACTTTGTTTATTTAGGCTGGCCTAAAACGTATGGAGCCCGAATCTCGCGGACGCGAGACGGTGACGCGGCGCGACTACGTGAAGTACGGCGGCGCACTCGTCGGGGGCGGCCTGCTCTCGGGGTGCACCGGCGGGACCGGGTCCGAGTCGTCCGGAACGCCGACCGGTGCGGAGACGGGGACGGACGCCTCGGGAGAGACGGGAGGCGGGACGACGGCGGCGGCCGACTCGTACTCGGTGTCGATGGAACCGGTCGGCGAAGTCGAGTTCGGGTCCGTCCCCGAGGCGTGGGTTCCCTACACGGGCGATTACGCCGACATGGGCGTCGCCCTCGGGCGGGCCGACGGCCTCTCGGCCATCGGCGTCCGCGCCCGGTTCGGCGCGCACCTGTACGAGGAACTCCCCGGCGTCTCCGTGGACAAGGGCGAACTCACGCAGTTGTGGCAGGACGGCACCGGCAAGGAGGTGTACTACGAACTCGACGCCGACGTCCACCTCACCGACCCGAACTTCATGGTGAACCGCCTCGGGTGGAGCCGGGAGGACGTCGACGAAATCGCGACGAACGTCGGCCCCTTCTTCGGGAACACGATCTTCTCGCGGGCGTACGACTGGCACGATTACGCCGACTACACGATGTACGAGGCGTTCGAGAAAGTCGCGGCGGTGTTCCGAGAGCGGGAGCGCTACGAGGCGTTCGCGGCGTACCACGACGAGGTTCTCGCCGACGTCCAGAGCCGCCTCCCCGAGGAGACGCCCGACATCGCGGTTCTCTACCCCGCCGACGTGCCGCCCGAGTCGTTCTACCCGTACCTCGTCGGCGGCGGAACCCAGTCCAAACACTGGAACGACCTGAACGTCGGGGACGCCCTCGCCGCGAACGACGTCACGGATGCGCAGGCGGGCGGCGGCACCATCGACTACGAGACGCTTCTGGAGATAGACCCCGACGCCCTCGCCATCAGGCTTCAGGGCGAGATTACCGACGAGTACTTCGAGGAGAACATCGCCTCGCACCTCCGGGACCACGACGTCGCGAGCGAACTCGCGGCGGTGAAGAACGACCGGGTGATATACGGCGGCCTGACGTACCAAGGGCCGATCATCCACCTGTTCCAACTCGAACGGGCCGCGCGGGGTCTCTACCCCGAGGAGTTCGGCGACGAAACGTTGTTCGACCGACAGCGAGTCGCCGACATCGTCACCGGGGAGTTCCGAGCGTGAGTCCGGCAGACACCGCCGCGGAGGGCGCGCCGTTCGAGTACGACGTCATCGTCGTCGGCGGCGGTCCGGCCGGCTGCTCCGCGGGCGTCTTCACCGCCCGGTACGGCCTGAAAACCGCTGTCTTCGACCGGGGGAACTCCTCGCTGCGTCGGTGCGCGTACCTGGAGAACTACCCCGGCTTCCCCGCCGGCATCGACGTCGAGACGCTGTACGGGTTGCTGCACGACCACGCCGAGGAGGCCGGTTGTGAGGTGATTTCTGACCTCGTCGAGTCCGTCGAGAGAGCGGACGGAACCGACGGGTTCGTCGTCGAGACGCAGGAGGGCCGCCGCGTCACCGCCCGGCGAGTCGTCGCCGCCACCCGGTACGACGGCGAGTACATGCGCGGACTCGACGACGACGAGGAGATGTTCGTCGCTCACGAACACGACGGCGAGGTGCACGAACACTTCGACAGGGACTACCCCGAACGCGACGGAACGACGCGGGTAGACGGCCTCTACGTCGCGTCCCCGGCCCCCGAGGCCGACCGTCAAGCCATCATGGCCGCGGGCCGCGGCGCGCGAGTCGGCCTGACCCTCGTCGATGAGGTGCGCCGGAGCGAAGGGTACCTCGACACGCTCGCGGACCAGTACGACTGGATGCGCCGGGAGGCGGAACTGACCGGCGAGTGGGGCACCCGCGACCGGTGGCGCGAGTGGTTCGACGGCCGCCTCCCCGAGGAACACTCCCTCCCCGCGGAACGCGTCGCCGAACTCCGCGAACGGGAGATAGACCGCAAGTTCGACACGTACCTCTCCGACGACGACATCGAACGCCGAACCCGACGCGGCCACGAACGACTGCTCGAACGCATAGACGACGAACTCGTCCTCCGGCGGGCGCGCGAAATCGAGTCCGAACGGCGGAGTGCGGAGTCGGACGACTGACTCTCTTTCGGTCACACCGAAGAACCCCGCCGGCGGTGGCGGTCGTTGTAGGAAATATTTCACCTTTCCCCCGGACGAACGCGTGGCCCGTGCGGAGATAGCGATCGTCCGCAGATATTTCTCCGAGAGTGACTGTAAACCGTCCCGACGGATTCTCCCCACGTCAGCGCCCGAACGGTGCGCATCTCCGAAATAAATCCGTCGCCGTACTCCTCGCGTGCGCGAAGTTCCCACCCTCGGGGACTATAGGTATATTAATGACAATCGAATGAGAGGAAGTGCCATGGGACAGTCTGACGAGAGTCCTACGACCGAATCGAACGACGCGGAGACAGCGGAGGAGACGGCGCGGTTCACGGCGACGAAGCGGACGTTCCTGCGGGGGTCGGGCGTCGCGTTGGGGGCCGGCGTCCTTCCGGCCGGGGCCAGTACCGCGTTAGGGACGACGGGCGGGGAGTCGAACTCCGTCGCGAGAGGGGGCGGCGGGATGGTGTCGAGCGTCCACCGGCAGGCGACCGAGGCGGGCGTCGAGGTTCTGGAGAACGGGGGCAACGCCGTCGACGCGGCGGTCGCCGTCCAGTTCGCCCTCAACGTCGTCCAGCCCCACTCCTCGGGAATCGGCGGCGGCGGGTTCATGCTCGTCTACAGCGCCGAGGAAGACGAGATAATCGCCATCGACAACCGGGAGCGTGCGCCCCTCGGTGCCCAACCCGACATGTTCCTGAACGAGCAGGGCGAGGAGGTTCCCTTCCTCGAACGTCACACGAACGGCAAGGCGGTCGGCGTCCCCGGGACGCTGAAGGCCGCCGACGTGGCCGTAAAGCGGTTCGGGACGAAGGAACTCGGCGAACTCATCGAACCGGCCGTCGAACTGGCCGCGCCCGATGGAGAGACGGTCACCGTGGACGAGTTCCTCGCGAGTTCCATCGCGGCCAACGTCGAGGAGGGTGCGTTCACTTCGACCGCAAAGAAGGTGTTCGCCCCGGGAGGCGACCCCCTCGAAGCGGGCGACGAACTCGCCCAACCCGACCTCGCGGACACCCTCCGCACCATCCGCGACGAGGGCATCGGCGCGTTCTACAAGGGCGAAATCGCGGAGGACATCGCCGAGACCGTCCAAGGCGCGGCGCGGTACCGAAAGACCGGCGGGAACATGACCGTCGACGACCTCGGCCGGTACAACGTCGAGATAACGCGCCCCGTCCACGTGACCTACGAGGGGGACGCCCACGACATCACCGTCCGGACGATGCGCTCTCCGACCTCCGGGGGGTACGTCATCGGGCAGATTCTCAAGCTCCTCGAACCGTTCGACCTCGCGCAGTACGACCGCCGGTCGTTCGACGTCTACCACCGGATGATAGAGGCGTTCCAACTCGCGTTCGCCGACCGAAACGAGTACCTCGGAGACGAGGAGTTCGTGGACATCCCGTGGCAGGGGTTCCTCGACGAGGAGTACCTCGACGACCGCCGTCAGATCATCGACCCAAAGGAGGCGACGGCGGCGACGCGCGAACCCGGCGACCCGTTTGCCTACCAACCCGGCGGGCAGTACTTCGTCAGCCCCAGAGACGTCGAGGAGGCTCAGCACGTCGCAAACGCCTCGGGCAACAAGGGGAAGAAGACCGGAACGGAGGAACCCTCCGGACAGACGACCCACTTCACGACGGCCGACGCCGACGGGAACTTGGTCTCGTGGACCAGCACCATCGAGCAGTTGTTCGGATCGGGCATCATGGTCCCCGGGCGCGGGTTCATGCTCAACAACGAACTCACCGACTTCGACTCCGAGCCCGGCGGGCCGAACGAGGTCCAACCGGAGAAGCGCCCCCTCAGTAGCACGAGTCCGACGATAGTCACGCGCGACGGCGACCCCTTCCTGACGGTCGGGTCGCCCGGCGGGTGGTCCATCATCCACACCGTCTCCCAGATACTCCTCAACGTCGCGGAGTTCGGCATGGACATCGACGAGGCCGTCGCCGAACCGCGCGTGTACTCCGCGACGGGGACCTGGGTCCAAGCCGAGGGCGGCGTCCCCGACGGCGTCGTCGACGAACTGAACGCCGCCGGGCACGACGTCTCCGTCGTGGAGAGCATCGGCAACGTCCAGTCCATCCGCATCGAGGACGACGGCGGGTACGTCGGCGTCGCGGACAAACGCCGGAACGGGTCCGCGAAGTCGCCGTAAGCGGCGTCGGCGACTCGAAACCTTCGCCGTTTCTGTCGAACCACCGCCACATTTATCGACAGGTAGATTACATTTCTCTGTATGAGTTACAATCGGCGGAGCGAGTTCGGCCTACCGTCACGCTGGCTCGAACTGAATAGTAGCGCGATAGAGTTGCTATTCGCTGTAACAGTCGTTCTCGGGTCAATGTCTCTCTTCGCATTAGCGAGTGGAGACCCCGAAACGACGGCGTTTATCGCACTAACTGGAATTGCAGTTGTCCTTCTCGGGACAGCACTCGTCCGACTGTCCGAGCACCTCCGGACGAATCGGACGCCCCTCTCCTGATGAGCGGTGCGCGCTGACCGCCGTAACGACGTAGGGTACGTCCCTGTTCTGAACTTCGCAGTCTTCGGGCGGAGATTCGTACATCAACCTCCCGTACTCCCTCGTAATTCTGGATCGCTTTGGATGGGCCACTCGGCGTCGTTTCGTTGGTCTCGATGCGTGTTCGGGCGGTACTTCGTTCGAGAGCGGTCGTCGTTGTCGTGGCTGAACCCTCCTTCCGAGCGATTTCACTGTCGGTGTGACTTTGTTCTCGGCGCGCAACGACGTTCGCGCGCGTTCCGGAACGCCGCCTCGGCCCCGCCGCCGCCGATTTGATATCGCGTTATCCAGTTTATCAGCACTGTCCTCCCGGCGAGGACGCCCGCCTCCGGCATACCAAAGCATTACTTGCCGCGTGCCAACCTGATACCATGGCCCTTCGCAAACCGCCGTTACGCGAGGTACACGCCGCGCGCGACGCGAAGTTCACGGAGTTCGGCGGGTGGGACATGCCGGTCGAGTTCGACTCTATCAGAGACGAACACGCGTCGGTCCGCGAGTCGGCGGGCATCTTCGACGTCTCCCACATGGGGGAGATAGAGGTGTCCGGCCCCGACGCGACGACGCTGATGCAACGCCTGACGACGAACGACGTGACGAACCTCTCGCCGGGCGACTCCCAGTACGCGGCGATACTCGACGACGAGGGCACGATTCTCGACGACACCGTGGTCTACCGCCTCCCCGAGGAGGAGACGTACCTGTTCGTCCCCAACGCGGGCCACGACGAGGAGATGTACCGGCGGTGGACGGAGTACCGCGACGAGTGGAACCTTGACGCCGCCGTCCGGAACGTCACCGACGAGTGGGCGATGTTCGCCGTCCAAGGGCCGGACGCGCCCGGCCTCGTGACGGCGGCGGACGGAGACGTCTCGGACCTCTCGAAGTTCGAGGCCGCCTACGCCGACGTCGCCGGCGTCCGGTCGTGGGTCGCGCGAACCGGCTACACGGGCGAAGACGGGTTCGAGATACTCTGTCCGTCCGAGGACGCCGAGACGGTCTGGGAGGCGTTCGACTGCCAGCCCTGCGGCCTCGGGGCCCGCGACACCCTCCGCATCGAGATGGGATTCCTCCTCTCGGGGCAGGACTTCGACCCCGAGGAGGAACCGCGGAACCCCTACGAGGCGGGCATCGGCTTCACGGTGAAACTCGACACCGAGTTCGTCGGGAGAGACGCTCTCGAACGCGTCGAGGCGGAGGGCGTCGACGAGAAGTTCGTCGGGATGAAACTGCTGGACCGCGGCATCGCCCGCCACGGGCACGACGTGACCGACGAGGACGGCGACGTCATCGGCCGCGTCACCTCCGGGACGATGAGTCCGACGCTGGGCGAGTCCATCGCCCTCGGGTACGTTCCGGTGGAGTACGCGACCCCCGACTCGCGGGTCACCGTCGTCGTCCGCGGCGAGGAGAAGCGCGCGCAAATCGTCACACCACCGTTCTTGGAGGACAGATAAATGTTCGAAGTTCCCGAAGATCGAAAGTACCTGGAATCGCACGAGTACGCAACCACAGACGGCGACACTGCAACCGTCGGCATCACCGACTTCGCGCAGGACGAACTGGGCGACGTCGTCTACGTCGAACTGCCCGACGAGGGCGACGACGTCGCGCAGGGCGAGGAGTTCGGCGTCGTCGAGAGCATCAAGGCCGTCTCCGACCTGTACGCGCCCGTCTCGGGCACGGTCGTGGCGGTCAACGACGACCTGTTCGACCACCCCGAGTACGTCAACGACGACCCGTACGGCGACGGGTGGATGCTGAAGGTCGAAGTGACCGACGAGGGAGGGTTCGACGAGTTGCTCTCGCCCGACGAGTACCGCGAACAGACCGAATGACGCGGGGAAGCCCCTACGCACCGCACACGGACGCAGAGACGAGGGAGATGCTCGCCGCCGTCGGCGCGGAGAGCGAGGAGGACCTCTTCGACATCCCCGATGAGGTCCGATTCGACGGCGAGTTCGGCATCGAGGCCCGCCGCGAACGCGACGTCCGACGGGAGATTGCGACTACGCTGTCGAAGAACGACGACCTGACGGAGTTCCTCGGCCGCGGCCACCACTCCCACTACGTTCCGTCCCTCGTGGACGACCTCTCGCGGCGGTCAGAGTTTCTCACCTCGTACACCCAGTACCAACCGGAGATAACGCAGGGGTTCCTGCAGGTTCTCTTCGAGTACCAGTCGATGCTCGTCGAACTGACGGGTCTGCCGGTGGCGAACTGTTCGATGTACGACGACGCCACCGCACTCGCGGAGGCGGCGCGACTCGCCGGGCGCGCGCGCCGCGTCTCCGGCGGCCGCGTCCTCGTCCCCGAGATTCTCCGCGAGGGGAAACGCCGCGTCCTCGACAACTACGTCGCCGGAACCGACCTCGACGTCGAGACGTACGCGACGGACGATGGCACCGTCGATATCGACGCCCTCGAAGCGCGGGTGGACGAGGACGTGGCGATGGTGTACGCCGAGAACCCGACGGTCCGCGGGGCCATCGAACCGCGCCTCTCCGAAATCGGCGACATCGCCGACGAGAGCGGTGCGCTGTTCTGTCTCGGGACGGACATCGTCGCCCTCGCCTTGTTGGAAGAACCCGCCGCCGTCGGCGCCGACGTGGTGGTCGGCGAGGCAGACGCACTCGGCATGCCGGCGAGTTACGGCATGGGACTCGGCCTGTTCGCCACCCGCGAGGAGTTCCTCCGGCAGGTTCCCGGCCGCCTCGTCGGCGCGAGCGAAGACGCCGCCGACAAGCGCGCGTACACGCTGACGCTGCAGACGCGCGAACAGCACATCCGCAAGGAGCGAGCCACCTCGAACATCTGTACGAATCAGGCGTGGGTGGCCCTGCGGACGGCGATGCACGTCGCCTCCCTCGGCCCGTCGGGCCTCGTGGACCTGGCGAAACGGTGCGTCACCGACGCCGAGGCGTTGGCCGCCGAGTTGGACGGCCTGAAGGGCGTCCGCGCCCCAGTCCACGACAGGCACCACTTCCGCGAGTTCGTCGTCCACGTGGACCAACCCGCGAGGGCCATCGCCTCCGACCTCGAAGCGGAGGGGTTCGCCGTCCACGTCGTCGGCGAACACCGCCTGCAAGTCTGCGTCACCGACCTGAACGCCTCGAAGACGGACGCCCTCGTCGCGGCGTTCGAGGAGGTTCTCTGATGGATTTCGACCAAGCACGCTACGCCCGCGAGGACGTGTACGAACCGCTCCTCTCGGAGAAGAACTCGACGCGCGTCGAGATAGACGCGGAGGACTCGCCCCTCCCCGACGACCTGACGCGCGATTCCGTGGAACTGCCCGAACTGTCCGAACCCGAACTGGCGCGGCACTACACGCGCCTCTCGCAGATGAACTGGAGCGTGGAGACGGGGCCGTACCCCCTCGGGTCGTGTACGATGAAGTACAACCCCTCGTTCACCGAGGACGTGGCCGCAGACCCGAACGCGGCGGTCCACCCCGACCGTTCCGCGCGGAGCGTCCAGGGGACGCTCGAACTCCTGTCCGACCTGCAGGACTACCTCGGCCGAATCGGCGGCATGGACGCCGTGACGCTTCAACCGCCCGCGGGCGCGGCGGGCGAGTTCGCGGGCATCCTCGTCGCGAAGGCGTACCACGAGGCCAACGGCAACGACCGCAGCGAGGTCATCGTCCCCGCCTCCGCGCACGGCACCAACTTCGCCACCGCCGCGATGGCGGGGTACGACGTTGTCGAACTCCCCTCCGGGGAGGACGGCCGCGTGGACGTGGACGCCCTCGACGCCGCCGTCTCCGAGGACACCGCCGCGCTGATGCTCACCAACCCGAACACGGTTGGCCTCTTCGAGCGAGACATCGTCGAAATCGCGGAGATGGTCCACGACGCCGGCGGACTGCTCTACTACGACGGCGCGAACCTCAACGCCCTGTTGGGCCGCGGCCGCCCGGGCGACATGGGGTTCGACATCATGCACTACAACGTCCACAAGACGTTCGCGACGCCGCACGGCGGCGGCGGCCCCGGCGCGGGACCGGTCGGCGTCGTCAAGGAGCTCGCGGAGTTCCTCCCGAGTCCGCACGTCCGCGAACGCGGCGGGTCGTACGAACTGTACGAACCCGAGCGAACGGTCGGCAAAGTCCACGGCTACGCCGGTAACTGGCTGGTTCTCGTGAAGGCGTACGCTTACATCGCCCGTCTCGGCGACGAGGGACTGGCGGACGCCAGCGCGAAGGCCGTCCTCAACGCGAACTACCTCGCCGAGAAGGTGGACTTGGAGGTTCCGTACGGCCCGTTCCACCACGAGTTCGCCGCGACGGCGGGCGAACGCGACGTTCGAGAATCGGGCGGCGATTCTCGGGCCAACGAAAACGCGAAGCGTTCTCGTGACGCTGCGGACGTGGCCAAGCGGATGCTCGACTACGGCGTCCACCCGCCGACGACGAAGTGGCCCGAGTTCGTCCCCGAGGCGATGCTCACCGAACCGACGGAGGTGGAGAACCGAGACTCCCTGGACGACTTGGCGCGCGCGTTCAACGAGTCGCTCGCGGACTCCGAGGAGGAACTCGAACGCGCGCCCTCGCGGACGACGGCGCGGCGCATCGACCAAGCCGGCGCCGCGCGGAACCCGCGACTCTCGTGGCGCGCGCTCGACGCCGAAGAAGAGTAGAAACGCGATTTTTCCGCGGATTACGCTTTCGCGGTGGTGATGCCGTCGTCGATGTTGATGAAGCCGTAGCCGCACTCGCTGCAGCGCCACTTCGTCTTCTTCCCGAGGTGTATCTCCATGTAGGCCGTCCGCCAGAACTGGCTGTTGTCGCACTCGGGGCAGTCGTACTCCATCTCGAGGCTCATACCGCACGCTCCGCGACGCGCGAAGTTGAAGATACTGATTCGAACGGTAATCTCGCGGGCGATATATCGCATATCGCGATACGGAAATCCGTTGGTCGAGGCGACACTCTCGGTGCACGTACTCTGTGTCCGCTCTCGCGGCTTCGTACCGAGGAAACCGACCGCTCGGTCCGCGTACGAACGCGACGAGAAAAGGGGGGTTACCGTCCGCTCTCGGGGTCTGTGGTGAAGATGTCGTACCACTCGGCGTCGGCGACGGTTCGCGCGGCCGCGCCGTCCTCGGTGAACTCGACCACCGTCGCCGAGTGAAAACTTTCGAACTGAGATGTGGAGATGCCGAACTCGACTTCCGCGGAGTCGCTGCGAATCCGGTATCGGTACCGCCCCGAATCGCGCAGGCGTATCAACGCGTACGTGTCCGGGTTCAATGTCCGCCCGTTCCCGTCGTAGATGCGCTCTCCATCGCGGGAGATGCGTTCGCTCACGCTGTGGTCGGACGCTCCGCTGTTCCACACGAGAACGCCGTGCGGTTCCGGGTTTCCTCTGCTCGAACCGATCCACTCGTTCCCTATCCTCTCCATCGTCCCGAGCGAAGCGGGTATCGTCGGGCGAAAGCCGGCACCAACCGACTGTCCTTCGGAGATGGTGCCCGTCGACGAAGTGCCGTCGCGGTGGGCCGCATCGGCTTGGCTGCCCCCGTCCGTCGAACAGCCGGCAACGAGACTTGCGCTCAACGCGCCACAGGTCGCGAGAATCGTTCGGCGGTGGACCATTAGGCTGCCCTCAGAGAGCAGTGGTAAATGCCTTCTCAAAATATATGTATCCGAGACAGTCACCGATGCTGATACGACGTCCCGATTTCTCCCGGAGCGCGGACGGTACGGCGGTCGGATCGGAGAACCGGACCGTCGGCCGGGGAGGCGGGGAGCATCAGTCGTCGTCCGACTCGGCGGTCCCGCCGGCGCCCGGAGGTTCGGGTTCGGACTTCCGACTCGCTCCGAAGAGGACGGTCTCGTCCTGGAGGAGCACGCGGCCGTAGTTCGAGCCGAAGTCCTTGATGAGAGAGAGCATCGCGAGGAAGCAGACGAAGGCGAAGGGCGTGCCGGTGATGATGGCCGCCTGTTGGAGGGTGTTCGCGCTGCCGGTGCCGCCGAGTATCATCAGGATGGCCGCCGTCAGACCGAGGACGACCCCCCAGAAGATTCGGTTGATGGTCGAGGGGCGGGCCTTCCCACCGGTGGTCATCATCGAGACGGCCAGCGTCGAGGAGTCCGCCGAGGTGACGAAGAACGTCGTCACGAGGATCAGGAACATGTACATCAGGACGGTCCCGATCGGTATCGTTACCGAGGACCCGCCGACGTTCAGCGTGAACTGCAACGCCTCGAAGAGGATGAAGCCGGCGACTTCCGGGCCGACGTTACCGGAGATCACCTCGCTGAAGTCGGCGATGCCGTTGTGCTGCGCCCACACGGCGGTCCCGCCGACGAACGTGAACCACGGGATGGTCGCCCCGGAGGTCGCGACGATGCCGGTGAACGCCACCTCGCGGACGGTGCGACCCTTGGAGATGCGGGCGATGAACAGGCCCGCGAACGGCGACCACGAGAGCGCCCACGCCCAGTAGAAGACGGTCCACGTGTTCATCCAGTTCGTGGCCGTCGGGTTACCGGACCCGAACGGACCGGCGCCGGTGAAGAGACTCATCATGACGAAGTCGTCGATCATGCCGGCGAACGCTTGCGTGCCGAGCAGGATGAGAAACAGCGTCGGGCCGGCGACGAACGTCGCGAGCATGAGGACCACGAAGAGGATCATGTTGAAGTTCGAGAGCCGACGGATCCCCTTGTCGACGCCGAGCACCATCGAGGTCGTAAACAGCAGCGTCATGAAGGTCACTACGAGGAGGATGCCGAGGTTCCCCATGCTGATCCCCCACTGGTAGTCTAACCCGGTGATGAACTGGCTCCCGATGAAGCCGAGCGACGTGGCGACGCCGCCGATGGTCGCGAAGACGGCGAGGATGTCGATGACCTTCGCGAACGGTCCGTCGAGGTTGTCCGCCCCGATGATCGGCGTCAGCGCCGAAGAGACGCGCAGCGGCACGTTCTCGTAGTTGTACGCGAAGTAGCCGATGGCGATTCCCATGATGGTGAACACCGCGAGTTGCGGTAACGCCCAGTGAAACAGGGTCTGCTGGACGGCGACGGTCATCGCCTCGGCGGAGCCGCCCTGTACGTTTTCGAACAGCGGCGAGGGGTTCGCGTAGTAGAACAGCGCCTCGGTCGGCCCCCAGAACACGACGCCGGCGGCGAAGCCCGCGGAGTACAGCATCGCGAAGAACGACAGGAAACTGTACTCCGGCGACGAGTCGCCCAACTTGATCGACCCCCACGGGCCGACGATGAGAAACAGGAGGAAGACGACGACGAGGAACACGATCAACAGGAGCGCCCAGTTGAACGCGCTGAGCATCGAACTGTTCAGCGACGAAATCCCGTTCTCGACGGTGCTCGGACTGAGGAAGAACGCGAGGATGACGCCGACCGTAAGCAGCGCGCCGAACAGGAAGACCGTCCGGTCTATCTCTTCGAGGAACTCGTCGAGCACCCCTCCCTCGGCGTCGCTCATCCCTCTTCACCCCCCGGAATCGGACGACGGTACGGCGTGCGAGCGGAACCCCGTCGACCGTTATCCGTGATATGTGTAACCATGACAATTGCCACTGTAGAGTGAACAATAAATGTTTCTCAGCCGAACCATCATATACAGATTACGTTTAGACGCGTCCTCGCCGGCTCCGACCGGAGCGGCGTCGGTTCCGGGGAGCGTCGGTCGGGCCGTCTGCGTCGCCCCGGCGGGTTCGCGTGCGGGAGTGCGCGAGCGAGGGCGGACCGCTCAGACGACGAGGTTGGTCAGGGAGTCGCCCGCCTCGCGCCGGCGGACGTTCTCGCGGACGAGCGCCGCGATTCGGTCTGCGTAATCGACCGTCGCGGCGGCGGCGTGCGGGGTGACGACGACGTTCTCCATCTCCCAGAGCGGCGAGTCCTTCGGGAGGGGTTCCTCCGCGAACACGTCGAGGCCCGCGCCGGCGATGTCGCCCGACCGGAGGGCCTCGACGAGGGCCGGTTGGTCCACGACGCCGCCCCGCGCGACGTTGACGAGGTAGGCGTCCTCCCGCATCGCGTCGAGTTCCGCCGCGCCGAGTAGCCCCTCCGTCTCGTCGGTCAAGGGGACGGTGAGGGCGACGAACCGAGCGTCGGATATCGCTCCGACCAACTCGTCGGGGGTGTACACCTCCGAGACGTGCTCGACGGGCGTCGGCGTCCGCCGGACGCCTGCGACGTCCATCCCGAGGGCGTCCGCGCGGCGGGCGACGCCCAGACCGAGCGTTCCGAGTCCGACGACGCAGACGGACTCGCCGTTCAGGGTGAACGCCTCGTCCCACGTCGGCGGGTTCCACGCCTTGTCGGCTTGGTCGCTCCGGTAGCGGTGGAGGCGGCGCGCGAACTGGAGCATGAACCCCAGCGCCGTCTCGCCGACCGAGTCGCCGTGGAGGCCGGTGCTGTTCGTCAGTCGCACCCCGCGTTCGCGGAGGGCGTCCAGCGGAAACTCGTCGTACCCGGCGCGGACGCAGTGTATCCAATCGAGGTCTGCCTCCAGAAACCCCGGTTCGTAGCCGAACGAGACGACGGCGTCGAAGTCGCCGGCGTCACCGGACGCAGTCCCTTCGGCGACGTCGTCGCTCACCTCGACGTCCAACTCCGAGAGGAGCGACTGCAACTTCTCCGGCGGGAAGATTCGCTCGACGGACGAGTGGATGGCGACTCGCGTTGGCATGGGGGTCAGTTCCACCGGACGGGCAAAAACGGTTCGTGACGCGGCGAGGGCGTCGGAGGACGCGCCGTCGCCGCCTCAGGCCGTCTGAGCGGCGTCCTCTCGTTCGTCGGTCACGGCCTCCTCGCGGAGTTTCCGGGACCGCTCCGAGGAGACGCTCAGGTCGGGAACCTCCGTCGGGTCGCCCGCCTCGTCGATGGCGACGTAGACGAAGTACGACTCCGTCGTCAGTTCCCTCTCGCCCGTGAGGGGGTCCTCCCGGAAGACGCGGAGGCGGACCTTGACGCTCGTCGTCCCGGCATCGTAGACGTACGCTTCGATGAGTGCCGTGTCGCCGCGCGGGATGGGCCGGTGGAAATCGACGCCCTCCATCCGGGCGGTGACGCACGTCTCGCCCGAGAACCGCATCGCGGACATCGCTCCCACCTCGTCCATCCACTTCATCACGTTGCCCCCGTGGGCCATGTCGTAGTTGTTCGTGTCGTCCGGTTGGACCAACACTCGGTTCTCGATGTACGTCTCCTCCAGATCGACCATACACTCGCTACCGAGACGCGCCGAATAACGCTTCTGTCACGTCGTCGTATCGTGGTCAGTCGATTGTGAGGGACTCGCGGGGGTTCGTCACCGGTCCGTTCGACTCGCGCCGCGGTCCGGTCGCCCCGCGCCCGGTCCGCCTCGCCGCCGGCCAAATCTCTTTGCCTCCGCGACCCGAACGGACGGGTATGAGCATCACGCTGTACGCTCTCGACGGGTGTCCGTACTGCGAGAAGGTCCACGACGCCCTCGAAGCGGGGGACGTGGAGTACGAGACGGAGTGGGTGGAAGCGCTCCACTCCGAACGGAACGAGGTCAAGCGCGTCAGCGGTCAGCGCTCGGTTCCGGTGCTCGTAGACGACGAACGCGGCGTGACGATGAACGAGAGCGACAACATCCTCCGGTACGTCGAGGAGACGTTGGCGGCCACATGAAGATATACACCGGCCGCGGCGACGAGGGGATGACCGACCTCCGGGACATGTCCCGGGTGTCGAAGACGAGCGCTCGCATCGAAGCCTACGGGACGGTGGACGAGGCGAATGCCCTCGTCGGCACCGTCCGTCCGACGGGGTACGACGACGTGGACGAGAAACTCGAACGCGTCCAGAACCACCTCCACGTCGTACAGGCGGACCTCGCGAACCCGGACCCAGACGAGGACGCCCCGGTCACCACGGCGGAACACGTCGAGGAACTGGAGTCGTTCATCGACGAGGCCGACGAGGAGTTGGACCAGCTCAACTCCTTCGTCCTCCCGAGCGGGAGCGACGCCGGGTCGAAACTCCACCACGCGCGCGCGGTGACACGCAGGGCGGAGCGTCGGACCGTCGGACTGGCGTCGGAGGAACCTGTGAACGAACAGACCGTCGCATACCTGAACCGCCTCTCGGACGCCCTCTTCACCCTCGCGCGCCTCGTGAACAAACGCGACGGCGTCCGCGAGGACGCCCCGACGTACTGAACTCCCGTCCCCGTTCTTCCGCTCATCGCCCGACAGCGCTCCGCTACCACGTCAGAACATTGTCTCGACCGACACAATCCTTTTATCTGTTGCTTGCCTATGGTCAGATATGAACAAGCACTTCGAAGACGCTTGGTACTACCTCCGACGCGCGGGCGAACACCTCTCCGTCGGCATCCGAGAGGAGGCCGAACCGGTCGAACGACGCGTCCGCAAGATGCTCGGACGCGAGAAGGCCGAGGAGGTGCCCCCGTCGGGACGGCAGCGTCTGGAAGCCGAACTCCGCCGCCGGACGCCGCGACGCGTCGAAGTCGGCGGGAAGAAGGCGATGCGCCGCGCCCAGAGCGGTATCCGACGCTACCGCGGCGGGTCCGCGGAGTAAGCCGAATCGAACCGAAGAAGAACGTTTAAGTCTCGGCCCGGGATAGGATTTCGTACGCGGGTTGGTGGTCTAGCCCGGTTATGACGGCTCCTTCACACGGAGCAGGCCGGCGGTTCGAATCCGCCCCAACCCACTTCTCTTCGACACCTGCTACTCTCCGAGTCGGCACTCGATCCTCAGCGCACCCCTTCTCAATCGAGTTCGACGGGCAGATCGTCGTTCCGAAGCCGGTAGTGCGGCGGTTCGAACGCGGTCGTCACGGCGTGAACGCCGACCCCGGCGTCCCGTACGCGTGCGAGTAAGTCGGCGAACTCCGGGTCCACCTCGCGGTACGGGCGGAAGCGTTCGACGTCGGGCCGTTGGACGACGAACACGACGTGCGTCTCGTACCCGTCCTCGCGGAGGGTTTCGAGGCTGCGGAGGTGGCGACGGCCGCGTTCGGTTTGTCGGTCGGGGAACTCGGCGACGCCGTCCTCGACGTGCGTGCAGGATTTGACCTCCACGTAGGCCGCCTCACCACCCGGCGTATCGAGGAGGAAGTCCGTTCGGCCGTGCTCCGGGAGCGAGGGCTCCCGTTTCCGGGTGGTGTACCCGGCGAACGCCGGTATCGCGTCGCGGGCGAGTGCGCGCTCGAAGAGGTCGTTCGCTAACGCGGTGCGGACGCTCACGTACACCCCGTCGACGGCGACGGCGATGGCGTCGTAGTCCGTCGCCCTGTCGGGGTCGTCCACCGGCGAGCAGAGAATTTCGCGTCCCGGTTCGACCGTGCCTTCGAGGGCTCCGGGGTCGCCGAGGAACGCGCGTTCGGGCGCGTCGTCGAAGCGGACGCAGACGACGAAGCGGTTCGGGCGGTCCACGACCGTTCCCGTCAGTAGGTCCTCGTCGAGGGTGAGAAGCGGATCCATGCGAGTTACCGGATGTACCACCGGACGACTCTTCGACCTTTGGAACTCCGGGTCGAACTCCGTCCCGGACCCCGAGTGAGCCGTCCTCTCCGACGGTCCCCCGCGTTCGGAGACGCCTCGAACTGACAGACGGATGTCGGTTCTCAACACATTTAGGTAGAACACTCTGGGGGGAAGAGGACGCTCCTCGAAGTAGAAACGAAATGGCAGCAACAGAAGGCGGAAGTCCGTTCGACGGGACGCTCGACGACTACTTCGCCGTGCTCGGGGAGAAACACCGGGACGCCGTCGTCGAAATCCTCGCGGATGAAGACCGTTCGGTGCACCTGCTAGCGTTGGCCGAACGAGTCGCCGCGGAGACGCGGGACGTTTCGCTCGACGACCTGACCCCGAAGGAGGTCCAACGCGTGGAGCTGTCGCTACACCACAACCACCTGCCGAAGTTGGACGAGGCGGGCATCGTCGAGTACGCGTCCGAGGAGAAGCGAATCTCGCCGGCGGACGACATCGGAGCGGTCAGCGACCTCGTAGAAGCGGAAGACCCGCTTTCGGCTTTCTGAAGCCTCTCGACCGCGTAACCGTCGCTTCGACTCGGACGAGTGACCGGGCCACTCCGCTCCGCGTCGGTTCGCACCCCTTCGGCCGGCGTCGCGGACGACAACGTCGAGACTGAAACGCGGGCAGACGAGATATTCTAACTCGACGACCGGTCCTGTCGAATAGGATCGAACCATCCACTCGGTCGGCCAAACGGTTTACGGACGTACGACGCCCTGCTTTCGATGGTGATTCTATGAGTGCCGACAGCCCCAACAAAGTGTTCAAGAGCGAACTGCAGGACATGTACAGCGCCGAACAGCAGATTCTGAACGCGTTGGAGGAGATGTCCGAAGAGGTGGAGAACGAGGAGCTCCGGGAGGCGTTCTCCCAACACCGCGAGCAGACCCAAGGGCAGATAGACAGACTCGAACAGGTGTTCGAGAAGGTCGGAATGGAACCCGAGGCCGACGAGTGCAAGGCCATAGGGGGCCTCATCGAGGAACACGAGGAGTTCACCCAGAAGGACCCCTCCACGTCCGAACTCGAAGTCTTCGACAACGTCTCGGCCCAGAAGGTCGAACACTACGAGATCGCCTCGTACGGAAGCCTCGCTAAACTCGCCGACCAACTCGGGATGGACGACGCCGGCGACCTCCTCCACGAGACGCTCGAAGAGGAGGAGCAGACGCTCAACAAGCTGGTCAATCTGGCGAACGACTACGACTACAGCCAGCTGCAGGGCGAGGCCTAACTCCACCCTTCGGACGGTTACGACGAGACGACGCGTACTGTCCACACCCCGCGCTATTTTACGCCGAATCGGAGTCCACAGCGTCGAACCCCGTCCGAGGATCAGTCGCCGTCGAACGGCCGGGCGTCGGCGAGGTCGAACAGGTGGACGATGTCCTCTCGGCCGTAGTGGTCCAACAGGTCGCGCAGGGCGCGGAACGTCAGCGTCTCCGTCGCGCCCGCGTCCGCGAGGGCGACGTATCGCTCGCCGAAGACGGGGACGTCCGCGTTGAGTACCTTCCGGAAGCCCCGGTACTTCGACGGCCGCACCTCGTCGAGGTCGATGCCGTGTTCGTACGCCGCCCAGCGGGTCTCCTCGGGTTCGATACCGACGCGCCCGCAGGCGTCTTCGAGGCGGGTGTACCCGCCGAAGGCGTCCCACGCGTCCGGTTGCACGTCGTCGTGTGCCAGTTCGTCTTCGAGCAACCGCGCGAGTCTCGACGCTGCCCCCGCGTCGCCGTCGCAGGCCGCTCTCGCCCGTTCGAGGCGGCCGAGAAGTTGCGGGCGGTCGAACGATTCGCCTCCGTACGTGAGGTATCGGTCCCCCTCGCGCGCGTCGATCCACTCGGCGACGCGTCCGCAGAGGGCGAGTTCGTCCGCGGCGGAGTCGGCGGTCCGAAAGAGCATCTCCGTCTCCTGGTTTCCCGTCGGCGACTCGTACCCGAGTACGACCGCGAGGAGCTCGAAGTACTGCGGGTCGCCGAAGTCCGGGGGCTTCTCGTAGCGGTCGAGCGTCGGACTCACCGTCTCGATGTCGATGGCGAACCGTCCTGTCATCCGTCGCGTACCTCGGATTCGAACGAGAAGTACGATGTGATTTCGCCGGGACGACTCGCCCGCCGCCGACCGGCCGAGAGCGGTCGAAAACTGTGAGGAAACGTTTTTCCGCTGCCTCCCGTGGTACGGGACGTAATGGCGACACAGGGAGAGGACGCCGAGGGCGGGGGGCGGGCCGAACGGGGGGTTCGCGTCACGCTCGATATCTGGCACCCCGACTGCTGGACGCTGGAGGTGACCGAGAGGACGGACGCGGGACTCCTCGGCCACGGCGTCCACAGCATCGACGGGACGGCGACGGGGCGATTCACGGCGTACGCCGATACGAGGGACGAACTCGACGCGTTGGTGGGCGCGGTACGCGACTCCGAACTCACCGAGTCGGTGTGGGAGACGGACGAAGAGACGGCCGCGGGCGCGGAGACGCCGGTGACGGGGAGTGCGACGCGCGGACTCGTCGTCCGGTACGCCCTCTCGAACAGCATCAACGACGCCCTCGTCTCGCGGGGGTTCATCCCGGACGAACCGGTTCGGATGCAGGACGGCCGCGAACGGTGGACCGTCCTCGTCCAAGAGACGCGCCGAACCGTCCACGACAGGTTGGAGGAGGTCCGCGAGGAGATGGACGCCGACGTCCGCGTCGAACTCATCACCGCGCCCGAGGACGGGACGGGGATGTTCCGGACGGACGCCCTCTCGGAACGGCAACGCGAGGTGTACCGACTCGCGCGCAGGCGGGGGTACTACACGTGGCCGCGGGAGGTGTCGGCGGGCGAACTCGCCGCGGAGGCGGGCGTCTCGAAGGCGACGTTGCTCGAACACCTCCGGAAGGCCGAGTCGAAACTCCTCGGGGACGTTGACTGACTCCCGGTCGTACCACCTGTCCCGTTCGACGCCGTCGCGTCAGGACCCGGACCGCCGGGAGAGCGTTTCGACTTCCTCCAGCAGTGTCTTCGAGGCGACACCGTCCAGATACCGGACCGTACTGCTCCTCGCATCGTACTCGACGATACCGACGTCGTCTAAGCGAGGGAGCGCCGAGTGGTGCAGTTGGACGGCGGTCGCCCCTAAATCGGCCTCTACCTCGACCTCGTGCGCGAGGTCGGCCACCGTAGCGGCGTTCTCGGACGCGTCTCGGAAGTGGAAGATGACGCTGCGACAGTACTGATCCGCGAGCACGGTGAGAAGCCGGTCTAACTCGTCGGCGTCGAGCGATTGTCTGGAAGCCATGTAGTGGAGCACCTCTCACAGTATCCGTCTGAACTGTGTATGCGGCCAGCGTGGGAATCGCCGGAAGAGACGACAGCGTACGTCTCTAAATCGCGCACCGTAACCGGCGTGGACGCATACTATGTAATCTCGATTACTGTACTTCGTCTCGGGCGGGCTGGACTGATAATGGTAATCTTCACCCGCATTTTCATAGATAGTCCGTTCGATACGTCCAGCAGACGACGGTTGTCCTCTCACTATCGCGAGTAACGAAACTCCCCACTACTGCAACGTCGGTCGGGGCGCAGTCCTGTAACGGAGCGTAATCGGAGGACGACGCGCGCCCCGCGCCCGCCCTCTCATACTAGGGAGGGTCGCTATACGGGAGCAGATTGAGACGAAGTAGCATGTCATCTGTTGACGTAAACGACGGGCGGAGTCTCAAGCGGAACATGGGGCTGTTCGGCGCACTCAGCACCGTCGTGGCGGGCACCCTCGGGGCGGGGTTGTTCGTCACGCTGGGGACGGCGAGTGCGACGACGGGACCGAGCGTCATCTTGGTCGTCGCCCTCTCGGGCATCCTCGCCATGAGCATCGCGCTCAACTACGGGTGGGTCGCCACCATCTTTCCGGGGGCCGCGGGGTCGTACGCGTACGTCTCGCGGACGTTCGAGAACCGGCTTCCGGGCTTCATCGTCACGTGGTCGAAGTGGCTCGGGTACATGGCGGCTGACGCCGCACTCGCCATCGGGTTCGGGTCGTACCTGCAGGTGTTCTACCCGGCGGTGGACCCGACGCTCGCCGGGTTCGGTCTCCTGACCGTCCTCTTTCTGGTCAACCTCGTCGGGACGAAGGGGTACACCGTCTCGCAGAACGCCATCTTCGCCGTCCTCATCCTCTCCATCCTCGTGTTGGTGATTCCGGGGTCGTTCAGCGTCGAACCCGCGAACTACCAGCCGTTCTTCACCGGCGGGTTCGACGGGTTCGTCGGCGCGGCGGTGCCGCTGTTCTACGCGTACATCGGCATCGCCGTCGCCGGGCAGATGGGCGCGGAGGTGAAGAATCCCTCGCGGAACCTCCCGCTCGCGATGGCGGGCGGGACGGCCATCCTCATCGTCCTGTACATGTGGACCTCCGCGGTCATCTACGGCGTCGTCTCCAACTACACCGTGTTGGCGAACTCAGCCCGACCGCTGGCGACGGCGGCGGAGGCGTTCCTCGGCGATAGCGCGACGGCGATAGTCGCGTTCGGCGGCCTGTTGGCCACCGCCTCCAGCGTCCACGCGGTGATGGCGGCGGGCATCAAGATGCCGTACTCGTGGGCGTGGGACGAGGTGTTCCCCAAGTGGTTCTCCTCCGTCTCCGACCGGTTCGGCACGCCCCACTGGTCGCTTCTGACCCTCTACGTCGTCGCCTCGGCGCTGACGTTCTGGAGCACCGGCCTGAGTCAGGCCATCGCCATCGCGACGTTCAGCTACCTCATCGCCTACGCCGCCGTCTCCATCACCGTCCTCTACATCCTCTGGACGGACTCCAGACTCGCCGAGAGCGCCGGATTCACCCGCCCGACGCTCCTCTCGGTGACCGGACTCGTCGGCGGACTCGGCTCCGTCGGCCTCCTGACGCAGGCGTATCAGGGGTCGCTCTCCGTCTACGTGCCGTGGGTGGCTATCGGCCTCGTCGTCTTCGGCGTCTTCTGGTACCGCGGGCGGCAGAAGGACGTGGACGTGGAGGCCATCTTGGCGACGCTTCCGGGCGTCCCCTCAGACGAGTACGACCCGCAGGTGCGCGCAAAGGGGGTGACCGACGATGACTGACGGACGCGACGCCCCCGGTTCCGACGCCTCCGAGTCCGACGCGTCGCCGCACCTCGCCGTCGATTACGACGAGACGGTGTCGCTGCTGCAGGACCTCGTGCGGATTCCGAGCCCGTACTTCGAGGAAGACGAGATAAGCGAGTTCGTCTACGGGTGGTTGGACGAACGCGGACTCGACCCCGAGTACCACCGCGTGAGCGAACCCGACATCACCGAGTACGAGGGACGGAACGTCGTCGCGCGACTGGAGGGGTCGGACCCCGACGCGCCGACGCTTCTCCTGAACGCGCACATGGACACCGTCCTCCTCGTTGAGGACTGGGAGGAAGAGCCCACGTCGGGGCGAATCGAGGACGGGAAACTGTACGGGCAGGGGGCCTGCGACATGAAGGGCGGCCTCGCCGCCGTGATGAAGGCGTTCGAGGCACTCGCGGCGTCGGACGCGGAACTCCGCGGCGACGTGCTTCTGACGGCCGTCGTGGACGAGGAGGGACCGTACGGCCTCGGGACGGACCGCCTGATACGGGACGGCTACACCGACGACTGCGACGCGGCCATCGTCACCGAACCCGGCCCGGTTCTGGCGCAGGAGGACATCGAGAACCCCGCCCTCCTCCTCGGCGCGCGCGGGCGATACCTCTACGACATCGAGGTGCGCGGGCAGGCCGCCCACGGGTCGAAACCGAGTGAGGGCGTCAACGCCGTCGTGGACGCCGGGAAGGTGGCCGCCGGACTCGCGGAGATGGAGACGGGGTCGCACCCGAAACTCGGCGACGGGTCGGTCTGTCCGCTCAAGATAGCGGGCGGCAGTCAGACGCTCTCGGTGCCCGAACGCGCCCGGTTGATGGTGGACCGCCACGTCGTCGTCGGCGAGACGGAGGGGGGCGTCCGCGCCGACGCCGAACGCGTCGTCTCCGAACTCGAGTTAGAGAGCGAGGTGGACGTGGGGTTCCGCGAGGCCCCCTCCGACGACATCCGCTACGGCCCGTACGTCACCGACGAGGACCACCCCCTCGTCGGGTCGTTGGCGGCGGCCACCCGCGAGGTGACGGGCGAGGACCCCGCGTACGGCTACTTCTCCAGCGTCGGCGACTTCAACTACCTCGGCGACAGGGCCGGACTCCCGACGGTCATCCTCGGCCCCGACGGCGAGAACATCCACGCCGCGGGCGAGTTCGTCTACCTCGACGACGTGGTGGAAGTGGCGGACGTCGTGACTCGGGCCGCCGCCGACCTGTTGGAGTAGTCGGCGCGTCGGACACACCGCGTCGCCGACCCTCTCTCCTCGCCGCGCCCTCGCGCCGAACCCCGGAACCGGGGACAGACATATTTAATTTCGAAATGTACGGTGGACGCAATGGAGTCGCGCCACCGCGTCGTCGTCGGCGACGCCCGGGAGATGGATGCCGTCGGCGACGACGCCGTCGAACTCGTCGTCACGTCGCCGCCGTACCCGATGATAGAGATGTGGGACGACCAGTTCGCCGAACTCTCGCGGGACGCCGCCGACGCCCTCGCGGCCGGCGACGGGGCCGCCGCCTTCGACGCGATGCACGAGGTGTTGGCGGACGTCTGGCGCGAGGTGAAACGCGTCCTCGTCCCCGGCGGCATCGCCTGCGTCAACGTCGGCGACGCGACGCGGAAGGTGGACGACAGCTTCCGCGTCTACCAGAACCACGCGCGGGTCGTCGAGGCGTTCGCGGACCTCGGTTTCGAACCGCTCCCGGACGTCCTGTGGCGGAAGCCGACCAATAGCGCGGCGAAGTTCATGGGCAGCGGGATGATTCCGCCGAACGCGTACGTCACCCTCGAACACGAGTACGTCCTCGTGTTCCGCAACGGGTCGCGGTCGCGGTCGTTCGACCCCGGCGATTCGGCGCGGTACGAGTCGGCGTACTTCTGGGAGGAACGGAACCGCTGGTTCTCGGACGTGTGGACCGACGTGACGGGGGCCTCACAGCGGATGGCCGGCGCGGGCGACGCCGCCGACGCCTCGGACGACGCCGGTTCGCTCGGCGAGATGCGGGAGCGAAGCGCCGCGTACCCCTTCGAGGTGCCGTACCGCCTGATAAACATGTACTCCGTCTACGGCGACACCGTCCTCGACCCGTTCTGGGGGACCGGAACGACGTCGCTGGCGGCGATGGTCGCCGGTCGGAACTCCGTCGGCGTCGAACTGGAGGCGGGCTTCGCGGACGCGTTCGACCGGCGGGTGGCGAACGCGCCCGCACTCTCCCGAGAGGTGGCGACACGGCGTCTCGACGACCACCGCGAGTTCGTCGCCCGACGCCGCGAGGAGGGCGAGACGTTCGAGTACGAGTCCGAGACGTACGAGTTCCCCGTGACGACGAAACAGGAGCGGTCGCTGACGCTCTACGCCGTGGACGAGGTGACGGAGACGGACGAGGGGTACCGCGCGCGGCACGAACCGGTAGGGCGGTAGGTCGGGTCTCGGCGTCCCCGTCGGTCCGGTCGCTTCACTCGCTTCCGGCCGCGCCGTTCGCCGGGTTCGCGGGGGCCCCGTCGAACTCGACGGACCGGGCGCGCCGCCGTATCTCGTCGGCGTCGCCCGTCTGCAGACCGCCCGCCGCCTCGTCGTACACGACCCGACCGTCCACCATCGTGAACTCCACGTCGTCGCCGTGCGCGCCGAAGACGAGGTGCGAGAGCACGTCGTGAAGCGGCGTCGCGCGCGTCACGTCCGTATCGAGGGCGACGATATCGGCCTTCCACCCCTCGCGGAGTTCGCCGACGCGTTCGAACCCGGCGGCCTTCGCGCCGTTGACCGTCGCCATCTCGAAGATGACCCGCGCGGGCGTCGCCTCCGAGTCGAGGTGTTCGACCTTCTGGAGGAGGCTCGCCTGCCGCATCTCGGTGAACGGGTCGAGCGTGTTGTTGCACGGCGGGCCGTCGTTGCCGAGGGCGACGTTGATACCCCGGTCGAGGTAGTCCACCACGGGCGCGACGCCGGAGGCGAGTTTCATGTTCGAGGAGGGGCAGTAGGTGACGTGCGTCCCCGTCTCAGCGAGCAGTTCGCGCTCTCTCTCGTCGGTCCAGACGCAGTGGGCTAACACGACGTCCTCGCCGGTCAGGCCGACTTCGTGAAGCCACTCGATGTTGCGCATCCCGGTGTCCTCGGCGACGGTTTCGACCTCGTCGCGGTTCTCGCTGGCGTGGGTGTGGATGGTCACGCCGTCGTAGCGGTCGGCGATGTCCCGCGCCCCGCGGAGGCACTCCTCGGTGCAACTGACCGCGAACCGCGGTGTGACGGCGTAGCGAATCCGGCCGTCGCGCGCGCCGTGGTACTTCTCGACGAGTCGTTCCGTCTCGGCGAGGGCTTCCCCGGTGTCCTCGAACAGTCCGTCGGGCGCGCGCTTGTCCATCAGCACCTTGCCGAGGCGTCCGCGGATTCCCATCTCCGCCGCCGCCTCGAACGCCTCGTCGGCGTGGGCCACCGAGAGGTGGTCTACGACCGTCGTCGTTCCGCTCTCCAGCAGTTCGAGGTAGCCCAGTCGCGCCGCCGTCCGCATCCCCTCGGCGTCCAGCGACGCCTCCATCGGGAGGACGTGGTCGAACAGCCAATCGAGGAGCGAGGTGTCGTCCGCGATGCCTCGCCCGAGGCTCTGGACGGAGTGGACGTGCCCGCCAACGAGGCCCGGGAGGAGGAGGTCGAACTCCCGAACCTCGTGGTCGGGGTGGGCGTCTTCGACCGCCGCTCTGTCGCCGACGGCGACGATGCGGTCGTTCTCGACGACGACCGCGCCGTCGTCGTGTACGGTTGTGGAGTCGGCGATGACGGTTCCGGCGAGTAGCATCTTCCCTCACGGTGGTGGGGAGTCCGACTGATATGGGTTCCGACTTCGGGGTCGGCGACTCCGATACGTGTCTTCTCGTCTCCCCCCGCCTCACGGCAGGAACGGCGGCTGCGCCGTCGGTAGCGATATCAACCAGAGGCTCGCGGCGGTGTAGCCCACCATGACGAACACGAACGGGAACTGGCTCCAGATGGCCTGCATCCGACTCGGGAACAGGCGGTAGGCGACGGAGTGAGCCACCCAGACCGCCAGCACGTGGCCGCCGAGGACGAACACGATGTCGAGCGCGCCGAACCACGACGGGAGCGTCAGCACCAGCGGATTCGCCGGGGGCGAGAGCGGCGACCCGACGACGGCGACGAGCGACGGGGCCAACGAGACGAAGAAGCCGAAGTAGTGTGCGAGGTGGTAGCCCGCGGCGATCGCCAGAAGCGGCGGGGTGAACCCGACGGCGAGTTCGTGCGCGGTGCGGTGCGTCCGGAGGCGGTTCGCGGCGGCGCGGGCGGCGAGGAGGTACGCGCCGTAGAACGCCAGGAAGCCGCCGACGAACAGGCCGCCGTAGACGACGAGGGGCGGGACGCCGACGTCGACGGCGGCCCGGACGAACTGCGCCCCCTGCCGCGTCGTCACGAACCCGCTGAAGGTGAGTTCCCAGACGAGGGCGACGGCTATCGCCGCGTCGTCGAGGCCCGTCACGAGGCCGTTCGCGTAGGCGTCGTCGCTCTCGCCGCCGACGAGGCGCATCCCGGGCAGGTGAGCGCGGAGGCGTCCCTCGTCCCACGAGAACGGCGCGACGCGGCCGTAGAACCGGAAGAACACCGAGACGGGGTCCGCGTTCCGGAACCACGCCTCCGCGCCGACGGCGAGGGCCCCCGAGACGGTCAGCGCCGAGTAGGCGACGACGGCCGCGCCCAGCAGTTCCGGTCGCTTCGTGATTCCGGTCGTCGTCTCCACCCACACGAGGCCGAGGAGGCCGACGACGGCGGGCCACCGCCCGAACCGCGCCGGGTAGTCGAGGAAGCCGTTGGGGAGGCGCGCGGCGACGGTTCGCCACGGGTTCAGCGCGGGCCAGACGTTCCCCACGGCGTAGGAGAGCATCGTGAGGCCCGCGCGCAGGCCGGCGAAGACGACGACGACGGCGAAGTTGACCGTCGGCACCTGCGGACCGGTCAGACCGCTGTAGACGACGAGGACGAGGCCGACGAGTCCGAGGAGGTGAAGCGCGACGACGCCGCCGCGGTAGAGCGACCGGACGCCGAAGTCGCGGTGGGTCCGGTGGATGTCGCGGACGAACCGCCGGTCGGTGACGAAACTGGCCAAGAGCGCGGACGCGCCGATGGTCGCGCCGCCGGTGGCGACGTAGAGCCACCGCGGAATCGACAGCGCGTCCCTCGACGCCCCCTGCAGGCCGACGGCCGCGTTGCTGGCCGAGACGCCCTCCGCGACGAGGAGCGTTCCGACGAGGGCGAGACAGCACGCGAGGGCGCGCCCGACGAGTCTGTCACGCGATGAGGGCATAGACGATGAGGAAGCCGAAGTAGAGGAGGACGAGGACGCCCAGCGCGCGGATGCGGAACGAGCGAATCTCCGCCTCCTCTTCGAGGTACGCCTCGCGGTACGATTCTCGCTCCGCCTCCGTCACGTCGGCGGGGTGGCGCACCCCGCGGTGGAGGATGCGGAGTCTGTCCGTCGGGAACGTCCGACCGCACGTTCGGCAGGCGAACTCGTCGGTGCCGGTCGGTTCCTCGGGCGCGTCCGTCGCGGCGTTCGTCGTCTCCGTCATGGGTTGTGGATGTGGTCGTCGGTCGTCGGTCGTCTTCCGTCCGTGCGTCGGTGTAGGAGCGTCCGTCTCTCAGGTGTTTCGTCTCGCCGCCGGGCGTCACTCGCTCACGTCGAACGTCATCGGCGGCATGTCGAGGAACGCCGTCTCGTAGCCGTCGTGGCGGGCGATCTGCGGCGGTACGTCCACGGCGACTTCGAGCGTATCGCCGCCGCGCACCTCGCCGACGCCCGCGCCGTAGTGGTAGCCGAGTTCCGGGTCGAGCGTCCGCGCGAGGGTGCCCTCGAACGCCGTCCCCCCGTCGCGGGTCAGCGTCGCGGTCAGTCCCATCATCGGCAGGGCGATTCGGTTGTGCGGCGTGCGGGCCGAGAGGTAGAGGTAGGTGCCGGAGTCGCCGAAGCGTCCCTTCGACGGATTCTCGACGGCGAAGGCGTGGAAGACGGCGTCTCCGCTGGTCGCGCGGCCGAGGTGTCGGCCCGGGAGGGCGTCCTTCTTCGGCGCGACGCCCACGGGGAACTTCATCTCCATGGGTTCGACCGCGCCGCGTTCGCCCGCGTCGTCGAGGCGTTTCAGCGGAACGTCGTACAGGTCGTCCGTGTCGAAGGTGAAGGTGAAGGAGGCCGTCTCCGCCGACTGGAAGCGTCCGGCGAACGCCCCCGTCCGGTCGAGGGAGACGCCGCCGACGTTCACCGTCGCCTCGTACTCGCCCTCGCCGTCGAGGACGTAGTTCGACCCGTAGTGCAGCCCCATCTGCTGGGAGAGCATCGGGTAGGCGAGCTCCTCCGTGACGAGACTCCCGTCGCGGGTTATCTCGATGGTCACCCCCGAGTCGAGGGGGAGAACCGTCCGCGTCTCTCGGTCCCAAAGCGAGACCATGAGGTGCAGCGAGTCCTCCGACTCGACCACCGTCTTCGACAGTTCGGTCCCGGTGAGCGTCCAGAAGCGGTGGGGGTACGAGTACGTCAACGCGACGCCGTAGGGCCCCGCCGTCGTCGTCCCGTACGTCTTCATCCCCTCGGTGAGGGCGGGTCGGTAGACGGCGTTGGGGCGGTTCTCGACCAACGGCGGGTCGCGCCACGCCGACTGCGTCTCGAACCCGAGCGTTCCGAGACACCCGGCGGTGCCGACGAGCGAACCCGCCCCGAGGGCCTTGATAGCGTCACGGCGGGAGAGATTCGGTGACATGGTGCGAGACTGTCGCCCGCGGCGGCGGACGACGCCAATGGTGCCCCTTGCGGTCCGACGGGGATGACGCTTGCGAAGGTGGCGCGCGGTTCGACTCGCAGACCGAACGTGCGGCTACCACGCGACGAACGCCGGGCCGACGCGCGACGAACGCGAACGGGGCGGACTACTCGTCGAGAATCTTGTGCTGGAAGGCGCGGTAGACGCTGATGCCCGTCTCCGTGAGGACGACGTTCTTCTGTTTGCCCGCGGGTTCGAGGCGGATGTACTCCTTCTCGCGCAGGGGTTCGATGATGGCGGCGTCGAGGCGGCGGTACTCCGATTGGCGACTCTCCGTCGAGTAGTTGGCGAGGAACGGCAGGTCGTAGTCGTCGGCCCTGTCGATGAGGTTGCGCTTGTTGACGGAGTAGGGTTTCTCGACGGTCGTCTCGTAGAGGTACCCGAGGATGTGGACCTGTTCGCGCGTCGGCGACTCGATGGGGTAGTCGGGAACGGTGGTCACCTCCGCGACGCCGCGGGTAAGCGGCGTCTCGGCCACGTCGTGGCCGTAGGACTCGGGGGTGACGCTGTACGGGAGGGCGTCCGTCGTCATGCAGGCGATGGCCGCGCCGACGGCGGCGACGTTCGGCCCCGAGGAGATGTTGACGAACACCTGGTCTTCGTCGTGTCTGGCGGCGATGGTGGTGGCGACGCCCATCACGTCGTACACGTCGTGGATGCGCACGGGAACCGCGCGCGCGTCGGCGAACTCGTCGAGTTCCTCGCGGACGGCGAGTTGGTACGGCGTCGCGGCGTCCCAGTCCACCGCCTCCGCCTCCGGCGACCACTCGGCGTCGAGGGAGGTGCCGCCGGACGTCGCCTCGCGGGCCGTCGAACTCGGTTCGACGACGTCGTCGGACCGTGTCCGATGGGCCGTCGAGCTCGGCTCGACGACGTCTCCGGAGTCTTCGGGGCCGCGTTCGGCGGAATCGACGAGGAGGTAGACCACGTCCGCGGCCTCTCGGCGGGCGGGTTCCACCACCCGGTCCCGTTCGTAGCCCAACGGGGCGATGTGAACGCGTCGCCCCGACGGAAGTGTCGCGTTCATGCGCCGAGTGGATCGAACAGGCATATCAATCTTCGGACGTGATTCGACGGTTCGACCGGCTGACCGACGGGTTCGACGGGGCGGAATGGGCACCGAACGGAAGGAGGAGGGGTCAGGGGAGGGCCGAAGCAGAGGGGGAAGTCGGCTGGAGGGCCGAAGTGGGGGCGGGCGGGGACGGTTAGAGGTCGGTGCGGGCGGCGAGGGGGTGGGGTGGGGGCTGAGAGGGTTCCGCGGGCACCGGGGCGGCGTCCGCGGATGCACGCCGTCGAATCGCCGACCACCCGGGGAACCCCGGCGCGGGACCGGTCGGCGTCGGGGTCGCCGACGACGCGCACTCGTTCGTTTCACCCGACGGTGATTCAACACTATCTCGTGACAACTGTGACAATCGTGAACGACGGAACGTCCGAATCGCTCGCTCGATCGAGAGAGGCGGGGACGGAGGAGCAGAGACGGAGGATCAGAGACGGAGGATCGGAGACGGAGGGTCGGAGACGGTCAGTTTCGCCGCCGGATCGCGTCCGCCTCGGTGAGGTGGATGCGGCCGTTCCCGTGGACGACGACGTGGAACCCGGCGTAGTCGAACGAGACGGTGAGACCCTCCACGGCGGAGGGGCCGTCCACCAGCGAACCGAGCGCGTCGGGGTCAACCACCGCCGCCAACGGCGGCAGGTCCACGGCGTCGGTGCCGGAGACGTCGGCGACGAGAGAGACGAGCGTCGTCGCAAGAGAACCTCGAGTCGATTGCGAGAGTAACTCTTCGTGCATGGTATATCGAAAAGGGGTGACGGGATATAAACCCTATAACCGCCGCAAGGGCGATTTCGGGACTCATAACGAACGTGGTATTTCGGCCGTCGCCGCGGCGTCGTCCGAACCGGACCGGCGCGCGGCGTCGAAACCGAATACGTCCGCGAGGGACACTCTCTCGGGCGCTAACGCGCGGTAGAGGTAAGGGCCTCGCATCCGTATCCGGGCCATGGACGTGGAGGTAGTATTTCGACTCCTCGTGGCGGCGTTCTGCGTCGTCGCGCCCTCGGTTCTCTTCGTCGGCCTCGTGAGAGGACTCGACAAACTCCGGGACGACCGCCTCGTCGAACAGGTTCTCGAACGGATGGACGACGACGACGCGACCGCGCCGACGTACCGGCGCGCCCCGTTCACCGCCGCGGTGAGCGACGGCGGGCGGACGGCCGAGACGGCCGGATGCGACGTCTGCGGCGCGTCGAACCCCCCGTACGCGTCGTACTGCGGGGCGTGCCTCTCGGCACTCGACGGCGACTCCAGAGCGCCGAAGTAGAAGTTAGAGAGGGGAGACGCGGCGTCTCTACAGGAAGTCTTCGACGTGTTCGGCGACTTCCTCGGGCGTGTCGCCGACGGGGACGCCGGCGTCGTTCAGCGCGGAAATCTTCGACTCGGCGGTTCCCGTACCGGACCCCGAGACGATTGCGCCCGCGTGGCCCATGCGCTTGCCCGGCGGGGCGGTGCGGCCCGCGATGAAGCCCGCGACGGGCGTGTCCATGTTCTCGGCGATGTACTTCGCGGCCTGTTCCTCGTCCTCGCCGCCGATTTCGCCGCACATGACGACGGCCTCCGTCTCCTGGTCCTCCTCGAACAGTTCGAGGGCGTCGATGAACGACGTGCCGATGATGGGGTCGCCCCCGATGCCGACGGCGGTGGTCTGGCCGATGCCGCGGTCGGTGAGGTTCGAGACGACCTGATACGTCAGGGTGCCCGACCGGGAGACCAGACCGACGTTACCCGCCTCGAAGATGTTGCCGGGGAGGATGCCGAGTTTCGACTCGCCGGGCGTGATGATGCCGGGGCAGTTCGGACCCAGCAAGCGCGTGTCCACCTCGGAGAGTCGCTTGTTCACCTTGGCCATGTCCTGCGTCGGGATGCCCTCGGTGATGGCCACGACGAAATCGAGGTTCGTGTCGAGGGCCTCGAAGATGGCGTCGCCGGCGAACGCCGGCGGAACGAACACGACGGAGGCGTCGGCGTCCTCCTCGCGGACGGCCTCGTCCACGGTGTCGTAGACGGGGACGCCTTCGACCTCTTGGCCGCCCTTGCCGGGGACTGCGCCGGCGACCACGTTCGTTCCGTACTCCATCATCTGCTGGGTGTGGAACTTCCCTTCCCCACCGGTGATGCCCTGTACAACCACGCGAGTGTCGTCGTCGACTAAGATGCTCATTGGCTTGCCTCCTCCGCGTTCTGGACGGCCCGTTGGACCGCGTCTTCGAGCGTCTTCTCCACCTCGACGAGGTCCGTGTTGAGAATCTCCATGCCCTCCTCGGCGTTGGTGCCGGCGAGGCGCACGACGACCTTCTTCGGAATCTCGTCGAACTGCTCTAAGGCCTCGTTGATACCCTTGGCCACCTCGTCGCCGCGGGTGATGCCGCCGAAGATGTTGAACACGACGGCGTCGACGTTCTCGTCGGAGAACACCATGTCGAGGGCGTTGGTCACGCGTTCGGCCTTCGCACCGCCGCCGATGTCGAGGAAGTTGGCGGGTTCGCCGCCGTAGTGGTCCACGATGTCGAGCGTCGTCATCACGAGACCCGCGCCGTTGCCGATGATGCCGACGTTACCCGACAGGCGGACGTAGTCGAAGCCGTACTCGCCGGCCTTGCGTTCGAGGTCGTTCTGGTAGGCGTCCTCCTCCATCTCCGCGAGGTCCGGGTGTCGGAACAGGGCGTCGTCGTCGATGTTCATCACCGCGTCGGCGGCGACGATTTCCCGGTCCGAGGTGATCATCACGGGGTTGATCTCGATGTCGGAGGCGTCGTTTTCCTCGTAGAGGTCGTACAGCGTCGAGAGGAACGACGCCACGTCCATCGCCACGTCGTCGGGGATGCCGGCCTCGAAGACGACCTTGCGGGCCTGATACGGGTGCAGGCCGAACGCGGGGTCGATGTGTTCGCGGGCGATGGCCTCGGGCGTCTCCTCGGCGACCTCCTCGATGTTGACGCCGCCCTCGGTGGAGACCATCGCGACGGGCTTGCCCTCGCCGCGGTCCATCGTGATACCGACGTACAGTTCGTTCTCGAAGTCCACGCCGGCCTCGACGAGGACTTCCTCGACGGTGTAGCCCTTCAGGTCCATGCCGAGGATGTCCTCGGCGGCCTCTCGGGCCTCCTCCTCGTCCGTCGCGATCTTGATACCGCCGGCTTTGCCGCGTCCGCCGACGTGAACCTGCGCCTTGATGGCCGCGGGGTATCCGATATCCTCGACGGCCTCCATGACCTCGTCTACGGACGACGCGAGGCGGGACTCGGGCACCGGAATCCCGGCCTCGGCGAAGATGTCCTTCGCCTGATATTCGTGAAGCTTCATTCCATCCGTGGCAGGGTGGGGCACGCGCTTAAATCCCGTTCATCTTCGTTCGGGAACTACCCCGCACGGATTGCTTCTACCCCGCCGGAGTCCCCCGACTCCCTCGCTCCGTCGCCTCCGAATTTATCACGGTCCCGCGCCGATACCACGAACGACATGCGCGCAGTCAGGATTCACGAACACGGTGACGCGGACGTACTGAGGGTGGACGACGCGGAGACGCCGGATCCCGAACCCGGGCAGGTCCTCGTGAACGTCGAAGCCGTCGGGGTGAACCCGGTGGACACGTACTTCCGGGAGGGGGCGTACCCGGTCCCGCACCTCCCCTTCGTCCCGGGGTCGGACCTCGCGGGAACCGTCGCCGTCGTCGGCGACGGCGTCGAACGCTTCGAGGCCGGAGACAGGGTGTTCGGCACCGGCCTCGGCAACGGGATGTCCGGCACGTACGCCGAGGAAGTCGCCGCGCCCGCGGACTTCCTGACGCACATCCCCGACGGCGTCTCCTTCGAGGACGCGGCGGCCCTCGCGTTGGTCGGGACGACGGCGTGGCAGGCGTTCGTCCACCACGCGACGGTCGAACCCGCCGAGACGGTTCTCGTCCACGGCGGAAGCGGCGGCGTCGGCCACGTCGCCGTCCAACTCGCCGAGACGATGGGCGCGCGGGTTCTCGCCACCGCCTCCGAGGAGTTCCACGACGACGTGCGCGCACTCGGGGCCGAGGAGGTGTTCGACTACCGCCGCGACGACTTGGAGGACGCCGTTCTCGCGGCGGGGCCGCCGGACGTGATTCTCGACACCCACATGGACCGGTACCTGCAGTTCAACGCGAACGTCGCGGCCGCGGACGGGCGAATCATCGGCATCGGCAACGACACCGGCGAAGGGGGATTCACGGACATCGGCGTCACGAAGGGGAAGGAACTGCGCTACCAGTTCATGACGATGTACAACACCGCCGAGAAGGACGCCGTCTTGACCCGCCTCGGGTCGCTTCTCGAACGCGGCGAAGTCGAACCCGTCGTCCACGAGACGTACCCCCTCGAAGACGCCGCGGAGGCCCAGCGAACCGTCCTCGAAGACAGCTTCCTCGGAAAGGTCGTCCTCGTCCCCTGACGGGGAGAGCTATCGACTCCGCGGTTCGACCGTAAAGCCGGCGTGCATTCCGCGTTCGTAGTGGCCGGGGAGGGTGCAGGCGGCCACGTACGGTCCCGCCTCCAGTTCGCGTTCCAGTCGGGTTCCCTCGCCGGGCGTGACACCGTTGGCGTTCACCGCGACGTCGAGTTCACCGGTATCGACTCGGCCGACCGCGTCCTTCGGAAGCGAGTCCGGCGCGCGGTCGGTCGCGGCGAGGAGGAACTGGTGAACCTGGTCCGCCGCGTTCCGGATTTCGAACCGAACCGGCCCGGCGGGAACCGTCGACCGAGACAGGGCGATCTCGTAGTTCGACAGTTCCACGCGGACAGTCGTCGGTTCCGCCTCCGTCGCCGTTCCGTCGCCGCTTCCGAGTGCGCCGAAGCACCCGGCTAGCGAGGCCGTCGCGGCGGACGCCGTTCCGGCGATGACTGTGCGTCTCCCGAACGTCGCGTCCCTCGTGGACCAGTTTCGGTCCCTGACCATACAGCCCACGACGTGCCGCCCCCTCATTCCTGTGTCGGGCGGTCGTCACGTCGGGAAGCGGCGGCGGATCGCGCGGTCCGCCGGACGAACCGACGGAGACCCGCCTCGCCGTGGCGATTTATGTCACTCGCGCGCCACCTAGCGGTATGACAGTCGAGTTCGACTTCGACGGGACGGTGGCGTTGGTGACCGGTGCGAGCGGTGCCCTCGGGAGCGCAGTCGCTCGAACGTTCCGCGACGCGGGCGCGACGGTGGCCGCCGCGGACGTGGTCGAACCGGACGACGAGGACGCCCTCTTGGACCCGGAGGGCGGCATCGAGTTCTATCGGGGCGACTTCACGGACGAGGAGGAGGTGGCCCGCGTCGTCGAGGAGGTGGTCGAGGACCACGGGCGACTCGACCACCTCGCCAACGTCGCGGGGACGTGGCGCGGCGGGACGCCGATAGAGGAGACGGACGTCGATACGTTCGACTTCCTGTTCGACGTGAACCTCAAGACGATGTTCCTCGCCTCAAAGCACGCGCTTCCGCACCTCCGGGAGACGGAGGGGGCCATCGTCTCCGTCTCCGCGCGTTCGTCGCTGGAGGGCGGCGAGGGCGACGGCCCGTACCGCGCCTCGAAGGCGGGCGTCCGACTCCTCACGGAGACCGTCGCCGAGGAGAACCTCGGGACGGTGCGCGCGAACGCGGTGATGCCCAGCGTCATCGACACGCCCGCGAACCGCGAGATGATGCCCGACGCCGACCACGACTCGTGGGTCGAACCCGAGCAGATAGCGCGCGTCGTCTCCTTTCTCTGTTCGGACGCCGCGGCGGTCACCTCCGGCGCGGCGGTGCCCGTCTACGGCGAGGCCTGACCGACCGTCGATCACTCCCTCGCCCCGCGTCGACCCCCGTTCGACCGGATAAATGTCATCATATATTTATAAACGAAAGTTAACATGTCTATTTATTATCTGTTATTCGGGCGAATATCGGGGTGTTTTTCAATAACACGGATGGTATCGTGCAGAGACATGAGTGAACGAGAGACGTGGGCGACGCGGGCAGGGTTCATCCTCGCGGCAGTCGGGTCCGCCGTGGGCCTCGGGAACATCTGGCAGTTCCCGTTCAAGACCGCGCAATTCGGGGGCGCGTCCTTCCTCGTCGTCTACCTCATCGCGGTGTTCGGCATCGGGCTACCAGCCATCCTCGCGGAGTTCGTCATCGGTCGACGGGCGAAACTCAACGCCATCAGCGCGTTCGGCAGACTCGGCCACGGGAAGTGGCGGTTCGTCGGCGCGTTGGGGCTCCTGACCGGCTTTTGGATCCTGTCGTACTACAGCGTCGTCGGCGGGTGGGTGATTCGGTACATCTGGGGGAGCCTCCAGGGCGCGTACTTCAGCGACCCGACGGCCTACTTCGGCGCGATATCGACCGGCGTGGATGCCGTGGCGCTTCACGCGGTGTTCATGTTCCTCGTCGTCGTCATCGTCGCCCTCGGCATCAAGGACGGCATCGAGAAGGCGACGAAGGTGATGGTCCCCTCCATCATCATCATCATGCTGGGGCTGGCGGCGTACGGGGCGACGCTCTCCGGGGCGACGGCGGGGTACGACTACTTCCTCTCGCCCGACTTCGGCGCGCTGATGGCCAACCTCGGCGAGATCGTCCCGTTCGCCGTGGGACAGGCGTTCTTCTCGCTGTCGCTCGGTATGGGCGCGATGATAACGTACGCCTCCTACATCAACCGCGACGACAGCCTCGTCGCCGACGGCAGCACCATCGTCGTGTTGAACACGTTCGTCGGCGTCCTCGCCGGCTTCGTCGTCTTCCCCCTCCTGTTCGCGCAGGGTATCGACCCGAACACCTCGGGTCCGGGCGCGGTGTTCGTCAGCGTCGCGGGCGCGTTCGCGAACATCCCGGCGGGCCGCATCGTCGGCCTCGTCTTCTTCCTCGTCGTCCTCATCGCGGCGCTCTCGTCGGCCATCAGCCTGCTGGAAGTCGTCGTCTCCTACGTCATCGACAACCACGACGTCGGGCGCGCCCCCACCGCGGCGGCCATCGGCGTCAGCCTGTTCGTCCTCGGCCTCCCCTCGGCGCTCGACACCGCGTGGCTCGGCTGGTTCGACACGCTCGCGTACCAGTTGCTCCTCCCCGTCTCGGTGCTCCTCGTCCTCCTCTTCGTCGGGTGGGTCCTCGGCGGAGAGGCGCTCTCGGAGGTGCTGAAGGGAACGGGACTCGGTAACGGCTTCGGGCTGACGTGGCTCTGGATGGTCCGCGTCGTCGTCGTCATCGCCGTCCTCGGAACGCTGTGGCTCGGCATCCAGACGCTGTTCCTCGGTCCGGAACCGGCCATCGTGCCGCCGCTCTAGACCTACGGATCGTCGGCCGACGCCCCCTTCTTCCGACCGTTTGCCGCCCGATAGCGGCGCGTTGGCGGGTTAAAAACCGTTACAATAGCGGTTTGACGGATCCTCGGTCCGAAAGTCACTTTACCGCCAAGGTGGGAGTGCGACGCAATGACACGAGAGACGTGGGCGACACGAATCGGCTTCATCCTCGCCGCCGTGGGAAGCGCGGTCGGCCTCGGGAACATCTGGCGGTTCCCGTGGGTCGCCGCCGAAAACGGCGGCAGCGCATTCCTCGTCGTGTATCTCGGCATCGTCCTGCTCGTCGGGGTTCCCGGACTGCTCGCCGAGTTCGTCATCGGCCGGCGGTCGAACCGGAGTCCCGCAGGCGCGCTCCGCTCCCTCTCGGGGTCGAACGTCTGGGGCGCGTGGGGGCTGTTCTACGTCTTCACCGCCATCGCGCTTCTCTCCTTCTACAGCGTCGTCGGCGGGTGGATACTGCGGTACCTCGTCGAGAGCGGTCTCGCGCTCGCCGGGTCGGGACCGGCGTACTTCGCCGATCCGGGGCAGTACTTCGGCGGCGTCGCCGCCGGGTTCGACGCCGTCGGCTACCACGTGCTGTTTCTCGCGCTGACGGGGATAATCGTCTTCGCGGGCGTCCGCCGCGGCATCGAACTCGGGACGAAGGTGATGATGCCCGCCGTCCTCGTCCTCCTCGTCGCCCTCGCGGCGTGGGCGGCCACCCAGTCGGGGGCCGCCGAGGCGTACGCGTTCTACCTCCGCTTCGACCCCTCGGCGATTCGGCAGAACTTCTTCGGCGTCCTCGGCCCGGCGGCCGGGCAGGCGCTCTTTACGCTCTCGCTCGGCGCGGGGACGATGGTCACCTACGCCTCCTACGTCGGCGAGGACCGCTCGCTGGCGTTCGACGGGACGACCATCGCCGTCCTCAACACCCTCGTGGGCGTCCTCGCCGGACTCGTCGTCTTCCCCCTGCTCTTCTCGCTCGGCATCTCGCCCGGCGAGACGGGCACCGGCGCGGGCGCGCTGTTCGTCGGGCTGGCGGGGGCGTTCTCGCAACTCCCCGGCGGCACGCTCATCGCGACGGCGTTCTTCGCCGTCGTCACCCTCGCGGCGCTCTCCAGTTCCATCAGCATGCTGGAGATTCCGGTCGCCTTCCTCGTGGACGAGTACGACCTCGAACGCCGCACCGCCGTCGCGGGCGTCGGCGCACTCGTCGTCCTCACGGGGTCCGTCTGCGCGCTCGATCAGTCGATATTCGGCTTCGTCGCCGGAACGCTCGTGGACGTCCTCCTCACCGCGGGGCTGACGGCGTTCCTCGTCTTCGTCGGGTGGGTCATGGGCCGCGACGCCCTCGACGAGTTCCGTTCGGGCGCGGGCGAGGTGGCGACGGCGCTCTCGACGCCGTGGCTCTTCGCCGCCGGCGCGCTGTTGCCCGTCTTCCTCGTGTTCACGCTCCTGACGACGTTCGGCATGGACGCCCGCCTCGGCTTCTGGCCCACCGCCGCCACCGCCGCCGCCCTCGCGGTGGTCATCTTCGCGGGCGTCCGCGGCGAACCCGAGGCGGCCTGACCCTCCGTCCGGCGTTCGACGGCGACTTTTTCGACGATCGTCGAACCTCGCTTTGTCCATAGCGGAAACCCTTTTGTGCTCCGTCCGGTCGTTCGTGACAATGAACGCAGGTGGTCCGACGTGACGATGGAGGACCGAATCGACGAACTCGAAGCGAAGCGCGACAGAGCGCAGAAGGGCGGCGGCGAGGCGCGCATCGAGTCCCAACACGAGAAGGGGAAGATGACCGCCCGAGAGCGCATCGACTACTTCCTCGACGACGGCACGTTCAACGAGTTCGACCAGTTCCGGACGCACCGAAACCACAAGTTCGGAATGGAGGAAAAGCAACTGCCGGGCGACGGCGTCGTGACCGGGTACGGCGAGGTTGACGGGCGCAAGACGTTCGTCTTCGCGCACGACTTCACCGTCTTCGGCGGTTCCCTCGGCGAGGTGATGGCCGAGAAGATTTGCAAGGTGATGGACAAGGCCATGGAAGTCGGCGCGCCCGTCGTCGGATTGAACGACTCGGCGGGGGCCCGCATCCAGGAGGGCGTCCAGTCGCTCAGCGGGTTCGGCGAGATATTCCGGCGCAACACGGAGGCGTCGGGCGTCATCCCGCAGATTTCGGCCATCATGGGGCCGTGCGCCGGCGGGGCCGTCTACTCGCCCGCGCTCACGGACTTCACGTTCATGGTGAAGGACACGAGCCACATGTTCATCACCGGACCGGACGTCATCAAGACCGTAACCGGCGAGGAGGTGACGTTCGAGGAGTTGGGCGGCGCGACGACCCACTCCTCCACCTCCGGCGTGGCGCACTTCGCCTGCGAGTCCGAGGAGGAGACGCTAGACGACATCCGACGCCTCCTCTCGTACCTCCCGCCGAACAACGTGGAGGACCCGCCGCGCGTCGAACCGTGGGACGACCCGGACCGCGCCGACGAATCGCTCAACAGCGTCGTCCCCGACCAACCCCGGAAGCCGTACGACATGCGCGACGTCATCGGCGGCGTCTTGGACGAGGGGTCGTTCTTCGAGGTCCAAGAGGACTTCGCGAAGAACATCCTCGTCGGGTTCGCCCGCCTCGACGGCCACTCCGTCGGCGTCGTCGCGAACCAACCGCGCGTCAACGCCGGCACCCTCGACATCGAAGCCTCAGAGAAGGCGTCGCGGTTCGTGCGCTTCTGCGACGCGTTCAACGTCCCCATCGTCTCGTTCGTGGACGTGCCGGGCTTCCTCCCGGGGACGGACCAGGAGCACGGCGGCATCATCCGCCACGGCGCGAAACTGCTGTACGCCTACTCCGAGGCGACGGTTCCGCTCCTCACCATCATCACGCGGAAGGCCTACGGCGGCGCGTACGACGTGATGGCGTCGAAGCACCTCGGCGCGGACGTCAACTACGCGTGGCCGACGGCCGAAATCGCGGTGATGGGACCGCAGGGCGCGGTCAACATCCTCTACAGCGACCAACTGGAGGCGGCCGACGACCCGGACGCCCGCCGCGAGGAACTCATCCAGGAGTACCGCGAGGAGTTCGCCAACCCCTACACGGCGGCCGACCGGGGCTACCTCGACGACGTCATCGAACCGACCGAGACCCGCTCCCGGTTGGTGTCGGACCTGGAGATGCTGAAGACGAAGCGCTCGGAACTGCCGGACAAGAAGCACGGAAACATCCCGATATGAGCGGCGAGAGCGCAGAGAGCACAGAGGGCGCCGACTCGGGCGCCGGACCGGGCGTGTCGGAAATCGCCGCGGGCCTCAGCATCCCCGACGACGCCGACGAGGCGGAGGCCGCCGCGATAGCCGCCGCCGTCGCCGCGCACATCCGCGACGGCGAACTCGCCGCGGCCGCCGCGGCCGCCGCCGAAGAGACGGAGAAGACGTGGGACGGCAAGCGGTGGACGTTCGCCGGCCGCCTCGAAGGCGTGTCGGGCCGGTCCGCCCGCGTCCCCGACGGCGCGCCGACGAACGGGTGGGCGGCCGCCGCCCGCGCCGACCGGTTCTAGATCGAGTCGAGGTACGTCGGGTCGTCCACCACGATTCCGTCCACGCCGTCCGCGCGGAGTCGCACCGCCGCGTCGGCGTCGTTCACGTCCCACGCGTTGACGCGGAACCCGGCGTCGTGCGCGGCGTCGATTCGCTCCCCGCGGCCGAGAAGCAGGTGGTACTGGGCGTTGACGTACTCGCAGTCGAGCTCCGTCGCCGTCGAGAGCGACGCCGTCCAGTCGTCGTCGAAGACGAACGCGCGGGGCGCGGCGGAGGCGCCCTCGCACTCCCGAAGCACGCCCTCAAAGAAGGAGGCGAGTATCACGTCGTTTTCCACCGCCTCGCAGGCGTCGGCCACCGCTTCGGCCATCCCCGCGTGTTTGAGTTCGACGACGACGCCGGCGTCCGGGGCCGCCGCGTCGAGCACCTCTGAGAGGAGCGGAATTGACTCCTCGGAGCCCAGTATCGTCAACTCGCGGAGCGTCGAGAGCGGCGTCTCGGCGACGCGCCCCTCGAAGCCGGTGAGTTTCCGCAGGTCCTCGTCGTGGTAGACGACGAGCTCGTCCGTCGCGCACCGACGGACGTCCACCTCGACGAAGTCCGCGGCGACGGTTCGGTCGTCCCCCGCGGAACGCTCGGACGCCGCGCGGACGGCGGCGACGGTGTTCTCGGGGTGGAGCGCGCTGAATCCGCGGTGGGCGATGATATCCACGAAAGAGCTACCGCGCGGAGGGGGAAAAGGGCGGCGCGCGGAGAGGTGCGGGGACGGCGCGGGGAGAAGTACGGAGGCGTCGGGACGGTGAGAGCGGTCGCTGGGAGCGACGCGGGCGCTGAGAGAGAAAGCTCGACCGGTTTACGCCGTCGCCTTCGGGCCGCCCTTCTTCCGCGTGATGTAGCCGGCGATGCGGTTGCGAACGCCCTTCGAATCGACGTTGGTCAGCTTGCTGACGCTCTCTTTGTTCGTCTCGAAGTCGGTGTTGAACGCCTGCGGGTACTCCTCCAGCAGCACGTTGCCGAGCTGCTTGACGTACTTGGGCTTGATTGCCATGTCCGACGATTCCATCAGCGCGCACTAAAACGATTCGTTCCGGCCGCGCCGCCACCGCCCCTCACGGCGTCCAGTCGCCCTCCTCGTCCGCGCGTTCGCGCCACCCCGACACCTCGTCGACGGTGGCGAACGCCTCTCGCTCGGCCGCGCCGCCGCACGTTTCGACCACGTCGGCGAAGTAGCGGAGTCGGGCGAGCAGTTCCTCGGTATCGTAGGCGGGCACGTCGAGGCGCGAGGCGGCCACCGTCGCCTCCACGACGGCGGCGAACCCCCGGTTGATGGTCGGCACCGTCTCGGCGACGACGGCGGACTCGACGGGGCGAAGCGCCCACTCCTCCCACCGCGTGCCGCCGGACTCGCCCCCGTCGATTCGCTCGGCTTCGACTTCGACCCACGCGTGCGCGCCGTCCACGACGGGCGACTCCGACTCGGTCACCGTCATCGCGGCGTCCACGAACGTCCGCGGGTCCGAGACGAACTGCACGACGCCGCCGCCCCGTCGGCGGAAGTTCCGGCGCGTCCGGGTGTTCCCCCACGTCGTCGCCGTCACGACGCCGTCGCCGTCGGCGTCGTCCCCGCTCTCGTTGTCGTCGTCTTCGCCGTCGTCGGGCGCGTGCAGGCCCAACGCGGCGGCGTTCCACAGGTCGTTCGGGCCGAGCGTCGTCACCACCGACTCCGTGACGCCGCGGAGTTCGACCGGCCACCCGTCGGCGGGGTCGGTCACACCGGCATCCCCCGTTCGAGGGCGACGAACGTCGCCGCGCAGACGACGTCTGCGGTCGTCCCGGGGTTGATTTCCTCCTCGACGAACGCCTCCGCGAGTTCGGCCACCGCCGCCGGGTCGCCGCGCGCCTCGGCCGCGCGGCGGCGCGCCTCCGCGGCCACCTCCGGGCCGTGGTTCGTCCGGACGAGGGTGTCCTCCTCCTCGGAGAGAAGGTCCACGAACGCCCGCGCGACCCTATCGGGCACGGGGCCGTCGTCTCCGAGCATCGACTCGGCGGCGTCGAACGTCCGCGCGAACCCGCCGGTCCACTCGCGGGCGTTGCCGTCGCCCTCCGAGCGCTCCATCACGTCGTACAGGGTGAGTTCGCGGGACCTGAGCGTCGGCGCGGCGTCGCGGCCGCGGCGCACGTCCAACTCGGCGGCGTCCTCCGGGGGGTCCTCGACGGCCACGTCGACGTGTTCGAAGGCGCGGTAGAAGTCCACCGCGTCCGCGACTGTCGTCGCCTCCGCCACCGCCGTCGCGCCGTCCGGCGACAGCGACCCTTCGGCCGCGGCGCGCACGAGAGGGACGAGGAGGAGCAGACAGCCGAACTGCGTGTTCCCGCCGCGTTGCCGACCCATCCCGGCCACCGCGCGTTCGAACGCCGCGCCGACCGGCGCGCCCGATTCCGCCCGGCGGAGGCCCTCGCCCGACCCAACGGCCCCCGCGAGGAAGTGCTCGAACCGGAGGTCCGCCAAGTCGCGTTCGCGGTCCACGTTGCCGGGCTTCGGCGTCCCGGCCACGTCCAAGAGGAGGGCCAGTTGCGCGTTCTCGGCGGGCGTTCGCGCTCTCGGCGCGGTCACTTCGCCACCCCGCCGGCGTTCGACCCGTCGGCGTTCGACTCGTCAGTGTTCGACTCGTCGGCGTTCGGATGCTCCGCGTTCGACTCCGCGAACCACCCCTCGACGGCGTCTCGGACGCGGCGGAGGACGCGCGGGTCGGTGCTGGGTCGGCCGACGCTCACCGCGTCCGCGCCGTAGTCGAGGTACTCGCGGACGCTCTCCGCGTCGCGCACCTCGTTGTTGGCGAGTACGAACAGACCGGGGGCCGCGTCCGCCACGTCGCGGACGACCGCCTCCGAGTCCATCGCGTCCACGTGTATCGCGTCCGCGCCCGCCGACGCCACCGCGCGCGCCGTCTCCGCGAGGTCGACCCCCTCGACTTCCGCGCGGACTTTCACGCTCACCGCGGCCCCCTCCTCGGCCGCGGCGGCGACGTACTCGGCGAGTCTGTCGGTGTCCCGGAGGAGCGTCTCGCCGCACCCGACGGCGCACAGTTCGGCTTGTCGGCAGTGGGCGTTGATTTCGAGCATCGCGTCCCGTTCGGCGCAGAGGCGCGCCGCCTCCCGCACGGGCGAGAGCGTCGCGCTTCGGACGTTGACCGCCGGTCGGAGGGGGGCGTCCGCGAGGGCGTCGAGTTCGGCGGCGACGAACGCGAGGGGGTCCTCGGGGAGGAACTCCTCCCTGTCGCGTTCGACCAGTTTCCGCGCGGCGGCGCGGGACTTCTCGTCGAGTGCGACGCCGCCGAGGAACGCCGCGCCCGCGAACTCGGACCCGGCGCGCGCCCACTCGGCGTCCGACTGGCCGCTCAGACTGGCGAGGGCGACGCGCGGTTCGAACGTCACGACACCACCTCCAACGCCTCGCGGACGGCGCGACAGACGCGCGCGGCGTCCTCGGGGCCGTCGATTCGCGTGTCCGTCCGGACGACCGGCCGGTCGAGTTCCGTGCCGTCCTCGTCGTCCAAGACGAACGCGTCCGCGAACGGGTACGCCTCGGCGACGCCCGCGGTGGACGCCTCGTACCCGACGCCGCGCATCAACGCCGCCGCCGGCCCGGAGAACACGCAGTCCTCGACGAACGGCGAGACGGCGACGACGGGCGTCTCCGAAAGCGCCTCCTCGAACCCCGGGAGCGAAAGCATCGGCCCGATGCTCGTGACGGGGTTCGACGGGCCGACGACGACGGGGTCCGCGAGGGCGTCGCGGACGGCGGGGGTCGGTTCGGCGTCGTCCGCGCCGCGGAACTCCACGTCCTCCACTGCGGGGTCCGCCCGGCGGTGGACCCAGAACTCCTGAAAGTGCATCTCGCCCTCGTCGGTGTGGACGACGGAGGCCACGGGGTCGTCGCTCATCGGCAGGAGGTCGATGTCGAGTCCGAACGCCTCGGCGAGGGTTCGCGTCACCTCCGTCAGGGTGCGCCCCTCGTCGAGAAGCGACGTGCGGGTGATGTGGACGGCCCGATCCCTGTCGCCGATCTCCATGAACTCCGCGACGCCGGAGAACCGCCGCCACCGCGCGATGTCGCGGCCGGCGGTCTGGGCCTCCTCGGGGAGGTACCGCGGCCCCGATTCGAGGCCCGCGGCGTCGGCGAGTCGGCGCAGTTCCTCGTCGGTTTCGGTCGTGTCACCGGCGATTCCCCACCACCGGTCGGTGTCGAGGACGCCGCCGCCGTGGAACAACACCGTGTCCGCGTCCGGGCAGACGAGGTGCCCGCCGAGTTCCACGTCGTCGCCGGTGTTGGCGACGACAGTCGTCTCCGCGGGGTCGAAGACGCCCTCTGCACCGTCCAACAACTTGGGCGTCCCCGTCCCGCCGGCGAGGAAGGTAGTCATGCTCCGCGGTACGGTGACCGTCGGTTTGAAAGTTCCTTCGGCGGCCGGTTCGTCCGGCGGTCCGTCCGACGCCTCCGCCGCCGATGGTCACCGTCCGGCGAAACGGACCGTTATCCCTGACGTTCCGGGGGTAGGCACAGAGAGGTTATCCCCTGAGACGCCTTTATAAGTTACATGAACTGGAAAGCAGTACTCTACGGATTCCTCGCCAGCATTATCATCGGCCTCGTCAGCGGACTCGGCCTCCCCTTCACAGACGCGACTCTCCCCGCCATCGGCGCGGGCGTCACCGGCCTCATCGCCGGCGCAGTCGCCGGGTACGTCAACAACTGGACGCTCGGGAGCGACGCCCTCCACGGCGGCGTCGCCACCGTCATCGGCGCTCTCGTCGTCGCAGTCATCCTGACCTTCATCGGCACGTTGGGCGCCGGCGTCTTCGGTCTGGGCGCGGGTATCGCCCTCCTCGTCGCCGTCGCCATCGCGGCCATCCCCGGCGCGATCGGCGGCGCGATCGGCGGCTACCTCCACGGCGGCCGCAGGGACGACGCGACCCGGACCACGGCGTAAGACGTCTGCCTTCGACCGAACGCCTTTTTTCGAACTCGACACTCTCGCCCTGAGCCTTTTATCAGATGGCGGTCGAATCTCCGGTATGACGACCATCAAAGACAGCGTCCACGACCACATCGAGGTCGAGGGCGTCGCGGAGGCGCTTTTGGACACCGAGGAGGTGCAACGACTCCGCCGCATCAAGCAGTTGGGGACAGTGCAGTTGGTGTACCCGTCGGCGAACCACACGCGCTTCGAGCACTCCTTGGGCGTCTACCACCTCGCCTCCCGCGCCCTCGACCACCTCGGCATCGACGGCATCTTGGGCGAACGCGTCCGCGCGGCGGCCCTCCTCCACGACGTCGGCCACGGCCCCTACAGCCACAACATCGAGTCGGTCACGCACCGCCACACCGGCAAGTACCACGACGACGTGGGCGAACTCCTCGCGACGGGCGAAGTCGGCGACGTGCTCAGAGCGGAGGGTCTCGACCCCGCGCGGGTTGCGGAACTCGTCGCGGGCGACGGCCAGTACGGCCAACTCGTCTCCGGCGAACTCGACGTGGACCGGATGGACTACCTCGTCCGCGACGCCCACCACACGGGCGTCCCCTACGGCACGATCGACACCGAACGACTCGTCCGGGAACTGACGTTCGTGGACGGCGAACTCGTCTTAGACGAGGGGAACGTCCAGACGGCCGAGAGCCTGCTTCTGGCGCGCGCGCTGATGAACCCGACCGTCTACCAGCACCACGTCGCCCGCATCTCGAAGGCGATGCTGCGCCGCGCGTCGGAACGACTGCTCGAACAACCGGACCTGACGGCCGAGCAACTCCGCCGGATGGACGACCCCGACCTGATAACGGCCCTTCGGACGACGCCCGAGACGGAAGCGTTCGCCCGCCGACTCGACTGCCGCGACCTGTTCAAGCGCGCGGTGTGGGCCGAGATGGCCGACGTTCCCGACCGAGTCATCGACGCGGACTACGAGGAGATAGAAGCGCTCGAACGCCGAATCGCGGACCGCGCGGGCGTCGAGTGGGGGTCGGTCATCGCGGACGTGCCCGGCCGCCCGTCGATGACCGAATCGACGACGCGGGTGATGGTCGGCGGCGAGATGCGGCAACTCGGCAAGCAGTCCCCCCTCGTCTCCGCGTTGCGGACCGCCCAACGACAGCAGTGGCGACTCGGCGTGTACGCCCCCAGCGACGAGACGGACGCCGTCGGGCGCGCGGCGGCGGACGTGTTGGGCCTCGACATCGACGGCGCTCTCGTCTCCGACGTCCGCCACGGCGTCCACGCGACGTTGGACGAGTTCGCGGAGTAACGTCCTCGAACTCGGGACCGCAGTCGTCACCGGCCGCCGCGTCGGGGGCGTCCCGGGGGGAGACGCCCTCTCAGAGGCGACGGGAGGGTCCTCGATTCGGGAGTTTCAAGCGTCTCCCCGCGGGAGATTCGGGCATGATCGTAGAGGGGACACTCTTACGCGGGCGAACGCTCGAACCGGTGCAGGGCCGGGTCGTCGTCGAGGACGGCCGAATCACCGCCGTCGAGGAGGCGGACGTCGACTCCGACGACATCGTCCTGCCCGCCTTCGTCAACGCGCACACGCACATCGGCGACTCGATAGCCAAGGAGGCTGGCGCGGGACTCTCCCTGGACGAACTCGTCGCGCCGCCGGACGGCCTGAAGCACCGCCTCCTGCGGCAGGCGAGTCGCGAGGAGAAGAGAGAAGCGATGCGCCGGTCGCTTCGCTTCATGGAGTCCTCGGGGACGGCGACGTGCGTCGAGTTCCGCGAGGGCGGCGTCGAGGGCGTCGAACTCATCCGGGAGGCGACGGCCGGACTCGACGTCGATCCCGTGGTGTTGGGGCGGGAAACGGTCGACGCGATGCGGGAGGCCGACGGATTCGGCGCGTCGGGCGCGCGGGACGGCGACTTCGAACGCCACCGGAACGCGACGCGCGAGGCGGGCAAACTGTTCGGCATCCACGCGGGCGAACGCGACTCTCACGACGTCGACCCCGCACTCGATTTGGACCCCGACTTCCTCGTCCACGTGGTCCACCCCGACCCTCTCCACCTGGAACGCATCGAGGACAGCGAAATCCCCGTCGTCGTCTGTCCGCGGTCGAACCTCGTGACCGACGTGGGCGTCCCGCCGATGCGCGAACTCGTGGACCGAACCACCGTCGCCCTCGGGACGGACAACGTGATGCTGAACTCGCCGTCGATGTTCCGCGAGATGGAGTTCGCCGCGAAGTTGGGCGACGTGTCCGCGCGAGAGGTACTGCAGATGGCGACGGTCAACGGCGCGGAGATCGCCGGACTCGACTACGGGCGCATCGAACCCGGCCGGGAGGCGAAACTCCTCGTCTTGGACGGCGACTCTGACAACCTCGCCGGCGCGCAGGACGTCGTCCGCGCCGTCGTCCGACGCGCCGGTACCGACGACGTGAAAGACGTGGTTCTCTAACCGACGCCCTCCCGTCTCCTTCGTTTCGAAACCCGTCAACGCGAACAGTTAAGACCGTGAACGACCGACTGTGATGCGAGTTAACAATGGTGATGTACGAGCGGATACTCGTCCCGACGGACGGTTCGGAGGGGTCGGACCGAGTGGTCGAACACGCCGTCCGTCTCGCGGACGTCCACGGGGCCGCCGTCCACGCACTCTACGTCGTCAACAGCGGAAGTTTCGCCGGGCTTCCGATGGAGTCGTCGTGGGAGGGGTTAGACGAGATGCTCCGCGCGGACGCCGAGGAGGCGGTGAGCGAGGTGAAACGCGTCGCGACGGACGCCGGCGTCCCCGTCGAGACGAGCGTCATCGAAGGGTCTCCGAGCCGAGAGATAGTCGAGTACGCCGAACGCGAGGGGTGTGACCTCGTCGTGATGGGCACCCACGGGCGCGGCGGACTCGACAGACTCCTCCTCGGAAGCGTCGCCGAGAAGGTCATCCGCGCCTCGAACGTCCCCGTCCTCACCGTCAGAGTCGGCCCCGACGCGGGCGAGGACGACGAGAAAGCGGCGACTCCGAGTCGGACCCGGACGACCGAGGAGGAACCCGTCGGGGCCGACGGCGAACGCGAATCCGAGTCCGGACCGGGCGCCGAAGCCGACTGACCCCGCGCCGGAGGGCGGTCCGAGTCGGAGTTCGAGTCACGCCGAGCGGAGGTGCTCGCAGTCGCCCGCGTGGACGACTTCCTCGCCGTCGTCGGTTCGGACGACCAACGCGCCCGGGAACCGCACGTCCACGGCCTCCCCTTCCACCGTCCCGCCGGGCGTCTCGACGCGCACTCGACGCCCGAGCGTCGAAGCGTACTCGCGCCACGCCGGGAGGACGGCCTCCGTGTCCTCTCGAAGCGAATGGAACTCCTCTAGGAGGCGCTGGACGAACGCGCGGCGGTCCACGTCGCCCGCCTCCTCGCGGATGCTCGTCGCGCCCGGCGGGAGGTCGGCCGCATCGACGTTCGCGTTCACGCCGATGCCGACGACCAACCACGAGACGCGGTCGGCCTCCCCCTCCATCTCCGTGAGGATGCCCGCGAGTTTCCGACCGCCGCGGCGCGCTGCCTCCGCGTCGTCGTCTGGGTCGTCTCCCGCCCCGACGAGAACGTCGTTCGGCCACTTGATGTGGGCGTCCACGCCCGCCTCGCGGGCCGCCCGCGTCGTCGCCACCGCTGCCGCCAGCGTGAACGCCGGGACGTGCGCGGGCGGTCGGTCCGGCCGGAGGACGAGGCTCATCCAGACGCCGCCCGAGGGCGCGGTCCACTCGCGTTTGAGGCGGCCCCGGCTGCCGGTCTGTTCGTCGGCGACGACGACGACGTCCGACGCCCCTTCGACGGCGAGTTCCCGGCCTCGGTCGTTCGAGCTGTCCAGCGAGTCGTGGTACTCCACCTCGAAGGGGGCGTCCAGACCGAACGCGATGGCAGACTCTCCGTACTCGGGCACGTCGGTCACGCGGTAGCCGTCGTCGCCGCTCTCGACGCCGAATCCGTCTTCTCGGAGGGCTTCGACCTGTTTCCACACCGCCGCGCGGGAGACGCCGAGTCGGTCCGCGAGTTCCGGCCCGGCGACCGGTCCGTCCGAGAGGGCGTCGAGGAGGGCGCGTCGCGTCTCGTTCATACGCGGGGATGCGGGCACAACGGAATGAATATCGGGGGTTCGGGTCGGCCGCCCGGCGGGGGAGGGTCGCCGCTCCGCCAGACCTATCTCCGCGTCCGCCGTGGGTGGAGGGTACGATGCCCTCCGAGAAGGAGAAGATGCTCGCGGGCGAGATGTACGACCCCGCGGACGAGACGCTCGCCGCCGAACGGCGCGAGGCCCGCCGACTCACCGACCGCTACAACGCGACGGGCGCGGACGACGACGAGGAACGCGAGCGACTGCTCCGAGAGCTGTTCGGGTCCGTCGGCGAGAACCCCACTGTCGAACCGACGCTGAAGTGCGACTACGGGTACAACGTCTCCGTCGGCGACGACTTCTACGCGAACTTCGACTGCGTGTTCTTGGACGTCCGCGAAATCGAGTTCGGCGACGACTGCATGCTCGGCCCGGGCGTCCACGTCTACGCCGCCACGCACCCGTTGGACGCGGAACGGCGCACATCGGGCCGGGAGTACGGCAAGCCCGTCACCGTCGGCGACAGGGTGTGGTTCGGCGGGCGCGCGGTGGTCAATCCCGGCGTGACGATAGGCGACGACGCGGTGGTGGCCTCCGGCGCGGTGGTCGCCGAGGACGTGCCCGAGAGCGTCGTCGTGCGGGGGAACCCGGCGAAAGTGGTGAAAGAACTAGACTGAAATCGAGGCCCGACCGCCTATTCGAGGACGACGAGGGGGTCGCCCATGTCGACGCTCTCGCCTTCGCTCACGAGGACCTGCGAGACGGTGCCGCCGCGTTCGGCGACCACGTCGTTCTCCATCTTCATCGCCTCCAGGACGCAGACGACGTCGCCCGCGGCGACGTCGTCGCCCTCCGCGACGTCAACCGAGAGGATGGTGCCCTGCATCTCGGCGGCGATCTGCTCGCCGTCGCCCTCGATCGCGACCTCCTCGTCGTCGTCGCTCGTCGCCTCGTCGGGGCGCGAACGGGTGGCCGACCCGCCGTTCGCGGCGCTCACGTCCGGCGTCGGGATGGCGGGCGCGCCGCGTTCTTCGAGGCTCACCTCGAAGCGCTTGCCGTTGACCTCGACGGTGAACTCGCGTTCGGTCACCTCCTCGTCTTCGTCGTCGCCGCCCCTCTCCTCGGGGCCCCACTTCTCGACGGCCTGCGCGATTCGCTCTTTGTCCAACTCCTCGTCGAGGTACTTCGTCGTGTGCTCGCCCGCGCGGAACGCCTCGTCGGTGAGCATGAGGCGGTGGAACGGGATGATGGTCTCGATGCCCTCGATGTCGTACTCCGCGAGGGCGCGTTCGGACCGCGCGAGGCACTCCTCGCGGTCCGAGGCGGTGACGATGAGTTTGGCTATCATCGAGTCGTAGTCCGTGACGAGTTCGTCGCCCTGCCGCAGGGCGTCGTCGATGCGGACGCCGATGCCGCCCGGCGGGTCGTACGTGTCGAGGGTGCCACCGGTCGCGGGCGCGAAGTCCTTGTCCGCCTTCTCGGCGTTGATGCGGAACTCGATGGAGTGGCCCTCTATCTCCACGTCGTCCTGTTCGAAGTCGAGTTCCTCGCCGGCAGCGACGCGCAGTTGCCACTTCACCACGTCGATGCCCGTCACCTGTTCGGTGACGGTGTGTTCGACCTGGATGCGGGTGTTGACCTCCATGAAGTAGAACTCGCCGTCCTCGACGAGGAACTCCACCGTCCCGGCGTTGTAGTACTCGGCCTCGCGGACGCCGCGGCGCGCCGCCTCGCCGATTCGCTCCCGGAGGTCCTCGTCCAAGGCGGGCGAGGGGGCCTCCTCGACGACCTTCTGGTGGCGACGCTGAAGCGAGCAGTCGCGTTCGCCGAGGTGGCGGACGTTGCCGTGTTCGTCCGCGAGAATCTGCACCTCGATGTGCCGCGGCGATTCGAGGTACTTCTCGACGTAGACGGAGGCGTTGTCGAAGTACGCCTCGCCCTCGCGCTTGGCCGTCTCCAACTGCTCTTCGGCCTCCGCCTCGCTTCGGACGACCTTCAGGCCGCGGCCGCCGCCGCCGCCCTCCGCCTTGATGGCGACGGGGTAGCCGAACTCCTCGGCGATCTCCTTTACCTCCTCGACGGACTCGACGGGTTCGGTGGTTCCGGGGACGACGGGCACGTCCGCCTCCTGCATCAGGGCGCGCGCCTTCGTCTTCTCCCCCAGTCGTTCCATTGCGTCCGCGGAGGGGCCGACCCACTTGATGTCCGTCTCCTCGACCTTGCGGGCGAACTCGGCGTTCTCCGCGAGGAAGCCGTACCCCGGGTGGATGGCGTCCGCGCCGGCCTTCCGCGCGGCGTCGATGACCGCCTCGTGGTCGAGGTAGGAGTCCGCCGCGCGGGCGGGGCCGACGTTGTAGGCCTCGTCGGCGTACCGGACGTGTCCGCTGTGCTTGTCGGCGTCGCTGTAGATGGCGACGGTCCGGATGCCCAACTCCTCACAGGCCCGCATCACGCGGACGGCTATCTCCCCTCGGTTGGCGACGAGAACCTTACTGAACATTTACGGACGTATTCAGTAACGCGGCACCTCATTCTATCGGTTCATCACGTAGCGGGGTTCGACGCTCGTCGAACCTCCGCGCGGGGGCGGGTGGACGAACGTCCTGATTCGGCCGCCGACCGCCGACCGTTCTGAACGTTCGTGAAATACGTCCCGAATCCAAACGGCCTTATGGCCGTGGTACGGAACCTCACGCCAATGGCAGTACGAGTCGGAATTCTCGGCGCGACCGGGGCGGTCGGACAGCGATTCATACAACTACTCGAAGACCACCCGACGTTCGAACTCGCGGCCCTGACCGCGAGCGAATCGAGCGCGGGCAAGACGTACCGGGAGGCGGCGAAGTGGCGCGTCAACACGCCGATTCCCGATGACGTGGCGGAGATGACCGTCACGGAGACGACGCCGGAGGCGGTGCCGGACGACGTGGACCTGCTGTTCTCCTCGCTCCCGTCGGGCGTCGCTGCGAACGTCGAACCGGGCTTCTTAGAGGAGGGGTACGTCGTCTCCTCGAACTCCTCGAACGACCGGATGGCACCCGACGTTCCCCTCACCATCCCCGAGGTGAACCCGGGCCACCTCGAACTCATCGAGGTGCAACGCGACGAACGCGGGTGGGACGGCGCACTCGTGAAGAACCCGAACTGCTCGACCATCACGATGGTGCCGACGCTGGCCGCTCTCGACCGGTTCGGTCTGGAGAACGTCCACGTCTCGACGCTGCAGGCCGTCTCCGGCGCGGGCTACTCCGGCGTCACGTCGATGGAGATTATCGACAACGCCATCCCGCATATCGGCGGCGAGGAGGACAAGATGGAGACGGAATCCCGGAAACTCCTCGGCGACTTCGACGGCGCGGAGCTGCACCTCCACGAGATGGACGTCGCCGCCTCGTGTAACCGCATCCCGACGCTCGACGGCCACTTGGAGAACGTCTTCGCGGAGACGGCCGAGGACGTCTCGCCCGAGGAGGCCGCCGAGGCGATGCGCGAGTACCCGAGCGTGGACCTCCACAGTTCGCCGGAGCAACTCATCCACGTCTTCGAGGACCCCGGTCGCCCGCAACCCCGCATGGACCGCGAACGCGGCGACGGCATGCAGATTTCGGCGGGCGGCATCCAAACGACGGCGGGCGGCCTGAAGTACAACTGCCTCGCGCACAACACGATTCGCGGCGCGGCCGGCGCCTCGGTCCTCAACGGTGAACTCCTCGTGGAAGAGGGCTACCTCTAAGCGCCCGCCGCCTCCGGGCAGTCTTCGCGCCCGGGGCGTCGCCGGCGAATCGGCGGACGACGTTCAGTCGCCGAGACCTGTTAGGATTCGAGTTAAAGGACCTCTTATCCCCGCTCGGCGCGTCCTGTCCGTAGCGAGAGACTTCGCACTGTGCGCCTCCCTCGGCGGACGGGAAATCTGACGGCGGAACGGTCGCGTACCGGTCACGGGCGCATTCACAGGATTCGCACTCGCCGCACCCACACCATGTCCAACGCCCACCAGCGCAGTCCCGACGACCGGGTCGAAATTCTCCTCGTCGAAGACAACCCCGGCGACGTCCGCCTCATACGGGAGGCGTTCAAAGCCGCGGGGAGCGAGACGACGTTGCGGCCCGTCACCAACGGGGACGACGCTATCGACCGGTTGCGGAAGCGGGTCACCGACGAATCCCGTACGCTTCCGGACATCGCCCTCGTGGACCTGAATCTGCCGAGAACAGACGGCTGTGCGGTCGTCGAATCCATCAGGGGCGACCCTCGACTCCGACTGCTTCCGGTGATCATGCTCACGGGGTCGGGGGACGGCGAGGACGTCGGACGGTGCTACGACGCCAGCGCTAACGCGTACCTCACCAAACCCACGGACCCCGACGAGTTCGTCACACTCGCGGAAGCTGTCGAGAGATTCTGGTTCGAACACGTGGAACTTCCGCCCGACGAACGGTAACCTCGGACGACTCCGTCCCGGTGTCGGCCGCACGGACGACCGATAGCGGGCGTTCGACGCTATATCACCTGATTCTCCAACTCTTCGAACTCCCCCGTCTCGTCGGCGCGTTCGACGTTGCGCGCGACGATGCCGGCCAAACGCTCCCAGTACTTCGGCGTGTGGCCCGCGTTGTGGGGCGTGATGAGGACGTTCTCGAAGTTCCACAGTTCGTGGTCCTCCGGCAGGGGTTCGGGGTCGGTCACGTCGAGTGCCGCGCCGCGGATGGCGTTCGACCGGAGTGCGTCCAAGAGGGCGTCGGTGTCCACGACGGGCCCGCGCCCGACGTTGACGAGGACGGCGTCCGGCGGCATCGACCGGAGGGCGTCGGCGTCCACGAGTCCGCGCGTCGTCTCCGTCAGGGGGCAGGCGACGACGAGGTAGTCGCTTCGGGCGAGGGCGTCGTGGAACCCCCGTTCGTCTTCGAGGCCGACCACCTCGTCCGTCGGGCCGCCCTTCTCCGGCGAGTAGCGCACGCCGATGGTCTCAACGCCGAAGGAGCCGAGTCGCTCCACGGTGGCCCGCCCGAGTGCGCCGAGTCCGACGACGGTCACCGTCGAACCCTGCAACTCGCGGGTCTGGAACGACCGCCACTGGCGTCGTTGCTGTTGCCGCCACGCGACGTGGAACCGGCGCGTGAACGAGAGGATGGCCCCGACGACGTGTTCTCCGATGTTGGGGCCGTGGACGCCGGAGGCGTTGGTGACCGCGACGCCGCGTTCTTCAAGGACGTCCGTCGGGAGGTGGCCCGTCCCGGCGTAGACGCACGCGAACATGCGCAGGTTCTCCGCCGCCGCGAGGGCGTCCTCGTCGAGGGAGAGTCCCGTCGCCACCGGCGTCTCGCGCAGGAGTTCGCGCTCCTCGGCGGGGGTGCGCGCGAGGACGACGTTCTTCTCGGGGAGTCGCGCGCGGAGTTCCTCGGCGTACCCCTCGGCGGACAGTCCGTGAATCTTCTGCCGTAAGACGACGATGTCGGCGTCGCTCATCGGGTAGGATACGCTCCGGGAGGGGTGGTAAATGTTCACCCCGAGCGAACGGCGTCCGCCGCCTCTCGAACTCACCCCTCGCCGAACCGACCGCCCGTCGGACCGACCGCCCGTCGGACCGACCCCTCGTCGAACGCGCCGACCGCCGGCCCGTCGCCGGGGCGAACCGGTCAGTACGCGTGCCAGTTCAGGGGGTTTATTATCGCCGCAGGGTTCGGTACGCGGTATGGAGCGATTCGACGTAGCCATCGTCGGCGGTGGGCCCGCAGGGTCGTCCGCCGCGCACGCCGCGGCGTCGAGGGGCGCGTCGGCGGTGGTGCTGGAGAAGGGGGTTCCCCGGGCCGACCGGCCCGACCGACTCGGCCCCGACTCGACGGACGCGGCGGGAATCCTCGACTACTGGGTGGACATCATGGGCATCCACCCCGACGAGATGCCCGACGACGTACTCCTCAGCCATCTCGACCGCGCGGAGTTCGTCGGCCCCACCGAGTCCATCGTCCTGCGGAAGACGGGCATCGAGTCGTCGTACGACGAGTTCGGCTACTGTTTCCACCGCGCGAGATTCGACGACTGGATGCGCGACAGGGCCGAGGAGGCGGGCGCGACGTACCGCGTGAAGGCGTCCGTCCGCGACGTGGAGACCGACCCCGACGGCGACGGCCCGCGCCACGTCGTCCGCCTCGCCTCGGGCGAGGATATCGCCGCCGACTTCGTCGTCCTCGCGGACGGCCCCCAACGGACGGTGACGAACAAGGTTCTCGACCGGTTCGTCCCGTTCGACATCACGGACCGACTGGCGACGACGAAGGTCAACCACATCGCCTACCAGGAGCACAGACGCCTCCCCGAGGAGGTGTACGACGAGGTGTCGAGCGCCATCAAGTTCTGGTGGGGGTACATGCCCGGTCACACCGCCTACCCGTGGATCTTCCCGAACGACGGCACCGTCGCCCGGATCGGCCTGACGATGCCCATCGGCTTAGACATCGACGAGATAGAAGACAGAGAGAAGTACGCTCTCCTCCGCGACGACGACGAGCGAATCCCGCAGGGGAGAGAGTACATCCGCCGCCTCCTCGAACAGGAGTACGGCGATGAGTACGACATAGAGGGGGACTTCCCCCTCGTCGAGGACCGCGGGAAGACGAAGGGGACGGAGACGTACGCAATCTCCTCGACGCGACCCATCGACTCGCCCGCGAAGGTCGGCATCGCCGTCGTCGGCGGCGCGATGGGCGCAACCTCGGCGTTCCACGAGGGCGGGGACCACGTCGCCGTCCGGACGGGCGCTATCGCCGGCGAACTCGCCGCCGAGGGCGACCTGACGCCGTACAACGCTCGCTGGAAGGACGCCATCGGCGAGGAAGTCCTGCGCAACGTCTCCTTCGCCGACGTCGTCCGCGACTACGGCCCGGACGACTGGGACTGGGCGTTCTCGACGGCGAAGAAACTGCAGGTGGAGTCGGGGCCGGAGCTGTTCAAAACCTCGAAAATCGGCGCGGGATTCAACGCCGCCCGCCTCGTCACGACGTACAAGAAGACGAAGTTCAAGTACCGAAATGGGAAGTACGTCCAACTGAAGGAGTCGGAGTACACCGTCTGAACCGTCGGAACCCCGGCGGAACCGTCGAGTCGGAACCCCCTTGTGGTTCGACCCCCTACGTCCTCGTGCGCACCTTAGTCCCCGTTCCGAGTAGTCCCACGAGGGAGCGATGAGGAAACGGAGAACCCGGGTGCGCGACATATCCGAGTCGCCTCTGGCGACGACTCCGCCGACGGCGGCAGTCGCCGGCGGAGTGGAACGTCCGCGCCCGAAAGACGGACCGCCTGACACGAGGGTTTCCCGGCTGACGCGGCGCGCCGCCTCGGGATGATGCCGGCCGTTAGTGTCTCGGGCGACATTTCTGTACGACGACAGCGCATCGACTCCGCGGAGCACAAGCGGTTTAGTGTCGATTACCCAAACTCTCGGTGATGCACGCCGACGACATCGACCCGCAGGCGAAGGCGGCGGTCGAACGCCAAGACCGGTTCCCGCTTCCGCACAGTCGCCGCGGGTTGAAGCTCCTCCGACTCGTCACCCGCGCGGTCACGCGGATGCGGAACCGGAACCCGCCGAGCGTCGGTGCGACCGCCGACCGAACGATTCCGGGTCCCGCCGGCGAACTCGACGCCCGCCTCTATCTCCCGGACGCGGACGGACCGCACCCCACGGTGGTGTTCTTCCACGGCGGCGGGTTCGTCCTCGGAAGTATCGGCACGCACGACTGGCTCTGCCGGCATCTCACGCGAGAGAGCGGCTGCGCCGTCCTCTCGGTCGAGTACCGACTCGCCCCCGAACACCCCTTCCCCGCGGCCGTGGAAGACGCCTACGCCGCCGTCGAGTGGGCGGCCGCGAACCCGGACGCCGTCCGCGGGACCAGGGAGATAGCAGTGGCGGGTGACTCCGCGGGCGGAAACCTCGCCGCCGTCGCCGCCCTCGTGGCCGCCGAGCGCGACGGCCCGCAGATTTCCCACCAGACGCTCCTCTACCCCGCCGTCGGCGTCGAGGAGGATCAGCAGTCCGTCCGAGAGCACGCCGGCGTCGTCCTCGATAGAGCGGACATGGAGTGGTTCGAGCGCTGTTACTACGTGAGCGATATCCACAGACGGAACCCGTACGCCGACCCGACGAACGCCGCCGACGTCTCCGGCGTCGCCCCCGCGACGGTCGTCACCGCCGGATTCGACCCGCTCCGCGACGGCGGGAAGGCGTACGCCGAACAACTCGTCCGCGACGGCGTCCCCACGCGCTACGAGAACTACGACGACATGGTCCACGGGTTCATGACGATGCGCGAGGTGGACCGGGCCCGCACCGCCATCGCGGACGTGGCCGACGACATCGCGGACGCGTTCGGGGAGGACTGACCGAGAAACGGTGCGGTCGGATTCGGTGTCGCCGAGTCCACCGGTCGACGTTCGCCCGGTCGCACTACGGGCGACGTTCGATACGCTCGACCCGAATCAGAGCCCAGCGACGTCTTCGATGGCGTCGGTCAGGGCCCGAATCGACTCGACGTCGTGTTCGCCCATGTGGCCGATGCGGAACGTCTTCTCGCCGAGCGCCGACCCGTACCCGTTCGAGAACACCATGTCGTACTCCTCGGAGACCTCTTCGATGGTCGCGGCGACGTCGATTTCCCGCGTGTTCTCGATGCAGCTCACCGTCTGGGACTCGTAGCCCTCCTCGGGGAACATGTCGAAGTGCTCGCGCGCCCACCGGCGGGTGTACTCGGCCATCTCGCGGTGGCGTTCGTCGCGCGCCTCGTGGCCCTCGTCGAGCATGTGCTTCATCTGCTTTCGGTAGGCCAGCATGATGGGAATCGCGGGCGTGGAGTGGGTCTGTCCCTTCCGGTCGTAGTAGTCGAGCGAGCGCTGGAACCCGCCGTACCACGACGCCGACTCCTTCTCGACTTCTCGCTCGTAGGCGTCCTCGCTCACGATGCAGACGGCGAGGCCGGGCGGCATGGCGAACGCCTTCTGGACCGACGTGAAGACGACGTCGATGCCGTGGGCGTCGATATCGACGTAGTCGCCGCCCAGAGACGACACCGCGTCCACGACGAAGTAGGTGTCCGGGTACTCCGCGACCACGTCGCCGATCTCCTCTATCGGGTTGCGGACGCCCGTCGAGGACTCGTTCATCACGCAGGTGACGACGTCGTAGTCGGTGTCGCTCCCTTCGAGCGTTTCGCGGACGTCTTCGGGCTTGACCGCCCGTCCCCACTCGTACTCCAGCGTATCGACGTTCTTCCCCAACCGCTCCGCGACGTTGGCCTGACGCTCGCTGAAACTCCCGCAGGTCGTCACGAGGACGTTCTCGTCGACGAGGTTGAGGACGGAACTCTCCATGAACTCCGTGCCCGACCCCGTGAGGATTATCGCGTCGTTGTCGGTGCCGAGGAACTCCTTCGTGTCCTCGACGATGGTGGTGTAGAGGTCCGTCATCCGGTCCATGCGGTGGCCGAACATCGGTTCGCACATCGCCTCGACGACGTCCTCGCGCACCTCGGTCGGACCGGGGATGTACAGCGTCTTGTCGGGATAGTCGTCTCCGTATTCGCGTTTCTCGGTCACGTGAAACACCTAAGTAAGGTCCCCTGTGCGTCGCGGTTCCATGGTACTTTTGATTCGCCGCGGACGCCCCGCCGGACGGGCGCGTCACGCCCGCCGAGCAGTACTCACCCTCGGGACAGTTCCGCCCGAGGTGCCGTCGTCTCGCGCAGGCGTTCGATGTCGCGTTCGAGACGGTCCGCGGCCCGGCGGCGGAGCCGCCTCGCCCCGTCGGCGTCGAGCCGTCTTCGCCCGTCGATTTCCGCCCCGAACGGCCGGTACTCCTCGGACTCGAAGCCCATCCGAGAGAGGTGTCGCTCGACGCGCGGTGCCGCGAGTCCGCGTTCGATCGCCGCATCGACGTGCCCTCGAAGCCGCTCGAACGGCGGGAGCGACAGCGCACCGTCGTCTCCACCGTCGCCGATACGGGTGCCGTCCTCGACGGCGGTTTCGACGATTCGCGTCGCGTCGGCGGCGAGACGGCAGAGTTCAAGCGGAGAGGCGGCGTCGGGCGTCCGCCACTCCACGGTTCCGAGGTCGTCCCGGAGACAGACCGGGGCCCAGACCGCGTCGCAGGGCGAAAACTCTGACTCGACGGTCTCGGGGTCGATTCCGCGCTCCGCGGCGGCCTCGACGAAGGCGTCGAACCGCCTCTCGACTCGCCCTCGCCACTCGGCGGCCGACTCGGGGTACCGCCACAGCTGGCCGTACTCGGGGAAGGACCGGTAGCACAGTCGCCGGTACGCGTGCGGTCGAGCGCACGCGGTGACCCGACGACGGCGGTAGTAGGGCGCGGTGTTCACGAGGGCGAACGCCGGGTCTAACGCCGTGAGGACGCGGAGTTGGTCGGCGACGCTCGTCTGCTCGAAGTGCAGGTGGGTGCCCGCGCAGTACCCGGCGTGGCCGAAGTCGTCGCCGAGGACGGCGCGTTGGACGTCGATTCGTGAGCTCGTCCGCCGCGGAAGTCGCTCGTCGCTCAACGGCGTGCCCAACGGCACGAGGCGCTTGTCGCGCACCCGCGCCTCCTCGCGGACGCGCCCGAGTCGGTCCCCGAGGACGGCAGCCAGTTCCGAGAGCGAATCGCAGGGAGGCGTCTTCACCTCCAACAACGGGGTCACCATCTCGGAGTCGACCCCCTCGCAGGCGGCTATCACCTCGTCGGCCGGACGGAGGTGGCCGTCGGTGTCGACGAGCCAACACTCGATTTCGATTCCGATTCGCATGGTTGGAAGGTTCGGTCGTCACCGCGTCGCGCCGGAAGCGCCGGCGCATTATGACATTCGGTACCAATTATCAAATAACTTTTGCCGCTTTTCCGACGTTCGGGAGAAGGCGCACGTCGGGGTTCTCCGTGCGCGTGCCGTGCGATACCAGACGTGTCGTGCGTGGAGCGCACATCCGCGCCTGCGGCTTTAGTCCGGACGGCGACAACCTCGAACCATGACAGACGACCCGCTCTTCGAGCCGTTCGAGTGGAAGGGACTCTCCCTCGACAACCGCGTCGGCCTTGCGCCAATGACGCGGACGAGCGCGACGGACGAGGGGTGCGCGACCGAACGGATGGCCGACTACTACGCCTCGTTCGCCCGCGGCGGGTTCTCCGTGCTCGTCACCGAGGGCGTCCACCCCGACACGGCCCACAGTCAGGGGTACCACAACCAGCCTGGTCTCGCGACCGACGAGCAGGCGGCGTCGTGGTCGCAGGTCGTCGATGCGGTCCACGAGGAGGGGAGCCCCATCTTCGCGCAGGTCATGCACGCCGGCGCGCAGGGGCAGGGCAGCCGCTACGGCGAGGGCCTCGTGGCCCCGTCGCCGTACCGCGCGCCGGGCGAGATGGCGGAGGTGTACGGCGGGTCCGGGGAGTTCCCCGAGGCCGAGGCGCTGGACGACGGCGGACTGGCCGAGGTGAAGACGGGCTTCGTCGAGTCCGCCGAGCGTGCGGTCGAAGCCGGGTTCGACGGCGTCGAGGTCCACGCCGCCAACGGCTACCTGCTCCACGAGTTCGTCGACCCCCTCGTGAACGAACGCGACGACGAGTACGGCGGCAGCCCCGAGGCGCGGGCGCGCTTCCCGGCCGAAGTCGTCGCGGCGATTCGCGACGCGACCCCAGAGGAGTTCGTCGTCGGCGTCCGCGTATCTCAGGGCGCGGTCACGGACGAGGAACGGACGTGGCCCGACGGGGAGGCGACCGCGGAGGCGGTCTTCGAGGCGTTCACCGACGCCGGCGCGGACTACCTTCACGTCACCGAACCCGAGGTGACCGAACCGGCGTTCGGCGACGAGGGGCCGACGCTCACCGAACTGGCCGTCCGACACGGCGACACCGTCGTGTTCGCGAACGGCGGCCTCGGCGACCCCGAGAAGGCGCGCGAGGCGCTGGCCGACGGGGCGGACATCGTGACGCAGGGCACCGCCGCCCTCGCGAACCACGACTGGCCGGACCGCGTCCGCCGCGGCGAGACGCTCGACGAACTCGACCCGACCCTCGTATTCCGACCGGACGTCTCGATAAGCGACGCCGAGATTCCGAGCGACGACTGAGCACCGCCCCGGACGCGCCGGCGTCGAACGCGCCCTTCGTCCCTTCCCGCGGACGCTGGCCACGTCGCTTTTCATCGTGTCGGGAGACAGTCGAAAAGTGCCCGTCGCGCCCGACCCGTCGGAGATATTCGAGAGGGCGGTCGAGGAGGGCGAACGCCGCCTCGACCAGCCGATGCTCGAACTCGTCTCGACCAGTTTCATCGCCGGATTCACCGTCGTGTTCGGCATCGTCGCCCTCGGTATCGTCCACGCGTTCGTCGAACCGCAGTTCGGAAAGATAGCCACCATCGCCGGCGCACTCGCGTTCGGCGTGAGCCTCGTCTTCCTCGTCGTCGGCCGGGCGGAACTGTTCAACGAGAACTTCTACGACCCGGTGGCGAAGGCGGTGGACGCCGACTCGTGGATGGTCTCGAAGCTCCTCCGCCTGTGGTCGGTCACCTTCGCGGTCAACCTCGTCGGCGGCGTCCTCATGGCGTACATCTTCTCCGTCCACGGCGTGTTGCCGAAGGGGGCCGTCCACGCCCTGCGCACGTTCGCAACGGAGTTCGTTCACCGCCCGGCGATAACGGAGTTCGCGGCGGCCATCGTCGGCGGCGCACTCGTCGTCCTGCTCTCGTTCCTCCTCGAAGCTGTCAACAGCGTCGGAAGCCGCATCGCGATGGCCTACATCGTCGGCGTCCTCCTGACGCTCGGGCCGTTCGACCACGTCGTCGTCACGATGCTGCACGTCGTCTTCGGCATGCTGTTCGGCGCGCCCATCGGCCTCGTCAAACTGGCGGAGACGACGGCTCTCGTCACCGCGGGGAACCTCGTCGGCGGACTCGGATTAGTCACCTTCACGCACATCACGCAGGCGATGGGCGCCCGCGAGTCGGGCGGGTGAACCGCCGCGAATCGCCTCTCGACGACCGCGCCGCCACCACGCATTTTTGACATCTCTTCGAAGCCCGCCTATGTCGATTACCGTCACCGTCGCGGACGTCCACCGGATGACGCCGGACGTGCGACAGTTCCGACTCGTCGCCGACGACCACACGTTCGACTACCGACCGGGCCAGCACACGGCGGTCCACTTCGAGAGCGACGACGAGGAGGGGACGCGGCCGTACACGGCCGCCACCCTCCCGGGGACGAACGAGATGGTCCTCGCGATAAAGCGCTACGACGACGGGAACGCCTCCGTCTTCATGCACGACCGAACGCCGGGCGACGAGATAGAGATAGAACCGGTGGACGGCAACCTCTACGTCCGCGACTTCGACCGCGACGCCGCGTTCGTCGCGACGGGCACGGGAATCACGCCCCTCTACCCGATGTTCAAGCAGTACGCCGCCGAGGGGAGGGGGGACGCCCACCTCGTGTTCGGCGAACGCGGCCAGTCGCACGTCATCTTCCGCGAGAGCATCGACCAACTCCGGGCGGAACACGGGAACGTCTCCGCCGAGTACGTCCTCTCGCGCGCCGACGACGAGGGGTGGAACGGCCGGACGGGGCACGTGCAGGACCACCTGCCGGACGCACTGGAGGAGACGGTCGGTCTGGACGGCACCGACTTCTACGTCTGCGGCGTCCCCGCGATGGTCGTCGAGACGCGCGACCTCCTCGAATCGGCGGGCGTCGAGGAGGACCACATCTACACCGAGGGCTGGGAGGCGGACGCCGCCGAGGAGTGACCGTCGAGGACGCCCGGTACCGGAGTGAGAGGAGAGAAGTCAGCGGGGAGAGTGGAGGGCCGAAAGCGGCGGCGGGCCGAAGCGTTCGAGGGGGACCGCCCGTCGAGGGAGTCGCGACCGTCGGAGACGGTCAGTCGTCGGCATCGGCGTCGCCCGCGCGGGTTCGCCCGCGGAGGTACGCCTCGATTCGGTCGTCGGGGATCCGTTCGAGGAGTCGGTCGTACCCGCGTTCGGCCCGGCGGTCGATGTCGTCGTCGGGGACGTACGCGCCCAACCTGCGTTCGACCTCCGCCTCTCGGAGGTCGGCCAGTTCGTCGCCGTCGAGGGGGTGGTCGTCGGGCACTCGGTCGTCGAACCACTCGCGCCACCGGTCGCGGGAGGCCCACTCCTCGGCGCGTTCGGCCTCGGGGCGGACCCAGTCCCAGTGGGCGGCGAGTTCCTCGGGGTACCCCGCCTCGCGGCGCACGTCCGCGATGAGGTTCCGGGCGATACGCGCGCCGTGACCGGCCGAGAGTATCGCCTGCGCGTTCGCCTCGCCGGCGGGCGCGGCGACGTAGAGGCCGTCTATCGGCGTCCGCCCGTCGGCGTCCGCGTAGTCGGGGTCGAACCGCTCTCTCGTCTCGCCGAGGTGTTCCGTCGTCGTCGTCATCGCCTCCTCGTCCATCGCACGCAGGTACGACCCGTCGTACCGCGCCGCGGCGACGACTCGGTCGGCGGTGACGGTTCCGCCCTCCTGCGTCTCGACGACGAACGCCCCCTCCTCGCGGGTCACCGACTCGACCATCTCCGCGCGGAGTTCGCACCCGGCCTCCTCGACGTGGGCGTGCAGCAACTCGTAGAACGCGTCGATTTCGATACCGGCGGGGAAGCCGGGGTAGTTCTCCAGATACGCGCACCGACGCAGCGAGGAGTTCCCCCGGTCGAAGACGACGGTGTCGAGGCCGTACCGGGCGGTGAAGACGCCCGCGGAGCATCCGGCGGGACCGCCGCCGACCACGACCACCTCGTAGTGCCGTCGTTCGTCGCTCATAGTTTTTGGCTGGCCTAAAACATCATAGTAGTTTCGGGAAGCGCACTCGTCGCGGCGATGACGTACTTATTTATTTTAGGCCGTCCTAAAACGGCAACGATGAACTCGGAGGTGGCGCGACTGCGACCGACTGCCGGGAGCGAAGTCCGACCCTCGGAGGGTCGGTGATGGTCGGCCGGTCACTCCGAGAGATACGGGACCGCATCGACGAACTCGCCGCCGCCGACGGCCGGTACGGCATCGTCTGCGGTCGGACGGGCGAGCGAATCGTCCCCGTCGCGGACGCCCGATTCGAGGACCGCGCGGCGGCGGCGTCGGCGGCGAGGTTGGCCGAGGAGTACCGGGCGGCCCTCAGGCGGTACGACCCGCGGGTGATGGTCCACGACCCCATCGTCTGCGAGGCGTCCGCCCCGTCCGCTTCGGAGGCGGACCGGACGACGCCGCCCGAACCGACGGCGGGGGGCGTCGTCCCCTCGGAACTCGTCGAGTTCTGCCACGACGTCGCCGCCGCCGTCTTCGAGGCCCTCTCGGTGCACGGGTACCGAACGGTCGAAGACGCGGTGATGGACTCGTACTTCGACGCCGCCGAAACCGTCGCCGACAGGCACGAACTCTGCGTCGCCCTGTTGCGGTGCATGGCGCGCGACATCGACGACCACCTCTCGCCGACGGAACAGGCCCGAGTCCTGGAAACCGCGGCGGCGACGCTCTCGGCGGTGGACTCCTCGGACCGCCCGGTGGAGGCCGCCCTCGCGCGCCTCCGGGCAAAGTCGGTCGTGGATGTCTACGAGGTGGAGACGGTCGAGGCGGGCGATTCGGGGGGCGCGGTTCGCCGCATCACCCTCGACGGCTACAGACTCCGCGACGACCGGCGGACCGTCCCGACGCTTCCGTTGGTGATCGAACTCCTCAGGGACGCCGACGGGCGGCGTCGGTCGGACGGGCGGACGGGATTCGGCGACGGTTACCCGTCTCTGTCCGTCTCCGAGGAGTCGGACCCCGCGTCGTCCCTCCGCGTGACGGTGACGGTGCGCAGTCGCGACCGGCCGCGCGGGTTGGCGTCCGTCCGCGTCGGCGACTCCGCGTGACCCCTCACTGCGCGCCGACCGACGAACGCGTCCGCGGGACTGATACGTCCGAACCCTGTACCGTCGTGGCACGGAAGACCGAACGTTTTTATTTTAGGTCTGCCTAAACAACTCTCAATGGCGACGCCTCCACTCTCCCAACCGGAGGACGAGCGGTCGAACGAATCAGACGAAGAGACCGAAATCGGCGTTTGCGAAGGCTCTCCCGGGACGTACGTCTTCATCGAGTCCGGAAACTCCGACGGCTGGATAGGGACCGATACGGTCGTGGAACCGCGGGAGTAACTCGGCGGGCCCAGTCCCACGCCGAGATGGTCCCCGACGCGCGGTATCTCCTCGCTATCCGTAGACTGCGACCGAACGAGACGGCGCCCGTCTCCACCGGGTCGATAGCCGCCGAACTCGGTCGGTCGCCCGCGGCGGCGACGGAGATGGCCGAACGACTCGACGAACGGGGGTTGGTCGACCACGAACCGTACGAGGGAGTCGTCCTCACCGAAGAAGGGGAGTCGCGCGCGGACCGACTCGCCCGGACGTACGAGATCCTCTGTCGCTTCTGTCGGGACGTCCTCCGCATCGACGAGTACGAGGCGGAGGCGTCGGCACTCGTCGGAACGGTGAGTCCGGACGTCGCAGAACGGTTGGCCGAAGTGCTTCTCAGCGACGAAATCGACCCGTCGCCGTGACGGGTCGGAGTGGACCGCCGAGTTCCGTCGCAGGTCGCTTTACTGCTTGAGGGAGTCGTCGGCGAGGTAGTGCTCGATGACGTGAGCGTGCTCCTCTAACTCGGTCAGCTGTTCGCGGAGCATGTGGGCCGTCGTGTGGTCGCCCAGCCCCTCCGCGAGGGTGATGTGCTCGCGGTAGCTCTCGATGATGTCGCCGTACATCTCCAGGTCGTTCTCCATCGAGGTGCGGACGTCGTAGACGTCCTCGTCCTCGGGTTCGACCGTCGCCGCCTCGGAGAGGGCGGACATGCTCGCGTGGGGGACGCCGCCGAGCGTCTGGAGGCGTTCCGCTATCTCGTCTGCCGCCTCCTCGACGTCCTCGTACGCCTCCTGGAAGAACCGGTGGAGGCCGAGGTGTTCGGCGCCCTCGACGTTCCAGTGGTGCTTGTGGAGCTGGTGGTAGAGGACGTACGCGTCCGCGAGGTCGGTGTTCAGCGCGCCGATTATCTGTTCGGCTTTCTCCCGTTCGAGGCGAACGGGGTTGTCTTCGATGCTTCCTGCTTTCCGGGTGGCGGTCTCTTGGGAACTCATCACTCCGTCGTAGGTGCCCGGAGTACTCAAACCTTACGCTTACTCGACATGTTTTCGCCTCGCCTAAAAATTAGCCCGTCGCTCGTCCCCCTCCCGCCCGGCGATTTCCCCGGTATGTCGGACTTCCGAGAAGAGCGGGTCGGACGACGCGCTCTCGGGGGTCGGTCACTCGGTGGCGACGGCCTCGATTCGGTCGCCGGCGTCGGCGTCCTCCCCGTCGAAATCGGCCACCGCGTCGCGGAACGCCGTCTCGAAGCTCCCGGGGCCGGCGTAGTCGCCGTACTCGCCCGCTGCGGCCGCCTCGCCCGCGAGGCCGAACGCCGCCGTCCCGGCGAGTGCCGCCTCCGCGTCGTCGCCCAACGCGCCGGCGAACACGGCGAGTGTGACGCCGAGCATGCACCCGGTGCCGACGACGGTGGAGAGCATCTCGTGGCCGACTTCCACGCGGTACGCCTCCTCGGCGGTGGCGACGATGTCCACCTCGCCGGAGGCGACGACGACGGCCCCCGTCTGGTCGGCGAGTGCCGTCGCGTTCGCGGCGATGTCGGCGTACTCGCCGACGGACTCGACGCCCCGGACTTCCGCGTCGTCGCCCGAGAGGGCGGTTATCTCGCCGTAGTTGCCGTTGATCACGGCGGGTTCGAGTTCGGTGACGAGGCGTTCCGCGACCCGGTCGCGCGTCGGCGTCGCGCCGACGCCCACGGGGTCTACGACAACCGGGACGCCGTGTTCGTTCGCCGCCTCGCCCGCGGTCACCATCGCCTCCTCGCCGCGTTCGCTCACGGTCCCCATGTTCAGGAGGCATCCGTCCGCGATGGCCACCATGTCGCTCACCTCCCGTTCGTCGTCGGACATGACGGGGAGGCCGCCCCAGTGGAGGGTCACGTTGGCGACTTCGTTGACCGTCACCACGTTCGTGAGGCAGTTGACCAGCGGTTGCTCCTCGCGCACCGTCGAGAGGGCGTCCGCGAGGTTCACGTCGGGAGTCATCAGCTCGCCCTCCCTTCGCGGACCGCGGTCGCGAGACGGCGCGTCGCCTCCTCGGGGTCGTCCGACCCGGCGATGGCCGAGATGACGGCCACCCCGTCCGCCCCGGCGGCGGCCACGTCGGCGGCGTTCTCCGGAGTGATGCCGCCGATGCCGACGACGGGCACGTCCACGGCGTCGGCTATCGCGGCGACCGTCTCGGTGCCGATTTCGGCCTCGTCGTCGTCCACGTCCTTCGAGGACGTCGAGAAGACCGCGCCGACGCCGAGGTAGTCCGCGCCCGCCGCCTCGGCGTTCCGCGCGCCTTCGACCGTCGAGACGGACCGGCCGACGACGCCCTCGGGGCCGAGTTGGTCGCGGGCCACCGAGATTGGCAGGTCGTCATCCCCGAGGTGGACGCCGTCGGCGTCGGCGGCGACGGCGATGTCAACCCGGTCGTTGACGACGAAGAGGACGCCCGCCTCGGCGGTTATCCGCCGGAGTTCCCGAGCGAGTTCGTACCGCTCGCGGGCTGTCGCGTGCTTCTCGCGGAGCTGAACGGCGTCCACTCCGCCGGCGATGGCCGCCCGGACGACGTCCGCCGTCGAACGGTCGCCCGAGAGGTTCGTCTGCGTGACGAGGTACGTGTCCACCTGTGTATTCATTGGTTGTAACAGTGAGTGTCGAGCGGTTCGGCAAAACTGTTGTGCCGTCGTCGTTCGGCGGTTCGGACGCGAACCACCCCGCTCGCCCGAACATCGAGACGTGAGACTCGCCGCCGCCGCCGGGATGAGGGGACGCGGGGACGCCGGAGCGCGGGGAAGCCGGCGAATCGGGCGGCGTACCCAAACCCTTTAGAGAAAATTCGGCCAACAATCGGGAATGCACGTTAGCGGCGGCGTCTCCGTCTCGACGCCGTTACGGGGTCCGTTCTGGAAACCGCGGGCGAGTCGGGCCGCCGGGGCCTCCACTCCGGCGCGAGCAGTACCGCGAGTACGCCGCGGAGAGCGCGTCTGAGGTCGTCTCTCGTGTCAAAAGCGGGTCCCATCGAGCGACTGTCGAACCGCGTCCGCGGGGCCGCGAGCGAACGGTCCGTCGTCGTCGGGGCGGTCATCGTCAGCACGTTCTTCATCGGCTTCGGCGGCGGCGTCATCTTCCCCATCCTGCCGAACCTCGGCGCGGTGCTCGGCATCTCGCCGTTCCTCGTCGGTCTCATCCTGAGCGCGAATCGCTTCTCTCGGCTGGTCGCCAACGCCCCCGCGGGCGTCCTCGTGGACCGAATCGGGACGCGGACGCCGTTCGTCGTCGGGATGTTCGTCCAGGGGTTCGCCACCTCCGGGTACGTCGCCGCGATGCTCGCGCCGTTCCCCGCGGGGTGGTTCATGGCCGCGCGCATCCTCTGGGGCGTCGGCAGCGCTCTCGTCTTCGCGACGGCGTACACGATAGCCGCCGACGTGAGCACCAACCGCTCCCGCGGCGCGAGCATGGGCCTCATCAGGGGCGGCGTCCTGTTCGGCTTCCCGACGGGCGTGGTGGTCGGCGGCGTCGTCAGCGAGTTCTGGGGCACCGTCCCCGCGTTCGCCGTCGCCACCGTCTTCGCGTTCTTCGCCAGCGTCGTGGCGTACGCGACGGTGCCGGAGACGCACGTCGAGGAGCGCTCGGGGAAGTCGGTCAAGCCGTGGGACGTGGACACGAGCCTCCCCGCGTTGACCGTCGGCGCGGTGAACTTCGCCGTCCTGTTCGTCTACATCGGCGCGCTGTTCGCCACGCTGGTGCTCTTCCTCGACCGGAACGACATCGGGGTGTTCGGGTTCGACTCGCAGGGGTCGTCGGGCATCTTCATGGCCGTCACCGTCGTCGCCGCGGGCGTCTCCATGTACCTCGGCGGGTACGTCAGCGACCGGCGGCAGTCGCGCGTCCCGGTCCTGCTCGTGTTCCTCGGGACGACGTCGCTCGGCTTTCTCCTCCTCGCCTTCGCGGACTCGGTGGCGACGCTGGCCGTCGCCTGCCTCTTCGTCGGCACCGGACAGGGCGGCACCAGCGGACCGTTGATGGCCCTCCTCGCGGACCTCGTCGCCGACGACCGGATGGGTCGCGCCGTCGGCACGAACAACGTGTTCGGCGATATCGGCGGCGGATTCGGCCCGATAGTCGCTCTCCCGTTGATAGAGGCGGTGGGCTTCTTCCCGGTGTACCTCGCCTGCGCGCTCCTCCCCCTCGCGGCCGCCGTGTTGCTCCTCGGCGGCGTGCGCCGGGAGACGGGGCAGTTCGTCCCGAACGTCGAGTTGTGAGGGTCGGCGCGACTCGGGCGTCCGAGGGCCGGGTGCGCCACCGTCCGCGGAGTGTGGTGCGTCCGTCGCACCTCGAGGACAAAGGATGAGACAGTTATACTTGGCCGCCCTCCGGCCGACAATGAACACGTCCGACAGTTCGACGGCCTCGTGGTCCGCGAACGACTCCGAAGGGCCGACGAGAGCGCTCTCGTACGCCGGCGCGGGCCTGGCCGTCCTCGTCGCCCTCCTCCACCTCCTGCACCCGAGTCACGGGATGGTGGAACTGTTCGCCGCGCTCAACGGCGATTGGCGACTCCTGCAGTACGACCCCCGCCCGGTGGCGTTCGTCCTCTCCGGAACCGCCCTCCTCGTCGGCGTCTCGCTGAGTCGCAACGCGCGGGACCGACGGCCCTACTACCTCGCGGGGATGCTCCTGTCGGCCCTCTACGTCGTCGGCTACTTCGCGTGGCACTTCACCGGCCACGGCGGCTTCCTCCCGGGACGCGAACCGCTCCTCCACGGCCTCTCGCCGATGGAGAACGTCGTCTCCCACCTCACGACCGACCTCTGGGCCGCCGCGTCGAAAGCCGCCGAAATCGGGCTGTTCACCGTCCTCGCCGTCCTCTACGCCGAGTCCTGAGCGCACCGTCGCCGGTGCCCCCCTCCGTCGGGCGTGTCGGTCTCGGAACCATTTTATATCGAATCTCCCGACGCCCGACCGTGTCCGACTCCGAGATACAGCGGTCGATTCGCCGGGGCGTCGCCCTCCTACTGATACCGTTGTCTTCGAACGGTCTGCCCGAGTTCGTCGCGTGGACCCTCCCCGGCGTCTCCAGCGCGTTCGGTGCCGTCGCCTTCGTCGGTGCGGTCCTGTACCTCGTCGTCAGCGTGACGAGACAAGTCCACGCGGCGGCGGATACGCCCTTTTGACCGCGGGAGGAACGCGGTTCGAGTGCGGGTCGGCGGGCGGTACTATCCTCGGCCGACCTGAGGGTGCGTACCGTTCGCACACGGCACACAGTTTTATCAGAACCCACATGATAATTCATCCTAATGGCCTCCGAGGAACGCCGACCGAAGACGCGGTACGGGCACAGCGCCGAGAGCGCCGATTCGCACGACTTTCAGGCATTCCAAGCGGCGGGCGATTACGACGTCAAGGACGTAGCGGAGTACGCGGACGTGGCGTCGGATCTGCGCGACGCCGTCTCGGGCGAGGTTCGGTTCGACGAGTACGCGCAGGTGTTGTACGCCACCGACGGGTCGATATACGGCGCGCGCCCCGCGGGCGTCGTCATCCCGCGCGACGAGGATGACGTTCGGGAGACGGTCCGGATAGCGTCCGAGCACGGCGTGCCGGTTCTCCCCCGCGGCGCGGGGTCGTCGCTTGCGGGACAGACTGTCGGGCCGGGCTGCGTCGTCGTGGACTTCTCGAAGTACATGGACGAGGTGGTGGAGATAGACCCCGAGGGGCGGACGGCGACGGTCCAACCCGGCGTCGTACAGGACGACTTAGACGACAGACTCTCGGAGTACGGTCTGAAGTTCGCACCCGACCCGGCCTCCTCGAACCGAGCGACGGTGGGCGGCGGCATCGGGAACAACTCGACGGGCGCGCACTCGGTCAGGTACGGCATCACCGACGCGTACACCGACGAACTGCGCGTCGTGCTGACCGACGGGTCGGTGATCCACACCCGCGACGTGGTGGTCGGCAGCGAGGAGTGGGACGACATCGTCTCGAAGGACGACCGGGAGGCGCACGTCTACGAGACGGTCCGCCGACTCGTCGAGGAGAACGAGGCGGAGATAGACGAGCGCTACCCCGAACTGAAGCGGTGCGTCTCGGGCTACAATCTCCACAAGGTCGTCTCCGAGAACGACGACGGCGAGACGGTGATGAACCTCACGAAGCTGTTCGTCGGGAGCGAGGGCACCCTCGGCGTCGTCGTGGAGGCCACCGTCTCTCTGGTGACCGTCCCCGAGGAGACGGCACTCGTCCTCTACGCGTACGAGGACCTGGTGGACGCGATGGCCGCGGTGCCGGACGCGTTGGAGTTCGACGTCAGCGCGGTCGAACTGATGGACGACGAGGTGTTCCGAATGGCCGCCGAATCCGGCGAGTACGCGCAGTACGTCGAACCCATCCCGGAGGGGACGGCGGCCGCTCTCATGCTGGAGTTCGACTCCGAACTCCACGACGACTTCGAGGCGGCGGTGCGGGAGACGAACGACCACTTCCTCCGGGGCGAGGGGAGTCCCGACGGAACCGTCGCGGGCGGACGCGCCTTCGAGGCCATCGAAGCCTACACCGAGGAGGCGCAGGCCGACATCTGGAAGCTCCGGAAGGCGGCGATTCCGCTCCTGATGTCCCTGGAGGGCGACCCGAAGCCGTACCCGTTCATCGAGGACGCGACGGTGCCGCCGGAGGAGTTGGCCGAGTACGTCACGGAGTTCGAAGCGGTGTTGGCGGACCACGGCACCTCCGCGGCGTACTTCGCGCACGCCGGGAGCGGAACGCTCCACATCCGGCCCATCCTGAACCTGAAGGACGCGGACGGAATCGAGACGATGCGGGGCATCACGGACGACGTGACCGACCTCGTTCTCGACCACGGCGGGGCGTTCTCGGGCGAACACGGCGACGGCCTCGCCCGGACGGAGTGGAACCCGAAGATGTACGGACCGGAGCTGTGGTCGGCGTTCCAGGAACTGAAGACGGCGTTCGACCCGGACTGGCTGATGAACCCGGGGAAGGTTGTCTACCGCGAGGAGGACCCGACGGACATGCGCGACCACCTGCGCTACGGCGCGGCGTACAGTTCGCTCGAACCGGCGACGACGCTCGACTTCGAAGAGGAGGGCGGGTTCTCCCACCTCGTCGAGTTGTGCAACGGGTGCGGGACGTGCCGCCAGACGGGGTCGGACACGATGTGTCCGACGTACCGCGCCTCGAAGGACGAGGCGGAGACGACCCGCGGCCGGGCGAACATGCTCCGCGCGGCGATAAGCGGCGACCTGCCCGAAGACGAGATGTACTCCGAACGCTTCCAGCGGGAGATTCTGGACCTCTGCGTCGGGTGCAAGGGCTGTAAGAACGACTGCCCGACGGGCGTGGACTTAGCGAAGTTGAAAGCCGAGGTCAAACACGAGTACCACCGCGAGGAGGGGTCGTCGCTCCGCGACAAGGTGTTCGCGAACGTCGACCTCGCGGCGCGGGTCGGAAGCGCCCTCGCGCCCCTCTCGAACGCGGCGTCGAAGGTGCCCGGCGCGCGGGCGGCGATGGAGAAGACGCTCGGCATCGCCGAGGAGCGAGAACTGCCGACGTTCACCCGCGACACCTTAGAGAAGTGGATGCGAGAGCGGGAACCGGCCGTCTCGGAGGCGGAGGCGGATCACCGCGTGTTGCTGTTCCCCGATACCTACACGAACTACTCGTACCCGAAGGTGGGGAGAGACGCCGTCCGCGTCCTCGAAGCGGCGGGGGTCCACGTCCGATTGGCAGAGAACGTCGCTCCCAGCGGTCGCGCGGCGTTCTCGATGGGCTTTCTGGACGTGGCGCGCCGGCGCGCCGCGCGGAACGCCGCCGAACTCGCGCCGTACGTCGAGGACGGGTGGTCGGTGGTGTTCGTCGAACCCTCCGACGCCGTGATGTTCCAAGACGAGTACCTCGACCTGTTGGACCGCGAGTCCGTCCGTACCCTCAGCGCCGCCTCCTACGGCGTGTTGGAGTTCGTGGACGCGTTCAGACTGGACGAGGAACTGACCGCCGGGGCGGACGCGACGGCGGCGGCCGGACGGAACGCGGCAGTCGCTGACGGCGGCCCCGCGGAGACGCTGTCGTACCACGGCCACTGCAACCAGAAGGCGCTGAACAAGGACCACCACGCCGTCGGCGTCCTCCGGAGGGTGGGCTACGACGTGGACCCCATCGACTCCGGATGCTGCGGGATGGCGGGGTCGTTCGGCTACGAGGACGAACACTACGACCTCTCGCGGTCCATCGGCGAGATACTGTTCGCCAAAGTCGATGCGAGTCGGGGCGACACCGTCGTCGCGCCGGGGACGTCCTGCCGGACGCAACTCGGCGACAGGGAGGGCGCGGAGAAACCGCCCCACCCGATAGAGAAGGTGGCCGAGACGCTCCCGAACGCCGACCGACGGCCGACGTGAGGGCCGCAGACGGCGGCGCGGAACGCTTCGAACCGTCCGCTTTTATCCCGTCCGGGGCGAGGTAGTGACAGAGTATGACGGACGCACCAGAGGTCGGAGAGTTGACGCCCCCGAACCGCACGTTGATGGGCCCCGGACCCAGCGACGTCCACCCACGCGTCCTCCGCGCGATGTCCACGCCGTTGGTCGGCCACCTCGACCCCTCGTTCATCGACATCATGCAGGACGTGCAGGAACTCCTGCGCTACGCGTTCCGGACGGACAACGAGTGGACGATTCCCGTCTCCGGTACCGGGTCGGCGTCGATGGAGGCGGCCATCGGCAACGTGGTCGAACCGGGCGAGACGATGCTCGTCCCGACGAACGGCTACTTCGGCGACCGCATGGCGTCGGTGGCCCGCCGCGCCGGCGGCGAGGTGGTCACCGTCGACGCCCCGTGGGGCGAACCCCTCGACGCCGCCGACGTGCGGGACGCCTTCGACGAACACCAACCGGACGTGTTCGGCTTCGTCCACGCCGAAACCTCCACGGGCGTGAAGCAACCGAACGTCCCCGAGTTGACGAGCGTCGCCCACGACCACGACGCCTACGTGATAGCGGACACCGTCACCTCCCTCGGCGGCGTCGAGTTGGAGGTGGACGACTGGGGCATCGACGTGGCTTACGCCGGCCCGCAGAAATGCCTCTCCTGTCCGCCGGGCGCGAGTCCGTTGACGCTCAACGACCGCGCGATGGACAAGGTGCTCTCCCGCGAGGAGGACCCCCGTTCGTGGTACCTCGACATCTCGCTTCTCGAGGGCTACTGGGGCGAGGAACGGGCGTACCACCACACCGCGCCCATCACGAACGTCTACGCCCTCCGGGAGGCCCTCCGACTCGTCGCCGAGGAGGGTATCGAGGAGCGTTGGGACCGGCACCTGCACGTCGCGGGCGCGTTGAAGGCCGGCGCGGAGGCGATGGGCCTCGGACTCAACCCCGACGACGAGTTCTGGCTTCCGAGCCTCAACGCCGTCCTCGTCCCCGACGGCGTGGACGCGGACGCGGCCATCGACTACCTCCTCGAAAAGTACGACCTCGAAATCGCGGGCGGCCTCGGCGCACTGTCGGGCGACATCTTCCGCATCGGCTGCATGGGCCACTCCGCGCGGCCGCAGAACGTCTCGTTCCTCCTGACGACGCTCGGCGAGGCGTTGGAGGCGCAGGGCGCGGACGTGGACGTGGACGCCGGCCTCGCCGCGATGCGCGAGGCGTTGGGCGAGTAACGCCGGCCCCTCCGACCGTCCGCCGACCCCGCCGTCGTCCGTCGTCTCACATTTCGAACAAAAATACGACTTAGCGAACACTTTAGATTCGACGCTCCGTCCGTCCGAGCATGAGCAGGGCGGACGGACTCCAATCGTGCGACGACTGCATGGAACCGGCGGACGCCTTCTCGCTGGTCGGCGACGAGACGCGACTGTCGATTCTGGAGGCGTTGTGGCGACTCGACGGGCCGGCGCGGTTCTCCGACGTTCGCAACGAGATACAGATGCGCGACAGCGCGCAGTTCAACTACCACCTCGGGAAACTCACCGGGCAGTTCGTCCGGAAGACCGACGAGGGGTACGAACTCCGAACCGCCGGTCGGCGCGTCGTACAGGCCGTCCTCGCGGGGTCGTTCACCCAACACCCCCGCCGGGAACTCGACATCGACGACCCCTGCGTCCGGTGCGGGGAGACGCTGACGGCGCACTACGAGGACGAGATGCTGTGCATCGACTGCCCCGCCTGCGGGCACGGCCACGGCGAGTACTCGTTCCCGCCGGGCGGCCTCCACGACAGGACGGACGCGGAGGTTCTCGACGCGTTCGACCAGCGAGTGCGCCACCTCAACTGCCTCGCCAAGGACGGCGTCTGCCCCGAGTGCAACGGGCGCATGGAGACGACCATCGAACGCGGCGAGGAGTGCTGCCTCGGCGGGACGCTCAGGGCGAGTCACGTCTGCCGCCAGTGCGCCCACGAACGGTGCGCCGCCGTCGGGTTGGCCCTCCTCGACCAGTCCGCCGTCGGCAACTTCTACGCCGACCACGGCGAGACGCTGTCGGACGTGCCGTACTGGCGACTCGACTGGTGCGTGAGCGACGCCCCCGTCACCGTCGAATCGACCGACCCGTGGCGACTGCGCGTCGATATCAAGATAGCCGACGAGACGCTCCGGGTCACCGTCGACGGCGACCTGAACGTGGTGGAGACGACGCGCGAGTCGGCCGAGTCCCCGCCGAGCGTCTGAGCGGGTCGGAGCGGCGATTCGACCCTCGCATCAGAATCTCTACGTATCCGCGTTTCAGTAATCCCCGCTACAAAAATGTAATTCAGATTATGATTATGGGGTCGGCGGCCGTCTGTCTACCTGTGATGAAGCCGCTTCCACCGATTCCGACCGTCGAAGCGTACGACCGAACAGTTACGGCGCGGAGCCTCGTCGTCTCGTACCTCCTCGTCGCCGCGGTTCCCCTCGCGTTGTGGGCCGCGAGCGAACTGCTACCGGCCCTCGTCGCGGTGACTGCCGCGGCGGCGGCGGTCACCGCGGGTCGGAGACTTCGGCGACGCGAACCCGCCCAACGTCGGTACCTCTGCGTGCCGCACACGCCCGTCTGCGTCGAACTCTGAGGTCCACGGCGGACGAAACCGACCCTCGAAACAGGAGCATTATTTATCGACCTGCCGTCTGTCGGCACGAATACAGATGCACATTCTCACCGGAATGCTGAGTACGTTCGTCGCAACGCTCTTCGCCGTCGCCTCGACGGGCGCGGTGGGCGAGGCGTTCCGCCGCGCGCGGGGGACCCTCTCGGGGGAGCGAGCGAGACTGTTCGCCCTCGCGTCGGCGACGATATTCGCCGCGCAGATGTTGAACTGGCCGATTCCCGGCGGGACGAGCGCTCACTTCGTCGGCGGCGCGTTGGCGGGCATCCTCTTGGGCCCCGCCGCGGGCGTGGTGGCGATGACAGTCGTCGTCGCCGTCCAAGCCGTCGTGTTCGCCGACGGCGGACTGGTCGTCCTCGGCGCGAACGTCTGGAACATGGCCGTCGTGAACGTCCTCGTCGGTTACGCGGCGTACCGCGTCCTCGCAGGCAGAAACGAGACGGCGGCCGTCTTCGCCGCCGGGGCGGTGGGCGTCACCGCCGCCGCTCTGTTCGCGGGACTCCAACTCGGCGCGTCCGCCGCGTTCGACTACCGCCTCGCCGAGACGGTTTCGACGATGACGCTCTCGCACGCCGCGTTGGGCCTCACGGAGGGACTGCTGACCGTCGGCGGGGTTCGGTTCTTCCGCGCCGTCGGCGCGCCCGCCGCGTTCGGCCGCGACGCCGAGGAGGAGGTGGCCGCGTGAACGTCGACGCCGCGTGGACGCGGCGAACGCTCCTCCTCGTCGGGTGCCTCGTGGCGCTCTCGCCGCTTTTCGCGTGGGCGGCGGGCGTCGTCGGGTACGCCGAACCGATGGGGAACCTCGCCGCGCGGTTCGGCGCGGAGGCGCACGTCTACCGGACGGTGCCGGGCCTGTTCCCGGACTACCGCGTCGCCGGCGTCGGACCGTACGCCGGGACATTCGTCTCCGGCGTCGCGGGCGTCGCCGTCACGTTCGCCGCCGCGTTCGGCGTCGGGCAGTTACTCGCCGCCGAATCGCCCTGACTCCGCCCGCACTCGCGGAGCGCTCGTCCGGAGTTCGCCCGTTCGAGGCGGGCGGCGGTACCGCCTCCCCGAAACGTTCCGTTTTTCGTCACGTGAGAACATCCACCACAGATTGGTGTCAACGAGAACGAATTTGTTACCTTCCGTCGAACGGCAGCGTGGTATGTCTAACCACAGCAGAAGGGGTGTCCTCAAAGGTATCGCGGGTAGCGCAGTCGTCCTGAGTTCGATGGGCGTGGCGAGCGCGGCGGACGGCCGCGCGGAGTACGTCGTGACCGCGCCCGGCGGCGGGGCGCGCAAGCGCCTCGAACGGGAGGGAATCGAGATGCGGGGCGAAACCGCCGACGGCGACGTTCTCCTCGTCGCCGCGGCGTCCCGGTCGGCGGTGGCCGACGTGGGCGGCGTCCGCGCGGTGGAACCGAACGAGCGGTATCGTCCCGTCGGCCCGGCGTTGCGGGAGACGGCGGCGTCGGTGGACGACGAGTTGGCCGACCTCCAGTGGGACAAGACGGAGGAGACGACGGGCGCGTTCGCCGCCCACGACGCGGCGACCGGCGAGGGTTCGACCGTCGCCATCATCGACACGGGGATCGACACGACGCACCCGGACCTGCGGACGCGCGCCGGGCGCGGCGGACTGTTCCGCGCGGACGGCGAGACGAGTCCGTCGGGCGACTCGTTCGTCCCCGGCGATACGACCATCGACGCGAAACTCCCGCAGGGATTCACCGACGGGAGCGCCGAGGAACTCGAACCGTACGTCTACCGCGGAGCGCCGACCACCCGGGAACAGGCGGCCGCCGACGACGTGCAGTCCCACGGGAGTCACTGCGCCGGCATCGCCACCGGGAAGAACGACGGCACGACGGGAATCGCCGGGATGGCACCCGACGCGGACGTCGTGCCCCTGCGGGTGTTCTACTGGGCGGAGATGACCGGCTACGTCCACGAACGCGACGACGGGACGGAGGAGGAACTGACGGTCACGACGCTCTTCACGACGGACTTCGACATCCTCAGCGCCATCGGCTACGCCGCGGACATCGGCGCGGACGCGGCGAACATGAGTCTCGGCGGCGGCGTCGTCAAGGGGTCGGCCCACAAGTCCGGCGAACACGTCGCCTACCAGACCGTCGTGCAACGCGCCGTCCAGCGGGGAACCGTCGTCACCGCGAGTGCGGGCAACGCCGAGTCGAACCTCCAGCAGGGGGGCTACTACACGCTCCCGAACAGCGTTCCGGGGGCGGTCAGCGTCAGCGCGACGGGGCCGACCAACGAACTCGCGTTCTACTCGAACTACGGAACCAGCGACGTGGACGTGGGCGCGCCCGGCGGCGGGTACGAGACGTTGGAGAAGTCGCTGTCCGACGACACCGAGTACCCCTACCCGACGAACCTCGTCCTATCGAGCGTCCCCGCGGAACTGAACGGGGGTGCCGAGTACGACTGGTACGCCGGAACGTCGATGGCCGCGCCGCAGGTGGCCGGGTTGGTGGCCCTCGTTCGGGAGGTGAACCCCGACCTGAACGCCAAGCAGGTTCAGCAGATAATCGAGCGAACCGCCCGCTTCAGTAACGGGTCGAGCAGTCCGGAAATCGGCGCGGGCATCGTCTACGCGCCGGACGCCGTCGAAGAAGCGTCCCGGCGGACGGGCGGGAAGTAAGACGGTCAGGCCGCCGGGTCCGCCGTCCGGTCGCGGAGTTCCGTCCGCCGGATCTTCCCCGTCACCGTCTTCGGGAGGTCGTCGACGAACTCTATCTCGCGGGGGTACTCGTGGGCGGCGAGTTCATCTCGGACGTGCTGTCGGATTCCTTCTTTCAGGTCGTCGCTCGGGTCCGCGTCGTCGGTGAGGACGACGTACGCCTTGACGATGTTCCCGCGTTCCGCGTCGGGTTTGGGGACGACGGCCGCCTCCGCGACGGCGGCGTGTTCCCCGAGTGCGCTCTCCACCTCGAACGGGCCGATGCGGTAGCCCGAACTGATTATCACGTCGTCGGCGCGCCCCTCGAACCAGAAGTAGCCGTCCTCGTCCACCTGCGCCAAGTCGCCCGAGAGGTACCACCCGTTCTCGAAGCAGTCCTCCGTCTTCTCTGGGTTCTCCCAGTACTCTGCGAAGAAGCACGGGTAGCCCGGCCGTTGGGCTATCTCTCCGGTCTCGCCGGGGCCGAGGGGTTCGCCCGTGTCGGGGTCCACGACGGCCGCCTCGATGCCGGGGAGGGGTTTGCCCATGCTGCCGGGGCGCACCTCCATCGTCGGGTAGTTATTGATTATCATGTTGCCCGTCTCCGTCTGGCCGTAGGTGTCGTGTACGGTGACGCCGAGGGTATCCTCGCCCCACTCAACGACGCCCGCGGAGAGGGGTTCGCCGATGGAGAGGGCGTGGCGCAGATCGAGGTTGACACCGTCGAACGCCTCCTCGTTGGCGCGGAGCATCCGGTAGGCCGTCGGGACCGAAAACAGCACCGAGATTGGGTACTCGTCCAACAGGTCGGCCCACGTCTCGGGGTCGAACTCGCCCTCGTAGGTGAACAGCGTCGCGCCCCAGAACCACGCGCCGAGCGTGTTTATCGGGCCGGTCAGCCACCCCAAGTCGGCGGTGCTCCAGTAGCAGTCGCCGGGTTGCAGGTCCACGGCGAAGCGTTGGGTGGCGGCGACGCCCGCGACCCAGCGGTGTTTGTGGAGGACACCCTTCGCGGGGCCCGTCGTTCCCGACGTGTAGTAGAGGAGGGCGTCGTCCTCGCCGGAGGTGTCGGCGGCGTCGTACTCACGACTCGCCGCGGCCGTCGCCTCGGCGAAGTCGACGTCGCGAGACGCAGCCTCGCGGGCTGCCGAGGTTCCCTCGGCAACGTCGTCCGACTTCGGGGCCGTCTCCTCGTCGGTCTGCGTCAAATCGCCCGCCGAGGGTTCTTCGCCCCCGCCGACGACCACGACGCGTTCGACGGAGGGAGCGTCTTCGAGGGCGCGTTCGATGGTCTCGCGGTTCTCCGCCGTCGTCACGACCACCTTCGCGTCGCAGTCGTCGAGGCGGTAGGCGATGCCGTCGGGGCCGAACCGTTCGTTGACGCTCCCCCACACCGCGCCGCGTTTCAGCGTCCCGACGAGGGCGACGTAGTGCTCCGGCCGCCGCGGCATGTACGAGAACACCCGGTCGCCGGGTTCCGCGAGGTCCTCCAGCACGTTGGCGAACCGGTTCGACCGCTCTTCGAGCTCCCAGAACGTCAGCGTCTCGCGTTCCCCGTCCGCCCCGGCGTAGTAGAGGGCGACGCGCGACCGATCCTCGGCGTGCCTGTCGCACACCTCGTGAGCGATGTTCAGCGAATCGGGCGCGTCCCAGTCCGCCTCCGCGTAGACGTCGTCCCACTCGAAGGACTCGCGGAGTTCGTCGTAATCGTGCAGGTTGTGTTCATCTGACATGGTTCGACGTCTCTCCGAACTATAATTAACTTTTTATCAGGATTCACGAACGACCCGGCCGAACGAAGTCCGCCGCCTCGGATCAGTCGGCGCGGGCGAGGAAGCGTCGCTGGAGGGCGGCGAGGGCGACGAGGTGGACGACGGCACCGACCGCGAGGAGTCCGGCGAACTCGGCGGTGACGCCGGACGCCGCGCCGACGAGGAACGCCTTCGCGGGCCAGAACGTGGGGAAGACGCCGAGGGCGTACTGCCACGGTTCGGGGACGAAGGCGACGCCGAACAGCGGAATCGTCACGAGGATTCCGAGCGCCTTGCTCACCGCGACGCCCTCGACGGAGTTCGACGCGAGCGAGGCCATCAGGAAGCAGGAGACGGCACCCCAGAGCGCCGAGACGGCGGCGACGGGGACGTACACCGCGGGCGAGACGGCGACGAGGCCCGCGAGGGGGACGCAGACGGCGGCGACGACGAAACTCACGAGGACGACCGAGAGGACGCGGTAGCGCAGGTAGCCCTCGGCGGTGAGCGGCGTCGTCCGGAACGCGGCGATGAGGCCCTGGTCGCGTTCTTCGAGGACGAAGAAGCCCGCGACGAACCCGAACGTCCCGGGGACGAACACGGCGACGAAGGCGACGGCCAGCGGGTAGTACGGCGTCAAATCGAACGTCCCGGCGAGTCGCGCCGCGACGTAGGGGGTGCCGAATCGGGTGACGGCGGCCAGGATGACCGGCGCGAGCCCGATGTAGAGGTACAGGGGGTCCTGCACCCACTTCCGCAGGTCGGCGACGGCCATCGTCCCGACGGGACCGAGGCGGCGTCCGCCGAGGGTCCGGTCGCCGAGGGCGCGCGAGAAACCGCCGGGCGTCGCGGGTTCGCTCGCGCCGCCCGCGTCTCCCCCGCGGACGACGTGCCGGACGAAGGCGCGGCGCGCGGCGACCCACGCGACGGCGGTGGCGACGACGAGGTAGCCGACGCCGTACGCCAGCGTCGTCGCCGACGCGGGGTCGAAGACGGCGGCGAGGAGGACGAGAGACGCCTGCACCGGAAAGAGGGAGAACAGCGGCGACTCGACCAGTCCGAACAGGCCCAGTACGGGAAGCGAGAGGGCGGTCATGTAGACGATGGCCGACATAAAGTAGGCGTTCAGCGTGTCGAACCGGGCGACGGCGACGAACCCCACGAGGACGTAGAACGGCACCGTCAGACCGACGGCGACGAACAGGGCGACGGGGTCGAACGCCGTTCCCGCCGCGAGGAGGGCGATGCCGAACGAGACGAGAAGCGCCAGCGCCGTCAGCGAGACGACCTTCGAGAGGAGGTACTCCGAGACGGACATCGGCGTCGTCACGAGGGCGTCGAGGACGCCCTCGCCCTTCTCGAAGAGGACGAGAGCGCCGACGAAGTAGAACCCCAGAAGCGCGGGGTCCGAGAGGACGACGAGCGTGAAGAAGCGCGGCAACTCCGCGTCGGGGACGGCCCGCAGGCCGAGGGCGAACGCGACGGTGACGAAGACGTAGACGGCGTAGAAGCCGTACCGACGCTGGAGCGTCACGTCCGAACGGATCAGCGTCGCGAGGCGGGCGGCCGAGAGCGTCACCGCAGGCCCCTCCCGGTCACCTCGATGAACACGTCCTCGAGCGTCGCCTCCTCGGTGTGAAGCGACTCGTACCGCCCCTCGCGGATCAGGTCGGCGAGGGAATCGCCGTCGGCGGGGTCCTCGGGGTCGAACGCGCGGGTTCGCGTCGTTCCGTCCTCCGCGACGTACTCGGCGCGCACGCGCTTCGAGCCGTACCGCCGCTTGAGACTCTCAGGCGGCGCGATTACGGCGATGTCGCCGTCCACGATGAACGCCACGCGGTCGCAGAGTTCGTCCGCGACGGCCATGTCGTGGGTGGTGACGAACACCGTCGTCCCGCCGGCTTGGAGGTCGGAGACGACGTCTTTGATGCGCCGCGCGTTGCTCGGGTCCAATCCCGTCGTCGGTTCGTCGAGGAACAACAGGTCGGGGTCGTGAAGCAGGGACCGCGCGAAGTTCAGGCGCATCTTCATCCCCTTCGAGTAGCCCGACACCCGCCGGTCCGCGGCGTCCGTCAGACCGACGAGTTCCAGCAGTTCCTCCGGGTCGCGCGTCTCGCCCTCGTAGAGGGACGCGAAGAGGGCGAGGTTCTCCCGCCCCGAGAGTTTCAGGTACGTGTTCGGCGCTTCCGAGGAGACGCCGACCCGTTCGTAGTACGCGCCGCCCCACGAGCGAACGTCGCGGCCGAACACCGACACCTCGCCCTCGTAGTCGTCGAGGAGGCCGACGAGGACCTTCTGCGTCGTCGACTTCCCGGCCCCCGACGGGCCGAGGAAGCCGAACACCTCGGCGGGGCGTATCTCGAAGTCGAGGCCGCGAAGCGTCTCCTCGGAGGCGCCCGGGTAGGTGAATCTGAGGTCTCTCACCTGGACGACCGGACTCCCCGCGCCCCGTTCCGCCGTCCGCGAGTCGTCCGCCTCGGCCGCCGAAGGCGTCGCCGTCTGTCTGTCGTTCATCGCGTGTACTCCGAGGGAACCGTCGTCCCGTGAACTCATGAATATTTCGTTCGTTCGTTTTTCGACGGCGGGGCGGCTCTCGAAAACGGAAACATAGAGTATTCACGCGTTCGTAGGGGCGGTGATGAGTGGCTTCAGCGACGGCGAACGGGAGCGTATCCGTCGAGAACTCCGCGAGACAGGGCGGGAACTGTTCTCTCGGTACGGTCTCCGGAAGACGACCATCGCGGACCTGACGGACCCCGTCGGCATCGCGCCGTCGACGTTCTACCGCTTTTTCGACTCGAAGGAGGAACTCTACGTCGAGATTCTGGAGGCGGAGGGCGAGGAGGTTGCGAGGCGCATCCTCGAAGAGTCGTTCGAGGCGACGGACGACCCCCGCGAGGCCATCGAACGCTTCCTGCGCGCCGTCGTCGAGGAGATAGAGTCGAACCCCCTCACCCGGCGCGTCGTCGTCGAGAACGAACTCGACGACCTTCGGCGGGAGGTGGGAGATGAGGCCGTCGAGGCCGACCGAGAGGCGTCGATAGCGTTCGTCCGCCCGTACGTCGAACCGTGGGTCGAGAGCGGCGCGGTCCGCGGCGACGACGCCGACACCGTGGCGGCCGCCATCCGGGCGGTGACGTTCCTGACGCTACACGAGGAGGACATCGGCCGGGACCGGTACGACGCGGTGGTGGACCTCCTCGTCGAGAGCGTCGCGATCGGTCTGACGACGACCGGGGAGTGACCGCCGCGTCGCGAGTGTTTTTTGAGGAGTACGTCAAATAACTCGACATGAACGGAATCGGCGGGTCGGGCGACCCCTTCTTGGACCGTCTGGACCGCGAGACGGTCCGTGCCGCCCGCGAACGCGCGGGGCGCGCCGTCGTCGTCGGGGGAGCGATGGCCGGTCTGGCGGCCGCCCACGCGCTCTCCGGACTGGGGTGGGACGTGACCCTCCACGAACGACAGCGTTACGAGGAAAAGCGGGTGAACTGCGGCGAGGCGATGACCGACGCCTCCTCGATTCCCCTCCCGAAGACGCCCGAGTACGGCTTCGCGAACCGACCGCCCGAGTTCGAGGTGCGCGTCTACACCGGCGACACGGCCGGACGAACGCTCGCCGGGCGCGGCGTCTTCCCCTCCCGCGACGGGTACGTGACCGACCGGAACGTCGTCGAACGCCGGTGGGCCGAACGGGTGGCCGACGCGGGCGTGGACGTGCGAGACGGCGCGGGCGTCACGAAGGCGGCGTTCCGCGCGTTCTCCGAGGAGTACGACCTGGTGGTGGACGCCACCGGCCAACCCTCGTTGACGAGCAAAGCCGAGAGGCGGACGGGCGAGTACGCCGGCCGGATGACCGCGCTGAACGCCGACGTTGAGGGCGACTTCTCGGAGTTGTACCCCCGCGCGCACATCCTGTTCGAGAACTACCTCGGCTACTCGTGGGCGTTCCCGAAGTCCGAGACGCGCGCGAACGTCGGAATCGGGTGGGCCGAGGGCACCCTCCCCAAGAACTACTACGAGGCGTTCGTCGCGGCCTGCGAACGGAACGGGTGGCCCGTCCCCGACCGGTCGGCGACGAACGTCTACACCATCCCGCGCGGGCCGAGTCTCGACCACTCGCGGACGTGGGACCCCCGGCGGCGCGTCGCCCGCGTCGGCGACGCCGCGGGCATCGCCAACCGCTTCACGGGCAAGGGCATCTCGCAGGCCGTCGAGTCGTCGTACCTGCTGGCGCGCCTCGTCGCCGAGGAGCGAATCGGCGACTACCCCGGAGAACTGTACCGGCGGATGCGCGACGAGTACCGCCTCGCGTACGTCGTCCGCGGCGCGTTGGAGGACGGCCGCCCCGACATCCTCGGCGGCGTCATGGACGCCGTCTCCGGAATCGACGTCGAGGACGTGGACAGAGAGCCGAGGTACGCCGTCTCGCGCCTCCTCCGACGCCCCGTCCTCCTGGCGAAGTTGGCGGCGAACCGGACGATGCGCTCCCGCCTCGTGGACGCGTACACCGACGACTGGGAGTACCGGCGCGTCGCCGGGTCGTCGTAGGTTGCCGTAGGTCGTCGAAGTAAGCGTCCCTACCGCGGGCGCACGTCCGCCGCGACGGGGAAGTGGTCCGACGGGTAGCGTTCGCCGTCCGCGCCGCCGTCGCGCCTGTCGGTGAGCGTCGCCGTCAGCGACACGTCGCAGTCGCGGACGAACACGTAGTCGATTCGCTCCGTCGCGTCGCCGGTGAACCCGTGGAACGTCCTCTCGGGGCCGTGGTGGCCCGCCTCCGCCAGCGTCCTCGCGTCTCGGAGCGGAGAGGCGTCGCTGTCGCCGTCCGTCCCGCCTCCCTCGCCGCCTCCGTCGTCGCCGACGAGGCGGCGGTAGGGCGCGGAGTCCGGTTCGCAGTTGAAGTCGCCCGCGACGACGAGGGGGCCGTCGAGTTCGCCGAGTCGCCGCCGGAGAAGCGACGCGCCCTCCGCGCGCGCCCTCGCGCCGCCGTGGTCTAAGTGGACGCTCGCGGCGTGCAAGCGGCTACCCGTCTCCCGTTCTCTGAGGGTGACGCGGGTGACCACGCGCGGGTAGTCGGCGTCCCACCCGACGCTCCCCGGTTCGTCGGGCGTCGCCGAGAGCCAGAACGCGCCTTCGTCCTCGCGTTCGAACCGCTCTGCGTCGTAGCCGACGGGGACGAACTCGCCCTCCTCGTCGCCCGCGCGCCCGACGCCGAACCACTCGTAGCGGTCGGTGGCGTCCCGAACGGCCCGGAACTGGTGCGGGAGGGGTTCCTGCAGGCAGACCACGTCCGGGCGGTGGTACCGCAGGAGGCGGACGACGGCGTCGCGCCGGTTCGGCCACGCGTCTCGCCCGTCGCTGTCGGTGTCGTAGCGGACGTTGAAACTCAGAACCCGAACGGGCGAGCGAAGCATGTGGGCCGCAACGTCGCGGAGGTACGTCAACCCCGCGGAACGGCGAGGTGGAACGGAAGCGCGGCCGCTTCGGTCCGTGCTTTCGGAACGTCCTTAGGCCGGCGCGTCGAACCGCGAGGCATGAACCTCGACGTTCGGGAAGTCGCCGAACTCTCGCCCGACGAACGAGCGTCCCTCTTCGAACGCGACGCCGGCGTCGCCGACGTTCGCGGGGACGTCCGCGACATCGTCTCCCGCGTCCGCGAGGAGGGGGACGTCGCGGTGCGGGAGTTCTGCCGGGAGTTCGACGGCGTCGAAGTCGGCAACATCGACGTGACGGACGCCGCCGAACGCGCCTTCGACGAGATAGACGACGACGTGCGGGAGGCCATCGAAACCGCCGCCGAGAACGTCCGCGAGTTCCACGAACGCCAGATGCCGGAGGACTGGCGCGAATCGTTCGAGAGTCGCGTGAGCGACGCGAACGCAACGTCGGAAGAGCAGCGCTCTTCCGGAAGCAGGGAACTCGGGCGTCGCTTCCGCCCCCTCGAACGCGTCGGCGTCTACGTCCCCGGCGGCACCGCCGCGTACCCCTCCAGCGTCCTCATGGGCGTCATCCCGGCGAAGGTGGCCGGCGTCGAACACGTCGCCGTCGCCACCCCGCCCGCCGAACCGATACACCCCGTGACGCTCGCCGCGGTACACGTCGCGGACGCGGACGCCGTCTACAGCGTCGGCGGCGCGCAGGCCGTCTCAGCGCTCGCCTACGGCACGGAGACGGTGAAGGCCGTCCAGAAGGTGGTCGGCCCCGGAAACAGGTGGGTCACCGCGGCGAAGGCCGAAGTCCGCGGCGACGTGGACATCGACTTCCTCGCCGGCCCCTCGGAGATTCTCGTCGTCGCCGACGAGACGGCGAACCCCGAGTACGTCGCCGCCGACTTGGTGGCGCAGGCCGAACACGACCCGAACGCCTCCGTCGTCGCCGTCACCGCCGACGCCGAACTCGCGGCGGAGATAGCGGACGCCGCCGCGGCGCGGGCGGCTGACGCGGAACGTGCCGACGTGGTGGAAGACGCCCTCTCGAACGACGCCTCGGGCGTCCTCTTGGCCCGGTCGATGTCCGAGGCGGTGCTGTTCGCCGAGGAGTACGCGGCCGAACACCTCTCGATTCAGGCCGACGACGACGAGGCCCTCTTGGACCGCATCTCCAACGCGGGCAGCGTCTTCCTCGGCCCGTACACGCCCGTCGCCGCCGGCGACTACGCCTCCGGCACCAACCACGTCCTCCCCACCTCCGGCGGCGCGAAGCGCTACGGCGGCCTCTCGGTGGACACGTTCCTGCGCTCCTCGACGGTGCAACGACTCGACGAGGACGCGCTCTCGGACCTCTCTCCCACCATCACGACGCTCGCCGAGGCGGAAGGACTCGGCGCGCACGCGGAGAGCGTCCGGACGCGCCTCGGCGACGATTCGGGCGCGGGCGAGTGACGGCGTGAGTCCATCACGGTCCCGTCCGCCGTCGTTCGGCGACATGTGCGAAGCCGTCCTCTCGGACCCCGACGGCGAGCACTCGCTGTACACGACGCTCGCACCCTTGTACGCGCGCCTGAAAGCGGGCGACGACGAAACGCTCGACGCGCGGCGACGAATCCTCGACGCTCGACTGCCGGCGGACGTGTCGCGCGTCCTCGAACTCGGCTGCGACGTGGGGGAACTCCTCGCCCGCCTCTCGGCGCGGTACGACGCCGTCGGCGTGGATTCGTACCCGCAACTGCTCTCCTTCGCGGCTATGCGGTCGCTGAACGTCGTCCTCGGCGACGCGACGCGCCTCCCGTTCCGCGGCCGGTTCGACGCCGCCTGCGCGTTCGACTACCGCGCCGCCTCCGCCCCCCTCGGGGAGTTCTGCGAGGCGGCCCGCGAGTCGCTCCGTCCGGGCGGCATACTCGTCTTCGACGCGCCGTCGGACGCCCGCGCGGTGGACGCCTCGGGCGTCGAGACGTTCCGGGACGCGAGGTACCACCTCGAACGCGCGGTGGACGTGGCGCGGAACCCCGTCGTCGTCCGGTCGGACTACCGCGTCACCGACCGGCGAACCGGCGAGACGGCGGTGACGACGGAGCGACGGCGGGTTCGGACGTACGACCCCGAGAGCGTCCGGACCGCCCTCCGCGAAGCCGGGTTCGCGGACGCGGAGGTGTCCGCCGACGCGGGCGGCGAAGGGGCGTTCGTCGCCAGTGCGGTCCGGCCGGTGGAGACGGGCGAGTGAGGCGGGTCGGGAGGCGTCGAGACGGTCGAACGCCGCCGTCGACGGGCCGAAAGGAGATTGTGTGCTCGTCCCCTTCCACGATTCATGTCAGACACGTCCGAGACGAGCGTCGAAATCGGCACCGGCGGACTCGACGCGGAGATTCGCTTCGCCGACGAACGGCGGTACCGACTCGGCGAGGGGCGGATAACGTGCGGGGCCCTCGGAGAGTCGGACGCGGCGGGCGGGAACCCGGGGGTGGCGATAAACGGTCACGTCGAGGACGCTGACGCTCCCGAGATACGTCCCGGCGACGAGGTGACGGTGCGGGTGACGTACGACGGCGAGAGCGTCGAGTTCCCGGCGACGGGGACGAAGAGCACCACCGCTCATCCGGCCGCGTTCAAGTCCGTGCGCGGAAAGCAGCCCGCGGGGGAGTTCGAGGAGTACGAGACCGTAGAGCGGATCCTCCGGCGGGCGGCGGAAGACGGCGAGTGACCCGTCGAATCTGTTCCACCGGCGTCAACGTTAACATCTTCCATCTGGTATCGGTATCCATGAGCACAGAATCGGCCGAGAGCGGGTCCGGCACCCGCGTGACAGTCACGGAGTCGGCCGCGGAGGAGGCGCGCCGCCTCATGGAGTCGGAGGGGATGGACACCGACGTGGGCGGCCTCCGCTTGTTCGTCCAGCAGGGCGGTTGCGCGGGCCTCTCCTACGGGATGCGCTTCGAGGCGGAACCCGAAGAGGACGACGCGGTGGTCGAACAGCACGGACTCCGCGTCTTCGTGGACCCCGCCAGCATCAACTACATCGGCGGTTCGACCCTGCAGTTCGAGGGCGGCCTGCAGGGGGCGGGCTTCCACGTCGAGAACCCCAACATCGTCAGCGAGTGCGGGTGCGGCGAGTCGTTCCGGACGTAGTTCGGCGGGGAAGTCAGGCATAAACCTCCGGCCGCCGAACACGGGGGCATGGAGACCGAACTGGAACGAGTGCGGACCGAGGACGGAGAGACGCTGTTTCTCGACCGGAGCGACGCCGACAGAGGCGCGAAGGGACCGTTCTTCGTCGTGTACTCCGACCCGAACAGGGAACATCGCTGGGGCTACTTCTGCGGAAACTGCGACTCCCTCGACAACGCAATGGACACGATGGGTCGTATCGAGTGCAACGTCTGCGGGAACATCCGAAAGCCCGACGAGTGGGACGCCGCCCACGAGTGACGGCCGAACGGACGGTACGTCGTTCCGCACGTGTGTGAATTCGTGACAAGGTTTATGCTCCGGGGAGTAGTACGGTCGAGTACATGCCCCCTGTCAGCATGCCTCCCGCGGAGGAAGCCCAGTCGATATTCAGCGGACTCGGGTACACCGTCTCGGGCGACGGCTCCGATTTCGTCGCCGAGAGAAAGTGGCGAACGGTCCGCGTGACCGCACTCGATACCGATACGGTAGAGTTACGACGGCGCGCCATCGCGGACGGCGGTTCGCCGGCGGACACCGACGACGGCTATGGTCTCCGGTGTTTCGTCACGTGGAAGGAGGCGACGGGGAACCTCACGGAGAAGCTGCGCAGCGCCGACCCCTCGTTCGAGTGGGCGGTCATCGGCGTCGAGGACGGCGGCGACTACGACGTGGTCCACCCCGAAGCGCGGTGACGACGGTGCGGTAACTCTTTTCTGTGCGAGCGAACCAATCGTGAGTCATGCCAGACACCGGACTGCGTAGCGTCGTCGAGAGTCGGCGGGTCAACGCGGTGCTCGGATGGATTCTCGTCGTCGCTCTCTTGGCGGTCGGCGCCACGCGGTTCCTCCTCGGCGAACTGGAGTGGGCCGGGTTCGCGGTGGCCGTCGCCGCCGTCGCCGTCGTCCCCGCGGTGGCGTTCCGCGACTCCAGCGCCATGCTCCCGTGGGAAGTGCTCTTCATCGCGGCGCTGCCGTTTCTCGGACGCGCCCTCATCGTCGGCGAAACCGTCGGCGGGATGACGTTCACCGGGCGAGTGACGACGTACGTCGCCGTCGCGGCGGTGGCGCTCATCGTCGCCGTCGAACTCGACGTGTTCACCCCCGTCCGGATGAACTACACCTTCGCGCTCGTGTTCGTCGTCGTCGCCACGATGGCCGCCGCGGGCATCTGGGCGGTCGTCCGATGGCTCTCGGACGTGCTCCTCGGGACGTCGTTCCTCTACGACGGCCGCCCCGAGGAGGTGATAGAGGAGATGCTGATGTGGGACTTCGTCGCGGCGACGGTGGCGGGCGTCTTCGGCGGCGTCCTCTTCGAGTACTACTTCCGCCGCCGCGCGCACCTCGAACGGCGGCTTCCCGAGACGGAGCGAATCCGCGAGAGCGAGGAAGCGGCGCGATGAAGTGGCGCGACGTCTTCCACCTCGACCTCTCCTCGGAGCAGGAACTCGTACTCGTCGGCGCGATGCAGACGGCCCTCGTGGGCTTCCTGTTCGTCGGACTCTGGGAGCGCAACGTCGGCGTCATCGTCAACACGCTGTTCGCACTCGGCGTGACGTTCCTCCCCGGCATCTTCGAACACGACTACTCCGTCCCCCTCGACGCCGGACTCGTCCTCTGGATAACCGGGGCCGTCTTCCTCCATGCGTGGGGGACGGTGGGCCTCCCCGGCGTCGGCAGTTTCTACGCCAACGTCCCGGGGTGGGACCACCTCACCCACACCCTCTCTGCGACCCTCGTGGCGGCCGTCGGCTACTCCGTCGCGCGCGCCCTCGACGAACACACGGCGAGCATCTACCTCCCCGACGAGTTCATGTTGGTGTTCATCCTGCTCTTCGTCGTCGCCGCCGGCGTCTTCTGGGAGGTTCTGGAGTTCCTCATCGGTCTCGCGGCGCAGTTGCTGGGGGCGGACGCCGTCCTCACGCAGTACGGACTCGGCGACTCGATGATGGACCTCGTGTTCGATATGGTGGGCGGCGTCGTCGTCGCCCTCTGGGGGAGCAGTCAGCTGAGCGTCGTCGTCCAACACCTCGTCGCGAAACTGGAGTCCTCGCGCCCGCGGAGGGGGTGAACCGCGGCGTCCGCCGGTCCGAGGGACCGCCGGTCGTCGAATCGGCCCCGTTCTTTATCATAACAGACCGATAACAATACCGCGAACATGGTGTTCAAGAAGATAACGCTCATCGGGCGGAGCGAGGAGAGTTTCGACCGCGCGGTGGACGACGCGATAGACCGCGCCGACGAGACGCTGAACAACGTCAAGTGGTTGGAGGTGGACGAACTCGGCGTCGAGATCGCCGCCGTGGAGAACCGAGAGTACCAAGCGGAAGTCACCGTCGCCTTCGAACTCGAATCGCCGGAGGAGTAACCCGCTCTCCCGACCGGACGGTGCCTCGAACCGACGCCGACCGAACCGTCTCGTCCGGAGACGGATCAGATCACGCGATAGAGCGTCGTTCTGACAGTAACCGACGAATTCATTTCCGTCGCAGGGCCACCACACGTGGATGCCGCGTCTCCTCCACTACTCCGACATCGAGAACGTCTACGACGACCCCGTACGCGTCGCCCGCCTCGCCGGGCGCATCCGCGCACTCGACGACGAGGACGCTCTCGTCTGCGGTAGCGGCGACAACACGTCGCCGGGCGTCCTGCCCCTCGTAGACCGGGGGCGGCAGGCGCTGGATTTCTTCGACGCCGTCGGCACCGATATCTCCACGTTCGGCAACCACGACTTCGACTACGGCCCCGCGGCGGCGCGGTCCCTCGTCGCCGACGCCCCGCAGACGTGGGTGTCCGCGAACGTCCGCGAGGAGGACGGGAACCGGTTCGCCGCGGACCACGTGGACCCCTACGCCGTCCTCGAAGCGGACGGCGACAGCGTCGGCTTCTTCGGCGTCACCGACCCCGCGACGCCCTCGCTGAATCCGATGGCGGCGGACCTCTCCTTCTCGGACCCCTACGAGGCGGCCGAACGCGCCGTCGCGGCGATTCGAGACGAGGGGGTCGACTACGTCGTCGCCCTCTCGCACCTCGGCGGCGGCGACGACGAACTGGCCCGCCGGGCGGACGTGGACGTCGTCCTCGGCGGACACGTCCACTCAGAGCGGCACGAGCGCGTCGCAGACACGCTCCTTCTCCGGCCGGGGGTCAACGGTCACGCCGTCTACGAAGTTGAACTCGGCGACGACGGCGCGACTGCGACGCGACACGAGACGGTGGATGCCCCGCCCGTCGCCGCCGTCGCATCCCGACTGCGGGGGCGAATCGAGGCCGCCGGACTGGACGAGGTGGTCGCAACCGTCGAGACGCCCATCCAACGGTCGGACCAAGCCGTCCACCGCGGGGAGTGCCGCGTCGGCAACTTCGTCGCGGACGCCTACCGGTGGGCCTCCGGCGCGGACGTCGGGCTTCAAAACAGCGGGGGCATCCGCGACGGCCCCGCCATCTCGGGGGAGGTGACGCTGAAAGACTGCATCAGCCTCGTCCCGTTCGAGGAACCCCTCGTCACCGTCGAGTTGACAGGCGCGGAACTGAAGCGGGTGTTCAGCGAGTGCTCGTCGGCGACGGTGGACTTCGGCGAACCAGACTGGTGGCACGGTCACGTTAGCGGCGCGTCGTTCGTCTTAGACGAGGAGACGGCGGCAGTCCTCGCCGCCCGCGTCGGCGGCGACCCCGTGGACCCCGAGGCGACGTACACCGTCGCCACCTCCGACTACGTCCTCCACTCCGACCACGAGTTCCCGACCATCGAGGAGTCCCACCGCGTCGGCGAGGGCGACATCCTCCACGACGTCCTCGCGGAGTATGCCCGCGAGTGCGGCGTCAGCCCCGAAGTCGAGGGGCGGATGCGCCGCGTCCAGGGCGCGCCCGCGGACGACGACTGAGTCGCGGGGTTGCTCTCCGAAGGGGAAAGGTTGAGAACAGGCGGGCACTTTCATAAATCGATGACCCGTGTGGTGGTCCCCGTCCGGTACCCGTTGACGAAACACTCCGAAGCGACGCTGACCGAAGCAACCCGCATCGCCGAGGAGCGAACGGCGGAACTGACCGTCCTCCACGTCGACCTGTATCAGGAGAACCGGGGCGTGACTCGCGCCGAACTCAAGCGCGCGGTGGAACGCGAGTTCGGATCGCTCGAACAGACGCGCTACGTCGTCCGCCGCGGCTTCCTCGTCGAGGAGACTATCCTGGAGGAGGTGGCCGCCGAACGCGCCGACATCGTCGTCATCGGGTCGAAGCAGGCGAGTCGGTGGCGGCGGATGCTCCGGCGCTTCCTCGACGACCCGGACATCGAGACGTACCTCAGACAGAAACTCGACTGCACCGTCATCACGGTGCAACCCGGGCAGGTGGCCAGCGAGTAGCGCCCCAGACGGTCGGAAGAGCGGCGTTTCGCGTCCGAAGTCCCTCCCTTCTCGGTCCGCGGTCCGTCGCCCGTTCGGCGGTCGGACGGACCGTTCGGCGCGCCGCGGTCAGACCCCGTCCGACGGGCCGCCGGTCCGTCCGTCGACGTCGCCGGAGTTCGTCCCGCGGGGCGACGACGTCCCCTCGTCCGGATTCGCGGCGGCGTCCGGCGCGGACGCCGTCGGGTTCTCCGCCTCGCCGTTCGCCGTCATCTCGGCGTGCAGCGTTCCGCTGGTGTCGTCGAAGACGACGTGCTGGTGGGGGTAGGCCATCTCGACGTCGGGGTCGGACTCGAACTGCTCCCAGAGTTTCGTCTGGATGCGGGAGCGAACCGTGAGGAGTTTGTACGGCTTCTTCGCCCAGTACCGGAGGGTGACGAGGATGCCGTTGTCTGCGAACTCGTCGATGTACGCCGTCGGCCGCGCGGGGTAGCGCGCGCTTCCGATACGGATGTTCGGGCCGCCCTCGATGACCTCATCGACGCCGCTGGCGGCGTTCTCCATCAGTGTCCGCGCGCGTTCCACGTCGGACTCGTAGGTGACGAGAACCTGCAGGCTGAGGCGGATTCGCTCGTCCTCGGCGGAGTAGTTCGTCACGAACCGTTCGCGCATGTTCGCGTTCGGGATGACGAGCGAGGTGTTGTCGAGCGTGTACACCTTCGTGTAGCGGATGGTGATCTCGTCGACGAACCCCCTGCGCCCGTCCTCCAACTCTATCATGTCGCCGATCTCGTACGGTTCGTCGGCGAGGATGAACAGGCCGCTGATGATGCTGCCGACGAGGGGCGCGAGGACGACACCGAGGACGGCCGAGAACACCGTCACCGACAGCACGATGTCGCCGAACTCGAAGCCGAGGAGGTTGATGGCGACGGCGACGGCGACGGCCATCACCGAGAACCGAATCAGCCTGAGAACCGTCTGGGCGACGCTCTGCCTGCGGAAGCGTCGGGCGACGCGTCGCCCGAGCAACCGACTGGCGTACTGCGAGAGGGCGTACCCGGCCACGAGGACGACGGCGGCGGCGACGTACTGCCACCCCGGAACGAACAGCCATTCGGGGAGGACGTTCCCCAACGCCTCGCCGGCCTCGGTAGGCGGCGTCTGTACGGGGCCGCCGGGCGTTCCGGGCGTGGTCGTCCCCGTCGTCCCCGTAGTCGTGCCCGACTGCATACGGACACCCTCGGCGCTACCGGAAGAAAAAAGGCCCACACTCGTCGCCGGTCGTGGCTCTCGGCTCGTTGCGTTCGTCCCTCCCACGGGAACGGGACTGTTCGGGTGAGACACGAGGGAAGAATAAGTCGAGGCGCCGCCTACGGAGTACCGATGTTCGGCCGCTTCCAGAAGTCGCCCGACTTTCGCATCGCCCACAAGAGCGACCCGAGCGAGACGCTTCTCGTCGGACTCTCCTCGTTCGGGTTCGCGGGGCGAACCGCCGCGGACTACCTCGTGAACCACCTGAGCCTCGAAGAACGGGGGCACCTCGAAGTGGACGGTCTGCCCTCGGTCACGCCGTTCGAGAACGGGCGTCCGCGGCACCACACGCGACTGTTCTCGCGGGACGATTTGGACGTGACCGTCCTCGTCGGCGACCTGTTCGTGCCCGCCCCCGTCGGGCAGACGTTCGCCGACGCCGTCGCGGCGTGGGCGGGGGAGAACGGCGTCGCGGACGTGGCCGTCCTCGCCGGCGTCCCCATGCCACACGGCCCCGACGAACACCGCACGTACTTCGTCGCCACCGACGGCTACCGCGAACGGCGACTCGACGAGACGGACGTCACGCCGATGGGCAACGGCTTCCTCGACGGCGTGAACGGCGCACTCGTCGAACGCGGCCTCACCTCCCCGCTCGAAGTCGGCGTCTACGTCACGCCCGTTCACGCGCAGGCGCCGGACGTCGAGGCGTCGATTCGACTCGTCGAAGCCGTCGAGTCCGTCTACGAACTCGGCGTGGACGCCGGCCCCCTCGAACAGTTCGCCGCGGAGGTGCGCCAACACTACAGCGAAATCGAAGAGCGGATGCACGAACAGGAGGCGGACCTGTCGGAAGACCGGATGTACATGTAAGCGGCCGTTCGGGACCGTGGGATACCACGATGTTCCGAAAATCGGTGCTACTCGAACCATAGTAAACATCAAGGTCCATGAAGAATACTACGTGGTATGGCAGACGATCTTCGGCTGACGATGGAACGCGTCGGGGACCGGTTCAACCTCGGCGAGTACGAGATAGACGCCTACCTCGCGGTTCTGGAACACGGCGAACTCACCGCCTCCGAAATCGCAGACCGGACGGACATCCCGCAACCGAGGGTGTACGACACGGTCCGGAGCCTCTCGGACCGGGGGCTGGTCGAACTCCGCGAGTCCCGCCCGATGAAGATAGTCGCGGTCAACCCCGAGGACGCCTTCGGCAACATCCAGACGTCGCTCGGCGAACTCATCGACGAACTCGAAGCGCGGTACACCGCCCCCGCCCGCGACACCGAGGCCGTCTCCCTCGTGAAGTCGCGTTCGACCATCCTCCGGTACATCGAGGAGATTATCGACAACGCGGAGTACGAACTCGTCCTCTCTCTGACGCCGGACCTCCTCCGTCGGTTCCGCGACGACCTCGCGGAGGCCATCGACGGCGGCGTCAGTATCGACCTGCTCGTGACACCCGCCGCGCGCGCACCCTCGCCCGAGGAGTTCGACTACCTCGAAGTGGCGACCCGCGCCCGCGCCCGTCGCGGCATCACGACGCCCGTCCTCGCCGTCGCCGACGGCGAGTACTCCATCTACGCGACGCAGGACGCCCTCCGCGACGACCGGGACCGCTACGGCGTCATCTTCAACCGCTCGGCGCTCGGGTTCCTCGTCTCCGGGTTCTTCGGCACCGTCCTCTGGACGACGGCCGAGACGCTGGCCGCCAACGGGAAGCGCCGGCCGTTCCCGCGGCGGTACGCCTCCATCCGCCGCGCCGTCAAGGACGTCCGCGAACTCGACGGCGAGTTCTACGCCTCCGTCGCGGGGCGGGAGATAGAGACGGGCGACCCCGTCGTCGTCGAGGGGCGCGTCAACCAGACGCAGTTCGAGGAGTCCGAGGAAGTCGCCTCGCTCGAAGTGGAGACGCCGGACGGAACCGTCTCTGTGGGGGGCCTCGTCGCCGCACTCGAAGAGGTCGAAGCGCAGGAGATCCTGCTCGGCCGCGACTCCGTGCCGGACCGAGAGCACACCATCTGAGACCGCCTTCTCACGCCGATTCCGGTTCGTCCCCGTCGGCGACCTCCTCGTCGAACTGGTAGACGACGGCGCCGCAGGACTCGCACGCCAACACCTCGTCGTCCGGCGACTCGTAGACGCTCCCCGACCCGCCGCAGCAGTTGCTCTTCGTCGTCTCCACCACGTCGCCGCCGCAGTCGGGGCACGTCTCGACGAACATCCGAAGCGGCGTCGTCGCGTGGGCGCGGTATCGCTCCGGCACGCCGGCCTCCGCGAGGGCGCGAACCGCGGCGGCGTCGGCGATGCCGTGGACCCGCGAGAGCCAGACGGCGCGCGTCGGTCCCTCGATGCTCAGTCCGCCGTAGGCGCGTTCGCCCGCCGCCTCGAACGGCGCGGCGTCGGCGACGACGGCCGCGAGTTCGTCGTCGGAGCGGTCGCGGAGCGCCGCCATCTCTCGCTCCCACGACTCGTCGAACTCCTCGGAGAGTTCGAGCGCTCCGTCCGGAGCTTCCTCTACGACGCCCGTCTCGAACAGGACACCGACGAGTTCCTCGCCGTCCACCGCCTCGTCGGTCAGGTCGTCGGAGCGCCGCGTCCGCCCCCCGTCGGCGTGGGGGAACAGCGACTCCACCCCGAGCGACGCGACGAGGCGCGGCGCGAACTCGGGCGTGCCGGGGACGACGTACCCGCGGAGGTAGACGAGGGCGGCCCCGACGCCGAGGGCGAGGACGCCGACGGGAAAGGAGAGGATGGCGAGAATCCCGGCGGCGACGACGACGACGAACCCGTTCACGGCGGTACACGGCCAACAGCGTCTCTCGCCCGTGTACTCCGGCCGACGGAGCGAGTCGAGTAGTGACATACCAGTGCGTGGAGTGGCCGAACGCTTCAGCCTTTCCCGACTGCGGCGTTCGGTTTCGGAGAGAGGGTGGAGGAGAGACCGGAGAGAGGAGAGGGAGAGAAGGGTAGACCGGAGAGAGGAGAGGGAGAGAAGGGTAGACCGGAGAGAGGAGAGGGAAAGAAGGGGAGAACGCGGGGCCGTCAGTCGTCGCTCGGCGTCGCTTCGGGCGTCGCGCTCGCCCCGTCGAGTTGAATCGCCTGTCCCATCTCGGAGGAGCGGTAGATGGCGTCGATGACGCGCTGGACTTCGAGACCCTGTTCGGGCGTGTTGACGCCCGGCGCTTCGCCCTTCCGGACGGCGTCGAGGAAGATCTTCTGTTCGGACTTGTGGGTGTCGTTCGACTGCGTCTCGACCTGACTCTCGGTGAGGTGGTTCCGGCCGCCGACGCCGGACTCGTAGATGGTCAGTTCGTGGTTCCCCCGGTCGAACAGTGCGCCGGCGTCCGTCCCGCGGAGGAAGAACTCGTCGTTCGTCGGTCGGTTCGTCGCCCACGCGACTTCGAGCGAGATGGTCTTGCCGTCGGCGCACCGGATGAACGCCGAGGCGGAGTCGTCCACGTTGAACCCCTCGGGCCCGACGTCTTCGCCCCACATCTCGACGAACGCGTAGTCCTCGCGGTTACCGAACTGCGACCGGGTGATCGCCGACACTTCCTCCACCTCGGGGAAATCGAGGAAGAAGAGGGCGAGGTCGATGGCGTGGACGCCGATGTCGATGACGGACCCGCCGCCGGCGATGCTCTTCGAGGTGAACCACGACCCCCGCCCGGGGATGCCGCGGCGGCGCATGTAGTTCGCTTCGATGTGCTGAATCTCGCCGAACCGGCCCTGCGACTGGTGGTGCTTTATGACCTCCACCGGGCTTCCGAAGCGGTTGTTGAACCCGACCATGCAGAAGCCCTCGGCGGCCTCTGCGGCTTCGACGATGTTCTCGGCGGATTCCAGCGAGTGCGCGAGCGGTTTCTCCAGAAGTACGTCCAGACCGGCCTCCAACGCCGCGACGGCGTACTCTTCGTGGAACCTGTTCGGGGTGGTGATGATGACGGCGTCCGCGTCCGCGAACAGCTGTCCCTTCTCTTCGTACGTGTTCACGTCGTACTTCTCGGCGAAGCGACGGCGGGCATCGGCTTGGATATCCAACCCTCCCACGAGGTTGGCTCCAAGTTCGAGTAATCTGTCAGCGTGGTAGTGGCCGATGTTGCCGAGGCCGATAATGCCGACGCGTACGGGGGTCTCGGAATTCATGTTGCAATCATTTACTACTCGTATTGTTAAGTGACTCGTTCCGTCCTGCTCCGGGCGTTCTGCTCGAAGCGGAATCAGTACAGCTGTTTCTCACGCTCCTCCCTCTCCTTCTCTCTTTCCTCTTCTTCTTTGAGGCGGCGGCGGCCGCGGATGTACTGTCTCGTCTTCGGGACGATGGTGTTCTTCAGGTCGAGGACGAACGACACGATGCCGTACGCCCAGAAGAAGAACAGCACGGTCATCCCGCCGAGATAGAGCCACCCGAGTTCGTTGACCATGTTCTGAAGGAGGGATTGGTGGCACTTATCGTGCCGGGTCGTTTCGCGCGCCGTTCCGTTTCAGTCGTCGCCCTCGGCGGGCGTCTCGTCCGCACTCGTCGTCGGCATCTTCGAGGTGATGCCGTGGACGATCGCTTCGCCGGAGTTCGTGTCGAACAGGTGGACGCGCGAGCGGTCGAGTACGACGTCGACGTCCTCCTCTTCTTCGATTTCCGAGTCGGGTGCGACGCTCATCAGTAGTTGGCCTGCGAATGCATCGCCGGCCATGTCGTCGAGGTCCGTGCCCGCCTCCTCGTCTAAGAGGAGGTAGACGAATATCTCGTCGCCCATCGGTTCGAGGACGTCCGTCTTCGCGTCGATGGGCTGCGTCGGCGTCGTGAGTTCGGAGTCCCGCGTCAGGTAGACGTCCTCGGGGCGGACCCCGAGCGTCACTTCGTCGCCCACCGTGAGGCCGTGGTCGGCGGGGTCGAACGCCACTTCGACGTTCTCGCTGGCGAAGCCGTTTTCGGCCACCTCTCCCTCCACGAAGTTCATCGCGGGCGACCCGATGAAGCCCGCGACGAACAGGTTCGCGGGCTCGTTGTAGCAGGTCAACGGCGGGTCTATCTGCTGGAGCTGCCCCGAGTCGATGACCGCGATGCGGTCGGACATCGTCATCGCCTCCGCCTGGTCGTGGGTGACGTAGATGATGGTCGTGTCCAGCTCCTTGTGGAGGCGCTGGAGCTCCGTCCGCATGTGGACGCGGAGCTTCGCGTCGAGGTTCGCCAGCGGTTCGTCCATCAGGAACACTTCGGGGTTCCGGACGATGGCGCGCGCGATGGCGACGCGTTGTCGCTGGCCGCCCGACATCTCGTCGGGCATGCGGTCGAGCATGCCCTCCAACTGGACGATGTCGGAGGCGCGGTCGACCCGTCGGTCTATCTCCTCCTTGTCGAAGTCGCGGAGGCGAAGACCGAAGGAGATGTTGTCGTAGACGTCCATGTGCGGGAACAGCGCGATGTTCTGGAACACCATCGCGATCCCGCGGTCCTTCGGCGGCAGGTTCGTCACGTTGCGGCCGGCGATGTGCACCTCGCCCTCCGTGGGTTTGGTGAGTCCGGCGACCATCTCCATGGTCGTCGATTTACCGCAGCCCGAGGGACCGACGAGACAGACGAACTCGCCGTCCCTTATTTCGACGTTCATGTCGTCTACGGCCGTTACGTCGGCGTATCGTTTCGTTACGTGTTCGAGTTTGACTTCTCCCATTGGTTTACTCCTTGAGTGCTCCGGCGGTTAGTCCGCTGACGATCTTCTCCTGTGCGATGATGACGAGGATGGCGACCGGGAGGACGCCGACGATGCTCGCCGCCGCCATCAGGTTGTAGGGCGTGTCGAACTGCCCTTGGTACTTCAGGATACCCGCGACGATGGGTGCCCACGAGGACGCCTCGCCGTTGTTCATCAGGAACGAGAAGAAGAACTCGTTGTACACGCTGATGAACGTGAGGACGCCCGCAGTGGCGACGCCCGGCGCGGAGAGGGGGATGATGACCCGGAACAGGGCTCCGAGCCGCGTCGTCCCCTCGACCCGCGCCGCGTCCTCCAACCCGTCGGGGATCTGCCCGTAGAAGGTGGTGAGGATGAAGATGGACAGCGGCATGAACAGCGCGCTGAACGGTAGCACCATCGGCGCTGGCGTGTTGAACAGGTCCGGGCTGGAGACGGTAACCGGGCCGATCGAGATGGCGAGATTACCGGTGAATAGCTCGAACAGCGGAAGGAAGAACGCCGCCGGCGGGAAGTACGATATCGCCAGGATGGCCAGCATCAGCACCGACTTCCCGGGGAAGTTGAGGCGACCGAAGACGTACCCCGCCAGACTGGCCAACACCAGCACGATGGCCGTCGTCGCGATGCCGAGCACGAAGCTGTTGAACATGTACCAGTGGAACGGCACCCGCTGGAACATGGTCACGAACACCTCGGGGTTGAACCCCTTCGGCACCAACCCCATGTCGGTGATGAGGTTGTTCGGCGTCAGCGCCAGCACCAACAGCCAGTAGAACGGGAACAGCGTCGTGACCAGGAAGAAGATGGTCGCGACGTAGAACATCGCTCTGTTGGCCCGCTCGGGGTTCTTGATGGCCTTGTTCACCCACCGCTCGAACGGGCCACGGTGGATCTCTGCATCCTGCCTCGTTCCGACGTTCGTTCCGCCGTCGGGTCGTGTCTTTCCTGGCATGGTCAGAACCCTCCTTCGGCGTCCGCGAACTTGACGATGTACACGGAGACGACGATGCCGATGAGCACCGCCGTGATGAACGCCACCGTCGCGGACGTCGCGTACAACGAGTTGTTGAACGTCGTGACGACCAGACACGACAGCGACGGGACGGTCGTACACCCCGCCATCGTCTCGATGATACCGTACACCCGCATCGCCGCGATGGTGCGGAACAGCATCGCGACCAGCACCGTCGGCAGGATGAGCGGGAACGTTATCATCTTGAACTGCTGCCACTTGGTCGCGCCCGACACCCTCGCGACGTTGTACAGAGAGCGGTCGATGCTCTGCAGACCCGCGAGGATGAGAAGCGCCATGAACGCGGACGTCTTCCAGACGTCGGCGATGATGATGAGGAACAACGAGTCCGCGGTGTTCCGAAGCGGCGTGTAACTGATGCTCAGCGGGCCGATCTGGTTCAGGAACGCCGGGTCCTGCGGCGTCCCGACGAGGAACCCGATGTTCGGCTGGAACATCAGGTAGAAGATCATCCCCTGGATGACGATGGGGACGGCCCACGGGATGATGATGGCCACGCGGACCCACCGACGACCGCGGAAGTCCTGGTCGAGGACGAGGGCCTGTGCGAACCCGACGAGGGTCTCGAACAGGACGCTGAACCCTGTGAAGATGAGCGTGACCATCAGCGCGCTGCTGTACACGTTCTTGATGAACGGGAACTGTGACGTGAGATTCGGGAGGAAGTTCGACGGGAGTGCGAAGTTGCGTGCACCGGTTAAAAGGGCCACGTAGTTCTGGAGTCCGACGAACTCCCCCAGTCGCGACGACCCCGTCAGCTGATCGGCGAACAGCGAGTAGCCGAACGTCTGTATGAGGGGGTACACCGCTATGACTAACAAGAGGAGTAGCGCCGGCGCCAGAAGGAGGTATGCGTACGCAGTCTCCGATAGAGACTCCATCCATCGGATGAGCGCCACGTATGGCCCACTCCGGGAGCTCTCCCGCAGTGCCTCACCTGACTCCTGTTCGGTCGCCATGACAAATAATAACGTGGTTGAGGGAACTTATGTGTATGCGCTTCCCTTAAGCGCTCTGTTCGATCTGTTTGAGCGAGGACTTGAGGTCGGACATCGCCTGTTCCGGCGACTTCTCCTGCGCGTACGACGCGTTGACCTCGCTCGCTATCTTGCTGGACTGCTGCGGCCAGACCACGGTGACGGGGCGCGGAATCGCGTTCTCGCCGGCCACCTTCAGCTGCGGCAGGTAGCGGCCGATGACCTCCACCTGCTTCGCCTTGTCCGAGTCGAGGAGCTTCGGGCGCGGCGGGATCCAACCCATGATCCCGAAGATATCGAGCTGGAACTGCTCCTGCATCAGCGCTTGCAGGACCTTCACCGCGGCCTGCTTCTTCTTACCCGGCGAGTTCGGGTTCACCGTCATGTGCCAGCCGCCGAGCGCGGCGACCGGACCGCCGGTCATCGGGTACTGCGCCTCGCTCTCGGGCACGCCGTACGGGATGGGCATGACGCCGAGGTCCTTGCCGAAGACGTCCTCCGCACCGTTGATGGTGATGGAGTACGGCCAGTTGCGGTGCATGATGGCGTCGCCGCCGGTGAACGGTTTGCGCGAGGGTTCCTCGGTCCACTGCAGGACCGCGGACGGCGCGATGTTGCCCTCGTACCCGTCCAGGGAGTGTTTGTCCTTGGACCCGTTGATGAAGGTCCGGACCATCTTGATGGAGTCCAGAACCGGCTGCTCGTCGACGGTGATGGGTCGCTCGCCGATGGGGCCGAAGAGGTTCTTCTCGGGGTTGCCGAAGTACGCCCCGCCGTGGGAGGTCATGAACTCGTTGAAGTCACAGCACGACAGCCCCTCGTAGACGGAGGCCTGGAAGGTGTACCCGTTACCGATGTCCTGGTTCGCCTCCATGGCCTTCTTCGTGACCTTCGAGAACTCCTTCCACGACATGGACTCTGTGGCCCACTTGTTGAAGTCGGAGTCGCTGTAGCCGGCGTTCCGAAGCAGGTCCTTGCGGTACTGCATCGTCGGGAAGTCCGGGAACAGCGGAATCCCGTACAGGTCGCCCGAGTCCGGGCTCTTGGCCGTCTGGACCGAGGCCTGGAAGTACTCGTTTTCGACCGTATTCACCATGTCGCTCGGCAGCGCGTCCGTGAGGTTCTGAATCTGGTTGCGGGCAATGAACGGAATCGTCCACCCGCTGTCCATCATCATCAGCGTCGGCTCCTTCCGACCGCCGGAGAGCCACTGCTGATACTGGTTCTGTCGGTTGTTCGTCACCTGCGAGCCGGCGATGATCTCTACGGTGATGTTGTCCGGGAGGCCGGCGTCGTGCAGCGCCTTCTTGAACGCCTTCGAGTTGTCACCCATCCGAGTGTCGCCGGCGATTTGGACGGTGACGTCCTCGGTCACTTCTTTGGTGCTTATCGGCGTGGACGTGCCGGTATTTCCGCCACCGCCGCCCCCGCCGCCGCCGGTGCTCACACACCCCGCGAGACCGACCGCAACTCCAGATGCGCCTGCCGCCTTCACGAAGCGTCGCCGCGAAACGCGGCTCCGCTTTTCTGTCCGTGAGTCAGTATCAACCATTACAATCTGTGTCTTTGAATCAAAATTATTTATAGTTTTGGTGCCGCTTACTACTATCGTTGTGGTGAACTGTATACTACCGGTGTTGTGGTGAATTTTCCGGCCGTCTCTCCCCTCCGTCGTGCGTGCTTTAGAGCCGATGTCCCTCCAGCTTACTCCGTCGCACGGTTCGCCCGCTTTCGCAGGTAAGCGTTCGACGGGGATAATCCTTCCGCGTTATAGCACGCGTAAGAATGTTTATTCTAATCGTTAGTTATGTTTGGCGCGAGACGGCGGCGTTCGCGGGTCGCGGCGGGGCGGCGGACGGAGACGCAACGGCTTTAGCCCCTCCTTCGAAATCACCGCAGGACATGGAGGCGCGCACACGCGAGTATCTGGAGGGGCGTTTCGGGGACTACTACCGGAGCGTCGGCGCTTCGCTGCCTCCCGCGCCCGAACGCCGCGAGTGGGGGTACATCCCGTGGAGTGCGGGGGGGACGACGATGGTGCGACACCAGTCGCTCCTCGACGTGGGCGACCTGGGGGACTTCCTCCGTCGGACGGCCCCCCGGCACGTCTACTTCTCCTCGGCGCGGTTCGACGACCCCGGCGCGGGGACGATGGAGGAGAAGGGATGGCAGGGGGCCGACCTGGTCTTCGACTTGGACGCCGACCACCTGCCGGGCGTGGACCCCGAGGAGACGTCGTACGCGGAGATGCTCGCGGCGTGCAAGGAGTCGCTCCTCCGCCTTCTGGAGTTCGTCGAGGACGACTTCGCCTTCGAGGAGACGCAGGTCGTCTTCTCCGGCGGGCGCGGGTACCACGTCCACGTCAGAGACGAGAGCGTCCGGACCCTCGACAGCGAGGCCCGCCGCGAAATCGTGGACTACGTCCGCGCGATAGACGTAGACGTGGACGGATTGATCGCGACCGAATCGGTTCGCGGGACGACCCGGCGCGTCCTCCGACGCCGCGGCGGGTGGGGCGAACGCGTCCACGACCGCCTCCTCGACCTCGCCTCGACGCTCAGGGAGATGGAGGAGGAGGCGGCGCTCGAACGGTTGCAGGAACTACGGGGAATCGGCGAGGGCCGGGCGAAGACCATCTACGGCCAACTCCGGCACAACTTCGAGGCCATCCGCGAGGGGAACGTCGAGGCCGGCGGCCCCGGCACCCGAATCCTCGTGGACGCCCTCGCGGCGGAGGCGATAGAGGAGGAAACCGCGCCCATCGACGAACCGGTGACGACGGACACGAAGCGCCTCATCCGCCTTCCGGGGAGCCTCCACGGCGGGTCCGGCCTCCGCGTCCGGGCGTTGGACCGCGACGAGGTGGAGTCGTTCGACCCCCTCCAGGACGCGGTTCCCGACCGGTTCCGCGGGCGCGAGATCAAAATCGACGTGACGGACCCCGGACCCGCGGAGTTCGACGGCGATACCTTTACACTCAGCGGCGGAGGACAGTCCGTCGAAGAGTGCCTCGGGGTCTTCCTGATGGCCCGCGGCAGAGCCGAGAAGGTGAGAGAATGAACTTAGACGAGTTACGGAGCGTCCGACGGACGGAGCGACAGAAGGACAGCCTCCAGCACCTCCGCGACTCGTTCTACGCGGACGTCGCAGACTACATCGCCGAACGGAAGGCGGAGCGAACGCGCGCCGCCGAGGCCGCCGAGGACCCCTTCTCCGACCCCGACGTGGGGCGACTCACCGACGAGATAGAGACGGCCGAGGACGTCGTCGAGGCCATCTACGAGCGCCGAGTCGGCAAAGTCGTCAAGCTCGCCTCCTTCGCCGCCGCGGACATGAGCGCCGACACCAACGGCCTCACCGCCGAGGAACGAGCGCTGTTCGACGACATGGTGCGCCGCATCAAGGAGAACCGGCGGACCGTCCTCGAGGTTCTCGGCGGCAAGCGGACGGTCGAACCGCACGAGACGACCGAACCGATGCCGACGCACGACCAGACGAGCGAAAGCGACGGAGCGTCGGTCGTCCGCGACGCGGCCCCCGCCCCCGAGTCCGACGAACTGACCGACGGGGCCTCCGGGAACGCCGACGAACCCTCGGCGGACGGGACTTCGACCGACGACGTTCTCGCGGAGGCGATGGGCGGCGACGCTCCCTCGGGCGAGACATCCGATTCGGACGCCGACGCGCCGACCGCGGAGGCTCAAGCCGCCGAGACGCCGACGGCCGAGACGCCGGACCGACCCGCGGGAGACGGGGCGGCCGACGCGGTGACCGACGACGCCGGCCGTCCGGACGGCGAGGCGGGTGCGACGGCCGACGCCGACGCCGAACCCCCGGCGGGCGACGAGTCGGCGGAACCCGCCGCGCCGGCCCCGACGGACGACACCGACCGCGTGACCCTCCGCATCACCAGCGACGTGGGGCAGATATTCGGCGTGGACGAACGCGAGTACGACCTCGCGACGGAGGACGTGGTGACCCTGCCGACGACGAACGCCGAACCCCTCGTCGAACGCGGGGCGGCGGAGCGACTCGACTGAGCGGTCGGCAACCGGCGAGATTTTGGGGCGCGAGACCGACGAAGCGTACATGCTCAGCGTCGGCGACGAGGCACCCGATTTCGAACTGCAGGACCAGGACGGCGAGACGGTTTCGCTGTCGGACTACCGCGGCGACTACGTTGTCGTCTACTTCTACCCGCGCGCGAACACGCCCGGGTGTACGACCGAGGCCTGCGGATTCCGCGACGCATGGGACGAGTTCGAGACGCGAGACGTGGCCGTCCTCGGCGTCAGCGACGACCCCGTCTCGGACCTCAAGGAGTTCGAGGACGACCACGACCTGCCGTTCTCCCTCCTGTCGGACGAGGACGGCGACGTCGCGTCGGCGTACGACTCCTACGGCGAGAAGAACATGTTCGGAAACACCTTCGACGGCGTCTTCCGCAACACGTACGTCGTCGGCCCGGAGGGCGACGTCGTCCTCGCGTACGAGGGCGTCTCCCCCGAGGGCCACGCCGAGGAGATCCTCTCCGACATCGAGGAACTGGACGCGTAACGCCGGACGCGACTCCGTATCTCGTCGGCCGGAATCGGAGTTTCGACGCCGACTCCGGAGTTCCTGCGGACCCTATCGAGAGGGAGAACGCGCCGAGAGACGTGACTCTCACACACCACGTTTCCGGTGAAATAAACGCTCAACTAGTTGCTCGTGTCCGAGCGAGAGAAGCCGTACTTCTACGTAGTCCTCGTGAGCGATAAAAACCCATCGTGTTCGCTCCCGAATCGGAGCGCCGAGACGGAGACGGAAGGGGGGACGAGAAACGAGAGAACGGGGGAGAGCAGACCGCAGAGCGGCAGAGGGAGGGGTTCGGGACCGCGGTCAGCCGATTACTGGAACGTGCGGCTGACTTCGGCCTCGGAGGCCGGTTCGACGCCGCTCGTCTGGAACCGTTCCTCTATCTCCTCGTAGCGTTCGCGCACCTCTTGGGTGACGCTGGGGCTGACTTCCTTGAGGGCGTCCTCGAAGTGCCCCATCGTCACGCGGACGTTGCCGACGGACTCGGCGACTTCCTCGGGCGAGACGCTGTGGATGAACTCCCGACTCGCGGCCATCGACGCCTCGCGGCAGACCGCTTCGATGTCGGCGCCGACGTAACCCTCGGTGCGTTCCGCGAGTTCGTCTAAGTCCACGTCGTCGGCCAGCGGTTTGCGCTGGGTGTGCACGTCGAAGATGGCGCGGCGCGCGTCCTCGTCCGGGACGGGCACGTGGACGTGCCTGTCGAGGCGGCCCGGTCGCAGGAGGGCCGAGTCGATGAGGTCCGGACGGTTCGACGTGGCGATGACGACCACGTCCTCGAGGGCTTCGAGGCCGTCGAGTTCGGTCAGCAGTTGCGAGACGACGCGTTCGGAGACACCCGAGTCGCCGGTGTTCTGCCCGCGTTCGGTCGCGATGGAGTCTATCTCGTCGAAGAACACCACCGTGGGGGCGTTCTCCCGAGCCTTCGAGAACACCTCGCGGACGCCCTTCTCGGACTCCCCGACGAACTTGTTGAGGAGTTCGGGGCCCTTCACGGAGATGAAGTTCGAGTCGGCCTCGTTGGCGACGGCCTTCGCCAAGAGCGTCTTCCCCGTCCCCGGCGGGCCGTAGAGCATGACGCCCTTCGCGGACTGCATGTCCATGGCCTCGAACACCTCGGGGTACTCGAGGGGCCACTGGATGGTCTCGCGGAGGCGCTCTTTCGTGTCCTCGAGGCCGCCGACGTCCTCCCACGTCACGTCGGGGACTTCGACGAACACCTCGCGGAGGGCGGAGGGCTCGATGCCCTTCATCGCCTCCTTGAAGTCGTCGGGGCGGACTTCGAGCGATTCGAGCACTTCGGCGTCTATCTCCTCGGCTTCGAGGTCGAGCTGCGGGCGGATGCGGCGGAGCGCCGTCATCGCCGCCTCCTTGGCGAGACTCTCCAAGTCCGCGCCGACGAAGCCGTGCGTGTTGTCGGCGTACGCGTCGATGTCGACGTCGTCGGTGAGCGGCATGTTCCGCGTGTGGACCTGCAGGATCTCCTTGCGGCCGTCCCGGTCGGGGACGCCGATTTCGATCTCGCGGTCGAAGCGGCCGCCGCGGCGCAGGGCCGGGTCGATGGCGTCCACGCGGTTGGTCGCCCCGATGACGACCACTTCGCCGCGTTCGTCGAGGCCGTCCATCAGCGAGAGCAACTGCGCGACGACGCGGCGTTCGACGTCGCCGCCCGCTTCACCGCGCTTGGGCGCGATGGAGTCTATCTCGTCGATGAAGACGATGGCCGGGGCGTTCTCCTCGGCCTCCTCGAATATCTCGCGGAGTTGCTCCTCGGACTCCCCGTAGTACTTCGACATTATCTCGGGGCCCGAGATGGTGTGGAACGAGGCGTCGATTTCGTTGGCGACGGCCTTCGCGATGAGCGTCTTCCCGGTGCCCGGCGGGCCGTGGAGAAGCACGCCCTGCGGCGGTTGGATACCGAGGCGCTTGAACAGCTCCGGGTGGCGCATCGGGAGTTCGATCATCTCCCGGACCTGTTCGAGTTCCCTGTCGAGGCCGCCGATGTCCTCGTACGCGACGGAGGGGCCTTCGCCGGTGCCGCCGCCGCCGGTTTCGCGGATCTCCTCCGCGGGTTTCTGGCTTATCTGGACCTCGGTCGAGTCGGTGATGACGACCGTCCCCTGCGGTTGGGTGGAGGCGACGCGGACGGGGACCGTCTGGTTCGAGGAGGTCATGAAGCCGAAGCCCAGCGGAAGCTGGAGGCTCTGCCCCTTCGTGACGGGCTGTCCGGAGAGCTTGTCCCGGATGTACGTCCCGACGTTACCGCCGATGCGGAGGTTCTGCGGGAGCGCGATGGAGACCCGCTGGGCGGGCTTCACGTCGGCTTTCTCCACCTGCACGCGGTCGTCGATGCCGACGCCCGCCTGCTGGCGGAGTCGGCCGTCGATACGGATGACGCCGGTTCCCCGGTCCTCGGGGTACCCCGGCCAGACGCGAGCGATGGCCGTGCCGTCGTCGTTCTCGATGCGGATGTAGTCCCCGCCTTCGAGACCGAGCGACTCGGCCGCCTCGCGGTCGATGGCCGCCAGTCCTCGACCGGCGTCCTTCTGCTTCAGGGGTTTAACGATTAATTTCATTTTTGAACGGTGATAGTGAGTACGCCGTTGTTCATCTCGACCGATGCATCCTCTCCGGGAAGTTCGAGTTCCGTTTCGGTAACTCTGTCGCCCGATTCGGCGACCACGATGGCCGTCGTCCCGACGATGTCCACATTCAGGTCTTCCTCGGGGAGGCCCGTGTCCGCGGCGATTACCCAACTGTCGTCGTATTCGTAGCGGCGGACGAAACGCTCGTTTCCACCGGCGAACTGTTGCGTGTCCATGTTGGTTCCTAACCCTAAGTTAGGCCCGAGAACATTTAAATCTGTCGCAGGGTAATCGGTGGACGGCGTCGGGGTTCTCGAAATCAGGTTGAATTGCGGTTCACACCCCTCCTGGAGAGGGATGGGGTTGGGTTTATACGCCGACGGAGCGAACTTCCCGTATGGAGTCGGTCACACACCACGGGCGAGAGACGGTCTATCGGACGGCGGACCGCGGTGGGGGCGGGCCGACGGTTCTGTTCGTCCACGGTAGCGGCGGGACGAAGGACGTCTGGAAGTCGCAGTTGCGAATCGCCGACGAGTACCCGGTCGTCGCCCTCGATCTGAGCGGGCACGGCGAGAGCGACGACGCGGACGCCGACGCGGGCTACGAGGCGCTCTCTGCGTACGTGGACGACGTGCTGGCGGTCACGGAGGAGACGGGCGCGAGCGTCCTCGTCGGCAACTCGCTGGGCGGCGCGGTCGCACTCACCGCCGTCATCGAACGCGAGGTGTCCCTCGACGCCCTCGTCCTCGCGGGCACGGGTGCGAGACTGTCCGTTCTGGACGACTTGCTCGCGTGGCTTCGCGACGACTTCGAGCGTGCGGTCGAGTTCCTCCACGAACCGGACCGACTGTTCCACGACCCCTCCGAGGAGTACGTCGAGCAGTCCCGCGAGGCGATGCTCGCGGCAGGGCGGGCGGTCACTGAACGGGACTTCCTGACCTGCCACGACTTCGACGTGCGCGGGCAATTAGACGACGTGGACGCTCCGACGCTGGCTCTCGTCGGCGAACACGACAAGCTCACCCCTCGGTCATACCACGAGTACTTCGTCCACGAACTGCCCGACTGCGAACTGGCCGTCGTTGAGGACGCCGCCCACCTGGCGATGCTCGAAGCGCCCACCGCGTTCAACGCCGCCCTGACGGACTTTCTGGACCGGCGGGCCGAGTAACGGATTCGAGAAAAAGGTGGGTTAGTAGAGGTCCTCTAACTCCTCCTGTACGTGGCCGTGTTCCTCCCCGGGGAACTCGCCGGATTCGACCGCCTCGCGGTACGCCGAGACGGCGTCGGCCATCTCCTCGCGGACGTTGCCGAACTGCTTCGCGAACGGCGGCGACCGGTCGCTGAGTCCGAGCACGTCGTCCACGACCAGAACCTGCCCGTCGCACTCCGCGCCCGCGCCGATGCCGATGGTCGGAATCGAGAGCGCTTGGGTCACCTGCTCCGCGAGGTTCGACGGGACGTGTTCGAGGACGAGGGCGAACGCGCCGGCCTGTTCGTGCCGGCGCGCCAAATCGAGAATCTCGTGCGCCTCGTCGCGGTTCGTCCCCTGTCGGCCGTACCCCGTCTCCTTCATCCGTTGGGGCGTCAGGCCGAGGTGGGCCATCACCGGGATGCCGAGTTCGACGAGTCGTTCGGTCAGGTCGACGGTGTGGGGGCCGGACTCCAGTTTCACCGCGTCGGCGCGCGCCTCCTTGAGCATCCGCCCGCAGTTCTCGATGCTCGACGCCTCGTCGACGCCGACGGAGAGAAACGGCATGTCGGCGACGACGAGGGCGTCCGTCGTCGCCCGCGCGACGGCCGCCGTCCGCGACTCGACCTCCGCGACGGTCACGGGGAGCGTCGTGTCGTACCCGAGCGCCGTGTTCCCCATGCTGTCCCCCACGAGGACGACGTCGATGCCCGCCTCGTCCACGATTCCCGCCGTCGTCGCGTCGTACGCGGTCAGCATCGTTATCGGCTCGGTCCCCGCCTTCTCGCGGACGTCACGTACCGTCGTCATACCCGCTTCGTGTGTCGGCACCGCGTTAAATCGCTCGTTGTCGGCCGTTCGGACGGCTCACGGCCGTCGCCGTAACAGTCATCCAGAAACACTTTCATCATAACAGTAGTTTTACTTGTCTTGACAGTAGTTCGAACTGTACGATGTGCTCTCTCGGTCCCTCTCGCCCTCTCCTCCGTCCGACCCGGGGCGTCTCGCCCGTCGTCGGCGCGGCGTTGCTGTTCGTCGTCGCTATCCTCCTCGCGACCACCCTCGCGGTGATGGCGTTCGAGTTCGCCGACGCCCTCCGGGAACCGACGCCGCAGGTCGCCTTCGAGACGGAGTACGTCGCCGACGGCGCGGGGAACGGCGGTAACGGCGCGTACGTCAACGTCTCCCACGTCGCCGGCGACGTGGCGGACGGGTCCATCGTCTACGTCCGCGACGAGTCGGGGAACGAAATCGCGTGGCGGAGCATCCGGGCGGGCGAATCGACCGTCTCGCCCGGCGGCCGCGTCCACATCGACGGGCGCGGGAGCGACGGCGTCCTCGACGCCGTCTGCGAGGCCGGTCAGACGTACTACGTCGTCGTCGAACGGCCGGACGACACGTCGGCGATTCTCCGAGAGGTGACGATTCCGCGCGACCCGACGTCCACGAGTCCCGAGTGCTGACGGCGTCGCGCGACGCCCGGGGACGAACCGGCACGCATTAGCCCCCGCCGTCTAACCCTCGACCGTGCAACCGGTCGAACGGTCGAACCCGGACGGGGTCGATTACGGGTGGGTGATGCAGACGACGTTCGTCGTCACCATCCTCGTCGGCGCACCCGTCGTCGCACTCCTCTCGACGGGCGTGACGCTCCCGACGTGGGAGGCGCGCGTCAGTTTCGCCGTCAGAGTGGGGGCCATCATCTGGTTCCTCACCGCCGTCGCCGTCTTCGCGTACGCGAAGCGAACGGACGCGGGCGACGGGGGGAGCGACCCCGACGAGGTCGAGTTAGGCGCGGACGGCGACTGACCGAGAACGGTACCGGCGGGTGCCACGCGGGCGCCGCGGCGCGACCCCGCCCGACCAGCGACGGCCCCTCCTTCCCGGAAGGACTTTGGCGCGTCTCGGTGAGGTCTACGTAATGATAGACGAGACGATAGAGGAAATCAAGGAGATGCAGACGCACAGTTCCTCGGTCGTCGCCATCAAGGCCGCCCGGTCGCTTCAGGAACTTCTCGACCGCGACCACGCCACGGTCGAAGACTTCGAACGCGACTTGGAGCGAAACGCCAGCGCACTCCGGCGGGCGAACCCCTCCCACGCGTCGCTGTACAACGCGATGCAGGGCATCCTCCGGAACGTCGTCGGCCGCGCCGACACCGTCGAGGAGTCGAAGTCGCTCACCGAGGAGATAATCGACCGCATCGTCGAGGACGTCGAACACGGGAAGTCCCGCGCCGCCGAGAACGCCGTCGAGATATTCGACGACGGCGACGTGTTCCTCACGCACGACTACTCCTCGACGGTGCTGGAGGCCGTCGAACGCGCGGCCGCCGAGGGGACGCACATGACGGCGTACGTGAGCGAGGCGCGCCCGCGGTTCCTCGGCCGGAAGACCGCCCGAACGCTCGCCGCCATCGACCGGGTCGAAACGCACCTGTTGGTCGATAGCGCCGTCGGGATGGTGTTAGAGGGGTGCGACCGGGTCGTCATCGGGATGGACTGCATCGTGGACGAGACGCTGTACAACCGCGTCGGCACGTTCCCCATCGCCGCGACGGCGAACCGACTCGGCGTCCCCGTCGTCGTCATCGGGTCCGGCGCGAAGATAGTGGGCGACGGGTTCGCCTTCGAGAACGAACACCGCTCGCCGTCGGAGGTGTCGCTGGAACCCCTCGAAGACGTCGTCATCGAGAACCCCGCCTACGACGCCACGCCGATGGAACTCGTGGACGAAGTCGTCACTGACTCCGCCGTCGAATCGTACTGAGTCGGACCCTGCGGTCGGACGGCGGACGGCGCGTCTCCTCGAACTCGTTCTCTCTCTCAGTCGGTTTCTCGGTCGCCAAACGCGACCGGTCGGAGGTGCTTGGGAAGTTGTCTCCGTTGCCACTCACGTTCGCTCTCGGGAGCGGTGGTGTCGGCGGCGGCATCGGCGGTTGCGGCGGCAGCTTTGACAGCGTAGGTACCGGCGTGAGGGGCGTGGTCGGCGACGTGGGCGGTTGCGGCGGCGTGCCCGGCGGCACGGGCGGCTTCGCGGGCCGCGGATCGCTCGACGTCGCGGGCGGCGGCGTGGGCGGCGAAGGCGGCGTCGCGCGCCTCGCTCACCCCTATCTCGTCGCGAACCCACGCACGCGCCGCTTCGATACCGTCTCGAGGTCGGCTGTCGTTCGGACGCTCCGCTTCGAAATACGGCAGTACGCGCTCGGCGCAGTCGGCGGCCCAGAGCGCCAGCGTCCTGTGGTCTCCTTCGTCGATCGTCATTCTCGTCTCCCGTCCGCTTCAGCCACCGGGCGTTCCTCCCGCGGATGCTTCTGTCGAACTCAGTCGAGAGCGATCCACTCGCCTAAAAACTGTCTCGCGAGTATCTCGCTCGGCCTTAGCCGAGCGTGACCCACTCGCCAGTTTCGTCCGACCGCTCTATCGCGTCCAGGACCGCTTGGACCTCGTAGGCGTCCTCGAACGACGGGTGGAACTCGCCGCCCTCCTCGACCGCGGAGAGGAACTCGTAGTTCTCGTGGACGAACGTGTGTTCCCACCCGATGACGTGGCCCGGCGGCCACCAGTGGTCGACGTACGGGTCGGACTCGTCTGTCACCAGAATCGTCTCGTACCCGCGGTGGTCCGGACCCTTGTACTCCAGTTCGTTCAGGCGTTCCAGGGAGAACTTCAGACTCCCCTCGGAGCCCTGAATCTCGACGGTGTGGTCGTTCTTGTGCCCGTTGGCGAAGCGCGACGCCTCCAAGGTACCTATCGCGCCGTTCTCGAACTCCGCCTGGGCGGTGTATGCGTCGTCCACGGTGACGGGTTTCGTCTCGTCGGACCCGGGGACGGGGCGTTCCTCCACGAACGTCTGGAGGTGCCCGCTGATGCGTTCGATGTCGCCTGCCGTCTCGCCGACGAGGAACCGAACGAGGTCCACCGTGTGCGCGCCCAAGTCGCCGAGCGCGCCGCTTCCGGCCAGTTCCTTGTCCATCCGCCACGCCCACGGCGCGTCGGGGTCGACGAGCCAATCCTGCAGGTAGCGGCCGCGGACGTGGTGAATCTCGCCGAGTTCGCCGTCCTCGATGAGGCCCTTCGCGTACCGGATCGCCGGGACGAACCGGTAGTTGAACGCGCACCCCGCGGGCACGTCCGCGTCCGCCGCGGCGTCGCGCATCGGTTCCGCCTCGTCGAGCGTCCGCGCGAGCGGTTTCTCGCAGAACACCGGCACGCCCGCTTCGAGGGCGGCGATGGAGGGTTCGGCGTGGAGGTGGTTCGGGCCGAGGTTGTAGAACACGTCCACCTCCTCGATCACGTCCTCCCAGTCGGTGGCGGTGCGCTCGAAGCCGAACCGGTCGGCGGCGTCGGCGAGTGCCTCCTCGTCGCGCCCGACGAGGGTGTGACGGTTCACCTCCGGCGCGTCCGGGAAGAACATCGGCAGTCGCGCCAGCGCGTTCGAGTGCGCCTTCCCCATGAAGCGGTACCCCAGCATTCCGACGTCGAGTGTCATTTTTCGGACCTCCTCACTCCGCCCAGTAGGCGTCGCCGGGTTGCGTCTCGAAGACGGCGCGGTCGAGCACGTCCACGGCCTTCTCCAGCCCCTCCGTCGAGGAGGTCAGGGAGTCCTCGTGTTCGATGGAGAGGGCACCCTCGTAGCCGACCATCCGGAGGGTGGACACCACGTCCTTCCAGTGGCCCTCGTCGTGGCCGTAGCCGATGGAGCGGAACAGCCACGACCGGTCGGGTTCGTCGGTGTAGTCGGTGGTGTCGAGGACGCCCTTGATGCGCGATTTCGGCTCGTACACCTTCGTGTCCTTCGCGTGGAAGTGGTGGATGGCGTCGCGTTCGCCGAGGAACCGGATGGCGTCCGTCACCTCGATGCCCTGCCAGTAGAGGTGCGAGGGGTCGAAGTTCGCGCCGATTCGCTCGTTCGTCGCCTCCCGCAGTTGGAGCATCCCCGTCGGTTCGTAGACGAGCATGTTCGGGTGCATCTCGATGGCAATATCGACGCCCTGTTCGTCGGCGAACTCCGCAACGTCGGACCAGTAGTCGACTGCGACCTCCCACTGGTACTCGTGGGCGTCGGCGTGTTCGGTCGGCCACGGGGCCGTGATCCAGTTCGGCACCTCGTCGTTCGGACCGCCCGCGGGCAGGCCGGAGAAGCAGGTGATCGTGTTCACGTCCAACTGCGCGGCGAGTCGAATCGCCTCGCGGAGTTCCGTGTCCGCCTCCTCCGCGGTGTCGTCGTCGGGGTGGAGGGGGTTGTTGTGCGTCGCGAGGGCGCTGACCTGCATGTCGTGCTCCGAGAGCGTATCGTGCAGTTCGTCCTGCGCGTCTTCGTCGTCCAGCATCTCCCGTCGGTCGACGTGGGCCTGTCCGGGGTGGCCGCCGACGCCGAGTTCGACCCCGTCGACGCCGATGTCGTCGAGGTACGACAGGGCGTCGGAGAGCGATTCGCCTCCGAGCGGAACGGTGAGTACGCCGATGTACATACACCGACGTACAGAGAGCGTTTGAATAAAAGGTTAGCATAACAGTAGTAACTATTAGATGTTCGTAGGAGGCGGGCGGAGAGAGAGTGAGTGGGTAGGCGGGCGTTCGAGGGCGCAGGGCGGCGGTTCGGGTCCGCGGGGCGGTGTCGTTTAGCGTCTGAACAAGTCCGAAAACTTCTCGCGGAGTCCGGACTTCTCCCCGAGGCGGAGGTAGTACGCCTCGCCGCCGTCCTCGTAGTAGTTCTCTATCAGGCGTTCGATCTCGAACCCGATGTGTTCGTAGAACGCCAACGCTTCCTCGTTCGTCGCTCGCGCGTGACAGGAGACGGACCCGTGGTCGTTCGCGACCTCCGCGACGAGGCGCTTTCCGAGTCCCTCGCCGCGCACCTCGGGCGCGACGGCGAGAAAGAGGATATAGCCGTCTCGGCGCGCGGATGCGAACGCGATGAGGTCCTCGTCGAGAAAGAGGAGGTGCGTCTTCGAGCGACGGTAGGCGTCCACGAAGAACCGCCGTCGCTGCTTGAGGACGCCCTCGTCGCTGCGAATCCGCTCTTTCAACTCCCACGCCTGCTCGGCGTGCTCGTCGGACCCCGGCCCGTCCACCCGCTTTTCGACGTTGACACTCACGCCCACGGGTAGTGGGGTCACGAATATAACTCCACCGTCGTTTCGGAGGGTTCACGGCCGCGAGCGTTTTGTACCGCTCAGTCGAACGTGCGAACGAATGTCAGACGACCGACGCCCTCGACGGATGAGGTGGGTCGGACGGTCGGTGCGCGACGTGCTCCGCGAGGCGGCCATCACCGGGACGGCGGTCGTCGTCCCCGTCGTCATCACCGTCTTCGTCTTCGCCTTCCTGCTCAACGCCGTCTACCCCTACGTCAACATCGTCTCGGACGTCATCGTCGCCCTGCCGGTTCTCGGCCTCATCCCCGACATCATCGGCGTCTCCCCGGAGACCATCGTCGAACTGACGGTACCCGTCGCCGTCTTCCTCGCGGTCATCGCGGTCGGACTGGTGGTGAACAGCTCGCGGTACGGCGAACGCGCGGTGGACTACTTCGACTACGTGATGTCGCAGATACCGGGAGTCGGCAGCGTTTACGAGAGCTTCCGGCGGATGAGCGACGCGATGCTCGACAGCGAGGTGCAGAACTTCCGCGACGTGAAGCTCGTGGAGTTCCCCCACGAGGACGCCTACACGCTCGGGTTCGTCACCACGGAGACGCCCGACGTCCTCTCGGAGGAGACGGACCACGAGAGGATGCTGACGCTGTTTCTCCCCCTCGCGCCGAACCCGGTGATGGGCGGGCACCTCGTCCACGTGCCTGCGTCGCGGGTGATAGACGTGGACATGAGCGTCGAGGAGGGGGTGCAGGCCATCGTCACGAGCGGCGTCGCGATGGGCGAGGAGGGGCGGTCGAGCGGTCTCTCGGCGTCGGAACTTCGGGAGTTGACCCGGACGCGCGGCGGTATCGGCGCGAATGGACGCGACGAGGAGTCCGCGCCGAGATGGACGGGGAGCGCGCCGTTCGGCGACGGCCCCGGAGCCGAGCGGTTCGAACGGTACGACGAGCGGGTGGAACCCGAGCACGTCGATACGCCGCAGGAACTCGCGCGCCGCGGGGAGGCGTCCGACGAGAACGACGCGGTCGGCGGCGGGAACGCCGACGACCGACTGCCGGCGGACTCGGGAGAGGGAGCGACGGCCGACGTCGACCCGGAACCGTTCGACGCGGCGGCGGGCGTCGAGACGGACCGGAAGAGACAGGACGGCGGCGACGGAGAGTCGTCCGCATGAGCTTCGAACTCCGGGACCACACGGCCGACGTGGCCGTCGAGGCGACGGCGTCCGACCTCTCGGGGGCGTTCGCCGCCGTCGCCGACGGACTCGCCGCCGCCGGGTGCGACGCCGTCCCCCCGACCGGCGGCGAACGATTCGGCGTCGAGGTGCGCGCGGAGGGCCCTGAGGCTCTCCTGTTCGACTACCTCGACCAACTCATCTACGAACGGGACGTGCGCGGCGTCCTCCCGGTGGACAACGACGCCGAGGTTCGCGCGCCCGACGACGGAGCGGGATTCGGCGACGACGGTAACGACGACGACGGTAACGACGACGACGACGGCGAGTGGATTCTCGACGGGTCGGCGCGCGGCGTTCCGCTCTCGGCGGTGGACGCCAGAGAGATAAAGGCCGTCACCTACTCGGAGATGTCCCTCGAAGAGACGGCCGACGGGTGGCGAGCGTACGTCGTCTTCGACGTGTGACCGCGCGTTCGGCGCGGGGGGGGTCGCTCCCAAGCAGTTCTTGTAGTATCCGCGCCATTCTCTCGCCATGTCGCGGTTGACGCGTTTCGTCTCCGCTGCGGGCGGTCGCGCGCTCCTCGTAGCGCTGAGCGCTCTGTTCGTCCTGTTGGCCGTCGGACGGACGGTTCTCGTGGTAGCGAACGGCGGGACGGTCACGACGGTCGGTGTCAGCCTGCTCCTGACGACGAGTCCGTGGCTCGTCGTCCTGTTCGGGGGGCGGTGGCTGGCGGAGACGGACCTCAGCCCCGACCTGCACCCGCGCATCGTGGGCTGGTCGCTCGGCGGGTTCGCAGTGATGCTCGTCGTCCTCGCCCTCGTACAGACCGTGACCGGCGGGGGCGTAGACCGGTGGATGATATCCGGCATCCTCGCCACGGGTCTCGGCTGCGCCGGCGGGTTCGTCATCGGGGTGAACGAAGCCCGGGCCCTCGCGCGCGCCCGAGAGACCGAACGCAACAAGGACGAACTGCTCCGCGAACGCGACCTGCGGGAGCGAATCGTCCAGACGAGTCCGGTCGGCATCGAAGTCGTCGATACCGACGGCGACGTGTTGCTCGTCAACCGGCGCGCGAGGGAGATCGTCGGACTCACGGCGGACGAGAGCGGGGCGTTCGCCGACGGCCCCCTGTTCGTCGAGACGGACTGCGAGGAGGGCCCCGCCGCCGACAGCCTCTTCGAACGCATCCGCTCGTCCGGCGAACCGGTGTACGACGAGGAGCGACGGATTACCTGCCCCCGCGGCGAGCGAATCCACCTGTCCGTGAGCGGTAGCCCCCTCTACGACGCGTCCGGCGACGTGGCGTCGGTCGTCTTCGCGTTCGAGGACGTCACCGAGCGAAAGCGGATGGACGAGGAGCTTCGAGAGACGATAGAGCGCCTGGAGGCGTCGAACGAGCGGTTAGAGCGGTTCGCGTACGCCGCCTCCCACGACCTACAGGAACCGCTTCGGATGGTGTCGAGCTACCTCCGACTCCTCGAATCCCGACACGCCGACGAGGTAGACGGCGAGTCGCGGGAGTTCCTCGACTACGCCGTGGACGGCGCAGAGCGCATGCGGGCGATGATAGACAATCTCCTCGAGTACTCGCGCGTCGGTACGGACGGGGACCCGCTCGAACCGACGGACGCCGGGGCGGTCCTCGACGACGTCCTCGACGACCTGCGCCCGCGAATCGAGGAGACGGACGCCACGGTCACGAGCGACGAACTGCCCACGGTGGCCGCGGACTCCCGCCAACTCGCGCAGGTGTTCCGGAACCTCCTCTCGAACGCCGTCACGTACTCCGGAGACGAATCGCCGCGGGTGCACGTGAGCGCGGCCGAGTCCGGCGACGAGTGGCGGTTCTCCGTCGCCGACGAGGGCATCGGCATCCGCCCGCGGTACCACGACCGGGTGTTCGGGGTGTTCAACCGCCTCCACACGATAGACGAGTACCCGGGGACCGGCATCGGGTTGGCGCTCTGCGAGCGAATCGTCGAGCGTCACGGCGGCGACATCTGGGTCGAGTCCGACGCCGGCCGAGGGGCGACGTTCTACTTCACCCTCCCCCGCACCTCGTCGGCGCGTAAGGTTCGCTCTCCCGGCGGAGACGGCGACGAACGCGCGGACGAAGCGGACGCGCGCACCGACTGACCGCCGGCGCGACGCTTCGTTCGAGAGCCTTACGGCGGCCGAGTCGTAACCGCCTACATGAAGCTCCGACCGTCCGTTGGTCGCGCGGGGACGTTCGCCCTCGTCTGTTCGCTCGCCCTCGTCGCGTTCGCCGGACGCGCGAGCGCGCACGTGAAGTACGTCACGCCCGGGAGCGACCCCGTGGCGGTCGCCGAATTCCTCGCGGGGGCCCTCTCGGACCCGTTCAACGTCGCCGTCCTCCTCGGCGGCGCGGCGTTCGTCGTCGCACTCCTCGGCGGGTACCTCGCCGTCCGCCCGGCGAGGCGGGACGTGGCGGTGTTCCGCGAGACCATCGAGAGTTACCGCGACCTGTTGCCGTGGCTCCTCCGTCTGAGCGTGGGGATCCCGCTCATCGGTGCCGGCTTCTCGGGCTACTTCTTCTCGCCCGTCGTCCACCTCGCCGACCCGACGTTCGTGCGCCTGTTCGGCATCACTGTCGGGTTCCTCCTCCTGTTCGGGTTCGGCACGCGCCTCGTCGCCGCCGCCGGACTCGCCGTCTACCTCGTCGGCTTCGCCTTCGAACCGGCGCTGATGCTCGCGTTCGAGTACGTACCGGGTTTCATCGCCATTGCCCTCCTCGGCGGCGGGCGTCCGAGCGCCGACCACGTCGTCTCGCGGATGGCGGCGGACGACCGGACGCTGTACTCGAACGTGGACCCGTTCTACCGCGCGATCGCGGTGCCGTTCGTCGAACGCGTCCAGCCGTTCGCGTCGCTCGTCCCCCTCGTCCTCCGCGTCGGCGTCGGCGTCTCGTTCGTCTACCTCGGCGTCGCCCAGAAGCTGATGAACCCCGGCGAAGCGCTCTCCGTCGTCGCGAAGTACAACCTCACCGCCGTGGTCCCCGTCTCGCCCGAACTGTGGGTCGTCGGCGCGGGACTGACTGAAGCGCTCGTGGGCGTCCTCCTGATCACCGGCGCGTTCACCCGCGTGGCGTCGCTGACCGCCTTCCTCCTCTTCACGACGACGCTGTTCGGCCTCCCGGACGACCCGGTGCTGGCGCACGTCTCGCTGTTCGGCCTCGTCTCGGCGCTTCTCGTGACCGGCGCGGGCCCCTTCTCGGTGGACGAGTGGTTGGAGTACTGGGCCGCGCGGCGCGACCGGTCCGCCGACGCGACCGCGGCGGACTGACGCGTGACAGTGAGTCCCGGGGAAATCCCCGTGACGGAATCCTTTCGTGGCGGCCGGCCGACTAGCCGCGTATGACAGACGACGCCGACGTGCGAGAGTTCGACGGCATCCGCCTCGAACGCGTCCGAGACTACGTGTGGGAGATTCCCCGCGAGGGCGACATGCGCGTCCCGGCGCGGGTACTCGCCAGCGAGGGACTCCTCGAACAGATCGGGGGAGACAAGACGCTCCAGCAGTTGCGGAACGCGACGCACTTGCCCGGCATCGCCAAGTACGCCATCTGCATGCCCGACGGCCACCAAGGGTACGGCTTCCCCGTCGGCGGCGTCGGCGCGACGGACGTCGAAGACGGCTGTATCTCGCCCGGCAGCGTGGGCTACGACATCAACTGCGGCGTCAGAATGATGAAGACGAACCTCACCTACGACGACGTGCAGGGCCGCGAGGAGGAACTCGTCGAGGCCCTGTTCGCGAACGTCCCGTCCGGACTGGGCGGCGGCGGCGTCGTCCAAGGGGACATCGACGCCGTCGAGGGCGTCCTCGCCCGCGGGATGGACTGGGCCCTCGAAGAGGGCTGGGCCGTGAAGGAGGACTTAGCCCACTGCGAGGACGAGGGGATGCGCCCCGACGCGGACCCGAGTGCGGTGTCCCAGAAGGCAAAAGACAGGGGGAAGAACCAACTCGGCAGTCTCGGCTCCGGTAACCACTTCCTCGAAGTTCAGCGGGTGACGGACGTGTTCCGCGAAGAGGTGGCCGACTCCTTCGGTCTGTTCGACGACCAGATAGTGGTCCTCATCCACTGCGGGTCGCGCGGACTCGGCCACCAGGTGTGCTCCGACTACCTCCGGCGGATAGAGAAGGAACACGGCGACCTGTTGGCGGACCTGCCGGACAAGGAACTCGCCGCCGCGCCCGCCGGGTCCGAACTGGCCGAGGAGTACTACGGCGCGATGTGCGCCGCCATCAACTTCGCGTGGGTGAACCGCCAACTCATCATGCACCGCACGCGGCAGGTGTTCGAACGCGTCTTCGAACGCGACTGGGAGGAGATGGAGATGCACCTGCTGTACGACGTGGCGCACAACATCGCCAAGAAGGAGGTACACGCGGTAGACGGTGAGGACAGGGAACTGTACGTCCACCGGAAGGGCGCGACGCGGGCGTTCCCGGCGGGCCGTCCGGAACTCCCCTCCGCGTACCGCGACGTGGGCCAACCCATCATCATCCCCGGGAGCATGGGCGCGGGGTCGTACGTCCTCCGCGGCGGCGAGAACTCCTTGGACCTCACGTTCGGCTCTACCGCCCACGGCGCGGGCCGGACGATGAGTCGGACGCAGGCCAAACAGGAGTACTGGGGCGAGACGGTGCAGAACGAACTGCGCGACCAAGAGAAGATATACGTCAAGGCGCAGTCGGGCGCGACGGTGGCCGAGGAGGCTCCGGGCGTCTACAAGGACGTGGACGAGGTGGTCCGCGTCTCCGACGAACTCGGCATCGGCGACAAGGTGGTGCGGACGTTCCCCGTCTGCAACATCAAGGGCTGAGCGCGGGCGACCGACCCGGGGACGGCCGACTCAGGACCGACTCGCCGAGTCGGGCGCGCGGCGTTCGCTCGCGCGGCGCTTGTAGAAGTAGTACGCGAGCGCCGCGAGGCCGACGAACGTCGCCGCGATACCCTCCTGCGGGACGCCGCCGGCGAGGAGCGTCGTCGTCACGTCCGCGAGGCCGAGAGCGAGGGCGACGAGGCCGCCGCCGAGAACCCACGCCCGCGGGTCGGCCGCCTCGGGGTCGTACATCCCCGCCTCGATGAGGGCCATCTCCTTTCTGTGCTCGAGGTAGACTATCCCGCCGGTCAGCACCACCACCGCGAACACGAGGGTGAGGAAGGGCAGTAAGAACAACGCGTCGTCGAGTGCGAGACCAATTTGTAAGAGGCTCATGTCCACCTATACGCTCGACGAGGAGATATCTCTACCGTGACAGGTAGTGGCCGAGGACGCCGGCGGGGTTAGAGGCCGATATCGACGTACTCGCTCTCGGGAACCGACTCCACCGCCTCGCCGTCCTCGTACCGGACGAACGAGAGGTAGAAGTCGCGGCCGCACGGCGACTCCCCGTGCGGGTCGTCCACATCGTCCGCCTCGATCCGCTCTCCCGTCCACGTCAGGCCGGGCGCGTCGCTCTCGCCGCAGACGAAGTGAACGCCGTCCGCGTCGTCGGACACCGTCCCACTGCTTGCCGAGGTTCCCTCGGCATCGTCCTCGAACTCCTCGTCCGGTTCGGCGTACTCCCACCCGACGAGGGGGTACGGCGTGACGGACTTGTCCGCGAGGTAGCCCTCGCGCAGAATTTCGACGAGTGCGCCGCAGTGCGGGCAGTAGTAACTCACCGGATAGCTCATCGGCGGACGATAGGAGACAGGGCGACTTAACGCCCGCGTCGGCTCCGCGCCTCCGTCACTCCGCCCGCCGAACGTTTATCCGCGATGCCGCGGCCAGACGCCGCGTGCGCTGAGTTCGACCCGGCGGCGAGACGCGGTTGCTCGGCACGCCGCCGCCGGTCCGACGACGACGTGCCGACTGTAAGCCGAGTTAGCCGAGGGACGACGGGCGGCCGCCGACGTACAGGAACTCGACGCCCGCGCGGTCCGCGGCGTGTTCGTCGGTGAGGGAGTCGCCGACGAAGACGGTCGATTCTGTGTCCGCGCCGATTCGGTCTATCGTCTCCAGCAGGGGTTTGGGGTCGGGCTTCCGGGTCGCCACGGAGTCGCGGCCCACGACGGCGTCGACGTGTTCGGACAGGTCGTGCGCGTCGAGTGCGACGTTGCAGGCGTCCTCGCAGTTGAGCGAGCAGACGCCCTCGGCGGCGCCGTTCGCGCCGAGTGCGTCGGCGTGCGGGAGTCGTTCAGACTCGCGCGCGCCCTCGTGTTCGTGGTCGGCGATTATCGCCTCGATTTCGCCGCGGATGCCCTCCTCGTCCGCGAGGTCGAGCATCGCCCAGAGGTCCATCCCGCCGGCGTCCACGCCGTGACCGTCGAACGCCTCTATCACCTCGTTCGCCACCTCGTCCCAATCGACCGCGAGGTGGACGAGGGTTCCGTCCAAGTCCCAGACGACGGCGTCGAACGCTTCGAGGTCCGTCTTCGTCGGTTTCACGCACGGGAGTCGGGCCCCCACCGGAAAGACGGCTTCGGTCGGCGGGAACGACTCACTCGAAGACGCCGCGGGCGATAATCTCCTTCTGAATCTCGGAGGTCCCCTCGTAGATGGTCGTTATCTTCGCGTCGCGGTAGAACCGCTCCACGTCGAACTCCGCGGTGTAGCCGTACCCGCCGTGTATCTGGACCGCCTCGTTCGTCACGTCCACGGCGGTTTCGCTGGCCGCGTACTTCGCCATCGCGGCGGCGGTTCGGGGATCTTCGCCCTCGTCTTCGAGTCTGGCCGCCTCGCGGACCATCAGGCGCGCGGCGTGGACGTCCGTCGCCATGTCGGCCACCTTGTGCCGGATGGTCTGTATCTCGGCGATGGGTTCGCCGAACTGCTCTCGTTCGAGGGCGTAGGACTTCGCCTCGTCGAGGGCGGCCTGCGCGAGTCCGACCGCCTGCGCCGCGATGCCGATGCGACCGCCCGTGAGGATGCGGAACGCGGCGGAGAGGCCCGCGCCCTCCTCGGTGAGGCGGTTCTCCGCGGGGACGCGCACGTCGTCGAACAGGAGACTCGTCGTGTCCGACGCCCGGAGGCCGAGTTTGTGCTCTTTCTTTCCCACCTCGATACCGGCGTCCTTCGGGACGAGAAACTGCGTGACCGAGTTCGGGTCGTCGGGGTCCGTCTTCGCGAAGACGATGCACACCTCGCCGCGTTCACCGTTCGTTATCCACTGTTTCTCGCCGTTCAGAACGTACTCGTCGCCCTCCCGACGAGCGACGGTGGACATCTCCGCGGGGTTCGACCCCGCGTGCGGTTCCGAGAGCGCGAACATCCCGACCGGCCGGCCGGACGCCATCTCGGGAAGCCACCGCTCCTTCTGCTCTGCGGACCCGAACTCCGCGATGCAGGAGGTGGCGAGGCAGTGAACCGAGAGGGCGGTGGCGACGGCGAGTTGGCCGTGCGCCACCTCCTCGTTGACCACGGCGTACGTCGTCCGGTCCGCGCCGACGCCGCCGTACGCCTCGGGGACCGTCAGCCCGGTCAGATCGAGTTCCGAGAGGCCGTCCCACACCTCCTCGGGGAACCGTTCTTCGGCGTCGGCCGCCGCGGCGGTGGGACGAATCTCCCGTTCCGCGAACGTCCGCACCACGTCGCGCACCGCGCGTTGTTCCTCGGTGAGTGCCGAACCGGCGTCTGCGAGTGCCATGCCTCGGAGTCGTATCTCACATGGAAAAAGATGAGTGACTACTCGCCGTCGCGGACGCGGGCGACGACGTCCTCGGGGGCGGCGTCGAGTCCGCCGCCCTGCGCGAAGGCGGCCCCGCCGCCCCCGCCGCCGCCGAACTCGTCGGTGAGGTCCGAGACGACGTCGCCGGCGTTCGCGTCCGCGTCCTCGGCCGCCGCGACGACGACGAAGGGACTGTCACCGCCGCCGACGGCCACCACCACGTCCTCGCCGTCCGCCACGGCGTCCTTCGCCGCCTCGCCCACGTCGTTCGGGCCGAACTCGTCGACGACCCCGACACGCCACGTCGCGCCGTCGCGTTCGACGGCGTCCAACTCGGCGAGTTTCCCCTCGATGAGGTCCGATTCGAGTTCGCGGAGGTCGCTCTCCAGCGACTCCTTCTCGGCGCGGAGTTCGGCCGCCGCCTCCCCCACGTCCTCGACGGCCGTCCCGAGTTCCCGCGACGCGTCGAGGGCGGCGCGGTGGACGTCCGCGCGCCGTTCGACGCCCGAGGGGCCGACGGCGAACTCGACGCGGGTGAGTCCCTCGCCGGGATTCGACCGCCCGACGACGGTCACGGGTCCGATTTCGCTCGTGTTCGAGACGTGCGTCCCGCCGCAGGCGGCCACGTCCCAGCCGTCGATATCGACCAGTCGAACGGCGTCCGCGTCGGCCATCACGCCCTCTTCGGTCTTCGTGTTGAACGCCACGTCGTCGCGCGCCGTCGCCTCCTCGGCGGGCACCTCCTCCCACGTCACCTCGCGGGAGTCCCAGACGGCCCGGTTCGTCAGTCGTTCGAGTTCGACCACCACCTCGTCGTCGATGTCGGTGGCGGTGGCGAAGTCCACCCGCACCTTCTCCTCGCCGATGTCGAACCCGCCGTACCCCAAGTCGTCGAGGAGTCGGCGGCCCGCGCCGTAGAGGACGTGACTGGCGGTGTGGGCGCGCATGCAGTACGTCCGGAAGTCGTCGTCCACGACGCCCGCCACCTCGTCGCCCACGTCGAAATCGGGCGCTTCTTCGAGGGTGTGGACGACCGCTTCTTCGCCCTTCTGTACGTCCGCGACGGGGACGCCGCCGAGCGTTCCCCTGTCGGCGGGTTGGCCGCCGCTCTCGGCGTAGAAGTACGTCTCCGAGAGCGTGACGTTCCGTCCATCGACGCTCGCGACTTCGGCTTCGAACCGGCGGACGCCGGGTTCCTCCGGGGCATGCGTTAGCATGGGTGTCGGTGAGACGGTCGGCGGAGAAAAACGACCCGGTTACGGCCGCGTCCGAAGGCAGGTCACTCGTCTACGATGTCCACGTCAAGTCGTTCTTCGAGTGCGCGGATGACCGACCCGCCCACGTCCGTCCGCGTCGCGCGGCCCTGTTCGATGGCGACGACGTCGGACTCCTCTATGTCCAGTTCCTCGGCGAGTTCCTCGGCGGTCAGGCCGGCGTCCTGCCGCGCCGACTCGACGACGCCGCCGTACCCGGAGACGAGGTACGGGAGGCGGTCCTTCTCGTAGTTCGTCCCCTTCTTCTCCCAGTGGGAGGAGTCGCCCTTCGATTGGTCGTACAGTTTCGCCGTCCGTTGGGCCGCCCGCTTGCGGCGGTTCCGCGGACTATCGTCGGTTCGGGGCGTCGCGTCCCCCTTCTTCTTGTCCTTGTGGCGGTTGTCGTCGTGGGGCGCGCAGTCGGAACAGACGAGCAGGTTCGCTCCCTCGACGTTGGCGCGCCGGAGTTTACCGGCGGTGCGACCGCAGAGTTCGCAGCTGTCGCCGTCTCCTCCGCCGCCACCCCCTCCGGTGGAGTACTTGGGCATGCCATCTCGTATCGTCTCTACGCTTTTAAAACCGCGGCCGGATCCGGCGTCGCCGTCGCTCTCGGACGGTCGGGTCGGAAACGAGAGAGCCGACGCTACGAAGTGTAGCGTCGGAAGGATTGTGCGTGGGTGATGTCCCGGGAGGGAATCACCTGCATCGTTGTGGCGGGTGTGCCGCCGTGCGATGCGTGGGACCGGATTTGAACCGGCGGACTCCTACGAGACAGCGCCCTCAACGCTGCGCCGTTGGCCTGGCTTGGCTACCCACGCTCGCTGTGTCGTGTGCAACTCCACGTTGTCCGGGGTAATTTATATGAGTTTCCTTTCCACGCCGGAGTGTCGGGCGTTCGCAGTCGGCATTTCTCGGCCGCGCGCCGCGACGAGAGGGGAACCGTTTTGTCCGCACGGGCGACCGATTACGTATGGAACGGAGCGTTCGAGACCACGTCCCGGGTCTGACGGCGATTCTGACCGTCGCGTCTCTGGCCCTCGTCTTCGGGGCGGTGCTCGGTGCGATTCCGGAGGCGCTCCTCCCGCAGGCGTCCGACGGCGTCTTAGACGCCATTCCGCACGTCAACGCCGCCGTCAGCACCGTCGCCATCGCGACGATTCTCCTCGGCGTGCGCGCGATTCGGCGGGGGAACGTCCGCAGACACCGGGCGATGATGGTCGCGTCCGTCGGCCTGTTCGCCGCGTTTCTCGCCCTCTACCTGTACAGAATCGTCCTGCGGGGTACCGCGGAGTTCCCCGGTCCAGAGGCCGTCTACCAGTACGTCTACCTGCCGACGCTGGCCGTCCACATCCTCCTCGCCATCGTCTGCATCCCCCTGCTCTACTACGTCCTCCTGCTGGCGGTCACGCGCCCCGTGAGCGAGATCTACCGGACGCGACACCGCACGGTGGGCCGAGTCGCCGCGTCGCTGTGGCTGATCTCGTTCTTCCTCGGAAACGTCGTGTACGCGATGCTGTACGTGGTGTACTGACCGTGCGTCGGAATCGCGGAGGCGGAGCGGGGGCGGACGCCGACGCTCACCGCGAGTCGGGATAGCGGAATGCCAACCGTTATTCGTCCGGACCCGTCACCTCGACGCGTCAATGGACGATTCGACTCTGCAGAACCGCAGGCGGTTTCTCGAAGGCGTCAGTGTCGGCGGCGGAGTGCTCTTGGCCGGATGCGCGGGCCGGTTAGGGGGAGACACTCAGGACGACATCCAGGGAGACGCCGGGACGAGCGGAAACGACGGCGTCGCCGCCGTCGCGTCCGTGAACCAGCAGGCGATGCAGAAGGAGCACGCTGCCATCCGACAGAAGGTCCAGAGCGGCGAGATGAACCAGACGGAGGCGCAACAGAAGATGGCCAGCCTCCAGAAGAAGTACGTGAGCGACGCCGTGGACGCCCTCACCGGAACCGTCGAGGAGACGGATGGCGTGAGCGTCGGCAAGACGTACGACTCCTTCGGCGTGGTGGCGATCGAGGGCGAGGCCGGAGCGATACTCGGGCTACTGGAGTCCGACGACGCGCGGGCGTTCGTGTCGATTTCGGACGTCGAAGAGCAGGTGGCGAAGCGGAACCAGCGGGCGAACTCGACCGCGTCCGGCCGGTAGACGGCCGATGAAAAACTCCGGGCGCGAGAAAGGGAGGCGTCCGACGAGACGCTACGGACCGCTTACAGCAGGTTCTGAATCGCTTTCTTGATGTTCGAACCCTTCTGCATCGTCGTCAGCGTCTGGAGCGTGTCCTCCTCTTCGTCTAAGTTCTCCTTGAGGGGACCCTTCACGTCGCCGTCGAAGTCTATCTCGTTGGCGAGCATGATGAGGCCCTGATAGCCCGTGATCTCCATCCGCTCCGTCTTGATGCCCGCCGCGAGGTGGTACGGCGTCTTGAGGTCGTTCGACGCGACCTCGCGCTTGAACTCCTCGTGGTCGCGCTTCAGACCGTCGAGGACGCCGCTCTCTCTCGTCTCCGGCGTCTCGTGAATCTCTCGGAACACCGTTTCGAGGCGTTCGACCTGCCGTCGCGTCTCGTCGCGGTGGTCGGCGAATCCCTTCGCCAGTTTCTCGTCCGGCGTGTCGGACGCGAGTTCGTCCAGCATCTCGACGAGTTGGTTCTCGATGTAGTACATCTCCTTCAGGTTGTAGACGAACAGGTCGCGGGATGTTTCGAGCGCCATTGATGTCACCGTCCGCACGTGGTCGCGCGAAGCCGATAAACGGCCTCGGCCGCGATGCTGACAGTCACTCCGGCTCTGGTATAGGGGCGAAACCGTCGTCGAGAGGCGACCTGTTCTCGGAGTAATCAGTCCCGCGACGGCGGGCGTCCGGGCGCGTCGAATCGGCGCACCCCGCCCGCGGAGAGAGAAGGCGACGGGCGGGTCTCGACGGGCGGTCGTCTCAGTCGTCGGCGGGCGTGATTTCGGCGTCCGCGCCGTCGATGGCGGGGCGGGTGACGTCGCGGTCCGTCTCCTCGTCGTCGATGTCGTAGGGGTACTCGCCGGTGACGCACCCGAGACAGAGGTCCGCGCGCGACCGTTCGAGGACGTCCGCGATGGCGTCGATGGAGAGGTACGCTAGACTGTCCGCGCTGATTTCCTCGCGTATCTCCTCGGCGGACTTGTCCGAGGCGATGAGCTCCTCGCGGGTGGCCATGTCGATGCCCATGTAGCAGGGGGCGACGATGGGCGGCGCGCCGATGCGGACGTGCACCTCCTCCGCGCCCGCGTCGCGGACGAGTTGGACGAGTTGCCGGGAGGTGGTGCCGCGGACGATGCTGTCGTCGATGATGGTGACCGACCGCCCCTCGATGGTGTTCTTTATCGGGTTGAGCTTCAGGCGGACGGCGCGTTCGCGTTCGTCCTGCGTCGGCATGATGAACGTCCGGCCGACGTAGCGGTTCTTCATCAGGCCCTCCGCGAACTCGACGGCGGCCGCGCCGTCGGGTCGTTCCTCGCCGTCGGCCGTCGTCTCGTTGGCCGCCTCGGCGTACCCCGAGGCGAAGGCGCGGCCGGAGTCGGGGACGGGCATCACCACGTCCGTCTCGATGCCGGACTCCTCCCAGAGCTTCCGGCCGAGGTTGCGGCGCGCCTCGTAGACGAGGGTGCCGTCGATGACGGAGTCGGGACGGGCGAAGTAGACGTGTTCGAAGAAGCAGTGGGCGGTGTTCTCCTCCTCGACGAGTTGGTAGGAGTCGAACCCGGAGCCGTCGGGTTCGAGGACGACGAGTTCGCCCGGGCGGACGTCGCGGACGAGTTCGCCGTCGAGGGTGTCGATGGCGGCGGATTCGGAGGCGATGACGTACCCGCCGTCGACCTCCCCGATGCAGAGCGGTCGGTTCCCCTGCGGGTCGCGCACGCCGAGGACCGTCTCGTCGTGCATGATGGTCAACGAGTACGACCCGTGGATGCGTTGCATCGTGCGCTTGACCGCCCGCACGAGGTCCTCGTTCAGGAGGTTGCGCGCCAAGTCGTGGGCGATGACCTCCGTGTCGCCCGTCGAGGTGAACGCGTGGCCGAGAGCCTCCAGTTCGTCGCGTATCTCGTCGGCGTTGACGAGGTTGCCGTTGTGCGCGAGTCCGAGCGACCCCGACTTAAAGGAGACGGAGAACGGTTGGGCGCAACAGGCGTTCAGGCCGCCCGAGGTGGGGTAGCGGACGTGACCGATGCCGCCCGTTCCGGCGAGAGAGTCGAGGTCCGACTCATCGAACACGTCGCCGACGAGGCCCACCTCGACGTGACTGTGCTGTTGGAACCCGTCGTGGGTGACGATACCCGCCGACTCCTGCCCCCGGTGTTGGAGTGCATACAGGGAGTAGTACAACGGCCGCGACGCCGCGCGGTCCGAGAGGGAGACGCCGACGACGCCGCACTTCTCGGTCGGCCCCGAGAGGTCGGCCGCAGTCAGTCGGTCCGCGCCGTCGTCGCGTCCGGATGTGGGATTCGGAGAGTCCCGCCCGTCAGGCATAGTCGATGGTAGGGGGTTCAGGGGGTAAAAAACCCGTCCTTGTGCACTCTCCGTCGCATCTACGGGCCACGAATATGCACAACCGTGCATATCTCGGCGCGTCGCGCGGGCGTCGTCGTGCGGTCTGCGGACCGAACGAGGGGGGTCGAAACACGGCGCTTCGACGGGAGTGGGAGACGGCCCGGATGACCCGGAGAGAGGGCTTGGAAGACGGCGGGAGAAACGGGACTCACCGAGACGAAGGGAAGGTTCACCGAACCCGGAGACGGGACTTGCAGAGAGAATCGACGGGCGGAGCGGGGGCTACGACGGCGGAGAGTCGAGAGTAAAGGAGAGTGAGAGTCCGGACCGACGGTTCAGTTGTCGCCCGCTTTGGACTGCCACTCGTATCCGCGGCGCTTCGCCGACTTGCCGAAGCCGCAAGACGAGCAGGCCTTCTTCTTGACGTGGTACGATTTCTCGCCGCACCGACGGCATTTCACGTGCGTCGTCTTGTTCTTCTTTCCTTGACTGGGGGTTCCTGCGCCCGTCATGCTTTGATCGTGACGACGTTATCGCCGCGTATAATGGTTGTGTCTTCAACCGGCGTGACCTCTATTTCGCCGAGAACGTCCTCCTCCTCGTCCGCCGCGGGCGGTTCGAGAACGACGTTCATGTGTTGGTCGTACCCGGCGAGGGTGCCGTAGTATGCGCTCCCGTCCTTCAGGTTGACCGTGACGGGCTCCTGCAGGGAAGCCTCAAGCACGTCGAGGGGTCGTCCGCTCATGACAGAACCGCATCCCGTTTCGGTATTAAATGTGCCGAACCATCGGATGGCCGGCGTTCGGTCACTCAGTTCCGTTTAGCGCCCCTCGGACCGGCACTCGAAGCGTGACGACGCTCCCGCCGCCCGCTCGGTCGCTCACGGTGACGCGGCCGCCGACGCGCCGAACCACCGTCCTGACGAGCCAAAAGCCCAGTCCGCTCCCGTGGACGAGGGGGGTCTCCTCTCCCTCGCGCAGGATGGCCCGTTCGTGTTCGGGGACGCCCGGCCCCCGGTCGGCGACGGAGAGTTCGAGGTGCTCGCCGGAGTCGGAGCGCCGCACCCGGAGGAGAACCGTCGGTTCGGGGTCGTCGTCGTGCTTGACGCCGTTCTCGCAGAGTTCCTCGACTGCGGCGTGCAGTCGGTCCGACACGCGCAGGTCCGGATCTACGTCTATCCGCGTCTCCACGGTGGCCGAGAGGAACGCCAACTCGACGTTCGTCTGCGTCTCGTGGACCATCTCGCCGACCGGACGGGTTCCGGCGGGCGCGTCGTCGAACAGTCGCTCTATCTCCTTTGCCTTCTCCGTGAGGTCCAACCAGCGTTCGACCGTCCGCCCGATGACCCGCGCCGACTCCCGAACGTCGGCGTCGTCCGAGCGGAGCAACATCTCCGTGTGCCCGTACAGCACGTTCAGGTCGTTTCGGATGTTGTGCCGCATCACCCGATTGAGCACCTGCACGTGTTCCTCCCGCCGCTTTCGCTCCGTGACGTCCACGTAGAGGGCCGTCACGCCCTCGGTGCCGTCGCGGCGGGGAACCGCGTGCACGACCGACAGTGCCGTCGCGGGCGAGGAGTTCGCGTTCCGCGCGGTCGAACTCGCCGCGAAGCGCGCGTTCGTACCCGCCGCCGCGGAGGGCGTCGGCGGAGTCGGGTGCGTAGAACTCCCCGACGGGTCGCCCGAGGACGCTCTCCCTCTCGTATCCGAGCCGCGAAGCGAACCGCTCGTTACAGTCCTCGATAACGGGGTCTCGCCCGTCCGAGGCTCCGGAATGGGTGGCGACGAACATCACCGGAAGGTGGTCGAACAGATCATCGGCCCGTCTCGGTGGGGAATTCTTGTCCACGGGAACCTCCGTACCGTTCCGGAGTCAGCCTGTCACACGATTAATCTTTGCTGCGAGTATCAAAATCGAATTTCGGAGCGCGCGCGGCGCTCTCGGGGCGGGCGCGGACGGCCAACCCACGTAGTTTTTAATACCCCAGTGTGTAGCCCCACGTACCGAGATTCCCGCGGGTAAGTGTGGTGGTTGTGACTACCGCACGCGGGACCGACGACCGACGCGCTGTAAGACGCCGGGGCCGTTCGGTCCCGACGGGTCCGCGCCGCTGATTTGCGGCGGCGCGGCGTCCGCCGGCGGGACTTTACGTGAGCAACCGCGCCACGCCTGTGGCTTTCAATGCTCGGACCAACCATGGAAATCGAAATTGCGACAATCGGCGGATACGAAGAAGTCGGTCGACAGATGACGGCCGTTCGCGCGGGCGACGACGTCGTCGTCTTCGACATGGGCCTGAACCTGTCTCAGGTCCTGATCCACGACAACGTGGAGACCGAAAAGATGCACAGCCTCGACCTCATCGACATGGGTGCGATTCCGGACGACCGCATCATGTCGGACTTAGAGGGCGACGTGAAGGCCATCGTGCCGACGCACGGCCACCTCGACCACATCGGCGCCATCTCGAAGCTGGCGCACCGCTACGACGCGCCCGTCGTGGCCACGCCGTTCACCATCGAACTGGTGAAACAGCAGGTCGAAGGCGAGAGCAAGTTCAACGTCGGCAACGACCTCGTGAAGATGAGCGCCGGCGAGACGATGTCCATCGGGGACTCGGGACAGGTCGAACTGGAGTTCGTCCACGTGACCCACTCCATCATCGACGCCATCAACCCCGTCCTCCACACGCCCGAGGGGGCCGTCGTCTACGGCCTCGACAAGCGGATGGACCACTCGCCGGTCCTGGAGGATCCCATCGACATGAAGCGCTTCCGCGAGATCGGCCGCGAGGGCAACGGCGTCCTCTGTTACATCGAGGACTGCACGAACGCGGGTCGGAAGGGCCGGACGCCCTCCGAGTCCGTCGCGCGCCGCCACCTCCAGGACGTGATGACGAGCATCGAGGACTACGACGGCGGCATCGTGGCGACGACGTTCTCGTCGCACATCTCCCGCGTCTCCTCGCTCATCGAGTTCGCCAAGGACATCGGGCGGCAACCCGTCCTGCTCGGCCGGTCGATGGAGAAGTACTCCGGCACCGCGGAGCGTCTCGGCTTCGTCGACATCCCCGACGACGTCGGCATGTACGGCCACCGCAAGTCCGTCGACCGGACGTTCAAGCGCATCATGAAGGAGGGTAAGGAGGACTACCTGCCCATCGTCACGGGTCACCAGGGCGAACCGCGCGCGATGCTCACCCGGATGGGCCGCGGCGAGACGCCGTACGAACTCGACGAGGGCGACAAGGTCATCTTCTCCGCGCGGGTCATCCCGGAGCCGACCAACGAGGGGCAGCGCTACCAGTCCGAACGCCTCCTGAAGATGCAGGGCGCCCGGATCTACGACGAGATTCACGTTTCGGGCCACCTCCGCGAGGAGGGTCACTACCAGATGCTCGACGCGCTTCAGCCCCAGCACGTCATTCCCGCCCACCAGAACCTCAAGGGCTTCGCGCCGTACGTCGACCTCGCGGAGTCGCAGGGGTACGCGCTGGGCCGTGACCTTCACGTCACGCGCAACGGGAACATGATCCAGCTGGTGGAGTAAGATGAACTCGGAAGCGACGGAGGAACGGGTGCTCGAAGCGGTCCGACAGCGGCGCGAACTCGTCAACGAGGCGCTGGACGAGGACATCCCGCTGGAGGAGCCCGAACGGCTCTACGAGGCGACCCGCTACCTGCTTCAGGCCGGCGGCAAGCGCCTCCGGCCGACCGTGACGCTCCTCGCGGCCGAAGCGCTCGCGGACGTCGAGCCGCTCTCGACGGACTACCGCGCGTTTCCGACACTCGACTCCCGCGAGATAGACGTGATGACGGCCGCGGCGAGCATCGAGGTCATCCAGTCGTTCACGCTCATCCACGACGACATCATGGACGACGACGACCTCCGTCGCGGCGTCCCCGCGGTTCACAAAGAGTACGACACCGAGACGGCCATCCTCGCGGGCGACACGCTCTATGCGAAGGCGTTCGAGCTGATGACGCACACGGGCGCGGACCCCGAGAACGGGCTGGAGGCCGTCCGGATGCTCGCGACGACCTGCACCCAGATCTGCGAGGGGCAGGCGCTCGACGTCGAGTTCGAGCGACGCACCGAGGTGTTGCCCGACGAGTATCTGGAGATGATAGAGCTGAAAACCGCCGTCCTCTACGGCGCGGCGGCGGCGACGGCCGGCGTCCTCATGGGCGCCGGCGAGGACGTGGTCGAAGCGCTCTACCGGTACGGCATCGACTCGGGCTGCGCGTTCCAGATACAGGACGACGTGCTCGACCTGACGGTGCCCTCCGAGAAGCTGGGTAAACAGCGCGGGTCGGACCTCGTCGAGAACAAAGAGACCATCATCACGCTCCACGCCCGCCAACAGGGCGTGGACGTGGACTCGCTTCTCGACGCCTCGGGCGTCGAGGACGTGACGGAGGAGGCGGTCGAGGAGGCCGTCGCGGAGCTGGACGACGCCGGCTCCATCGACTTCGCCCGCGAGAAGGCCCACGAGCTCACCGACCGGGCGAAGGACCACCTCGAAGTCCTCCCGGACAACGAGGCGCGGTCGCTCCTGCGCGACATCGCCGACTACCTCATCACGCGCGGGTACTGACCCGGCGGTACGGGTCGCTTTTTCTCCGGCAGACGCCGCGTCGCGGCCAATCGAAGATATATACCGAAGGCACTCGACTACCGCGTATGACCGACGCACTGACCGTCGTCCGGCGGCGACGGCGCATCCTCGAGTACCTCTGCGAAGGTGCGGCACCGAAGCGCGACATCGTGGCGACGACGGAATCGTCGCGTTCGACGGTGAACCGCGCCGTCTCGGAACTCTCCTCGCTCGGTCTGGTCGAACGGGTCGACGGCGGCTTTCGGACGACGACGCCCGGGCGACTCTCCTTGGACGTGGTGACGGAGACGTCGGAGACGATACGGACGATACGCGAGTCGAGCGACGTGCTCTCGAACGTCCCGCTGGAATCGCACGTCTCGCACCGGTTCCTCGTCGGCGCGCACGTCGTCACCGGCGATTCGGCCGCGCCGTACTCGGGCGTCGACGACGCGTTCGACCGACTTCGGCGCGCGGACCGGGTTCGCGGGTTCGGCATCGCCGACAACGACCCGCGGTGGACGCGAATACTGCACGAGAGGGCCACCGACGGGTCGATGACGGTGAGCGTCGCCGTCACCCGCCGGATGGCCGAGTACGTCCTCGACCGGTACGACGACAAGGTGGAGGAGTACCTCGCCGCCGACGACTACCGGATTCGCGTCTGCGAGTCGCTCCCGTTCGAGATGTTCCTCTTCGACATCGAGGGCCGGACGGTGGCGCACCTCCTCGTCGTGGACGAGACGGGGTCGTTCGTCGGGCAGGTCGAAAACGACCGCCCGGACGCCGTCGCGTGGGCCGAGGCGCGGTTCGCGGAACGGTTCGAGGCGGGCGTGCCGATCTCGGAGTTGCTCGGGTGAGTCGGCGCGAAACCCATAAGCGCCTCGGCGTGCTATCAGTTACCGTACCCCTGCCTGTGTGTCCCCAATCCGGGCCTGTTTTTACCCGCGGCGAAGAAGCGAACGCCAATGGACGACGAGTTACGCGAACGCGTCGAGCGAGCGGCCGAGAAGCACGCCCTGCTCAACGCGGTCAAGTACGAAAGCGACGCCGACGTGGGCGCGGTGATGGGTCCGCTCATGGGGGAGAACCCGGAGTTCCGTCCCCACGGTGACGAGATTCCGGGAATCGTCGGCGGCGTCGTCGGGCGGGTCAACGACCTCCCGACGGCGGAGAAGCGCGACCGACTGGAGGAACTCGCGCCCGAGGAACTCGCGGAACTCGAAGCCGAAGAGGAGGAGGACGAGACGGTGCTTCCGGACCTGCCGAACGCCGAGGCGTACGACGAGGTGCGGATGCGCGCGGCCCCCAACCCGAACGGTCCGTGGCACATCGGCCACGCGCGGATGCCCGCGGTCATCGGGACGTACAAGGACCTGTACGACGGCTCTTTCATCGTCCGCTTCGACGACACCGACCCCGAGACGAAGCGTCCCAACTTAGACGCCTACGACGCCATCCTCGAAGATATCGAGTACCTCGGCTTCGAACCGGACGACGTCATCCTCGCCTCCGACCGGGTGGAGACGTACTACGACTACGCCCGCGAACTCATCGAGAAGAGCGGCGCGTACACCTGTTCGTGTTCGGGCGAGACGTTCTCGGAGTTGAAGAACGCCGGCGAGGCGTGTCCCCACCGCGACAAAGAGCCCGAGACGACGATGGCGGAGTTCGAGTCGATGGTCGAGGGCGAGTACGACTCCGGCGAGATGGTTCTCCGGGTGAAGACCGACATCGAGCACAAGAATCCCGCCCTCCGCGACTGGGTGGCGTTCCGCATGGTTGACACGCCGCACCCGCGCGAGGAGGCCGCGGAGTACCGCGCGTGGCCGATGCTGGACTTCCAGTCCGGCGTGGACGACCACCTCACAGGCGTCACGCACATCATCCGCGGCATCGACCTGCAGGATTCGGCGAAGCGCCAGCAGTTCGTCTACGACTACTTCGACTGGGAGTACCCCGAGGTCATCCACTGGGGGCACGTCCAGGTGGACGAGTACGATATCAAACTCTCCACCTCGACCATCAAGGAACTCGTAGAGGAGGGCGAACTCGACGGCTGGGACGACCCGCGCGCGCCGACGCTGAAGAGTCTCCGGCGGCGGGGCATCCGCGGGGAGGCCATCGTCGAGGCGATGGTCGGCCTCGGCACGTCCACCTCGAACGTGGACCTCTCGATGTCGGCCGTCTACGCGAACAACCGCGACATCGTGGACGACGAGGCGGACCGCTACTTCTTCGTCCGCGAGGGCGAGGTGTTCGCCACCGAGGGCGGCCCCGACGCGGGCCACCCCGCACTCCACCCCGACCACGAGGAACGCGGCGACCGGACCGTCCCGGCGTCGAACGGCGTCGCAGTCGAGTCCGAGGACGCGCCCGCGGCGGGCGAACGCGTCTGGCTGAAAGGCTACGGGTGCGTCCGCCGCGAGGGCGACACCCTCGTCCACACCGACGACACCATCAAGGCGGTTCGCTCCGGCGACGTGGACGTCATCCACTGGGCCCCCGCCACCGACAACGTCCCCGTCCGGATGCGGACGCCCGACGGCGACGTGGTTGGCGTCGCGGAACCCGACTTCGCCGAGACGGAGGTCGACGAGGTGGTCCAGTTCGAGCGTCTCGGGTTCGTCCGCGTGGACGGCCACGACGGCAGTTCGCGGGACGCGGAGGGCGACGAGTCCGTCGTCTACTGGGCGCACAAGTAGTCGCGCCTCGGCTCTCCCGCTCTCTTCCCTCGCGGACGCGGATTCCGGAGGCGGCAGGTCTTTTCTCCGCGGCGCGTACCGTCGGCGCGTGACCCTCGTTGACCTCACCCGCCGGGTCGAATCCAGAATGCCCGTCTACCCCGGCGACCCCGCCGTGACCGTCGAACCGCACGCCGACTTCGAGACGGACGGCTACCGCGTCTCCAGAGTGGAACTCGGGACGCACGCCGGGACGCACGTGGACGCGCCCGCCCACACCGAACCCGACGGCGACTCGCTGGACGCGTTCGACGCCGAGGACTTCCGGTTCGACGCGCGACTCGCGGACTGCCGCGGCGCGGGCGCGAACGGGACGATAGGGCCCGGCGCGGTACCCGAGGACCCGGACGCGGAGATAGTCGTCTTCCGCACCGGGTGGGAGGCGGAGTGGGGGACGGAGCGGATGACCGACCACCCGGCCCTCGCGCCCGAGGCGGCGCGACTGTGCGCCGAACGGGGGTACGCGGTGGCGACGGACGCGTTGAGTCCGGACCCGACGGACGGCGAGGGCGTGCCCGCGCACCGCGCGATACTCGGGGCGGGACTCCTCGTCGTCGAGAACCTGCGGAATCTCGACTCCGTGCCCGAGGCGTTCGAGTTGCTGGCGTTGCCGATGCGCGTCGACGCGGACGGCGCGCCGGTTCGCGCCGTCGCGCGGCGTTAGAAGAAGAGGACGAAGACGAACGCGACGAGCATCGACGCCGTGAGGAGAATCTGCGCCGCGGTGGAGGCGAGGACGCCCACCGTCGCGTAGAGGGCGGCCTTCCCGCTCTGTTCGGCGTTCCGGTTCCGGGCGAACTCGGCGACGAACACGGTGACGGCGATGCCGACGAGGAATCCGACCGGCCCCGTCACGAACAGGAGGACGAACCCGACGACGACGGCGAGACCCGTCGTGAGCGTCGACGCGCCCGCCGCCTTGGCGGCGACTGCGCCGCCCGCGTAGTCGACGACGACGGTGACGATACCCACGAGTACCAACGCGGCGAGGACGGGGAGACTCGGGTCGGTGAACCCCGTGGACCACCAGTAGAGCAGTACCCCGGACAGCGAGAGCAGTGCACCCGGAACGAGTGGGGCGACGGTTCCGACGACGCCCAGGACGAGTAGGGCCAACGCGAGCAACGCGACGGGAGTGACGGCCATAGTCCGAGGTGGTCCGCCTGCGGCATAACGCCGGTGCCCGTCTCCGAGGGGCCAAAGCGATTCGGAGTATGATTTATTACCCTCACGAAAGTTTGTTAGGGTATATCATGCCTATCGACCCGAACTTCGAGACGAACCGCGAGAGAGTGGGCGAGGAGAACGGCGTCACCGTGTGGGGGCCGGTGGACCCGCCGGAGCAACTCGGCATCCACGGCACCCACGTCGCCGTCGATTACGACATCTGCATCGCGGACGGGGCCTGTCTGGAGGACTGCCCCGTGGACGTGTTCACGTGGGTGGACACGCCCGGCCACCCCGAGTCGGAGATAAAGGTCGAACCGACGCGCGAGGACCAGTGCATCGACTGCATGCTCTGCGTGGACGTCTGTCCGGTGGACGCCATCGACGTGGACCCCGGACGCGCCGGCCGGACCTGAATCCGTCCCGCCCTCCGTTCTCGGGCACGCGCATCCGTCGTCCTCCCGACGGTGACTGTTTCGAATACCTCACAAAAGACTATTATAAATACGTGGTGGGAATTATCGTGTGAGGAATTAACAATGCACGTAGTCACCTTGACCAAAGGCGTCCCCGACTTCCGAGAGGGTCAGGTGTCGTTCGACGAGGACGGCCACCTCGAACGCGGGAAGACGCCGACGGTGATGAACCCGAACGACGCGCACGCCCTCGACGCCGCCCTGCAGACGCACGTCCGCCGCGGGGGTCGGATGAGCGTCGTGAGCATGGGGCCGCCGGGGTACAAGGAGGTCCTTCGGGAGGCGATGGAGACGGCGTACGCCGACGACCTCCTGTTGGTCTCGGACCGAGAGATGGCCGCGGCGGACACGTGGGCGACGGCCATCACGCTCAGCGCGGGCATCGAGAGACTGGGCGACCCCGACATCGTGTTCGCGGGGTTCAAAACCGCCGACGGGGAGACGGGCCACACCGGTCCGCAGGCGTCGTGGTGCCTGGACATGCCCCTCGTGACCCACGTGATTTCGATGGACGTGGACGAGGAAGCGGGCACCCTCCGCGCGGAACGCCTCGTCGAGGGCGACATCGCGGAGGTGGAGACGGTCGAACTGTCGCTTCCGGCGTTCGTCGTCGCCGACCCCGAGTTCGAACCGTCCTACCGCACGGCGGAGCACAGACTCACGCTGAAGGACAAACGCGCCGAGGCGGAGGTACGCGCCGAGGAGTACGAGGAGTACCTGACGGTGTGGGACCACGCCGACCTGAACCTCGACCCCGACTACATCGGACTCGACGGGTCGCCCACCATCGTCTCCTCCGTGGACCCCATCCCCAAACCGCCCGCCGAACGCGAGGCGACGATGGTGGACCCCGAGGACGCCGAGGCGATGACCGACGTGCTCGAAGCGATGCAACCGTTGGCCGAGAACGACGCGGCGGCCGCGGGGGGTGACTGACCGTGCCCGAAATCGACCCCGGCGAGTACGAGATATCCGCCCTCGGCCCGGAACTGCGCGAGATAGAGGACGCGGAGGAACTCCGCGAGATTCTCGCGGCGGAACGCGACGGAAAGGACCGCGACGCCGTGATATCGCTCATCGAGAGCCGAATCGAGAAGTTCGAGGGCGACGAGGCGGAGACGGACGCCGACGCCCTCGATCTGACGGAGATGAGCACGGCCGAGGTGGGCAACGCCCTCACCGACGTCGACGACCCCGAGGAGTTGGAGTCCATCCTCGAACGCGAGGAGGCCGGCGAGGACAGAGACGGCGTCAAGCGCCTCGTTCGGAACCGCCTCGACTCCGTCCGCGGGAGCGAGGAGGGCGAGGAGGCCGGTGAGGAACGGGCCTCGCCCGAGGAGCGACACCCCGAACTCGACCACCCGACGAACGACAAGCGGCACGTCAGAGCGTTGGAGGGCGGCGTCTACCGCGACATGTGGGTGTACTGCGAGACGCAGGCGGGCGAGCTCGTGGACGTGTCCAAGGAGATGCTCGGGAAGGCCCGCGAACTGATGGACGACTACAACGAGGCGTACGGGGAGGACGAACGCGTCGTGGCCGTCCTCGTCGGCGACGACGTGGAGAAGCACACCGAGGACGTGATAGCCCGCGGCGCGGACGTGGTCGTCTACCACGAGGACCCGCGACTGTCGCGGTTCCAGCACAAGCCGTACACGGAGATATTCTGCGACGCGGCCCGCGCGGGCGCGACGCACGAGGACGGCGAGGCCCGCGGCGGCCGAGACGAGGCGTGGCGCGACTACGACAAACCGCGGTACGTCCTCTTCCCGGCGACGAACAACGGCCGCGACCTGTCGGCGTTGGTGCAGGCTGAACTGGACTCGGGCCTCGCAAGCGACTGTTCGGGGCTCTACATCGAAGACGAGGTGATATCGAACCCCGTCAAGACGGGCACGGCGGGCGACAAGAAGAAGTTCGAACGCGTCCTGCACATGAAGCGCCCCGACTTCTCGGGGTTCGAGTACTCGACCATCCTCTGTCTGGACAACCCGACCCGGGAGTTCCACCCGCAGGGGGCGTCCGTCATCCCCGGTAGCTTCGACGTGCCGGAACCCGACGCCGAACGCGAGGGCGAGGTGATCGAACACGACGCGCCCGTAGACGACGACTGGTTCCGCGTCTCCGTGACGGACTACGACCGGTTGGACGAGGGCGTGGACCTGACCGGCAACGACGTCATCGTCGCAGTGGGGCGGGGTATCGGCGATGCGCCGACCCGGGGGATGGAACTCGCCCTCGAACTCGCGGACCAGTTCGAGAACGCCGACGTGGGCGTCTCCCGCGGCATCGTCACCGGGTCCTACCAGTTCGAGGGCCACGTCGAACAGTACACCACGGAGGACCGCCAAATCGGGGAGACCGGACAGGTCGTCGCCCCGGACCTGTACGTCGCGGCGGGCATCTCGGGGGCCGTCCAGCACAAGGTCGGCATGGACGAGTCCGAGACCATCGTCGCCGTCAACACCGACCCCGAGGCGCGCATCCGCGACTTCTCCGACTACTTCGTCGAGGGCGACCTGTTCGAGGTGCTCCCCCGACTGACGGCCGCGTTGAAGGAAGGGCGTACGGACTTCGCGTCCGTCGCCGTCTCGGGCGACGCCGCCGCCACGGACGGCGGCAGACGGTCCGATTCACACCTCGACGAGCAACGCTCGCCTGCCCGCCGGACGAAGCCCGGCGACGCCGACGCGCGGCCGACGGGGGGTGAGGCCGATGAGTGAGACGCCGAGCGAACACTACGAGGCGGTGGTCGTCGGCGCGGGGCCGGGCGGGGCCGCCGCCGCGGCGGCACTCGCGAACTACGGCGTGGAGACGTTGGTCCTCGAACGCGGCGTCGAGGCGGGGTCGAAGAACGTCTCCGGCGGCCTCATCTACGCCGAGGAGTCCGCGCCGTACACGATAGACGACCTGTTCGACGGCTTCCGCGAGGAGGCGACCGAACGCCCCGTCACGCGCTACTACATCCATAACGTCGCCGGCGAGACGGTGGAGACGTTCGACATCACCTCGCTTCACGAACACGACACCGAGTGGTCCGACGCCGTCCTCCGCCGGAAGATGGACTCGTGGCTCGAAGACCGGGTTCACGAGATGACCAGAGAGACGGGCGGCGGCCTCTTAACGGACGTGCACGTGAACGGACTGCTCCGGGAGGACGGCGAGATAGTCGGCGTCACCTGCGACGAACTCGACCCGATACGCGCCGACGTGGTCATCGCCGCCGACGGGGTGAACTCCGAACTGGCCCGCGACGCCGGGTTGATGGACTGGGAGGAGCCCGAAGAGTGGTATCAGGGCGTCAAAGCCGTCGTCGATATGCCCGAGGAGACAATAGAGGACCGCTTCGCCGTCAAGGGAGACACCGGCGTGGCGCACCTGTTCTCCGGCGACCTGTTCGAGGGCGTCCGCGGCGGCGGGTTCCTCTACACGAACCGCGATTCGCTCTCCGTCGGAACAGTGTTCCACCTCGACAGCCTCGTCGCCCGCGAGGCGGAACCGCACGAACTCCTCGATTCTCTCCTGACGCACCCCCTCCTGGCGAAGTGGCTGGGCGACGACTACCGCGAACGCGAGTACAGCGCGAAACTCGTCCCCGACTCGAAGAAGGTGGCCCTGCGCGAACCGCACCGGGGGAGACTCCTCGTCGTCGGCGACGCGGCGGGGCAGATGCAGGCGCAGGGGCCCATCATCAAGGGGATGAACCACGCCGTCACCGCCGGCGCACTCGCGGGCGAGGCGTTCGGGAAGGCGAAGGCCGGCGGGAAGCCCGAACTCGCCGGGAAACTGTACGCGAAGAAACTCCGCGACGAGGGCGTGATGGAGAAACTCCGCCCCCGCGGGTACGACGTCGTCCGACGCCTCGGCGAACGCGAACGCGTGACCGACGTACTCGACGGCGTCCTCACCTCGCCCGTCGGCCGGTTAGGCGTGCGGGCGTTGTCCGGGCGACTCGAAGGACTGTACGCGTCGCCGACGCTCTCGACGCTGATTCCGGACACGCGGACGCCGTACGTCACGCTCCCGACGGTCATCGCCGAGGAGTTGGGCACGCGCGTCACGGACAGGAACCGAATCGAACCGCCGAGCCTCGAAGAGCGAATCGGGGAGTTGACCTACGACACCGACGTGGGGAACCCCCACATCGAACTGCGCGACGACTCCTACGAGTCCAGCGGAGACGCCGTGACGACCTGTCCGGTCAGCGCCGAGGACTTCGGCGGCGGTTGTTACCGCGACGAACTGATACGGACGAACGGCGACGAGGAACGCGTCGTCAGCCTCGACACCCAACCCTGCATCGAGTGCGGCACCTGCGCCGTCGTCGCCGACACGGAGTGGACGCACCCCGCCGGCGGCAAGGGCGTCCAGTTCGAGGAGGGCTGAGCCGATGCCGACGGACGAACCGGTCGCCGGGGAAGACGCCGGCGGAGCAACCACCGGCGGAGCGAACGACGAGGAGTCGGCGTACGCCAACCGAATACGCGAACTCGCCGCGGACGCCCGACGGGCGAGAGAGACGTTCGTCCCGCCCGAGGACGGCGAGGGGGCAGAGAGGGCCACGGAGTGCGCCAGAGACGGCGTCGGACCGGTCGTCGCCGTCTACGTCGAGGCGCGCACGGCGGCGCGGCCCGTCCGGTTCTCCGCCGCGGAGCACCGACTGCTCCGGCGGGCGCTGAACGACTGGCTCGGCCTCTACGCGCGGTGCCACGGCGTCGAACTCGACGCCGACTTCTCGGTGCGCGCGGCGGCGGAACTGCTCGTCGAGACGCGCGACGCGCGGGACACCGCCGAACTCCTCACGCGCGTCCCGGAGCGGTAACGAGCCGTCCGCTCCGGGCGACAGTCATACGTTAACGAATAACTGTTATGGTTCGCTGTGTGGTATTAGATGGCATGGAAGTAACGGAGGCGCTGAACTTCGACCACGGGGACCGCAAAGACATCTACGAGTACATCGAGAGTCACGGCATCGTCCGCGAGGACGACCTGCGGCGGAGCCTCAACTTCGAACCCGGCGCGTTGGGCGCGCACCTGACCATCCTCCGCCGAGACGGCTACGTCCGGAAGATGGGCGACAAGCTCGAAGTCGCCTACCAGCGAGACGACGCCGAGACGCACGAGGCCGACGACGGGACGGAGTACACCATCCGGATGGCCCAAGAGGTGGACTTAGACAGTCTCGTGGACGCCATCCGCGAGGTGGCCCAGGAGGGGACGTACATCGAAGCCGAGACGGTGGCGGACGTGGTGGACCACGAGGAGGTCATCATCCGCCACAACGACGTTCGCTCGCGGATGTTCTTCGTCGCCACCGTCGGCGACGAACTCGTCGGCTGGGTCCATCTGGACCTGCCGGAGACGGCGAAACTCAGCCACACCGCCGTCCTCACCGTCGGCGTTCGATCGGAACACCGCGGGTCGGGCATCGGCTCAGCCCTCCTCGAACGCGGCATCCGCTGGGCGCGCGAACACGAGTTCGAGAAACTGTACAACAGCGTTCCCGCGACGAACGAGGAGGCCATCGACTTCCTCGAAGCCCACGACTGGGAGACGGAGGCGGTGCGGGAGGACCACTACAAGATAGACGGCGAGTACGTGGACGAGGTGATGATGGCCGTCGAACTCCGCTGAGACGCCCTACTCCCACGCGTCGTCCGCGCCCTCCAAGGGTTCGGCGACGACGCCCTCCCGTTGCACGAGTGCCCGCCCGTGGGCCGGACAGACGTCCCTGTCCTCGTCCCACGGGACGTACAGTCTAACGGACGCCTCGTTCTCGCAGCCCGGTTCGCTACACATTGCCATCGGAGGATAGTACCACGCCCAGACGCTTCGGTGTACCGTCCGAACCGTCGAACCGTCGAACCGCCGGACGCCTCAGTCGGCGAACCGCGACCGCTCCTCGCGGGCGCTCTCGGGGCCGTACTCGTCCACGAGCGGTTTGTACGCGTCGCCGAGCGCTCGCATGCACTGCCCCTGCGAGACGTAGCCGAGTTCCTCCGAGACGGGCGTCCACGGGCGGCCCTGCAGGACCTTGCGGACGAGCAATCGCTCCTCGCGGGCGTCGAGGCTCGCCCGATGCGGCGAGACGAGGTGCGCGAGTGCGAGTCGCCGGAACGCCTCGGGGGCGGCGCTGTAAATGCCGGGACCGTACGACGCCCCGACGACGACGCGCCACTCGCGGTCCGAGAGCGACGGGTCGGCGTCCGCCTCGCAGGCGCGAATCGCCGCCCGCGCCACGTCTGGGTCTACGTCCCGGAGGGGGTCTGAGAGGACTGCGGCGATTCGGTCGCGGAAGTACGAGGCGTGCCTGTCGCGGAGGGCTTCGCCCGCCTCCGAGAGGGGGAGGAGCATGAGCGCGGAGTACTCGCCGCTGGTGTCGTTTCTCGTCGTCGAGAGGTGGACCGTCGAGTAGCCGTTCGCCTCCCAGAACGAGAGCAGTTCCGGCGTCGCGCCGTACCCGACGCCGAGGTAGTCCGCCTCGCCCGAGAACTCCCGCCGCACCTCCGTCAGGAGTCGAGAGCCGAGTCCGCGGGAGCGAACGGCGTGGTGGGTGGCGATGCGCATCACGCGGTAGCCGACGGGGACGCCCGCCTCCTCGTCGCGGAGTTGGCTCGTGAACACGTCCGGCAGCATGTTCCCCCGGACGCGGGCCCCCTCGTACATGCTCCGGCGCGTCTCCACCGTTAACCCGCCCTCGCGGGCGAGGAGGGCGACGCTGACGACGTGCCCCTCCGAGCAGAGCGCGCGGAGTTCGAGGTTCGGCGCGTCCAACAGGCGCGCCAGGTCGTTCGGTTCCGTCCGGTAGTGCGCGAACACGAGGAGGCCGAACGCCTCCGAGAGCAGGTGGTCGTCCGCGAGGAGTTCCTCGGGCGAGACGGCGCGGTACTCGACGGTTTCGGGCGTCGCGTCCTCGACGAGGGGGTCCACGGGCGGGCGCGCGTCGAGGAGGAGGGCGCGGAACGCCCACGTCTCCACCGGGTCGCCGCGGGCGTAGCGAATCGGTTCGTCCAACTGCGCGTCGGTGACAGCGAAGTCGCTCTCCGCCAGTCTGTCGCGGAAGCGGACCGAGAACCCCCGGCCCGCGCCCTCGTAGCCGTGGACGGTGGTGAAAAAGCCCGCCGCCGGAGCGTCGAGGAACGACGAGAGGAGACGAACCGGGAGCGCCGCCGCCTCGTCCACGAGGACGACGTCCGGGTCCGCCGGGAGCGTCGCCGCCGTCGGCGGGTCGGCGAAGCGGACGCGCCCGCCCTCAGCGCCCGCGTCCGCCGTTGCCTGCAAGACGCGGTTCTCCTCGGCGGAGTCGGCGAGTGCGCCGAGGTCTGAGAGAAGCGTCTCCGCGCGGACGAACACCTCCTCTGCGCTCCGGTACGACGGCGCGGTCACCAGCACGTCGCGCCCGTCGGCCGCGAGGCAGGCGGCCGCCAACCCGGCGGCGGCGGACTTCCCGCGCCCCCGGTCCGCCTCGACGACCACCGCCTCGCCCGGGTCGGCGAGGCGTTCTAACGACCGGAGCGCCCGCGATTGGTCCCCGGTCAGGCAGGACTCGTAGGCGAGGCGGGGAAAGCGACGCTCGCGTTCGCGCGGAATCGACGGCGACCGGTCGCCGACGTCGGGCGGCGACGGGGCCGACCCGTCGCGTTCGACGACGCCCTCGTCGACGTTTACGATAGCCACGCCGGGGTGGTCTCGGAGCGTCGAGACGAAGCGTTCGCGGAACCGGCCGGTCACCGCCGAAACGGGGAACGGGGGGACGGCGAGCGATTCGTCGAACGACCCCGTTCGGGCGGGCCACTCGTCGAGGGGTGGCGCGAGGAGGACGAACAGGCCGCCGCCGTCCACCGCGCCGACGAGTCGGCCGACGACGTTCGGCGAGAACTCCTCATGGGCGTCGCAGACGACGGCGGTTCGCGTCGAACCGAGGAGTTCGCCCGCGCGCTTCGGGTGCAGACGCTCGAAGCGAAAGCCCTCCCGGGAGGTGACGATAGTCGTCTCCCCGTCCGGGACGTCGGCCCCGTCGAGAACGTCGAAGGCGGCGTCGATGCAGGCGTCCCTGTCGCCCGCGAGGACGACCAGTCGTCGGTGGTTCGCCCGCGTCGCCGCCGCCCGTACCTCGGCGGCGAGGGCGGCGATATCCATGCCCCGCGGTTGTCCGCGGCCACGTAAGGCCGTTCCGTTCCCGTCGGGCGTCTCCGCGTCCGCTTTCGGCGGTCGGGTCGTCGATCGTCCCCGGTCGTGTCTGGTCTCGACCCGTTACCGTTCCTGTGAAACCGCGGCGGCGCGAACGGACGGTATCGGCCGAAATAGCGCATGTGGCCGAATAACACGGCAGGCGAGCATTGAAAGCGCTTTTATGGGGTCCGACGCTATCGAGGTGTACAGCCTGCCCGGGGTTGATGATTCTCCCCGCCGTCAGGGAAGACCGCGACCAATGTGGTCAGCCGGCGGGGCAGTCGAGCCCGCGAGCAGGAAAGGTGAACAACCCATGCCAGTCTACGTAGAATTTGACGTCCCAGCCGACCTCGCAGAGAACGCCCTCGAGGCGCTCGAGGTCGCCCGAGACACCGGTACAGTGAAGAAAGGAACCAACGAGACCACCAAGTCCATCGAGCGCGGCAACGCCGAGCTCGTCCTCATCGCGGAAGACGTCTCCCCCGAGGAGATCGTCATGCACCTGCCCGAACTCGCCGACGAGAAGGGTATTCCGTACATCTTCATCGAGACGCAGGACGAAGTCGGTCAGGCCGCCGGCCTCGAAGTCGGCTCCGCCGCCGCCGCCATCGTCAACGCCGGCGAGGCCCAAGAGCAGGTCGAGGACATCGGCTCGAAGGTCGAGGAACTCCGGTAATCCACCATGAGCGCAGAAGAGACTGCCAGCGACTCGACGTCCGCCGAGGTCATCGAGATCGTTGGCAAGACCGGGATGCACGGCGAGGCCATGCAGGTCAAGTGCCGCATCCGCGAAGGCTCGAACCAGGGCCGGATCATCACGCGCAACGTGCTGGGCCCCGTCCGCGAGGGCGACATCCTGCAGCTTCGTGAGACCCAGCGCGACGCCGACTCCATCGGAGGTCAGTAACAATGGTCGAAAAGCGCACGTGCGACTTCAGCGGCGAGGAAATCGAGCCCGGAACGGGCACGATGTACGTGAAGAACGACGGTACCGTCCTCCACTTCAAGGACTCGAAGGCCGAGAAGAACTACTTCCTCGGCCGCGAGGCCCGCGACGTGGAGTGGACCGCCGAAGGACAGGCCGCCGGCGGCCCTTCCGGCGAGGAGACTAACGAATGAGCCACCACGACGAACGCACCTTCGTGATGGTCAAGCCCGACGGCGTCCAGCGCGGACTCGTGGGCGACGTCGTCTCCCGCTTCGAGGACCGCGGTCTGAAGCTCGTCGCCGGGAAGTTCATGCAGATAGACGATGACCTGGCGCAGGAACACTACGGCGAACACGAGGACAAGCCGTTCTTCGAGGACCTCGTCGAGTTCATCACGTCCGGCCCCGTCTTCGCGATGGTCTGGGAAGGCGCGGACGCGACCCGACAGGTCCGCTCGATGGTCGGCGAGACCGACCCCGCGGAGTCCGCCCCGGGCACCATCCGCGGCGACTACGGTCTGGACCTCGGTCGGAACGTCATCCACGCCTCCGACCACGAGGACGAGGGCGCGAACGAGCGAGAGATCTCGCTGTTCTTCGACGAGGACGAACTCGTCGACTATGACCGCGTCGACGAGACGTGGCTCTACGAGGACGCGGACGACCACTAACCGCCCCCGACGCAGTTTTCTCTTTCCTCCGTTCCGATAGCCGCCGCGCCGCTTTGCCGTCCGACCACCGTGTCGTCCGACCGCCGTGTCCCGCCGAGCGCACGCCGCCGGGAACTTCCCGCCGGAGCGACCGTCGGGCGGCGCTGACGGTCTCTCCCGGGGCAGAAAAACCGTATTCGTTACGGGCGCGAAACGAGGTCCGATGACGGAACTCGAACTGCTCCTGTGGTTCTTCGCGAGCGCTCTCCTCGCGGGCGGCGTCGCCGTCCTCCTCGTCGCGTCCGTCTTCGCCGTCGCCGCGGCGCGCCTGACGAGGGCGGCGAGCGCGGTACTCGCGCCGACTTCGACGGCGGACCCCGCCGCGATACGCGACGTCGAGGCGCACCTCGCCGACCTCCGGAACGCGCCGCGAATCGACAGCGGCGTGATTCGCCGGGTGGTCCCCGAGGCGCGGCGCGGGGCGGGCGACTCGCGGTTCGGGCGGCGGTCCGGCGTCCGCTTCGACGTGGCTCTCCCCCTCGAATCGCCCGAGGACCGGGTCGCGTCGGTGTGGGTGCCGACGCCGAACCACCTCACCGGCGAGACGGAGCTCGAACGCGTCGCCGCCGCCTGCGGCGTCGAACCGTCCCGCCTCTCCGACGCCGTCGGCCGGGAACTCCCACTGACGTACGCCGGCGACGGGCAGTGGGTGATTCGCTCGCCGTCGAACGACGCCGCCGCCGCGGGACCGGAGACCGAACTCGCCTGAATCCGGGCGTCGAGCCTCCGTTCGCCGTCACCCGGTTCGGTACGCTTCGACCACGGCCTCCCACGAGACGGTGCCCTCCTCGACGATTCGCTCGGGGTTGAGTGCGTCCGATTCCAACGCGGCCAGCGCACTCGGGAGGTTCGGGTCCAAACCGCCGAGGACGGACGCGAGGTTGTTCGTATCCTGCGGCGGCCGACCTGTCTGTTCGATGCTGAGTTCCGGCGCGTCGCCCTCCTCGTCGGTGACGACGACGCGGTGGACCATGCCGAACGGTTCGTGCGGCGGACAGTAGAAGTCGTAGACGCCCTCCTCCTCAAAGCGGTAGAGCCAGTACCCGCCGACCGGCACGATGGGCGAGGAGACGGGTTCGGCCCCGTCGGGGACGCGGTGCTGTCGGCCGTGGCGTTCGTGGTAGGCCGTCACGCCGTGGTCGGGCGCTTCCGCACTGTACAGCACTACGTCGCCCGGACTCACCCGCAGTCCCGCCGGTTCGAAGTGGAAGCCCATCGTCTCGGCGAGCAACGCCGCGATTTCGCGGACGGTCACCGACTTCGAGGACCCGTCCGGCAACTGTACCGTCACCTCCGAGTTCGGGTTCGACAGTTCGCCCTCGTCCACGGAGCCGTCGGCCGCCGCCTCGTTGACGTTTCGGAGCGTGGAGTCGGAGAGCGACCCCCGCCCGCCGACGGCGAGCAACGGTTCCGGGAGGTCCGTGTACATCTCGACTTCGTGCGACGGGCGGACCGACTTCCCGAACGCCTCGAAGCAGTCCTCGGACGCCTCGCCGAGGCAGGGACTCTCCGCCGCGGAGGCGTACCCGAAGACGGGGTCGATGTCTTTCGGACGCCGCGGCGCCGCCGGGCCGTCCGACCCCTCGGACCCGTCGCCGTCGCCGTCGCCGCATCCGTCGTCTCCCGTCGCCGTCGCCGCCCCCGCACCGAGCGAAAGCGCCGTCGACGCGCCGGCGACGCGCAGCACCGTCCGCCGCGGAATCTGTCGCCTCGAAGAACTGTTCCGCTCGCCTCCTGTCGAACCGTGTTCGTCGCTCTCGGGTGGCATACGCACGGAAAATGATTCCTAACCCACATAATCATGCGCATCTTGGCAACCGTATGACATTCTCGGCGAGACGTATCACCGGCGCGGCGTTCGAGGGTCGCGACTGACCGGAAGGAAGTCGAGAAACGGCGTCGTCTACGGTCGGAAAAGAGTCAGCGAACGCGGGGTCAGTCTCAGTCGGCCTTCGGCGTCGCCGCTACATCGATTTCGCCCGAATCGAGTTCCGCTTCGACTTCCCGCGCGGCCGTCACCATGTTCTCCATCTTCCGGTAGGCGACTTCGCGGGGGAGAAGCTTCACGCCACAGTCGGGCGAGACGGTGAGTTTCTCCGGCGGGACCACCTTCAGACCCTGCTGGATGTTCTCCTTTATCTCCTCGACGGACTCCACCTCGGCGGTGTGGACGTCCACGACCCCGAGTGCGAGGTCCGGTTCGAACTCGGGGTCGGTGAACACGTCTATCTGCTCGTAGCCGCCGTTGCACAGTTCCACGTCGAACTCGTCGATGGGGAAGTCGTTGAGTTCGGGGTAGATGCGCGAGTAGTCGCCGTAACAGACGTGGAGGCCGATGCGCACCTCGTCGTCGATGCCGTCGACGATGCGTTCGAGACACTCGCCGACGATGGCGTGGTCGTCGGGCGTCGTCGCGAGGGCGGGTTCGTCTATCTGGATGTAGCGCGCGCCCGCCTCGACGAGTTTCTCGACTTCCGTGTTGACGAGGTCGGCGAGGTCGTAGGCGAGGTCCTCCTCGGTGTCGTACGCCTCGTTGAACGACCAGCGAGCGAGGGTGTACGGGCCGGTGATAGGCACCTTCACGGGCTTTTCGGCCACGTCGGAGGTGAACTCGAACTCGTCGACCAGCCACGGTTCGTCGTACTCGACTTCGCTCGCGACGGAGGGCTTATCGAAGTAGTTGTGTCCCCACACCTTCACCGGGCCGTTGAACTCGTAGCCGGGGATGCGGTGGGCGAAGTACTCGACCATCTCCTCGCGGCGCATCTCGCCGTCCACGACGGTGTCGAGGCCGGCGTTCTCGTGTTCGTGAGTGATGACGCGCGCGGCGTCGTCGTACGCCTCCGCCAAGTCGTCGTCGTCGAACTTCGACCCCTCGTCCTCCGCGAGTTCCTTCGAGCGGTTCAGCCACTTCGGCTTGGGGTAGCTCCCGACCACCGTGGTCAGGAGGAAGTGGTCGTTCTCGTGGCCGTTCGGTCGGAACTGCTCGCGGTTGTCTGCGTTTCGTGCCATTACGCCTCCACCTCCGTCTGGAGGTCGGCCGCCTCTGCGAGGACGGCGAGTTTCTCTCGGTGCTTGTTCACGGGTAGGTAGAACGGTTCGGTGTTCGTCGTGAGGTACGTCGTGTCGAACGTCGCCATCTGCACTTGGTCGAGGACCCACTCGACGCGTTCGCGGACCGTCTGGGGGTCTTCGACCAGCGTGTTCTGGCCGTCCACGAGGCCGAGCGAAATCGAGTCCTTCGTCCCGTACTCGTTGACGTTGTACAGCGTCTGTTCGCGGTCGGCCTCCACGAAGTCGAAGCCGATGGCGTCCACATCGGCGTCCATCAGGTGAGCGTACGTCTTCTCGTCGAACGCCTCCCAGTAGGTGTGGACGACGACGTCGGCGTCGGTGGCGTCCGCGACGGCGTCGACGGCGTCGGGGACGCGTTCGGCGATGTCCTCGTCGGGCGCGTCGGTGACCAAGGAGGGTTCCAGAAGGTAGAGCGTCTCGTGGTCGGGGAACGCCTCGACCTCGCCGCCGAGGAACTCGGCGACGGCGTCGAGGAACTCGGCCTCGTCGCCGTAGTGTTCGTCGGAGGCCAGTTCGGAAAGCGAGTACGGACCGGGGAGGACCGCCTGAAGCGGTTCGCCGTCGAGTCGGTCCGCGGTCGCCTCCAGTTCGTCCGCCACGTCGCCGGAGAACGTCAGATCGCCGACGACGCGCGGGTCGCGGTAGAAGTTGTTGTTGTCGTAGTAGCGCACGATGCCGCCCGTCTCGACGTTCTGGTGGACGGTGAGGGGGTGCGCGAGCATGTCGTCCCAGCGGAGTTGCCCCTCGACGATGCGGTCCAGGCCGGCGTCGAGTTGAGCGTCTACGACCTCGGCGCGGGCGTCCTCGTAGACGGCGACGATATCGTCGGATTCGTCGCCCGAGATGAGGTCGTGTTTCTGGTGGCCTTTCAGGTCCGAGAGGTCTGTCTTCGCCCAATCGGGGAGGGGATACAACCCGGGCGTCGTGGCGACGAACTCTGTCATCGTCTCCCCGTTGGAAATGCCGCTGCTTAATATTTGCTAATGCATCTAATGCCTCTCGGTTATTTCCCCGAGAGCGCGAGGACGCTCAGCGTCTCGAAGGGGTACGACTCCCGGACGACCACGTCGTGGTCGAACCCCCGGCGTTCGGCCCTCTCGACCACCTCGTCGTACCCGGTCAGCGAACTCACCAAGAGCAGGACGACGCCGCCGGGCGCGAGTACCCGCCCCACGTCGTCCACGAACGGATCGATGAGTTCTCGGCCCGTCTCGCCGCCCGAGAGGGCCCGTTCCATCCAGTCGGACCACTTGTTGTCCGGGTCCGTCGGGAGATAGGGCGGGTTGAACGCCACGGTGTCGAACGAATCGTCGGCGAACGGATCGAGCAGGTTCGCGCGGACCACCTCGATGCCGCCGTTCCCCTCCGGGGCCGCCGCCCGCCCGCGTTCGCGCGCGCTTCGGCACGCGTGCGGGTTCACGTCGGTGGCGACGACGCTCGCTACGTCCGCCGCCTCCGTCGCCGCCTGCTCCGCGACCCACCCGGACCCAGTGCCGACCTCCAAGAACCGCCCGCGGCCGCGTTCGACGACGGCCTCCGCGAGGAGTCCGGAGTCCTCGGCGGGTTGGTAGACGTCCGTCTCCATCCCGCGTCGCTCCGCCAAGTCGTCGCCCGTCACGACCCCTCATCTCCCTGCCTCGTCCGCGACGACGACTCGCCGTCGTCGCCTCTCCCGTCGGTCGCGGGCGTCTGCGATTGGTCGCGTCGGGCGTCCGGTCCCTCGTCGGGGGTCGGGCCCTCGCCGCCCGCGAGGACGAACCCCTCCTTCTCTTCGCGCGCCATGAGTTCCTGTTGCGGGTAGGGTATCTTGATTCCCTCGCGGTCGAACGCCTCCTTGACCGCGCCGACGATGGCCGTCTGCGTCCGCCACTTGCGGCGGGCGCTGGGTCGGTCTATCCACGCGCGGACGCCGAGGAGCACCGCCGAGTCGCCGAACTCCTTGAGGACCACCTGCGGCGAGGGGAGCGAGAGCACGTCGTCCAGTTCGGCGACGGCCTCTTGGGCCACCTCGGCGGCGCGGTTCACGTCGGCGTCGTAGTCCACGCCGACTTCGACTTCGATGCGGAGTCTGCCCTTCCGACTCCGGTTGACGAGCGTCTCCGCGGAGATGACGTCGTTCGGGACCATCACGTACTCGCCGTCGAACGACTGGATGCGCGTGTTCACGATGGTGATGTCCGTCACGATACCCTCGTGTTCGCCGACTTCTATCCAGTCGCCTATCTCGAAGGGGCGCGAGAACATGAGGACGAACCCGGCGATGAGTGCGCCAAGCGTCTGTCTCGCGGCCATCCCGACGACGATGCCGAGGAAGCCCGCCCCGACGAGCAACCCGCCCAAGTCGGCGTTCCAGACGCCGAGGACGACCACGGTGGTCACGAAGTACACCGTCAGTTGGGCGAGGCGGTAGATGACCTCGCGTTGGTGGTCGCTGATATTCGGTTGACTCTGCGCCACCTCGTCGGTGAGTTGGTGGACGAGGCCGGTCACCGTGTACGCACTCACGAGGAGCAACCCCGAGAGGGCGAGTTGGACGACCACCCGCCTGCCGAACTGGTACTGTTCGTACACCTCGACGAGTTGGGCCGAGAAGCCCCAGACGCCGACGAGGAGTAGCGCGCCGCCGACGGTGACCGCCATCGTCGCCAGCGTGACGCCGACGTGCCAGACTGTGGGGGGTACCCGCGACGGCACCCGGTCGTGGAACGTGTTCGTCCGCCCCAGTACGAACGTGACGACGGCGACGACGGCGACGGTCACGGCGACTCTCGCCGTCAGCGAGGGGATGAACATCCGCGGTACGGCGAGGGGGAGGCCGCTCTCCGCGAACGCCACCGTCGCCGCCGTCGTGGATGTGTGCGTCTGCATCGGGGGAGATGAGCGTGTTCGCTACCGGCCGTGTTCGTCCGCGAGCGTCGCCAAGGCGGCGAAATCTCCGGGAGCCATGTTTCCGGCGCGCTTCCGAAGCACGTCCTCGTCGGCCGCCTCGACGACCGCCTCGGGGTCCGAGAGGCCGGAGATGTGCGCCGTGTTGCGGATGCCGTTCCGGATGGTCTTGCGCCGTTGGGTGAAAAGCGCCTTCACGAAGTCGAGGAAGAACGCCTCGTCCTCGACTTCGTAGTCTGGCTCCCGCGGCGTCACGCGGACGACGGCGCTCTGCACCGCCGGTTTCGGGGAGAACGCCTTACGCGGGACGGTTTCGACCACCTCCACGTCGCCGTAGTGCTGTGCGCTCACCGAGAGGCGGCCGTAGTCGTCGGTGCCCGCGTCGGCGGCCATCCGTTCGGCGAACTCCTTTTGGAACATCAACACGAGCGGTCGGCCCCGCGGGAGCAGTCGGAACGCTATCTCCGAGGAGATGCCGTACGGGAGGTTCGAGACGCAGGCGGTGAACTCCGGCAGTTCGACCGAGAGGGCGTCGCCCTCCAGCACGGTCAGCCGACCGCTCTCTACGTCGTCCTCGAACTCCTCGCGCAGGAACGCCGCCAGCCGACGGTCGCGTTCGACGACCGTCACCCGGTCTGCGACGCGGAGCAACCGGTCCGTGAGCGCTCCGGTCCCGCCGCCGACTTCGAGCACGTGCGACGTGTCGGCGTCGTCCGGGAGGTAGCCGGGGACCCGGTCGAGAACTCGGTCGTCGACCAGAAAGTGTTGGTCCTGCTCCGGGTCGCCCCGGACGCCCGCCCGACGGACGAGCTCGTCTGGGTCGCGCGGGGGGACGCCCGTCTCGGCGTCCGACTGCTGCTCTGTCATCGTTCGCCGTTTCGTCCGCGCGGGTGTAAACGTCTCGGGTCGCCGCGTAACGACGACTCGACGCCGGAGAAACAGCTCGGGGCTACTCGTTTCGACCGACGAACGTCTTGTACTTCAGGTCGTCGTCGCGCAGTTCCTCCATGATTCGCTCGACCAGCACGTCTTTCGGGTGGTGGAGTCCGGAGACGCGTTCCTCCAAGTCCTCGAAGCTCTCGAACGGCCCGCGCTTCCGTTCGTCGAGGATGTTGTTTCGGAGCTTCTTCCCGATTCCGGGGAGCAGGTTCAGCTGGTGGAGCCTGAGGGTTATCGGTTGGGCGTCGTTGTAGAAGTCGACGAACCGGCGTTCGTCGTCCTCGACAACCTCCTCGACCACGTACTCCAGTTCGGCGTTGGCGGTGTTCGAGAGGTCGTCGTACTCGATTTCGTACAGTTCCTCCACCGCGTCGCGTTCGCCCGGCGGGCCGACGGCGACCCGGTCCCCGATACCGAGGCCGGCCTCCTCGTCGAGGCGGAGTTCGAACAGACGGAAGTTGTCGATGCCGAGGGCGTACGCTAAGGGGGATTCGTCGTAACTGCGACTGTCCGCCTTACCGTGAGCGAGGTAGTCCAAGATGACCGCGTAGCGGACGTCGGAATCGCCTGTCGCCTCCGTGTCGGCGTCACGAGACGAGGCCTCGTGGCCCGACGAGCCGTGCTCGCCGGCGTCGGCGTCTCCGCTGTCAGGGGGCGTCATGTCAATAGATACGCCGACGGCGTATTTAAAAAGTTGGCCGTCTCAGGCGTACTTCGCTACCACGTTCAGAATCTCGTCGAGTTCGTCGCCGCTCAGGGCGTACCGCTGCTGCGCGTACAGCGAACGAAGTTCGTCTCGACTCTGCGGCAGCAAGTCGGCGATTTTGAACGCCGTCTGTTCGTCCACCTTCTCCAGTTCGAGGAGCTCCTCGACGAGTTCGCGCGACTCCTCGGGGTCGAGGACGGCGAATCGGTTGACGTGTTCGATGGCGCGTGCGAGTTCGTAGCGGATGTCGCGCTCTTCGTCCGCGGCGCGTTCGGCCTCGACATCCTGGAGGAGCGACTTGACCTCGGAGACGGTGAGGTACTCCTCGTCTACCTTCTGTTTGAAGATGGTCATCGGCGTGGGGTTTACTGCTGCGCGCGGAGGTGGGCGGCCTTGGCGATGATCGTCTTGTCCTTCCCACCGTCGTTGATCTGGATCTTGAACGCGCGGCCCTGCTTACCGATGACTTCGCCCGTGTGCCCGTTGAAGCGCGGGTGGAAGCGCCCGCCTCGGACGCTCGGGTCGATCTTGAGGTGGACCTTCTCGCCCTCCTCGAACTCCTGAATCGCACGCTGCGGCGGGGAGGTGCCGCGCTCGCGCGCCTTGTTCGAAAGCTTTCCTCGCGTGCCCTTGAGCGGACCGTTGGAACTCGGCATAGTCGTGAAGACGAATACAGGGGTCGAAGTTATAAAAGGCACGTTCCCGTCCGGAGCGTGCGTCGAACCCACGTGGACGCGCCCGCGACGGGCGGCGTTCTCCGACCGGACGGGAAGGAATTTGGGTGCCGTCCACCGAAGGGAAGGTATGACCGACGAAAGCGAGGAGCGAATCGAGACGCGCGCCATCCACGCCGGCCAGGACCCCGACGAGGAGACGGGTGCGCTCATGACGCCCATCTTCGCCAACTCGACGTACGTGCAGGACGGTCCCGGCGACCACCGCGGGTACGAGTACTCCCGGACGGGCAACCCGACGCGGACCGACCTCGAAGCGAACATCGCGTCGCTCGAAGGCGGGTCCCACGGCCGGGCGTTCTCCTCGGGGATGGGCTCTATCAACACGGTGTTGAACCTGCTGGAGGCGGGTGACCACGTCGTCACCGGCGACGACGTGTACGGCGGGACGCACCGCATCTTCACGCAGGTGTACGAGGACTACGACTTGGAGTTCGACTTCGTGGACACCACCGACCACGACGCCGTCGAGGAGGCGATGCGCGAGGAGACGGAACTGCTGTGGGTGGAGACGCCGACGAACCCGCTCATGCGCGTCAACGACATCGAGGCCCTCGCGGACGTCGCCCACGAGTACGACGCCCTCTGCGCGGTGGACAACACGTTCGCGACGCCGTACCTCCAGCGACCGCTGGAACTCGGCGCGGACATCGTCTCGCACTCGCTGACGAAGTACCTCGGCGGCCACTCCGACGTGGTGGGCGGCGCACTCGTCACGAACGACGAGGAGTTGGACGAACGACTCGGCTTCTATCAGAACTCCGTCGGCGCGACGCCCTCGCCGTTCGACTGCTTCCTCGTCCTCCGCGGGACGAAGACGCTCCCCGTGCGGATGGACCGCCACTGCGACAACGCCCGCGAACTGGCGCGGTGGTTGGAGGACCACGACGCCGTGGACAGGGTGTACTACCCCGGACTGGAGTCGCACCCCCAACACGATGTCGCGAAGAAGCAGATGGACGACTTCGGCGGCATGCTCTCTTTCGAACTCGACGGAACGCTCGAACAGGCCTCCACGCTCGTCTCCGAGACGGAGGTGTTCACGCTCGCGGAGAGTCTCGGCGGCGTCGAGAGCCTCATCGAGCAACCCGCGGCGATGACGCACGCGGCGATTCCCCGCGAGGAACGCGTCGCCGCCGGACTCTCGGACGGACTCGTCCGCGTCAGCGTCGGCGTCGAACACGTCGACGACCTGAAGGCCGACCTCGAACGGGCGTTCGACGCGGCGCTGTAACCCAACGCGGACGCTCCCGGTGCGCGGCAGACACCTAAGCGTTCGAGAAACACGAAAAAAGATATTCTTTCGGAGCACGTACGTCTGCGCATGGCGCAAGAGTACGCGACGGGCAGCGAAGCGCTTCCGAAAGAGAGCGAGACGGCGCACGCCGACGTGGACGTTCCGCACGGGGAGTCGCAGTCGGACGCGACTCACCCCGACACGACCCACATCGCCGAGCAGTTCGGCGCGGGTGCCTCCGTCGCGGTACTGGTCGGCGCTCTCGCCGGCGTCGGGGCGATGGCCGCACTCGGCACGTCCGCGGGGGCGGCGCTCGTCATCGCGTCGGGCGTCGGACTGATACTCGCTCCGCTGGTGGGTATCGCGGCGTCGGAACGCGGAGAATAGGTCGGCGCGCGAACGCCGTCCGCGCCCTCAGATACGGCCGACGTTCTCGACGGAGACGCTCTCGACGTCGTCGACGCCGTTGAACGCCTCTTCGACGGCTTCCGTGCCGCCCGCGTCGTCCGGGACGATGACCGTCGGGAGAAGCGCGATGAGGCCGAACGCGACGTTGTCGCGCTCGAATCCGTTTATCTTCGCGCCCTCGGGGAGGGACTCCTCCAGACGCTCTTGGAGTTCGTCGAGGTCGATCTCCGGGCTACTCGGCATGACCTTGAGTTTCGCAGCGACCTTTCCCATCGTTCTAGGGTCCCATGAAGCCGCAGTCGGGACATTCGTAGAGGTTACTCTGCTTGCGGCACTTGGAACAACGCGAAATTTCGTGGCCGCACTCCGGGCAGTCGAACGTCGCGGCGGACATGCCGGAGATGTTGATGCCACAGGACACGCACTGGTGGGCGTGTCGCTGTTCGGACTCGCTCATGTAGTCGATAAAGCCGTCCGCGACTTTTAACGGTTGTCTTTCCGGGTCACCCGACGAGGACGGGGCCGACGAGGACGCCCATCAGGTGGACGCGCCGCGCGCCGAATCGCGGCGGCAGGAGGCCGATGACGGCGGCGACGGCGAACGCGCACGCGCCGACGACCCCGGCGAACAGAAACGACAGCGACCACAGGAGCGCGAGCACCGAGAGCGAGAGCCGCCGGTGGGAGAACGACCGGGCGGCGCGGAGGTACCGGTCCCCGACGAGGGGGACGAGAACCGCGCCCGCGCCGCCCGCGAGGACGACGACGGCCAACAGGCCGGTCAGACCGAGGGGCACGCCGCCGGGCGCGGCGGACGCGAGGGCGACGGTGACGCCGCTTCGGGGCGCGCCGACGACGGCGAGCGATCCGAGCGCGAAGACGGCCGTCGCGGTGTTCGCTCCGCTGGTCGCGACGAGGTACGCCCGGTCCGTCGCCCCCTCGGCGTTCGGCGTCGCGCCGCCGCTTCCGCCGAGTGCCAACACCGCGGCGACGCCCGCGGAGACGCCCGGCAGGTAGCCGACGAGGACGCCGCCGCCGACGCCGGAGAGCGCCGAGCGGACGACGATACCCGGCGAGAGGCCCACCCGCCCCTCCGCCTGCGGGGGAATCGGCCCGGACGCGTCCACCGAATCGAGGACGACCGGCGCGCCGAACAGCCCGGCGAAGAGCGGCGCGAGCATCGACGCCGCGTCCGCGGCGGCCAACGGGCCGCCGGGCGGGAGGTCCAGCGTCAGAAACCCGAGTGCGGCCGCGAGGAGGAAACAGCCGACGCCGGCGACGCGCGCCCGGCGGGTCGGTTCGGCCCACACGAGGAGACAGACGACGGCCGCCAGAAGCAGGGGGAGCCACGTCCGGAGCAGGTGGGACCACTCCGAGACGAGGTGCGAGAGGGGGACGGAGAGCGGAACGGCGACGAGGAGGGCGGCGACGCTCCCCAGCGCCGACAGTCGGAGCGCCTCCGTCCCGCACCCCGCGAGGACGAGCCTGTGTCCCGGAAGCGACGCCGGGGCCGTCGCGGCGTCGGGGACGCCGAGGACGAGTCCCGGCACCACGTCGAGGAACGTGTGGACGATCCCGGCGGCGAGGATCGCGGCGGCGACGGCCGCCGGCGGCCCCGGGAGCGACGGCGCGGCGGCGGCAAGAGCGAGGGCGAACGCGTTGGCGTGCAGGCCGGGGACGAGTCCGCTCACGGAGCCGAGGGCGACGCCGCAGAGGGCGAACGCGAGCGTCGTCGCCGCGGGCGCGACGGAGACGGCGGCCGCTGGGGCGAGTGCAGTCGTCGCCGGTTCGAACGTCGACGCGGGCATCGCGGCGGAGTGGCCGCCTCACCCTACTTGAACGTTCGCTCGATTAGGTGCCGTCGGTTCGGAGTACGGTGGCCGTCGCTGGTCGGGCGGTATCGAAAGAAATGCGGATTCCGAGACGATACGAGGCGTCGGTGAGACGCCCGAGGTTCCGGGAGTTACCCGAAGAGTTCGCCGAGGCCCTCGCCGTCGGCCTCGTCTTCCTCGTCTTCCTCGGCTTCGGCCTCGTCTTCCTCGGCTTCGGCCTCGTCCTCGTCCTCGTCGGCGGTCTCGACTTCGCCACCGGCACCGCCCGCGGCGGGCGCGGGAGCGGCGGCGGCCGTCTCGACGGCCTCCTCGATGTCGATGTCCTCCAGCGCGGCGACGAGCGCCTTGACGCGGGATTCCTCGACGTCCACACCGGCGGCATCGAGCACCGCGGTGACGTTGTCTTCGTTGATCTCTTCGCCCGACTCGTTCAGGATGAGAGCTGCGTAAACGTATTCCATTGTTGAATTCCTCCGTTGTTATCCGAACATCGCTCCGAGGCCGTCCGCACCGTCGCCGTCGTCTTCGTCGTCGTCGTCGTCGTCGTCGTCGGCGTCGGCTTCCGCCTCGGCTTCTTCTTCGTCTGCCGATTCTTCGTCCGCCTCGTCCGCTTCGGGCTGGGCCGCGGGGGCCTCGACGCCGCGGAGCTCCTCGGGGAGGGCCTCCTCGTCGTCGATCTGCGCCGCGAGCGAACGGAGCTGCGCGTCGGCCTTGGCGACGAGGTCCGGCATGAGGTCCGGGTCCTCGATGGCGGCGAACAGGCCGAGGGCCTTGGCTTCGCCGGTCGCCTTGCCGAGCAGCGCGGGCGCGGTCTGGGCCGTCGGGTAGACCGCGTTGATAGAGAGGTTACGTGCGCCGGCCGCGGCGGACTGGATGTCCGCGCGGTACTCCTCGACGTCGATGGCGAGTTCGTCCGGCTCGAACAGAACGCCCTCGGAGTAGACGCCGCGGAGGTCGAGACCGACCTCCTTCGGCTCGATACCGAGTTCGCTCAGCACGTTCGCAAGGTCCTCGGAGACGACCTCGCCCTCGTCGAGGACGTGGGAGTCTTCGGTGACCTTGATGGACCCCTCCATGATGCGGGCGTTCGCGCCGACCTGCTGAAGCTCGCCGACGAAGGGACCGGGGTCCACGCCCGTGTCGCCTTCGGGGATGACGATGTCGTTCGGCGCGACTTCGCCCGCGTTGATGGGGGCGGGCGTCTTCGACGCTTCGAGTTCCTTGTACAGGGCGAACGGGTTGTCGTTCGTCCCGATGAGTGCGACCTGCCCCTCCACGTAGTCGACGAGTTCCTCCAGACCGTCGTCGACCGCTTCGAGAGCGCGGACGGTCAGCGTGTTCCGGCTCATCCGGACTTCGGCGCTGCCGTGGAGCTCTCGCCGCATCGACTGTAGCTGGCGGCTCGGGATGCCGGCGACGTCGACGACGCCGACGGAGGAGTAGCGTTCGAGGAAGTCGGTGAGCTCACCGACCTCGACGCGCTTCCACTCGGGGATGGTCTCCGTCTTGCGGACGGACTCGGACTCGCTCATGCGGGCACCTCCACGGACGGACCCATGGTCGTCTTCACGTAGATGCCGTCGATGTTGAGCGGGCCCTTTTCGAGGTCCGCTTCGAGACGGCGGATGATGACGTCGATGTTCTCCGCGATTTCGTCGGACGACATGTCCTCGGCACCCACGCGGGTGTGGAACGTCCGGCGGTCACGACTGCGGAGTTGGACCGTGTTCTTCATGCGGTTCACGGTCTCGACAACATCGTCGTCGGGCTGGAGTGGCGTCGGCATCTTACCGCGAGGACCGAGGACGGTACCGAGGTACCGACCGATGTCCTGCATCATGCTGGCTTCGGCCACGAAGAAGTCGGTCTCGTCCGCGAGGTCCTTGGCTTCGTCGGTGTCGTCACCGAGGTCCTCGAGGTCGTTACCGTCCAGTACTTGGTCAGCGACGTCCTCCGCGCGGAGCGCGGTTTCTCCGGTAGCGAACACCACAATCTGTGTGTCCTGGCCGGTACCGGATGGAAGAACGACGCTTTCGTCGACACGCTGCGACGGGTCGTTAAGGTCTAAATCGCGCAGGTTGATTGCGAGGTCCACCGTCTCACGGAAGTTCCGCGGGGGGGCCTCCTCAATTGCGCGAGAGACTGCGTCAACTATCGTATCTGCCATTATTCACCTCCGTAGTACGCAGGATTGCTCCTACGGGTCAGTGAAACAGGCTACTGCCTGCCTCGTACGACGCGAGGAGAGTTTCGGCCTTAAGTCCGTCGAAGCAATCGCCCCTCGAACGGCGGTTTTTGCGGCGGAAACGCCCGTTTCCGTGTGAACGTCCCCCACGTCGAAACGCCCGGTGGACGAACGGCGCCCGACGCCACGTGCGGACGAAAACGGAAGAGACGAACCACGGAGAGACGAACGGCGCGGAGACGGGCCCGCGGCTATCGGCGGCGACGTTCCGAAGAGAAGAACCGCTCTGGTCCCGAGCGAGCAGAGAGCGTTACTCGTCGGCGAATACGTCGTCGTACTCGCCGTCGTCGATACGCTTCTTGAACTCGCGCGGGTTGTTGCCTTCGATGGTGACGCCGAGGGACGTGCACGTCCCGACGACTTCCTTCGCCGCGTTGAGCGAGTCGTACGAGAGGAGGTCCGTCGACTTCTGGTCGGCGATCTTCTTCACCTGATCGGCGCTCAGGTCGGCGACGAAGTCCTTCTGGGGTTCGCCGGAGCCGGTTTCGAATCCGGCCTCGTCCTTTATGAGCTCCGCCGTCGGGGGGACGCCGACTTCGATGCTGAAGGAACCGTCGTCGTCGTACTCGACGGTGACGGGGACCTCCATGCCGTCGAAGGCAGCGGTCTCGTCGTTTATCTCCTGCACGACGTCTTGCACGTTCACGGGCGTCGGCCCGAGTTCGGGACCGAGCGGCGGACCTGGGTTGGCCTGCCCGCCGGGAACGAGCACTTCGATAGTTCCAGCCATACCTCAAAGGACCAATCCGCGACTTTTAACGGTTTTCTTTCGGTCGAACGGCCTGTCACGCCGACACAGGGTGCGAGAGCGCATCCGTCGCGGCGGAACGAATTTCGCCCCTCCGGTCCCGTATACGGTATGTTCTCGGAACTGGCCCCAGACCTGTTCGTCCTCTCCGAACCGCTGTCGTTCCACGGCTTCGAGATCGGTCGGAACATGGTCGTCGTCCGCCTCCCGGACGGCGACCTGTTCGTCAACTCGCCGGCGGGGTTGACCCCGGACCGCGTCGCTGCGCTGAACGACCTCGGGACGGTTCGGTACGTCACGCCGTCGAGCAAACTCCACGGTCACCTCCACATGGAGGAGTACGAACGCGCCTTCCCGGACGCGGAACTGTTCGCCGCGCCCGGACTCGACCGCCGCCGCGCGGACCTCGCGTTCGACGGCTTGCTCGGCGGGTCACCCGACCCCCGGTGGGCCGACTCCGTCGACCAGACGGCGTTTCTCGGGCACCGGTGGCTCACCGAGATAGAGTTCTTCCACCGCCCGACCGGGACGTTGATTCTGGGCGACGTCTGCTACAACCTTGGCCCCGACGCGCCCCTGAAGACTCGACTCGCGGCCCGACTCTTCGGGATGTTCGGAGGCGTCTCCGTGCCCCTCGACCTGCGGTACACCGTGAAGAACGAGGCCGCCGCGCGGCGGTCCGTCGAACGGATACTGGCGTGGGACTTCGAGCGAGTCGTCGTCGGCCACGGCCGGGTCGTCGAACGCGACGCGAAGCGTCGGGTGCGCGAGGCGTTCGAGTGGCTCTACTGACCCCGCCTCAGAGTTCGACGGCGAACGGCGCGGCGTCGGCGGCGGACTCCGCCATCGCGCCGAGAAGCGCCGCCGCGCCGTCTAGGTCCTCCGTGTCGACGACTTCGACGGGCGTGTGCATGTAGCGGTTCGGGATGCCGACGTTCAGCGAGGGGATGCCGCTTCGGGACGTGTAGAACGCGTCGGCGTCCGTCCCGGTTCGGATGCCCGTCGCTTCCAGTTGGACGGAGACGCCCGCATCCTCGGCGGCGTTCCGCGCGAGGGTCACGACGGCGGGGTGGTTCGCGCTTCCGCGGCAGACGACCGGTCCGCCGCCGAGTTCGACGGGGCCGATGCGCTTGCCCGGCACGTCCGGGTTGTCCGTCGCGTGCGTCACGTCCACCGCGACGACGGCGTCGGGGTGGAGGTCGTAGCCGACCATCTTCGCGCCCTGCGCGCCCACCTCCTCTTGGACGGTGCTGACGGCGTACACCGTCGCCTCGGCGTCGGACTCGGCGGCGCGTCGGAGGCCCGCGGCGGCGGCCCACGTCCCGACGCGGTTGTCCATCCCGCGGGCGGCGACGCGCGTCCCGTGCAACTCGCGGACGCGCGTCTCGATGGTCACCGGGTCGCCGATTTCCACGAGGTCGGACGCCTCCTCGGCGCTCTCCGCCCCGACGTCCACGAACTGCTCTTCGATGTCCTCGTAGGACTCCTCGCCCCCGTCGCGGAGGTGGATGGCCGTCTGGCCGACGACGCCCGGAACGCCCTCGGTGTCACCGGACTGCGTCCGGTTGCTCGCGGGACTCTGTCCCGTGCTGTCACCGGTGCCGCCGGTTCCGTTCGAGGTGTGGACCGTCACGTGTTGGCCCTGCGAGACGGTTCGGTCCGCCCCGCCGAGGGGGCCGATGCGGAGGAACCCGTCGTCGGTCACGTCGCGGACGATGTAGCCGATTTCGTCGGCGTGGCCGGTGAAGGCTATCTCCGGGCCCTCGCCGGACCCCTCGTGGACCGCGACTGCGTTGCCGTAGGCGTCCACCCGCACCTCGTCGGCGAACTGTTCGACGTAGTCGACCCAGACGCGTTGCCCGCGGGTCTCGAACCCCGAGGGACTCGGCGTCGTCAACAGGTCGTCGAGGAAGGCTCGTCGCTCGTCGTCCATGCCCGACGGTTCGAACAAACGGCGGATTAACGCACCGGTCGGGCACAACCTCTAATACACTTGTCGGCGTAGTGATATTGCTATGGTAGACATCACGCTCTTCGAGATCAATCTCCCAGAGGGAACGTCGTTCAACGCGAGTAACATGGTACCGCTCATCGGCGGCCGCGGGAAAGACGAGGGCGAGCAGTCCGACGACTCGCAGTCGTCCGGCCTCGAAATCGGCGGCATAAGCGGGACGTCCGACTCCGACTCCGAGTCCGGTTCCGACTCCGGGCCCGAATTGAAGTCCCTGTCCGGCGACTCGGAGCCCCAGTCCGGCGACTCCGGGTCCGACTCGTCCGGCGGCCGCGGAAAGGCCGCGCCCCTCCTCGGGTTGCTCCTCTTGGCCGCCCTCGCGGTGGCCGCCCGGACGCTCATGGGCGGCGGCGACGAGGATGTCGAGGAGTTAGAGGAGCTCGACGACCTCTCGGAGATGGACGTCGAAGCGGGCGAGTAACCCGCCTCCGCGACGCCGACACCCGGGCTTTTTCTTCGACGCGCCGACGACTCGCGCGCCGACGCGGTCGGATAGTCTTAAGCGGCGGCCGAGAAATTCCACGAACATGACCGTCTCCAGCGCTCCCGGGAAGGTGTACCTGTTCGGGGAGCACGCAGTCGTCTACGGAGAGCCCGCGGTCCCCTGCGCAGTCGAGCGACGGGCGACCGTCACCGTGGAGGCGCGCGAGGACGACCGCATCCGCGTCGAAGCCAGCGACCTGAGCCTCGACGGGTTCACCGTCGAGTACGGCGGCACGACCGACCGGAGACCGGACGTGGACGTGCCCGCGTCGCTCCTCGACGCCGCGACGGGGTACATCGACGCGGCGGTCGAACAGGCTCGCGACGCCGCCGACGCGCCGGACGCCGGGTTCGACGTGACCATCGAGAGCGACATCCCCCTCGGGGCGGGCCTCGGGTCCTCCGCCGCCGTCGTCGTCGCCGGCATCGACGCCGCGACGCGGGAACTCGGCGCGCCACTCGACAGGGAGGAACTCGCCGACAGGGCGTACCGCGCCGAGTACGAGGTGCAGGACGGCGAGGCGTCCCGCGCGGACACGTTCTGTTCGACGATGGGCGGGGCCGTCCGAATCGAGGGCGACGACTGCCGCCGCATCGACGCGCCGAACCTGCCGTTCGTCGTCGGATTCGACGGCGGCGCGGGCGACACGGGCGAACTCGTCGCGGGCGTCCGCGCCCTCCGCGAGGAGTACGGCTTCGCCGCCGACACCGTCGAGAGCATCGGCGACATCGTCCGCCGCGGCGAGGCACTCCTCGCGGACGCCGACCCCGAGGCGACGCCGACGGAGGGTCTCCTGACGGAACTCGGCCGCCTGATGGACTTCGACCACGGCCTCTTGGAGGCCCTCGGCGTCTCCTCGCGGACGCTGGACAACATGGTGTGGGCCGCCCGCGAGGCGGGCGCGCACGGCGCGAAACTCACCGGCGCGGGCGGCGGCGGATGCATCGTCGCCCTCGACGAGACGCAGGAGACGAGCACCGCGCTTCGCTACACCGCCGAGTGCGAGAACGCGTTCCGCGCGGAACTCGACAGAGAGGGCGTCCGCGTGGAGGGGGCGTAGACGGTGCCGTCGTCGCCGTCGGATTCGACGGAGTCGCTCGCGCCGGTCGTCCTCAAACTCGGCGGGAGCGTCGTCACGGAGAAGGAGTCCCCGGAGACGCTGGACGAGGACGCACTCGACGCCGCCGTCTCGGCCGTCGCCGACGCCGGGGTGGAGAACCTCGTCGTCGTCCACGGCGGCGGCAGTTTTGGCCACCCCAATGCGGAGAAACACGGCGTCAGTTCCGCCGCGGGGACGCGCGACGCCCGCGGAATCTACGAGATTCACGACGCCATGCGCCGCCTCAACGACGCCGTCGTCGGCCGCCTGCAGGACGCGGGCGTGCCCGCCCTCCCCGTCCACCCCCTCTCCGCGGGCGCGCGAGACGACGACGCCGCCCTCTCGCTTCCCCTCGATTCGACGGCGACGATGCTCGGCGAGGGGTTCGTCCCGGTCCTCCACGGCGACGTGATAGCGCACGCGGGCGAGGGCGCGACGGTCGTCAGCGGCGACGAACTCGTGACGCGACTCGCCCGCGGCCTCTCGGCCGACCGGGTGGGTCTCTGCTCTACGGTTCCGGGCGTATACGACGAGAACGAGGAGGTCGTCCCCGAGATCACGGCGTTCTCTGACGTGGCCGACGCCCTCGGCGGGTCCGACGCGACGGACGTGACCGGCGGGATGGCCGCGAAGGTGCGCGCACTCCTCGAACTCGGCGCACCGGCGCACGTGTTCGGCCCCGACTCGCTCTCGGACTTCTTGGCGGGCGAGGACGCGGGCACCGTGATTCGCGGGTAGCGCGTCCGACGACGCCGGGGCCGAGTACGACGACGAGTAGTTCGAGAAGCGCCGCCGTCCGATAACGGTAGTCAGTAGTACAGTTTCGTTATTCGGGATACGGCTCGAAACAGCCGTTACACACGGGGGGCATAACCGTCGTTCCTTCGTCACCCGAATCACCGTCCTCTTGGTCCGTGAGGAGAGAGATGGCGTAGATGGCTACTATTGACCCCGAAACGCTTCGAACGAAGTTGGAGAACGGCGAAGATGTATGTGTAGTCGATATTCGGTCAGAAGAGGACTATGAGGAGAACCATATTGAGAATAGCGAGAACCGCCCTATTCGAGAAGCACTCCTCTCAGGGAACGTGGAGGAGGCGTTGGCGAAATTGGACGACCTCCCGGACGACAAGGAACTCGTCATGGTGTGTGATGCGGGGGTCGCATCAACCGAAACCGCTCAGCAACTCCAAGACCAAGGGAAGAACGCGAGTGCCCTTGATGGCGGATTGAATGCGTGGGAGCAGGAACAAGAGTAATCGAGAGATTCGCACGCCTACTTCGCACTTTGAGCGGTTCAGTCTCACACTCGACTACTGATATGAACGGGAGGGCGGACGCGTCCTCCGACGTCGGTCCGTACCCGGTTCAGATGTCCACCCGCAGGCCGTCGCGGGCGAACCGCACGTCGCCGTCGTACGCCGACGCCACGGAGTCGAGCATCTCCTCGTGTCGCCCCTCGGTGTGGGGGTAGAGGTGGGTGAGGTACACCCGCCCGATATCGCGGCCCGCCAACGCCTCGCCCAACTGCGACGGCGTCGGGTGGTTCGACACGTCCACGTCGTCGGGGAACGAGCAGTCGTGCGCGAGGACGGCCGCGCCGTCGGCGAAGTTCGCCAGTCCCTCGAACGCCTCGGAATCCCCGGAGAAGACGAAATCGCCAGACAACGTCTGGCGGCTCGCCGAGGTTTCCTCGGCGTTGTCCCCCTCCTCACCCTCGAACCGGTAGGCGAGGCACTGAATCGAGTGGCGCGTCTCCGTCGCCTCGATTTCGAAGCCGGCCGCCTCGAAGGAGTCGCCCCCGGCGGTCACCTCCCGCACCGTGAGGTCCATCCGCCCCTGCAGGTAGTCGTAAACGTCCACGAGATCGTCGACCAGCGATTTCGTCCCCTCGGGGCCGACGACTTCGAGGTGTTCCTCGCCCGCAAGCCACCTGGCCTTCAGCAGGGGGATCAGGTCGGAGACGTGGTCGAGGTGGTGGTGCGTGAGGAGGACCGTTCCGACGCCCTCGTAGCCGACGTCGGTGGCGCTGAGGCGTCCGAGGACGCCGCTCCCGCAGTCCACGAGGAGCGCCCGGTCGTCCGATTCAAGGAGGAGTCCCGTCTGGGCGCGGTCCGGCAGGGGCATCGCGCTCCCGGTTCCGAGAAACGTGACGCGCATACGCCCGTCTACTCCCACCGCGCGGTTAGACGTTCGGGATGACGGCGGCGGCCCCGAATCGAGCGGTCGCTCGGAACCCGGAACACGAGCTTCGGCCGCGTTTCCGGCGTGATTTCCGCGTTTCGACCGGGGCCGACGGCACAACCCACTTACCCCTCGGGCACCTCCCACTGGATAATGAGTGGGCGCGGACGGGAACTTCTCGTGGAAACCGCGGCGAACGCCGACGACCCCTACGAGTTCGACCCCGAGACGGTCGAACTCGCCGACGAGGCCGTCTTAGACCGACTGGAACCGTCGGTCCGGGAGTGGTGGGTCGAGCGGTTCGGACGGTACGTCGGCGGCAACGGCGGATTCTTCACGCCGCCGCAACGCGAGGCGATTCCCCTCATAGACGACAGGGAGAACGCGCTCATCTGCGCTCCTACCGGGTCGGGCAAGACGCTGGCCTCCTTCACGGCCATCATAAACGAACTGTTCCGCCGGGACCGCGAGTTGGCGGACGGCCTCGAAAACTCCGTCTACTGCATCTACGTCTCGCCGCTGAAATCGCTCGCGAACGACATCCACCGCAACCTGACGGAACCGCTCTCGGGCATCACCGACCTGCTGGACGAGAGGGGCGACGCGGTGGACATCCGCCACGCCATCCGCCACGGCGACACCGACGACGCCGCCAGACAGAAGATGCTCTCGGAGACGCCGCACATCCTCAACACGACGCCGGAGACGCTGGCCATCCTGCTCAACTCCCCGAAGTTCAGGGAGAAACTCCGCACCGTCGAGTACGTCGTCGTGGACGAGATACACAGTCTCGCCGAGAACAAGCGCGGGACGCACCTGTCGGTGTCGCTGGAGCGTCTGGAGAACATCGCCGAGGAGTCGCCAACCCGAATCGGCTGTTCGGCGACCGTGGAACCCCTCTCGACGATGGCGGAGTTCCTCGTCGGGCAGAATAACTCGGGCGAGACGCGCGACTACGAACTCGTGGACACGCGGTTCGTGCGCGACTTCGACCTGCGGTTGGAGTGCCCCACGGACGACCTGATAGACACGCCGCACGGCGTGGTCCAATCGCGGTTCTACGACCGGGTGCACGAACTCGTGCAGTCCCACACGAACACGCTCGTGTTCACGAACACCCGGTCGGGGGCCGAACGCGTCCTGCACAACCTCCGGGAGTACTACGACGAGTACGACGAGGGCAACTCCGGGTGTCACCACGGCAGTCTCTCGAAGGAGCGCAGACAGGAGATAGAGGGCCAGTTGAAGGAGGGCGAGTTGGACGTGGTGACCACCTCCACCAGCCTCGAACTCGGCATCGACATGCCGCACATCGACCTGGTGGTACAGGTCGGATCGCCGAAGTCCGTCGCCTCCCTCCTCCAACGCGTCGGCCGGGCGGGCCACAGACTCGGCCAGACAGTCGAGGGGCGGGTCATCGCCCTCGACAGGGACGAACTCGTCGAGTGCGCGGTGATGCTGAAGAAGGCCGAGGAGGGGTTCGTAGACCGGGTGTTCGTCCCGGAGAACGCCTACGACGTGGCCGCCCAGCACGTCTACGGGATGGCCATCAACGGCCCGATGCGCGAGGCGGACGTGCGGCGGACGCTCCGCCGGGCGTACCCGTACCGCGACTTCGGCGACGAGGAGTTCGAGCGGTTGTTCCGCTACCTCACCGCCGATTACGAGGGACTGGAGGACAAGAACGTCTACGCGAAGGTGTGGCGCGACACGAACGACGCGCCGGACGGCGAACACCACTACGAGGAGTTCGACGTGGGCGAGCGGTTAATCGGAAAGCGGGGGCGACTCGCGCGCGTCATCTACATGACGAACATCGGGACCATCCCCGACTCGTTCACCTGCGACGTGAAGACGCGCGGGACGAACGAGTGGGTCGGCAACTTAGACGAGAACTACCTCGACACCTTGGAGAAGGGCGACGTGTTCGTCCTCGGCGGCGACCATTTCGAGTACCGCTACCGCCGCGGGTCGAAGGTGTACGTCGATCGGACGAGCGCCAGTCCCACGGTTCCGTCGTGGTTCTCCGAACGCCTCCCCCTCTCGTACGACCTCGGCCGGGAGATTACGGCGTTCCAGCGCGACCTGTTGGACCGCCTCGAACGCGGGGGACGGCCGGCGGCCCGCGAGTGGTTGCGCGCGTTCCCCGTAGACGAGAACAGCGTCCGGGCCATCGCGCGGATGTTCGACGAACAGGTGCGCTACGCCGGGACAGAGAGCGTCTCGACGGACGGGCGAATCGCCATCGAGGAGCAGATGGACCGCGAGGAGTACCGGCGGAAGTTCTACGTCCACTCGAACTACGGCCGGAAGTTCAACGACGGCTTCTCCCGCCTCGTGGCGTACCACTGCTCGCGGCGGGCCAACACGAACGTCCAAGTCGCCGTCGCCGACAACGGGTTCACCGTCTCGATGCCGCTGAATCGGAAGGTGGACATCGAGGCCATCGTCGGGGACATCGCCCCCGAGGACGTGGAGTCGGACCTGCGCGCCGCCCTCGACGGGACGGACCTGCTGAAGCGCTACTTCCGCATCAACGCGACGCGTTCGCTGATGATTCTGAAGCGCTACAAGGGGTACGAGAAGTCCGCCGCCCAACAGCAGGTGTCCTCGGAGATGCTCCTCTCGTTCGCGCAGGAGTTGGACTCCTTCGCCGTGATGGAGGAGACGTACCGCGAGATACTCGAAGACAAACTCGACGTGGCAGGCCTGAAGGAGGTGTTCGGCGACGTGCGGGCGGGCGACGTGGACGTCGCGTCCACGCGCGTGGAGTCGCCGACGCCCCGGTCGTTCGGCCTCGCCACCCTGATGGCCAGCGACGTGGTCCTCGCCGAGGACGAGAACGCGGTGCTCAGAGACTTCCACGCCCGCGTCCTCGACGAAATCGGCGACGAGGAGGCCGCCGAGCACCCCGCCGTCTCGACGGACGACGACTGAGTCTAGCTCGTCAGAAGCCAGAGGGCGACGAAGGCGACGGCGCCGATGAAGATGGCGGCGAAGTAGTCGCCGGCCGTGCTCGCATCGAGGAGGGTGAGCGTCACGCCGGCGAGAGCGCCGGAGACGGCCCCGATGACGCCTCGCCTGAACGTGTCTGACCGTTCGAACCGTTCTCGCAGCGTGGCCATGGATCGGTGGCGATAGGTCGCCGAGGGAGAAGAACGCTCCGACCGGAGTCGTTCGACGGCCGCGCCGCCGAGGTATTACTCGCCCGCGGGCGAGCGAACTCGGCCCCGAACGCGTCGGATCGCTCGCGACTGGATTTCCCCCGTGACTGTCCGGACGCGCGGAAACGTCTGTCTATCTGGTCATAAGTAGTTAATTATGTAGTTCCGTATTGGACGCATATCGATGAGCCAGAACGACGAGTCGAACGAGCGACGACGTCTGATACTGTTCGCCGTCGCCGTCCTCGGCACGGCGGTGATCGCCTTCGGTCCCTCGGTGGAAGGGTTGTCGGTGAAGGGCCAGTACGCGATGGCGACGATGTTCTTCGCCGGGTTCCTCTGGGTGACCGGCGCGATTCCCTTGGCCGTGACGGCGTTGTCCATCCCGTTCGTCCTCACGGCCCTCGGCGTGTATCCCGACCTTGACGACGCGTTGGTCGGGTTCGCGGACCACCTCATCTTCCTGTTCATCGCCGGGTTCATGCTGGCGAACGCGCTGCAGAAGTACGACATCGACCGCAGAATCGCGCTGTGGATAATGTCGGTGATGGGGTCGTCGCCGCGGCGACTCGTCGGAGCCATGATGATTTCGACGGCGTTCCTCTCGATGTGGGTGTCGAACACGGCGACGACGGCCATGATGACGCCCATCGCCCTCGGGGTTCTGACGCAGGTTCTCGGCCGCGACGAGGTGGCGGCCGCCGCCGCCGACCCCGACGCCGAGTTCGACGCCGACGTGGCCGCCGACGGATTCGGCGGCGCGGGCGAGGTGGACGAGTTCACGAACCTCCAGATATCGATGCTGCTCGGCACCGCCTACGCCGCCAGCGTCGGCGGCGTCGGAACGCTCATCGGCACGCCGCCGAACGCCATCCTCGCCGGGCAACTCAACCAGATTCTCGGCTACGAGATCGGCTTCGCGCGGTGGTTGCTCATCGGCATCCCCATCGTCGTCGTCACCCTGCCCATCATCTGGTACCTCCTCACCTTCCGCATCTACCCGCCGCAGATAGACGACGTGGAGTCGGCGCGCGAGGAGGCGGCGCGCTATCTCGACGAGGAGGGTCCGCTGAGCACGCGGGGCAAGCGCGTCGCCGTCATCTTCACGGTGACGGCGTCGCTGTGGGTTCTCGGCGGCCTCGGCGAACTCCTCGGCGGGTACCTGCCCGACGCGTGGGCGACGACCATCTTCGGCGGCGAGGGCGCGACGGTTCTCGGCGTCGAGGGGCACCAGGGAATCCTCTACTACGTGATGGTCGGCCTCGCGGCGATTCCGGCTCTCGTCCTCGCGGACACGATGGAGTGGGACGAACTCGTCGACATCGACTGGGGGACGATTCTGCTCTTCGGCGGCGGTATCGCGCTGGCGGACGCCCTCGCCGCGACGGGCGCGACCGACTGGATAGCGAACAGCGTCTTCAACTCCCTGACCGGCGCGCCCATCGTCCTGGTCGTCGGGGCCGTCGTCCTCCTCGTCATCTTCCTCACGGAGATGACCTCCAACACCGCGACGGCGACCATCATCGTCCCCATCCTCATCGGCATCGGCGGCGTGTTCGCCTCGACGCTCGGCCTCCCGCGAGTGGCGGCCGCCGTCTTCCTCTCCGTCTCGGGTGCCGTCGCAGCGAGTTTCGCCTTCGCGCTTCCCGTGGCGACGCCGCCGAACGCCATCGTGTTCGGGTCGGGCTACATCGAACAGGGGCACATGATGCGGGCGGGCGTCATCCTGAACGTCGTGATGACCGTCGTGCTGACGGGCCTCATCTGGCTCCTGTTCCAGTTCGTCTGGCCCCTCATCCTCTGGTGACGCCGCCCCTGCGCTGCCGGTTCGCGCCGCCGGGGCGGCCTACCGCCTCGCCCAATCGAGCATCCGGCGGTAGAAGGGGTCCGAGGCGAGGGCGTCGGCGTCGCCGACGAGCGTCAGCGCCTTCTTCGCCCGCGTGAGGGCGACGTTGATGCGCCGGTGGTCGTCGAAGATGGGGCCGTCCAAGGACCCGCTTGCGACGAACGAGACGAGTACGACCTCCTTTGAGGAGCCTTGGAACCGGTCGACGGTGTCGACGGTCACGTCCGTCCGGCGGGATATCTCGGCCACCTGCGCGCGGAACGGCGCGATGACGCCGATGTCGTCGGAGTCGACGCCGGCCGCCTCGTACGCCTCGACCAACTCCGCGATTCGGTCCGCCTCCGTCGGGTTCGTGTTGCCGACGCGGCGGCCCCCGGGGTCCACGAACGAGACGGGGTCACGCAGTTCCGGCGGCAGGGTACCCTCGTCGACGCCCGGCAGGTCGCCTAATCGCTGGGCGGCCACCTCGCCCGTCGCGGGGCGGAGTTCGCCGTCGTAGAACTCCGCCGAGGAGAACGCCTGAATCCGCTGGGACATGCGGTACTGTCGGTCGAGCATCACCGACGCCTCGGGGTGGTCGGTGACGAGACGTTCGAACAGGGAGGTCTGCAGGTCGTTCTCGGCGCGGACGACCGGCGGGAGTTGCTCGTGGTCGCCGACGAGGACGAACTTCTCTGCGAGATTCACGGCCGCGAGCGTCCCCGGTTCGGTGAGTTGCGACGCCTCGTCCACGAGTGCCACGTCGAACGCCTGTTCGCGGACGACGCGCGACCCGCAGGTGGCCGTCGTCGCCGCGACGACGGGGGCGTCGCGGAGGGCGGCCGCGCGTTCGTTCGGGTCGCCCGAGCGTTCGAGGCGCACGTCGAGCATGTCCTCGCGGATGCCGTTCTCGGTGCCGACGCGGACGATTTCGTCGGCCCCGAACCCTTGGTCGCGGAGGGCTTCGAGGGCGTTGTCCACCGCGCGGTTGGTGAACGCGGAGAGGAGGACGCGGTTGCCGTCGGCGACGAGGGCGCGGATTATCTGGGCGATGGTGTACGTCTTGCCCGTCCCCGGCGGCCCGTGGACGAGGGCGAAGTCGTCGGCGTCCACCGCGAGTTTCACCGCCTCGTTCTGCGCGCCGTTGTTGTCGATGTACGTCTCCTCGCTCCGAGTCGAGAACTCGGGGTCGCGCCGGCCGAACAGCACGTCCTTGCGGCCCGGGTCGCCCTTCAGGAGGGCGTCGTGGACGGCGGTGAGCATCCGGTCGACGGAGAGTTCCGAGGGGTAGACGTCGAGGCGGCGGAGCGTCACCGGTTCGTCGGCGGTGACGACCACCTCGTCGTCGAGTCGTTCGATGCGGACGAGTTCCGCGTGGCCGGACACCGGGTCGCCGTCGCTGGCGAGTGCGACGTCGCCCTCGCGGAGTTTCGACACCGCGTCGTCCGACTTCCGGGCGCGGAGTCGCCACCGCCCGCCCTCGATTTCGGTCCGGTCGAGGGGTTCCAACCCGATGAGTGCCCTGTCGTCGTCGGCGCGTTCCTCGGCCGTCTGCTCCCACAGTTTCCGGTACTCCCGGTGCGTCTCGCGGCGTTCCTCCTCGACGGCGCGGTAGAGTCGGTCGAAGTACTCGCGTTCCGCCTCGGGGAGCGGTTCGCCTATCTTGCCCGCCTTCGACTCCTGGTCGAGGCGGCCCGAGACGACCATGCAGGTGTCCTTCTCGAAGCAGTACTCGCACTTCGAGTCGGCCTCGAACCCCGTCGGAACGGACGTATCGAACTCCATGGCCGCGATTTGGTTGCGCGTGCGGACGACGAAATCGAGCAGTCCCTTCCCGATGGAGAACTCCTTTGCGGGCGAGAGGTCGCCCGTCTCCTCGTTGCGTTCGAGGGCGGTGTTCTTTGTGTACAGGAGGGTGCCCGTGTCCGCGGAGACGCCGCGTTCGTCGAGCATGAGGGCGTACGCCGCGGCCTGAATCTTGTCCTGAAAGCGCGGTTCGCGGTTCGTGTTCTTGCCGGTCTTCAGTTCGACCGGCATCCCGCGGCGGAGGGCGTCGGCGCGGCCCTTGACGCCGAACGTCGGCGAGATGAGCGTGTACTCCGAACGCCACTCGTCCGTCTCCGTCAGCGTCCCCTGCGACAACCACCCTTGGATGGCGGCGGCGTTGCGCCGCACCTCGTCGCGCACCTCCTCGGCGTCGTAGCCCAACAGGCCGAGTTGGAGGCCCGCCTCGCGGACGCGTTCCTCGATGGACTCCTCCAAGACGCCCTCGTCGAGGGCCTCCTCGGCGTCCGCGCGGCGGAGCAAGTCGCCGAACACCTCGTGGACGATGGTCCCCTTCACCACCGGGTAGTTCAGCGGGATGCCCGACAGCTTGTTCAGGTAGTACATCCGCGGGCACTGCACCCACGACCGGATGTTCGTCACGTCCACCAGAAAGCCCGGTTCGAGGACGACGTACGACTCCTTGGAGGTGCCGTACGTCGTCTCGCCGCGGAACTCCGACTCCTCGGCTTCGGTCACCAACACGTCCATCCCCGGTTCGGCGAGTTCGGCGCTCTGGGTCCACTTCCCCCAGAGCGTCACCCGAACCGGGTCCGCGCCGTCGCGTTCCTCCGTGTCCGCGGCCGCGTCTCTCCGTACGTCGCCGTCGGTTCGGACCACCGACAACTCGGCGAGAGAGCGCGGTCCGTACGACGTCTCCACTTCTCGCTCTTCGCCTACCTCGACGATGCGGCCGCGGACGTTCACGACAGAACGGTGCGCGTGGGCGCGAAAAACGCTGTCGGTCGCGGGAACCCTTCGCACCCTCCCGCCGCGGTCGGCGGGGACCGTCACGCTCTTTCTCTCTCGCACCGGAACGACGAACATGCGCGTCAGGGACTGGCAGGACATCCTCGAAGATGTCGTGGAGTCGGACGCCGACCCGGACGGGTGGCGGGCCGTCGCCGGCGACCGCCGCCGCGGAGTCGGCGAGGACCTCTTCCTCGGACACCCCGACGTCGGCGTCTACGAACTGAAGACGTACACGAAGAACCCCTACGAGGTTCGCGGCGTCGGCAGACGCGTCGCCCGGCGCATCGACGAGGACATCGAACCGTTGCTCCCGAGGCGCGAACGCGACGACGACGTGCCCGGCCTGTTCGCCGTCCGGAACGGCCCCGAGGACGAGGAACACGCCTCCGAGATGGCCAAGCGACTCGAAGAGACGGTCAGAGTCCACGCCGAGGCCCCGACGACGCCGGACGACTTCTTCGAGGACGTGATGGACGCTTTGGAGAGTCCGGCGTTTGGCCCGATGGAGTACGAGTTCGACGGCCGACCCGACGCCTTAGACGGGTTGACCGACGAGTTCGCCGACGCCGACGAGTTGCTGACGAAGGACTTAGACGACTTGGTGGCGGAAGACGGCGTCGGCCGCGGGTTCCAGTAGACCCGCCGGACTCCGTTCTCTTCGGTCCGAGGTGGTACGTAAATCGACAGGAAAGGGCGTTTTATCGTCCGATGCGGGGTAGTGTGCGCGTGGTGGAGTTCCAACGACCGGACGGCGGCGACCTGCTCTTCGCGTTGTGCGTCCTCTTCATTTACGCGTACCACGCTCTCGTCCGCGGGAACCCGCCGACGGCGCTCGAAACGGCGTTCGTCGTCTCGATACTCGCACTGTTCACCGTCGGAGCGTTCGTGGAGGGATTCGTCCGTTCGTGGACGTATCCCTTCCTCGCCGGCGGAGTAACCGCCGCATTCAGTTTCGTCCGATATCTCCGAGTGGATGACGCGTGGGCGGCTGTCTGGGTCGTCGTCGGCCTCCTCTTCGCGGGGTACGGTCTTTTGATCTTCCGGCGCGACTCCGACGGCGAGACGCCGACGTAGGGCGCCCCCGACGGCGAACAGCGCTTTCAAATCCCTCCGCTTCGTTGGAGATTCGTATGACCGAAGGGACCGACGACGCCGCCGAGGAACCCTCGACGGTTCATCGGACTGCGTCCGATGCCGCCGCCGCCGAACGCGCAGACGGGGTCGGAGGCTGACGGATGGTCGGACCGAGCATGACGGACGAGGAACGCGACGAGGCCAACCGACTCCTGCGGGCGGGGTTCGTCCTCCTCGTCGCTGCCTCCGGCGCACTCGTCGCCTTCCAGTCGGGCGGCGGCCTCACCTTCGTTGCGGCGGGGTTCGTCGGCGGTCTGGTCGCCGGCCTCTCCCTGCTGTGGTTTCTCATGCGCTGGCTTCGGGAGTTCAAACCCGACGTGAACCGCCGCCCGCCGCGCTGAACGTGCCGCCCGGTTCCTCCGGGTGTCTCCTCCGCTCAGGGGTCCACGCGCGATATCCACATCCACGGGCTGTCGAGTTCTTCGTCCGTCGGGAGGTTCTCCGGGCCCTCCCAGACGGCGGAGGCGGCGGCGACGCCGCGTTCGTCGGCGACGGCCTCGAAGAACGCCGCGCCGCGTTCGTACTGTCGGCGCTTGAGGCCCAACCCGAGGAGGCGGCGCACGAGGATGCCGACGGGGCCGCCGCTCTTTCGCTTCTCGTCTAACTTCTCGCGCAGGTCCTCGTAGTCGTCGTCGAAGGCGCGGTCCATCAGCAGTTCCGCGTACCCTTCCACCGCCGTCATCGCGGTGTCGAGGTCCTTGAACGCCTCGCGGTCGAACTGTCCCTCGGCGAGGCCCTCAAGCCCGTCCTCCATCCGGCGTTCGAGGTGGTCCGAAAGCCACGGCGCGGCGCCAAACTCGGCGGCGTGCGACACCTCGTGGAACGCTATCCACCGGCGGAACCGGGGGTAGTCCACGTCGAGCATCTCTGCGACGCGGACGATGTTCGGGTGGACGAAGTAGAGGCCGTGCTCCGCCTCCTCCCCCTCGGCCGGCGGTTCGGCCAACAGCAACGGGTCGTACTGCCCGAGGACGTTCTTCCCGAGGAAAGAGAGCATGAACGCCATCGTCCCGGTGTTGACGACGCGGGTGAGACCCGGGAGGGGGACCTGCCCGCGCATCTCGACGGGACGCATCACGCGTTCGAACGTGCGGATGTTCGCGTCTATCCAGTGGTGGCGGTTCTGCACCTCTATCGTCGCCGGCACCTCGAACTCCACTTCGCCGACCTCTCGGAGGCGTCGCCGGGCGTCGCGCACGTCCGTCGCGTAGCCCTCGCGTTCCTTCGCGGCCAACTCCAAGGGGCCGGGGTCGGTTGCGTTCTTCGCCGCGTCGGCCACGGCGGCCCAGTCGATGCTCCCAGTGCCGTCGCCGTCGCCTTCCGCGCCCGCGACCGCGCGGACGCTACGGAAGATATTCATGTGAATCCGTGGGGGGTGCGGGGACAAAACGCTTGTTCCGATGGGCGGGTGTGCGCCGACGAAGGTTGTTCGCGCGGACCGTGATTCGAGGCCGCCTCAGGCCGCGCAGTTGTTCGGTCCGGTTTCGAGTTCCGTCGCCGACTCCTCGTTGTCGGGCGTCTCGCGGCCGGTGTTGACGGCGATGACCGTCTCGTAGTTCGCGGGCTTCTCCGGCGTGTCGTCGGTGAGTCGGTCCACGAACTCCTCCTCGTCGAGGCTCAACAGGTCCAGTTCCTCCCGCAGTTCGTCCAGCGTCGCCGAGACGAGTTCGCCGGGCGAGGCGGCGGCGTACTCGCCGTCTTCGGCCACGGTGACGTGGCCGGGGAGGACGCGCGTCTCCCCGGGGAGTTCCAGAATCGTCTCGTGGAGCGTCTCATAGAGGAGTTCCGCACCCGTCGATGCGTCGTCGTCGCCGAACTGCAGTTCCGTCCGGCCGACGGACTCGACGAACAGGGTGTCGCCCGAGAGCAGGTACTCGCCGTCCACGAGGTAGTTCACCATCTCCGTCGTGTGACCGGGGGCGGCCAGCACCTCGATTTCCACGTCGCCGACGGAGAACGTCTCCCCGTCCGAGAGCGGTCGGTAGTCGTACTCCACCTCGCGTTCGGCGGCGCGTTCGCCGAGGTGGTACGGGACGCCCAGTCTCTCGGCCAGTTCCGGGCCGCCGGAGATGTGGTCGGCGTGGACGTGCGTGTCGAAGACGCCGGTCACGCGCATCCCCTCGTCGGCGGCGACGAGTTCGAACTCGTGGTGCTGACGCGTCGCGTCCACGACCACCGCCTCGCCCGCCGAACGCGACCCGACGACGTAGCCGAGACACCCCTTCGCGCGCCGTTGCACCTGCGCGAGAAACAGGTCGTCGCTGTCGGTTTCGACTTCGACCACCTCGTACAGCTTGCTCCACTCCTGCATGCCGCCTTTGACGACGCTCACGTCCTCCCGGCCGCGCTTCCCCAGTTCGAGGCCGAAGGCGGTGGAGGAGATACCCTTCCCGCAGATGGCGACGACCGGTCCGTCGCCGAGTCGTTCGTCCACGCGGTCCCAGTCCCACTCGTCGCCGAGTCCGTCCGTCGGACTGTACGGGACGTTCACCGCGCCGCCGACGTGCCACGCCTCGAAACTGTCGGGCGGGCGCGTGTCGACGACGGTGACCGACTCCCCCGAATCGACCGAATCGGCCAGTTCCTCGACTGTCGTCTGGTGGAGGGCGCACATACGCCGACGTAGGCGAACGAGTCGCATAACCGTTCTTGCCGTCCGCGAGCATCAGGTAGCGCGACCGCTGACGGACGCGAGAAATGGAGAAACGAAACTGCCGGCGGGGTTAGACCTCGGCCTCGAAGTCTTCGAGGGCGTAGGTCGGTTCGGAACCGCGGCGGTCGAGCGTCTCGTTGGCCAAGAGCCAGTAGACGACCGACAGCGCCCGTCGACCCTTGTTGTTCGTCGGAACGACGAGGTCGACGTTGCTCGTCTGGTTGTTCGAGTCGCACATCGCGATGACCGGGATGCCGACCGTGATGGCCTCCTTGACCGCCTGCGCGTCGCCGATGGGGTCGGTGACGACGACCACGTCGGGTTCGATGTAGCCGGCGTAGTCGGGGTTCGTCAGCGTCCCCGGGATGAAGCGACCCGTGCGGGCGCGCGCGCCGACGGCGTCGGCGAACTTCTTGGCCGGGAACCGGCCGTACTGGCGCGAACTGGTGACCAGAATCTGCTCGGGGTCGTACCCCGACAGGAAGTTCGCGGCCGTCCGGATGCGCGAGTCGGTCTGACTCACGTCGAGGACGTACAGACCGTCGTCACGGACGCGGTGGATGAACCGCTCCATGTCCTTGGTCTTCTGTTGGGTACCGATGTGGACACCGGCACCGAGGTAGTCCTCGACCGGGATGAGGAGGTCCGCCTCCTCGTCCGGCATGACGTCCTCGTCGAAGACCGGTTCGGCCTCCTCTTCTTCGGCCTCGGCGGCCTCGTCCTCGGCCGCGCCCTCGTCGGCGGCGGCCTCGTCCTCGGCGGCCTCGGCGACTTCTTCCGTCGTCTCGGCTTCGGTCTCGGTCGCGTCGGACTCCTCGGCGGCCGCTTCTTCGGCCTCCGGAGCGTCCTCGTCGACGACTTCGACCGCTTCGTTATCGTTGTCTGTCATACTGCGTCGTCCGCGATGCGGATGAGTTCGTTGAGCTTGGCGGTTCGCTCGCCCTGCACCGTACCGGTCTTGATGAACGCGGCGTCGGTTGCAACGGCGAGGTGTGCGATGGTCGTGTCCTCGGTTTCGCCGGAGCGGTGCGAGATGATCGTCTCGTAGCCGTTCCGGTTCGCGAGTTCGATGGCGTCGAACGCGTCCGAGAGCGTCCCGATCTGGTTCGGCTTGATGAGGATGGAGTTCGCGGCGTCGGCGTCGATGCCGTCCTGCAACCGTTCGACGTTCGTGACGAACAAGTCGTCGCCGCAGATGAGGGTGCGGTCACCGACGCGGTCGGTGAGTTCCGCGAACCCTTCGTAGTCGTTCTCGTCGAGGGGGTCCTCGACGTAGACGAGTTCGTACTCGTCCACCAGGTCGGCGACGTACTCGATCTGCTCGTCGGTCGATTTGACCTCGTCGCCGTAGACGTAGCCGTCCTCGTCCTCGTCGTACAGTTCCGCCGCGGCCACGTCGAGGCCGAAGCGAATCTCGAAGCCGAGTTCGTCTGCGACGTCGGACACCGCCTCGTCCATCACCTCGAACGCCTCGGCGTCCGAGATGGGCGGGGCCCACGCGCCTTCGTCGCCCTTCGCCGCGGGCGTGCCACGTTCGTCCAGGATCTCGGACGCGCGGGCGTGGACCGCCGCGTTGGCGAAGACGGCCTCGGAGACGCTCGGCGCGCCGACCGGCGCGGCGAGGAACTCCTGGATGTTGGTCGCCTCCTTGGCGTGTTCGCCGCCGCCGACGATGTTCCCGAGCGGAATCGGGAAGTTCTCGCCGCGGAAGGTGCCGCCGAGGTGCTGGTACAACGGCGCACCGAGCACGTCCGCGCCGGCCTTCGCGGCCGCCATCGAGATGGCGACGGCGCTGTTCGCGCCGATTTCGGAGAAGTTGTCCGTGCCGTCGGCGGCGCGGAGTGCGGCGTCCACCTCTCGTTGGTTGCCCGCGTGAACCTCGCCGACGAGGCGCGGAATCGCGTGACGCCGCGCCGATGCGATGGCCTCCGAGGGCTGCAGTTCTATCGCTTCGTACTCGCCCGTGCTCGCGCCGCTCGGCGCTGCCGCGCGGCCGAAGCCGCCGGATTCGGTGAGCACGTCGGCCTCGACCGTCGGGTTACCGCGCGAGTCGAGGACGCGTCGGAGCGAAACGTTGGAGATTAGTGTCATATCACTTACCCTCTCGTTGTACCGTGAACGGAAGGACGCCAGCGTCGTACTCCTCGGCCGCGATGAGGATGGGTTCGCTCTGGTCCGTCTCGATGAGGACCGGCGCCCCGTACGACACCTGCAGCGCTCGCGCGCCGAGGATGCGTGCCTTCTCGTACCGATTGTAGCGCTGTTGCATTATTGGTACGGTGCGACGACGTCGACGAGGTCCTTGTGCGAGACGAGCATGCGGCGGCAGCAGTGCCGCTCGACGCCCAGTTCGTCGAGGACCTCGGCCGGGTCTTCGTCGCCCTCGCGGGCGCGAGCTTTGAACTCCTCCCAGTGTTCGCCCACGACGCTTCCACAGGTGAAACACCGGACAGGTATCATCATGGGTAGATCACCTCAGCGGTAGGATTTCTGGTAGCGAGCGCGAGCGCCCGGTCCGCCCCACTTTTTGGGTTCGGACTGCCGGACGTCGTTGACGAGGAGCGACCGGTCGAACTCCATGTAGGCGTCGCGGAGCTCCGCGTCGTTGAGATGCTGCACCAGCCCTCGCGCGATGGCCGTACGAGCGGCGTCAGCCTGTCCGGCGAAACCGCCGCCGGAGATGCTGACGTCGATGTCGACCTGCGAGCGGAGGTCCTCGCCGGCGATGCGGAACGGTTCCAGCATCTTCAGGCGGGCCATCTCCGGCTCGACGAGCTCGACGGGTTGGGAGTTGATTCGGACGCGCCCCTCGCCCTCGCGCACGGTGGCGCGGGCGATGGCGGTCTTCTTCTTACCGGACGTGTTCGTTACCATGTGACGTTAGCACCCAGTTTCTCGGAGATCTCTCCGAGCGAGATGAACTTGATGTTCGAGAGGCGGTCCAGCGAGGTGTCGTCGAGGACGTCGCCGTCCTCGTCGAACGGGTTGTCCACGTAGACGCGCACGTTCTCGAACGCCTCGCGTCCGCGAGTCGTCTTGTACGGGAGCATGCCGCGGATGGCGCGCTTGAAGATGCGGTCCGGACGCTTCGGGTAGTACGGCCCTCGGTCCGACCCGACTTCGACGCGCTTGCGGTAGACGTCCATCACGTCGTCTTCCGACCCCGTGATGACGGCGTCCTCCGCGTTGACGACGGCCACTTTCTCGCCCGCGAGCGCGCGTTGTGCGACCTCGCTGGCGACGCGACCGACGATACAGTTCCGGGCGTCGACGACGACGTCGGCGTCGAATTCGGCAAGGTTCATCGAATCACCCGCACGTTGGATCCTTCGGGATTGTTCTCTGCGATCTGTTCCAGTGCCACGGCGTCTCCGACCTGTTCGATCTTCTTGCGCGCGGACGAAGAGAAGTCCACCGCGGCGACGGTGACGTTCTTCTCCAGCACACCGCTACCCAGCACTTTGCCGGGAACGACGACGGTCTCGTCTTCCTTGGCGTACCGTTCGATGCGCCCAAGGTTGACCTCCGCGTGGGTGCGCCGGGGCTTTTCTAGACGGTCCGCGACGTCCTGCCACACGTTGGCGCCGGACTCACGAGAGACCGCCTTCAGCTCGGCGATGAGACTGTTGAGTCTCGGGTTGGTCTTACTCATTGTCTACCTCCTTTCGAGAAAATGGAGTGCAGGGAGCAGGATTTGAACCTGCGGACTCCTACGAGACAGCGCCCTGAACGCTGCGCCGTTGGCCAGACTTGGCTATCCCTGCTCGCACTCCGATTTACTGCGTGCCCCTTCAAACCCCTTTCGGTCTGGCTTGTGAGTCCGCCCGTTTCGTTCGCGGGAGACGACGCTCTCGCCGGACTGCGTCTGGCGGCCCGCCGAACTCCGTTCGGCGATGTCGCCGGGTTGCGTGCGGCGAACGAGCGTCGGGTTGGTGAAGGGACAGTCATCGATACTTAGATTGCGACCTTTTCTTCGAGTTCGGCCGCGCGCGCGCCGAGACTCTCGGCGGCGCGGCGGACGAGTTCCTCGACCGTGAACGACCCGTCCGTCTCCACGTGGAAGACGAACGCGCCGTCTACGTCGTGCACCTCGACGTCCTTGCCGGGGTACCGCTTCGTGAGGTCGTTGTCGAACTCGTCCGTGGCCACGAGGTCACCGTTCGCGGCGGTGTCGTCTGCGGCGTGTTCGGCCGCCTGCTCCTCGATGACGCCACGGAGGATGTTCGGTTCCTGTTCTTCGAACTCGCCGGCGTCGCCGACGACCTCCACGCGTTGGAGGTGTCGGTAGCCGACGGCGACTCCGCCCTGGTGCTTGGCGTGTTCCTTGCCGCGTCCGAGGACCGCGTCGGCCTCGAACTCGAGGCGTTGGCCCTCCTTCAGTTCGATGATGGGGATGTTGTCGTCCGCGGGTTGCACCATCGGGTCCGCGGACCGGATGTCCCCGGAGTACGCCGTGGCGGGTCCCTCGACGTCGAGGGACAGCGTCACGGTGTCACCCTCCTCGAAGTCGTCGAGGGGGGTCGTGAGCGGAACAAGGCCGAGTCGAAGCCCGATCATCTCGTCGAACATCACCGACGAGTTCTCGACGAACCGGACGGTGTCGACGCTGAACGTCGGCACGTCCGCGATCATTGCTCGGCGGATGCCGTTCGCGACCGCCGGGGTGAGACCCCGAACGAGGAAGCGGGCCGCTCGCTCGTCGCGTTCGATGAACTCGACCTCGAAGTCGTTTGCCATGGATTATCTTAGAGTCGGCTGTTTTTCGGCGCTCGGGTCCCGTCGTGCGGGATGGGCGTCACGTCCTCGATGCGCCCGATTTCGAGTCCGGCGCGGGCCAGCGCGCGAATCGTCGCCTGCGCGCCGGGGCCGGGGCTCTTGTTACCGTTGCCGCCGGGGCCGCGCACGCGAACGTGGAGACCCTCGATGCCGGCGGCTTTGACTTCCTCGGCCACCGTCTCGGCCATCTGCATCGCGGCGTACGGAGACGCCTCGTCTCGGTTCTGCTTCACCACGGTACCGCCGGACGACTTCGCGATCGTCTCCGCGCCCGTCTGGTCGGTGATGGTGATGAGCGTGTTGTTGAACGATGCGTGGACGTGGGCGATACCCCACTTGTCTTGGGTGTTCTCAGATTCGCTCATGTGTTACTCCTGTCCCTCCGCGCGTGCGGGGTGAAGGTCGTCCGAGAGCGGACTCGTCTCGTCGAACGCCACTCGGTCCTCTTCGACGGCCTCGACCTTCTTCGAGGGCGCGGTGACGCGGGCGTCGCCGACGACCACGTGGCCGTGGGTGATGAACTGCCGCGCCTGCTGGGGCGTCTGCGCGAGGCCCTTGCGGTACGCGACGGTCTGGAGGCGGCGTTCGAGGATGTCGGTCACGTCCAGTCGCAGGACGCGGTTGATGTTGTCGTCCTCCGAGAGGATGCCGAGGCGGCGGAGGCGGTCGAGGAAGTCCTCGCCCTCCTCCTCCGCGACGTCTAAGTCACCCTGCGCGTCGCCGATGAGGCGTCGCGCCTCGCGGCGGTAGTCGCGCAGTTCGGACTGCGCGCGCCAGAGTTCCTCTTTGTTCTTCAGGCCGTAGCGGCCCAGAAGGTCGGACTCCTGAGCGATACGCTCGCCCTGCCACGGATGGTTCGGCGTCTCGTAGAACTTGGTGTTGTTACCAGTCGCCATTATTCCTCGTCACCCGCTGCTTCCTCTGCCTGTTCTTCTTTGATAGCCTCGACGTTGACGCCGATGGTCCCCTCGGAACGTCCGGTGGACTTCGTTCGCTGTCCGCGAACCTTCTGTCCGCGCTTGTGACGGACGCCCCTGTAGGAGCTTATCATCTTCATGCGGTTGATGTCGTGGCGGCGTGCCTGTTCGAGGTCCGACCCGGTTTCGTGGCTGGTCTCTCCGCTGTAGAAGTCTTCGCGGCGGTTGACCATCCACTCGGGGGCGTGGTTATCGTAGTTCTCGACGGCATCGACGACCGAGTCGATTTCCTCTTCGTCGAGAAGACCGAAGGTCGCCGTTCGGTCCACACCCGCGGCGTCGACAATGATACGCGCCGTGCGCTTGCCGATACCCTTCATGTCTGTCAGACTCCGCTCTACCGATTTCGTTCCGTCAAGGTCCGTCTGACCTATTCGGACGAAGTATCGGAGGTTTTCCTCCTCGTCGGGAGCGTCGTCCTGTGGTTCTTCTGCACTCATGACTGGAAAGTCGCGATGAGCGTTGCGGCGGGGATTCGAACCCCGGAGGCATTAACGCCACTGAGTTAGCAACCCAGCGCCTTGGGCCATGCTTGGCTACCGCAACACGGTCATTCACTTTCGCCCGTACGGACTCGGGGCGTCCGCCCCTACAGTGTATCTATCGCAGTCGAAACAAAACGTGGTGATTACTTAAGCATCACGATACCCCGCCGGGGGTGGCACCGGGCGACGGACCCGCCGCGGCGACGGCGTTCCCGCCTCTCGTCCCCGTGCGCCGCGCTACCTCGACGCGGGCGTGCGCCGGGTTCGACGGACCGCAGAACCGCTTTACCCTTCGCGGGCGTATATAAGGCGATGAGCACGGACACCGCCCCCTCGAACGCCGAGACGCCGACGAAGCCCGTCCACGTCGAGAGCGAAGCTGAACTCGACGCCCTCGTTTCGGAGCACGAACTCGTCCTCGTGGACTTCTACACGAAGGGCTGTACGCTCTGTCAGAGCATCGAACCCGTCTTGGGGAACGTCGCGCGCGCGAAGGAGGTAGTCGTCTCGTTGTGCAACCCGCGCGAGGACCTGTCGCTGGTGGAGCGATTCTCCATTCGGAGCGTCCCGACGCTGGTTCTGTTCGAGGACGGCGAGGAAGTCGGGCGACTCGCGGAGGGGTTCCAGGGCGCGCAGGCCATCGTGGACTTCATCGACGAAGGGACGTCGGCGGACCACGGGGCCCGGCCCGGCGACGTCGAGGACGGTCGGTCGGAGCGACGGTAGTCGGAACGACGGTTTCTTCGTTCGCGTGACGTGCGAACCGAAACGCCAGATTCGTCACCCCCACCAATGTTATGTTTTAACACACCACACACCGTAGTTCGAACGTGATGAGCTACGAGAACGACCAGTCCTATCTGGACAACCTGACGGACGGCAACAAGGACGAGACCGAGGTCCCGATAGGCGACGTACAGGACATCGAAGCGCGGAGTAACGCCATGTGGCGGTGCGGCGAGTGCGGTGAGATGGGGAGAATCCGAGACGCCCTCCCGGAACGGTGTCCGGGGTGTGACACCGCGAAGGAGGAACTGTTCTACTGGGTGGAGGATTGAACCTCGCCCCGCACTCGCCGTAATTTTCACGGACGGCTTCGACCGGAGATGCTGCGCTACTGCCTACCGACAACGGGGACGGAGAGACGCATCAGGCCCCGATGTACTCCTCGTTTACGACCCACCCGTCCTCCTCGTCCTCGACGAGGTACTCGCCGTAGTAGGGGACGCGGTTCGATACGACTTCGCGGAACGCGTCTCTAACTTCGGGCTTCGTCATCTCGCCCATCGGCCGCAGGTCGTCGTTTCGGTTCAGACAGCCCTTGAGGTAGCCCTCGTGGGTGACGCGCACGCGGTGGCAGTTCGCGCAGAAGTCGGCGTTGCCCACGGGGTCTACGATCTCGACCATCCCTTCTCCCACGTAGTAGCGGCGTCGGTGGTGCATCTCCCGCCGTTCCACCCTGTCGGCCTTCTCCTCCAACCAGTCGTGGACGCGTCCGATGTCGATGTTCCACTCCGGCTTGCCCGTCAGTTCGGGCATGTACTCGATGAGTTGCAGTTGGAGGCCGGGGTTCTCGGCGACGTGGTCCACCATCCCCTCGACGTAGCCGGCGGTGTGTTCGAAGACGACCATGTTCAGTTTCACCGGGTCCAGACCGGCGTCGAGTGCCGCCTCCACCCCTTCGATGACCTTCTCGTACGCGCCCGATTTGGTTATCTCCGCGAACGCGTCGGGGTCTAAGGCGTCTTGGGAGACGTTCACCCGCGAGAGGCCCGCTTCCTTCAACGATTCCGCGCGGCCGGGGAGGAACGTCCCGTTCGTCGTCAGCGACGTCTCCATCGAGTCGGGGGTGCGTTCGATGATCTCTTCGAGGTCCTGTCGGAGCATCGGTTCCCCGCCGGTGAACTTCACCTTCTCGACGTCGAACTCCTCGGCGACTTCGAGGAAGCGCACCACGTCGTCGGTCCCCATCTCGTCGTCGCTCGGTTCCATCGGTCCCCGCGTGTCCCCCAGTCCCTCGTTGTGGCAGTAGACGCAGTCGAAGTTACACCGGTCGGTGAGGGAGATGCGGACGCCCGTAACCTCTCGTCCGAAGTCGTCCACGAGCATATGCGGAGTCTGGCCGGCGTCGTTGATAAGTTCGCCGTCGCTCGGGGTGCGGACGTAACTGCGACCGGTTACGAACGTCCCCGATTCGGCGACCACCCGGCAGTCGTGCGAGTTGTACCGCAGACTCACTCAGTACCTTCTTCGTCCCGTTCTTCGAATACTTCCTTTGCAGCATTCATTCCGTTGAGTGCCGCAGGGAATCCCGCGTACACTGCCATCTGGATGATAACTTCGATGATCTCCTCGCGCGTGCATCCGACGTTCAGTGCCCCGTGGATGTGGACCCTGAGTTGATCCTGGGCGTTTCCGAGCGTCGTCAGGGAAGCCACCGTCGCGATTTCGCGCGATCGGAGGTCGAGGCTGGATCGCGAGTAGACGTCCCCGAACGGGAACTCGATCGTGTACCGCCCTAAGTCCGGAGCGATTTCGTCGAGACTCTCGATGACCCGTTCGCCCGCCTTCCCGTCGATTTCCTGAAGTTTCCGCCACCCGCGCTCGTATCGTTCCGAGTCCGTGTTTGAACTGGGTTTCATAGTCTATCGGTCCGCTGATTGACGGTCACGCCCGTCGTTCCACTGGTCGTACACTCCATCGTCGGCTGAACAAACGAGCGCTGTGTAGATATGGTGTCGAGACCGAAACGGGGAATCAAGGCCGAACGTTCGGTGTTACTCCCTTCTTCGCACCGACATCTGTATTAGCTATCCTCACCGTAGCCACGACATGGAACGTACCGAGGCCGAACGAGCTGAGTTCTTCGGAACGCTATTCGAGGAGTTACCGGCGCCGGAGGTCGATGTCGATGCGAAGGCCGATTTTTTCGAGTTCCTCGGGAGGGCACATATGATAGCGATTCTTCATTTCTTCGCAGTTGATCCCGGGCCGTGGCGGTTTACGGAGCTACGCGAGCATCTCACCGTCCCACCGACAACGCTGACAGACAGACTTCGGGAGTTAACGGCCGCGGGTCTTTTGAACCGTCGGTCGTACGACGAAATTCCGCCGCGGGTGGAGTATAGCGCGACCGAGAGCGCGATCGCCCTCAGGCCGACGTTCAGGTGTTTGAGCCTCTGGGTGGAACAGTACGAGTGGGAGTACTGAGAGCAGGTCCCCTCCCGTCGTCTCGTTCGACAGCGGTTCCTCGTGGTGGCTGGACTGAGAGCGGAGTGTCTGACCCTCCCCCTTCAAAACCCTTATCGGGATTTCACCCGGACGTAGAACCATGGACGACGAAGCGGTACGCGACCGTCTCAGGGGCGTCGAGGACCCGGACCTCGGCGACGATATCGTCTCGCTCGGACTCGTCAACGCCGTCGAGGTGGACGAGGAGGCGGGCGTCGCCCGCATCTCGCTCGCCCTCGGCGCGCCGTACTCGCCGACCGAGAGCGAAATCGCCGCGGACGTTCGTGAGGCGCTCGCAGACACCGGTCTCGACGTGGAACTCACCGCCGCCGTCCCGTCCGACCTCTCGGCGGACGAGACAGTGTTGCCGGGCGTGAAGAACGTCATCGCCGTCGCCTCCGGCAAGGGCGGCGTCGGCAAGTCCACCGTCGCCGTCAACCTCGCGGCCGGACTCTCGCAGTTGGGCGCGAGGGTCGGCCTGTTCGACGCCGACGTGTACGGGCCGAACGTCCCCCGGATGGTCGCCGCCGACGAGGCGCCGCAGGCCACCGAATCCGAGAGCATCATCCCCCCGGAGCGGTACGGCGTGAAACTCATGTCGATGGCCTTCCTCGTCGGCGAGGACGACCCGGTCATCTGGCGCGGCCCGATGGTCCACAAGATTCTGACCCAACTCGTCGAGGACGTGGAGTGGGGCGAACTCGACTACATGGTGCTGGACTTACCGCCGGGGACGGGCGACACGCAGTTGACCATCCTCCAGACCCTCCCGCTTACGGGCGCGGTCATCGTCACGACGCCGCAGGACGTGGCCGTGGACGACGCCCGCAAGGGACTCCGCATGTTCGGCAAACACGACACCAACGTCCTCGGCATCGTCGAGAACATGTCCACGTTCGTCTGCCCGGACTGCGGGGGCGAACACGACATCTTCGGGACGGGCGGCGGCGAGGCGTTCGCCGCGGAGAACCAGATGCCGTTCCTCGGATCGCTTCCGTTGGACCCGGCGGTGCGAACCGGCGGCGACGGCGGCGAACCCGTCGTCTTAGACGACGACAGCGACACCGCGGACGCCTTCCGGCGGATGACCGAGAACGTCGCGGACATGGCCGGCGTCGTCCGCCGGCGCGAGGCCACGAGACGATGAGCGGAACGCACGACTCCGAGGAGGGCGAGCATCCGGAGGCGGATGACGCCCTCCCCGAGGAAGTCGCCGAGGAGGAACCCGACTGGGAGATGGCCCCCGACTCCGACGCCGAGTTCGAACCGGACGCGGAACGGCGCGCCGTCCTCCGCGAGGTGGCCGACGACGTGTACGGCGACACCTCCGAGAGCAAGCAGGTGGCGGCCATCCTCTACCGCGTCAGCGACCTGTACGACCCCGACGAGGACACCTCGCCCGAGGAGATTTACCTCAACGTCCGTCACATCATGGACATCAAAGAGCAGGGCGGCCTCCGGAAGGACTGACGCCTCCCCCCGCTTCACTTTCACCGCTCGTCCGACGCCCTCGGATGCTCCGTAGCGATTCTCCGACCGAAATTGTATCGTTTCGGGACTGAACCGCCGGATTTCACATTCACTACGCACTGCCGACGCGCATGCCGCGCCGGGCGGCCCGGAGAGGGACGCTTTTCCCCGTCGCGCCCCAGGGCCGAACGTGGACGCAGAACAGGACACGCTCGAAAATCCGTTCAACATGGACGCCGAGTGCACGAACTGCCCGGAACTCTGCGAGACTCGGACGTCTATCGCCCACGGGTACGGCGACGTGGGCGCGGAGTTCCTCTTCGTCGGGGAACACCCGAGCGAGGGGGCGGACCGCACGGGAATACCCTTCACCGGCGACGCGGAGGGCGAGAGGCTCCAAGGAGTCCTCGGGGAGTTGGGCTTCTCGCGTTCCCCGCCGGACGCCGATGAACCCGACCTCCAGAACGTCTTTCTGACGTACCTGACGCGGTGTCGGCACCCGGAACGCCCGCCGACCGACGAGGAGATACGGACGTGCGAACCGTACCTCAACGCCGAGGTGCGGATGATAAACCCCGAGATTATCGTCCCCGTCGGGCAACGCGCCCTCGAAGCGCTTGCCATCGACTACACGACGCGCCGCCCCGACAGTTTCGACGTCGACGAGGAACACGCGACGACCATCCGGGGCCGGGGCTTCGAACTCGTGCCGATGGTCGGACTCGACAGACAGACCGACGACCAGACCGACGAGTTCGTCGAACACCTCGTGGAGAACGTCTTCTCGCGGGACTACCGGCAGACGAAGGGTCGCCGCGGTCGGTAACGTCAGTTCCGCATTCGATTGCGGAGGCGGAGTCCGCCGGTGCCGGTCAAGAGAATCCCTCCGAGGACCGTCAGGTACCATCCGACTGCGGGGACGAACGTGGCGTCGAACCCGACGAGGGGAGAGAACGTCCGCAGGTAGAACGCGCAGAGAAACATCGCCGTACCTCCCGAAAGAAACGTGATGGCGGACTGCAACCGCGTTCGCGGGCGGAAAGCGAGTGCGAAGAGGGCGAGACTCGTCGCGCCGAGTACGACGAAGTCCCAACTTTCGATTCCGGTACCCATACCGGGGTAGTGTACCGTCGGGATCTCGGCGTCGGGCGGAAGCGCGGGGTTCGTTCCCAACCACCGGAGGTACGCACCTACTGCGACGAGCGTCGTTCCCACGAGTATCGGGAGGGCGTTTCGGACGGCGTGATGGGGCATTTCCGCTCGTTCAGCGAAGCATCGGTAAATCCCTTCTGTAAGCCCGCGCCGCGGTAGGTCGGTGACTGCGGTCGAAAATCAGTCGGGGACGAGGCTCACTCCGCCGACTTCTCGTCGCCCATCTCGTCGGTCGAATCGGTCGTTCCACCGGACGAATCGGTCGTTTCGTCCGGAGAGTCGGTCATCTCGTCGGACTCCTCCGCCGCCGACGATTGGACCTCGTCCATATCGACGGGGGTGTTCAACTTCTCCTCGTCTATGGCGGTGTTGAGCGTCTCCTTGTCGGTCACCGCACCGAGGCCCCTCTCGTCCACCGCGCTCTTTATCTTCCCCGCGTCGATGGCCGACGCGACGTTCTCGTCCTTCGAGTTCGTGGAGGACTTCAACGCCCGTCGCACGGCCACGTACCCGGCGAGTGCCGCCCCGCCCGACGCCACCGCCCCGGGGATGCCGTACCGTTTGTAGCCGAACTTCACCGCTTTCTTCCCTATCGTGTACGCGCCGAACATGACTCACGGTTCGTCCGTAAGACGCAAGAGGCTGGTTGCCCCCGAAGTCTACTGTCTTCGTCGCCTACCTCTTCCGGAGTGCGTGCTCTCCCGGTGGATGACCGACCGCTCGAAGTCTAGGGCGACGGAACCGTCGCGGCTCTCAGTCCACGCTGTCGGTGACGCGGATGTCGACTCCGCCGTCGCTCCAGAGGCTCACGGTGACGTTCGTGAGGTGAATCCGGACGCTCACGTCGACGCCGGACGTATCTTTGAACAGCATGTCGATGGCGTCGGGGTGGATGTGGTCGTAGAGGGGGAACTCGTCGTCCTGAAACGACGCGTTCTCGTGCGCTTGGACGGCTTCGAGTACGGCCTCGCTGAGCGAGATATCCTCGTTCTCGGGGTAGTACCGTCGGCGTTCGGGGTGGTCGTCCATGCTGCGTCTTCCCTAGGGTTCATCGCTCCACCGCCAAATTCTTCTCGGCAGATGAGATGAGCCTTCTACGGCACCGTTCGTGCTACGACCGCCAGTACGGCGTCTCCGTGCGTCGGGCCTTTCGGGTCGCGTACAGTCCGAGCGCACAGACGCCCCCGAGGACGGCGGCGGCGACGGCCAGCGTCGAACTGTCGGGCGCGCCGAGGAGTAGCGTGGCGACGGCCCCGACGCCGAGGACGGCGACGGCCGCCACGGAGACGACGGCGACGAGTCGCAGGGCGACCCCGCCGGATGTCGCGTCGCGGTTGGACATACGGTGCCTTGGCCCCGGGGAGACTTGAAGCGGCGGCTTGAAGGGCGCGCCACACCGAGGGGCGGGTATGACAGTCGTCGCCGTTCTCGCGGACCCCCCGCGGCCGGGCCTCGTCCTGCCGGAACTCGCAGAGACGAGTCCGCTGACCGAGGCCGAGGCCGCCGAACTCTACGCCGCGTTGCTGAAGGACACGATGAGCGCCGTCGAACGCTCCGGCGGCGACCTGCTGGTGAACTACCGCCCCGAGGACCTCCTGCCCGAGGCACACGCGGGGACGGGCGACTCCGACGCCGAGGCGGAGGTTCGAGCGCTCGCCGCCGACGCGCTCGAAGACCCGACCGCCGTCCGGTACGAGGTGCAGGTCGGGTCCTCCTTCTCAGCGCGCGCGGGCAACACGGCGACGCACCTCCTCCGCGAGGAGGGCGTTCAGTCCGTCGCCATCGTCCGCGGCACCGCCCCGTTCCTCTTCCGTTCGACCGTCGACTCCGCGGCGATGAAACTGCGGAGCAACTCGGTCGTCCTCGGTCCGTCGCCGCGCGGTCGGACGTACTACGCGGGGTTCTCCGAACCCGTGGACTACGCCGAGGCGTTCCGGACGCCCGAACTGGAGACGTTGGTCGCCCGCGCGAACGACGCCGGCTTGGACGCGGGGTTCATGGAGATGCAACCGTCGGTCGAACGCGGCGAGGACCTCCTGTCGGTCGTCCCGATGGTCCGCGCCCGGTGGCAGGCGAGTCGCATCGTCCCCGCCCACACCGCGGAGTTCGTCGTCGAACGCGGCCTCCGCGTCGTCGAGGAGGACGGCGCCCCGACGCTCGTCGCGGAGTGAGTCGGGCGCGCGCCGCCGAGTCCGGGACGCGTCCGTCGGTCCTCTAGGCCGACTAACGCGTCCGTTCGGGGGCCACATCGACTTTCCGCGTTCCTTCCGAACGTCCCGTATGGTCAGCTTCGGCGGCGCAAAACGGACGGGGAAACACATCGCGTCGGACTTCTCGAACAAGAACGTGACGTTCATGGCGGCGGGCATCGCCTACAACGCGTTCGTCTCGCTCGTCCCGATGTTGCTCCTCTTGCTCCTGATAGTCTCGACGTTCGGCGGCGGTCTGGAGGAGCGACTCGTCACGCTCGCACAGACATCGCTTCCGGGTCCCATCGCGGACGTCATCACCAGCGTGTTCAGCGGCGGGTCGAGCGCCGCCGGCGCGTCGGCCATCGGGCTGGTCGTGCTCGTGTGGGGGACGCTGAAGATATTCCGCGGCCTCGACACCGCCTTCTCGGAGATTTACGAGACCGAGGGGCAGAACTCCATCGTGGACCAACTGAAGGACGGACTCGTCGTCCTCGTGGCCCTCCTCGTCGCCATCGTGGCGACGGCGGGAGCGAGCATCGCCTTCGCCTGGCTCTCGGATCAGATTCCGTACATCGGCGTCCTGACACCGTTAGTGCTCGTCGGCGGACTGCTCATCGCGTTCCTCCCGATGTACGTCCGCTTCCCCGACGCGAACCTCGGGTGGAAGGAAGCCCTCCCCGGCGCGGCGTTCGCGGCGGTCGGATGGGCGGCGCTGCAGGCGCTGTTTCAGGTGTACCTCTCGTTCAAAGGCGGCGGGTCGGAGGGCTTCTTCGGCGGCGTCATCGTCGTCGTCACGTGGCTGTACTTCTCGGGGATGGTCCTGCTCCTCGGCGCGGTGATAAACTCCGTGCTCACCGGGCAGTCGTCGGGGCGCGCCGGCGGCGTCGGCACGGGTGCGTCCGGGTACCGAACGCGGCGCGAGGAGGAGCTCGACCCCGACGAGTTCGCCCGGTACCTCACCGAACTCCGGGAGGACGTGACCGGCCACTACGAGGAGATGCGGCCGACAATCGGCGGCGAGGACGACGAGCGACGCCCCCGCCCGCGCGGCGAAGTGAAGCTGATAGAGCAGTCCAAGCGCGACGGCGACGACGAGGAGTGGTCCGTCGCGTTCCGTTGGCGGAGCCCGGCCGACGGGTCGGACCGGGAACGGACGCCCGCGCCCGCGGACGACTGAGGAAGTCGCCGTGACAGTCCGACCGAAGACGGGGGAGGAGGGCCTCGAAGAGAGGTATCGGGGACCACCTATCCCGATCGGATTTCCGTCGTGCGATATCCGCAGAACGAACCCGGTCAGTACGGCTCGAAAGAAAAGACGTCCGATATCACCGTTTCAGACACCGCTTATGGAACTTCCTCGACGCGCGTCTCGCACGTTGAGCAGGTGTCTTTGTCGATGGCGACGTACACCGACTCGCAGTCCGGACAGCGAAACAACGATACCGCTGACTCCTCTTGCGGTGCTTCCGGGGTACTTCCCGGGGTCGCTCGTTCCCCGGGGCCTCCGAACCATCCGCCGACCGAGTCCACCCACTTGGAGATGGCCTTCACGGTCACTCACCGCCCGGTACCGTCGGCCGGAGGTGCGCCCGAAGCTCGTCCGTTCGGTCCCCGAGCGTCACAGTTCGATCCTCGGCGTCGTACTCGACGAACTCCGAATCGGCCATCTTCGGGAGGTGGTTGTGCACGAGGGAGATTTCGACGGCGTCCCTCTCGCCACCCCGACGGTCGAGGTCGGTGAGGGAAGCCTCCCACTCGACGAGTTCCGTCGCCAACGTTTCGACGGGTACCGGCATCTCGACGGTCAGTAGGTTATCGAGCACGAACCGGCGTCGCGGGTTGGACAGGACGTCGAAGAGTTCGTCCTGATGGTCGCCGCCCGCATCGAACTCCGATAGGTCCCTGTCTGAGAGCTCAGTAGTCACGTCTAACCGGAGTGCCCTCGTCCGGATAACTGTTATTCTGCGTATATATTGAATGTTGCTAAAATAGCAGTCCGTGGTGCTCAGATCAGGTTTACCACAGTCTTCTGTGCGGCGACTCGCATTTTCGAACCTCGAAGAGGCGCTTTCCACAGGGGCGGATCGGGGGTGGGTGTTCACTCGCCCTCGTCGTCGCCCTGCCCGTCGTCGTAGGGGTCGGTGAAGAAGAAGTGGTTGAACGGTTGTACTCGTCGCTGACGGAGGAGTTCCGAACTCTCTATCGAGAGTCCGATTTCGTGCATCGCGTCGGTCATGCGGACGGTGTCAGACGTGTTGACTCCGACGGCTTCGACGAACAGGTTCCGCCGGCCGGTCAACGTCTCTCGAACGTCCACGACGCCCCGGATGTTGAGTACCTGTTCGACCATCTCCGACCGGTCCGTCGGCGGTGCCGAGCAGACGAAGAGTATCTGAAGGGGGAGATTCGCCTTCTCGTAGTCGATTTTCGGGTGGTAGCCTTCGATGATTCCGTCGGATTCGAGTTCGTTGATTCGATTCCGAACGGTGCTGGCGGAGACGTCCACCTTGTCGGCGATCTCCTGGGCCGTCCGATTCCGGGCGTCGAGTTGGAGTTCGTGCAGGATACCCCTATCCACGTTGTCAAGTTCGACCATGCCGGAGTCATCGACTGCCACGCTAATAGAGCCTCGCCGTAAACCGTATCAGGCCGTATCGTCGGTTCAGCGGCGGATTCTCCGCTCGATCCGGTACCTCACTCGCTCGTCGGGGTACTCCCGCGTCGGGGATGAGAACGACACCTTCAACTTTTTCGGGCTTAGACATGAGTACACACCTCGACGGTGGCGATTCCTCGACTTTCGAGGCCGTCCAATCGTGCCTCGATGGTCCGAGCGGTCGTCACCGGTGTCGTGGTTTGAAGCCGCGAAATCGCATGACAGTGCCGAGGTGCGAACATATCAACCCGGTGGGATGGCGGAGTGGACTAACGCGCCTGCCTTGAAAGCAGGTGGCCTTCGGCCTCCTGGGTTCAAATCCCAGTCCCACCGCATTCTAACGCGAACTATCCAGCGATCACCTCGTGTGCTCGCCTCCCCGTGAGCGTCTGACTGCTTGTACGACTGGATTCGACGCAGGGAGCGACGCGGTCCGAGAGGGCCGCGCTTCGCGTGACACTCTCCCGCAGATGCGTAACGGCTTTGAGTTGGCCTTCCAACAGGGAGGTATGGACTGGCCACACGACCCGGACGGCGAAGCGGGGTCAGAGGGAATGCGGAAGTTCGGCCACGCGATAATCGCGAAGAAGATAGACGAAGAGGAGGACTTCCCCCTCTCGCGTGACGAGTTCGTCGCCGAGTACGGCGACGACCCCATTCGCATCGACTACGAACGAGTCGTCCCGATGCGCGAAATCTTCGACCACGTCGAGGAGGAGGAGTTCGACGACTTCGTGGAGTTCCATCAGGCGCTGGGCCGCGCGATGCGACGCGAGGGGTACTGGTTCTACGAGGGTTCCGAGGCGTTCGTCTGAAGCGCGACGGGCGCGCGACCCTCGACTGCGTCGCCGAACCGCCGTGAGCGACGGGTGTCGGCGGACGACGCTCGCGCCGCGTCTGCGGTACGGACGCTCACTCTTCGTCGAGGGAGACGCGGTCCGCAATCTCCCTCTCGGGCGACGTGCGCTCCCAGTTGCGGGGAGCGTCGCCGCCGACTTCGGCCTGCACCTTCTCCTCTAGGAGGTTGACGGCGACGCTGTTTGCCCCCTCGGGGATGATGAGGTCGGCGTGCTTCTTCGAGGGTTCGATGAACTGTTCGTGCATCGGTTTGACCGTCGAGAGGTACTGGTCGATGACGCCCTCCAGATCGCGGCCCCTGTCGATGACGTCGCGTTGGATGCGCCGGAGGATGCGGACGTCGGCGTCCGTCTCGACGTACAGGCGGAGGTCGAGCATCTCGTTTATCTCCTCGTCGTAGAGCGCGAGGATGCCTTCGAGGATGACGACGTCCGTCGGTTCGACCCGAACCGTCTCGTCTCTCCGGTTGTGTATCTCGAAGTCGTACTGCGGCATCTCTATCGCTCTGCCTTCGAGGAGCGTCGATAACTGCTCGCGGAGCAGTTCCCACTCGAACGCCGAGGGGTGGTCGTAGTTGACCGACTCGCGTTCTCGGACGTCGAGGTGGCTCTGGTCCTCGTAGTAGTTGTCGAGCGGAATTCGCGTGACCGACTCACCGACGTTCTCGGTGATGAGTCGCGCCACCGTCGTCTTCCCCGCACCGGTCCCGCCGGCGATACCGATGACGAACGAGGGGATGGTCATCGGTGGAGAACGCGCGGCGAGCGGTTTGAACGTGGTGGTTCGCCGCCCGTCCGAGGCGTGCGGACACGCGACCCGGGGACGAAATGATAACGTATAGTCATTTTGGCCGGATGCCCACTATTCCCTCCGAGAAGGGTAGAATCGCCCGATCTAGGTACATCAAGGGGTAATTTTATAAACGGGTAATGCCTTTGCGTGCCACATGGCACGTGATATCGTACGACGAGATTTCCTGAAACGAGTCGGCGCGGCGGGCGCCGTGGGAGCAGCGGGGCTATCGGGCTGTATCGGAAGCCCGGGCGGAAGCGGCGGTGGCGGCGGTGGCGGCGGTAGCGGCGACGGCCCGAACGGCCTCGTCGTCATCGGCTACCCCGAGAGTGGTATCCAACTGTTCCGCGACTATTACAGCGCGAGCGACGGAGACGAGAAGATTCTGGTCCCCGACGGGCTTCGCGACGGCGCGATGCCCGGTCAGGTCGGCAACGACATGGCGAACGTCACGGGTACCGCACCCGCAGCGGGCGGCCCGAAGCAGGAGGCGTTCACCTCGATGTTCGAAGAGGAGTACGGAAGTGCGCCGGGCGTGTTCACGGCGCAGTCGTACGACTCGGTCGCAATCCTGTTGCTGGCGAACGCCGCCGCGGGGGAGAACAGCGGTTCGAAACTGAAAGAACAGATGCGGCGTATCGCCAACCCCGGCGGGATGGAAGTCGGTCCGGACAACTTCGTCGAGGGGATGGAGGCGGCCGCGAACGGCGAAGATATCAACTATCAGGGCGCATCCTCGTCGACCAACTTCGACCAGAACGGCGACCCGGCGTCTGCGGCGTACTCCATCTGGAAGTTCGCTCCGGACGAGAACAGCACGAAGACCGTCGAGACGCAGAACTTCGAAGGCGAGAACCCCGAAGGCAAGGGCCCGTCCGCCGACAGCGGACCCGGCGGCTCCGACCGCCAACTCTCCGTCGGCATCCTCCTGCCCGAAACGGGTGACCTCGCATCCGTGGGCCAGCCGATGATTCGGGCCGCGCAGTTGCCGGTCAAGCAGGTTAACGACGCGAATCCCGCGGGCCTCTCCGCGAACGCCAAAATCGAGGACACGCAGACGTCGCCCGACGCCGGCATCTCGGCGGCGCAGTCGCTCGTGAGCGCCGGCGTCCCGGGCGTCTGTGGGTCGGCGTCCTCCGGCGTGAACGTCCCCGTCTCACAGGAGGCGTTCATCCCGAACGAAGTCGTGGGCTGTTCGCCGTCCTCGACGGCGCTGTCGGTGTCGAACCTCGACGACAACGACTACATCTTCCGGACGGCGCCGTCGGACTTCCTGCAGGGCCGCGTCATGGCGCAGGTCATGTCCGAACGCCTCGGAGCGAGTTCCGTCTCGACGCTGTACGTCAACAACGACTACGGCCAGCAACTCTCGGAACGCTTCGCCAGCGTGTTCAAAGACCAGTTCGACGGCGAGGTGTACCACCAAGTCGCGTTCAACATCGGCGAGTCCTCCTACTCGTCGGTCATCGAGAAGGCCCTGTCGCCGCCGGAGAACTGAGCGGCGAATCGAATCCGATCTTCTTTCGACGTACCGCACCCAGCGACGGCTACGTCCGAGTTTTCGACCTCACTCGACATCGGGTGCGAGACGAACGGAGGCGCGGAACCGACCGAGAAAGAGCGAACGCGACGGACGCGCTTACCCGCCGAGGAAGTCCCTGCGGACCCGTTCGTCGCCGAGCAACGCGTCGCCGGTATCGACGTAGCGGTTCCGCCCGTTCGCGAGGACGTAGCCGCGGTCACAGCGCCGAAGCGCCTCCTTCGCGTTCTGCTCGACCATCAGGATGGCCGTACCGTCGTCGTTGATGGCGTCGATGCGGTCGAACATGTCGTCCACCAGGTCGGGTGCGAGGCCCGCCGACGGTTCGTCGAGCAAGAGCAGGTCGGGTTGGAGCATCAACGCGCGCCCCATCGCCAGCATCTGCTGTTGCCCGCCGGACATCGTGCCCGCCTTCTGGTCGCTCCGTTCTTCGAGGATGGGGAAGCGGTCGTACACCGCCCGCACGGCGTCCCGCGGCACCTCGTCGAGGATGTACGCGCCCATCTCCAAGTTCTCCTCGACCGTCAGCGAGGAGAACACGTTGTCGTTCTGCGGGACGTAGCCGATTCCCTTGTGGATGATGTCCTCCGGTTCGAGGCCGGTGACGTCCTCGCCGTCGAACGTGACCGTCCCGCCCATGTGGGTGGTGAGTCCGAAGACGGACTTCATCATCGTCGATTTGCCCGCGCCGTTCGGACCGACGATGGTGACGTACTCGCCGTCGTAGACGTCCATGTCCACGTCGGTGAGAATCTGTAAGTCGCCGTAGCCGGCGTCCAGGTTTCGGACTTCGAGGAGGGCTTCCTCCTCCCGCGGCGTCGCCTCCGTCTCGACGGCGACGTCGTCTGCGCTCATACGTCCCCTCCGAGGTACGCCTCGATGACGTCTTCGTTCGCTTTGACCGCCTCGGGGTCGCCCTCCGTGAGGACGCGCCCCTGGTGGAGGACGATGACGTGTTCGCAGTTCTCCATGATGAGGTCCATGTCGTGTTCGACCAGGAGGAAGGTGTAGCCCCGTTCGCGGAGTTCGTGGATGTGGTCGAGGAGTCGCCGTTCCAACGTCGGATTGACCCCCGCGAACGGTTCGTCCAAGAGCAGCATGTCCGGGTCCGTCAGCAACGCGCGCGCCATCTCCAGCAGTTTGCGCTGCCCGCCGGAGAGGTTCTCCGCGTACTCCTCGGCGATGTGGTCGATGTCGAAGAAGTCCAACACCTTCCAGACGCGTTCGAGGAGCTCTTCCTCCTGTTCGATCACGTCGTCGCGCACGCCGGGCGTGACCGACCGCCACAGTTTCTCGCCCCGTTGGGCCTTCGGCGCGAGCATCATGTTCTCCAAGACGGTCATCTCGCCGAGTTCGCGGGCGATTTGGAACGTCCGGACCATCCCGCGGTTCGCTATCCGGTGCGGTTCGAGTCCCGTCACGTTCTCGCCGTTGAACGTGACCGTTCCCGAGTCGGGCTTCAGCATGCCCGTGATGAGGTTGAACGTCGTGGACTTGCCCGCGCCGTTCGGGCCGATGAGGCCGGTGAGGGTCCCGCGTTCGACCTCGAAGGACGCGCCGTCCACGGCGGTGATGCCGCCGAAGGACTTCCGCAGACCTTCGACTTTCAGCGGGTACTCGGTCGTGACGTCCGGGCCGGTTCCGAGGTCGAGGGACGCCGACCCGGTCGCCGCCGCGGCGTCGTCGGGGTCGGCTTCGCGCCCGCGTTCGGTCTCACTCATCGCTCTCACCCCCATCCGATACGGCCGTCCGAGACGTCTTCGGCCTGCTGAGCGGGATGCTCGCGGCCGTCTCCTTGCGGTGGCCCATGAGGCCTTCGGGGCGGTTGTGCATCAGCCAGATGAGGACGAGACCCATGATGACGAGTTGGAGCTGTCGGATGCTGTCGATGGTGTAGAGGACGAACGGAAGCGGGTCGAGGTTCGAGGCGAGGGGTGCGACCGCCGGCCCAAACCCGTTCGGCGCGTTCGACGCCGGGAGCACCATCTCGACGAGGTTCTTGAAGTAGCGCGGCCCCTGATAGAGGACGGCCGCGAATATCGCGCCGCCGAGGACGCTGCCGGTGTTCGACCCCGCGCCGCCGATGATGAGCGCTATCCAGACGAAGAACGTCACGCGCGGGCGGAAGAAGTTCGGCGTCACCGCGCCCTGCGTCATCAGCCAGAAGATGCCGGCCAACCCCATCAGGGCGCACCCGAGCATGAACGACTTGATTTTGAACTGGTCGGTGTCCTTCCCGAGGGAGTTCGCCACGTCCTCGTCCTCGCGGATGGCCTTGAGGACGCGGCCGAACGGCGACTCCCCGGTCCGCTTCAGGAGCCAGTAGTACCCCGCGACCATCGCCAAGAGCACCGCGCCGTAGACGAGTCCGTCCACGACCGGTTTCGGGTTATTCAGGCCGAGCGCGGTTCCGAACGCGCCGACGAAGCCGAGGTACGCGTCCCACAGGCCGAAGAACGAGAAGAACGCCCGGATCGGGCCGGTGTAGTTCAGGATGAGCCCCGACCCGCCCCCGAAGCCGACGCGGTTGCCGAACAGTTGGAACTGCTGGAACTCGCCGGAGAGAAACGAGAAGCGGACGATTTCCGACATGGCGATGGTGACTATCGCGAGGTAGTCCGCGCGCAACCGAAGCGCCGGTAAGGCGACCACCAACCCGAGAAGCGCGGCGGCGAGCATGCCGGCGAGGACGCCGACGATAAGCGGTAGGCCGAGTCCGCCCACCTGCGCCGCGCCGCCGCCCTCGTACACCGGCTTCGAGACGAGAGCCATCACGTAGACGCCGACGGCCATGAAGCCGACGATGCCGATGTTGAACTGCCCGGTGTACCCCCAGTGGAGGTTCAACGCGAGGCTCAGCATGGCGAACACGCCGACGTAGAACGTCAGCACGGCGATGGTGTTGAGTTGGCCGCGGAGCGAGTAACCGAGAGCCACCCCCACGGCGACGTACGCGGCGTAGACGACCGCCAGCGACGCGAGGATGAGGCCCGCGTCGCCGCCGGGCACCCGGTCGGTGAAGTCCGCTCGGACGCTCATGCCGTCGACCTCCCGCTAAAGAGACCTTCGGGCTTCACGAGCAGGATGAGGATCATCACGACGAACGCCGCCGCCCGGGCGAAGGCGGAGGGTATCCAGATGACCGACAGCGACGCCGTGAGACCGATGACGAGTCCGCCGGTGATGGCCCCGTAGACGGAGCCGATGCCGCCGAGGATGACCGCGGCGAAGATGAGAAGCAAGAGTAACCAGCCGTCGTTGAAGCCGAGCGTCCCCTTCCAGAGGATGAACGTGTAGCCCGCGACGCCGGTGAGGGCACCGCCGATAATCCACACCGAACGGACGACCCGTTCGGTCGGGATGCCGGTGACGCGCGCGAGGTCCTCGTTGTCGGACATCGCCCGCATCGCCTTCCCGAGTTTCGTCCGCTGGAGGAGCAGATGCACGGCGAGCATCAGTCCGCCCGCGACGACGGCCAGCGTCAGGTCGTGCATGTTGATCCTGACCGCGCCGTCCACGAAGTACAGCGAGAACGACGGCGGTTGAGCGGTCGTGCCCCGCACGTCGGACCCGAAGACGAACTGTATCAGGTAGCGGAGCGCGAACGCGACGCCGATACTGGTGATGAGAAGGGTGATTCCGTCCTCGTCTCGAATCGGTCGGAAGACGGTTCGGTCGACGAACAACGAGAGCGCGACGGTGAAAACGCCCGCCACGAGCAGTCCGAGAACGATGGCCAGCGGCGTAGAGACGATGCCGATGTCGAGTGTTCCGCCGTAGACGGACCCCCCGGCCCCGACGAGGAGGAGTGCGCCGACGTCGGCGCGTCCGAGTCCGGCGACGAGGTACGTCGTCGCCCACCCGGAGAACGCCCCGGCGGTGATGTAGTCGCCGTGAGCGAAGTTCGCGAAGTTCAGGATGCTGTACGTCATCGACAGTCCGATACCCGCCAGACCGATAACCAGTCCGCGCATCACCCCGTCCCAGACGAGAGACCCCACGTCGCTGAATGCGGTTCGGCCAGTCGCCAGGCCGACAAGTAGGTCCAGCGCCAACAGAACGGCGACGAACCCCACTGCGAGGGCGAACGGGCGGTCCACCGCGAACCGGCGTCCGCGCGAGTATGTTTCAGCAATCCCCATTGATAACTATCCTCACGCTATGTGCGAACGTGATTGAGTGATAAGTCTTTCTTCACACGTTGGAAATTCGCGGTAAAATGTGACAGCAGCGAGCGAGGAACGCGGAAATCGCCGCACTCGCGGGCGGCAACAGGGAGTAGTTCTATCGCACCCGCGCACCAACCGGGGACCGATGAGGGAAGCCGACGAGGGGTCCGCGCCGAGCTCCGCAGTCGTCGACCGGCCGTCGATGGAGGAGGTAGACGCCGTCGCCGACATGTGGGTGGACCTCGCCGCGAGTCAGCGGGCGTACCGGTCGCACATCCGCGGCCCGGAGAACAGAGGGACGATTCGGGACGCGATGGCGCGGCACGTCGTCACCGACGGCCTGCGGGTCGCCCGAATCGACGACGAGATAGTCGGCTTCGTCATGTTCGGCCTCGAACGCGGCGAGTACGTGCAGGACGTGACCCGCGGCGTCGTCCGAAACATCTACGTCGAACCGTCGGCGCGGAACCGCGGCGTCGGGTCGAAGCTGCTCTCGACAGCAGAGCGGGAACTCCGCGACGCGGACGCCGACGCGATAACGCTGGACGTGATGGCCGGAAACGAGGAGGCGCGGCGCTTCTACGAACAGCACGGTTACAGCCCCCACCGCGTAGAAATCGAGAAACGGGTCGAAAGCGATACACACTCAAAGGAGGACTGACTATTCGGAGTCGCGCCAGGGGAGCATGGGCGGTTCATGCACTCGACTTGTAATCGAGACTTCGCGGGTTCGAATCCCGCCCCTGGCTCTTCTGTCCGAGCGACAGCGAGGACGAAACGTCAGACGCGGATTCGTGACCCGACGAGACGTGCCTCGCTCGTCTCCTCGCACCTTCGCTTCGGACGGAACCTTCTCGACCGGTGTGCCGCCTCCGTAGCCTGCGCGACGCCCTCGAAACGGGATTCGCCGAACGAGGTCGCCTTCGATGCGTTCGCACGCGTCGGCGAGCAGTTGCTCGCAGAGAGCAGTATACTAGTGGTACCACCTATCGCTTTAGTCCGCCGGTTTATGTGCGTGCATCGAAACGACACGGGAGACGGAAGATGGACGAGACTGACGTCTCCGAGGACACCCTCGTAGCGTACTTTACCGTCCTCGGCCGCGAGCGTCGCAGGGCCATCGTGAAAGTGGTCGCGGAGGAGGACCGTCCGCTGGACCTCGTTCTTCTCGCGGGGTGGATCGCCGGAACGGAGGACGTCGAACGGGTGAAGAAAGAACTGCACCACCTTCATCTCCCGGAGTTGGACGCGGCGGGACTGGTCGACTACTCCTCGGAGGAGCCCTCATCAGACCGACGGACGGAACGTCGGTGGCTTACAGCCTCCTAGAGTGCTTCTCGTGAAGTCGCGGCGTGTACGCCCACGCAGACCGGGAGGACGTCTCTCCGAACACCGTGCGCAACAGCGTTCCGAATCGAGCCCTCACACCCCCCAGAACGCGACGATTCCGACCACCGTCACCACCGAGAGGAGGAGTTGAAGCGGCAGGCCGACGCGGAGGTAGTCGGTGAACTTGTAGCCGCCGGGACCGAAGACGAAGAGGTTCGTCTGATAGCCGATGGGCGAGAGGAACGCCGTCGAGGCGGCGAACGTCACCGCGAGGACGAACGCGAACGGGTTCGCGCCGATGCGGGCGGCCACGTCGGCGGCGACGGGAATCATGAGGACGACGCTCGCGTTGTTCGAGATGAGTTCCGTGATGAGTCCGGTGGCGAGGTAGAACGTCCAGAGGACGCCGATTATCGGAAGGAACCCCGCGGTGGACGCGACGAGAGCGCCGACGAACGCCGCGCCGCCGGTCTGTTCGAGAGCGATGCCGAGGGGGATGACGCCCGCCAAGAGGAAGATGACGTTCCAATCGACGGCGTCGTACAGTTCGTTCGGCTGGAGGACGCCGAGAGCCACCATGGCGACGACGCCCGCGAGTGCGGCGATGACGATGGGTAGAATCTCGGCCGCCGCGAGGACGACGACGGCGAGGACGACGGCGACGGCGTGCGGAATCTTCTCCGTCTCGTACTGGGGGTCCTCGGCTTCGAGCGCGAGGATGAAGTCGCGGTTGCGCGAGAGGCGGTCCACGCTGTCCGGTAGCGCCTGCACGAGGAGCGTGTCGCCGGGTCTGATGGTCGTCTCCTCCAGCCGTTCGTGGACGAGTTCTCCCCGCGTGCGGAAGGCGAGCACCGTCGCGTCGTACCGCTCCGCGAAGGAGGAACTGCTGAGCGTCTCGCCGACGAGCGCCGACCGCGAGGGGATGACGACCTCGAACAGCGTCGATTCGCCGCTCGCGGTGTCGAAGTCGACGGCCGTGGGCGTTTCGGCCAGAGAGAGGCCGTCCATCGACATGAGGCGGCGGAGCGTGTCGCGGTCGGTGCGGAGGCGGAGGCGGTCGCCCGACCGAATCGTCTTCCGGGCGAGGGGGTCGCCGAACCACCGGCCGCCGCGGACGAGTTGCAGGACGTCGGCGTCGGCGAGGGTCTCCTCGGTCGCTTCGGCGACGGTGCGGCCCGCGACCGGAGCGTCCTCGCCGACGACGACGGCGACGAGGTAGTCCGCCACCTCGTACTCCTCGATGTAGCTCTCCTCGGGCGGGACGCGTTCCGGGAGGAGTCGGTGGCCGACCGTCACGAGGTACGTTCCGCCGACGAGGAGGACGATGGCTCCGAGGCCCGTGAACTCGAACATCGAGAACTCGTGCAGTCGGGGGTACTGCGCGGAGAGTCGCCCGGCCACGTCGCTGGCGAGGATGTTCGTCGAGGTGCCGATGAGCGTGAGCATCCCGCCGAGTTGGGAGGCGAACGAGAGGGGGATGAGCAGTTTCGACGGGGACGTTCGGCCGCCGTGCGCGATGTCGGAGACGACGGGGACGAGCATCGCCACCACGGGCGTGTTGTTGATGAACCCGGAGGGGACGCTCCCCACGGCGACGGTGGCGAGGACCTGCCGAAACCGGTCGCTCCCGGCGAAACCGGAGAGTCGCCGACCGAGTCGCTGGACCGCACCCGACCGGGAGACGCCGGCGCTGAGGATGAGCATCGCGAGGACGGTGATGGTCGCCTCGTTGGAGAACCCCGAGAGTCCCTCCTCCACGGAGATTCGGGTCCACGGCTCCAACACGACGAGCGAGACCAACACGAGAATCGCGGTAACGTCAACAGGGAGCAGTTCCGTCGTGAAGAGCACCAACGCCCCGAGGACGACGGCGAACACCACCACCGTGCCGACGGTCACGTCCGGCGTCGGTTGGAGGGGGAAAACCGCGGTCAGAAACACACAGAGTGGACGCCGCCCGGACGCAACAGCGTTATTGCGAATTTCGCTGACGGTAGCGAAACGCGACTGAAACGGGACGGAAACGCGACGATTCCGGCCGCGGGTCAGCGGTTCGAGTGGTCCCTGTCCCGCGGGGCCAGAAGGATGAGCGCGCCCGGAATCGAGAGCGCCATCAGTTTCATCGGGTTCTGCCGGATGTCGAAGTTCGGGTCGAGCGGTTCGCTCTGGAGGTCCGTGATGCGGAGACAGGAGTAGTAGACGACCACGTGCGTGATGACGTACGCGAAGACGCACGGGACGATGATGGGGTAGCGCACGCCGAACTGGCCGGCCAGCACGTCGAACAGTATCGCGGTGACCGAAGAGACGGCGACGAAGTCGCCGATTTGGAGGGTGACGCCGGTGAAGGCGGTCACCACGCTATCGACGAGAGAAGTCGTGTACGGTGTGTAGACGAACGCCGTCACGACGCTCAGTCCTACGAGACAAGCGCCGGCGACGAGGCCTACTATCGGATACACGTACTCCATTCTCACAGTGTCGAACTATTCGACAGAATATAGTGTTTCCTCTCTGCTATCAGAACTGAATTTCGGGCTCATTCGTCAGGGTCGCTCATCGTCGACTGCGTCTCAGAACAGTTCGCCGGGGCCGTACAGTCCACTACCGTCACCTGAGTCTCCCTTCTGACCGATCAGGTAGCCGTCGTCGGACCATCCGTTTCTGGTGCCGTTCGCGCCGTCCGTCTCGTTCGTCTCGGTCGTCTGAGTCGCCTCGGTCGTCTCGGTCGTCTGAGTCGCCTCGGTCGTCTCGGTCGTCTGAGTCGCCTCGGTCGTCTTGGTCGTCTGATTCACCTCAGTCGCCTCGGTCGTTTGAATCGCCTCAGTCGCCTCGGTCGTCTGATTCACTTCAGTCACCTCGGTCGTCTGAGCCGCCTCAGTCACCTCGGTCGTCTGATTCACTTCAATCGTCTCGGTCGTCTGAGTCGCCTCGGTCGTCTGGTTCACCTCAGTCGTCTCGGTTGTACCGTTCGTTTTGATCGTCTCGGTCGGCCGGCCGGGTACGCTGTGGTTTCCTCGGCGGCTATGGTTAGCGGGTGTCTCGCCTGATAAATCCGGCGCCTCGACCGTCAGGTTGTCGCTGTCGTTTTCGCCGTCGAACCGGCCGGGAACGGCGTCGGTACTCGAACCGCGGTCGGATTCGTTCGTTGAGGGCTGTCCGCGTTCACCCGAACGGCCGGGCGCGCCGTCATGACCGTTACGGTTACCGTTGCCGGTTCGCTGCTCCTTCTTGTCTTCGTCGTCCGCGAGTCCGTTACCGACGTTCGATCCGGCGACGCGCTTTGCGATGTCGGACACCTCGTCCCCGGAGAGGTTGCGCGCCTCGGTTCGCAGTCGTTCGACCTCCTCGGAGCCGATGCCGTTCGCCCGCTTCACGTCCGCGGGCAGTTCCTGCGCCGCGTCGGACGACCGGTTCAGGAGGCGCTGAAGCGACCGTATCTCCGCAGTCAGTCGGGCCGCCTGCGCCTGGTACCGTCCCCGCGAGAGGTTCCCCGCCTCGCGGGCCTCGCGGAGTTCGCTCCGCCGTTCTCGAAGCGTCTCGAGACGCTCTCGGCTCTCGTTCAACTGGTCTGCGACGACGCGAGCCTTCGAGTCGTTGCTCGCCGCACTCGCCACGCGGTGGTCGAACGACCGAGAGTCGAGTTCGCCGTCGATTTCAGCCCGCTGGACGGCGAGGATGCCCGCGAGTTGCTCGCCGGGCGCGATGCCGTCGGACCCGTTCTCGCCCGCCGAGTCGTTCGCCGTCGTCATCTCGTTCGCGCCGGTGTCTGTCATCGCGTTCCCCGTCTCCGTCGTCTCCGTCGTCGTCGCACTCGTCTGCGTCGAAGTCGCTTGGGTTCCGGCGGCGGCGACGCCGGCCGGAACGGTTGCGACGACGACGAGTACGGCCACGAGGAGCGCAGTCACTCGCCTCATCTCGTCTCTCCGTACTAGCCGGACGGACATATACACCGACTATCTTCGTCCGGATTTAGCCCCAATCAAGCGGAGTTGAAGGTCGCCGCCGTCGCGCGATTTCCGGGTGTTAAAATCAGGCTGTTGACGTAAACAGTCGAAAGGTTTTTACCTGGGCCCGGGGCCGGCGTCCTCGTCGTCCGCCTCGTCGCCGTCGTCGTCCGGCAACACGAGGACGTTCTCGCGGCCGAGTCGGAACGCGTCGAGCGTCCCCTCGTCTCGCATCTTCCGGACGACTTGGCTCGTCTTGGCGTCGGTCCAATCCAACGTCTGTGCGACCTCCTGCTGTTTCAGCCGACCGTCCTCGTGTTCGATGAGCGCCAGCACGCACTCCTCGTTGCTCAGCAGTTCGTCCTCCCACGGCATCTGTCTCTCGTCGCTCCCGCCCTCGTCGCCTTCGGAGGCGTCGTCGCTCTCGCGGGCGCCCCCGTCGTCCTCGTCGGACGAATCGTCCGCCGCGGGGGGAACGTCGGCGTCGGTACCGGCGCGTCCGCCGACGGCCCCGCCGTCGTCCGTCGCGCCGCCGGGCGTCGCGCGCGTGCGCGAACTATCCGCTTCGGCACCGTCCTCGCGTCGGCGATACAGCATCCACCCGCCCCCGGCGACGACGCCGACGACGAGGAGCGCGAATCCGCCGATGACGGCGATATCGTTCCCGGAGGACGCGCCGTCGCCGCCGCCGGTCGGCGTCTCCGAGGGCGACGGGGACCCGGCCGACGGCGACTCGGCGAGGAGAAGCGTCGGTTCGCCCGGGCCGAAGTCGAGGGGACCGTTCCAGGCGACGGTCCGCGTCCGCCGGTCGTTCGGGTTGGGCGACACCGACTCGACTTCGTACCCCTCGGGCCACGTCATGAGCAGCGACGTTTCGCCGTCGAGGAAGAAGCCCGCGAGGGCGTCGCCCGCCCGAATGCGTCCGTCCTCGACAGCGGCGAAGTTCGTCCACGTGAACGAGTACGTGATGATGCCGTACTCCTGCGGCAGTTGCTGTCGGGACGTGGAGACGCTGACGTTCCCGACGCTCATCTGTCGCCCGGTGGCGTTCTCGGCCGTCGCAGCGGTCGCCTCCATCCGCGACCGGAACTCCGAGACGTAGGCCGATTCGTTCGCTCGGATGTCGCGTTGGACGGATTCGAACGCCTCGGTCTTGTTCTCCTCGTCCAGTCGGACTCGGTACTCGACTTCCCACTCCGCGGTGCCGTCGGGTTGGAGGGCGACGCGGAGGGAGACGTCGTCGGGGGCTATCTGCGTCCCCGCGATGGTCGCCGTCGATTGGGCGGACGCGGGGTTCGGGACGCCGCCGAAGACGAGGGCGACGGCGAGGAGAACGACGAGAGCGCGCGTCGTTCGTGATTCGGGACGAGTCATTTCGGCGGAAATCGAACGGGGGGGAACAAACCACTTCCGCAACGGAACGACCGGCGACCGAGAGAGGGAGGAGAACGGACGATAAGGGGTCGAGAGTGTCACACCAGCGACAAGATGTCCGACGAACCGAAGAGGCGCCTGCGTCGTCTCGCGTCCGTCTAACACGCCCGCAGAATCGCTCATCGGCGCTCTCGGCTGAGACTCGGCGCCGTCTATTGAAAGCGGGGCGAAGTTTTATAGCAAACAGGTATAAGAGATTAGACGTCCCATGCCCGAGTGTCAGAACTGTGGTTCGTTCGTGACGCCCGCTTACGCGCGCGTTTTCGCCCCGACGAACATGGACGACCCCCGCGTCTGTCCGTACTGCGACGATATGGTTAGAGACGGTGCGGACGTGAGAAAGGCCCGTTCTCCGCGAAACTCCTGACGCACTCCGTCAGGCGATTCGGTACCGTTCGGCGTCCTGATCGACGAGTCCTCGCTCGCACAGGGTGCTGAGGATGCTGTACAGGGAGAGCTTCTTCATCTCCAATCCCTTCTGTAGGTCCGTTATCGACGCGTCGCCCTGCGTCGAGAGATAGAGGTAGACGAGTTTCGCCCGGGGCGACTCCAGTTCCGCGGGGATCGTCGAAAGACCTGTGCCGGAGGACGAGTCGGAGTGGATGGACCGTTGCATAGTTGTTACCGACCGATTGGGTTCGACGATAATAAAACCAATCCACGACGATTGTCGAAAGGACGGAATCGGAAAACGTGGGGGAGCGGCCGTCTCGACGGTGAACTCCGAAACTGTCAGGGATATTCACGGTCGAACCGCGGTCGTTCGTCCGTCCGATTTTCGACTACCGACGAGAGTCGGTTCGACGGGGGTCCGGCAGCGGCGGGGAGTGGCGGTCGGCGGGGAGCGGAGACGAGCAAAGACGAGCGAAGCGAGTCCGAACGCGCCCGGCGGAAGTGGAAGGGGCGGGAGTCGAACCACGCGAAGCCGTGCTCCGGGCGGACCGCGGAGCGGTCGCCGTCGGAGACGCTCTACCACTGAGCTACCCTTCCTGTCTCGGAGTACGTGGGAGCGACACAAATAGCCTCGGTGGGTCGGGCGACGGTTCGGTCGGGCGAGGACGAAACGCCCCGGAGAGGGAGAAAGGCGGGTTCAGTAGCTCCGAACCTTCGGCTCGTACGTCTTGCTCTCGCCCTCGAGGATGACCGGGCGGTACCACAGTTCCGGCGTCCCGTCGTTCCACGAGAGCATCGTGTGCTTCAGCCACTCCTCGTCGCGTCGCTCTTGGGCCTCCTTGCGCCAGTGCGCGCCGCGGAACTCCTTGCGGGCGAGCGCGCCGAGCGTGATGGCCTCGGCCACGTCGAGGATGTTCTGCATCTCGATGGTCTGGACGAGGTCGGTGTTGAACGTGCGCGACTTGTCGGCGACGTAGACGTCCTCGTAGCGTTCGCGCGCCTCGCGGATGTCCCGGAGCGCCTGCTTGAGGCCCCCCTCCTCGCGGAAGACGTTGACGTTCCGCGTCATCGACATCTGGACGTCCGCGCGGATTTCGGCCTGCTGGATGCCCTCGTCCTTCCCGAGGAGGTACTCGATGCGCTCTCTCTCGGCTTCCAGCGCGCGTTCGACGTAGCCCTCGGGCGTGAGCGAGGAGGACCCGCCGGACGCCGCCGCGCCGCCGTCAGAACGCGGTTCCGACGAGGATCGCGAACCGTCGGTTCGCTCACCCCCGTCAGCGACGACGTCGCCGCCGGACGACACCGCGCCCGGTTCGACGGGCGTATCGACTTCGCCGCGTTCCCACTCGCCGCGCTGACCGGTCTGTATCTCCGCGTCCTCCATCTCTCGGCCCGCGGCGTGGTAGCCGGCGCGCTTGCCGAAGACGATGAGTTCGGGGAGGGCGTTGCCGCCTAAGCGGTTCGACCCGTGGACGGAGGCGCAGGCGCACTCGCCGGCCGCGTACAGGCCGTCGATGCACGTCTCGCCGTTCTCGTCCGTCTCGATGCCGCCCATCGCGTAGTGCTGGCCGGGCTTGACCGGCATTGGTTCTTCGAGGCCGTCGACGCCCTCGAAGTCCTCCGCGAGGTGGAGGATGTTCTCCAGACGGTCGAGGATGCGCTCCTCGCCGAGGTGGCGCATGTCGAGGTGGACGTACTCGTCCTCGATGCCGCGGCCCTCGTTGACCTCCGTCAACTCGGCGCGCGACACCACGTCGCGGGAGGCCAGTTCCCCGGCGTTGTTCGCGTACCCGTACTCGAACATGAACCGCTCGCCGTCCTCGTTGTAGAGGATGCCGCCCTCGCCGCGGACGCCCTCGGAGATGAGAACGCCCGTCGAAGGCAGGGTGGTCGGATGGAACTGGATGAACTCCATGTCCTCGATGGGGACGCCCGCGCGGTACGCCATGGCGACGCCGTCGCCGGTGTTGGAGACGGCGTTCGTGGTGTGGTCGTACACCTGCCCGAGGCCGCCCGTCGCGAGGATGACCCCGTCGCGGGCGCGGAAACCCGACACCTCGCCGGACTGGATGTCGTAGGCGACGACGCCGTGACACGTCCGCTCTTCGGGGTCCGCCTCGTCGGTGACGGCGAGTCGCGTGACGTACCACTCGTCGTACACCTGGATGCCCCGTTTGACCAACTGTTCGTACATCGTGTGGAGCAGTTGGTGGCCCGTCTCTGCGCCCGCGTACGTCGTCCGTGGGAACGAGAGGCCGCCGAACGGCCGCTGAGAGACGGTTCCGTCCTCCTCGCGGGAGAACGCCATCCCCCAGTGTTCCAACTGCATCGTCTCCTTGGGACTCTCCTTGCAGAGTGCCTCCACCGCAGGGGCGTCCCCGAGGTAGTCCGAGCCTTTCATCGTGTCGTACGCGTGGTCCTCCCACGAGTCACCCTCTCGGATGGCCGCGTTGATGCCGCCCTCGGCGGCACCGGTGTGGCTTCGGACCGGGTGGAGCTTCGAGACGATGGCCACGTCCGCTCCTGCTTCCTGCGCCGCGATGGCCGCGCGGAGGCCCGCGCCGCCCGCGCCGACCACGATAACGTCGTGTTCGTACATGGTGTGAGTTTGTGTTTCGTTGTTGAGGCTGGTTCGACTCGGCTATCTCACCAGAACTTCAGGTTGCTCTTGACGGCTTCGCGCTTCAGCTCCTGGATGTGCTCCGTCAGCGGGATGTCCTTCGGACAGACGGTGCTGCAGGAGAACTGGGTCTGACAGCGCCAGACGCCGTGTTCCTGTTCCAGAATCTCCATCCGGTGCTGCTTGATGTCCTCGCCCTCGCGTTCGTCCATCGTGAAGCGGTACGCCTTGTTGATGGCCGCCGGGCCGAGGTACTCGTTGTCGCCCGCGGCGATGTTACAGGAGGACATACACGCCGCGCACCAGATGCAGCGCGTGGACATCTTGACCTTCTCGCGGTTCTCTCGGGACTGCTTCTGTTCCGCCAGTTCGTCGTCCGGCAGGTCGTTCGTCTGGAAGTACGGCTCAACGGCGTGCATCTGGTCGTAGAAGTGCTCCATGTCCACGACGAGGTCCTTCACGACTTCGGCGTGGGGGAGCGGTTCGACGCGAACGGGCTCGTCGAGGTCCGACAACTGGGTCTTGCACCCGAGTTTCTGACGCCCGTTGATGAACAGGGCGTCGGACCCGCAGATGGCCTGCCGACAGGAGTGCCGGAAGGTCAGACTCGAGTCGTAGTTGTCCCGCGCGTACATCAGCGCGTCGAGGACGGTCATCCCCTTGTGGTAGGGGACGTAGAAGTCGTCGAAGCGAGGCTCCTGCTTCCCGGCGACTTCGGGGTCGTACCGGAACACCTTCAGCTGGTACGTGTCCTCGTCGTCCGGGGATATCTCGGACTCTTCTTTCTGGCGCTGACGCTCTCGAGCTTGGGCCCGGTCGCGCTTCTGCCGCATGCGCTCTTCCTGAGCGACGGAGGTTTCCGACTCCGCCGCGGACGATTCTTGCTCGGACTGTTCGGGAACTTGCGTGCTCATGTTAGAACGGAAGGATGGTGATACCGGCCCATGCGTTCGCGGTTCGGATGCCCTGCACCACGAGGAGGAGACTCGCCGCGACGAGCGTCCACTTCACGGCCGTCTTGCGCGACCCGGTGAGTCCCTGGTTGACGAGGGCGTTGAAGACGCCGTTGACCCCGTGGAACGTCGCTGTCACGAGGAACAGCACCATAAGCGAGTAGTACGTCCACGTCTCCATCCGCGCCGACGACATGGCGAACGTCACCTCGTCCGCGTGGTGGACGAAGTGAAGCAGGAAGAAGTGGAACGCCAGGACGACCACGAGGAACGCGGCCGTGATTCGCTGCCAGAGCCACCGGCGCCCGCCGCGTTCGAACGAGGAGTAGCGTTCCGCCATCTCAGAACACCCCCGCGACGAACGTCGGGACGCTGGCGACGACTATCGCCCCCGTCAGTATCAGCGACGCGTAGAAGCTCTTGTCCTGCGATTCCAGCCCGACGCCGAGGTCCACGAACAGGAGACGAAGCCCGTTGAGGATGTGGAACACCGCCACGGCGAGGAGTCCCACTTCCATGATACGGACCACCAGGAGACTCTCCAGCGTCCGGATGGTGGTCGTGTACGCATCCGGGCTCTGAAGCGCCGTCGAGAGGACGGCGATGTGGGTGAACAGGTAGCCCACTAACACCCAGCCCGTGAACTTGTGGAAAACCCAGGCCCACATACCAGCTGAGAACTCCCGCCACCGGCCGAAGTCCTCGATGAGGCCCCGATTGTAAGACTGACTCATGCTCTCGTGAGTCTGGGTACTGGTATCGTATAGAACTTACGTGTACGGACGCGCGGGAGGGGGGCCCGAATCGGTGGACGGCATCGGCCACTCTCGCCCGCGTCGCGCCGTCGTTTAAGTCGTCGGCCGCGCGCGACGCCGCCGGCGACGCGACGCCGCCGTCACGACCGGGCGTCGGCCCCGTGCGGGGACTGCTCCCGCTCGACGACGCGCCGAACCGGTTCTTCGAGTTCCACGAGGTGGCAGAGCGGGTTCCCCGGGTAGACGACCGGGTTTTCGAGGACGCCGACGAGAAGCCCCGTGAACGGCGCGTCGATGGTGACGTTGTCGTCCTTGAACGGGTTGGTGATGGTGCAGATGCGGTCGCTCTCGTGGACGAGAGACCCCCGGTCGTGGTGCATGTCCACGATGCCGCCCGCGTCGGCGCGAATCCACGTCTTCTCGTTCGCGTCGTCGATGACCGTCTGCCACCCCGGCCACCGGACGACGGTGGTGTCGCGCAGGCCGTACTCTGCGAACACCGACTCGACGCCCGCGAGGGCGTCGTCGATGAGTTCGCGTTGGAACCGGTGGGCCTCGCCCATCTCGATGGTGATGGTGGGGATGCCGACGCGCGTCGCCTCCGTCCGGAGGACGCCGTCGCTGCCGGTGCTGTCGATGATGACGTTCGGCCCGTACGCCCGCGCGAGTCGTTCGACGCCGGGGTCGGACATGTCGGCGCGGACGTGCAGCATGTTCGTCCGGCCCCGCGTCGAGGTGTGGAAGTCGAGGCCGAAGTCGCAGGGCGCGATGAAGTTGTCGAAGATTCTGGCGGCCATGCGCTTCGCGCTCGTGGAGTCGTGCTTACCGGGGAACGATCGGTTCAGGTCGCGGTCGTAGATGGGGAGATACCGCTGCTGCGCGAGGAAGCCGGGGACGTTCATCACGGGGAGGCAGACGAGCGTCCCCGCGAGGTCCGAGAGGTCCCACTCGAAGGCGACTTCGCGGACCACTTCGATGCCGTTTAGTTCGTCGCCGTGGGCGGCGGCCGAGAGGAACACCGTCGGTCCGGGCCGTTCGCCGTTGATGATTGTAACCGGGATGCGGACGGGGTCACCGAGGTACGTCTCGCTGATACCGTACCGGATGTTCTGAGTCTCGCCCGGCGCGACCTTCCCGCCGTTGTACGTGAAGGTCACATCGTCGCTCATACCCGGTCTCCGGGTGGGTGGTACATAACGCTCCCGCACCGCGCGTCGGCGTCGCGCCGGGAACCGAACCTGTTCGTCCGCACGGTCGGACGCGCGCGACGGTTCGGGTTCGGCCCCCGGAGTTAGCGGTCCGACGATCTGCGTCTCTCTCGCTGACGGATCACTTCACCGGCATGCCTTTGAAACAGCGGTATGTTACTGACGTGTATGTCTACGGACGGAGACGAAGTCCGAGTGGGTGTACTCTCTCTCCACAACAGCAAGGAGACGAAGGCGATACTCAACGCGGTCGACGATCTCGGCCACGAGGGGTTGTGGCTGCGGCAGGAGAACACGGCGATAAGCATCGAGGGCGGCGAGGTGACTATCGAACCCGACGTGGACATCATCGCGAACCGCCTCCTCCTCTCGAACACGGAGGAACCGGCGGAACTGCTCGGTCTCGCCACGACGTTCGAGCGAATCCGTCCGATGCTGAACGAACCCGCGAACGTGCTGACGGCGATTCACAAGTTCGCGACGGCGGCGACGCTGGCGAACTGGAACATCAAGGTGCCCGACGCCCTGCTCGCGCTCTCGAACGAGAAGCTGAACGCCGGCCGCGAACGGTTCGGCGACGTCGGCGTCTACAAGAGCGCGATCGGCACCCACGGCGGCGGCACGTGGAAGGTGGACCTCACGGAGACGGTCAACCCGAAGGTCGGCAACAGGCAGGCGTTCCTGCAGGACCTCATCGAACGCGACGCGGACAAGCACCGCGACCTGCGCGTCTACATCGTGGACGGCGAGATAATCGGCGCGATGTACCGCTACGCCCCCGACGGCGACTGGCGGACGAACGTCGCCCTCGGCGGCGACGTCCTCGACGCGACCGACGAGATGCCGAAGGAGGCCCGCGACACCGCTCTCTACGCAGCGGAGGTCATGGACTTGGACTACGTGGGCGTGGACCTCGTGGAGGGCGACGAGGGCTGGTTCGTCCTCGAAGTGAACCCCACGGCCGGGTTCAAGGGGCTCCACAAGGCGACCGGGAGGAGTCCCGCCCCGTACATCGCCAAGACCGCGATCGAACGCGCGGGCGGCGAGGTGGACGACGACCGGGTGGAGGAACTCACCGCGACCCTCGACGACTCCCGTCCCGCCAGCATGCCCCGCGTGGACCCCTCCGCCGAGGGGGAGACGCCGACCATCGGCTACATCGAGGAGATAATCGTCTCGGGGACGAGCGGTTCGAAGCAGACGCTCGCGAAGTCCGACACCGGCGCGACCCGGACGAGCATCGACACGTCGCTGGCGGCGGAAATCGGCGCGGGGCCGATAAAGAGCATGACGCGCGTCCGGTCGGGGAGCCACAAGTCCGGGAAGGCCCGCCCCGTTGTGGACCTCGTCATCGGCATCGGCGGGACCCAACACACCGTGACCGCGAGCGTCGAAGACCGCTCGCACATGGACTACCCGATACTCCTCGGGCGGGACATCCTCGAACACTACCGCGTCGACGTGCGCCGCCGCGCCGACTCCGGCGGTTCGAAGGACGACGACGAACGCGAAGAGGAGTACTTGGAGTAAGACGCTCGCGGGTCTCGGCGGACGCCCCGGCCTCGACGGGACGCTGGGGTGGGGTGAACGGCATTTACGTCTGCGCGACATACGGGCCGTCACCACATGCAGACGACACCGTGGAAACAGACGCTCCTCGACGACCCCGTGATGGCGGACCTCGTTCGGCGGCACGGAGACGTCGAACTCGCCCCCGCGGAGGACGAGTTCGAACGCCTCTGCGTCGCCATCGTCAACCAACAACTCTCGACCGCCTCGGCGAAGGCCATCCGAAAGCGCGTCTTCGCCCTCCTCGGCGACGTGACGCCGACCACTATCCTCGCGGCCGACGCCGACGAACTCCGGGAGGCCGGCCTCTCCCGGACGAAAGTCGAATACCTGCGCAACGCCGCGGAGGCGTTCCGCGAACGGGACTTCACCCGCGAAGCCCTCGCCGAGTACACCGACGAGGAGGTCATCGACGCCCTCACCGAAATCAAGGGCATCGGCGAGTGGTCCGCCCACATGTACCTCATCTTCACCCTCGGCCGGGAGGACGTCCTCCCGTTGGGCGACCTGGCGGTTCGGCGCGGCATCGAGGAACTGTACGGCGCCGCGGACCGCGCCGAGATGCGCGAAATCGCCGAGTCGTGGCGTCCGTACCGGTCGTACGGGACGCTCTACGTCTGGGAACACTACGAGAGTTGACGGGGTGAGCGTTCGCACGTGACCCGCCGCGACTCCCCAACCGGCGGACCGAACGACGGGCGGGGCGAACGGTCGGTGACGCTCTCGACGGGCGAAACCGTCTCGCTCCCCCTCTCGACGGAGGGGACCGTTCTCGGGGCGGTGTTCTCGGCGCGCCGCGACGGCCTCCGGGAACTCCTGCCGGCGGGACTCGAACCGATTCGGGTCGCACCTCGCCGCGCCGCGGTGACGTTTCTGAGCGCGTCGTACCGCCGCGTCGGCGACGGGACGATAGCGCCGTACGACGAGTTCGCCGTCGTCGTCCCGGCGGTCCACAAACCGACCGCGGTCCCGTTCGCGTCGTTACTGCGGCGGGGCGCGAGCGGGTACGTCTGGTTCCTCCCGGTGACGACCGACCCGGCCAGAGCCCTCGGAACCGACGTGTGGGGGTTCCCGAAAGTCGTCGCGGACATCTCCCACGAGGACGACGCGTCCCGGCGGCGGACGACCGTGACCGTCGACGGCGAACGCCTCCTCGCCTTCGAGGCGAAGCGCCCGAAGGCGGTTCGCCGGCGGGAGTCGGGCGGCGCTTACTCGGTCGAAGGCGGACGACTGCTCCGCGCGCCCGTCGAGGTGGACGGAGACGTCGGCGTCTGGCCGTACACCGGCGCGGCGTCGGTCGAGTTCGGCGACCACCCGCGGGCGAGACGGCTTCGCTCGCTCGATATCGGCGGCCGGGCCCTCGCGCGGTTCGTCGTGGACGGCGAGACCGTCTTCGCCGTCGGCGAACCGGTCGAACCCGCGAGATGACCCGACTGAAAATCGTCACATCGGCCGATTCGCGGGGCAGCGATTCCCTCCCCGACTATTTCAGTAAAAACGATTAATGAACTGACTACGGGTTTTCTTTTTACCCGAGGGAAACGTTGAAACCCCGAGCAAGAGAGGATACGCGCATGGAGATAGACGACGTCAACAGTATCACGGTTCTCGGCGCGGGCAGCATGGGCCACGGTATCGCCGAAGTCGCGGCGCTCGCGGGGTACGACGTCAACCTCCGCGACATCGAGGAGGAGTTCGTCCAGAAGGGGTACGACCAGATAGAGTGGAGCCTCGGCAAGTTGGCCGAGAAAGAGCAGATATCCGAGTCGGACGCCGACGCCGCCCTCGAACGCGTCACGACGTACGTGGACCTCGCGGAGTCCGTCTCCGACGCGGACGTCGTCGTCGAAGCGGTGCCGGAGAAGATGGAGATAAAGAAGGACGTGTACACGGAGTTGGAGGCCGCCGCCCCCGAGCGAACCGTGTTCGCGACGAACACCTCCAGCCTCTCGGTCACCGAACTCGCGGAGGTGACCGACCGACCGGAGCAGTTCTGCGGGATGCACTTCTTCAACCCGCCGGTCCGGATGCAACTGGTCGAGGTCATCTCCGGCGCGGAGACGGCCGACGAGACGATGGACCTGATAGTCGAGTTGGCCGAGGAGATGGGGAAGACGCCCGTCCGCGTCCACAAGGACAGCCCGGGGTTCGTCGTCAACCGCATCCTCGTCCCCCAGATGAACGAGGCGGCGTGGATAGTCGAGTCCGGCGACGCCACCGTCGCCGAAGTCGATTCGACGACGAAGTACGGCATCGGCCTCCCGATGGGCACCTTCGAACTCGCCGACCAGGTCGGCATCGACGTGGGCTACCACGTCCTCGACTACATGAACGAGGTTCTCGGCGACGCCTACGAACCGTGTCCCCTCCTCGAAGAGAAGGTCGAAGCCGAGGAACTCGGGAAGAAGACCGGGAAGGGGTTCTACGACTACGAGGGCGGCGAGGGCGCGCAGATTCCCTCCGACGAGGTGCGCGAGGACGTCGAACGACGCCTGATGGCCGTGATGGCGAACGAAGTCGCCGGACTCGTCCAGAACGACGTGGCCGACGCCGAGGCCATCGACCGCGCCGTGATGCTCGGCGCCGGCTTCCCCGACGGCCCGGCGAAGATGGCCGACCGGGCGGGCCTCGGTTCGTTGGTCGAGACGCTGGACGAACTCCACGAGGAGACGGGCGCGGCGCGGTACGAGGCGGTCGAACTGCTCCGCGAACTCGGCGAGTCCGGCGAGGGCTTCCGCGGGGGCGACGCCGGCGAGGAGTCCGAAGGACACGACTACGAGACGCTCTCGGTGGAGGTTCGCGACAACGTGGGTCACGTCGAACTCGACCGCCCGCACCGGATGAACACGATCAGCGAGGAACTGCTGGACGAACTCTCGGCCGCGATAGACGCGTTGAACGACGACGACGGCGTTCGCGCCATCCTCCTGTCGGGCGCGGGCGACCGGGCGTTCTCCGCGGGCGCGGACGTGCAGTCGATGGCTAGCGGCGGGGGCCAACCCGTCGCCGCCGCCGAACTCTCCCGGAAGGGCCAGCGGACGTTCGGGAAACTCGAACAGAGCGACAAGCCCGTCCTCGCGGCCATCGACGGCTACTGCCTCGGCGGCGGGATGGAACTGGCCACCTGCGCCGACCTCCGCATCGCCTCCGAGCGCTCGGAACTGGGGCAACCGGAGCACAACCTCGGCCTGCTTCCGGGGTGGGGCGGCACCGTCCGCCTCCAGCGTATCGTCGGCGCGGGGCGGGCCAAGGAGATTATCTTCACCGCCGAACGCTACGACGCGGAGACGATGCGCGAGTATGGCTTCCTCAACGAAGTCGTCGGCAACGGCGAACTCGACGACCGGGCGTGGGAACTGGCCCGCGACCTCGCGTCCGGCCCGCCCATCGCCCAGCGATACACCAAGCGCGCGATGCGGAGCGGATGGGAGAGCGCCGACGCCGGACTGGAAGTCGAATCGCAGGCGTTCGGCCTCCTCTACAACACCGACGACCTGATGGAGGGCGTCACGGCGTTCATGGGCGACCGCGAACCCGAGTTCGAGGGCAAGTAAGAGGTTCACACCCTCGGCGGGCCGGGAACGGAATCTTTAAACAATTCTGCGAATGACGAAAGAGTGCAGGCTCGGTTGGTGTAGTCCGGCCAATCATCTTGGCCTTTCGAGCCGAGGACAGGGGTTCAAATCCCCTACCGAGCACTTCTCTCGGAACAACCGCCCAAGCAGCACGTCTCGTCGCGCTGCGACGGCTGTGTGGAGTGGATGCGCGACAGGGGATTTGAGCCAGCGAGCAAATCGAAGATTTGCGAGTGAGGTACAAATCCACTACAGGCCCTCCTCAGGCATTCTACGTGCCGATATCGACCGTCGCATGGACAACGACAAAACCGTGCGTAACACCGAGTCGACTCGGCGGAAGCCGTACCCCGACGCCGTACAGACTTGACGGGTCGGAAAATACGTGATCAAGAGGTCACCTGCCACCAGTGACGGTTTCGGAACTCGCCCGCGGTATCGTCGACGGTTCGAATTCGATTTTTGATTTGAGGACGCTTCGTATCGGGCGAGTTGACGGTGATACGTTCGTTTCCGACGACGATATTCGCGGGGTCGCCACGAGAACCGTTTCGGATCTCGTAATCGGTAATTCGCAGATCTACCGACAGAAAGCGGATCAGAGAAGACAGAGCGAGCGAATCCCCGCAGGCACTGTCCCAACGGTCTCCCAGTCGTCGTCACGTTCTACGATCACCCGCCCTTCGTTCGTCCCCGCGACGAGGTGAATGTCCGAAGACGCCCACGCGAGTATCACTTCTTGCGGCGCACCGGGGTAGGACACAGACGCGAACGTTTCGCCGTCGTTTTCGGAGACGAACATGGCCCCGTCCGCACCGGACTCGCCCTCCCACGTTCCCGGCGATGATCGGGCTGCGGCGGCGTACAGTCGTCCGTTGCGAATAGTCGCCTCGCGGAAGTATCGATGCGAGAGTTCCTCGTCTAACCGTGTCCACGAGCGACCTGCATCTGTCGTTCGATAGAGCCCATCACCGCACGAGGCGATGTATTCCTCGTCATCTCGGATCAGCACGTGGTGAACGTCGTCTTGAACGCCATCACGTCGTTCTGCCCACGTTTCGCCGCGGTCTTCACTGACGTGGACGCCGCCGACTTCGACGCCCGCAATAACTCGATTCGGCGTGTCGGGATGAGCGCCTAAGCTTCGGATGTGGGCCTCGTTGCGATGGCGAGGAGTGTACCATTCGTCGCGCGAAGGTAACTCCTGAAACCCTTCGAGCTCACGCCACGAATCACCGTCGTCCTCGCTAACGTAGAGATGGGCTGGATGCGTTCCCGTGTAAAGGCGTTCGTTGTCCGGACTGACGAGAACCGAATAGACCTCGTTCTGCGGGACGCCCTGATCGGACCAGGTTTCGCCCCCGTCCGTGGAACGGTAGAGTCCCGTCTTCGAGCACGCGTAGGTTCCGTCGGCCCATTCGAACTGTTGGACTCGCATTACTCGGCCAGCGTCCAACACTTGGCTCGCGTCGTTGAAATGGATATCCGAAACACGATACACGCCGTCGTTGGTTCCGAGCAACAGTGTCATGAGTGGGTGTTGGTTCCAGCTGACTGTCAATTTATGGGGGAGGCCGTTTCGTGGCATGAGAGCGTGCTGTACCGCGCCAAAACGTCGGCAATTGCGTGATGCTTGTGTCGCTCTCAAGCGGAGTGGGTGACCGGTTCCTTTCTGGGAATCTGTGGCTCTCAGACCAAGCAAGTTCCTCCACAAAGTCACTCACGCTGACGAGGCTGAAGATGCGGACAGGGGACGTGAGCCAGCGAGCAAATCTTCGATTTGCGGGTGAGGTTCGAATCCCCACCGACGGCCACACTCGTTTTCAGTCTGACCCGCGGTGTGTACGGTACCGTGGTCGACGTTCTGGGACACGTTGCGATGGGCCTCCTGTGGGCGGTTCCGGCGTGGGCGTTCCCGGGGAGGCGGCTCAGTCTCGCGTTCGTCGGCGTCGTCCTGCTGACGGTGATGGTTCCCGATATCGACCTCTATCTCCCCGGCGTCGTCCACCACGGGCCCACGCACACCGTGCTGTTCGTCGGGACGGTCGCCCTCCTCGGAGGCGCGGTCCTCGCGCCCCTCGCGGGGCCGACGCTTCGGCGGTGGTGGCGTCGAGACGCCGGCAAAGTGCCGTCGTCGTCGACGGTGTACCTCTTCGTCGCGGGGGGCCTCCTCCTCGGCGGCTTGAGTCACCTGTTCATCGACATGCTGTCGGCCGGGGCCGGCGGGAACCCGCCCTTGGAACCGCTCTGGCCGTTCGTCGTCCGGTCCATCTCCATCGACTTCATCTACTACAGCGCGTTCGTCTGGAACGGCGGCCTCCTCGCGGCGGCACTCGCGATTCACATCGCCCTCTACCTGCGCGAGACGGCCAACACCGAACGCTCGAAGCGAACGTGACGCCGCGGCCCGCGGCCGTCGGCGACCCGAGGTCGGTTCTCGCGGAGTCCCGCCGAGCGCAACCGGAGCGATCGGTTCCGTTCACGGAAATCCACACATATATACGAGGGAGCTTCTGCAACGGCGACAGGCGGTTTTTCCGCTTCCGGACGAGTTCGCAAGCCCGACGGGTTGCGGTTTAGGGGATGGTTTATATCAACCGCCAAAATATGTACAGGTACATTGAGGGGAGGGAAGATGTGTTAGAGACCGAGCGGTTGTTTACGCAGGTGGCCGACGACGATAGTCTGACGAAAGACGACATCTTCTCGATGCTGAGCAACCGCAGGCGTCGTCTGGTCCTCCACCACCTCCACCGCCAGTCCGGAACCGCGTCGGTTCGGGAACTCTCCCAACAGGTCGCAGCGTGGGAGAACGGAGTCTCGACGGACGAACTGAAGTACAAACAGCGAAAGCGGGTGTACACGTCGCTCCACCAGACGCACCTCCCGAAACTCGACGACATCGGCGTCGTCGTCTACGACCGAGACAGGGGGACGGTCGAACTGACGGAACGGGCGGGCCAGTTGGAACCGTACCTCAACATCCAGAGCGAACCCACGGAGTCGTGGTCCGTCTACTACCTCGCGCTCGCGGGCCTCTCCGCGCTCATCGTCTTCTTCGCGTGGGTGGGGTTCTTCCCGTTCCCGATGCTCCCCGACATCGTCTACGCCGGCGTCGTGACCGTCGTCTTCGCGGCGTCGGCGGCGGTACACACGTACCAGGTCCGATCGGCGACGGTTGACCCCGACTCCGCGCCGCCGGACTCCGCCCGCCCGAGTCGGAACCCGCTCGACGAAACGGTCGCCGACGGCGGCGAAGACGGAGGCGACTGAACCAACGACACGTTCAAGAGCGTTCGCCGCGCCGTCGAAGACATGGCCACACGTCGGACGCGGGCCGTCCTCGGGGGTGCGACGACCGTCGCCGCCGTCGCCACCGCCGGCAGCCTCTACTTCAGCCTCGGACTCGGATTGGTGCCGTGCGACCTCTGTTGGTATCAGCGGATCCTGATGTACCCTCTCGTCGTCGTCCTCGGCGTCGCCGCCGTCGAACGACGGTCAGAGGTGTACCGAACCGTGCTCCCGTTGTCGGGACTCGGCACCGTCGTCGCCGCGTACCACGTCTACCTCCAAGTCGCGCCCGGCGGGGGGACGTGTTCGCTCGGCGGCGGGTGCGCGTCGATTCAGTACGCGATGCTCGGCGGACTGCTCACGATTCCGCGCCTCTCGCTGATAGCGTTCGTCCTGATAACGGGACTCGTGGCGACGCTCGCGTTCGCTCGCGAGGACGCGTGGGCGGCGGACGCCCGGCGAAGCATCTCGTAACGGCCGACGGCGCCCCCTTCTCGGCGCTCACTCCTGCAGTCGGTGGAGGAGCGAACTCCGCTGGTCGAGCAGTTGGTACGCCGCCGAGAGGACGACGAGAACGAGAAACGCGGCGGCGACGAGCGTCGGGTCGAGTGCGGCGAGCGTCGGGACGCCGACGGCCTGCCCGAGGACCGACAGGAGGCCGAGGACGCCGACGCCGAGGTAGTACTCCGCCCACGAGATGCCGTACTTCGGGACGACTTCCATGTAGACGGCCACCTCGTCCGCGCCGTCGGCGATGGCGACTCGCTTCTCCTCGTCGTCGTACGTCACGATTCCCAGTTCGTCGAGTTTCGGGAGGTGCGTCTGGTGGAGCGACACGTAGACGCTCTGTCTGACGTTCCGCGGCGGCGGCGACTCGCCGGACTCGATGCTCGCTATCAGCTCGGCCAAGTCGGCGACGGACTCCTCGCCGCTGTCGTCGCGGAGACGTTCGATGACCAGCCTGCGCCGGTCGTTTCTAAGAACGTCGTGTATCTCCGCCTCGCCGAGCGTCGCTCCGTCTCCGTCGTCCGTCGCCCCCCGCGACTCGACCCCTCCCGCAGGCATGTTCGGCTCAGAGTCTCGTCGCCGGGGTTAAGAATATATCCTATACTGACATTCACCCGGTAAGACAGGAGTCGGGGAGACGGGAGAAGATCGGTCGGACTACGACAACCACTCGTCGGGTTTGGTGTCGTAGTCAATGTCGGTCGCTTGGATGCGCTCCTCCAGTTCCGGGTCGAGGTCGTACGTCTCGAACGCCGACCCGTCGTACCGGATGCGCTTTCCGACCTCCTTGGGGACGGGTTCGCGGTTGCGGCGGCGGGCCACCTCCACCTCGTGTTCGTCGAACTCCTTGACGATGGTCATGAGGTTGACCGGCCGACCCCAGATGTCGTAGAGGCGTTCGAGGACGCCCTTCGCCTGCCTGACGTCCAGCATGATGCCGTTGTACTGGTGACCCAACAGCAGTTCGTTGCGGTTGTGGAAGTTGCCGTCGTAGACGGCGATGGTGGGCTTCCCGAAGTTCGTGAACTGCAGGAGCAGCTTCTTCTTGACGTCCTCGTAGTCCACGCTGGCGACGCGGAACTGGTCGGTCGAGCGCGTGAACTCGTAGGTGAAGTAGTTGTTGTCGGTGACGAACTCCTGCGTGAGGAACGCGTCGAGGAACGTCACGTCGTTGTGGCTCTCCCGAATCTCGCGCATCCGGTCCCAGCCGGCGGCGTAGTCCACGTCGTCGAGTGCCTCCTCGACGGTGTCGTACTGCTCGTCGTCGAACATGTACCGCGACAGCTGTTCGAGCTCGGACCGGCGGATGCGTCGGAGGAACCCGCGGTTCTGCGGCTTCACGAGCGAGAAGTGTCGCTCCGCCAGCCCCTCGTACGTCAGCACCTTCCACGGGTACGTCTCGACGTCCACGTCACCAGACTGCGTCTGGTGGCCCGCCGAGGTGTCCTCGGCGACGTCGCCCGAGAGGGCGGCGTCGAGGGCGGACCAGTCGATGCGCGGGTCGCCCTCGTCGAGTTCGGCGAGTTCGTCCAGCGTCTCCGGGCGGACGGAGTCGATGGCGGGGTTCGGCTGGATGAGCTCTTGGACCTCCCCGAAGTCGATGACCTCGTGGAAGTTCCGCCACGTGACGCCCTTCACGCGGAGCAGCTTGTCGGCCACCTCGCTGCGGTTCGTCGTGTTCTCGATGTACTCCCACAGCTCCTTCCCCAGCTTGTAGGGGTTGAGGCCGGGCGACCCGAGGACGCGCGCTTGGTGGTCGGCGTACGTGATGAACTCGTCCGTGCCGGCGAACTGTTCCTCGCCCATCATGAGCGACTCCCAGTAGGCGGCCCAGCCCTCGTTCATCACCTTCGTCATCTTCTGAGCGGCGAAGTAGTACGCCTCCGTGCGGAGCATGTCCAGCACGTCCTTCTGCCACGGTTCCATCTCGACGGCCTTGCCCTCCTCCTCGTCGTAGCGCATGCCGTGTTGGCGGACGAACGCCAGCACGTCCTTGCGCGGTTCGTCGAGTTTGGCGGCCTCCGCTTCGGCCTCGGCGAAGTCGTCCAACCACTCCTCGTCGAACACCTGCCGGCGCACGTCCGAGGAGATGTCCATGTCTTCGAGGCGCTTCCGGAGGTCCTCGGGTTGGACGCGTTCGCGTCCCTCTAAGGCGTCCGCGAGGGTCCGGTGTTGGTCGATGGTGTCTTCGAGACAGAGCGCGGCGTCGATGAACCGTTCGACCTCCTCGCGGTCTATCTCGGGGTCCTCCATGTACTTCTGGATAGCCTCGCCGTGGCGTTCGAGCATCGCCGCGGCGTCGAGTTCGGTGTCGCCGACGAACATGCCGAACCAGTCGTTGTTGCGGAAGAAGTCCGCGTGCGCCTCGACGTGGGTGATGACCGCCTTCTGGTCGGCCAGCGAGTTCGACTCCTGCAGGAAGGCGTGGCTCGGGTTGTCGTTGTTGACGATCTCGAACGCCTTGCCCATGCCGAACTGGTCCTGCTTGCGCTGGCGGTCGTACGTCATGCCCCACCGCCAGTGCGGGTAGCGCCGTTGGAACCCGCCGTAGGCGATGAGTTGGTTCATCTCGTCGTGGTCTACGACCCAGTAGTTGACCGGGTACGGTTCGAGTCCGAGTTTTCGCGCAAGGTTGCCCGCCTCCTCGACGGGTTCCTCCAGCGACTCTGCCTCGCGCCGCGCGGTCAGTCTGAAACGTTTCGTGCTCATTCTTGCTCCGTGCTCAGTATCTCGTATATCGCGTCCATCACGTCCTCCGGCGAGGAGACGTACGAGACGACGACGTTGCCTTGGTCGCTCAACGAGCGCTCGACCTCCTCGGCGTGCGTCGCGTTGATGGCGGTGCCGCCGGGTTGCGTCTCGACGTACGCGTGGAGGTTCGCGTCTATCTCGCGCATCCGGGGGATGACGTTCTCCGTCGTGTCGTTCGAGGAGTTCTCCGAGTCGCCCGCCGCGAAGACGTAGCGGTTCCACTCGCTCCACGGGTACTGCTCGTCGAGGATCTCCTTCGCGAGGTCGTACGCGCTGGAGATGCGGGTACCGCCGCCGGAGCGGATGCCGAAGAACTCCTCGCGTTCGACCTCCCACGCGTCGGCGTCGTGGGCGATGTAGACGAACTCGGCGTTGTCGTACTTGCCCGTGAGGTACCAGTCCAGCGGCGTGAACGTCCGCTCGACGAGTTCGCGCTTGCGTTCGCGCATCGACCCCGACACGTCGCGGATGTTCACCACGACGACGTTCTTCTGCTTCTTCTCGATTATCTCGGGGTGGCGGTAGCGCTCGTCCTCCTGTCGGAACGGCACGTCGCGGAGTCCCTCGCGGCGGATGCGCTGGAGCGTCGTCTGGCGTTCGACGTTCTCCTCCATCTCCTCGAAGGAGCTCCACTTCCCGCGTTCGTCCTCGTCGATGTCGTCCCACTCGTTGTTTATCCACGCGTGGGAGACGAGGATGTTCTGCTCGCGGCACCACCGGTAGACGGACTCGGGCGTCTCGCCCTCGACTTTCATCGCCTCGCGGACGAACTCGTCGTCGAAGTCCATCGACAGCTTGCGCTTCAACCCCTCCTTGAACAGGCGCTCGAAGTCGAGCGTGCTGTTGGGGCCGGTGCGCGTCACGTCGGTGAAGTCGCCCTCTATCTCCTCGATTACCTCCTTGCCCTTCGGTTCGAGGTCGAGGCCGAGCTCCTCGTCGAGCTGCTCGGCGAACTCCTCGGGGTCCATCTCGTAGTACTCGTGCTCTGCGCCCTCCTCGCCCGGGTCGCCGTCCTCGTCGCCGTCGCCGTCCCCGTCGCCGGGTTGCGGCGGACCGACGGGTTGGCCGACGTCGGGCGTGTCGCCTTTCCCCTGTCCGACGCCGCCCTGGTCGAGGCGGTCGTACTTGAACTCCGGGAGGTCGACGACCTTTATCGGTATCTGGATGCTCTCTGGTCCCGACCCGCCGAGGTTGCCGTAGCTGATGAACTCTTGGAGGTCTTCGCGGCGTTCCTCGCCGACTTCGCGGAACCGTTCGAGGTCTTCTCTCAGTCCCATCTGTAACGCACCTCGCGCATGACTGCGCGACTCGTGAGCTCGGCCGACGCTTCCGTGTACCCGGCGTCGACCATCCGCTCTATCGTGTTTTCTTTCACCTGTTCGGTCTCCGTGTTCGCCGGCGGGTCGTCCCACTGTGCGGGGTCGAAGTCCTCGAAGAGGCGGCGAACGTCGTCCCAGTCGTGCGACTCCAGCACCGCGCGGATGACCGGAATCTCCGAGAGCTCCACGTCCTGGACGGTGAATCCCTCGTCACGGTTCTCCCACGCGTAGCGGTTCAGCGCCGTGATGACCTTCTCGCGGCGGAACTCCTCGACGGTCGAGGAGGGGGTGTTGCCGGCGTACGCGCTCTCGTCGAATCGGCCGAGGTGTTCCGTCTCGAACAGTTTCATGATGAGGGGGTCGGGGTCGACGGGTCCGCGTTCGGTCTCCACCTGTTCGTCCGCCGCCCACGCGTACACGTGTTCGACGTACTGCTCGACCGTCTCCTGTTCGACGTTCTTCTCCGCGAGGACCGCCGACAGCACGTCCTCCTCCTGCCTGTCGAGGATGTACTCCTTGACGAGTGCGACGCGGCCCTCGTACTCGGCGCGTTCCGCGCGCGAGAACACTGGGGCGTCGTGGAGGCCCTCGGCCATCGCGTCCAAGACGTCCTCGGGCATCACTACCCCGCCCACGTCGAGGTGGGGGTGGTGTCTGTCCCTGTCGTCGTGGAGGAGGTCGGCGATGATATCGCGGGTGAACGTCACGGGGATGCCGTGCGTCCCCTCGGCGTCGGAGTCGAAGTCGAACTCGTCGATTCCGACGCGGGTGTCGCCCTCCTGGATGTAGCCCCTGTCGAACAGGAGCGCCTTGTCCACGATGTCGTACTCGCCGGGCACGTCCTCGGATTCGAGGCGCGTCACGACGCTGTACATCGCGGCGGCCTCGACGGCGTGGGGCGCGAGTTCGCGTCGCCGTATCGACCCCGGTCCCTCGCGCACGTCGAGGAAGACGGGCTGCTCGATGCGCTCCCGTATCTCCTCTTCGTCCTCGATGTCCCAGACCGGCCGCTGGTTCGTCAGTTCGCGGTGGATGAGCTCCGTCTCCAGAGAGAGGTTCGTCAGGTACCGGAACTCGTGTTTGTCGAGGCGGCGCTTCAGCGCCTTCAACGGGTCGCGCCCGTTCCTGTCGGCGTACTTGTCGAGTTCGACGTCGAGGTCCGGGTTCGAGATGATGACCATCTGGGTGTCGATGTCCATCCCGATTCCCTTGTCGAGCTTCACGTGCCCCTCGTCGGGGACGTTCAGCAGTTTCTGGAGCAGGTCGGCGTGCTGGGTGGCGTCCTCGACGATCGTCAGGAGGCTGTTACCCTGCGAGAGCACGCCGTCGTAGCTGAACGCCTGCGGGTTCTTCCGGCCGCGGGAGTCGAGTTCGCGGAGCATGCTCGGCATCCACGACCCGACCAGTCGCTCCTTGGGCGTGCCGTCGTCCTCCGAGTGGAGGACGCCGATGCCCTGCCCCACGTCCACGACGTAGTTCTTCACGCGCAGGTGTTTCGGGTCGGTGACCTCGCTGAACAGTTCGCGCTTGCCCGCGCGGCGGTACATCTCTTCGAGGTAGTCGTACGCCTCCCGGCAGAACGGGTCGAGGCTCTCGTTCAGCGACACCGGGATGTGGTCGCCGCCCCTGTCGTTCAGGTCGGCGAGCAGTTCGCGCTTCACGTCGTCCGGGAACACCGACAGCGGGTGCGACTGCACCGGACTCTCGTACCAGTCGTCCTCGCGTTGCTCGTCGGCGTCGCCGCCATAGGAGAGGCCGCGTGTGTCCGAGGAGGCGGCCGCGACGTTCCACTCGACGGTGTAGCGGCGGCCGGCCTCAGTCTTCGAGTACTCGCGGAGGCCGTTGACGAGACAGCGCTTCAGCTCCGACTTCCCCGTCGCCGTGGGACCGTCGAACCAGATTATCTTCTCGCCCTTCCCTCGCTCGGCGGCGATGGTCCGCAGGTCATCCACGAACCGGTTGAGCACCTCGGTGTTGCCGAGGATGGCGTGTTCGCCGTCGTTGGCGGGGTCGTCGAAGAAGCGGTAGCGCTGTCGCTCCTCGCCCTCCTCGATCACGGTCCGCGTGCCCTTCGACTCGATGGCCTCGACGAGGTACTTCGAGGCGTGGGAGGCGATAGACGGCTGTTCGAACGCCGCGTCGACGTACTCGCCGAGGCTCATCGGCTCCTCGTAGGTGCCGCGGAGGCGTTCGTCCGCCCGACGGATGTAGTTCTTCTTCGGTCCCATTACTGTATCACGCCTCGAGTTCGCTCTTTGCGACTTCTGCACCGGCGAACTCGAGCACTTCGCGGGCTCCCTCGCGGGAGTAGCCCTGTTCGACGAGGGCGTCTATCCACGCGTTGCGCTCGTCGTCGTCGAGCTCGTTCGCCGACACCAACGCCGAGAAGTTGATGTTGTGCTTCTTGTCCTCCCAGAGCTTGCGTTCGAGGGCGCGGCGGAGTCTGTCGTTGTCCTGCGGGTCGAACGCCTGCCCCTCGCGGGCGCGCCGCGAGACCCAGTTCGACACCTCTTGGCGGAAGTCGTCCTTGCGGTCCTCGGGGATCTCCAGCTTCTCCTCGACGGAGCGGAGGAACTTCTCGTCGGGTTCCTGTTCGCGGCCGGTGAGCTCGTCTTGGACCGTCGAGTCGTCGATGTACGCCATGACGTGGTCCATGTACTTCTCGCCCTGCCGCTGGATCTCGTCTAAGTCGTACGCCAGGGCGTGGCGGACGTCCTCGATGGCGCGTTCCTTGTACTCCTCGCGCACCATCTCGAGGTAGCGGTGGTAGCGTTCGAGGTTGTCCTCGGGGATCGAGCCGTGGTTCTCCAAGTTCTCCTCGAAGTGGCTGAAGACGTTCAACGGCGAGAGGTACGACCGACCGCGGTGGGTCGAGTCCATGATGGCCTCGGCTATCTCGTCGCCGATGAAGCGGGCGGAGATGCCCTCCATCCCCTCGGCGATGTCGGCCTTCGACTCGCCCTCCTCGCGGAGCTTCTTCACGTCCACGTCGTCGGCGTCGTCGATTTCGCCGTTGTAGGCTTTCGCCTTCTGCGTGAGCGTGATGTTGCTGCCGTCGGGTTCGACGATGCGGGTGAGGACGCCGAACAGGCCGGCCATCTCCAAGGTGTGCGGTTCGATGTGCATGTCCGGAACGTCGGCGTTCCGGAGCATCTTGCGGTAAATCTCCGACTCCTGCTCGTACTCCAGGACGTACGGGAAGTCGATGCGCTTGGTCCGGTCGTTGAACGCCTCCATCTTCTCGTCGCCCTTCTTCTCGCGGTACTCGGGCATGTTCGTCCGGCCGACGATGACCTGGTCGATGTCGATGCGCGGGTTGTTCGAGGGCTTGATGGTCTGTTCCTGCGACGCGTGCAGGAAGTCGTAGAGGAACTCCCGTTGCAGCTTCAGCAGTTCCTCGCCGGAGAACAGCCCGCGGTTGGCGTTACAGAACGCCCCGGAGTAGTCGAACGCGCGGGGGTCGGACTCGCCGTACACGGCGAGTTTCGAGTAGTTGACGTCGCCGGTGAGTTCGGTCTCGTCTTGGTTCTTCTTGTCCTTCGGTTCGAACGTCTCGACGCACTGGCGCTTGTTCTCGGAGGCGACGAGGCGGATCACCTCGACGTGGTTCTCCAACACCTGCTGTAAGTCGTCGTCGTAGTACGCCAGCAGGGTGTCCATGTAGAACTCCGACGCCGGGTCCAGCGCCTGGTCGTTGCGGATGGTGTACGGCGCGTCGAGCTGCTCGTTGAGGCGCTCGATTATCACGTCGCGCTGCTCCTGCGGAATCAGCACGAGCGGGTCTTGGTTCATGGGCGACTGCACGACGGCGTCCGCGGGGTCTTGGTCGCGGATGACGTCGGTCAGGTTCGTCCACCGGAAGGTGTACATCCGACCGTCGTCGCGCATCGTGTAGTCCTCGAAGTAGCGGCGGACCATCCAGTCGAAGTGCGACTTCCCGGAGCCGACGGGGCCGAGCAGCAGTTTGATACGCTTCTCCGGCCCGAGGCCGCGAGCGCCCGACTTCACCTTGTTCACGAACTCGTGGATGGACTCGTGAACTTCGCGGCCGTAGAAGGTGTTCTCCCCGTCGTGTATGGGGTCCTCCGAGGCCATCAGGTACTCGACGACGCCGGCTTCCTCGTCGTAGGCGGTGCCGTAGTGGTCGAACATGTCGGCAACGCGCTGGTGCGCGTTGCGAGCGATTCTGGGGTCGTCGTAGACCTCTTGCAGGTACCAATCGAAGCTCTTAGCCTCGCGGAGGTCCGCGGGCACGGAGTCTTTGTAGTGCTTGCTCAGGTCTGCGAGGGTTTCGATATCACCGTTCATTGTTGATAGACGGAGTCCCGAGGGACTGAGCGACCGTACGCCCGCGACGCGCCCGGAGAGCGTCGCAGCGAACGTTGGTAGACGCCGGCGAGCGACGCTCAGCGCCGGAGCTCTCGCTCCCGGTCGTCTGAGTTCGGCTCGTCGAAGTCCGGTTTCGTGGCATGCTTGTCCATACCACCCTCCTCGAACGCGCGACGGGTCTGCGACGGGCGACGGCGACGAGTCGACGAATAGCGACAGAACGTCTGGGGTTCGGCGGACGGTTCGGAGAGGGTCGGTCGCTCGGTCCGGTCGACCGAGACTAAATGTGTGTGAGTGAGCGACATACATAAGTCTTTCCGCGAGTAATTTTTGCCGTACGTCTAAATGCGGCACCTGAGCGGGGTGAACCCTCAGAATCTTCCCACAGTTCGGTTCCTTTATGTCTGACAGGAGTCCGACGGGGTGGGCGAACGGGCGACCGAAGGGGTGTTCCCCGTCCGCCGCCAACGGACGCGTATGAACGCCGACGACACCGCAGACGCCGCCGCGGAGGGCGACGCCCCCGCGGGGTGGACGCTGTGGAACGACGAACCGGGCGGGCGGCGAATTCTCGTCTACCGGCCCGACGTGTTCAGGGAGGGGGAGTTCCCCGCCGAGTGCCTGCCGACCATCTTCGTCTCGAACGGGTCGCGCGCGAGGCGTCCGGGGGCCGCCCAACTGGCGGGGACGACGTGGAACGTGACGCTGTACCTCGAACCGCAGGTGGAGGCGGCCCCGGAGACGTACGATAGCCGGGACGAGGCGGTGGCCGCCGCGGAGGAACTCGCGCGGCGGTTCGACGCCGGCGAGGTGGACTACCGGTCGCTGTATCAGGTGCCGCGCGAGGAGTACTTCGAGAGACTCGACGAGTTGACCGGGCGGGACGCACAACGTTATGCGGACGGCTCGACTAGTGACGACGAATGACGAAGGTCACGCTCATCGGGGACCGCCTCGCCGACGTCGGACGCGAGTTCGTCTACGAGGGTCCGTCCGAACTGTGCGAAGGGTGCCCGTACCGCAAGCAGTGTCTGAACCTCACAGAGGGGACCCGCTATCGGGTGACCGACGTCCGGGAGAACGCCCAACTGCTCGACTGCGCCGTCCACGACAGCGGCGTCCGAGCGGTCGAAGTCGAACCGGCCCCCGTGACGGCGAACGTCGCCACCAAGGGGTCCTACGCGGGGAGCAAAGCGCGCCTCGAAGGTCCCTGTCCGCACACGCAGTGTCCGAGCCACGAGTACTGCGTTCCGGACGGCGCGGCGTTCGACGAGGAGTACCGCATCAGCGAGGTCCTCGGCGACCCGCCGCACGAGGTCTGTCACCTCGACAGGGACCTGACGATGGTCGAGTTCGCGCCGAAAGAGGAGTAACCCCGTCCGCGCCGGAGGGAACGCGGGGCGAGAGCGAAGGAAAGGGGAGCGAACCGCGGCGACTCAGGCGAGCGTTCCGACTTTGTCCGCGGCGTAGCCGAACACGTCCTCGTAGCCGTACGCCGAGAGCAACACCGGGTAGAAGTCGCGGTCGGCGGTGAACTCCCGGTCATCCGCCGCCGCGAAGCGGTCGCCCGCCTCGACGAGTTCGAAGTTGTCCACGAACACCTCGTACTTGTTCGCGGGTTCCTTGGGGATGCGTTCGAGCATCCGGTACACCGACACCTCGTCGGCGTTGCGCCGTTCCAGGGAGACGGGCGATTCGGCCCCTTCTTCCAACGGCGCGGCGAGGACGCCCGTCGCGGCGAGGAACGCCCGGACGAGCCAGTAGGCGTTCTCGGCCGCCTCCTCGGTACCCTGCAGACCGCACTCGACGTCGATGTTGTGCGTGTGGTCGATGAGGCGGCCGCCGACGAACTCGGCCGTCTCGACCAGTTCCTCGATGGGGAGGTGCGGGCAGATGGCGCGCGAGGCGGCCCCGACGGTGTCCACGAGCGCGAACGGTCTCCCGTACGACTGCGTGGAGTGAAGCGAGAGCGTCGTGCAGTCGCGGACCTCCCGAAGCACGTCGTGCGCGAGGCGGCGTTCGTGGCTGTCGGCGTTCGGGTCGCCGGGGAACACGCGGTTGAGGTCCTCCTCGAGGTAGCGGACGTTCGCTTCGAGGGCCTCCTCGTTGGCGACGATGAGCTTCACCGGACGCTCCACGTCGGGTTCGGTTTCGATGAAGCGCTCTATCGCCCGGACGCCGCAGGGTTCGTCGCCGTGGATAGTTCCGACGACGGCCACCTCCGGCTTTCCCTCTCCCAGTTCGTAAATTCGCATGGAGACATTCAAACGGCGGAGCGGGAAATGGGTTAAGATTCGGGCCGATACGCGCCGACGCGCTAGTGGAGTCGCTCGACGTACTCGTAGTCCACGTCGTACGCCTCCGGCCGTTGGTCGTCTATCGTGATCTGCCAGCCGTGGAGCGCAGTCGGGTCTTCGAGCGCCGATTCGAGCGTCCCGCGCACGTCCGCGAGGTCCACGCCGTAGAAGTCGTCGGGTATCCCCCGGAGGTACTGCAGCGCGGTGGTGAAGAGCGACCGCATACCCGCGTCGTTCTCGAAGTCGAAGTGCTTGTACGCGCCGGCGGCGACCTGGACCATCCCGTGGAGGAACGCCGATTCCGCGCTCCCGGATCCGTAGTTGTACCACTCGTCTTCGAAGCAGTCGTGGCTCTCGTGGTAGTCGCCGGAGTTGAACAGGCGGACACCGTGTTCGACCGCGCGGCGGAGCGTCGCGTGCTCCCACACGCGGTCGTCCGTTCGCCACCCCGTCGGATTCCCGAGCGGCGGGGCGACGCTCGGGTCGCGGGTGTGTTCGTCCATACCGTCCTTCCGTTCGTGAGCGACGTAATCCCATCGCTCGAACGGGTCGGCCGAGCGGCGACGAAGCGCGGCGAGGCGGCGCACCGGGCCAAGGGCTATGGTTCCCGTCGTTCATCGTGTCGGTATGGCTACGACCGGCGAGCGTCTGGCGGAGGTTCCGACTGCGGCGGTGGACTGGGCGGCGGGAATCGCGGGGGTCGTCGAGGAGAATCTCCCCCGCGCGGCCGTGTTCGTGTTCATGTTCTTGGGCGTCGGGTTCGCCCCGTTCGGCGCGGGACTCCTCGCGGTTCTCTTCGCCGTCGTCCTCCCCGCTCTCGGCGTCGGCGGGTTTCTCCTTGCGAAGGAGAAGGTCCCGAGTCTCCTCCGTCAGAAACTCGGGCCGACGGAGCCGCGACGGTTCGACGAAGCGCCCCCGTCCGCCGTCGAACGACGGCCCGCGGCGGGCGAGTGAGGGGCCTCGCGGGGCGGCGCTTCGTCCCGCCGAACCGTCCCCGCGGAGAGCGGGATTCGGAACGTTTTAGCGGCGCGGTTCCCCACGAGTACACGCGCGAGGGTGGCCGAGTCTGGAAAAGGCGGCGGACTCAAGATCCGCTCTCGTAGGAGTCCGTGGGTTCAAATCCCTCCCCTCGCATTCTACGTCTCCGAGCGACAGCGAGGAGCGTGTATCTGACGGAGGATTTGAATCAGGGAGCGAACGAAGTGAGTGACCGTGGTTCAAATCCCTCCCCTCGCACTTTTGCCGACGAGTAAAACGAGGAGTGCAAACTACGGACGGAGATTCTCCGCACCCGACCGAAGGAGACAGCGGTCGCTCAGCGAGTTCGAAAACGGGGACCAGAAGACGCCCGCACGACGGGGAATCCGGCGGCGAGCGTCGCAACTCCCGCGAGAGAGGCGGAGCCAATTCGCGGGAGCGTCTACGTAAACGAGGGCCGACGGTGATACACGTTACGGCCGAAGAAAGTACGCCGGGCGCGACGAAACTGCGGCGAGTCGGAGAGAGAAAGGTCGTTACCGATCCGATGCGTCCGCACCGTCGCCGCCGTCGGTGAGGGGGCGTCCGCCGCTCGTGAGGACGGAGTCGGCCACTACCTCCACCTGCTCCGGGGACGGACGGGAGTCCTCGGAGCACTCCTCGCACACCTGCTCGATGACGTTCATCACGTCGTGGAGGTCGCCGCGCTCCGTCACGTCGGCGAACGCCTCTTCGTACGCGCTCGCCCAGTGAGTGAGTTCGTAGTCGTACGTACCGGTGGTCGGTGCAACCGCGTACTCGAGTTGTCGGACTGCATCGGCGGGGCGCATACCCAAATGCAAGGTCGGGAACCACAAAAAGGTACTCGGACTCGTAATTGAGTTAATTGTCGGGCAGAGTATGGGAGAGACCACCAGGGACGGGCGGGTACGACCCCGGAGCGGCGAGCTCGAAAGCGAGACGGAGCGTCTCCGAGCGCGGTTGTCGGTCAGGTTGGGTCGGTGTCCCGCCCGCCGTCGGGACCGGCGTTCTCGTCGCCGTTCTCTCCTTCGCCTTCGTCGGTTCCTCCTTCGGCGTCGCGTTCGCTCCCGTCGGCCTCGTTTCCGTCTTCGCCTTCGCCGCCGTCGCCGCCGTCTTCGGTTCCGCCGTCGGCCCCCGGCCCGGCGTCGTCCTCGTCGACGAGTCGTCGCATCGCCTGTAGGTACTCGGCGGCGACCAGCGGTTCGTTCTCGACGGTCTTTCGGACCTGCGCGCATCCGTGCCGGAGTCGCTCCTTCCCGGCGCCGGGCGGCACTTCCTCGTCCGTGACCGCCTCGACGGTTTCGAGGCGCGTCCGAACCGACTCCCCCTCACGGGTGCGCGCGTCCTCCGCGGCCTCCTCGAACAGTCGAGCGAGCGTCGCGCGAACGTCTGGCGGCAACTCCTCGGACACGTCCGGGAGAGACGCGACAGCGAGGGTAAAATCTGCTGGGTTCGGTCGGCGGAGCGAGTGTGCGATTCGCAAACCAAAAGTCGCGGCTCCTCCACGCATTACTATGGAACTCGACGAGACGGATCGGGCGATCCTCCGCATCCTCCAGGCGGACGCGCGAACCCCGTTCAGCGAAATCGCGCGTCAAATCGACATGTCCAGCGCCACCGTCCACGACCGAGTCGGTCGGATGGAAGAAGCGGGCGTCATCGAGGGGTACCACGCGAAAGTAAACGCCCGAGAGGTGGATTTCGGCACCTCCGCGCTCGTCGGTCTCCGCGTCCAACAGGGCCGCGAGGAGGACGCGCTCGAACGCCTCCGCGAGATCAAGGGCGTCCAAGAGGTTCACCTCACGACGGGCGAATGGGACGTGATGCTCCGCGTGTTCGCCGAGGACACCGACGGCCTGCGGGAACTCATGTTCGACGAAATCGCCGAGATGGATGGATTCTCGCGCTCGCAGACGATGGTTATCCTCGGAACCGACTTCGAGGACCGCTCGCTCCCCATCTGAGGGGCGTCCCCGCGGAATCCGAGCGCTGGCCGGTCCGCCGACGCGTCAGAGACCGGAATCCTCAACACCACCGACGCCGGGAATTGGGGTATGGCAACGGTTGCAGAACGGGTCGGCGCCGACCCCGAACGTCTGTGGGGCGGTTCGGTGGCGGTCATCCTCGCGGTTCTCGTCGGCGGATGGCTCGCCTTCCCCGAACTCGTCTACGACCGCTTCATCTGGCACTACTTCTGGGGACCGGTGCAGGCCGACGCCAACTCGGCGGTCTGTGCGGTGCGGACGAACGGCGTCACGCAGTACCTCGACAGCGCGCAGGCGTGCGCCGCCGCGCCCGAACCCGTGGCCTACCCCGGCTACACGCTCGTCTCGGAAGTCGGGTACATGGTCACCCTGCTGGTCGCCCTCTCGGGTCTCGTCTTCCTCCTCCGCCGCCTCGACATCGGGACGGAGCGGCGCTTCTTCTACGCTCTCCTGCCGTTCATGTTCTTCGGCGGCGCCCTGCGCGTCGTCGAGGACGCCAACGACACGCCCGGCGCGACGGACGCACTCATCAGTTACCCGTGGAACACGCTCGTCATCAGCCCGATAATCTACTTCACCGTCTTCGGCATCACGCTCGCCGCCGTCGTCGCGAGCGTCACGGCGGACAGGGCCGGACTCGTAGACGGGTACGAGAAGCCGCTGTTCGGCCTCGGAACGGGCGCGCTCGTACTCACGCTCGGCTACCTCGTCTCGCTGGTCGTCACCGGCGCGCCGGGCGTGGAGTTCTACCCGCAGGTGCTGGTCGCGACGCTCGTCGGGGCGACGCTCTCGGCGGGCGCGACGTGGTGGCTCATCGAACGCTTCGCGCCGGAGATAAACGCCGGAACGGGCCTCATCGGCCTCGTCATCATCTGGGGCCACGCCGTAGACGGCGTCGCCAACGTCATCGGTCTCGACTGGATGCCGGCGCTGAACGCCGGGCGGAACCTCGTGCCGAAACACCCCGTCAACCAGTTCGTCGTGGACTTCACGTCGAGCGTCCTGCCCGCGAGCGTCCTCGCGGTGACGGGCGACACGTGGCCGTTCCTCCTCATCAAACTCGCGGCGGCGACGTTCGTCGTCTGGGTGTTCGAGGAGGGCATCTTCGAGGAGAGCCCCCGCTACTCGATGCTGCTCCTCGTCGCCGTCCTCGCCGTCGGACTCGGCCCGGGGACGCGCGACATGCTCCGCGCGACGTTCGGCGTCTGAAAGGGGCGAGACTTTTTCTCGGAAGGGGCGGCCACTCGCCGCATCCGCCGCGGAATTACCGCACGGCGACCCGCGAGCGTCCGACACGCCGCCGTGCGGGCGGGCATCGTGTCGGCTGTTCGCCTACGGATACGGGTGGTACGGGCCGTCGAGTCGGGACTCGAAGCCCATCTCCTCGGGCACCGACGCCGCCCTGTCGCCGAAGAAGGGGTCGCCCTGAAACAGCGGTTGGGCCTCCGGAACCGCGACGCGGACCGCCTCGAACCCGAGTCGCTCCACGTCCTCCGTCGTCGTCCGCGCGGCGTAGGCGTCTAACCCCGCGTCGGCGACGCGTTCGACCACGGCGTCGAGTTCCGCCTCGCCAGTCGGCACCTCGTCGGGGCCGACGCTCGACGCCGGAACCGCCGGGCCGGCGTCCACGAACTCGCGGGCGGCGTCGGGGAAGTCCGCGTACGCGCCGATAGCGCCGCCTTCCGAACTCGCCTGCTCCGGTCCCAACGCACGGAGTTCCATCCAGTTCTGCAACGCCTCCGCGAGTGCGGACCGCGCGGCGTCTGCGGGGTCCAGCGACGCGCCCGACCCGACGGCGAAGTTCGGCCACTCGCCGTCGCGGTGGACCGCCGCGGCGACGACCGGAACGTCCACGTCCTGCGTGACCAAAAGCGGCGTCGCGGTCAGATCCTCCGCGCGCGCCCGCTTCTCCAGTTCGGCGTAGCCCTCGTCGTCCACGTCGAGGGCGAGGGGGTCGAACGTCGAGTACCACGACAGCATCGCGGCGTCGCGTTCGACCACCTCGTAGAAGCCCGACAGAAGCGCCTCCGCGCCCGAGTTCCCGAGGCCCAACCCGGTCGTGATGGAGGGTTTGTGTCGCTCGTTCGGCGGCGGGTAGTGGACGAACTCGGCGGGGAGAGACACCTCCGCGCCCGTGTCGAGGCGTTCGCCCGCGACCCACGGAATCGGCTCCTCGGGGTCGGGCGCGCGGTACGAGTCGGGACGCACGAACCGCGACGGGGAGACGGGGTTCGCGCGCGTTCGCTCCGGCGCGACGGTGAACTCCGACGACCGGTAGACGCCCGCGCAGTAGCGTTCGAGGCCCTCGCCGAGGGCTTTCATGAACGCGGCGTCCCAGTCGGGGTCCACGCCCGCCGCGAACTCGGCGGCGCGAGCGTCGCTGAACCCCCGCGTCTCCGTCGTCTGCGCGAGGTAGTAGGGGACCGGGAACGACTCGCGTTCGCCCACCTGTGCGACGACGCCGGTTCGGTCGTCGAGTGTGCGTTCCGCCCGCGCCAGCGAGTCGTCCACGCTCGCCTCGCGGTACTCCCGTCGCACCCGCCGGTCGCGGGTCGCGGGGTCCGGCACCGGCAGAATCGGTCGCTCGGCGACGACGCCCGTTCCGGCGACTTCCGCGACCGTACCGACCACCGCCCCCTCGCCCGCGAGGAGGGCGACGGCCCGCCGACCGGCGAGTGCGCCCGCGAGTCGGACGGCGCTTCTGTCCCCCGACGGCGACCCCTCGTCGTCCGTCGTCGCGGCGACGCGGGCGCAGAGGTCGGAGAACCGCGCGCCGTCGGTTCCGAACGCGGAGACGGTGGCGTCCACGGCGGCGACGGGACGGCCGCCGACGCCGCCGATTTCGACGACCACGAGTCGGCCGCCGCGTTCGTCCACCGCGTGCGGGGCGTTCGCCCCCGCGGGCGCGACGACGACGCTCAGGTTCGCGTCTCCCGCCTCGTCCGGCGAGACGTCGGCGACGGCGGCGTCCACGTCCTCGAACGCCGCGCGAACCGCCTCGGCGGCCGGGCCACTCCCGACGAGAGCGATGTCGTTGGATATCACGGGCCGATAGACGCACGAATCGGGGAAAAAGCGCGGGGATGTACGGCGGGACGCGGTGGTGGGAGGCGGAGTGAGACGCCGGAATGGGGAGAACGCAGGAACCGAGAGCGAAGTGAGATTGGACGCCCGGCGACGCCTACGAGAGGAGATCCTGGGCGACGCCGGCGAGTTGCGTCGAGTCGGCGTCGACCAGTCGGTCGTCGCCGAGTTTGAGGCGGAGTCGGGGGCGGCCGACGTCGATGAGTACCTTCTCGGTGTCGATGAGGCCCGTGTCTTCGAGTTTCGTCTTCGTCCGGGAGAACGTCGCCTTGCTGGCGATGCCGACGTCCTCGCCCCACTTCGAGATGTCGTAGAGGAGGACGTCGTTCCGCGCGGCGACGAGGAGGCTGATGGTCACCTCGTCGAGTCCGTCGCCGTCGCCGCGGGCAGTCCGAAGCGACGAGAGGACGGCGTCGAAGTCGTCGCGCGCCTCCGGCCCGATGTCGGCCTCCAGGGTCGAGCGAACCTTCGATATCGGCGGCGTTCGGAGTTTGAACGTCGGGGACTCCTCCCACTGAGTGCGGTACGTCTCGCGCGCCTGCGAGACGAACTCCTCGTCTTCGGTGACGAGTCCGGCAACCCGGTCGCCCGCGGTGACGAGTGCGACGACCGAATCGCCGGTCACGAGGAGGGCGTTCTCCGCCCCCTCGGTCGTCGTCCGCATCGACAGCGTCTCCGACTCGACGAGGTCGGCCGCGTTGCTCGCGACGATGAAGTCGTCCATCACGTCTTTCAGAAGCGATTCGTCGGCCACCATCCGGACGGTCGGAGTGTCTCCGCCGAGTTCGGACGCGACGTTGACGAGAGTCTCGACCACGTCCGCCGTCGGGTCGACGACGAGAACCTCCTCGCCGCCCGCCGAGAGGGCGGAGCGGAGAATCTCCTCGACCCCCTCTGCGAGCATATTAGAACGGATAGCCATACCCACAATATGAGCGCGAGATTATTTAATATTAACGCAGAAAGGAGGTCGTAATCACCTTCCTACGGTGTTGTAACAAGCCCAACAAGAGGAAATTCTGTTTTCAATCCGGGAAGTATACTGTTCGGATACCCAATTAATAAACTCGGTGTGTGAACGTATTCAGTTGTTCGGCGCGTCGTAATTTGAATCTGTCGTCTGCCGGGATGGTGTCCTGCGACCCTCCTCCCGGGCGTCCGTTGCACCGACGTGTACAGAAGAAGGGGCAGTCGTCGCCAAAGTGAACACACTTATTGGCCGAACGCGTCCCGTCTCATACATGGATTACAGTCACGTCCGCGACGCCGACCCCGCCGTCGCAGATGCGCTGTCGGGCGAAGATGAACGGCAACGGAACACGCTGGCGATGATAGCGAGCGAGAACCACGTCAGTCGCGCGGTCCTCGAAGCCCAAGGGAGCACCCTCACGAACAAGTACGCCGAGGGGTACCCCGGCTCTCGGTACTACGCGGGTTGCGAGTACGCCGACGAGGTGGAGGAACTCGCCGTCGAACGCGCGAAGGAACTGTGGGGCGCGGAGTACGTCAACGTCCAACCGCACTCGGGGACGCAGGCGAACATGGGCGTCTACCTCGCCATGCTCGACGCCGGCGACAAGATTCTCTCCTTGGAACTGAGCCACGGCGGCCACCTCAGCCACGGCCACCCCGCGAACTTCACGGGCCAACTATACGAGGTAGAGCAGTATCAGGTGGACCCCGAGACGGGGTACATCGACTACGACGACTTGGAGGCGAAAGCCGAGGAGTTCGACCCCGACATCATCGTCTCCGGGTACTCCGCGTACCCGCGCACGGTGGAGTGGGAGCGCATTCAGGAGGTGGCCGACGACGCCGACGCCTACCACCTCGCGGACATCGCTCACATCACGGGTTTGGTCGCCGCGGGCGTCCACCCCTCGCCCGTCGGCGTCGCCGACTTCGTGACCGGTTCGACGCACAAGACCATCCGCGCGGGCCGCGGCGGCATCATCATGTCCTCCGAGGAGTACGCCGACGACATCGACAAGGCCGTCTTCCCCGGCGGGCAGGGCGGCCCCCTCATGCACAACATCGCGGGCAAGGCCGTCGGCTTCCAGGAGGCCCTGCAACCGGAGTTCGACGAGTACGCCGAGCAGACCGTCGCCAACGCGAGGGCCCTCGCGGAGACGTTCAAAGAGGAGGGCCTCGAAGCCGTCTCCGGCGGCACCGACAACCACCTCGTCCTCGTGGACCTGCGCCCCTCGAACCCCGACACTACCGGCAAGGACGTCGAGGCGGCGTTGGAGGACGCCGGCATCGTCCTCAACGCCAACACCGTCCCCGGCGAGACGCGTTCGGCGTTCAACCCCAGCGGTATCCGCGCCGGCACGGCGGCGCTTACGACCCGCGGGTTCGACGAGGAGGCCACCCGCGAGGTGGGTGAACTCATCGCCCGCGTCGTGGACAACTACGACGACGAGGCCGTCGTCGCCGAGGTGTCCGACCAGGTGCAGGAACTCTGCGACGAGTTCCCCCTGTACGAAGAGGAGTAACCGGGTCGTCCGCGCCCGGCGCGCCGGACGCGACTCCGCGCCGCCTCTGCTCTCGTCTCCGCCGTCGCTCTCGCGCGTTCTCTCTCGTTCGCAGGCGCTGACGTGTCGCCCCTGCTTTTTGCTTCGCCGGCGCCAAGCGGACGCATGGTGACTCGGAGACGCCTCCTCGCTCTGCTCGGCGCGGCGAGCGTTCCGTTCGCCGGGTGTTCCGACCGCGAACGTCGAACGCCGGGAACCGAGAACCCGCCGGGCGGGTTCGGCACGCCCCGCGGCGACACCGCCACCGGGGTGAGCGTCTCCGAGACCGAGACGGAGACGCCGACGGAGACGGAGACGCCCGCCGAGACGGCGACGAACGGGACGGCGACGAACGAGACGGCGACGAACGAGACGGCGACGAACGAGACGGACGGGACGACCACCGCGACTGCGACGCCGGAGGGGTTGGACCTCCGGGAGGCGAACGTCGTTGCCGTCGACTGGCGGGTGATGAACGGCGTCCACCGGTTCGATGTGACGCTCTACCACGACGACGACGGCGAGGAGGGGTACGCGGACTGGTGGCAGGTAGAGACGACAGACGGGACGGTCCTCGCCAGACGCGACCTACTGCACTCCCACGGGACGCGCGAGTTCACGCGGTCGGAGAGCGTCAGGTTGCCGGACGGCGTGACGTGCGTCGTCGTCCGGGGTCACGACCAGACGCACGGGTTCGGCGGGCAGGCGATGGTCGTGAATCTGGAGACGGGGGAGACGACGCCCGTCCGGCAGGGGCCCAACCTGAACCCCGGCGTCGCCGACGGCATCTGCTGAGCGACTATCCACGAACGTGTCTATCTTCTCCGATTCCGACCTGCAGATATGCACGAATCCGCGAGTTTGAAGTGCGAGGGGGACGCCGGTGTAGGTATGACCGACATCATCGACGGCAACGCGGTGGCCGAGGACGTGCGCGCGGGCCTGACCGACGCCATCGACGCCCTCGACGAGGCGGGCGTGACGCCCGGTCTGGCGACGGTGCTGATGAGCGAGGACCCGGCGAGTCAGACGTACGTCTCGATGAAACAGCGAGACTGCGAGGAGGTGGGCATCGACGCCTTCGACTACGAACTCGACCCAGACGCCCCCGCCGAGGAACTGTACGAACTCATCGACGACCTGAACGAGGACGACTCGGTCCACGGCGTCCTCGTCCAGATGCCCCTCCCCGACCACGTGGACGAACGCGAGGTGCTCCGCCGCATCGACCCCGCGAAGGACGTCGACGGCTTCCACCCCGAGAACGTGGGCCGCCTCGTCGCCGGCAACCCCCGATTCAAGCCCTGCACGCCCCACGGCGTCCAGAAACTCCTCGACGCCACCGAGGTGGACACCGAGGGCAAGGACGTGGTCGTCGTCGGCCGGTCGAACATCGTCGGCAAGCCGATGGCGAACCTCCTGATACAGAAGGCCGAGGGCGGCAACGCCACGGTGACGGTCTGTCACTCCCGGACCGACGACGTGGCGGCGAAGACGAAGCAGGCGGACGTGGTCATCGCGGCCTGCGGCGTCCCCGAACTCGTCACCGGCGAGATGCTCTCTGAGGGCGTCGTCGTCGTCGACGTGGGCATCAACCGCGTCGACGCGGACAACGAGAAGGGGTACGAACTCGTCGGCGACGTGGAGTACGACTCCGCCGAGGAGAAAGCGAGCGCCATCACTCCCGTCCCCGGCGGCGTCGGCCCGATGACGCGCGCGATGCTGCTTTGGAACACGGTCAAGTCCGCCGGCGACGCCGCGGACGTCGACGTGAACCTCCCCTGACCGGCGGACGGACGAGTTCGCCGGACTACCGGTGCATCGAGACGACCAACCGCCCTTCTTCGCGCCGGACGCAGAGCGTCCCGCCGTCGATATCGAAGCTGTGCGCGTCGCGTTCCGAAAGCAGGAGGCGGTCGAACGGGTCGCCGCAGGCCGGACAGGCGACGCCGTCTCTGTTCTCGTACAGCGTCGTCTCGCCGGTGTCTCGGAGCAGTTTCATCCGGTGACGAACCGCGTGCTGGTCGAATCGGTCGGCCATCGGTCCAGACGCGTCCCGACGGGGCAAAGAGGTTAGGAAAGCCGAGCGAGTCTGTCGCGGGCGGTGGCCAGCGCCGTTTCGTCTCCGTCTCGGGCGTACGCGGCGAGCTCCCGCGCGACGCGGACGAGCGTCTCGGACTCTCGGAGCGACACGTCGCCTTCGAGGGCTTCGACCCGCGTCACGTGGTCGCCGAGCGTTTCGAGCGTCCGCCGCGCGTCGGAGTCCGGGTTGTCGTCGAGCCAAAGGGAGAAGTCGCGGCGGAACGCGGAGACGGCCTGCGCGTAGGCCAGTCCGCGCGCGGCGGTCATCGAGGGCGGTACCTCCTCGGGAGACGGGCGTTCGCCGCGGTCTGCGCCCCGCAGGAGCGAGATGACGTACAGGTGTTCGTCCTCGCTCACGTCGCGCAGTCGGGCGTACGCGTCGCCGGCGTGGAGGAGTTCGTTCGCCGCGAGGTGGGCGTCGTCTACGTCGCGGAGCTCGCCGCCGTTGATGAACCCCCGTTCGCGAACGTACGCGCGGAGGTCGGACTTCAGGTCGTCGAGTACGTCTTCGGGAAGCGCGTGGCGGCCCGTCGAAGCGTCCTCGTCGAACTCCCCGACGGCGTTCCTGTGCGGCGAGAGGTCGAGTTCCGCCGCGGCGTCCGTGTGGCGCTCCCGGTCGCCGACGCCGACGCTCCGGAGGCTTCCGCAGTTCGGACACGTGATGCTCCCCGTGTCGTAGTACGACCACTCCCGTTCGCAGTCCTTACAACGTCTGCGGCCCCGGATGCGCATACGTATCGGTGGGGCTCCCCGGATGAAAAGCCCGACGCCACGGCCCGCCGACGCGCGCCACCTTCTTGGCTCGGAGACGCCTACGAACGGGTATGCGCTCCGAGGAGGACATCCGCGACCAGTACGAGTTTCTGGCAGAACAGTTGGAGTCCGAGGAGATGCGCCACCAAGGCGTTCGGGAGCTCTTCACCCACTACAAGCGCGCCCTCGGGTGGGTGTTGGAAGAAGAGCACATGTGAGTCGAACCCGACGGACCAACAGTTCGGCCCCGCTGAGACTGTGATTCTGTGACAAACATTGACATCGGTCGGTATCTTTAAGCCCGACCGGCCGATAGTTGATATCGACGCTTCGCTTTGGAGGGCCGAAGCGTCAGCGGGGACCAATTCAGGGCGGCAAGCAACACGCGGATTTTCCGCGTGTCTTGCTTCCTTTTCGACGATACGAACCTGCGAGCGTTCGCTCTGTTCTGTACCAACGTGACCCGAAAAGCGCCGTAGCGGCGACGCGAATCGCGGCGGCGGCGTGAATCGTAGCGACGGCGTTACTCGATGCTGAGTTCGCCGCGTCCCGCGCTGCTTGCGTCGGCGTCCTCGTCCCACTCCAGTTCGAACTCGATGCTGAGTTCGCCGGTGGACGCTCCGCTCGACGTCTCGCGTTCCGCTTTCACCTCGAACGTCAGGTTTCCGGGGACCTGCACGTCCAGCGATTCCTCGCCCGCGCGCAACGAGACGCTCCCGTCGTCGTCGAGGCGGTCGGCCACCGACCGCAGGTAGGCGGCGATTTCGGCGCGACTGTGCGACGATTCCGTCTCGAAGAGTACTTCTTCCGGCATACCGACACAGACGTACCGGAAGGGCATAAGTCGTACACCGACCGCCGGCCGCGAGCGCGGTTCGGCGAGTGTGGTTAGTGAGACGACATTTCCTCGCGCGCGTGGCTCGTTCGCGCGGGCCACAGACAGCAGTTGTCACGCCGATGACGACATCTATCTCGAACGATGCGGCGGTACCTCGTCGGATTGGGGACGTCTAGTTCGATATGTTTATTTCAACCACACAGTAACACATCATCTGAATTTACCGATGTACGACCTGACAGGGTTTCAGCGTGACCTGCTGTACGTGATTGCGGGACTGGACGAACCACACGGCCTCGCCATCAAGGAAGAGCTAGAGGAGTACTACGAGAAGGAGATCCACCACGGGCGTCTCTACCCCAACCTCGATACCCTCGTCGAGAAGGGACTCGTCGACAAGGGTCAGCGTGACCGCCGGACCAACTACTACACGCTCACCCGCCGCGGCCGCCGCGAGATAAAGGCCCGGAAGGACTGGGAAGCGGACTACATCGACATCAAGTACGACGGAATCAGCGCCTGAGCGGCCGGTTCGCGGTGAGACCGCCCCGCCCCCGTTCGAACGGTTCGTCCGAACGATAGCGCCCTCTGAGCGACGTCTACGCTGAGACGGCGTCCGCCGCCGGTCACGACGGCGTCGGGCCGTCGTCGTCCGTCGGGTCGATTCGTTCCGCGCTCTCGCCCGCCTCCGGTTCGACGCTCGACCGCGCGGACGCGCGCGTCTCCGCGCCCGCGCCGAGTCCGGGTTCGGGTCCACGCTCCGTTTCTGCGCCCCCGTCCGTCGTCGCCCCGTCGGTACCGACGGGTTCGTCGGCCGTCGGTTCGGCGTCCGCCGTCACCGCCGGTTCGGTGGGGTCTATCGCCGCGGGGTCCACCGCGTACGGTTGGACGGGCGTTCCGCTGAGAAGCTCTGGGAGCACGTACTTCGCGAAGTTCACGAGGAGGACGAGAGCCATCGGCAGGAGGAAGATGCCGTACCACCCGAACAGCAGGGGACCGAGCGTGTAGGCGATCATCACCGCACCGACGTGGAGCGACCGCCCGGAGACGTACGGTCGCAGAACGAGGTCGGGGATGGTATCGACGACGACGAACGAGACGGCGACGAAGGCGAAGACGAACCACAGCGTCCCCGGGTCCGAGAGGTAGGTGGTGACGCCGAGGTACGCCGCGACGGGGACGTAGACGAGCTTCATGCCGACGACGGGGACGAGGCTGGCCGCGCCCGCGAGCAAGCCGACGAGGGCGGCCGCGGGAATCGCGATTCCCGGCGGGGCGGCCATGTTCAACCCGACGTAGGCGATGACGCCGATCGTCCCGGTGAGGACGGCGTTGAGGATGTTCCCGAAGAAGATGTTGTGGAAGTCGCGGTCCACGGCCTTCGCGTACGCCTCGAAGACGCCGCGGTCGTCCGCGAAGCGGACGCAGGTCCACTTCGCGAGGCGGTGGTCGTCGCGGAGGAGGTAGAACGCCAGCGCGATCATGACGAACAGGTGCACCGCGCCGACGCCGAGGAAGGCGACGGTTCCGGCGGCGGAGTTCAGCGAGTCGAAGACCGAGCGGAGCTGCTCCGGGGAGAGGTCCGTCAGTTCGAGCGAGAGGAGGGCGTACGGGTCGGCGAATCGGTAGAACTGGTCGGCGGTGATGGGGTAGTTCGAGAGGTCGAACACGCCGCTGTCGGTGAGTTTCAGCGCCTCGCCCGCCGCGATCGCGAGCGCGTAGGAGACCAAGGAGAGGACGGGCAACGCGAGTGCGAACAGGGCGATGGCGGCGGCGAGACTCGCCGGGCGGACGCGCTGCCTGAGGCGGCGGTAGATGGGCCGCGTGGCGTAGTAGATGAACACGCCGAACACCACGGTTCCGACGAACGAGTAGAGGACGTAGAGGAAGGCGACGGCGAGGAGACTCCCGAGGGACCACCACGCCAAGCGGGAACGTTCCATCTCCAGGAGTGTCATATCCGTGTACGGACTCCCGCGGTGCAAAAGTCTATCGCGCAACTGACCAGTCACCGAACTAGCCAGCGGGTTCAAGTGCCGATTGGTTCAACGAAACCGCATGTCTCTCCTCGCTCTCTTCGGGTCGGTTCCGCTCGGCGACGCCCTCCAACTGGAGGGCGTCGGCGCGGCACCGCTGACGAATCCGGTGGTTCGCCTCGTTCTCGCGGCCCTGCTCGGGTTGTTTCTCGGACTGGAACGGGAGTGGTCCGAGAAGACGGCGGGGATTCGGACGTTCTCGCTGACGAGTCTCGTCGCCGCCGTCTTCACCCTCGTCGCGGTGGAGTACCCCTTCGGTATCGTCCTCCTCGGCGTCGGGGGCGTCCTCGTCATCGTGCAGGGTATCCTCCTCGCCGTGCAGGGACTCAGACGCGAGGGCGAGGACGCCCTCTCTCTGACGACGGCCGTCTCGCTCATGGCGGCGTACGGCGTCGGCGCTCTCGTCGCCTCCGGCGAGGTGCTCGCGGGGGTGACCGTCGCCGTCGTCTCGTCGATGCTGCTCGTGTTGAAGCGGGAACTCCACAGCCTCGCCGGACGTCTCGACCGGCAGGAACTCCGCTCGACGACGGAGTTCGCCATCCTCGCGTTCGTCGCGTACCCGTTGCTCCCCGCGGGGCCTGTGACGGTGCTCGGCGTCGATTTCGAACCCCGCGTCGCGTGGTTGATGGTCGTCACCGTCGCCGGCATCGGCATCGTCAACTACGCCGTCGTCCAGCAGTACGGGGGCCGCGGCGTCGCCGTCACCGGCTTCTTCGGCGGGCTCGCCTCCTCGTCGGCCGTCGTCGGGACGATGCTCGACCACGTCAAACAGCAACCCGACGCCCGGATGTACGGCGTCGCCGCCGTCCTCCTCGCGGACGCCGCGATGGCGCTTCGCAACCTCGCCATCGCGCTGGCCTTCACGTTCCCCGACCAGACGCTCGTCGGCGTCCTCGTCCCCCTCGGCGCACTCGTGGTCGGGAGCGTCGCCGCCGCGTGGTACGTCACGGACTGGCGACAGCAGGTCGATATCCCGCTGGAGAGCCCCTTCTCGCTCAGGAACGCCCTCGCGTTCGGTCTGGTGTTCCTGTTCATCCTCGTCGGCGGGACGGCCGCACAGAGCGAGTTCGGGACGTACGGTCTGTACGTCAGCGCCCTCCTCTCGGGGTTCGTCTCCTCGGCGGGCGCGACGACGACGGCGGTGCTACTCTACCGGGGCGGAACCATCGGCACCGCGCCAGCGGTGGTGTCCATCCTCCTGGCAACGGCGGCCAGCGTCGGCGTGAAGGTGTTTCTCGCCGCGACCGGTCCCAGAGCGTTCGCGCGGAGCGTCACCGGGTGGTCCGTCGGCCTCCTCGCGGGGGCGGGGGCACTCACCGGAGTCGTCGTCTGGGCGGGTGCGATATAGCGAAGAACGCCCGACAGTTCGGGGAACGAACCGTTTAACCCGGAAGTCACCGTACGCCGGGTCATGGACCGAGACACGGCCGTCCCGCGGGTCGATTCCCTCCCCGGCGAACGCGCGCGCGAGTGGGTCGATTACCACCACGAGACGGCGGCGCAGAGCACCTACGTCTACGATTTCGTCTGGGACGTCACCGCCGAGGCGGAAGGTCCCTTCTGCACCGACGCCGACGGCAACGTCCTCCTCGATTTCACCAGTCACGTCGCCGCCGCCCCCCTCGGATACAATAACCCGAAGATAATGGACCGGATGCGGGAGTTCGACCTCGTGGACCCGCTGAAAATCGCGGGGCAGGACTTCTACGTCTCCGGCGGCCAGGAACCGGGGTCGGAGGAACTTCCGGGCCCGGCCGGCCTGATGCAGCGACTCGTCGACATCACGGACCACTACGGCATGGACACCGTCTTCCTGTCGAACTCCGGCGCGGAGGCGGTGGAGAACGCCATCAAGATATCCTACGACCACTCCGACGGCGCGAAGTACGGCATCACGTTCGAGGGGGCGTTCCACGGCCGCACCCTCGGCGCGCTTTCGCTCAACCGGTCGAAGCCGGTGTACCGCCGGAAGTTCCCCGAAATCTCGGGCATCATCGATCTCCCCTTCTGCGACGAGCGAACCTGCTCGGCGGAGAGGTGTTCCTGCGGGTTCTTCGCCGACGGCACCTCCCGACTCCGGAAGAAACTGAACCCCGAGACGGGTCACGTGGACCCCGAGGACGTGGCATACATCATCTTGGAGCCGATTCAGGGCGAGGGCGGGTACAGAATCCCCTCGGAGGCGTTCATGGATGAACTCGCCGCCGTCGTCGAGGAGTACGACATCACCCTCGTCGCCGACGAGATCCAGTCAGGCATCGGCCGCACCGGCGAGATGTGGGCCTCCGACCACTTCGCCATCGAGCCGGACGTCATCACCTCCGCGAAGGCGCTTCGCGTCGGCGCGACCGTCTCCCGCGAGGAGGTGTTCCCCGAACAGAAGGCCCGCCTCTCCTCGACGTGGGGCGCGGGCGACATCATCTCCTCGCTACAGGGTGCGCTCACCATCGACGCCATCCACGAGTACGACCTGATGGAGAACGCCGTCGTCCGGGGCCGTCAGTTCAGAGAGACGGTCGAAGACGCCGCCCTCGAACCGGTCGAGGACGTGCGCGGGAAGGGCCTCATGCTCGGCGTCGAGTTCGACACCAAGGAGCGACGAAACGCCGTCCAGGAGGCGTGCCTGCAGAAGGGGCTTCTCATCCTCGCGTGCGGCTACAAGGTGCTCCGAATCCTCCCGCCCCTCGACGTGACCGAACGGGAGGTAGAACTCGGCGCGGACCTCCTCGTCGCGGCCATCGAGGAGTGCGCCTGAGCGTCCGACGTTTTTTCCTCGCCCTTCGCCCGTACACTTATGGACCTCAGCCGCGTGTGACTGTTGTGACCAGGGGTACTTGTGACAGTGATGGTTCGAGCGGGGAGGAGGCGACGCTGACGCTCGCGGCCGTTCTGGAGACGCTCGGTCACCGGTACAGGCGCGACCTGCTTCGCCTCTTTCGAGAACGGTCGGCGCGGACAGTCGACTCCGACGACGCCGTCGGGTACCTGTTGGAACGGGAGCGACGACGGTCCGGCGAGACGCCGAGTCGCGACCACCTCGAGATAACGCTCCTCCACGTTCACCTGCCGAAACTGGAGGAGGCCCGCCTCGTCACGTTAGACAGGGAGGCGGGGAAGTTCCGCTACCACCCGAGCGAGCGAATCGAGAACTGGCTCCGGTTCATCGAGGCGGAGCACGGATTCGAGGGGTGAGGGGAGGCCTCATTCCAGTACCGCCCCCGCGACGTCGCCGAGTTCGCGCATCCCTCCCTCGCCGACGAGGAAGGAGACGGACGCCTCGACGCGGGGCCGCCACGCCGGCCTGTCGCCGTCCCGGAACGCGGACTCGAGGCCGATGTCGCCCGCGCGGATTCGATTCGCCGACTCCTCCGCGAGGACGCTCTCGAACGGCGAGTTTCGGGTCCGCCGCACCCGCCGGAACGTCCGCATCGCGGCGCGCTTCGCCGTCAGGGCCCGTCCGGCGTCGTAGTCAGAGTCGTCCGGCGAGACGCCGAGTTCGCCGACCGCGTACTCGTGGGCGCGGCGGTCCAAAAGCGCCCGCGCGAGGCGGACGAGGCGTTCGACGGCGTGCTTCGCGCGGTACCCGTCGGCGTCGAACCGGAAGTCCTCGTCGAAACACGTCCTCGTCAGTCGCCACCGGACCACCCCGTACGGCGTCGCCTGTCCCACGTCGTCGGTCTCTAACCGTTCGCGCATCTCTCGGTGCGTCGGGAACTGCTCGACGTCGCTCCGAAGCGATTTCAGGGCGGCGTCGAGTTCGTCGGCGTACGACCGCGCGCCCTCGCCGAGAGTCTCGCGGTAGCGTTCGCGGTAGTGGCGGGCGTCTCGGAGGTACTGCTCGGCCTGCAACTGGGACCCCCACGTGGAGACGAGTCCGTGCTCGGAGTACTCCGAGACGTCGGCTTCCCCGCCCGTGTACGTCCCGCTCCAGTACGAGTTCGACTTCGCGAAGGAGAGGCTTCGCTCGACGGCGTACAGGCCCGCCAAGTCGCGTCCGGGGTCGGAGACGCGGTAGTCGCTCACGGAGTCGCGTACCTCCTCGGCGTCGCTCCGGAGGGTCCGCCCGCGTTCGACCAACGCCTCGGGGTCCGCCTCGCCGAGTGCGACGCGGGCGTAACCGATGGCCTCGCCGGCGAACTGGAGCCCGTACGTCGCGTTGAACAGGCGCGTCCAGTTGTCGGACTCCGTCCGTGCGCTCTCTACCCACCCGCCGGAGGGGCTGTGGTTGAGGTAGTGCCGGAGGTCGTCGGACACCTCCGAGAGGGTCACGCGCGAACGCGACTGCTTCGCGCGTTCGACGGCGGATTCGAGGGCGGCGACGGCCTCGTCGGCGTGTTCGTCGGTGACGGTCTGCCGCCAGAGGTGATTCGGCGGTTCGGCGGCGTGGACGACGAGGCGGTCGGTCAGAGCGTCCGGAAGCCACTCAGGGGCGACGGCGCCGGCGCCGAGGAGGGCGGCACCCGCAGTCGCGCCCGCGCCCGCGAGCAGTCGGCGGCGGGTGAGAGTCGGGTCGGGGACCATAGCACCGACTCTCCCCCGCGGTGACAAGTAGGTTTTCGTCCCCGTTCAGGTCCAGCGGTCGAGTCCCGTCTGGACCGCCGCCTCCTCGATTCGCTCGAAGCCGCGTTCGACCTCCGATTCGGCGACCTGCCACTCCTCGACGACGTACTCGCGCGCGGCCGCCACGTCCGGGTCGATGTCGGTGTCGAACTCGTACTCGTCGGTGACCGGCGGGTCAACGAACAGACTCCGCACCCTGTCCGCGTTCTCGATGTACGCCTCGCGGGCTTCGAGGACGCCCCAGAGGTCGCCGTGCTCTTTGACCGCCTTCAGCGCCGTCTTCGGCCCGACGCCCGAGAGGCCCTCGTTGAAGTCCGTCCCGCAGAGGATGGCCACGTCTACCAGTTGCTCTTGGGTCACGTCGAGGTTCGACAGCGTCGCGTCGAGGTCCATCAGTTCCGGGTCGCCCTTCGAGGTGATCTGCCGGAGGGTGTACGGCGCGCCGAACAGCAGGGTGTCGTAGTCCTCGCTGCCGACGTAGTCCGCGTCGCCCCGTTTCGCCATGTACGACGCCTGCGCTTCCCCCTCGGCGGGCGCTTCGACCATCGGCACGTCGAGGCGTTCGAGGAGGCCGCGGGTCGTCTCGTGAATCGTCGACGTGAGGCGTTGAGTGCGCGCTTCGAGTCGCGCCGCCGCCACGACGTCGCCGCGTTCCTCCGCCGCCTCCCGCAGTTCCTTCGCCTTCTCGCGTTGCTCGCGGCGCGACTCCACCTCGTCGTCTTTCAACTCGGTGACGCCGCCGTCGAAGACGAAGACGGGGACGATGTCGTGGTCCAGAAACTTCGGGAGGCCCTGCACGACGCCGATGAGGTTCGCCACCTCGACGCCGTCGTCGGTCGTGTACGCCTCCTCGCGCGTGAACTTGACCGTCGTCGTGAGGTAGCGGTACAGCCAGTTGTGCGCGTCCACGGCGACGACGCTCCCCGACACGTCGTCGAACGACACGTCCGAGAGCGACGCCAGACTCCGGAGGTCTGCGTTTCCCATTGCCCCCCGTTGGTGCCCGGTTCGCTTTAATATCCCGCGTCGGCGTCGTCGCCGAGGGTACCTCGGCGGCCCGACGGACACCGTCCGTCGGCGCCGCCGGCCGACCGCCCGTCGAGCGGTTCCGGCGGGTCGGCGTCGCGCCGATCGGCGAGGAACGCCACCTCGGCGTCGCTCAGGTCGCGCCGTCGGAACTCGTCGAGTCCGCGCCGGTAGCGCTCACCGCTTCGGTCGGCGGGCGCGTCCGCGGGGCGTTCGAGGACGAGTTCGGCGATGCCCGTCGTCTCGCCCGTCCACGCGAACCCCGCCTCGTGGAGGGCCTCGTAGGCGAACGGGTTGTTCACGGCGATGCGGAGGCGGTCGTACCCCCGTCCCGCGGCGCGGGCGACGACGAACGCGCAGAGTTTCGGGCCGAGATTCTCGCCCTTCCGGTCGTCGCGGACGGTGACGTACCGGAGCCACAGCACCCCCTCGTCTGTGCGGTCCTCGCTGAACGCGACGGCGGCGAGGACGGCCGCGTCCGCCTCGTACTCCTCGCTCGGGACGGGAGCCGTCGGGTCTCCGCGGTCGGAGACGACGGCCTTCCCCGTGTTCGACATCACGAACTTCCCGGCGTAGGCGAACCGACGGTAGTCGAGGCGGAGCGTCGGTCCGTCCGGGGGCCACCCGAGGAGGGCGAACTCCATGCTCGGACGGTACGGGCGGCGGCCGAAAGAGGGCGTCGGTCCCCCGAACGGGGGCGGCCGACGACCGACGGACGAAAGCGGGAGAGACATTAGGGTCCGGGAGCATCCCTCGGGTATGGCAACTTCGGTCGCGTCGTTCATCGACCGCCGTATCGACCCCGGGGCGCTTCCACTCGCGGTGGGCGACGTGGTAGCGCTGTCGGCGATTCTCACCGTCGGCGTCGTCAACCACAACGGTGTGGACTACCTCACCGCGTTCCCCGTCGCGTGGCTCCTGACGCTCGTCCCGTTCCTCATCGGGTGGGCCGTCGCGGGACCGCTCATCGGCGCGTACTCCGCGGGCGCCGCCGAGTCGGCGAAGGCCGCGATTCCGCTGGCGGTGCGCGGGTGGGTGCTCGCCGCCGTCATCGGCCTCGGACTCCGGTGGACGCCGCTCTTCGCGGGCGGCGTCGTCCTCGTGTTCGCACTCGTCACCCTCGTCACCGGCGCCGTCGCTCTCGGCGTCTGGCGGTGGGTGTACTTCAAAATCGCCGGCTGACCCCTCGAATCGACTCTTTTTCGGCCTCGTCGGAAGTCCGCAGCGTTCGTCCGCCTACCGACGGCGGCGCGCGCGAAGGAACGTCCACGCCTCGGTGACCGAGAACACGAGGAAGAACGCCGACATCATCCCCCGCGAGTAGACGGGGCGGTCCCGCGGGTCGAGGCGGTCGAACACGCCGTGGAACCAGAACACGTTGGCGACCGCCGTGTCGTGGACGACCGGTTTGTACCACGGTCTGATGCTCGGGAGGACGTGGTGCAGGTCGGGGAGCATCGCCCAGACGGCGCTGAGGAACACGAGGCCCCAGCGAACCGGTCGCCGGACGCCGGTGCGAGCGAGGAGAATCTCGGTCACCGACCCCGCGAACCCCGCGTGGACGCCGATGAGAGACATGGTAGGGGAACGTGGGGTTCGGAGGCAATAGCGGTGGCGGCGGGGGTCAGTCCGCCGTCGCGCCCGCCTCGGCCCGACTTCCGCGCTGACGGACCAGGTAGAGGCCGAGTCCCGCGCCGACGGTGGCGAACCCTGCGAGCGTCAGAAACAGCACCGCGGGCGTGCTGTACGTCAGAATCGTCCCCGCGACTGCGCCGCCGAGAGCGCCGACGCCGAACACGCCGAGGTACGTGAAGCCGTAGGAGAGACCGCGCGTCCCGGCGGGCGTGTACTCCGCGACGGTGGCTTGGTAGAACGGCTGGATGACGAAGAGGAAGCAGCCGAGCACTGCGCCGAGGGCCAACAGCGGAACCAGCCCGGCGTTCGCCACGGGGAGGAAGACGACGGCGAGGGCGGCGAGGACGCCGAAGGAGCCGACGATGCCCCACTCGACGGGGATGCGGTCGGTGAGTTTGCCGCCGACGTACTGGCCGACGACGCCGACGATGAGGAGCCCGGAGTAGAAGTACCGCTCCGGTTGGAGCGTCCGGCCGGACCCGGCTTCGACGCCGAGGGCCTCCGCGACGCCCGCCGGCAGGAACGCGGCCAGCGGAATCGGCCGGAACGTCGGGATGCCCTCCAACAGGTTCGGCAGGAACGTGAGGATACCGCGGTAGTACAGCCCCGAGCACATCACGACGAGGAAGACGACGACGAACCCGCCGGCGAACATGCGCTTCGATTCGCCGAGGAACTCCGCCAGCGAATCGACGCCGCTGTCGGCCTTCGAGTCGCCCGCGTCGCCTCCGTCCGCGGCGACGGCGGCCGTCTCGTCGAACTGCGCGCGCGTGGCGTACGCGCCGGCGACGAGGGCGGGGATGGCGAGTACGCCCGCGACGAGTTGCCACTCGAAGAAGAGAAGCAGTATCGCAGTCAGGAGCGGTCCGAGTCCGATGCCGACGTTGCCCGCGATGCCGTGGTAGGCGAAGCCCGTGCCGCGTTCTTCGACGCCCTTCGAGATGAGCGCCAGCCCGGCGGGGTGGTAGACGCTCGCGGCGGCACCCCAAAGGAGGAGCGCGAGGGTGATGACCACCACGCTGGGGGCGAGTCCCAGAAGCAGGAACGACGCCGACATCCCGAACAGGCAGAGGCCGATGAGTCGCCGGGAGCCGACCCTATCGACGAGGACGCCGCCGGGAAGCGCGCCGACGCCGAACAGGCCGTACCCGGCGGTGACGACCAGTCCGAGCGTCGCGGCGGTCACCTCCAACTGGGTCACCCCGAGGTTCACCACGTCGAACTCCGTCAGCCAGATGGAGACGAAGATGGGGATGGACAGTTCGTACGTGTGCACCATCCCGTGCGCGAGCATCACGAGAGCCACGATGGCGCGGTCGTTCCGGTTCACGTGCGTTGTACGCACGAGCGTCCAATTCAACCCACCGGTGGGGGCAGTCGGCGCGGGTGAGTCCGACGGAGAGAGCGAACGCGCGGACACCGGCGCGAACCGAGTGCGGGTCCGGCGCGAGTCGGGCGCGGGCCGCGCCGCGAAATCGAGGCGAGGCGCGGCGCGGAGAACCGGTCCGCCGATAGTATCGAAGTTCGTAGACGTTCCCGAGATGCGCGAAAGTCTCGAAATCGTGCGTTTAACCGGCTCGACTCGACAGTCCGCACCTCATAAGTTATAGGAATCCTTTGGAGCACGGATGCAGGGGATATCCATCCCCCACGGGAAAGAATTATATGACCCCCACTCGTATATATTCATGTATTATGACAGGGTATTACGACTACGTCCTCGGTCTCATTCCGCTCGCACTGTTCGGTCTCACTGGAACGCTGTACGTTGCAGGACTCGGCGTGACGCAAGCCGCCCCCATCGCCGCAGGCGTCGCGGCGAGCATCGTCGGCCACGCGTTGTTCGTGAACGGCCCCGTCTCCGAGACTCCCGTTCGCACCGTCGAATCGACCGCCACCGAACCGCGTTCGCGCGCCAGTTCCGGCGCGCCGGTCGACGCGGACTGAACGTCCGAACCCTGTCTCCGCGCGCCACGCGCGTCTCACTTCTCGACCCACTTCGACTCTCGACTCGACCGGTCCGGGCCGCCTTACGGGACGGCCGCGACCGAACTTCCCGCACGGTTTTCACGCTGGCCGACCACTTTCCGCACATGACGGAGACGCTGTTTCTGACGAGCGACGACGTTTCTGGCCTCGCGACGCCCGCGGAGTTCGTAGACGCGGTCCGCGACGCGTACCGTCAACGAGGCGAGGGCGCGCCGGCGGAACCCCGGACGAAACTGACGAACGCCGACCCGCCGGGCTTTCTGACGACGTACGCCGCCGTCCTTCCCGAGACGGGTGCCATGGGCGGGTACACCTACTCGGCGGGGTTCGGCGCGAAGGACGCGTGGTTTATGACGCCGCTTTTCGACGCCGAGTCGGGCGAACCGCTGGCGCTCATCGACGGGGCGAGCATGAACCCCTTCAAGACGGGCGCGGCGGGTGCCGTCGGCGTGGACGCACTCGCCCGCAAGGACGCCTCCTCGATAGCTCTCGTCGGTAGCGGGTCGCAGGCCCGCGGTCAACTCCGCGCCGCGGTCACCGTCAGGGACGTGGACACCGTCTGGGTGTACTCGCCGACGAAGGAGAGCAGAGAGGAGTTCGCCGGGGAGATGGACCGGACGCTCGACGCCAGCGTCGCCGCCGTCGCCTCCTCGGCCGCGGCCGTCGAGGGGGCCGATATCGTCATCACCGCGACGAACGCCTCGGAACCGGTGTTCGACGGCGACAACCTCGAACCCGGCGCGCACGTCACCGCGATGGGACAGTACAACCCGAAGAAGCGCGAACTCGACGCGAAGACCATCGAGAGGGCGACGTACGTCCCCGATTTGCGAGAACGCGTCGCGCAGGACGCGGGGTCGTTCCTGCACGCGATGGAGGAGGGCGTCGTGGACGAGGACCACGTCCACGCCGAACTGGGCGAAGTCGTCGCGGGGGTCGAACCGGGCCGCACCGACGACGACGAGATAACCGTCTTCGATAGCGGCGGCACCGGCATCGAGACGGTGGCCGGGGCGTACCTGCTCTACGAGAAGGCCGTCGAGGAGGGCCTCGGGACGACCATCGACTTCTCGCCCGCCAGCGAATCGCTCACCGGCGAGTAGCCGGCGCGACGCGGACAGCACTCTCCGATTTTGCTCTGTTGGAATCCTTGGGTGATGAGAGATTTCGGGAGCCGCGCTGAATAGCGGGCGCGTCGGTAGCAACTACTCAGATCCGTACTGTCGATACACCTTGAGAAGAAGTACCGCGCAAAGTAGGCTACCGAGGAGAAGGAGAAACCAGAGCCTCGAAAACGGTTCCCGCAGGTCGGCGGCTCTAAAGAGTATCCCCGTCAGGAACGCAAGGACGATCAGTTTCGTTCTTTCAGAGACCATCTCTTCGAGTAGAAGGCGCGAATCTTCCGTCGATCAACTCTCGTCGTCGGGGGCGACCCAGACGTAGAAAACCGCCGTCGAAACTCCCAGAGCGACCGCCTCGACGACCATCGATTCACGGAGCAACGCACCGACGAGGAGCATCGTGACGGCGGACAACGTTCCCGCGAGAACGCCGTATCTGGGGCGTGAGAGACTCCGCACCCACTCGTCGAGGCGACGGTACGGTCGACTCATCTCAGTTATCTCACCTCTCTCGGGAGCGTGCGTAAATAGTTCCTAAACGCCATCTGAAGGATCGAAAGCGGGTCCGCGGTCATCCGTGTAACGAGGCGTGACCGTCAGTATATGCCTTCTGCATCGGTAGATACCGCTTCCGTACCGGGGACGGCTTCCGCGCGTCGGGGCGGCTACGAGTTCCGGCGACGCCGCCGAGGACTACTGAAGCCGGTATCTGAGAAGCGCCGCGATACCCCCGAGGTTGCTGAGTTGGCGGCCGGGGTCGAACTCGCCGGAGAAGACGGTGACTTCGCCGCCTTGCCGTTCGACGCTCTGGATGACGTCGTTGACGTCCGCGTCCCAGTCGCCCTCGCCCTGCCGTTCCTCGCGGAGGCGTTCGTCCACGACGAGAAGCGTCTCGACGGCCCCGAACTCGGCGGCCTCCGCCACTTGGTCGATGCCGTAGGCGACTTTCTCGCCCTTGGAGATGCCCTCCATCAGGTCGTCTATCAGGTCCGCCTCCCTGGAGATGCGCGTCTGCGTCTGCACCTCGTCCACCGCGCCGCGTTTCAGCACCTCGTGGACGCCCCTGTCGCCGACGCCCGCGGTGTCCACGACGGTCATCTTCTCGGCCACGTCGGCGTGGTTCTCTTTGATGTAATCGCGGGCGTCCTGTTTCGTGAATCCGGGGCCGGCGAGGATGACGGCGTCCACGTCCATCCGGCCGAGGGCCTGCCCGAGTTCGGCGAACAGTTCCGACCGGGGGCGGGCGTACTCGCCTTTGCCCGTCGGCGCGGTGAAGGAGAATCGCTCCTCGGTGCCGTACTGCGCGACGGTGTGGATGTGCGCCTCGCCCTCCTCGACGGTGGCGATGGCTACGTCGGGGTTCTCCGCCGCCTCCTCGGCCTCCTCGATGCGGTCGAGTTGGTCCGGCTTGAAGTGCTTCTCGATGGTTATCTCGTCGTGTTCCTCGACGTTCAGCGTGTGGTGGTGGCCGAGTTGGTCCTCGCGGGAACAGGAGACGATGGTACCGCCGACCCGGAGACGGTTGGCGAACCGCGCGAACTCCACGTCCTCGACTTCGATGGTGAGAAAGAGGTGTTCGCGTTCCCCGCCGGTGTCGCGGAGGTTCTCCTCGTTCCGTTGGATGCGCCGGGTGGTGTCGCCGGAGACCGAATCGCCCGATTCGAGGACGTGCGAGAGGTGCCAGAGGTCGTCCACGTTCTCGGGGACGAGCGTGATGCGTTCGCGGCCCTCCTCGCCGCGTCCGCGACTCGAGATTCGCATACGTTCGGGTGCGACGCCCGCGGGTAAGTTTCCTGCTATCCGAGAGAGAAGAGCGTCGAGTCGCGCCCGCCGCTCAGAAGTTCGTCTCCGCGACGGCGCGACGTTTCTTGCTCAGTCCCTTCGCGAACCCGCGGCCGAACAGGTAGTAGGTGACCGCCTGCGTGTAGAACAGGACGAAGATGCCGACGACGACGAGGGAGAGAGCGCTCCCGACGAGGCCGCCGACGACGCCGACGACGAGGGCCAGAACCCACCCGACGAAGTACTCACTCGTCGTCGCGGCGGTCCAGATGGTGGAGAAGTCGAACGCCGCGCCGAGGGAGTCCTCGACGGCGAAGTTCGCCATCGCGGCCGGCAGCAAGTACGCGACGAGGAGGCCGAGGAGGAGGACGACGAGGACGCCGACGAGAGCGACGGTTCCGAACCCCGCGCCCGGTTGGGTAGGTGCCCCACCGGGACCGGTCTCGACGCTGGTCGGGACGAAGAGGGCCGAAACCAGTATCGTCGGAATCGCCACGACGAGACCGTAGGCGACGTTCACGACGAACAGTTTGACGCCGTCCACGATGAGGCCGCCCCAGTCGGTGAACGACGGGGCGGCCGCCTCCCCTTTGGCCGCCCCGCGGAGGACGCGGACGAAGTAGCCTTGCAGGATGAACGCGGGGACGATGAGGACCCCGAGGACGCTCAGGATGCCGCCGATGAGTATCGTGGGGATGCGGTCGTCGCTGTTCAGTGGGTACGAGAGGGCGTGGCGTAACATCAACAGAAATGACTCTTCAAACGGGGTTAACTCTTGCCCAAAATATACCGCATCGCTCCGCCTTCCGCCGTTCAGATGGCGGGGCGTTCCTCGGGCGTGCCGCCCGTCTCGCGCAGTTCGATTTCGCGCAGGTCGCCCCACGCGCGTCCGATGAGGTAGTACGCCGCGACGGAGGCGTAGAAGCCGACGAACCCGCCGACGACGACGCCGAGGAAGGGCACGACGTTCAGCGCGCCCGAGATGAGGCTTCCCGCGATGACGATGGCGACTCCGGTCACCCACGCGGTGAAGTACTTCCCGGAGGTCAACACGGGTCGGAGTTCGCCGAAGCGGAACCCGGCACCGACCTCACCCGTCTCCACGAAGTTGGCGATGGCTGCGGGAATCGCGTACATCGCGAGGAGTCCGAGAACGAACAGCGCAAGGATGCCGACGAACAGGGCGACGCCGCCGAGGGCCGCGAGGCCGCCCGAGGGGCCGTTTCCGCCGACGCTGAAGGTCAGGACGCTCCCGCCGATGAGGAGGCCCGCGACGGCGGTGGGGACGATGGCGTAGACGAGGGAGATAGCCGCCGCCTTCAGACCGTCCATCCCGAGTTCGCCCCAGTTGTCGAACGACGGGGCGGTTTCGTCGCCGTGCATCGTCGCGCGGATGACGCGAACGAAGTACCCGAGGATGAAGACGACCGGGACGACGAAGACGCCGAGGAGGGAGAGGATACCCCCGATGAGGACCGTCTTGACCCAGTCTTCGCTGGTGCGCAGGTAGTTGAGTGAATCGCTAATCATGGTGTGTCACCGAGCGCTCGCGTCGCCCCACGACGGCGTCGCTTCGGCTTCTCGGTCGGATCCGAACTGCCGCGTTCGACGCTGCGTACTGGGTTTCGTACGCGCTCTGTCAATCAGATACGCAGTCCGAGATGATAAATATAGAGCACGATACCGCGAAATAACGGACGATTACGCCGGAGAACGGCCAGCGGTTCGTCTCAGTCCTCGACTATCTGGCTCCCGCCGGGCGCGAGGAACTCCTGTATCTTGTCCGCGCTCGCTATCTTGCGGACGAACGAGGTGTCCGCGAAGCGTTCGCGGAACTTCCGGTAGCACATCATCGCGGCGTCGTTCTGCGCGTACTGGCCGGGCTGGAGGCGCACCGTCGTCTCCGCCTGCCCCTCGATGGCCGACGGCGGGCCGCCGATAACGCGCGTCTCGCCCTCACAGCGGATGCCGACGGCCACCTCGGCGGCCACGTCGCGGAAGTACGTCCGGTCGCCGCGAACCACGAACGACCCCTTCTCGATGTACTCGCCGGACTCGGGCGTCTTCGACACCTGGTCGGGCGACACCATGTACGCGTCGTCGGCGAAGCGCCCCTCCTTCCAGATGGAGGAGTACGAGACGGCGAACTGCGCGGCTTCCCGCTTCGTCGAGTCGGGGAACTCCACCTCCTTCGACGGTTCGGAGGGCCCCGTCGCCTTCACGACGGTGACGGGGCCGCCGTGGGCCTGCGTGTGGAAGAACAGGTCGTGCTTGTTCGTGTACTTCTTCACTATCTCCTCGTTCTGGTCGGCGTTGCGCCCGCCGATGACGAGGAAGCCGTCGGAGGTGTGGAACCAGCGGAACCGCTCGTACCAGTGTTCCTCCGTCCGGAGCGGTATTGACTCGCGGTTCAGCCAGTCGATGTCCTCGGGTTCCTCCTCCTCTTCGTCCTCGTCGTCGTCCTCTTCTTCCCACTCGTCGCGGCGACGCTTCACGTCGGCTAAGTCCTCGCGGGTGTCCTCGATGGCCGCGAGTGCGCCCTCCTTCTTCTCCTCGATCCGCTTCGCCTCCGTGTACAGTCGGTCGGCGTTCTTCTCGACGCCCGTCGAGACGTCGAGTTCGACCGTCGTGTCCTCTATCTCGACGGTGACTGTGCCCTCCGCGCCGTCCACGTCTCTGACCGCCTCCGCGGCGGGGATGCCTCGCTCCGCGCCGGATTCGAGCGTCTCGCGTATCTCGTCCCACGGGACGCCCTCCTCGCGCGCGCCGCGAACCGTCGAGAGCACCTCGTCTACGAGTTCGTAGTTCGCGTAGAGCAGTTCGGCGCGGCGACGTTCCCGTTGGGCCTGTTCTTCGAAGCCCTCTATCGCGCCCTCCTGCTGTTCGATGATGCGCTGTTTCTTCGCTATCTCCGCCTCGAAGTCGGGGCGGTTGTCGTTCTCCTCGGGTTCGTCGTCGGAGAGGTCCAGTCGGTGGAAGTACTCGTCCACCGCCTCGTTGAACGTGTCGAACGCCTCGCCGTTCAGGTCCTCGCGTTCGTGTTCTTCGAGGGGGAACGGCGTCACGTCCACCACGGAGTCGTCCTCGACGTAGAGTCGGGGGTCGAAGTCGCCGGATTTGACCGTCGCGCGCAGTTCCTCCATCGCGCCGTGGACGGCGCGGTACTCCTCGTCGCCCGCCTCCTCGATAGGGGTGGTCTTCTCGACGCCCGCGCGCGTGCACAGTTCCTCGGCGTACAGGCCGCCGAGGTTCAACTGCGTCGCCAGCGTCCGCACCACGTCGGTGTCGGACTCCTCCATCTGCCGCTTGAACGCGTCGTAACTCACCGTGAGCGGGTTGAGACGCGAGGAGGGGAACTCGTACTGCGCGCCGGGGGCGACGGTCCGCGACTTCAGGCGGACGGTTTCGAGACTCCGCACGACTTCGCCCGTCTCGTCTAAGACGGCGACGTTGCCCTGTCCGAACAGTTCGGCGACGATCTTCGTGTTCTCGTCGCCGCGTTCGAACTCGAAGGTGAGGATGCGGTCGAACTCGTACTGTTCGACGCCCGCGAAGTCCGCCCCCGAGAGGCGGTTCCGCAGCATCATCGCGAAGTTCGGCGGCCGACCCGGCGCGTCCGGGACGTTCTCGGGTTTCGCCGCGTGCGCGCGCTTTATCTCGCCGACTTCGACGAGGAGTTCGACGCGACCCCTGTCGAAGTCGCGCATGCGGAGACGAAGCAGGTCGTCGCCGTACAGGTAGGCCTTGTCGACCTTCGCGCCCTCGTACCGGTTCAACTCGGTGACGAGGGCCGCGAGGTCGATGCTCGTCAACTCCCGCTTCGGGTCCATGGACTGGCTTTTCGGCGGCGGGGGAAAAGGGGTGTCGCTTCGGTCGGTCGTCGCCCCTCGGTTCGTAACCGTCAGGTACTCCGACGGGGAACCGACGGACATGAACGAGACGGGCGTCCGCGTCGTCACCACCGACGCGGAACGCGAGGACGCCTTCGCCGTCCGGCGGGACGTCTTCGTGGACGAACAGGGCGTAGACGAGGAACTGGAGTACGACGAACACGACGAACCCGGAGCGGACGCCGTCCACTTCGTCGCGTACGACGGCGGCGAGGCGGTCGGCGCGGCGCGACTCCGCGAGGCCGACTCCGGCGTCGGGAAAGTCGAACGCGTCGTCGTCGCCGCCGAGAGGCGCGGCGAGGACTGGGGCAAGCGCGTGATGGAGGCCGTAGAGGAGACGGCGCGGGAGGAGGGGTACGAGAGGCTCAAACTCCACGCGCAGACGCGCGTGGAAGGCTTCTACGAGTCGCTCGGCTACGAGTCGGTGGGCGAGGAGTTCGTCGAGGCCGACATCCCGCACGTTGAGATGCGAAAGCGGCTCTGAGAGTCCGGATCAGTCGTCGGACGTCTTCGACAGTCGCTCCGGGTCGCGGTCGGTTCGCCCCTCGAACGACCGATCGCGTCGGATTCGAAATCCCTCGGTCTCCGCGCGGCCCTGCAGTTCTCGCTGCGGGTAGGGAATCTTGATCCCCTCGCGGTCGAACGCCGTCTTCACCGCGCGGACGACGGCGGCGCGGGCGCGCGCGCGCCGCGGCGCGGAGGGGTTCTGTATCCAGAACCGAACTTTGAGCCCCACGGCCGAGTCGTCGAACGTGGCGGGCAGGACTTTCGGCGCGGGAACCTCCGTGACCATGTCCGCGCCCTCGATCGCCGCCTCCGCGACTTCCTCGGCGCGTTCGAGGTCGGTCGCGTAGTCCACGCCGACGTCCACGGTCAGGCGGAGTTGTCCCCGCCGCGTCCGGTTCGTCACCGTCGCGTTCGTCACCCGGTCGTTCGGGAACACTATCTCCTCGCCGTCGAAGTTCCGCAGGCGCGTGTTGACGATGGTGATGTCCGAGACGATGCCCTCCTCGCCGTCTATCTCCACCCAGTCGCCTATCTCGAAGGGGCGAGAGAACATCAGGACGAACCCGGCGATGAGCGATCCGAGCGTCTGTCTTGCGGCCATCCCGACGACGATGCCGAGGAAGCCCGCCCCGACGAGCAACCCGCTGAGGTCGAGTCCCCACACCGTGAGCGTGCCGAGGCCGGCCGCCAGCAGGACGACCACCTGGAGGACGCGGAAGACGATACCCTCCTGGTGTTCGTTTATCTGCTCGGACTCCGAGGCGTAGCCGTCCAGCCACGATTCGAGGAGGTCGGTGGTGACGACGGCGGCCGCCAGAAGCACCAGCGTGACGGCCGCCCGCGCGACGTACGGTGCGAGCGTCGCGAGGAACACCGCGCCCTCGAGCGCAACCTCCTCGAACCCCCAGACGACGAGGAGAGCCAGTCCCGTCGCGGCGAGGACGGCGAACTGCAGGAGGCGAACGACGACGCTCGGCGGGAACATCCACGTCACGTCGTCGACGATGTCCGGAACCGTCGGGTGCGCGATTACCCGCTGGCGGAGCTCCCGCGAGAGCCGAGAGACTATCCGCGGCGCGACCAGCAGACTGGCCAAAATCGCCGCGCCGAGAAGCGCCACCGTCGCTCCGAGTCGTGCCTCCGTGGACGCGAACTGCGCCAGCGCCGACCGAGCGGACGTGAACCACGTCGGGAGGTTCACGCCTCACACCTCGTTTCCGCGTCGATACGTGCCGCATCCCCCTTCATCGTCACTACACCTATGGAGCGGTTACAAAACGTCTACGGTACTACCTTTTTCTGCGAAAGTGGATAGTCGGAGGAATCTACTTATCTCCGGATGTTCTCCGTCCCGGCGGGAGTCCGCCGTCTCGAAGGATTTTCTTCGTCGTAAACGGTCTTTTTCCTCCGGGTTTTGTCGGGGGCGCGTAGCGCCTCCGAGAAAACGTGGGTTTTAGAGGCGCTTCGAGACGGACGAACCCACTTTTTCCGGCCTCACTCCGTTCGGCCGGAAAACCTGGTGGAAAAACCGCTAACCGACTTAGAGGCGCTTCGAGACGTACGGGCCGTCCTGGTGGTAGCCGAGTTTGTTCTTGTAGTACTCGCGGACGCCGATGCCGCTGATGATGCTCAGTTTGTCGTAGCCGGCGTCCCTGGCCATCTCTTCGGCGCGTTCGACGAGTTTCCGACCGTACCCCTTGTGCTGCCAGTCTCCTTCGCCGCCGATGCCGACTTCGCTCCCGTAGACGTGGAGTTCGCGGACCAGGGCGGCGTTTTCGAGTTCGCGGCGCACCGGGTCACCGTCGGACGCGTCCGACGAGCCTCCGCTCGCACCGCTCGCGGAGACGTTCGGGAACCGGAGGCGACAGAAGCCGACCAGAAGGTCCTGCCGTCGGTCCTCGAAGGAGAGGAAGTGCTCGGTGCCGCCCGCCACCTCGTACGTCATCACGTCGAGTTCGACGTTCTCCGGGTCGGGGTCGGCCTCGTTCATCCCGACCTCGCGGGAGCGGATGTCGGTTATCTCGATGCCCTTCTCCTCGGCCTTCTGTTCGGCGAGTTGCCGGAGGTTCGACTTCCAGACGCCCGCGTCGATGAAGTCCGCCGGGATGTCGCGTTGGACGCGTTGCAAGCGCGTGTACTTCGGAATCATCCCCATCACCTCGGCGACTATCTCCGCGGCCTCCTCGTTGCCGAGGGGTTCGAACTCGTCGCGCCGCCACTGGTCGTAGATGCGCGTCCCGCGGACGACGAGCGTCGGGTATATCTTCAGGTAGTCGGGCCGGTAGTCCTCGTTCTCGAATATCTGCCGGAAGTCTTCGAGGATCATCTCCTTGGTCATCCCCGGTTGCCCCGGCATCATGTGGAAGCCCACCTTGAACGCGGCGTCGCGGAGGCGGCGGTTGGCGTCGATGGAGGCCTGCACGCCGTGGCCGCGGTGCATCTCGCGGTTGATTCGCTCGTAGGTGGTCTGGACGCCCACCTCGACTTTGGTCGCGCCCAAATCGAGCATCCGGTCTATCTGTTCGGGGTCGCACCAGTCGGGTTTCGTCTCGAACGTCGTCCCGATGTTGCGCACGTCCGCCGTCTCGTTCTCCGCGATGACGTCTTCGAGGTATTTGAACTCCACCTCCTCGGGGTCGGGCTTGAACGACCGGTCCTCGGCCGGGTTCGGCTCCGAGTCGAGGTCGTAGTCGTTCATCGCCTCCAACGCGCGCTTGACGAACCACTCCTGGTAGTCGTGACTCCGCGCGGTCATCGTCCCGCCCATCAGGATGAGTTCCACCTTGTCGACGGGATGGCCGATGTTCCGCAGCTGTTCGAGGCGGAGGGTGACCTGCCCGTAGGGGTCGTAGTCGTTCTGGACGCCGCGCGCGGCGGCGGGTTCGTGACCCGTGTACGACTGCGAGGAGGAGAACTCCGAGGCGGGGCCGCCGGGGCAGTAGAGGCACTTCCCGTGCGGGCACATGTGCGGGGAGGTCATGATGGCCACCGGCGAGACGCCCGACGCCGTGCGGACGGGCTTTCGCATGACCACCTCTTTGACCTCCTCGCGGCGCGCCTCGGGCGCGTGTTCGAGTACGTCCGAGTTCTTCGGCACCTTCGGCGAGGAGTGGTTCGAACAGGCGGTCAGTTTCGCCGATTCGAGGTCGTCGCGCTCTATCTCGCCGTCGAGGATGCGCTCGACGAGCTCCTCGCACGTCCGGCGGAACGCTTCCGTCTCCGTCGGGTCCTCCGCCTCGGCATCGGGTTCGGCGTCGGTGCTCACCGCCGACCCACCTCCGTCGAACTTCGTTCAACGCGATGCCATCGTCTCGGTGGCACCTCCGTCAGACTGCGTCTGACGCGCTGTCGACGTACCGTCGACACCTCCGAGGGGAGCGCTGGGAGAGAGACGTGTTTCATTACCGGGGAATCGACGCGTTTCGAGGTTAAGGGTGTCGCTCGCGCGGCCGAGAGAGGAGGTGAGAAGAATCGCGGAGGCGCCGCTAGCGAGGAGAGAGGACGAACGGACGAGGACGCGATGTCCGCGCGTTAGAACTGGTCGACGACGGCGTCGATGACGGCGTCGATGACGGCGTCGCGTGCGCCCGAGAGGAACTCGATGCGGTTCTCGCGGACGCCGACTGCGGTCACGCCGCCCTCGGGGACGGCGTCGCGGGCGGCCTCCGCGGCGGTGCGCACGTCGATGTCGTCCGTCGAACGGACGAACAGTTCGTCCATGGCGGCGGCGACGGTGACGTACCGGTCGCCCTCGCGGTTGCGACGGTGGAGTTCGTCCACGAGGAGCGACGTCGGCGGGAAGTCGTAGCGGTGCGTGTAGGAGTCGGCGTCGAGGACGGCGACGGTGACGCCCTCCACGTCGCGCGTCTCCAGGTTCGCCTGCGCCGTCTCGACTTCGTCGTCGAGTTTGATGCGGAACTGCTCGGCGATGTGGCCGGCGAGTCCGTCGCTGTCGACGGCCTCACCCTCGGTCCGTTGTGCGCCGGGCGCGACGCCGTCCTCGAACAGGAGGTCGGTGACGAGTTCGCGCTTGTCCTCGTAGGACTGGTAGTACGCTTCGAGGGCGACGGCCTCGCGGAGTTCGCGGACCCGTTCGGCGTCGAAGCCGGCCTCCTCGGCCAGTTCGACGTACGACTCGGGCGCGTCCTCCCAGTAACTCACCGCGGGCAGGTGCGCGAGGTCGTCGGCCACCTCGTCGTTGACGGTCGCCGCGAGGTTCGCGCCGAGTGCGCCCGTCGAGAGGTCGTGCGCGTCCGCGCCGGCCAGACCGGGGTTGACGAGGACTTCCGCCTCTTCCGCGACTTCCTCGTCGGCGTCGGCCGCCTCGACCACGACGCGTTCCGCGTCGTAGACGCCGAGAAGACCGAGGCCGTCGAGCGATTCGGTGGTGCCGCCGGTCCCGACGAGCAGAACGAGGGGGAGTTTCTCGTCGTGGCGGTCGCGGTCCTGCAGCATCCGGGTCACGTCGTTCGTCGCGGCGTCCATGCCGTAGACGGACTCGTCGAGGGGACGGCGGACGAAGTAGTGGTACTGCGCGTCGTCCCGCGCGTGTTCGTCCCGGATGAGGGGGAGGACGGCGCGTTCGACCGCGGCGCCGGCGACGTAGCCGTCGGCGGTGGCGGCGTGGCGGACGACGATGGGGCGCGACTGCAGGACGGCGCGGCGGACGGTCTCCGCGGCGTCGAGGAGTTGCTCGGAGACGGCGTCCACGGGGTCGTGCGCCGCGAGGGGGGTCACGTCGTCGGGGCGGGCCTTCGCGGAGAGGGCGTCGTCGAGACGCTGTTCGACCTCGTCGGCCTCCTCGCCCGAGAGGACGGTGAGGTCCTCGGTTTCGACCTGCAGTTCGCCGCGGCGGCGTTCGACTTCGCCGACGAGTCGGACGACGTCGCCCTCGCCCGCATCGGGGTAGGCGCGGACGCCCGCCTCGACGAAGGCGGCGCAGTCGACGGTGCCCGTCTCGTCGCGCACCTCGAAGATGGTCGGTCCGCCGGTCTGCCGAGCGCTCGCGATGGTGCCCTCGACGGTGACGGTGTCGCCGACGCGGTCAGAGAGGAAGTCGATGCCGACGCGTTCGGGGGGCTCCTCGGAGTCGGAGTCGGAGTCGGAGTCAGAGTCAGAGTCAGACCCGGAGTCCGAGACCTGCTCCGCGGACCGGCCGGGCGTCTCGGCGGGTTCGTCGGACGCCGCCGCGGACTCGGACGCCTCCACGGACGAGGAGTCGGAGTCGGACGCCGACTCGTCGTCCTCGGCGGAGGCGGACGCGGACGCGGAGACGGTTTCGTCGGCGTCCGTCGTCTCGTCTTCGCCGTTCTGCGTGCGTGAGGAGGAGGTGGACGAGGAGGACATCCCCTTCGGCTTCGTCTTCACCGGGCCGTCGTCGTCGTCGGTGGAGGTTATCTCCTCGCCGTCGGCGTCGCCGTTCGGGTCGTGAACGCGCGCGCCGCGGAACTCTCGTTCGCGCTGGCGGATGGACCATCCGAGGTCGATGTTACCGTTGTCTCGGATGTTCTTCACCTGAACGAACACCGTGTCGCCGGATTCCCAATCGAGGCTCTCGAGTCTGCGGTCGAGTTCGCTCCGGTGGAGGAGGCCGGTGACGCCGGGAGAGAGGTCGACGAACACACCGAATTCGGCGAAGCCGTCGACGGTACCCTTGTAGTACCGCCCGGGAGTGAGTTGCTGTGGGGAGTCGCCCCTGAAATCGAACCACACGTCTTCTTCGTGCGTTATCCAATCCATTGAGTGCTACAAAAGTCCGCGGCCTAAAACGATTGTCGAAACATCTGCGAAAACTACGCCCTCGTACCGAGGCGCGACCGATTTTCCCGAACCCCCCGTATTTTGCCGGTAAGAGCGTCATACGGGCGACATCTCCGTCCGCGAGCGTCGGCGTTTCGGCGCGAAATGGCTTCTTCGGCGTACTTTCAGCCGTCAGAGAACTCCGGCCGTCCGAAGGAGCGCTTCGAGTGCGCCGAACCCGCCGAACCCGTACCCGAAGACGAGTGCCGCGGGGAGGGCCGCGGCGGCGGCCGCCCGGGGGAGCGTCGTCCCGTGAACCTCGGCGATGCCGACGACGAGCAACGCCGCGCCGTAGGCGGTACAGGCGACTCGGAGTCCAGTGACGGGGAGTCCGGCGACGACGCACGGGGCGGCCGCGTAGGCGAGAACCTGCACCGTCTCGCTGACGCCGCCGCGGTCCCGCACGAGGGCGATGAGAAGCACCGTCTGTAGCGCGGCGGTCAGGTGGAGGACGGCGGGCGCGACGAGGAGGGCGACGAACGCGAGGCCGACGAACGCCGAGACGGCCGGGCCGCCGCCGAGGGCGGGGAGTCTGCCGGGGACGAACGCGAACAGGCCGGCGGCGTACGCGACGGCGACGGCGACGGCGAAGACGAGGCCGGGGGCTTGGTCGCCCGGCGCGACGCCGTTCCGGAAGAACCGCCGGGGCCGAACGAGCACTTCGACCCACGCCCGCGCGACACCGCGCGGTCCGCGTTCGCGCCCGCCCTCCGGGTTCTGAACCCACGTGGTCACGTCGTCGGACTATTCGCGTCGGAACGTATGACAGTTCCGACACCGCGCCTCGTAGGACTCCTCGGCGCCGACCATGTAGGTAGGTTCGTCGGCGTGGGCCGGTTCGCCGTCGATGAGTCGCTGATTCCGCGTCGCGGGTTCGCCGCAGACGGTACAGATGGCCTGTAACTTGTCCACGTACTCCGCCACCGCCATCAGTTGCGGCAGGGGTTCGAACGGTTCGCCGCGGTACGTCTGGTCGGTGCCGGAGACGAGGACGCGCCGGCCGTCGTCCGCGAGGTACTCGCAGAGTTCGACGAGTTCGTTCGAGAAGAAGTTCGCCTCGTCTATCGCCACGACTTCCTCGCCGTTGAGGGCGTCTAAGGCGTCCCAGACGCCGTCGCCCTCGGCGGGTACGACCGTCGCCTCCCACCGGCGGCCGACGTGCGACCCGACGATGGTCTCGCCGTACCGGTCGTCGAGTTCGGGCTTGAACGCCGCGACGTCCTGCCCCGCGATTTCGGCCCGCCGCAGACGGCGGAGCAGTTCCTCCGTCTTCCCCGAGAACATCGACCCCGAGATGACCTCTATCCACCCGCTGTTCGTGATGGCGTGCATATCTCTGTCGGGCGTGAAGGAAGGTCAAAACGATTGTCTCTTGGCGTCGGCGTTCGAGGATGCGTGCCGCGCGCCGCGTTCCCGCTTCTCGGCCGCGCTACTTCCCTTCGGCCCCCACGTTCTCCTCGCTCTCGAACGTCGCCGGGTCGGGTTCGATGTCGGCGAACCCGACCGTCCGCCGCCCGAGGACCGCGAGTCGTTCGTCGATGGAGTCGTTCGCGAGTTCGGTGTCGTCGAACTGCGAGGAGGCGTTCGGCACCGCCGCTTGGTGCGGGAGCACCCACGCGTTCAGCGACCGACACACCGACCGGAGGTGTTCGAGGGCCGTCACGGGGAACGACCCGCCCGCGACGGCGACGAGTCCGACCGTCTTGCCGTCGAACTCCTCGAATCCGCAGTAGTCGAGCGCGTTCTTCAGGACGCCCGAGTACGACCCGTGGTACATCGGCGTCCCGAGGACGACGGCGTCCGCCTCCCGGATCCGCCGCACCACCGCCGCGCTGTCGCCCTGTTCCTCCCTGTCGGCGTTCATCGGCGGCAGGTCGTACTCGCGCAAATCGAGCAGTTCGCCCGTCGCGTCCACCTCGCCGACCGCCTCCAAGACGCGTTCCAACGAGAGGCGGGTGTAACTTCGCTCGCGCAGGCTTCCGCAGACGGCGACGACGTGGGTGTCCGTCATGGGCGTGCCGACGGACGGGAGGGACATAACGTCTGGCGGGGGAGGCGGCGTCCGAACCGGGCGTCCCCGACAGTCCGGGGGTTGCGTCTCCGCTTCGACCCAGTCGGAGTCAGCCAGAGCGTCCCGTCGGGGATCTCATCGGAGGACGACGGCGGGACCGTGAACTTATCCGGTTCGATGTTCTTTACCGCCGATATGAGTAACCGGGCAGGTGACTCCGGGTCGGAGTTTTGGGGAGACCGAGACGACGGAGACGCCTGTAAACGCTATCAGACGCTCGTGAACGCGGTCGACGACGGAATCTACCAACTGAACACCGAGGGCGACGTCGTCGCGGTCAACGATTTCATCGTCGAACTGACGGGGTACGAACGCGAGGAACTACTCGGCGAACACGTCTCGGTCCTCTTCGACGGGTGGGACGAGTCGGGTATCGAAGACGAAATCGACCGGCTCCGAGCGAACTCCGCCGAACGAGGCCCCCTCCTCGAACTCGCCCTGCGGACCGCCGACGGCGGACGGGTCCCCTGCGAGGTGCGGATGAGCGCGCTCGAATCCGGCGGCGCTCTGGAGGGAACCGTCGGCATCGTCCGCGAACTCGCCGACCGCCGGGGGGACAAGACGGGCGAGACGGGCGAGTGTGAGATGAACCGCGAGCGCATGGTCGAAGCGCTCGGGGCCGCGCGCGAGGGGATCAGCCTGCTCGACGGCGACGGCGAGTTCGTCTACGTGAACGCCGCCTACGCCGAGACGTTCGGATACGACTCCGAGGAGATGATCGGCGAACACTGGAACGAACTCGGCATTGAGGCCGACCCGGCGCGGTTCGAGAGGGAGATTCTGCCGACCATCTTGGAGGAAGACCAGTGGACCGGGACGACGACCTGCGTCCGGAGCGACGGGAGTACGTTCCGCAGTCAGCATTCGCTCGTCTCGACGGGGGACGGCGAACTCATCTGTCTCATCCGAGACGTCACCGAACGGAAGGAGCGCGAGCGTCAACTCGAGAGGTCGGAGCATCGGTACCGAACGCTCGCGAGGCACTTCCCGAACGGTTTCGTGACGCTGTTCGACCACGACTTGACGTACACGCTGGCGGCGGGCCGGGGGTTCGACAGGGTTCCCGTCGAACCCGGAGCGGTCGAAGGGCACCGGTTCGGCGAACTGTGGGACGATGCCGCCGCCGACGTGCTCGAACCCCTGTTCCGAGGGGCCCTCGACGGCGAGGAGGGGTCGGCCGAGGTCAGCTACGCGGGCCGCGAGTGGGTCGTCCACGCCGTCCCCATCACCGACGAACGCGGCGACGTCTTCGCGGGCATGACGATGACCCAGGACATCACCGAACGCAAGGAGCGCGAACGCGAACTCGACGAGACGGTACACGAGTTACGCGAGAGCGAGGAGCGGTTGAAACTCGCCCTCGAAGCCGGGGAGATGGGGATGTGGGAGCTCGACCTTCGGACCGGCACCGCGCCCGTCCGGTCGCCGCAGCACGACCGTATCTTCGGCTACGAGGAACCGCTCGACGACTGGGACTTCGAGACGTTCCTCGACCACGTCCACGCGGACGACCGGGAGCGAGTGGTGCGGACCTTCGAGGAGGCCCACGAGACGGGCGAGTGGGTGTTCGAGTGCCGAATCGTCCGCGCCGACGGCGAGCGACGGTGGATCTCCGTCCACGGGGAGTTCTACTACGGCGGCGACGAAGCGGTCCGCGTCGTGGGGGTCGTTCAGGACGTCACCGAACGGAAGCGACGCGAGCAGTACCTGCGCGACGCGAAGTCGCAACTGGAAGCCGCCGCGGAGGCCGGTGCGGTCGGCACGTGGGAGTGGCACGTCCCCGAGGACAAGTTCGTAACCAACGCGTCCCTCGCGCGGACGTTCGGCATCGACCCCGAGGCGGCGCGGGAGGGCGTGTCGCTCGACCGCCTCCTCTCGTCCGTCTACGAGGCCGACCGAGAGCGCGTCGAACGGGAGATAGAGAGCGCCGTCGAGGCCTGCGGCGAGTACGAGGCGGAGTACCGCGTCCGGAACGCCGACGACGAGCTTCGGTGGGTCGTCGCGCGCGGCCACGTCGAGTGCGACGAGGACGGCAACCCGGTCATGTTCCCCGGCGCACTCACCGACATCACCGAGCGCAAAGCGGCCCAGCGCAGGACCGAGGAGTCCGAACGGCGCTACCGGGCGCTCGTGGAGAACTTCCCGAACGGCGCGGTGGGGCTGTTCGACGAGGACTTCCGGTACACCGCCGTCGGCGGGCAACTCATGGAGGAGGTCGGAGTTCCGAAGGAGGAGCGAATCGGGCGCAGCGTCTACGAGATATACCCGGACGAACTCCTCGACGAGATCAGACCGCACTTCCGAGCCGCGCTCGACGGCGAGATGAACTCGTTCGAGACCGAGTTCCACGGCCGACACCTCTTCGCGCACACCCTGCCCGTCAGAAACGTCGACGACGAGGTGAACGCGGGGATGCTCGTCGTCCAGGACGTCACCGAACGCCGGGAGGCCGAACGGGGACTCCGCGAGAGCGAGGCGAAGTTCAGGATGCTGGCCGAGAACCTGGACGAGATCGTCTGGATGGCGACCGCAGACGCCGAGGAGTTCGTCTACCTCAACCCCGCGTTCGAGGAGGTGTGGGGAATCGACAGGCAGACCCTGTACGACGAACCGCTGTCGTTCCTCGACGCCGTCCACCCCGACGACCGCGACCGCGTCCGAGAGGGGTTCGCCGCCCTCCCGGAGACCGACTTCGACGAGGAGTACCGGGTCGTCCGACCCGACGGCGAGGTCAGGTGGGTCCACGCCCGGGGAGCCAGCGTGCACGACGAGAGCGGGGAGCTGTCCCGCATCGTGGGCATCGGCGAGGACGTCACGGAGCGAGTCGAACGCGAACGCGAACTCGAACGGAGCGAGCGTCGCTACCGGACGGTCGTCGAGAACTTCCCGAACGGCGCCGTGGGCCTCGTCGACGAGGAGATGCGGTACGTGACCATCGGCGGGAGCCCCCTCACCGAGTCCGACCTGACGGCCGAGGACCTCGAAGGGCGGCCGGTTCGGGAGGTGCTATCGCCGGCGTTGGCCGAGCATCTCACGCCGCGGTACCGGGCGGCGCTCGACGGCGAGGCGAACACCTTCGAGTACGCGCACCGGGACGGCGACAGGCACACCGAGTTCCGCACGTTCCCCGTCCGGGACGACGACGGCACCGTCTTCGGCGCGATGGGGATGTCTCAGGACATCACCGAACAGGTCGAACGCGAGGCGGAACTCGAACGGGCGCTCGATCTGCTCGGGCGGACCGAGCAGATAGCGGACGTCGGCGGCTGGGAGATAGACCCCAAGACGGAGGACGTGTTCTGGACCGACCACATCTTCTCGCTGTTGGAGGTGGACGCCGACGAGGAACCGCCGCTGGGGGAGGCCCTCGACATGTACCACGAGGAGGACCAGCCCGCAGTCGAGGACGCCGTCGAGGAGGCGTTAGCCACCGGCGAACCGTTCGATCTCGAAGTTCGGCTCCGGACGGCGGCCAGCGGCGAGGTGCGCTGGCTACGGCTTCAGGGCGTCCCGCAGACGGCCGACGGCGACGTCGTCTCCCTCCGCGGGGCGGCCCAGGACGTCACCGAGCGCAAACAGCGCGAGCAGCGACTCGAAGAGCTGATCGAACGGCTGGAGGAGTCCAACGAGCGCTTAGAGCAGTTCGCCTACGCCGCCTCCCACGACCTCCAAGAGCCCCTCCGGATGGTGTCGAGCTACCTCCGACTCGTAGAGCGACGGTACGGCGACGAACTCGACGAGGACGGCCGGGAATTCGTCGAGTTCGCCGTCGACGGCGCCGACCGGATGCGCGAGATGGTCGACGGGTTGCTCCAGTACTCGCGCGTCGACTCCCGCGGAAACCCCTTCGAGTCGGTCGAACTGGAGCGCGTTCTCGCGGACGTTCGCGACGACCTGCAGGTCCGAATCGAGGAGACCGACGCCGAGATTACCGCCGAGGAGTTACCCCGCGTCGAGGGTGACCGCGGGCAGTTACGCCAGGTGTTTCAGAACCTGCTGGACAACGCCGTCGAGTACAGCGGCGACGAACCGCCGCGGGTGCACGTCTCGGCCGAACGGAACGGTGACCGGTGGGAAGTCTCGGTCACGGACGAGGGCATCGGCATCGCCCCCGAGGACGCCGACCGGGTGTTCGAGGTGTTCCAGAGCCTCCACGCCCCCGACGAGCACTCCGGGACGGGCATCGGTCTCGCCCTCTCGGAGCGCATCGTCGAGCGACACGGCGGCGAGATATGGGTGGACTCGGAACCCGGCGAGGGAGCGACGTTCACGTTCACGCTGCCCGCCGACGGTGAGCGCGAACGCTGATTCGACCCGAGCGTCTCGCTCCGTCCCTCACCGACGGAGGCGTACGACCGCCTCGCCATCGCGTTCCTCGACTTCGACCAGTCCGTCGTCGGCTAAATCCGCCGCGAGTTCGCGGAGCCACTCCCGACCGTACTCCCCGCCGTAGTCGACCCGAATCCGCGGCCCCAGCGCGTCTAACGTCAGTTCGTCGTACTCGCCGAGCGTTCGGACGACGCGCCCCCGGAACTGCCGCCGACTCCCCTCGAAACTCGGCTGTTCGGGCACGTCCGGCGCGGTGAAGTCGCCCGTCTCGTAGGCGTGGCACCACCGCCGCCACGGACACCCCGACTCGTCGCACGTCGGCGTCTTCCCGCAGGCGACGCCGCCGAGTTCCATTATCGCGTTGTTCCAGACGCGGGACTCGCCCGCGGGCATGAGGAACGACGCGACTCGCTCGAACGCCGCGTCGTCGTCCGGAACGTCGAACGCGCGGTGGAGGACGCGCTTCACGTTCGTGTCCACCACCGCGTCGCCGTTGTTGAACGCGAACGAGGCGACGGCGTTGGCGGTGTAGGGGCCGACGCCCATGAGTTCGGAGAGCTCCTCGGGCGTCTCGGGGAACTCGCCGCCGTAGTCGTCGCGGACCTGTCGGGCGGCCTCGTGGAGGTACTTCGCGCGGTTGTTGTAGCCCAGCGAGTGGTTCGTCCAGAAGGCGACCACATCGCTCCGGTCGGCGGCCGCCAGGTCCGAGACGGTCGGCCACCGGTCGAGGAAGTCCTCCCACGCGGAGACGACGCGGCCCAACTGCGTCTGTTGGCTCATCACCTCGGAGACGAGAATCTCGTAGGGGTCCTCCGTCCGCCGCCACGGGAACTCGCGGTGGTCCGCCTCGTACCACTCGACGAGCGCCTCGCGGACGGCGTCCGCGTCCTCGGGGAGGGCGGGGGCGTCGGCTTCGACCGCCTCGGAGACGTCGTCGGGCGAGGCCTGACTGCTCGACGAGGAACCCTCGTCAACGTCGTCGGTCATCGTCGGTTCGTGGGTGCGAGGCGGTTTATCCCCCTCGATTCGCCCGTCGGCGCGGCGTCCGACCGCCGGGTCGTCGGACGCGAGGCGAAAACGGTATCCGCCGACCGGCCCTCGGGCCGCGACATGGGACTCGACGAACTCACCGCCGACGTGGAGACGGCGTTCAAGGAGATAGACGACGAGGAGGCCGTCGGACTCGACCGGGAGACGCGGCACGAACTGGCGATGCTCGCGGCCGTCTTCGACACCGACGACACCGACGAACTCGTCCGCCGGGCGGTCCACCTCCTGTTTCAGACCACCGTGGACCGCGGCACCCTCGATTTCCACCTCCGGCAGGGGTACGACGTGACGTACGACGAGTACCTCTCGGGCATGACGTACGACGAGATGACCGGCCAGAACCAGTACCCGCAACGCGACGACGAACGCCGCTACCAGATGTAGACGCCGACTCCGCGGACTCCGGAGGGTTTTATCCGAGAGCGACGTACGGTACGGACATGGACACCGCGGAAGTCGAACGTCTCATCGAGGAGGGTATCGAGGACGCCGAGGCGACGGTGACGTTGCCCCGCGCGCCCGACGAGGAACACGAGGACGCCCACTTCGCCGCCGTCGTCGTCTCGCCGGCGTTCGAGGGAAAGAGCCTCGTGCAACAGCACCAGATGGTGTACGACGCCGTCGGCGACGCGATGACGACGGATATCCACGCCTTGGAGATGAAGACGTTCACGCCCGAAGAGTACGAGGGGCGCGAACGCTAGCTCAGAGTCGCGGTTCGGTCTCTTCGAGCTCGTCGAGCGACCGGTTCTTCAGCGTGCGGCCGCTTTCGGTGTCGAAGAGGTGAATCGCCGACTCGGGGAAGCGCGCGACGACGGACTGGCCGCCCTCCATCGAGCGCATCCCGGTTATCGTCGCGACGAAATCGGTCACGTTGCCGGACTGCGTCTGGTCGCCCACCGAGGTTCCCTCGGTGACGCCGCCGGACGCGAACGAAAGGTAGACGTTGTTCTCGTTGCCCATCGGTTCGACCACGTCCACGAGCGTCTCGAAGTCGTGGTCGCCCGAGGCCGACCCCGAATCGAGGAGTTCGACGTCCTCGGGTCGGACTCCGAGGGTGACGCGCGTCGAGTCGCCGACGGCGTCCAGCGTCCCCTGCGAGAGGGGGTACTCGAACTCGTCCGCGACGAGGCTGTCGCCCCGCAGTTCCGTCTCGAAGAAGTTCATCGACGGTTCGCCGATGAACCCCGCGACGAACAGGTTCGCGGGTTGGTGGTACGCCTCCAACGGCGTCGCCACCTGCTGGAGCACCCCGTCGTTGAGGATGGCGATTCGGTCGCCCATCGTCATCGCCTCCGTCTGGTCGTGCGTGACGTAGACGGTGGTGACGTCCAGATCCTCCTGCAGACGCTGGAGCTCCGTCCGCATCTGCGAGCGGAGTTTCGCGTCGAGGTTCGAGAGCGGTTCGTCCATCAGGAACACCTTCGGGTCGCGGACGATGGCGCGCCCGAGGGCGACTCGCTGCTGTTGCCCGCCGGACAGTTCGCCGGGCTTGCGGTCCAAGAGCGGCGAGATACCGAGCATCTCGCCCGTCTCCGTGACGAGCGACTCGATTTCGTCGTCCGACTTCTCCGTGGACTCTTCGAGCCCGAAGCTCATGTTCTGGCGGACGGTCATGTGCGGGTACAGCGCGTACGACTGGAACACCATCGCGATGTCCCGTTCCCGCGGCGGCCGCCCGTTGATGACCTGGCCGTCGAGGCGAATCTCGCCGCTCGACACCGTCTCTAACCCCGCGATCATGCGGAGAGTAGTCGATTTACCACACCCCGATGGGCCGACGAGGACGAGGAACTCACCGTCGTCGATGTCGACGGAGACGCCGTCAACCGCGACGATGTCCTCCCCGCCGTCGTCGAACACCTTCGTTACGTTGTCTAATACGAGTTCTGACATTATGTGTTACCTGCGACACCTTCTGCGAACTGTTCTCCGAACAGGACGTACACCAGAAGCGTCGGAAGCGCCGCGACGAACGCGGCGGCCATCTGGACGTTGTACTGTTGGACCATCGACCCCTGCAGTTTGTTCAGGGCGATGGTCGCGACTTCGTTGCTCGGCGACGATACGAGGACGAGTGCGAACAGGAAGTCGTTCCACACCTGCGTGAACTGGTAGATGAGGACCACCGCGAACATCGGCTTCGACAGCGGGAGGATGATGCGGCGGTAGATGCGCGTGAACGTCGCGCCGTCTATCCGCGCCGCCTCCAGCATCGAGTCGTCGAAGCCGGAGTAGTAGGACCGGAACAGGATGGTGCAGATGGGAATCCCGTAGGCGGTGTGGGTGACGACGAGTTGGATGAGACCGACACGCGTGCTGAGGAACGGCACCCCCGCGAGGATGTCCCTGAGGCCCACGATGCTCCAGAACCGGGTCAGCGGAACCAACACGGACTGGTAGGGGACGAACATCCCCGCGACGAACAGCATCAGCACGCCGGCCTGTCCGCGCCACTTGAGGTTGGTGAGGCCGTACGCCGCGACGGACCCGATGAACCCCGACAGCACCGTCGCCGGGACGGCGACGAACATGCTGTTGTACATCGCGCCGGAGAAGTTCGTCAGCGGTCCCTGCAGGCGCGCCCACGCTTGGAACCACGGGTCGAGGGTGAACCCCTCACCGAGGGGCGGGGCGAACGGCGTCGTCGAGAAGAACGCGTCCTGCGTCTTGATGGCGGTCATGAGACCGCTCTCCAACGGCGCGAGGTAGAACGCCGCCATCGCGAGGAGGACGGCGTACAGCACCGCCTTCGACGCGGCGACGGACCGGACGCTGTCGCGGACGCTCATAGGTCACCCCGCTTGTACTGCACGTACAGGTACGGTCCGATGACGACCAGCGCCAACCCGAACAGGACGGTGGCTATCGCCGCGCCGTACGCCCAGTTCGAGTTGCTGAACGCCTGTCTGAACATCATCGTCGCGAGGATGTCGGCCGCCGGGCCGGGCGTGTCGCCGAACATGACGTACAGGAAGTCGAACGCCTTGAGCGCGAACACCATCAGCACGACGGCGGCGCTCATCGTCGAGGCCCGCAGTTGCGGGATGATGACGCGCCAGTACATCCGCACAGTCGATGCACCGTCGATGCGGGCCGCCTCGAACTGGTCGGTCGGGATGGCGCGCAGACCGGCGAGGTAGACGACCATGCAGTAGCCGCTGAACTGCCACATCAGCGCGAAGATGACCGCCCCGAGTTTGGTCTGCGGGTTGCTTATCCACGCCGTCGTGAGGAAGTCGAGTCCGATTCCCCTGAGGACGACGTTGACGAGGCCTATCTCGGGGTTGTACATCCACGCCCAGAAGATGGCCGTCACGACGAACGAGAGGCTCATCGGGAGGAGATAGATGGTTCGGAGCGTGTTCTCGAACCGTATCCCCCGGTCGATGAGGATGGCGATGAGCAGGCCGACGACGAGCGAGACGACCGTAAACACCACGAGCAACACGACGGTGTTCCGCGCGGCCGCCACGAACGACGGGTCGCTGAGCATCCGCGCGTACATCGAAACGTCGAGGTTGCCGTAGTCGGGCGACCCGAAGCCCTCCCACTCCGTGAGTGAGATGATGGCGTTCCAGCCGATGGCTCCGTAGACGAACAGGCCCATCAGAAGCGCGGGCGGCAGCCAGAACGGAAGCGACCGGACGAACTCGCTATCGCGCCACGACCGGTCGGACTGGGTGGCTGTCGCACCCGCCGCGGACGATTCGGTCACGGTTCCGCCGTCGGTTCGCACGCTGCTCTCGTCGCTGTCGTCCCCCCACCGGTTGCTCACGAGTCGTCGAAATAGTGAGTTGGACATTTTGTTGTGAGCCGTCCTCTACTTAGAGAACGCGTTCACGAGGCCGTTGTACGCGGAGTCAACCTTCCACTGCCCGTTGAAGCTGGCGAACACCTCGTCGATGTTGCCGTGGACTTCGGGCGTGACGGCCGTGCCGTGAGCGATGGTCGGCGGTTGCGATTCGGAGTTCTTGAAGTCCTTAATCTGCGACTGCAGGAACGGACCGAACGGGTCCGTCGGCACGTCGGTCCGCGGCGGGATGGAGCCCTTGACGGGGTTGAAGCGCTTCTGGGCGTCCACGGACCCGCAGTACTGGAGGAACTTCCGCGTCGTCTCCGGCGACGGGTTGTTCTTCGGGAAGACGAACGAGTCCGTCACGACGGAGTACATCCCCTTCGTGCCGGGGAACGGAACCATGTTCCAGCCGGACTCGTACTCGAAGCCCTCCGCGGACTGGTACTGGCCCGCGGCCCAGTCGCCCTGGTGGATGAACGCCGCGTTGCCGTTGACGACCTTACTGTTCGCCTGGTCCCACGCAATGGACCCGGCGTCGTCGTTGAAGTATTGGCTGTAGTCCTTCAGCGTCTGCAGGGATTCCCTGACGGCGTCTTCGTGCTGGGAGACCTTGCCCTGCGTGAGCGAGTTGTAGGCCTCTACGCCGTTGTAGCCGAGGAAGATGTTCTCCCACAGCTGGACGGACGACCACGGGGACTGCGTCTGGTGGGCCATCGGCACCGCGTCCGTGTTCTCGGAGACCTTCTTGAGGGCGTTCGTGAGCGCTCCGGGGTCGGAGATGCTCGACGGGTCCACGCCCGCCTCTTTGAGGACGGAGACGTTGTAGAACAGGTTGTTCAGGCGGTGGATGTTGATGGGAACCGCGACGTAGTTGCCGCCGGGTTTCGAGAGGTTCTGCACGCCCTGTCGGTAGGCGCTGCGCATGTCCTCGGACCACACCGAGTCGCTGATGTCGCGGAGTACGTCGCCGTCGACGTACTCGGTCAGCGCCTTCCCGGGCCAAATCTGGAAGGTGCTCGGGGGGTTCTGGTTGAGGACGCGGTTCTTGATGACCGTGTCCAGCGCCGAACCCGCACCGCCGGGCGCGGGGTTGTTGTTGACGGTCGCGTCGGGGTGCTTCTCTTTGAAGCCTTCGAGGAGGGCGTTGAGGGCGTCCTGTTCGCCCCCCGCCGTCCACCAGTGGACGATTTCGAGGGCGTTACCGCTGCCGCCCTGCGTGCTCTCGCCCCCGGTCGTCTGTTCGCCGCCGTCGGTGCTCCCGCCCGAGTCGGTCTGAGTGGAGCCTTCGTTGCCGCCGCCCGCACACCCGGCAACGATCCCTGTCGCGCCTGCGACACCGCTTAACTTGAGGTACGTCCGACGGGAGACGCCGCCGTCCGTATCGTGATTTTCCTTCATAATCGTTCCTCTGTATGAGTTTCACTCTACCATTCTGCACGATTAACTTAAAGATTTCTACTAGTTTACTTATTTGTGAGTCAGTTTTTAGTTCCGCATCGAAGAAGGGAATATTGCGGGCGTAGAGCCGGTTTTACGGCACATTTAGGTTCGTTCGCCCAGCGAGGTCACAGCCGAGTAATGCTTCGTCCCATTATAAATCCTCGTACAGTTTTAACAGCCGGGCGTCGGATCCGTGAGGAGACAGTTCACCGCATCTCGGATTCCGCGTCGCCGGGGCGACTCGGACGCGGTCCGTACCCTGACGATAGATTCGTATCAATGGGTTTTACGCGCCCGCCCGTCGTGCCCCCGGACATGAGCGACGACGACTATCGCATCGAGCGGGACAGTCTCGGCGAGATGGAAGTGCCTGCGGACGCCTACTGGGGCGCGCAGACCCAGCGTGCGGTGGAGAACTTCCCCATATCCGGAATCACGTTCGGGCGGCGGTTCGTCCGCGCACTCGGCGTGGTGAAGAAGGCCGCCGCGCAGGCGAACCGCGACTTGGGACTCGTCGAGGACGACGTCGCCGACGCTATCGTGGAGGCGGCCGACGAGGTCATCGCCGGGAAACACGACGACGAGTTCCCGGTGGACGTGTTCCAGACGGGGTCGGGCACCTCCTCGAACATGAACGCGAACGAGGTCATCGCCAACCGCGCCGCCGAAATCATGGGCGAGGGCATCGGCGACCGGGTCGTCCACCCGAACGACCACGTCAACTACGGGCAGTCCTCGAACGACGTGATTCCGACGGCGATGCACGTCGCCGCCCTCGAAGCGGTCGTGAAGGACCTCGTGCCCGCGTTGGAGACCCTCCGCGACGCCCTCGCGGAGAAGGAAGCGGAGTTCGACGGGGTCGTCAAGACCGGCCGGACTCACCTGCAGGACGCCACCCCCGTCCGCCTCGGGCAGGAGTTCGGCGGCTACCGGACGCAGGTCGAGAAGGGCATCGAACGCGCCGAGAACGTCCAACCGCACCTCTCGGAGTTGGCACTCGGCGGCACCGCCGTCGGGACGGGCCTCAACACCCACCCCGAGTTCCCCGAGAAGGCCGCCGAGTACATGTCCGAGGAGACGGGCGTCGAGTTCCGCGAGGCCGACGACCACTTCGAGGCGCAGGCGGCCCACGACGCCATGAGCGAGGCCCACGGCGCGCTTCGGACCATCGCGGGCTCTCTGAACAAGATAGCGAACGACCTCCGACTGCTCGCCTCGGGGCCGCGCAACGGCCTCGGCGAGATAGAACAGCCCGAGAACCAGCCCGGGTCGTCCATCATGCCGGGTAAGATAAACCCCGTCGTCGCCGAGGCGGTCAACCAGGTCCACAAGCAGGTGGTCGGCAACGACGCCGCCGTCGCCGCCGGGGCCGCCGAGGGACAGATCGACCTCAACCTCTACAAGCCTGTCCTCGCGCACAACTTCCTGCAGTCGGCGGAACTGCTCTCGAACTCCGCGGAGGTGTTCGCCGAACGGTTCGTCGCCAAACTGGAGGCGAACGAGGAGCACTGCGAGACGCAGGTCGAACAGAGCATGGCGCTGGCGACGGCGCTCAACCCCGCCATCGGCTACGACAAGGCGTCGAAGGTGGCCAAGAAGGCGCTCGCGGAGGACAAGACGGTCCGGGAAGTCGCCGTCGAGGAGGGCTACCTCACCGAGGAGGAGGCCGACGAAGTGCTCGACCCCGAGAGGATGACCCACCGCGGCATCCTCGGCGACGACTGAACGACGGACCGCGCCTCGTCGCACCCGTCCGTTCGACCGGGTGTCGCCCCTCGGTCACCAGGCGATCGCCGGCCGGCGGTACGACGACCCTCCTTTCTCGAACCGAATCCGAGAGTTCGTCGGCGAGCGAATGTCCGGGAGAGAGAATCAGTCACACATCCGGCGAAGAACCGATATTTTCAAGATACGATCACTCAAAATTGGAATCATGCCGAGCCTTCAATACCGGCGGGAGAGCGGCCGAGACATGCTCGAATGTCGAAGCTGCGGAGCCACGTTCCCCGAGGGGCGAGCGACGAACGACGGATGGCACTTCGAGTGCCCCGAGTGCGACGAGGGCCGAGGTATCGGCCAAGGGTTGCGGCGCGTCTGAGGCGTCGGCCGGCGACCCGGAACCGAACGACACGGCTCGCACGATTTCGCCCCTCCCCCCACGGTGCGACGGTCCGTCGGAACTCCCGTCGGAACCGTCCCGCCGACCCTCCCGCGCGGCCCGCGTCGCGGACTGAATCCTTTTTTACTCCCCGCACTCGCAGTTGGCACCAATGAGCGAGTACGACTACGAGAGTTTGGGGCTCGTCGCGGGGTTGGAGATACACCAGCAGCTCGACACCGAGACGAAGTTGTTCTGCGAGTGTCCGACGGAGATTCGCGAACCCTCGGAGTCCGAGCGACGGTTCACGCGCTTTCTCCACCCGACGAAGAGCGAACTGGGCGAACTCGACGAGGCCGCCCTCGAAGAGAGCCGCGTCGAACGCGAGTTCGAGTACCTCGCGTACGACACGACCTGTCTGGTCGAGGAGGACGAGGAACCGCCGCACCGCCTCGACGAGGAGGCGCGCGAGGTGGTCCTCCAGATAGCCTCGCTCCTGGACATGGAGACGGTGGACCAAGCCCACGTCATGCGGAAGCTCGTCATCGACGGGTCGAACACCTCCGGCTTCCAGCGAACGTCGCTCGTCGCGCAGGACGGCCAGATATCCACGAGCGACGGCCCCGTCGGCGTCGAGGACCTGATGCTCGAAGAGGAGTCCGCCCAGCGAGTCGAGGAGACCGACGAGGGCGTCGTCTACTCGCTCGACCGCCTCGGCATCCCCCTCGTCGAAATCGGCACGCGACCCGACATCTCCTCGCCCGAACAGGCGCGCGAGGCGGCCGAGACCATCGGGATGCTCCTCCGTTCGACCGGGACGGTCAAGCGCGGACTCGGCACCATCCGGCAGGACGTGAACGTCTCCATCGAAGACGGCGCGCGCGTCGAAATCAAGGGCGTGCAGGCGCTGGACCAGATAGACGAGATAGTCCGCCTCGAAGTCGGCCGGCAGGTCGAACTGCTGGACATCCGCGACGAACTCCGGTCGCGGGACGCCTCCGTCGGCGAGACGACGGACGTGACCGACGTCTTCGAGGACACTGAAAGCGGCGTCGTCGGCGGCGCGGTGAACTCCGGCGGGAAGGTCACGGCGGTGCCCCTCTACGGCTTCGACGGACTCGTCGGCCGCGAGATTCAGCCGGACCGCCGCCTCGGCACCGAGTTCTCCGACCACGCCAAGCGCCACGGCGCGGGCGGCATCTTCCACACGGACGAACTCCCCGCCTACGGCGTCACCGAGGAGGAAGTCGCGGCCCTGAAGGACGCGGTGGGCGCGGGCGACGACGACGCGGTGGCCATCGTCGCCGCCGACGCCGAGACGGCCGAACTCGCCATCGAGGCCGTGGCCGAACGCGCGGAGACGGCGCTCGACGGCGTGCCCGAGGAGACGCGCGGCGCGAACGAGGACGGCACGACGCGCTACCTCCGTCCCCTCCCGGGCGCAGCGCGGATGTACCCCGAGACGGACGTGCCGCCGGTCGAACTCGACGAGAGCGAGGTGGAGACGCCGGAACTGCTCACCGAGAAGGTCGAACGCTACCAGTCCGAGTTCGGTCTCGGGCCGGGACTCGCGGAACAGGTCGCCTACGGCCGGCGGATGCCCCTGTTCGAGCGGGCGGTTTCGGAGGGCATCGACGCGACGTTCGCGGCCGGACTGCTGGAGTCCACGATGACGGAACTGCGGCGCGACGACGTCCCCGTCGAGAACGTCACCGAGGACCACCTGCTGGACGTGATGCGCCTCGTCGAGGACGACGAACTCGCGAAGGAGGGCGTCAACGACGTGCTCGAAACGATCGCCGAGGACCCGACGCTCACCGCCGAGGAAGCCGTCGAGGAGGCCGGGCTCTCCGGCGTCTCCGAGGACGAGGTCCGCGAGGCCGTCTCCGGCGTCGTCGAGCGAAACGAGGGACAGGTGAAAGAGGAGGGAATGGGCGCGTTCTCCGCCCTCATGGGCGAGGCGATGGGCGCGCTTCGCGGCCGCGCCGACGGTGAAATCGTCAGCGACGTGCTCCGCGAGGAGATTCAAAAGCGCGCCTGACCCGCGCTACTTCTTCGGAATCGTCGCCACGAACTCGTTCGGACCGACCCGCTCTACCTCGTACGCGTCCGGGTCGGACTCCGGCACCTCGGCCTCCATCTGGTAGTACAGCGGTTTCGGGTCATGGTCGTTGACGAGGGTGAGACGCTCGCCGCCGTCGAGGCCCTCGAACGTCTCGAAAATCTTCGGGTGTCGCTCCGGCGGGGGAACGTCGCGCAAGTCGAGTTTTCGCTCAGTCATGCGGTCGGACGTTCCGCGCCGGCCGGGGTGTCGATTACCCCGAATATGTTCACGCGGGCGTGATTTCGACGTGCCACTCGTCGGGCGCGACTTCCGTCGTCTCGGAGTGGAAGCCGCGGCGTTCTAAGACGGCGTACAGCGGTTCGGGTTCGAAACTGTTCACCAACAGGAGCGTCTCCCGTTCGCCGAGTTCGTCGAGGGCGGCCGCAACGTGAGAGAACGGTTCGCCGTCTATCTCTCTGGCGTCGAGGTTCGGACGGCGGCGTCTGCGGCGTCTGCCGCGTCGGTGGCGTCGGACATGGCCGGACGTCGGACGACGACGGTATTGGGTGTTCTCCCGATGGTGTTCGCTACCGCACCTCCACCTCGACGCGGCCGGAGTCGGCGCGCGAGCGCAACCGTTCGACCCGGTCCTCCGTTCGGGGGTGCGTCGAGAACAGGTCGCGCAGGGTGCGTTCCTCCTCGGACTCGACTTCGCCGTACACCCACAGGGGCGACAGCAGGCCGAACCGCGGTTCGGCGGTGCGCTCTATCTTTCGGAGGGCGCGGGCGAGCGCCAACGGCCGTCCGGTCACCTCCGCGGCCCTGTCGTCGGCGGCGAACTCCCGCCGCCGCGAGTGCGCGCGCGCGAGAAGCGTGATGCCGACCATGAGCACGGACACCGCCTCCTCGATGCGCGCCTTGAGGCGGCCCGGGAGCGTCCGCGGCCACGACCGGGGGTCGCCCCGAACCCACGCCGCCGCGAGGGCGAGTCCCGTCACGAGGAAGACGGGCGGCGCGACGAGGAGCGAGACGAGTCCGACCGCCGTCTGGAGCGTCGTGAACGTCAACGTCTGCACGAGGCTGTCTTTGCTCTCCAGGTGCGCGAGTTCGTGCGCCAGCAGTCCCTCGAACTCCTCGCGGTCCAGCAGTCGGAACAGGGCGGCGTCGAGGACGACGGTGTCGCGGCCCGCGGTGTCGAGTGCGAACGCGTTGGGGACGGGGAGTCGCGTCACCAGAATCCGGGGCGTATCGACGGACATCTCGGCCGCGAGGCGGTCTGAGATGCCGTAGACGCCCGGATACCGACTCCGCGGGAGTTCGCGCGCGTCGAGGCGCGAGAGGAGGCGGCGCGTGCCGAAGCGGAGGCTCGCGTACCCGAAGAGGACGGCCGTCGCGCCGACGACGAGTCCGGCCGTCACCGGGTCGGGGCGCAACCGCCAGAGGGTGACGAGGAGGACGTAACTCCCGTACGAGAGCAGCGAGTAGAACGCCAAAATGGAGACGCCCACCAACAGCATCAGCGGGCGGAGTCGCCGGGGTGGACGGTGGCTCATACTCGCTCGGTAGGGTCGGGACGCGCAAAACGGTTACCGAGAGATACCGCAGTCGGTCGATTTTCTCCGTATCCGGCGTCGTCGTCCGTCACCCGCACGTACTTGCCGGCGGCGGACGACGTGCCTGGCATGACGACGTTCTTCGAGGACTTCTCCGTCGGCGACGAGGAGGAGTTCGGCGAGTACGACGTGACGGAGGACGAGATTCTGGCGTTCGCGGAGAAGTATGACCCGCAGTGGTTCCACACCGACCCCGAACGGGCGGCGGAGGAGTCGATGTACGGCGGCCTCATCGCCAGCGGGTGGCACACCACCGCGATGACGATGCGGATGCTCGTCGAGGAGTTCCTCTCGGAGTCGGCGTCGCTGGGCGCGAAGGGCGTGGACGAACTCCGCTGGCGGCGGCCCGTCAGACCGGGCGATACGCTCTCGGTTCGGACGGAAGTGCTGGAGAAAGTCGAGGAGACGCCGAGTCGCGGACTCGTCCGCGTGCGGATTACGACCTCGAACGGGGACGGCGAGGACGTCTGTTCGATGGTGGCGCTGACGATGTTCGCCCGGCGCGACGGGAGCGGAGAGGGCGACGAGAACGGAGAAAACGGAGCGGACGGCGAGGAGTGACGCGCGGGCGGTTCGGGAACGCGGATCCGACGCTCAGTCGTCGTCCGGGCGCGGTTCGGCGTTCGCTCCGGCGTCCGCCGTCGCGTCGGCGGCGTCCGAGTCGTCCGGGGAGGCGCGTTCGCCGAGATGGCGGTTCGCCCGGCGGAAGATGCCGATGAGGGTGTGTACCTCCCGTTCGGTCGGGTGGGCGCGGCCGAGGAGGCGGCGCATCATCCGCATCGTCTTCGGGCGCTTGTGGTCGCGGTGTTCCACGGAGTCGAGGAAGTCAGAGAAGAAGTCGTAGAACCGGTCGATGTCCGCCTCGTCGGCGCGTTCGCGTTCCACGTCGGGCAGTTGCGTCTCCTCGACGGTGAGGCTCCGGAGTTCGTACATGAGCACCGTCGCGGCCTGTCCGAGGTTCAAGACGGGGTACTCCGAACTCGCGGGGATGGAGCACACCTCGTCGAGTCGGGCCAGTTCCTCGTTGTTGAGGCCCTTCCCCTCCCGCCCGAAGACGAGCGCCGTCCTCGTCTCGACGGTTTCGAGGCTCTCGCGCACCTCGACGGGCGTCTTGTACGGGAAGCGGACGTGTCGGCGACTGTCCTCGTTCGTTATCGCCGTCGTGCCGATGGTGTGGTAGTTCTCGACGACTTCCTCGAAGGTCACCTCCTCGGCGTTCGGGAGGACGTCCTCGCGGGCGTGGCCGGCGAAGCCGTACGCCTCGCTGTCGCGGTCCATCTCCGGCGGGTTCACGAGTTTGAGGTCCGTGAGCCCGAAGTTCTTCATCGCGCGCGCGATGGTTCCGATGTTACCGGGCGTCTTCGGTTCGACGACGACGACGACGGGTTTGTGTTGGCGCGGCGGCATCTACTTCGTCGGGTACTCCTGGTCGAAGTCGATGTCGGAGTCGTCTAACTCCTCGACCGAGTCGTCCTCGTCCGTCTCCTCGCCGGGTTCCTCGTAGGTGACGGTTCCCGTCTTGAGGTTGATGCGCTTTCGCTTCCCGCCGTAGTTCTCGTTGAGTCGGCGGTTCAGTTCCTCGGGGTCCGGCGGCGACGGGAGTTCGCTCGGGTCCGTCTCGACGTGTTCGAGGCCGCCGTACCCCTCGGGGGCGCGGCCGCCGTCGGCGAACCACTCGTGGAACTCGTCGCGGAACTCCTCGGCGCCGCGGAACTCGCGGCCCCCCGCCTCGCGGTACCAGTAGAGGAAGTCCGCCTCGTGGTCGTCGCAGAGGAGTACCTCCTCCATCGGTTCGCCGTAGACGATGGCGGCCTGATTGCAGCGACGCTTCTCCTCCTCGCCGTGGACGAGATAGCAGGCGTCGCACGGTTTCCCCATGAGGTAGCTGAGGCGGATGAGTCGCCGCCGCACGTCCTCGGGAACCTCGTCGAGCGGTTTGAACTCCTCGCCCTCGGTGAACACCTCGGACTCCTCGAAGCGCCACCCGCGGAGTCCGATGCTGACCTTCGCCATGGACCGAACGTAACCGACGGACGGATAAAAAGAGCGTGACTTCCCCGCCTTGACGCGTTCGAGACGCCCCTCGCCGAGGCTTCGCGGTTCCCGGCCCGGCGGCCCGCGGAGCGACCGGGACCGTGCGGACTATGTAACCGCCGTCCTTCCGCCCGGGTATGCAGAACGTCGACGCGGCCGGACTCGGCATCGGCGACGACTACCCGCCCCGAATCATGGGCGTCCTGAACGTCTCCGAGGAGTCGCCGTACGACCCGAGCGTGTTCAACGACGCGGGCGAGGCCGCCGAGTACGTCGACGCCGAACTCGTCGCCGAGGGTGCGGACATCGTGGACGTGGGCCTCGAATCCGCGAACAAGCGGTTCGAGGTGCTGTCCGCCGAGGAGGAACTCGAACGACTCGACACGGCCCTCGACGTCGTAGAGAGCGTCTCCGGCGACGCCGTCTTCTCCATCGAGACGCGCTACCACGAAGTCGCGGAAGAAGCCCTCTCGCGGGGGTTCGACATGGTGAACGACATCTGCGGGTTCGCCGACCCGGAGATGCCGCGCGTCTGCGAGGAGTTCGACGCCGCGGTTGCGAAGATGGCGAGTCCGCCGGACCTCGAACGCCCGGGGGCCGTCGAGGACGTGGACGACATCTACGAGGCGTTGACGATGAACGGCCTCACGGACAAGACCATCGTGGACCCCGCCTTCGGCGGGTGGTCCGAGGGAAAGACGCTCGAAGACGACCGGGAGGCGTTCCGCCGCCTCCGGGAGTTCCGCGGACTCGACCGGCCGATTCTCGTCTCCATCAACCGGAAGAACTTCCTCCGGGAGTTCGCCGGGCGTTCGACCGAGGAGGCGTTGCCGGTGTCGCTGGCGGCCACGTCGATGGCCGTCGAACGCGGCGCGCACGTGATCCGGACCCACGACGTCCGGGAGACGCGCGACGCCGCCCTCATCGGCGAGGCGTTCGCCCGCGAGAGGGTGCGCGTCGGCGGCGACGTCGAAGTCGAGGAACTGGACGCGACGACGCCCCGAGAGGTCGAACGCCACCTCGAACGCCTCGGCGTCGAGGACGACATGGCGGGCGACGCCGTCGTCAGGGTCTTCGAACTCGACGGCCTCTCCGCCGCCGACGAACGGACCGTGGCCGCGGCGGCGTCCGACGGCGGCGCGACGTTCGTCCGCGGGAGCGACGGCGGCGCACTCCTGTTCGGGACGCCGGACGCCCTGCGGGCGACGCGCGCGGCGGCGGACTCGCCCTCGGACGCGGCGGATGCCGCACTCGACGCCGTCGTCTCGGAGGCGAGGTGAGTATCGTGCCAGAGAGTGCCGCGGAGAACCCCCGACAGACGGGCGTTCGTCCGGGGTACGGAGAGGTAGTTAAGAGAAAACTTATGCCGGACGGACGTAAAACGCACCACTGGACGCCGGAAGGGCATACGGGTAGGGGTACTTGGTGCCATTCCGGCCCACACCGTATTATACTCGGAGAGCGGTAGCCGTGCGGTTCGAAGCGTGGGAACCCGTCTACGAGTCGATTCTCGCGGAGTTCGGGTACCCCCGGAGCGGCGACGAACGCGCCAGAGACGTTCTCGCCGAGTACGCGACGCCGTTCGACGTCGAGAGGCTCGACTGCACCGGTCGGACCGTCGCCGTCGTCGGCGCGGCGCCCTCTCTCCCCGACGACGTCGAACGCGTCGGCGACGCCGACCGGGTGTTCGCCGCCTCCACCGCCGCGGACGCGGTTCGAGACGCCGGGTTCGACGTGGACCTGATGGTGACGGACTTGGACAAGAACCCCGAGACGGCGCGGGAACTCACCCGCGAGGGGACGCCCGTCGCGGCCCACGCCCACGGCGACAACGTGCCCGCGGTGCGGGAGTGGGTTCCGACGTTCGACCCCGCGCACGTCCTCGCGACGACGCAGGCGGCCCCGGTCGATTCCGTCTACAACTTCGGCGGGTTCACCGACGGCGACCGCGCCGCGTTCGCCGCCGACGCCTTCGGCGCGGACGAACTCCGGTTTGTCGGGTGGGCGTTCGACGACCCCTCCCTCTCGGCGTCGAAGGCGCGGAAACTGCGGTGGGCGGAGCGTCTGCTCCACCTGTTAGAGCGTCTCCGGGGGGAACGGTTCGCGGTTCTCGACGGTCGGCGCGACGCCATCGACCCCCTCCCGTGACCGTAGCTACAGTTCGACGTCCGCGTCGGCGGGGGCGGTCCGGGGGTCGATTTTCCCGTCGTCGAGTTCGGCCGCGAACACGTCCGCGCCGCAGGCTTGGCACGTCAAGGCGAGGACGGTGGCGCCGTCAGGCGAAGCCCGACTGCTTGCCGAACTCCGTTCGGCAACGTCATCGGACGCAGTCTGAGGGGCTGACGAGACGCGTCGCGTCTCGTCCGCGTCGCCGAGAGAATCTCGGCGGCCCGTCGGACGTTGTCTGTCCGCGTCGCCGGTTCGCGACGGTCGGCGGTCGATGCTGAGCGATCCGTCGCAGGCGGGACACCAGTCGAGACAGAGTCTGAGCGCCGCGAGGACGCGCGTCCGCATCGCCGGCGAGAGCGACCACCACTTCGGGAACGCCGACCGGAACTCCGCGACGGCGGTCACGTCGGCGACGAACGCCGCCCGCGACGGCCAGTTACCCGCGCGTTGGCCGCGGACGGAGGCGACGAGCGCGGGTCCTTCGGGGTCCCACTCCAACTCCACGTCCTCCTCGGGGACGCGGAGCAGAGACGCGAGGGCGGCGGCGTCGCCGTCCCGCCCGTCCATGTCGACGATTCGACGCCGCCACTCCGACTCGAAGTCGCGCGCGATACGGGGTAACTCGGCGGCGTCGTGTCCGCGAACTGCCGCCTCGTAGGCCGCGGCGTTCCGCACGCCGGCGTCGTCTGCGAGCAGTCCCGCCTCTTGGAGGAGTCGTTCGGCCGAGACGTCGCCAGCCTCCGATTCGCTGCGGGCGGCGGACTCGTCGGCCGTCCGACCGCCGGTCCGTCGCCGGAACGTCGCCGAGAACGCACGAATCTCCCCGCCCCGGAACGCCGGCGGGCCGGACGTCGCGTACACCGCCGCGAGCGTCGCCGTCAGGAGGAACGAGAGGACGACACCTTCGAGGGGCCACCGCGCGACGAGTCCCACGACGACGCCCGCGACGACGGCGAATGTCGCCACCGCGAGCACGATAACGCGAGGGTCTTTCCGACGCCTCACCGCCGTCGCTGTCGACCGAATCGACCCGAACAGGGACGCGGTGTGCCGCGCCACGTCGTCGATAGTTCTGTGCACTACGTCTACCCCAGAAGCGTTTCCCGCCGATAGGTATGAACTGCATACCCACGATTCCCGATACGTCACCCGATTTTTGTCGGTCCCTATCGGTTCTTAACGGCGACCGAACCGAGATACCGGCCGCTAATCCCGCGCTATCGGGGCGGTAAAGTTCATCCAACTTGATGGATGCTCGATACGAGCATCCGCGGCGCGGGGAGACTGCCGAGACGTTAAGAAGATACCGACTGTTTCAGGCGGGAGTGCGGTTCGAGGCGGCCCCTGGCGAGGGGGGTAGCCGAACCCGATTTACCCCTGCGGGACGATTCGGAGTCGTGTACAACGTTCGCATCCTGCTCTACGACGGGTTCGACGAACTGGACGCCGTGGGGCCGTACGAGGTGTTTCGGACCGCCGCCGGGTTCGGCGCGGACTGCGACGTGCGACTCGTCACCCTCGACGACCGGGAGACGGTCACCGCGAATCACGGACTCGAGGTGGCCGTCGACGGCCAACTGAACCCCGAAGCCTCGGTATCGACCGACCTCATCCTCGTGCCCGGGGGCGGGTGGAGCGACGCCACGGAACCCGGGGCGGGGATGGAGGCGAAGAAAGGGGACATTCCGGGGGCACTCGCGGCGTTCGCGGAGTTCGGGATGACCGTCGCCGGCGTCTGTACCGGCGGGATGCTCTTGGCCCGCGCGGGCCTCCTCGAGGACCGTCCGGCGATCACCCACCACTCCGCCCTCTCAGACCTCGAAGACGCCGGGGCCGAGGTTCGAGACGCCCGGTTCGTGGACGACGGCGACGTACTCACCGCCGGGGGCGTCACCTCCGGCATCGACCTGGCCCTCCACGTCGTCGAACGCGAGTTCGGGAGCGACATCGCCGCCAAAGTCGCCCGCGAGATAGAGTACGACCGCCGCAAGGAATCGTCGAGCGCGGTCGAAATCGAACGAACGGACGGCTGAAGCGACTGTTTATCGACCGTGAAAGTGACCCGAAAGTATAACTTGGCTAACATTTAACCGGGTGTCTGTCGTGGGTTCGTTCGAAGCACCCATGGCCACCTACGAACTTCCGGAACTCCCGTACGACTACGACGCGCTCGAACCGGTCATCGACGAGCGAATCATGGAACTGCACCACGACAAGCACCACCAAGGCTACGTGGACGGTGCCAACTCCGCGCTGGAGCAGCTCGAACAGATGCGCGAGAGCGGAGACATGGGGGACGTAAAGAGCGTAAAGCGGAGCCTCGCGTTCAACCTCTCGGGGCACGTCAACCACACCATCTTCTGGGAGAACATGAGTCCCGACGGCGGCGGCGAACCCGGCGGCGAACTCGCCGACGCCCTCGACGAGCAGTTCGGCGGGTTCGAGCAGTTCAAATCCGACTTCGCGGCCGCCTCGAAGGGCGTCGAAGGGTCGGGTTGGGGACAGCTCGTCTACGACCACGCCGCCGACCGACTGCTGGTCGTCGCGAACGAGAACCACCAGAACCAACAGGTGTCCGCTTCGACGCCGCTTCTCGTCCTCGACGTCTGGGAGCACGCCTACTACCTCCAGTACGAGAACAACCGCGGCGAGTACGTCGATAGCTTCTGGGACGTCGTCAACTGGGACGACGTGGCCCAACGGTACGACGAGGCGCGGAACGCCGACGTGGTCGGTCAGCACACGCACTGAGGCGGCCCGCCGATTTTTTCGGACTGGTCGGGAAACCGCTCCGAGTTTTACGTCGAGAACAGCGAGTCCGTCGGCGGTGCCCCTTTCGGTTCGACGGACCAGCGTACCCTCCGAGTCGCCGCGTCCCTCCCGCTACCGAACTGGACCGACCCCCGGTATCGATGCCCCCTCGTTGGTACTCGGTACCATACGGCTTCTCAAACTTTATCAGAATTGTCAACGTACAATCGGGCGAGGTCTTACTATGAGCTACGAACTCGATCCTCTCCCGTACGATTACGACGCGCTCGAACCGCACATCTCCGAGCAGGTGCTGACGTGGCACCACGACACCCACCACCAGGGCTACGTCAACGGCTGGAACTCCGCCGAGGAGACCCTCGAACAGAACCGCGAGGACGGCGACTTCTCCTCGTCGCCCG
>NZ_JBHSXH010000009.1:1005697-1042877 GCF_042662625.1 Halopelagius fulvigenes
TGGCGACGAACCCTCGGGCGAACTCCGTGACCGCATCGAGGAGGACTTCGGCTCTTACGACGCCTGGAAGGGCGAGTTCGAGGCCGCTGCGGGCAACGCCGGCGGCTGGGCGCTTCTCGTCTACGACTCGTTCTCGAACCAACTGCGCAACATCGTCGTGGACAAACACGACCAGGGCGCGCTGTGGGGTTCGCACCCGATTCTGGCGCTGGACGTCTGGGAGCACTCGTACTACCACGATTACGGGCCGGCCCGCGGCGACTTCGTCTCGAACTTCTTCGAGGTCGTCGATTGGGACGAACCCTCCGCGCGCTACGAGCAAGCCGTCGAACTCTTCGAGTAGACGACTCCGTACACCCCGATTTTTCTTCGCACCCCGTCCGCTAGCGTCGGCTCTCTCGTCCGCTAGCCGTCGGAGACGGAGACCCAGACGAGGCGCTCTTTCGGACGAACCATGCCAACAGGGCTCTATCGACCCCTGTTAACGGTTGTGATTCCTCGGGGTGGAGCGGCGGGATTTTCCGCGCGGCCGGAGAAGGAGTGATCATGCCCAGACCGAAAGACGACTTCGAGACGCTCTACCCGTACCGCCTCTACGAACCCCGCGAGGTCCTCGACGAGGAGATGATGTACACGGTGTCCGAAATCGCCCGCCTGCTTCAGGGCCTCCCGGCGGACGCCGAGTTAGACGCCGACACCGAGGACCGCGTCGTGGCGTGGACGATTCCGTGGCTGATGAAGCACGCGGACGAACTCGTGATCAACGACCCCGTCGGCGACGAACCCGGCTACTTCGGCGTCGTCTCCGAGGACCGCGAACCCGACGAGATTCCCGAAGGCGCGGACGAGTAGTTACAGTCAGCCCATCCGCGCCGCCCGGCCCGCGAACTCGATGTCCTCGACGGCCCGGTCCTCGACGCTCGGGCCGTGGCCGGTGTGCATCACGTCGAGGTCGGAGCCGACCGTCTCGCGGACGCGGTCGATGCTCTCTATCAGCGTCGGGCGGTGTCCCTCCGCTAAGTCCGTCCGGCCGAAACTCCCGTTCGCGAATATCAGGTCGCCCGCGAACAGCGTCCGCGCCTCCCGCGAGTACAAGCAGAGGTGGTCGTCCTTGTGTCCCGGCGTGTGGAGGGCGAGGTAGTCGTCGTCGCCGATTTCGACCGTCTCTCCGTCCGCGATTTCGTTCTCGACGAGGGGGTGGTCGGGGTCGAATCCCCACGTCTCGACGCCGAACGCCTCGCGGACGGCCTCGACGTTGCCGACGTGATCGTCGTGCGTGTGGGTGAGATAGATTCGGTCGAGTTCGTCCGCGTGCTCTCGAATCGCGGCGACGACGTCGAAGTTCGCGCCGGTATCGACGAGCGCAGTCGTCTCGCCGGTGACGAGGAAGGCGTTGCTGGTGAAGGCGTTGACGCCGCGGGCGAGGTTGGTAATCACGTCCGTCGCTACGGGCGAGAGGGATTTCGGTGTTCTGTCTCTCGGACGCATCTCCGCTTCCTCGATTTTTAATAGGAGTGGGAGGTACCTCTCGACAGACCTTGGGGGCACCATGAGACAGTATCTCGACTTAGTGACGGACGTTCTCTCCGGCGGGCAGTACAAACCGAACCGAACGGGCGTGGACACCATCTCGGCGTTCAGCCAGCACTACGAAATCGACCTCGCGGAGGGCTTTCCGCTCCTGACGACGAAGGATCTCTCGGGCTTTCGCTGGAACTCGCTCATCCACGAGTTCGTCTGGTACCTCTCCGGCGAGGAGCACATCCGGACGCTCCGCGAGGAGACGGGCATCTGGGACGCGTGGGCCGACGAGGAGGGCCGCCTCGACACCGCCTACGGGCGGTTCTGGCGGCGCTTCCCCGTCCCCGAGGAGGGCCTGCCCGGCGAGGCGTGGCCCGAGGACGACCACCGCTGGATGAACGACGACGAACGCACGTTCGACCAGATCCAGTACGTCCTCGACCAACTGCGCGAGAACCCTAACTCCCGCCGCCTCGTCGTGAACGCGTGGCACCCCGCCAACGCCGCCGTCTCCACCCTGCCGCCGTGTCACTACTCGTTCGTGTTCAACGCGCAGGGCGACCGGTTGAACCTCCACCTCACCCAGCGTTCGGGCGACACCGCGCTCGGCATCCCGTTCAACATCGCCGCCTACTCGCTTCTCCTGACCGCCGTCGCCCAGCGAACCGGCTTCGAACCGGGGACGTTCGCCCACACCGTCGTGGACGCGCACGTCTACTGCGGCGAGGGCGAACGCGGCGCGTGGTACGCCGACCACCTCTCGGGCCTGCAGGCGCGTCTGGCCGACGTGTCGGACCGCTCCGAGTACCTCGACGTGCGGGACTGGTTGGTCGAGTCCGCCCCCGCGGAGCCCGACGATGCGCGAGACTACGACCACGTGCCCGGACTCCTCGAACAGTGCTCGCGGACGCCCCGCGAACGCCCGACTATCGAGGTGGCGGACAAGCCCCTCGACGAACTGACGTACGACGACATCGAACTCCGCGGCTACGACCCCGCGGAGGGCATCCGGTTCGCGGTGGCGGAGTGATGACCGCGGACGACTCCGGCGAGGCGGACGCCGGGAGGCCCGACGCCGGCGACGTCGAGTACGTCCTCGTCGCCGCGGTGGCGAACAACGGCGTCATCGGGCGCGACGGCGGCATGCCGTGGCACCTCCCCGAGGACATGGAGCACTTCAAGCGGACGACGACGGGCCATCCGGTCGTCCTCGGGCGGAAGACGTACGAGAACGTCGTCGAGGCCCTCGGCGAGCCGTTCCCCGGGCGGACGAGCGTCGTCCTCTCGACGCAGAATCTCGACTTACCGGACGGTGCGGTTCCGGCGAACTCCGTCGAGGAGGCGACGGCGCGCACGGAGTCGGCCGCCGCGGAGATGGGCGTCGAGACGGCGTACGTCGTCGGCGGCGCGGCCGTCTACGAGGCGTTCCTCCCGCGCGCGGACCGCATGGTGCTGACCGAACTCCGCGACGACTACAAGGGGGAGACGACGTTCCCCGAGTTCGACGAGAGCAGGTGGGAGGAAGTCGAACGCGACGAACGGGAGGCGTTCGACTTCGTCACCTACGAACGGGCGGACCGGTCCGACCGGACCGACGGGGGCGACGACCGATGAAGTGGGAGTACAAGATAATCAGAACGTCGGACGGCGGCCTGTTCAGCGGCGACACGGGACCGATGGAGGGGGCCCTCAACCAGTTAGGCGACGCGGAGTGGGAACTCGTCGCCACCCTCTCGGACGGCCGTTCGACGGCCGGGGCGAACGGCGCGACGGCGCTGGTGTTCAAGCGACCGAAACCGGACGCGTGACGCCGGATCGGGGCGAACCGACCGGGAGCGCGTCTCTTTCGTCCGTCGCACCGCGTTCGTCGCAGCGCGGCAGTCCCGGACCAAAGTATAGAGGCGCTACGTTCACGTCGGAGAACGGCGTCTCGGGCGGCATGTCCCGTTCGTCGTCCGTTCGAGACGTCGGTGAACCCCGGTACCGCCCCGCCACGCCGCGGCAACGAAACGTCCTCGCCGTCCTGCGCCGGGCGACGCCGCCGCTTTCGCTCGACGAACTCGCCTTCGGCGTCGCCGCCCTCGAAGGCGCGACGGCCGACGGACCGCTGAGCGAAGCCGACAGAACGGCGCTGGAGCTGTCGCTCCACTACGACCACCTCCCGCAACTGGACCGCGCGGGCGTCGTCGCGTACGACGCGGCGAACCGCGTCGTCACCGACCGACGGCGGGCGATGCCCGTCGGCGGGTGGGAGACGCGGAAGTAACCGTCCGAACCTCTGACGCTCCGCCCCTCCGGGTACCCTCCCCCGTTCGCGTTCTTCCGCCGTCCGCCGTCCAATCTCCACCGCCCAACGACGACACTTTACGTGTGGCGTCCGACCGAGTACGAATGGATGCCGACGACGTTCGGCGGCGGTGGGAAACGCTCTCCGGGGAGTACTCTCCGGACTACTACGCGTATTACGGCCCGAACGAGACGAGCGAACGCCTCCGCGAGGTGCTCGATTCGGCCGTCGGCCCCGAGGGGTCCGTCTTGGAACTCGGGTGTAGCGCGGGGCGACACCTCGCGCACCTCCGCGAGAGCGGGTACCGGAACCTCTCGGGCATCGACGTGAATGAGGACTCCTTCGACGTGATGGCCGAGGAGTACCCCGAACTCGAATCAGAGGGGTCGTTCTACGCCGACTCGATAGCCGAACGCGTCGGCGAGTTCGACGACGGGGAGTTCGACGCCGTCTACTCGGTGGAGACGCTCCAGCACGTCCACCCCGACGGGGAGTGGGTGTTCGAGGAGATAGCCCGAATCGCGGACGAACTCGTCGTCACCGTGGAGAACGAAGGCGGCGGAAGTGGAAGCGACGGCGCGTCGTCGGCCGGCGGCGACGGCCCGGCGGTGAACTACGTGGACGAGGAGATGCCGCTGTACTACCGGAACTGGCGAAAGATATTCACCGACCTCGGCCTCGCGGAGGTCGAAACCGTCGCGCTGGAGAGAGACACGTTCAGGGCGTTCCGACCGCAGTGAGGGGCTGACTCGGCGGCGCATTCCGCGACGCGTCCGGCCGAGCACCGGCGTTTCGAGGCCGTTACGGGTGTGCCTCGCCCTCGGCGACGGCGCTTTCGCCCCCTTCCGTCCACCGGTCGAACGCGTCCATCACCGGACTCGAACTCACCCCGTGCAGGACTATCGACAGGAGGACGACGAACCCCACCAACGCCCACAGTTCCTCGGCCGCGACGGCGAGTTCCCGTTCCCGGAACGACGCCTCGGCCAACGCGTGCGAGAGGTAGTAGAACGACCCGATGCCCCGGATGCCGAAGAAGGAGACGATGGCCCGTTCCGGCCACGAGGCGGGGGTCCCGACGAAGCTGAGAGCGCCGGCGAGCGGTCGGACGAGAAACAGGAGAGCCAGACCGACTAGCGCCTGCGGGACGGTCAGCGGCCAGAGCAGTCCGCCGGCGATGGCACCCCCGAACAGCAGGAGCACCGTCGCCATCAACACTCGCTCCGTGAGGACGGCGAAGTCGTGAAGCTCCACGTAGTAGTCGTGCTCCCACTCGAAGCGTCGAAGCGAGAGTGCGGCCACGAAGACGGCGATGAAGCCGTACCCCCCAAGCAGTTCGGTCGCCCCGTACGCGATGAACGTCGTCGCCAACGCTTCGACGCCCGCCATCACGTCCTGCCCGTGCAGCATCTCGGCGACGCTCTCCGGAATCGGCAGGCGGAACAGGAACCGGGCCATGACCTGTCCGATCACGTACCCGAGGACGAGCCCCGCGCCGATCTTGTAGAGGACGTCGACGAGGAACCACTCCAACAGCCACGAGTTCCCGTCAGCGAGCGATGCGCCTGCGACCGAAGCCCCGGCGACGGCGATAGCCAAGTTCGTGAGCGGGAACGCCAGCCCGTCGTTGAGGCCGGCTTCCGAGGTGAGCGCGAACCGGACCGACCCCCACCTGTAGCGCGGGTCAGCCTCCTCCTCTAACTCCGTCAGCGGTGCGCCGGCCTCGATTCCGGACGCGAGCACCGGGTCGGTCGGCGCCAGGACGGCCCCGAGCAGGATGGCCGTGGCCGGCAGGAGGCCGAGGAATCCCCACGCGAGAACCGCCACCGCAGCGGCCGTAAGCGGCAGTGCGACGCCGAGTAGCCGCCACGTCGCCGCCCACGACCACACGGAGAAGGGGCGGTCTATCTTCAACCCCGCACCCATGAGCGATATCAGGACGACGAGTTCGGTGAGCCGTTCGGTCAGATAGGAGTTCGCGACCGGGTCGAGGGCGGGCGCGCCGGGAACGGCTGCGAAGAGGAGCGTCCCCGAAGCGACGTACACGAGGGGAAACGACAGGGGTTGGTGTTCCAACAGCCGCGGCAGGACGGCGGTCCCTAACAGTGCGATGCCGACGAACAGGAGACCGATTTCGTACGCTGCCATGAGTTCTCTGAGGAGTCCGGCGACGGACGGGCAAAAGCCGTCGCCCTTGCATCTGAGGTACCGCGAGCGTCGTTCCGAGTCGTCTTGCGTCGTCACCGCCGCCGACGTTTTAGTTCGCCCGGGTCGAACGGCGAGGCGTGTCAGCGACGTTCGAGCTCTACGAGGACAAGGCCGGGCAGTACCGGTGGCGACTCGTCCACGACAACGGGAACGTAATCGCCGACAGCGGAGAGGGGTACGCCTCGAAGCAGAAGGCGAAACAGGGCATCCGGAGCGTGAAGTTGAACGCGCCGGAGGCGACCATCGAAGAGCTGTGACGACCGGTCGAGCGGGGAATCGCCGTGACGGTCGCTGCAGCGCCGATTCGCGGCGAGATGCGGTAATATCGTGTTCCGGTGGTGGCTTTATCAGTGCCCGGACCGGATAAGTAAGCGATGAACCGTAACGACCAGCAGGCGTACGACCGAGGGACGTCTCTGTTCTCCCCCGACGGACGTATCTATCAGGTCGAGTACGCCCGCGAGGCGGTCAAGCGTGGCGCATCGAGCGTCGGCGTGCGGACGACGGACGGCGTGGTCCTCGCCGCACAGCGACGGACGAGTTCGAGCCTCATGGAGACCGAGAGCATCGAGAAGTTGCACAAACTCGACGAGTACCTCGGCGCGGCGAGCGCGGGTCACGTCGCCGACGCCCGGCAACTCGTCGACGACGCCCGGACGGAGGCCCAGCGGAACCGACTCCGCTACGGCGAACCCCTCGGCGTCGAGACGCTGACGAAGTCGCTCTCGGACGACATCCAAGAGAGCACGCAGATCGGCGGGACGCGCCCGTTCGGCGCGTCGCTTCTCATCGGCGGCATGAACGGCGAGGGCGCGGACGCCGCGCCGCGCCTCTTCCAGACGGACCCCTCCGGCGCGCCCCAGGAGTGGAAGGCCGTCGCCATCGGCGCGAACCGCGGGGACATCCAGGAGTTCCTCGAAGACGAGTGGGACGACAACCTCTCCGTGGACGACGGCGTCACGCTGGCCATCCGCGCCCTCCTCGTCGGCGAGGAGGAACTGTCGGCCGACGAAATCGCCATCGCCACCATCTCCAACGAGGGGTACCACGAGGTCGAGGAGGACGACGTGGCGGCCATCGTCGAGGAGTTCGGCGGTTCCGACGAAGACGAAGACGAGTAATCGCGACGGACGGCGAACTCCGTGCGACAGGTGCGAACGCGGCTTTCGACCCGTCGGACCGGTCCGGCGACGCGCTCTCTTCTCCGACCCGCGCTACCGCTACCCGGAGGTTTACGCGGGGCGGTGGCGAACCGACGGCAGATATGACTAGCCTGTACGTACTCGCCGGCGGCCGCGTCGCGGACGCGAACGGAACGCGCGACGCCGACGTCGCTCTCTCGCCCGAGGAGGGTCGAATCGTCGCGGTCGGCGACGACGCCGACGACGCGGCCGACGACGCCGACGACGCGGAGACCGTCGACGTCTCGGGGAAGGTGGTCGCGCCCGGTCTGGTGGACGCGCACGTCCACCTGATGATGGACGGCCGCCCGGACGTGACGACGGCGAACGCCGAGAGCCGAGAACTCCTGAGTTACCGCGCCGCCGCGAACCTCCGCGCAAACGTCGAGGCGGGCGTCACCGCCGTCCGCGATTTGGGTGCGCCCGGAACGCTCGCACTCGACGCCGGAACCGCCGTCGAAACGGGCGTCTTGGACGGTCCCCGGGTCGTCGCCTGCGGCGAGAACGTGGTGATGACCGGCGGGCACGGCCACCGGTTCGGCCGGGAGGCCGACGGGGCGGACGAGGTGCGGAAGGCCGTCCGCGAGCAACTGAAACACGGCGCGGAGGTGGTCAAGTGCATGGCGACGGGCGGCGTCCTCACCGAGGGCGCACAGACCGGCGCGCCGGAACTCACGCCCGAGGAACTCGAAACGCTCGTCGAGACGGCGTCGGCGAAGAACGTCCCGACGGCGGCGCACGCCCACGGTCAGCGGGGGATTCAGAACGCCGTCCGCGCGGGGATAACGAGCGTCGAACACGCGACGTTCATGGACCGCGAGACGGCCGAGTTGCTGGCCGAGGAGGGGACGTACTGGGTGCCGACCGCCAGCGCCTTGGAGGGTATCGTCGAGAACGGCGTCGAAGGGGGAATCCCCGAGGAGGCCGTCGAGAAGGCCGAAGACGCCCGGGAGCGGTTCGAACGCGCGTGGGAACACGCCCTCGATGCGGGCGTCACCGTGGCGATGGGCACCGACGCGGGCACGCCGTTCAACTTCCACGGCGAGAACGCCCTCCGGGAGATGGAACTGATGTGCGAGTACGGCATGTCGCCGGAGGCGGCGTTGGAGGCGGCGACGGTGACCGGCGCGGAACTGCTCGGACTCGACGACGCCGGCCTCGTCGAACCGGGCTACCGCGCCGACGTGGTCGTCCTCGACGCCGACCCGACGGAAGACACCTCGGCGTGGCGCGAGTCCGAGGCCGTCTTCGTCGCGGGCGAACGAATCGTCTGAAAAAAGGAGCGCTCCGCGGCGTTCAGTACGTCGTGTCTCTCTCTCTGTCCGTCTCCTCTCGTCCGGTCCTCTGATCGCGGGTGCCGTACCATCCGGCCAACCACGCGACGGCGGCGACCAGAACCAGCACCATCCCCACGAACGACGTCGTCGGTTCGGGGAAGAAGAACAGCAACGCTCCGATGACTAGCAGTTCTGCGACGCCTACTGCACCCCAGTACCTCGTCCAGTCAACCATATTACAACTATCCCGACAGACGGTGAAAGGGATAGTGGCCGCTGAGTAGACTGTCAGCACGATCGATACGTACGGATGAGAACGAGTTCGAATCGGTTCGCCGAGCGTCGGTCGGCACCGCTTGACGTCGGCGATACGACGCGTGCGCCGCTCAGTAGGTCGTTTCGGTCTCCGCGTACTCGTCGTCGTACTCGTCGCCGTCGTTATCGTCGCCCCTGAGCCACCCCGCCAACCAGACGACGACGGCGGTCGCAATGAGGGCGATTCCGATGATCGACGTCGTCGGCTCCGGGAAGAAGAAGAGCAACGCGCCAATGACTATCAGTTCGCCAACGCCTATCGCAGCCCAGTATTTCTTCCAATCTACCATATCAGTATGTTAACGGGGCGACAGTAAAATGGCTAGTGGCCGCTGTAGAGAATGTGTCTCTGTGCGATAGTTCTCATTGATGCGTACGTTTTTTATCAACTGAAATAACATTCGAGGCGATGCGTCCCCGCTTTCCCTCCGGCGACGAGTTCGCCGTCTCCCTCGGCGTCCTCGTTCACTTCGCCTTCGACGATACGGTCACCACCGGGTCCGTTCTCGGCTCTCTCATCGCCTTCGCCAACGACCGGTCGTTCGAGGTGACGGTCATCGAGTCGGGACTCGTCGTCGGCCGGCGCGGTTCGAAGGGTAACTCCCTCGTCCCGTGGCGTCGCGTCCGCGCCGTCGACGTGGACGGCGACACCGTCCTCGTCCGTCGAACGTTCCCGCGGTTCACCGCGTACCGGTTCGACCGGTCGGTGGACGACGACGCGAGGGAGGTAGCGGACGTGCTCCGCCGGTGTCGTCGGCGGTGAGAAGAGAGTCGGGCGCGTACGGCGTTCAGTCCGAGTCGAAGACTCTGCCCCGGCGTTCCTCGGCCGCGTCCCGCCGTTCGTCCGACGGGGCGCGGTTGACGAACATCGCAGGGAGATGCCGCCGCGAGGAGACGGACACCGTTTGGCGCACCTTCGCGCGAAGGCCGTCCGCGTCCACGGACTCGCTTCCGAGCACCGCGAACCCCGCGAAGATGACGCCGAACCCGGCGAGCGCCGAGAGCGGGATGGCCTCGCCGAGGAACGCCGCCCCGCCGAGCGTCGCCACGACGGGCACGACGTAGAACACGAGGTTCGCCCGGATGGCCCCGGTTTCGTCGATGAGGCCGAAGTAGGTGATGTACGCCACCGCGCCGGCGAAGATGCCGACGTACGCGAGTGCGAGCACCGCCGTCGGCGTCCACGAGATGGCCGCCGCCGACTCGCCCGCCGACCAACTGAGGAGGTGACAGAGCACCGCGGCGAACGGGAGGCCCCACGCGGTGCGGACTGTACTCGACAGGCCGCCGTCGGCCCATCGGATGAGGACGCTCCCCAGCGCGCCGGCGACAGCGCCTGCGAGCAGGATCGCCTTGCCGAACCCGCCTGCGAGGAGGTTCGCCGGGTCGGGGTTGACGACGAGTCCGACGCCGACGAGGGCGAGAATCATCCCGGCGACGCCGCGCGCCGAGAGGCGTTCGTCCGAGAGGAGGGCCGCCGCGAACACCGGCGTCAGAACCGGGTTGAGGCTGAACACGATGGAGGCGACGGCGCTCGTGGCGTACTGCTGGCCGACGAACAGGAGCGCGTTCGTGAGGCCGATGGCGAGGACGCCCGTCGAGAGGATGCCCACCGCGTCGCCGCGCGTCCGGGGGAGCAGTCCGTCGCGCGAGGTGGTGAGAATCGCGTAGCTCGCGAGTGCGACGGCCGCCACGTCGAACCGGAGGGCGACGAACAGAAGCGGCGGGAAGTAACCGAGTCCGGCCTTCGCCGCGACGAACGTCCCGCCGAAGAGGAGACTCGTCAGGGCGAAGAAGGCGAGCGTGCGGCGGTCGGCCACTTACGCCCACCCCCCGTCGATTCCGAGTGCGTGCGCCGTACCCGCAGAGAGGGGCACGTGAGAGGGAAGAATCATCTTACTCTCCGATAGGGGCCTCACGCTTATAGTTTAATTCAGAAATCCTTTCACGGTAAGAAATATCGCGAGCCCGCGACAGCGGTTCGGGGGATGAAACGCTTTCACGGTGCGAAAGTGGTTTACCACGACGGGCACCAGGGGCCGTATGGAATCCGCGCTGGAGGAGATAGAGTTTCTCGCGCTCTCGTCGAACCGAGTCGAGGTACTGCGCCTGCTCTCCGACGGCCCGCGGACGCGGAACGAACTCGCGTCGGAGACCGGCGCGTCGCAGGCGACGCTCGGGCGGATCCTCGGCGACTTCGAGGAGCGGTCGTGGGTCCGACGCGAGGGGAGCAAGTACGAGGCGACGGCGACGGGACGACTCGTCTCGCGGGGGTTCACCGACCTCTTGGAGATTCTGGAGACGGAGGGAGAACTCCGCGGCATCGTCCGCTACCTGCCGACGCGGGCGATGGACTTCGACCTCAGACACCTCGCGGACGCCACCATCACCGTCCCGAGCGAGACGCGGCCGAACGCGCCGGTCCAGCGCGTCCTCGACCTGTTGGACGACGCCGACGAGGTGCGGGCGTTCTCGCACGCGTTCAACGAACAGAGCCTCACGGTCGTCCAAGAGCGGACCACCGCGGGCGAACAGACGTTCGAAGCCGTCCTCTCGCGGCACGCCGTTTCGGCCCTCGCGGAGGACTCGACGCTGCGACGGCGACTCGAATCGCTCCTCGACGCCGACGCCGCGGAGATTCGCACCCGAAACGAGGACATCCCGCTCGCCGTGACTATCGTCGACGATGTGGTTCACCTGCTGGTTCGCGACGGGAGCGGCGTCCTTCGCGCGTCGGTGGACACCGACGACGAGACGGTTCGCTCGTGGGCGCGGGACACCTTCGACGAGTACTGGGAGTCGGCGTCTCCGCTCGACCGAGACGAGTTCTCCTCGTAACCGCCTCCGGCCCTGTCCCGGCGCGTGCCGGTCCGTCGCTCGTCACGGTACGGCACGGTCGTCTCGAAACGGAACCGTTTTACACATCCCACCAATATCCAGAAGTGCAAGACGCTCCGTTGGTGTAGTCCGGCCAATCATCTTGCCCTCTCACGGCAAGGACCAGGGTTCGAATCCCTGACGGAGCATTTTCTGAACGTAGTGAAGAAAGGCGCACGGAAGGGATTCGAGCAGCGAGCAGCTCCGCTGCGAGCGAGTTCGAATCCCTGACGGAGCACTCCTTTCCCTTTCTCGTCGCGCGATTTGCTACCGCTGACTAACCAGAGGTACATCTGATGCGTCAGCACAATACGATTCGACGGAAAACTAGGGTCGCTGCTGTACTGCAATTAGTATCCTTCTAAGTAGTACGGGACGCCGCCGAACACCCCCATGTGAGAACTCGTTCATCCGCGGTATAGCCGTCGTCGAAGAACTCCATCGCGGCGTCGAACGGGAGCTGTCGAATGTCGAGCTTGAGCGACGAACGTCCGTACAGCGGGCTGTTTCCGAGCAGCGCGGCCTCTTCCATCATACTGATCGACGACCCGACGAGAACGAGCGTCGCAGCCGAGTGATCGAACATGGCCTGCAGCTGTTCCCCCCTATAGGGGCAGGAGCGCCGATATCCGCGCGTTCTCCTTGAGTCGGAGTCCCTCCCCGCCGACGGTCAGGGGAGTAACGGGTAGTTCCTCGATCCGAAGCGTCGGGTGGGATCCCCCGCGTTCGACGACCTCAGTCCGCGGTTGGAGAAGCGCCGCCCCAGACAGCGACTCGTTGTACTCGATCAGGTAGGTTCCCGAATCGAGGTGCCACCACTGGTAGTCGTCGTCTTCGTTGCGCCAGATCCGGCGGTGCGGTTCCCGATCAGCGGGTTCGAGTTCGCCTCCCCCGAAGTCGACCCGACCCGGCTTCCGGATCTCGTAAATCTCCGTCACTGTGAGATCGATCCCGCCGTCGTCGCGCACCTGTGTGGGCTCGTGAACGATACCCTCGACCGCGTCGACAAGGTCACTCATACCCCGAATTGGTTCCCCGACGACAAAAACGTCGATACCGCTGGACCCCGCAAATCTGCGCTCTCTCGAAGACGTTAGACGGTCGTTCGTCCCCCTCGAAACTCACTCTTCGGCGACGTCTACGACCTCGTAGCTGACGTTCTGTTCGCGGAGTTTGTCCGTGTGCGTCGAGAGCACGTCCGTCGCGGCCAACAAGAGGACGCTGAGTCCCTTCGCGGCCGCCTCCTGAACGGCGGCGGCGCTCCCGAATCGGACGTCGGGTTCGACGTTCGCAACTTCGGCCGCGGCGAGCGCTTCGACGCCGGCGACGGCGACCATATCGTGCTCGTCGGCCATCTCCGCGATTCGCTCGGGGGCGACCGCCGAGCTGCCTCCGTCTCGGACCTTCGGAATCGCGACCACCGTCACGGTCCCGAGGTCGTAGTCGACGACGCCGTCGAAGTTCGTAATCCCCACGTCCTGACCCGGGCCCGCGTCCGTCACCGCAACCGCGGTTGCGCTCCCGGTGTTGCCGGACACGGCGCGCAGGACCCCGTCTCGCATCGTCAGCGAGACGGTCTCGCCCTCCTCGATCTCCGTCGTGGCGAGCGCGGTCTCGATTTCGACCTGTCCGATGACGTCCTCGGAGACGTGCTGGACGAAGTGGCGCAGTTCGTCCGTCTGCGAGATCAACCAATCGACGCCCTCCTTGGTCACCTCGTAGCGGCCGCGGCCGTGTTTGTTGACGTACTTGTGTTCGATCAAGTCCTGCAGATAGTCGCTCACGGCCTGCGCGGTGATTCCGATAGCGTCGGCTATCTCCTTTTGGTTCACGGCGGGCTGCCGTTTCGCGATCTGTACCAGAATCTGATACCGGGTCGCGTTCCGTTTGCTCCGGAGAACGCCGAACTCCTCGGCGTCGTCTCCATTCTTCGGCATTGCCCCATCTCAGAGACGGAAACTAAAGTAATTTTGCCTTAGTTCGGCCTGAATTGAGGAGACGGGTTCGCTACGGCCAATTAAGCAAGTTAGTTTTCTCTAAAACAACCAAAATTGTTTTACGCTCCACGATAGTTGTGTCCGTCGATGGCGAACGTATCGCTTCCGCACGACGCGAAGGCGGGTCCGACGAAACCGGAGGTCAGGGCCGTCCTTCTGGACAAGCTCGACCTCGGTCCGACCGACCACTTCGCGGAGGTGGGCTCGTGTACCGGCGCCGTCACCATCGAGGCGGCGCGACGCGCCGGGCGGGTCACAGCGCTCGAACGAAAGCCGAACCGAATCGAAACCACCCGAAAAAACCTCGCCGCCAACGAGGTGACCGCGGACGTGGACCTGCGTGAGGCCGAGGCGCCGGAGGGGCTTCCGGAGGACGCGGACGTTCTGTTCCTCGGCGGGAGTCGGAACTACGAGGCGGTTCTCGACCGCGCGGTCGAGACGGGCGTCGGCCGCGTCGTGATGAACGTCTCGCGGCTCGAAGTCGCCGGGGCCGCCGCCGAGGCGTTCCGCGAACGGAACCTCCTCGAAGAGGTCGTCCAGTTTCAGGTGAGTCACGGCTACGAACTCGCCGGCGCGACGGGCTTCGATTCGGAGAACCCGGTGTACATGCTGGTCGGGGGGACGGACGACGTCGCGGCGGACGACAGGGAGCGACGCTCCGGTCCGCAGACGGCACGACGCCCCGACGGGAGAGGGCGATGACGCTCTACGGCGTCGGACTCGGCCCGGGCGACGCCGACCTCGTGACGGTGCGCGGGCGTCGCGTGCTTGAAGCGGCGGACGTCGTGTACTCGCCCGGACGCCTCTCTCGATCGGTGGCGGCCGAGTACGTCCCCGAGGACCGAATCGGCGACGTCGACTTCCCGATGACCCACGACGAGGACGAACTCCGGCGGGCGTGGAAGGAGGCCGCCGCGGAGATTGCACCGCGCGCGCGCGACGGGACCGCCGCGTTCGTCACGCTCGGCGACCCGAACGTCTACTCCACGTTCGGCCACCTGCGGCGGACGCTCTCGGCGTTCCACCCGGCGGTCGACGTCGACGTCGTTCCCGGCGTCAGCGCCGTGACCGCCTTCACGACCGCACTCGGCGTCGAGATAGCGTCCGGGGCGAGCGTCGCGCTTCGCGAGGCCGCCCGCGGTGCTGCCCCCACGGGTCCGGACCGGATGGTGCTGTTCAAAGTGACCGACGTTCCGACGACGCACGAACGACTCACCGACGCCGGGTACGACGTGGTGTACGGCCGGCGACTGTACATGGAGCAGGGCGAGACGGTCGTGACGGACGACCCCGAGACCCTGAGCGAACGCGACTACTACACGCTGGCCTACGCGGAGAGACGCGGCGTCGACTCGGAGCCTGCGACGGCGACGTTCGACGACCGAACGCGGGAGGGCCGGTCGGACGGGGGGACGGCGACGACGGACGGCGGACCGCGAGATGCGTCCGAACTGGAGCGAGGCCGAACCGCGAGTCGGCCGCCGACTGCCGTCGAACGGGAAGAGATCGCCGAAGGCGAGGCCTGCGGCGACGAGACGGCGGAGGGTCCGTCGCGATGACCGATCCCCAAGACGCCATCGACGCGGCGGCGGACGCCCGAGCGACGGAGCGGGACCCCCGAATCGACGAGCGAACCGCCGGCGAGGTGCAGGAGGGCGTTCCGTTTGTCGGTGCGGGACCGGGCGACCCCGGACTGCTCACCGTCACCGGCAAGGAGTTGGTCGAGTCGGCCGACCTCGTCGTCCACGCCGGGTCGCTGGTCAACGGCGAACTGCTCGACGAGTACTGCGCGGACGCGGAGCGGGTGTCGAGCGTCGGCAAGGACTTGGAGGAACTGGTACCGCTGATGCGGGACGCCTACGAGGCCGGACGGAGCGTCGTCCGCCTCCACAGCGGCGACCCGGCCATCTACGGGGCGGCGCTCGAACAGATGGACGCGCTGGAACACGAGGGCGTCCCGACGTACGTCGTGCCGGGCGTCACCTCGGCGTTCGCGGCCAGCGCGACGCTCCGGACGCAGCTCACGCTGAACGGCGTGGCCAACCACGTCGCGTTCACCCGTCCGCGGGGGAAGACGCTCGACCCCGAGGACGACCACATCGGCGAGTTCGTCGAGATGGGCGACGTGACGACCTGCATCTACCTCGGAACCCACGCGGTCGGCGAGACGATGGACCGCCTCCTCGACGACGGCCGCGACCCCGAGACGCCGGTCACCGTCGTCTATCACGCGTCGTGGCCGGACGAGGAGGTCATCGAGGGGACTATCGGAACCATCGGCGAGCGACTGGCGGAGGCGGGGTACCGCGCCTCCGCGCTCGTCATCATCGGCGACGCGGCGCGGAAGGCGGGGTACGAACGCTCCTACCTGTACGGGGACTGGGCGAATCGCGGTTCCGCGGAGACGGAAGCGGACGACTGATTCTCACTCATGAGTACAGACACGAACGACACGGAATCGGGCGAATCGGGCGGCCACTGTTCGACGCCAGACTCAGATGGAGAGGTGGCCGAAGAGATTGCGATAATCAGCTTCGAGCGCAAGCTCGACACCGCACGCGAGATACGGGAGGGAATCGGCGACGGCTACGAGCGGGTGGACGTCGTCGAGTACCACGGCGACGTGTTCGCCGAACACTGGGGCGAGTACGACTGCTTCGTCGGACTGATGGCCTCGGGTATCGCGATGCGCAAAACCGCGCCCCTCCTCGACGACAAGTGGGACGACCCCGCCATCGTGGTCGTAGACGAGGAACTCACGTGGGCCATCCCCATCACGGGCGGGCACCACGGCGCGAACCAAGTCGCCCACGACCTCTCGCAGTTGGGCGCGGTGCCGGCGATGACCACCGCGAGCGAAGCCGCGGGCAAACAGGGCGTCGAGAGCAAAGCGAAGGCGCTGGACGCCCACGTCGTCAACGGCGACTCGACGGTCGCGACGAACCTTGCCGTCCTGAACGACGAACTCGGGCCGGTGGCCCGCCTCGACGGACCCCGAGCGGTCCTCGTCGGCGACGACGTGACCGTCCTCAAGCGCAACGCGGACGACGGCGTCGTCCTCGGGACCGGAACCGTCTCGGGGGTGGAGAAGTCGCAGGTGCTCGACGCGTGGGAGGCCGCCCTCTCGGACCTCGGCTCGGACTTCTCGGACGTGGACTTCGTCGCCACCGGCACCCGAAAGGAGGGCGAAGGCGGGCTGTACGACGCCGCGCGGGAAATCGGCGCTGGCGTCGTCCTCTTCGAGAAGGCGACGCTGGAGGAGTTCGAGGGCCCCTCGCCCTCCCGGTCGAAAGAGCTCATCGGCTGGCCGGGCATCGCCGAGGCGTCGGCCATCGCCGGCGGCCGCGACCACGAACTCGCCCGCGAGAAAGAGCGGTTCGACGACGCCGTGACGGTCGCGGTGGGGCGGTAACATGAGCGGCACGGACGCCGCCGCGAACGACACCCCGGACGACGACGCGATGGGGACGCTCTACGTCGTCGGTATCGGCCCCGGCCTGCCCCACGCGATGACCCAGCGAGCCAAGGACGTCGTCGCCACCGCCGACTGCGTCGTCGCGTCGAACCTCTATCAGGAGTTCCTCCGGCGCGACGGGACGCTCCCGCCCGAGAGCGCCGAAGTGGACGCGGCACCCGACGGCGGGACGACTGCGAGCGGCGACCCCGGAACCGTCTTCGAACGGCGCGGCGGTACCCGGCAGACGGTCGTTCGCTCGACGATGGGGCGACAGATAGAGCTGGCCCGCGAGGCGTTCGACCGCGTCCGCGCGGGCGAGGACGTGGCCCACGTCTCGGGCGGCGACCCGAACGTCTACGGCAAGAGCGACCTCCTGTTCACGATGGCCGAGGAGGAGGAGGCGTACGACGTTCCCATCGAAGTCGTCCCCGGCGTCACCGCGGCGCTCGGCGGGGCGGCGAACCTCGGCGCACCGCTCTCGAACGACTTCTGTACCGTCTCGCTGTCCGACAAGTGGCGAGGCTGGGACGAAATCGAGGAGAAACTGCGCGCGGCCGCTATCAGCGGGTTCGTCATCGTCCTCTACAACTGCTGGCGCGACTACCAGCGCGCCATCGACGTGATCCGCGAGGAACGGGCCGACGACGTACCGGTCGGCATCTTCAACGACGCCGGACGGGGCGACGCGGGCCGGAATCTGGACGACGAGACGCACACCATCACCACCCTCGGCGAGGCGAACGACCACGAGGACGAAGTCGGCGGGATGGGCACCTCCATCCTCGTCGGCAACCACGAGACGGCGGTCTGGGAGAACGACCACGGAACGCACCTCGTCACCCCGCGCGGCGGGCGTGACGTCGACGACTTCTAACAATGAGCACCGACGACACCACAGAGCGGAGCACAGGCGCAGAGAGCGAATGCGGAGCGAACGACGGCGCGAGCGCGGCCGACGGCGCGACCGACGCCGGGTCGACTTCGAAATGCGGAGCCTCCGGGTCGTCCGCGTCCGGATGCGGCGGATCGAAGAGGGCGGCGACCGACGAGAAGGTCGGTTCGACCGTCGAAGACTTCGAGGCGGACCCCGGACGACTCGTCGCCGTCGGGTTGGGTCCCGGGCAACCGGACGGGATGACGCAACGCGCCCGCGGCGCACTGCTGGAGGCGGACCACATCGTCGGCTACACCACGTACATCGAACTCCTGCCGGAGGAGGTCACCGAGTCGGCCGAGGATCTGTACGACACGCCGATGTGCGGCGAGGTGTCCCGCACGGAGGAGGCGATAGACCGAGCGCTCGCCGGTCACGACGTCGCCATCGTCGGGAGCGGCGACCCGAACGTCTACGCGCTGGCCGGACTGGCGCTGGAGATCCTCGAATCGAAGGGCGCGACGGCGAGCGTGGTCGATTTCGAGGTGGTCCCGGGCGTACCGGCCGCCCAGTCCTGCGGCGCGCGGTTGGGCGCGCCCCTCGTGAACGACACGGTCAGCGTCTCGCTTTCCGACCACCTGACTCCGATGCCGACCATCGAGTCCCGACTCCACGCCGTCGCGGGCGAGGGGTTCACCATCGCCATCTACAACCCGTGGAGCCGCAAGCGCCGGGAGAACTTCGAGAAGTGCTGCGAGATTCTGCTGGAACACCGCGCGCCGGACACCCCGGTGGGAATCGTCCACGGCGCGGGCCGCGACGACGAGCGGGTCGAAATCGTCGAACTGCGGGAGTTGGAGGAACTCGGCGAGACAGACCTCGTGGACATGACCACGACCCTCTTGGTCGGCAACGAGGAGACGTACGTCTGGGACGACCGGATGGTGACGCCGCGGGGGTACGAGTCCAAGTATGACTACTGAGTACCGGATCCGCCTCGACCGGCGCGCCTGCGAGGGCGTCTTCGCCTGCCTCGTGCGAGACGGCCGATTCGCCGAGGCGTCGGACGGGCTGGCGACGATAGCGGGAGCGGAGCGAGACGCCGACGGGGACGGAGACGGCGACGGCGACGAGGTGGTCGTGGCGTTCGCGGACGACCGACTGGCGGACGCCCAACAGGCCGCCCGCGCCTGTCCCGTGGACGCCATCGACGTGGCCGAGGTGGCCGAGGTGGACGATGAGTGACTCGGGCCCCGAATCGCCGACGCCGGAACCGGTCGCGGACCTGCTCTCGGCGACGGCGGAGACGGCGTACTTCTGGGGGCGCGTGGTCGGCGACGGGGAGTTGACGCGGGACTGCGTGACCGTGCGAACCGAAGACGAGACGTCGGCCGACGCGTTGGCGGCTATCGCCGGCGCGGACCGAACCGACCACGAGCACCGGGTGGCCGCCCGCGAGTCCGCGCACGACGCCTCCGTCGTCCGCTTCGAGGACGAGTACGAGCTGCAGGTGTTCGGCGCGCCGGCCGAACGCGCCGGCGCCGCCCTCGGCCTGCCCATCGACGGGCAACCGGGCGGGTACCGGTTCGACGCGTTCTCCGAGCACCACGCGCAGCTCGTCCGGGGACTGCTCGAAGCCTGCGGCACCGTCTGCTTCCGCGAGTCCTCGGGGTCGGTCGGGGTGTCGTTCGTCCACGACGACGAGGCCCTGCTTCGGACCGTTCGGTCGCTCCTCGACGCCGCCGAACCGCGCGTTCCGACCGACGACCTCTCGGAGACGTCCTCGGGCGGCCACTGGTTCGGACTGGCCGACGACGCCGACGCCGCGGCGTTCGCGGAGTGGGCGTACGCCGGCAGCGACGAGACGGGACTGTACTCGGCGGAGAGACGGCAGAAGCTCCGCCGGAGCGTCGAACGCGCGACCGGAAGCGAGGTGGGAGCGCTCTCCCGATGACCGCGAACGCGAACGCGACCCCGGTCGGACTGGACGACGAAGCCGTGCTGTTGGTCGGCCACGGGTCCCGCCGGGAGAAGTCCAACGAGCAGGTTCGCACGCTCGCCGCCGAGTTGGAGGGCCGACTGGGCGTCCCGGTGGACGCCGGCTTTCTCGAACTGGCGAAGCCCGCGATACCGGACGCCATCGCGGGCCTCGCGGCGAGCGTGTCGCGGGTGACCGTCGTCCAACTCTCGCTGTTCGCGGCGAGTCACGTGAAAAACGACGTTCCGCTGGCGGTTCGGGAGGCCCGCTCGGACCACCCCGAACTCGCGATACGCGCCGGCGCGCACCTCGGCGTCCACCCCGCGCTCGTCGATATCCTCGACGACCGGGCCGCGGCCGTGGAAGCGGAGTTGGGCGCGAACCGCGAGGAGGACGACGTCGCCGTCGTGCTCTGCGCTCGCGGGTCCAGCGACCCAGATGCGAACGGCGACGCGCACAAACTCGCTCGGTTGCTGTACGAGGGGCGGGCGTTCGACCGCGTCGAGACGTCGTTCGTCGGCGTCACCGAACCCCGCCTCGACGAGACGCTGCACGCGGTGGCCAAGCACCGCCCGGACGCCGTCGTCGTGCTCCCGTACATGCTGGGCGACGGCATGCTCACCGGGCGCATCCGCGACGGTGCCGACGAGTTCGACGGCGCGTACCCGTACGTGGACGTCGCGGCCGGCGACCCGCTCGGAACCGACACGCGCCTGTTGGACGTCCTCGGCGACCGTTGGCAGGAGGCGCGCACGGACAGCGTGGACATGTCCTGCGACACCTGCAAGTACAAGGTCGAACTCGACGGCTACGAGGAGGACGTCGGCGGCGCGCGTGCGATGCTGCGGGCGCTGACGCACCGGGAGTCGCACGCGGACCGCGACGACGTGGACGAGGAGCCGCACGCCCACGACGCCCCGGAGAAACACGTCGCGGTGTGTACGAACCAGACCTGCGCCGCCGACGGGTCGCCGGCCGTGCTCGAACGGTTGCGCCAGAAGGCGCGCGACTCCGACGCCTGCGACGCCCGCATCACCCGTTCGTCCTGTCTCGGTCGCTGCGGCGACGGCCCCGTGGTCGCCGTCTATCCGGATGGCGTCTGGTACGGCGGCGTAGACGCGAGTGACGCGGAGCGAATCGTCTCGTCCCACCTCGATGGGGACCGCATCGTCTCGGACATCGTCGATCAGACGCTGTAACAACAATGAGCTGCTACGAAATCGAAGCGCTACGACTCGGACTGATGAACGTGCTCGGAACCGAAGACCGGAGCGTACGCGAACACGCCAAAACGGAACTCGACGGGCACCTCGACGGACCCGTCGAGGCCTTGGCGAACGCCGCGACGCTCTCGGAGGTCCAGCGCCACCTCGACGCGGCGCTGGTGGACCTCGAAGAGGAGATAGCCGCGACGGACGCGGACGACCCGGAGTACGACTACCTCCGCGGACGGCTGGTGGCCGTTCGAGACGCCGAACGCGCCGTTCACAGGCTGACCGACCACGGCGAGAGCGTCCTCGGCGGACTGGGCGAGGCGCACGACGTCCTCCACGAGACGTTCCCCGTCGATGAGTGACGCGGGAGAACCGCGTGCGGTCGAACTCGGCGAGGTGACGCCGGCCCGGTCACGCCACGCCGGCCGCCGGTCGGCGGTCGAACTGGTCGGCGAACTCGTCGTCACCGGGACGGCCGCCGGCGACGTCCTCGCGCACGACCGGTCCACGCTCGACGAGCGTTGGAGCGCCGAAACGTGGAGCGAGAGCGCGTCCGTCGTGTCGGCGGCGTCGTTCGGCGACGGCGTCGCGGTCGGCGAACGCGGCCCCGAGGGGACCGTCCGGCTCTACGACGCCGACGGCGGCGAACTCCGCTGGGCGTACGACACGGCGGCGGACGTGGGAACTCCGCAGAGAGCGTCCCGGTTCTTCCTCCCGTTCGTCGTCGATACCGCGTCCGACGGCGACCGACTGTACGTCGCCTCCCGCCGCTACGAACGCGACGGCGACCACCGGTCGTTCTCCAGCGCGGTCTACGCCTTCGACGAGGGAGGAGAGCCGATTTGGACGCACGAGACCGACGCCTCCCCGATCAGCATCGACGCCGACGGTCGCCGCCTCGGGGTCGCGTACAACCGCTGTCCGGGGACTCACCAGTACGGCCTCGTCGTCCTCAACGCGGAGACGGGCGCGGTACGGTGGGAGTGGGACCCCGGCACCGACGGTCAGCGACGCGTCGGCGACGTCTCCCTCGTCGGCGACGGCGCCGTCGTCGCCAGTCACGGCGACTACCGCGGGTACCGCCTCGGCCGAGGGGGGTCCGAGGAGTGGCGCGTCGATCTAGCGCCCCCGACGTCCGTCGGCGACGAAACGCTGTACGCGTATCCGAATCACGCGCACGCGACGGCCGACGGCGCGGTGTTCGTCACGGGGAACACGTACTCGACCGACGGTCGCGAGACCGAGTCGCTGCATCCGCGCGAACACACCGCCTTCGGCTACACCCCCGACGGCGAACGCGCGTGGACGGCCTCCGTCGGCGGGTTCGCCGGCGAACTTGGCACCGAGGGAGGACGCGTGGCCGTTCCCGGGGCGCAGCACTTCCGGACGCGCGACGCCGACGTCCACGGCCTGCGACTGTTCGGCGTCGGGGTCGGCCACGGGGCGAGCCTCGAAACCGACGGCGTCGTCACGGCGGTCGCACTCGACGGCGAGGCGTTCGCCGCCGTGGAGGAACCCGTCGTCTATCACGACGACGGCGAGGAACGCGGCACGTACCGGTTGCTGCTCGGAACCGAAGGCCGACGGTAGGCAGCGGCAGCGTAGTCGATTACTCGCCGAACACTGAGAGAACAGTTCTTCTGTGGGGCCTCGACGTTCCTCGGACGGCGGCAGAACGCGCGCGGCGCTACTCGTCCGCCGGAACCTCGTCGCCTCGGCCGTCACCTAACTCCGTCGCCTCCGGGCCGAACTCGCCTTCGAGCAGGTCCGGTACCTCCTCCGGAGTCACGTCCGAGTACCACCGGCCGCGAGGGTGGATGGCCACCGCGGTGCCCTCGGCGCTACACAGTCCGAGACAGCTCGTCTCGGCGACGTGGACGCGCGACCAGAAGACGCCTCGGTCGCGAAGCCACGACGTCACCGCGTCGTACACCGCCGCGCCGCGCGCGTCCGCACAGCAGGCGTACTCCGAGTCCCGCGCGTTCGTACAGACGAGCACGTGGTCGGAGAACCCCCTCTCGGCGACGTCCGCGGTTCGACGCCTCATCAGTCCGCCCCGACCGTCGCGTCCGTCCGCGGCGTCGCGCCCTCGGCCGTCCGACCGTCCGCCGAGCGGAGACGGAGGCGGGCGTGCGTCCCCGCGAGGACCAGCCAGAGCACCGCCTGTCCGAACACGACCATCCCGGTCAGCCCCGTCGCCAACTCGGCGGGAAGCGGACTCTCTGCGGGGTTCGCCGGCGCGAGCGCGACCGGAACCGCGAGCAGAGCGAAGGGAAGCACCGCGGCGATGGCGGCGGTGACTCGTCCGTGCGCGCCTCGGAGACGGTCGTACGCGAACCCCGAGAGCAGGCAGACGAGCCCGCCGGCGACCATCATCCCCCCGTAGAGGAGGATGCGGGTGTCCGTCGGGAGCGCCTGCTCTCCTCCGACCTGCGGCGGGAGCACGAGCCACGGCGCGCCCGAGACGGTGACGAAGCCCGCCGCGGCCACGAGGTAGCTCTTCGTTCCGCCGGTTCCCGGTATCGCGGGTTCGAGGAGGTAGTAGGCGACGCCGAAGACCACCCCGCCGAGGAGGACGCCCCACAGGACGCCGGAGACGACGCTCACTCCGTTCGTGACCGCCGTCGAAACGGCGCTGTCGTGGTGCGCGTCGCCCGCCTCGTGGTGGTGGCCCCCCGCGTGGTGACCGTCGCCGCCGAACTCGTCGGCGAGCGCGATGAACGGGTTGCCGACGAGGGCGACGAGCAGGCCGAACACCAGTCCGGCGACGATGCCCGCCTTCACGCCCCGCTTTACGTAGGTAAAGAGCATACTCAGTGGCAGGTGACGCCCGCCGCGTGCCGGAAGTTGTGCATCGAATCGTGCACCATCGGCTCCTGCACGAACAGCAGTGCGAAGCCGAGCGCGGCGACGAGAGCGAGTCCGACGGCCATCTGCGTCGGCGTCAGTTCCATTCGAGCCTGTTCGATACGACCGTGAACGGTGTTGTTGGCAGCCGCCATTCTAAACCACAGTTGCACAATAACAAGTGAACTTGTAAATCTTCCGAGTGGGCGAAACCTAACTTTCGTGGGCGGCGCCGACGGCGGCGTCTATCCGTCCGGCGGAGAGCGAGGAGAGCGGGACGCGCTCGCCGTCCGTCTCGTCCGCTATCACTCCCGTCAGTCCGGTCCTCTCGTCGTCGCCCGCGTCCACGACGACCACGTGAGCGCCGAACTCGGTCAACCGGCGCGCGGCCTCGCGCGTCTCCCGGACCGGACTGCCGTCCGCGACGTTCGCCCGCCCGTCGGTGACGAGGACGACGACGCCGGCGGCCGGGTCGGCCCGTTCGAGGACGTCGCCGGCGGTCCGGAGTCCGGCGGGCAGCGGCGTCCGGTCGCCGGTCGGCAGGTCCTTCAGGTGGCGAGCGGCGAGGGTGACGCTGTCCGTCGGCGGGAGGAGGACGCTCGCCTCGTCGCCGGCGAAGGCGACGAACGCGACTTCGTCGCGCTGTCGGTACGCGTCCTTCAGGAGTTCGAGCACGGTGCCCTTCGCCGCGCGCATCGCGGGCAGCATCGAGGCGCTGGCATCGACGACAAACAGCACGAGCGCGGAGGCGTCGCTCCGAGAGACGGACTGGCGCAGGTCGCGCGACTCGACGGACGACGCCCCGCGGGCGGTCGCCGCGCGAACCGACGCCGCGGCGTCGATGCGCCGGTTCGAGTCCGCGCGCTTACTCCGCACGCGGGCCCCGTCGTCGTCCGCGTGCGGCCGCGTCCGCGACCGGGTTCCGCTCCCCGCTCTCCCCCGCTCGACGGCCTCCGGCGCGGACAGTTCGGGGGCGGCCGACTCCCCGACGCCGGCGCGGGACTGCCCCGGCACCATCGGTGTTCCCTCCGTCCGCTCGTCGCTCTCGCCCGACTCACGGTCGCCGTCGCCGGTCCGCGCTTCGGCTCCGCCGTCCGCGCCGCCACTCCCGCCGTCGGACTCGTCGCCTTCGCCGTCGGACTCATCGCCTCTGCTGTCGGCGTCGCTCCCGCCGTCCGGTTCGGACGGGTCGGGCGTCGTCCGGCCGGAATCGTCCGTCCCGCCGGCGTCGTTCGGCCCGTCGGAGGACACCTCGTCGGGGTCGGAGCGGTCCCCTTCGTTACGCTCCTCCCCGTCCTCTCCGTCCTCCGCGCCCTCCCGGCCGTCATCGCCTCCGCCGTCGAAGTGGTCGTCGATGAGTTCGTCGGGGTCGGGGGCGTCCTCGAACGGGCGCGACCGAAGCCGGTGGGGGAGAGCGAGCTCCGCCGCCCGCCGAACGTCGGACTCGACCACCTTCGAGCGCCCGTCGAGGGCGGCGAACGTCGTGGCGGCGCGCGCCGCGGCGATGTCCCCGCGGTGTCCCTCGACGCCCGAGTCCCGGCAGAGTTCCGCGATGTCTCTGGCGAACTCCGTCGGAAGTACGACCTCGGGGAGCCGTTCTCGGGCCCGTCGCAGTCGGCTTCGGAGGGCCTCGTCGTCGCGTCCGTCGTCCGACGCCTCGGTCGCGTCGGCGTCATCGGACTGTGTCCGATGGGCAGTCGAGCTCTGCTCGACTACGTCGCCGAGGTTCCCTCGGCGGCTCGACGGACGTTGTCCGTCGGCGCCCGTCCGACCCATCGCCCGGTCGATGATGCTCACCCGCCGGTCGAGGTCCTCGCAGGCCGTGACCGTCGCTTGGAGCGCGAAGCGGTCGCGCAACTGCGGTCTGAGCTCTCCCTCCTCGGGGTTCATCGTCCCGACGAGCGTGAACTCGGCCGGGTGGGAGACGCTCACGCCGTCGCGTTCGACCGTGTTGACCCCGCTCGCCGCCGCGTCGAGCAGCACGTCCACGAGGTGGTCGTCGAGGAGGTTCACCTCGTCCACGTAGAGGATGCCGCGGTTCGCGCGGGCGAGCAGTCCGGGGTCGAACTCGCGGTCCCCGGCCAAGGCGTCCGCGACGGAGAGCGTCCCCACTACCCGTTCGCGCGTCGCCCCCAACGGCAGCGTCACGAGCGGTACCGGCCGCTCGGTCGTCGGCGGGTCCGACCGGTCGCGACAGTCCGTGCACTGCTCCGCCGGGGCGTTCGGCGGACAGCCGTAGGGGCAGCCCTCGACGACCTCCTGTCTCGGGAGGAGGTCCGTCAGCGCCCGGACCGCGGTGGATTTCGCCGTCCCCTTCTCGCCGCGTATCAGCAGCCCGTCCAACTCTTCGTTCGCCGCGACGGTTAGTAAAGCGCTCTTGAGTTCCTCCTGACCGACGATTTCCGAGAAAGAGAGCGACGTACCCCGGTCGTACGAAGCTTTTTTGGCTCTGCCGAAATCAACCATGGTTGTATTAGCGCAATGGAGGTTTAACAACGTTATGTCAACAATCGGCCTATACACCGCGACCGAAAACGAGCTCGGGGCCGTCCAGCGGGCCGCCGCGCGGACGGACGCGAATCTGGTCGTTCGCTCGGAGAGCGATTTCGACGGGCAGGCGGACGTCGACGCGTTCCTCGACGAGATAGAAGACGCGACGGCGGCGATCTTCTGGCTCCACGGCGCGGAGGAGAGCATGCCGGGGTACGACCACGCCGTCGGCCGTCTCGAAGACGCCGGCGTTCCGCTGGTCGTCAAATCGACCGGCGACGCGTACGCGCTGGAGGACACGTCCGTCGCCGCGTCGGACCGCGACCGGGTGTACGAGTACTTAGCGCGGGGCGGAACCAGCAACGTGGCGAACTGCGTCCGATTCCTCGCCGACGAGTACGGGGACGGCGACTACGAGTACGACGACCCCGTGACGCTCCCGACGGAGGGCGTCTACCACCCCGACCACCCGGGCGCGTCGTACGACGAACTCGTCGGCACGTTCGACCCGGAGACGCCGACGGTCGCCGTCTGGTTCTACGAGTCCCACTGGACCCACGAGAACACCCGCTACGTCGACGCGCAGGTGCGCGCCGTCGAGGCGCAGGGCGCGGACGCACTTCCGATATTCTGCAACCCCGCGACGGACGGCGACGAGCAGTGGGACGCCGAGCGAGTGACCGAGGCGTGGTTGCTCGACGAGGACGGCGAACCCGTCGTCGACGCCGTGCTCTCGTCGTTCATGTTCTCGCTGTCGATGGACGAACGGGGGCGGGCGGCGGACGACGAGGGCGACGGCGCGGAGGACGTGTTCCTCGACCGACTCGGCGTGCCCGTGATTCAGACCGTGACGACGATGCGCTCTCGCTCTCGGTACGAGAAGAGCGACACCGGGGTGATGGGCTTCGAACTCGCCCTCTCGGTCGCGCTCCCGGAGTTCGACGGCAACGTCGTCACCCACCCGATCAGCGGCAAGGAGCGAACCGACGACGAGGCGGGCATCGGAAGCGCGCCGAAGCAGCACTTCCCCATCGACGACCGGGTGGACCACGCCGCGCGCCTCGCGGTCAACTGGGCGACGCTCCAGCACACTCCCAACGAGGAGAAGAACGTCGCGGTCGTCCTCCACAACTACCCGCCGAGCGACGACGGCATCGGCACCGCCTTCGGACTTGACAGCCCGGAGAGCACCGTCAACCTCCTCGAAGAGTTGGCCGCCCGTGGATACGACCTCGGCGAGGCGCTATGCGACTCGGAACAGTCGAGCGGGGAGCGAATCGACCCGCGAGACGGCGGACGACTCCCGGAGAGCGGTCAGTCCCTCGTGGACCGGCTGACGGCGCAGTTGACCCTCGACGACCGCTGGGTCGCCCCCGAGGACGTGCGGGACCTGAGCGTCGACGTCGTCTCCCCGGAGCAGTACCGCGAGTGGTTCGAGGCCGCGGACGAGCGCTTCCGGGAGAACGTCGTCGAGGAGTGGGGAGAGCCCCCCGAGCGACCGTTCGCCGTCCCCGGCGTCGAGTTCGGGAACGTCCTCGTCACCGTCCAACCGCCGCGCGGGTTCGGGATGGACCCCTCGAAGGTGTACCACGACTCCGACCTCCAACCGCCGCACGACTACGTGGCGTTCTACGGGTGGCTTCGGAACGCCTTCGGCGCCGACGCCGTCGTCCACCTCGGCACCCACGGGAGTCTGGAGTGGCTCCCCGGCAAGACGGTGGGGCTGAACGGCGAGAGCGCCCCGGACCAGTTGGTCGGCGACCTACCGAACGTCTACCCGTACATCGTCAACAACCCGGGCGAGGGGACCCAAGCGAAGCGGCGTTCCTACGCGGCTATCGTCGACTACCTGACGCCGGTGATGCGCAACGCCGGCACCTACGACGAACTCGCCGAACTCGAAGAACTCGCCGACCAGTACCGCGAGGCGGGCATGGAGGACGCCCGCACCGACGACGGCGAACACCTCGAACGACTCCTCCGCGAGAGAGTCGAGGAACTGGACCTCGCCGTCGAACTCGGCATCGACGGGGAGATAGCCGAACGAGCGGACGTTCGCGGCCCCGAGGAGGCCGGTTCCACCCTCGCGGAAGGTGCAGTCGAGGGAGACGACGTGGACGTCGAGGAACTCGTCGAACGCGTCCACGCGTACCTCACGGACGTGAAGACGACGCAGATTCGGATGGGGCTCCACACGATGAGCGAACCCCCCGCCGACGAACGCCTCGTGGAGTACCTCGTCGCGCTCACCCGACTGGAGAACCCCGGCGGGCCGAGCCTCCGGGAGAGCGTGGCCGGCGTCCTCGGAATCGACTACCAGCGGATGCTCGACGAGCCGGGGGCGTACGACGAGGAGTTGGGGATGACGCTCTCGGAAGCCGCCGACGAGGTGTACGAGACGAGCCTCGACCTCGTTCGGACGCTCGCGGAGCACGACTTCGACGTGCCGGCCTCGGAGACGGGGGCCGGGCCGGACGACGTCTCGTCCAAGTACAGCGAGGACGAGGCTCGTCGGACGGAGTCCGACGGCGAGGTGAACATGAATCTGCTCGTGGTGGATATCGACCCCCTCGGGGACGCCCGGGCGAAGTCGGGCGCGCACGGCCGCCTCCGCGAGGCGCTCTCGTTCGTCTGCGAGGAGGCGGCCCCGCGCGTCCGGGGTGCGGAAGAGGAGATTCCGCGGACGGCGGACGCGCTGGCCGGCGAGTACGTCCCCCCCGGCGGAAGCGGCGCACCTACTCGGGGCGGCGTCGACCTGCTCCCGACGGCGCGGAATTTCTACACGCTGGACCCGCGGAAGGTACCCGCGAAGAGCGCGTGGCGGGTCGGGCGGGAAGTCGCCGACGGCATCGCGGAGCGTCACCGCGGGGAACAGGACGAGTACCCCGAGGAGGTAGGCGTCGTCGCGTGGGGGACGCCGACCGTCCGAACCCGCGGGGAGACCATCGCGCAGGTTCTCGCGCTGATGGGCGTCGAACCCGTCTGGACCGACGCCGGGCGCGTCGACGACGTGGAGCCGATACCCTTGGACGAACTCGGACGGCCCCGAATCGACGTCACCACGCGCGTCTCGGGACTGTTCCGCGACGCCTTCCCGCAGGCAGCGGGCGTCGTCCACGACGCCGTGGACGCGGTGGTCGAACTCGACGAACCCCACGAGATGAACTACGTCAAGAAGCACGTCGAGGAGGAGGCCGAGCGACTCGCCGACGAGGGCGTCGAGAACCCCGAGAAGGCCGCCAGACACCGCGTGTTCACGACCCGGCCCGGCGGGTACGGGGCCGGGACGAACAAGGCGGTGGACGAGGGGAACTGGGAGGGTCGTTCCGACCTCGCCGACGTGTACGTCCGGTGGGGCGGGTACGCGCTCGGAAGTCGAGGGCGCGTCTCCGAGGCGCACGACGCCTTCGAGCGTCGCCTCGGCAGCGTCGAGGCCACGGTCAAGATAGAGGACACCGCGGAACAGGACGAGTTCGACAGCTCCGACTGGTACGCGTTCCACGGCGGGTTCATCACCGCCGTCTCGGAAATCGCGGGCGAGGAACCCGCCTCCTACGTCGGCGACTCCAGCGACCCCGACAACGTCTCCGTGTACACGAACGAGGAGAAGGTCCGCAAGGCGATGCGCGCCCGGGTGCTCAACCCCGATTGGCTCGACAGCATGGAGGAACACGAGTACAAGGGCGCGGGCGACCTCTCGACCACCGTGGACGTCGTCCTCGGGTGGGACGCGACCACCGGCGTCGTCAGCGACGCCCTCTGGAGCGACGTCGCCGAGAAGTACGCCTTCGACGAGGAACGGCAGGAGTGGATGCGAGAGGTGAACCCGTGGGCCTTAGAGAGTATCAGCGACACGCTTCTGGAGGCCATCGAGCGCGGACTGTGGGACGCCGACGACGGGACGGCCGACCGACTCCGGGACGTCAACCTCCGGGTGGACGGCGACATCGAAGCGCGCGCCGGACGCGCGACGGCACCGGAGGTGCCCGGCGATGACGACTGAGGAGGGCCGACGGGACCGCGGCGGTGCCGACGCGGAGGACGGAGGCGGCTTCGAGGAGTACGCCGACCTCGGCGCGACCACCGAGAGCGCGATGGACATCGCCGAGACGAGCATGGACCGCGTGCGCGAACTCGTCCCCGACGAGACGCTGGCCGACCGAATCAGACAGAAGAGCGTCCACGCGACGGGCGACCCCGAGTTCCAACACCTCGTCCGGTTCACCGGCGAGACGGAGGACGACCCCGTCGTCGCCGGGGCGCGGGCGGTCCTCGACGAGCGTCCTATCGTCACGGACATCACCATGGTGAAGGCCGGTATCACCGGGCGCGGCCACGACTGCCCCGTGGAGAAGGCCATCGGGAACGGCGGCGAACTCGCGGCGCGGACGGGGATGACGCGGACGGCCGCGTCGGTGCTCGAACTCGACCGTCGAGGCACCTACGAGGGCGCTATCGCCGTCGTCGGGAATGCGCCGACCGCGGCGCTCGCACTCGCAGACTGCATCGAGGACGGGACGCGCCCCGCCGTCGTCGTCGCCACGCCGGTCGGGTTCGTCAAAGCGGCCGAGAGTCGGAGACGCCTCCGGGAGGTCGCGGGGGCGCACGGCGTCCCGGCGATCACGAGCGTCGGTCGCCGCGGCGGAAGCGGACTCGCGGCCGGCCTGACGAACGAACTCGTCCACGTGGCGAGCGACGCCCGGAACGGAGAGGTCGAACTCCCGTGAGCGACGGGTACGACTTAGACGCCGGCCCCGACCCGGCGGCACTCGCGGCGTCGGAACCCGAACCGGAGTCCCCCGCGGAGAGCCCCGTGTACGCCGTCGGCATCGGCCCCGGGAATCCGGAGTATCTGACCCCCCGCGGCGAACGCGCGATTCGCGACGCCGACGCGGTGGTGGGCTTCGAGACGGTGGTCGAGTTCGTCCGCGACCGGACGGACGCGGAACTGCTCACCTGCGGGTACCGCGACGAGGCCGAGACGCTGGCGGCGTTCGCCGACCGAGTCGCCGACGGGGCGTCCGGGACGGCCGTCCTGATGGGCGACCCGAACCACTCGGGCTACCAGTTCGTCGGGAAGGTGCAGGCGGCCGTCGAACCGCCCGTTCGCGTGATCCCGGGGATATCGTCGCTTCAGGTCGCCGCCGGCAGGGCGCGAACGCCGATGGAGGAGACGTCCTTCGTGACGCTTCACAAGAGCGGGGACGTCGAACCGGGCCTCCGGCGACTCCGCGACGACGCCGGCGAACGGAACCTGCTCGTCCTCCCGCGCCCCTACGACTGGATGCCCGAGGACATCGCCGCCGAGTTACTCGACTGCGGCGCGTCGCCGTCGCTGGACGCTCTCGTGTTGGAGCGGTTGACGCACGCCGACGAGGCGGTGACGAGGACGACGCTGGGCGAACTCCGGACGCTCTCGGCGGAGTCGGACGAGCACTCGTCGCCGTTCTCCGACCTCTCCGTGCTCGCCGTTCGCACCGAGTGAGTCGCGGAGTCGGGGACTTCATTTCCCGTCGATACCGCCGTTTTCGGCCGACACACCGACTCTAAGCGCGCGATGGGGCGACGGAAGCCCCACCCGGAGACGAACGTCACGGCCGTCACCAAAACTTATTTGAGAATCCATCTCGACGAATTAGGCAACCCAACTTGGGCTAACTAAAGTATAATTGTAAAAGGACGCCCCCCATGACATCCGAATCAATCCTCCTCATCGGCCGCGGTACGCGAAACGCCCACGAAGTGCTCGAAACCCACGCCGAACGACTCCGCCGGCGCGCTATCGCCGACGCCGTGGAGGTGGCGACGTACGAGAGCGAACCGATCCGCGAACTTCGCGGGCGGTTCGAGCGACTCTCCGCCGACGACGTGTACGCGGTTCCGATGTGTACCGCACACACCCACGAGACGATCAACGACATCCCGTCCGCGCTCTCGTCCGTCCCGGGGGACGTTCACTACTGCGAACCGCTCGGACAGAGCCCGGCCGTCACCGAGGTAATCGAGGAACGGGGGACGAACCTGATTCCGCCGTCCGACGACGTCTCTCTCATCCTCGTCGGGTTCGGGAGCAGTTCGAAACCCTACCACCGACAGACTATCGACTATCACGCGGCCCGACTCCGCGAGCAGTCGGCGTACGGGGAGGTTCTCACCTGCTATCTCATCCAGAACCCCACGGTGGAGTGCGTCCGGTACAACACGACGAGGACGCGGTCCGTGGCGGTTCCGCTCTTTCTCGCGCGGAGCGAGGCGACCGAGCGCCGAATCCCCGACGAACTCGAACTCGTCCGCGGCGGCATCGAGTACGCCGACCCCTACGGAGGGCACGCGCGGATTACGGACGCCGTCCACGCCGAAGTCGAGAAGCAACGCGCACTCGCCCTCGACGACTCCTCGCCGACCGCCTCGTTCGAGGGGCAACTGACCCGGACGCGACGTCCGGTCGCGACCGACGGAGAGGGGGTTTCGCGGTGACGGCCCGGTTCGGCCGACGAGGTTCGTTCTGACGGGCGGCGCGCGGAGACGGCCCGAATCGACGGCGTCTCTGCCGGGAGCGCGGGAGAACCGGACGTTGGCGCGGCCGTCGCCGACCGAGAAGAGCCGTTTCGGCCGTCAGCGTTCGTCGTCGAGGCGCCTCGCGTCGGGGTCGAACGACCCCGCGTCCGTCTCGGCGTCGAGGATGCGCGTCCGGACGTACGACTCGATGGCCGCGTTCAGCATCGCGCGCCAACTCTCGAACTCGGAGTTCGCGGCGACGTGGTCGTCCCACTCCTCGTCGGGAACCTCCTCGAACGACTCCTGGTCCGTCACGTCGAAGTCGCCCTCGGCGACGAACGCGCCGATGGACGGCGCGTCGGTGTGCTCTCTCATCCACTCCTCGGCGAAGAGGTCCTCTAAGGTCACGTCTCCCCCCAGACCGCCGATGTCCGCCGAGATTGCGGCCTCGACGGCGCGTCGTTCCTCCTGCATCGATTCTCTCTTACCGTCCGAACCAATGTATTTCATGGGATTCGTTCAGTTCGTCGTGACTATCTCGACCACGTCGCGGTGCGAGAGGACGTGGTCCGCGCCGACCTGTCGTTTCGTGTGACAGTCGATGCCGTGGAGCAAGCCGTCGCCGATGTCGGAGTGGAGGTGGTACGCGAAGTCCTCCGTCGTCGAGTCCTCCGGGAGGACGAAGCAGTCGCGGAAGACGCCCTGCGTGTCGGCCCGGCCGTTGGCGCTTCCGGGGAAGACGGCGATCGCGCCCATCTCCTCGAACAGGGCCGTCTCCAACGCCGCCTGCACGCCCGTCCCGTCGAACTCCTCGACGAACTCGCGTATCTGCTCTAAGCCCGTCTCCTGTTCCTCGGAGATATCGCCGACGATCTCGAAGTCGTCGTCGCCGGCGCGGTAGTCGACGACGCCGCTCTCGTCGGCCTTCTTCAACGCCTTCTCCGCGTGCGCACTCGCGGGGACGAACGAGAGGTGGTCGTAGTCGGGGTCCGAGGCTATCTCCTCGAAGTTCTCCTGCGCGACCGGTTTGTCCATCTTGTTCGCCGCGATGACCATCGGCTTCGTCCGCTTGCGAATCTCGCGGGCGACGGCCTCCTTGTCGTCGCCGTCCCACGCTTCGGGGTCCAACCCGAGACCCGATCCGAGTATCACCTGCTTTATCTCGTCTTTGTTCGTCTTGAACGCCGACATCTGCTCGGCGAGGTCCTCCTCGACGTTCTTCTCCTCGCCGTTGTAGCCCGACCGGTAGCGGTCGAGGCCCTTCTCCAGGATGTCGAGGTACCACATGTCGAGTTCGTCTTCGAGGAAGTCGATGTCCTCGCGGGGGTCGTGGCCCTCCGTGGGTTCGCCCTCGATGTCCGTCTCGCCGGAGAAGTCGACGACGTGGACGAGGACGTCCGCCTCGTTGAGGTCCGTCAGGAACTGGTTGCCGAGGCCCTTCCCCTCGTGCGCGCCGGGGATGAGGCCCGCCACGTCCACCAACTTCACCGGGACGAACCGCACGCCGTCGTCGCAAAAGCCCACCGAGGGCGTACACGACTCGTCGAACTCGGGGGCCGCACACTCGACGCGGACGTACGCCTCGCCGACCGAGGGGTCGATGGTCGTGAAGGGGTACGCGCCCTCCGGCACGTCGTTCATCGTCGCCGCGTTGAAGAAAGAGGACTTGCCGACGGAGGGTTTGCCGACGAGTCCGATCTTGTGACTCATTAGGTGCGGATGAACTCTCGGACGGCAAAAGGGACTCTATCCGGAACCGTCCGCGCCACGCCGTACCACGGTCCGCCACCAGCGAATATTTGTCTCCGGGGATCCGACACCGGACAATGACCGAGTCCGACGACGCCGACGCCACGGACGCGCCGACAGGAGACACCTTCGGCGTCGGCATCCACGTCACGGAGACCGACCTGCAGTTCGTCGTCCACGTCCCCTCCGACATCGACTCCGGGTGGACCGACCCCGACGAGTTCCAGCGACTCGTCGAACGCGTCGTCTGGGACCGACTCGACCGGGAGTCCACCCTCCGCGGCGTCGCCCGCACCGCCGACACCGGCGACACGGTGACGCTGGGGCGCGTCAGCCTTCGCCCGGACGGTACCGTCGTCGAGACGACGCTCGACGCGCCGACGGACGCCTCCGAGAACGACGCCCGCACCGACTCGTGACGACGGACGACGGGACGGCGGACGCCCTGAGGGCGGTTCGAGACGCGGCCGCCGAACGCGCGGTTCTCGACGGCGACGACGCCCGACGGTACCTCGCACTCGCCGGGACGGTCGAACGCGTCCGCGAGGACCGGTCGTCGTCTCCCGGCGGAACGCTGGCCGCCGCGTTGGCGTGTACGCTCGCCGTCGCTCGCCTCTCCGACCTCCCGCCGACGGCGTTCGGGGGCGACGACGGATCGGGTTCGGCGACCCGCCTCGCGGAGTCGGACGACGGTACCGAGACGGGGACGGGCGACGCCGCCGCGTCACCTCCGTCGCCGCCGAGTCCGGGATCCGCGGTTCCCGCGTCGCCGTGGTCCACCGCCACATCGACGCGGGAACTCGTCGCCGACGGTGCCGTCGTCGCGGTTCGGCGATTCGACGCGGACACGGACACCGTCGCCGCGCGCGCCGGACTCTCCCGCGCCGACCTCGAATCGAGGCTCGAACGGGAGTCGTAGGCGTCGCATCGAACCGGAAGAGAAAGAGACCGTTACCGCGAATCGCGTCTACCTGCCGCCTTTCGCGTGGTCCGGCGGGCCCCGGTTGCCGCCGTCGTCGGAGCCAGAGTCGTCGGAGTCGTCCTCCTTGTCGTCCTTGGCGTTGCCCTTCTTGCCGTTACCTTTCTTCTCGTCGTCGCCCTTCTCTTTGCCCTTCTTCTGAGCCTTCTCGGGCGGTCCGCGCTCGTCATCTTTCGACTCATTGGCCGCCGCGTCGTTCTTCTTCTCGTGACCCGGCGCATCGTCGGCGTTACCGGGGTTGTTCGACGTCACGAAGTCGGAGATTATCTGGCCCGGCGGTCCGTTGAATCCCGCCGCGCGGAGCGCCTCGATGAACCGCGTCACGGACTGCCCGAAGTTCTTCTGCTCGGCGACGTACTCGGTGGTCAGCGTCGCGGTGTCCGTCGCCTCGTCTCCCTCACTGCTCGCGGTGACGGTGACCGTCACGTTCTCGGTGGGGGCCGGGAGGGCGACTTCCCCGTCGGCGTCCGTCCGGTACGTCCCCGCGCCGGAGTAGTTGCCGTCGGCGCTGACTTCGACGGTGGCGTTCTCGACTGCAGTGTCGTTACGGGTCACTTCGACCGTCGCGCCGTCCGACCCCCGTTCGACGCTGACGGCGAGTTCCGACGCCGCGCCGGCGAGTTCGGTGGTGAACTCGGCGTCGAGTCCGTCGTACGTCGCGGTGACGGTGACGTTCTGCGTCTCCTCGGGTTGCGAGAGCGAGACGGTGCCGTTCGCGTCGGTGGTGTAGTTGCCCGTCTCGGAGTAGTTGCCGTCGGCGCTGACTTCGACGGACGCGTTCTCGACGACGTCACCGTACTGCGTCACGGTGACCGTCGCGGTTCCGTCCTCGGCCTGTTCAACGTAGGTGTCGAGGGAGTCCTCGCGCGGGTAGAGTTCCGCGCTACTCGTCGCGGATTCGCCGTCCACCGTCACGGTCAGGTTCACGGCGACTGTCTCGTTGGGTTCGGGGAGCGCCACCGTCCCGTTCGCGTCGGTGGTGTAGTTGCCGGTCCCGGAGTAGTTCCCCTCCGTCGTCACCTCGACTGTGGCGTTCTCAACTGCCGTGCCGTTCTGGACGACGGTCACGACTGCCGTTCCGGTGTCGGGGTCCTGTTCTACGTCCGTCTCTACGGTCGGCGCTGCGCTGACCGCCGCGGGGACGACTGCGGCGGCGAGCAACACGACTGCCAACAGCGTCACGATCGGTTTTGTCTTTCGCATTACAGTCAATCTTTCTAACCAGTAGGGATAAATCGGGTACTCGCTCAGCCCGTCTTTCCTCCCGATTTGGCCGGATTAACGCCGATTTAATCGACTGACGACGGCGGTTTGCGCTGTTGTGACTAGTCGCCGGGGACAGAACAAGGGTCGGTCGGGTGAGGGTGATCTCCGCGACGCTCTCGTGTCTCTGTATCGTCCCGTTCGAAATGACCGAGGCCCACTCTCAGA
>NZ_JBHSXH010000010.1:0-612 GCF_042662625.1 Halopelagius fulvigenes
ACCTTAACCCAGCTCTGGGTTGTCTCCCTCACGGACCACAAGCTTACCCCGCAGTCCGGACTCCCAGCTTCGACGGCGTGTGCAAGTTCGGAGTTCGACAGGGTGGCCGACTCCTCTCGGAGGCGGGTCACCCAATCGGTCGCTCTACCTCGCACACTACCTCTGCTGAGGTCATGCTTCGACATGTTTCGGCTGGAACCAGCTGTTGCCGAGTTCGATGGGCCTTTCACCCCTACGCGCAGGTCACGGGAGGGTATTGTAGGACACCAACCCTAACGGACCTCCACGCACCTTTCGGCACGCTTCGTCCTGCCCCCGCGTAGATCACTCGGTTTCGGGTCGCACCCGATTGACTCCCCGCCTTTGAGGACGGCGGCCCTCGTCTTCAGAAGAAGACTGCGGCCATGTCGGTTTCCCTGCGCCTTCCCGGATGATCCGGTTAGACTTGCCAATCAAGTGCACTCCCTGGTTCGTTTTTCAAAACGTACGACGGGACACCGGCTTCCTTCAATTCCTACTGCACTCTCGCGAGTGGGTCGTTTTCTGAGGGACCTTGTATGCCTCGTCGCTCTATCGCCAGCTGATTTCAGGCCCTATTGCACCGCCCTGTTC
>NZ_JBHSXH010000011.1:0-158636 GCF_042662625.1 Halopelagius fulvigenes
CTGGAGCTGCCGGCTCGTCCGGATGAACTCCTCTTCTTCATCCGAGAGGTCGGCGTCCTCGAAGTAGTAGTCCGCGATCAGTCGGAACCGGCCCTCGTCGATGGGGTCGATGATGTACGTGCCGTATCCGTCGGCAGTGCCGTACATGTTCACCGTGAAGTTGGGCCAGAAGTAGTGGAACTGCGCCTCGTGCTCGTCGTGGATTCGCAGTTCGTCGTCCACGTCTTGAGCGTGAGTGTAGTGGAGGACCCAGTGGTAGTCGTTGACTTCGAGTTCGGACTCGTTGAGCGAGATTCCTTTGATCCAGTCCTGGTGGTTGGCCTGGCAGTGGTCGCACTCGGAGTAATTGCTGCTGAACACCTTCCAGTTGCACTCAACCTCCGAGACGATCCGACTAGCGTGCTCGTACTCTCCGAGCGGAAGCGATTCGAGCCGGTCTTTCATCACACCTGCCTGCTCCGCCAGCGGCATCGGGTCCTCGCTCAGGTTGACGAAGACTAGCGGTCCGATCGAGTCCACGTGTACCTCTTCACTCCCGGCGAGTTCATCGGTATCGACACCACCGGGCTCCGTCATTGGCGTCTCGGCCACGCGGTTCTGCCCTTCCTCGGGCGAGGAGTTGTGGAACGCCTCAATCGAACCATCGTCGTTTCGGAGGACGATTAGCTGTCGATCGCCGATGGTCCGGGTGAAGTACTGCCCCGCCTCTTCGATGCAGTTGGCGTGCCCGGCGTACACCCAGTACTGGCCGAACACCTTGTCCTTCTCCATCTCGAACACCTCCGGATCGGTGAAATACCTCGCCGGTAGCGCGTTCGACTTCGCCGTGATATCAGGGCTGACAGCCTTCGTCTGGGATTCTCTCCACTGTGTCATACAATTCCTAGGTTGGGGGATTCGACAAAAAGGGTTCACCCGTGATATGGAGTGTCATTATATCCCCCGGGTATCGACGGCGGCCTCCCCGTTCCTCTCGACAGAACGGGCCCCGGGTTTTGTCGCGTGACGGACTTCGAGGTAGGTTCAGGCGTTAATGGTCGTACGGCGACCCGACCGAGTCGAGATACGGATCCAGGCTAAGTCGATAGATCGTTCGCATGCGTCCTCAGAATTTCGACGCTACGTAGCGCGAAAATTAACGTGGACCGTTCGACCCTCCGAGCCCGAAGACCGATTCGTCAGGGGGGAACTGGTGTCGAACGACTGGTCCGGACGGCTCTCGTTCATCTACTGTTCGTTCCGAGCTGGTTGCGAACGGTCGGGGAGATCAGAACGCCCCTAGATGGTCGTCCTGCGGTTCATATAGTCCGCCGCTCATTCGTATTTCGTGAATCTCGTCCAGAGTTTGCTTGACCGACTTCCCCCGCTCGCTCATCACTGCCGCGACGACGCCTATGGGAACGCCGTTTTCGTACTGTTCTTCGAGTTGACGGACGACGTCCTTGAGATCGTTCTCCGTCTCGATCTCGCCGTTCAGGTCCGGCTTCGCGCGTTCTAACTCGACGTCGTGCCCCGTCACCCGATAGTGACGCCGGTAGAATTCGACGATTTCGTTCGGGGCATCGGTCTGCCTCGTAACATCGCACTCCGGACAAACGGCGACGTACTGCGCTTGGTCTTGTGAGCTCATTTGTCGTAGGCTTCCTGAGCGAGTTGGTGAAATCGGTGGACGGTGTGCTCGTTGGGGCCGAGTTGCGCCTGGGAGAGCGCACCGGTTCTGAGGCCCTCCCACTGTCGTTCGACCAACTCGAAGTCCTCTTCCTGGAGCTGCCGGCTCGTCCGGATGAACTCCTCTTCTTCATCCGAGAGGTCGGCGTCCTCGAAGTAGTAGTCCGCGATCAGTTGGAATCGGCCCTCGTCGATGGGGTCGATGATGTACGTGCCGTATCCGTCGGCGGTGCCGTACATGTTCACCGTGAAGTTGGGCCAGAAGTAGTGGAACTGCGCCTCGTGCTCGTCGTGGATTCGCAGTTCGTCGTCTACGTCTTGAGCGTGGGTGTAGTGGAGGACCCAGTGGTAGTCGTTGACTTCGAGTTCGGACTCGTTGAGCGAGATCCCTTTGATCCAGTCCTGATGGTTAGCTTGGCAGTGGTCGCACTCGGAGTAATTGCTGCTGAACACCTTCCAGTTGCACTCAACCTCTGAGACGATCCGACTGGCGTGCTCGTACTCTCCGAGCGGAAGCGATTCGAGCCGGTCTTTCATCACACCTGCCTGCTCCGCCAGCGGCATCGGGTCCTCGCTCAGGTTGACGAAGATCAGCGGTCCGACCGAGTCCACGTGTACCGGGTTCAGGGCGTTCTCTTCGGAATCGAACTCCTGCACGTCGTCGTCTTCGAGGTCAGGGTTCAGGCTGGCCTCCTCGAAGCTCTTGGGCGTGCTCGTTAGTTCTCCGTCGAGGTCGTACGTCCAGAGGTGGTACGGACACTTGATTCGTCGCGCGTCGCCGGGATCGGTCATTGGCGTGTCCTCGACCATCTTAGAGCCACGGTGGGCGCAGACGTTGTCGAACGCCTTGACGTCACCGTCGTGACCGCGGACGATGATTAACTGTCGATCGCCGATGGTGCGGGTGAAGTACTGTCCTTCCTCTTTGATACAGTTGGCGTGCCCGGCGTACACCCAGTACTGGCCGAACACCTTGTCCTTCTCCATCTCGAACACTTCCGGGTCAGTGAAGTACTTCGCAGGTAATGCATTCGATTCCTCTGTGATATCGGAACTCACCGCCTTCGTTCGTGATTCGTCCCACTCTGTCATACACGATCATCAACGAATCATCCATAAAAAACAGTTCGCCCGTGATACTCCACATCAATATATACGGGTAACTCTCAGGGGGAGGAGTAGGTACCGACAGAGAGGACGCGAAGAACGTCCAAAACCGCGTTGAATCAGCCACTCCAACTCTCAGGAAGAGCGGGCTTGAGCTCATAAGCCATGTCACGAGACTAATGTCGTTGACGGAAGAGATCATCGGCTCCTAAATAGGATATCTGTCTTTCACGTTGTTTCATTGAGAACGCATTTTACCGCCACAGAGTGGTGCTGGTGACTCTCGCGAGTGAATTCATGGCTAGATGCACGAATCACACGGCTGACGAAGGTGAGGTGCCAACAGTATCAGTTATTCATTGTACTACTTCGAATTCGGTTGACTATCTCATCCTGAGTGACCTGCTGATCGGAGTGGTGCGAAAGTCTGCACCTAACGAGGTCGATTAGATTCAGCCGTTTCAGCAACTCCTCCGTGCGTTCTTTGCTAAGATCTAGCTCTCTTTGTACGTCGAATACCGTCATAGACGACTCTATCGCGTCCACTAGATCTTCGATTGTGAGACCGTCGGGGAGACCAATCCCGTCGGCGACGAGTTGTATATCCGACAGCGATTCGCTCGGATTACTCTCGTCCGTCCGTCTCTGCTGCACCGACTCCATGCCGGGGGACGGCTGTGCTCCCTCGGCCCGTTCTCCGACGTCCGTCTGCTCGTCCGTCTCATCTTCGGCGCCACCAACGTCCTCCGTGGCCGAACTCTCGTCGGCCGCCACGGTCTCGCCGACCGTATCATACGTCGACGGCTCGTGGATGTCCGCCTCGATCATGTATCGACGGACAGTTTCGGAAGATACTGACGTTTCGATGCACTGAGCCATCTCCTCGAACGTGCGGAAGGAATCGTACAAGTATTGGAGACACTCCTCGTCCTTGTACAGCGGTATATCCGCGTTTCGCACACCGTCGAGTTCGTTCTCTCCGTCCGTTTGGTCACCTGGCGACTCCGTGCCCTCCGTCAGGGTGCCCGTCTGCCCGTCAATACCGTTTGGATCATCGGTTTCGGCTACAGTAGTCGTTGCACCACGCTCGTCGGCCGGCGCCGTATCTCCAGCTTCGTCGTTCTCGGTAACGTCAGACGTCGCAGAGGCGTGAGAGTCCATGGTACAGGGCGTCGACTCATCGGAATGCTGTCGTTCTATCTCGGCCCCGAAGGTGAGCGTGATCGTCATCACGACGGTGCCACCCTCTGCCACACGAACGCCCTTCTCGACGGTCGATATCTCCTCGGGAACGTACTCACTTAGATTCGGTAACACCGATGGGGCGAGTTTGACCTGTAGCCCTCCGTCGTCGGTGATTTCCGCCGCCTTCGGCGATGTCACAGCTTCTGAGTTCTCCTTCGAACACAGAGAGATAGGGACGTCAAGCGTCGCGTTCAACCCCTGCTTGGATTCCCGATCGGGTATCTGCGCTTCGACGTGCTGTATCTCCCCCCCGTCCGACTCGTAGCGCTCGATCACCTGAGAGAGTTTCCGGAATGAGCCACTGACACCCATGGTACTGTAGGTCACTATTCCAGAGAACGACATAACGGTGTACCCGTAGTAAGGAACCCATTTATACCACGGTTCTCGAAACGGACGGAGAACAGTAGTTCGAGACGACGGGGGCGCGTCCTCAGAGACTGTGATCGAGACGTCGGACTATAACTGAACGAAACGACGCTCAACGATTAAACACAATGGGTTCACCGTCTCCCCTCCGATGCCAACAAAGTTCCTACATGTCGGATAAGGTGAAATCTTATACGCTTCGAGGAAAGCACCACTGTATGCAGATTCAGAATGCGACGTGGACCGAGGTTCGCGACACGGACACGAATCTGGCGATGGTGCCGATCGGCAGTACGGAGCAGCATGGCCCCCACGCCGCGCTGAGTACTGACACCCTCAACGCGGAGACGATCGCCGAGACGGCTGCCGACCAACTCGACGAGCCAGTCGTCGTGTCCCCGGCAGTACCCGTCAGCATCGCCGAGGAGCATCGGCAGTTCTCAGGGACGCTCTGGACGTCCGAATCGACCTTCAGGTCGTACGTCCGTGACATCGTCAAAAGTTTGGCGTTCCACGGGTTCGACCGCGTCGTGCTGGTAAACGGTCACGGTGGGAACGTGGCCGCTCTCCGGGAAGTCGCTGGAACGATCACTCGCCACGACGATGCGTACGCGGTCCCGTTCACGTGGTTCGAGGAGGTCGGTGAAAACGCCTCTCGTATGGGACACGGCGGCCCCTTGGAGACGGCGTTGCTCCAGTACGCGAATCCGGACTACGTGCGCGAGGATCGTCTCGATGACGCGGCGACGGGGGGTAGCCGCCGATGGGGAGACTGGGTAGGACGGGTTAACCTGGCGTTCGACTCGGCCGAGTTCACCGAGAACGGCGTCGTCGGCGACCCGCGCGAGGCGAGCGTCGGCTTAGGTGAGGACCTCCTTGACGTCGCGAGCGAGATATTAGCAGACCTGCTCAAAACCATATCCGAACACGATATAGAACGTCCTCCCCACAAGTGACGCGGACGAGTCTGCTCCGTGGGCTCGTCTGAGAGGCCGCATTTCTCCCCGGCGACGGCGCCGCCGACAATAGGATACACAGAAAGAATTCCAGCGCCGGCCGACACGACCGGACGTTCAGCGGATCGAAATAGGATGAACTGAGAGAGGCGAGGTGTTCAGCGCCTATCGAGCGATCGACGCCGTATCTCCCATCTCTCGTCGATCAGTCGTCGGCTGAGATCGATTTACTTTCAACGACGTCGAGCCACCGTTCGACCCCGGCTTCGGCGACTTCCCGATCCTGACTCACGGCACCGCCGGAGACTCCGATCGTCCCGACGATCTCGCCGTCGCGCTCGAGAGGGTAGCCGCCGCCGAAGATCACGATCTTCCCGTCGTCGGTCGTCTGCAGACCGTACAGCGAGTTGCCCGGCTCCGAGGGTTCGGCCAGTTCGTGGGTCGGTGTTTCTAAGGCGGCCGCGGTGTACGCCTTGTTGCGCGAGATGCTCACGGAAGCGAGCCAAGCACCGTCCATGCGGTGCTGGGCGACGAGGTTCCCCTCGCTGTTGGCGACGGTGATCACCATCGGATTGTCGATCTCCTCCGCCTTCTTTTCTGCCGCCTGTATCAGATCCTTTGCTATCTCTAGCGAGATGGATTCTACCATTCCATGTATATGGTAAAATGTCGCCGTCAAATAAGTTGTCATCGGCCCCTGCCGTGAGAGACGGTCGTGAGAGTTCTGCGTCGCGAATTGCGGACGGTCAGCGGGTCTCCATGCCGAGTAGAGTAGGAGTTGATCACAGCGCAGAGACGCGGATAGTGACCCTGATCCTCGTGGTCCATTCCGATCACCAAAACATTTCGACACTCGAACACGCTATGTTTTTCGGGAATACCGTCGCTCGGTAGACACGATTGTAGCCGAGCGAGTGCTGGAAACGGACAGGGAGATGACGGTGATATCCCTGTCATTCCCTCGGAAACGCGGAGGTTGCTATCCCTAACCCGCCAGACCGAGGCACATGCGACCGAAAAGAGGGCCGTGCACGCGTTCGAGCCTACGAACGGCGTTCTAACGCCGACTCACGAACCGCAGTTCGGAGGCGAACTCCGTTCCCAAGATCGCCAGTCTCGTTATCGACGAGTAGACGGTCGAACAGGACAACGCTTAACGAACGGCAATGGATCCATCAGATACATCAACGCCTCACATCCAGCTCCACCGTCACACCCGGATCGCGCACACTTGCGTTCTGCCGGAGTACACAGAACCTTGGGATCGATGTCGAGAACTTGTACAAGGGTGAGTGCGACGACACCGCTACCCACGAGAAGCTCTTTGCTGGTGGCCGACCAGAGAATCGAGTAGTGGTTATACATCATCTCACATTCATGTTGTGGTTGATGCGCTATTCAGCCGTGATATATGACCCTGTGAGGACACCCAGTTTCCGGATACGACGGCGATAGAGGGGCTCTCCCGACCGATCTTGGGGTGAGGATATCCGAGAGCACCGGTGTATTTAACATACCGACGGTGACAATCGATTGTGATAGAGATGAACGCTAGGGACATTCCTGCACAGTCGACGACCGTCGTCATCGGCGCCGGCGCCGTGGGGTGTAGCATCGCATACCACCTGACGGAGCTCGGAGCCGAGGACGTCACCGTCATCGATCAGGGTCCGTTACCGATCACTGGCGGATCGTCGGTCCACGCGCCAGGGATCATCTTCCAGACGTCGCCATCGAAGATACAGACAAAGGCGGCTCACTATACGAACCGCTTCCTCTCGGATATCGGGACGTACGATGAGGTCGGCGGCATCGAACTGGCGCGGAGCGAGGAGCGGATGGACTTCCTCCAGCGCCGCGTCGAGTGGGCGACCTCCTACGGATTACCCGACCCTGAACTGCTTTCGCCCGAAGAAGTTAGCGAGAGGCTCCCACTCGTGAACGAAGACGAGATTATGGGCGGCTACTACTCGCCGACCGATGGTCGCGTCGACAGCATCGAGACGCTCCAGTGGTACATCCGAAATACGCCTGCGACCTTCGTCGGCAATACTGAAGTTACCGACTTGGAGGTATCCGGCGGTGAGATAGAGACAGTCGTGACCGACAAGGGCCGGATCGACTGCGAGCGGTGCGTCATCGCGACGAACAACTGGGGGTACCAAACCGGGCAGCTGGCCGGGATCGATCTACCTATCGCGCCGGTCGAGCACCAGTACGTAGTCACCGAACCGATGGAGGAGTTGGCAGACGCCCAATCCGCGGTCGGCGATAACACGGCCGGGCTCGACGTTCCCGGCAATCGCGACATCCAAGAGTACATGAGCGAGGGGCCGACCCGCCCCGTCGGCCGCGATCAGGATCACTCACTGTACTTCCGGACTCACGGCGACGCGCTCGGCCTGGGATCGTACAATCACGAGGCGCTGTCGGTCGACCCGGAGGAGATGGGGCTCAATACCGAGGATCGACAGGCGTCCGTCCGGGGGTTCACGAAGAAACACTGGGAGCGTCCGACCCATCCCAATCGGGACAAGTCAGCGAAGCAGGCGTTCGACGAGCTACTGCCGGCCAGCGCGGACGAAGAGTACGCCGTCACCGAGAACGGCATCTTCGTGTTCACGCCCGACGGCATGCCCGCAGTCGGCGAGACGGCGCAGGTCGACGGGCTCTGGACTGCGCTCGCCATCTGGTGGACTCACTCTGCCGGCTATGGTCGCATCGTCGCCGAATGGATGGAGAACGGCGTCCCGCGACTCCCCTCGGGCCCCGTCGACTCCAGCGCCATCCACGTGCGGCGCTTCGAGCCGCACGCCGGGGAGAAGGACTTCTTCGTCGACCGGGGAGCCGAGCGCTACGAACAGGTGTACAGCATCGTGGAACCGCGTTGGCAGCCCGACGACCACCGCGGACTGCGGACCAGCCCCTTCTACGAGCAGCAGCACGACCTCGGCGCTGAGTTCGTGCAGAGCGGCGGATGGGAGTCGGCTCAGTGGTACGAGACGAACGCCGACCTCGCCGACCGGTACGAGGACCGCATCCCCGAACAGGACGGCTGGCAGGGGATCAACCGCTCGCCGATCGAGGGGGCCGAGCACCTCCACACGCGGGAGCACGTGTCGATGTTCGATATGACCACCTTCAGCTCGATCATGGTCTCGGGCGAGGGAAGCGGTGAGTACCTTCAGCGGATGTGCAGCAACGACATGGACCTCGAGGTGGGTCAGGTGCGCTACTCGCTCCTACTGAACGAGGGGGGCGGTATCCTCGCGGACGTCACCGTCGTCTGTCTCGACGACGACGAGTATATGGTCACGACCGGAGGCGGCAGTTCGCCTCGTATCCACGGCTCGTGGCTTGAGGAGCACGCCCCGGAGACCGTCTCGGTCAACATCGAGGAGAGCGCGAAGTCCACTATCGGACTCTGGGGGCCGAAGTCCAGGCTCTTGCTCCAGCGCTGTACCGACGCCGACGTCACCGACAACGGCTTCCCCTACTTCAGTGCGAAGCAAATGTACGTAGGCGAGGTGCCTGTCATCGCCTTGCGCGTCTCGTATGTCGGGGAGCTCGGGTGGGAACTGTGGGCGCCGAGCGAGTACGGCCGACGCCTCTGGGAGACGCTGTGGGAGGCCGGGCAGGATCTCGACGTACGGCCGATGGGCGGCGGTGCCTTGGAGTCGATGCGTCTGGAGAAGGGGTTCCGGCTCTGGGGGACCGATATCGACACCGACGCGAATCCGTTCGAGGCTGGTCTCTCCTTCGCGGTCGACATGGACACTGACTTCGTCGGCAAGGAGGCTCTCGAACGTGCGAAGGAAGAGGGGATCAACTCCCGGATCACCCCCCTTACGCTCAACGACTCGACCGACATCGCACTGAGCGGGCGACCGGTGCTCAGAGACGACGAGCCGATCGGGTACGTTCAGGCAGGCAGCTACGGTTACTCGATCGGTGAGTCGATCGCCTACACATACGTGCCGAGCGAGTACGCCGAGGCCGGGACGTCAGTGAAGATCAGCTGTGAGGGCGAACTGTACGACGCGACGGTGCGCGACGAGCCGCTGTTCGACCCCGGCCGGGAGAAGATTCTGCGATAGGTCGCGACCGACCGTCTAAGACATGACAGATAACCACGAACCAATGACTGATGATAGCTCGGACGGACTCCCCGTCCGGTACGCAGATATCGAACGGGCCTCCAAACGCCTCGACGACGACACCGTCGTTAAGCAGACACCGGTCGAGCGGAGCACCTCGCTCGGTGAGTTCGTCGACGCCGAGGTACACCTGAAGATGGAACACCTCCAATGGACGGGCTCGTTCAAGACTAGAGGAGCGTACAACAAGATTAGCCAAGACGTCGACCGTGGCGTCGATAACTTCATCGCGGCGAGCGCCGGAAACCACGCCCAGGGGGTCGCGCTGGCCGCCACGAAATGCGGAGCCGACTCGACGATTTACATGCCGGAGAACGCCCCGCAAACGAAGGTTGATGCGACACGCGAGTACGGGGCTACGGTCGAACTCGTCGGGAAGGACTTCCAAGAGACCATGTCGCGGGCCCAGTCGGCGGTCGAGGGGACCGATGCCGAGTTCGTCCACGCGTACGACGACACGGACATCATCGCCGGCCAGGGGACGCTGGGCATCGAAATGTACCACGACTGCCCCGAGGTCGACACCGTCGTCGTCCCTATCGGCGGCGGTGGGCTCATCTCGGGGATCTCGACGGCCGTCAAGCACCTTTCTCCGGAAACCCGCGTCGTCGGCGTTCAGGCGACCGGGGCCGAGACGGTTCACGAGAGCCTAGACAAGGGAATGCCGGTGACGCTTGATCAGGTGGACACGATCGCAGACGGTATCGCAACTGGCGGCATCTCCGAGACGACCTTTGAGATCATTCGGCGCAACGTCGACGAGGTGGTCACCGTCTCGGACACCGATATCGCACGGGCCATCCTCGTGCTCCTCGAACGAGCGAAGCAGGTCGTCGAGGGAGCAGGTGCCGCGTCGGTCGCAGCGCTTCTGAGCGACGACCTTGACGTCGCTGGCGAGACAGTGATGCCGCTGCTCTGCGGCGGGAACTTGGACATGACGCAGCTGCAGACGGTGCTCGTCCACGCGCTGACGGAACGACGACAGCTTCTCCAGCTCAGAGTGCACATTGACGACCAGCCGGGGAAGATGCAGGATATCTCCGGCCGTATTGCCGACCAAGGGGCGAACATCCGCAACGTTCGCCACGACCGATCCGTCGAGGATTTGGAAGTCGGCGAGGCGTACCTCGTATTCGATGTCGAGACCAACGGTAAACAACACTCAGCGTCGATCATCGACTCAGTCGAGGCGGCCGGCTACCCAGTTAGTGACATTACGAGGACGACGTAAATTGGATGGCTGCCGACGAACAGAGGACACGTCGCCGTCGTCGCCCCTCCTCACTCTATAACGGACCCGACCGATCAGCCGTCGACGAGCCGCGTTTCCCGGAAGTAGATCACAAGAGCCACACTTAGGAGACTGAATCCGGCCACCAAGAGCCAGCCGTTGACCATCGCCACCATCCCGACAACGAACAGCAACAGCACGAGTACGGCCGCGGCCGTCGCTGAGAGGTTTACCATATTCAACTCACGGATTAGGAGGCGAAAACACTACTGGACGCCAGTTGCCGGTTGTTTCGCCTCGATCACGTTCAGAGGGGACGAAACAACACATATAACGGAAGTGACCCAATTTGATTGGTGAGGTTCGTTACGGGCGATCCGTCAACAATCGCGGCTCGAAGAGGGTTTCGGGCCCTCTCAATCGGATATTGCTGCTCTACCGTAGTCTTCGCTCTGAGCTGCGAGTGGGGTTTTATTACTCTTCGATGACTGACCTCCATGAGGTGGAGTATCACACCGCAGACGGTGAAACGGTGTATCAGATAACTGGACCGCACGCGACTTCAAGGACGACGAACATGAGACTGAACTACCGACGGCAACGGGCTTGGATGACGAGCCTTCAAAATCAAGATCGAGGGGAACCGCATGTCAGACGATAACCAGACCACGGGAGAGATGTCCACAGGATTACAAGTAGAGCTCTTTCACCCGGATTCGGATCGCGAACCGGGTGACAGCAACATCGAGTTGTTCGGCTTCGACGTTCATCCCGTCGTCTTCCCAGTCTCGCTGGTGATTATCGTCGCGTTCGTCGCAGCGACAATTCTTCTCGGGAAGCGAGCGTCGGAGGCGTACAACGCGATATTTACGTTCATCAACGGGACCTTCGGCTGGTTTTACATCTTGGCGGTGAATCTGTTCATTGTCACCATCCTGTACTTCGCGTTCGGCAAGTACGGGACAATTCGCATTGGCGGCGTGGAGGCCAAGAAGGAGTTCAGTGACTTCTCTTGGATGGCGATGCTATTCAGCGCCGGGATGGGAATCGGCCTTATGTTCTTCAGCGTCGCCGAGCCAATGTGGCACTTCGGCAGCGGAGCCTCGGAATATATGGTCGTCCCACCCACGTTCGGTGCGGAGGGTGGCACCACCGCGGCTGCCGTCGCGGCGATGGCGCAGACGTTTTTCCACTGGGGGTTTCACCCCTGGGCCATCTACGGACTTGTCGGACTCGGACTCGCCTTCTTTTCATTCAATCGCGGTCTGCCGCTCACCTTCCGGTCGGTCTTCTGGCCGCTTCTCGGAGAACGGATCTACGGGTGGCCAGGGCACGTTATCGACCTCGTGACGGTGTTCGCGACGCTGTTCGGACTCTCGACGTCGCTCGGGTTGGGGGTGGCGCAGATCAACACAGGGCTCTCGTACGTCGGCGGTGACATCCTCGGCCTCGTGAGCATCCCGACGGGGACGGTTCCCCAGATAGTGCTTATTGTTGTGATCACCGCGATCGCGACGGCGTCGGTCGCGGCAGGCCTTGAGAGAGGCGTGAAACGCTTGAGTACAGTAAACCTGTATTTGATGTTCGCCATGATGGCGTTCCTGTTCATCGTCGGCCCGACGCTGTACGTTCTGGGAACGCTCTCGAGTGGGACCGGTGCCTACCTCGGCAACCTGTTCCAGCTGAGCTTCTTCACCGGTATCATCGGCGGTAGTTCGCAGCTCGGCGCATACACCGTTAAGGGTTGGATGGGGGGCTGGACCGTCTTCTACTGGGGTTGGTGGATCGCGTGGTCACCGTTTGTCGGGATGTTCATCGCGCGTATCTCGAAGGGGCGGACCGTTCGGGAGTTCGTCTTAGGCGTACTGTTCCTCCCCGCGATGTTTTCCTTCCTCTGGCTCGCCACCTTCGGTGGCTCGGCCCTGTGGGTCGAACTCGTCGGGAACGGCGGAATCGCGGCGGCCGTCGCCGAACAGGGACAGACCATCGCGATGTTCGTCATGCTGAATAACTTCCCGCTCGGCGCCCTCTCTGGACTCCTAGCGACCCTTCTCGTGGTCACGTTCTTCGTCACGTCCTCCGACTCGGGATCGCTGGTCATCGATCACCTGACCTCGGGCGGCAAACACGACGTGCCGAAGGTTCAGCGAATCTTCTGGGCGGTCACCGAGGGCGCCGTCGCCGCGACGCTGCTCGTCGGCGGGGGACTGAGCGCGCTGCAGACCGCCGTTATCACGACGGGGCTCCCGTTCGCGGTTATCCTCGTTCTAATGTGTTACACGGTCTACCTCGGGTTAGATAACGAGTACGAGATCCTCCAGTCTGACCAGTTCGCCGACCGGATCGAGAATCTGACCGCCGAACAGGATATCGACGTCGTCACCAGCAGTGACGAACTAGTCACCGACGTCACAGGAGGTGTCGACGCCGAAAACGACGACTGACCGTCGCGGCCGTCCTCACTTCCGAATGCCCGATCCGAACGACGTACGCCGTTTCCTACTCCGCCTCCGCCGGCGTGCTCCCGGCGTTCCGTGCGATCGCCCTCCGGTAAGGGTTTGACCTCCTCTCACCGCCGAATCGAGCTCTCTGCGTCCGCAGAATTGAGATTTTATGTACTACTCGAACGTTTACTTAAAGATAGGTCATATACCTCCCGAGAATTGAGTATTTTCCACTATGCATGCCACGATAGATGATCAAGATATACACGGCGATCGAACGGTTCGTCGAAGAGCTCGATTTCGGCGTCTTCGGGGTTGGATTCACGGCGTCGCTGCTCACGATAGTGGTGTTCTTCCTGAATCCGGAAGCGTCGGCAGAGATGATGGGGCAGGCAAACGAGTTCCTTTGGACGGGGTTGATCGCGTTCGCGATAGAAGCGAGTACGGGCTTCAGAAGTGATCGTTCGCCGCGTCGGCCCGGTGAATCGATTCGCGGAACTGCTCGCGGTCAGTCGTCGACAGTTCGCCGACGGTTTCACGCGTCGTCGTCGCCGTCGACATCTCGACGCCCCGCATCGCCTCGCACATGTGTGTCGCGGTGATCTCGACGGCGACGCAGGCGGCGTCAATCTCGTCGGCCAGCCCTGTCGCGATGTCGTTCGTCAGCGCCTCCTGCGTAGTCAGACGTCGCGATCGCCACCGTACGTAACGAGCGAGCTTCGAGAGGCCGACCATCGACTCCTCCGGGCGGTATGCGACGTGGGCGACACCGTGAAAGGGAAGCAGGTGGTGTTCGCAGAGGCTATAGAGGGGGATACCTGTCTTTACGACGAGACTGTCCGTCTCGGTCTCAAATGTCCGCATCGTCGGTTTCTCCTCCGGGCGCCGCCCCTCGGTGAGCGTCTCCAGCATCGCCGGTACACGGCGCATCCAGGTGTCCGAGAGGCTGCGCTCGCCGGGGTCGCGGCCGACTGCCTCGAGCAGAAGTCGCGCGCCCTCGCGCGCCTTCTCCTCGTTGAAGTTGTTCATCTCGGCCGGCGAGACGTCACTCTCATCGTCGTACTCGCGGTCGAGTCGCTGATTCTGCGGTCTCATTTGCATGATTCAGGAGTTCGGGCCCAAAAAAGGTACTGTCCGGAAGTCTACGTTACTCGACGGTTGTCGACGTAGATCCGAGCGGACTCCTCACTCTGTGGTCGCGATGGCCTCGATCTCGACCGCTGCGCCCTTCGGCACTGCACCCGCTTCGACGGCACTCCTTGCAGGCGGCTCCTCGTCGAAGTACTCGCTGTAAGCCTCGTTGAACGCCTCGAAGTCGTCGATGTCGTCGAGGAAAACCGTCGTTTTGAGGACGTCGTCAAGCGAGAGTCCCTCGGACTCAAGGATAGCCTTGACGTTGTCGAGACACTGCTCGGTTTGTCGGTCGACAGGTTCGTCGTCGAGTAACTCCCCGTCTATCGTTAGCGGCAGCTGTCCGGCCGTAATGAGGAGGTTTCCGTCCGTTGCCGCCTGACTGTACGCGCCGACAGCTTCCGGTGCATCGCTGGTACTGATAGTTCGCTTCACGGTCACCCGTAGCCGCTCGGTCCCGTTAAAACCGACCGCTGTTTCTCGAATGCGACACATCCTAACAGTTGATAGATAGGTTGTGGAACACAACCGGGCGTCACTCGGCAATGGACGTACAGAAGTTTTCCACGATGCGTTTGCCCGCTTGAGTAAGAATGCTCTCCGGGTGGAATTGGACGCCGTAATGGCGTCGGTTCGCATGGCGGATGCCCATCATGACGCCCCGCTCGTCGTTGGTGTAGGCCGTCCTGACGAGTTCGGCGGGCAGGTCGGCCTCGTCGACCGCTAGTGAGTGATATCGGTCGACCTTGAACGGATCGCTCACGCCATCGTACAGACTCGATCCGTCGTGGCGGGTCTCCGACGTCTTCCCGAACGACCCTCCGGCGCGGGGACGACTGGCGCGCCGTGTGCCGCACACAGCGCCTGGTGGCTCAGACACACGCCGAGCGTGGGATACGCCGTCTCTGCGAAAACGTCGACCGAGATGCCGGCGTCGGCGGGGGTTCCGGGCCGGGAGAGACGATGATACTGTCCGGATCATGGTCTCGAATCCCGGCGATGTCGATAGTGTCGTTGCGGCGGACCGCGACGTCGGCAAGCTCGCCGACGTACTGGACGAGGTTATACGCGAACGAGTTGTAGTTGTCGACGATGAGGATCATCGAGTACCCTCGACCGTGCTAGCGTGAGATCCCACGGCGGGTGACCCCCGGTTGTCCGATCGCCTCGTCTTCAAAAGGTGGAATATGACCCGTATGTGCCTATACTGCGAGGATGAAGAGTAGGAAAGAGACCTTGCCTAACCTGACGTTCACCGGCGCGTTGCCGCGCTATTGGTCGACGGCGACGCGGCGTACTCCTACGATTAGAACGTCGGCAACGGCGGTACAACCTACCATGACCACGATAATCGACGGAAAGGAGATCGCGGAGCGGATCCGAGCTGACGTATCGAACTGTGCGAACCGACTCACAGACGAGGGAGTGACCCCAGGGCTGGCGACGGTGCTGATGAGCGACGACGGGGCCAGTGAGACGTACGTCTCGATGAAACAGCGGGCGTGCGAGGAAACCGGAATCGAGGGGATCCACGAAGAACTCGACTCTGACCGGCCGGCCGAGGCGCTGTTCGATCGAATCGACGACCTGAATGAGGATCCCACGGTTCACGGCATCCTCGTCCAGATGCCGGTTCCGAATCACGTTGATTCGCGCGCCGTGCTGGAACGTATCGACCCAATGAAGGACGTGGACGGGTTCCACCCCGAGAACGTCGGCCGCTTGGTCGCCGGAAACCCCCGATTCAAACCGTGTACGCCTCACGGCGTACAGAAACTGCTGGCGGCGGCCGGCGTCGATACCGAGGGAAAGGACGCGGTCGTCGTCGGCAGATCGGATATCGTCGGAAAACCGATGGCCAACCTGTTGATCCAGAAGGCGGCCGGCGGCAACGCGACGACGACCGTCTGTCACTCCCACACCGACGACCTGACCGAGAAGCTCCGCAGATCGGACATCGTAGTCGCCGCCGCAGGCGTCCCTGAGATGATCACCGGCGATATGATTTCCGAGGGAAGTGTCGTGATCGACGTCGGAGTCAATCGCATCGACGCTGATTCTGAGAAAGGGTACGAACTCGTCGGCGATGTTGACTTTAAGAGCGCGAAGGAGCGAGCGAGCGCCATCACGCCGGTGCCTGGCGGTGTCGGGCCGATGACCATCGCGATGCTGATGTACAACACGGTCAAGGCCGCGAGCCTTCAGTCGGGTGTGGAGGTCAACCTCCCCTGACCGAACGGGGGCTGCCCTACTGATTCGTCTCTGCGCCGCCGTACCGAACGAACGATCTGGCCGGCCGCGCACGACGAATATCTCGATCACGTCGTGATTCGCCGCGCAGCGTCCGTGCGCGTGTACTAGTCGTCGGCGTAGTACGGTGGAACGCCGTCATCCTCACGGACGAATGTGAGCCTAGTGATAGAAGTAGCACTCTCTGCTCTGTTTCGTGATCGACCAGCGAACGACTACCCCCATTCTGAGCAACCACATCAAGTAAGTTTTTTGATGGGTTGTGGTATCTCGGTGACCTCCGATACCCGTGTCAATATCTAGGGACGCGTTTGCCTACTTACTGACAACGTATTAATGACAATAAACCGTTACCAACTGGAGGGGATGACAGCAGTAGCATTGTAATACTAACGTGGGCTCCTATTCCGCTGATCGTGCGTGAGGGTGTCTCCCTCGCAACCTCAGTACGAACCTCTCTACGGAGGTTCGTGCGCTCGGACGTTGACGTCACTAGCGGCAGGAGGGAATATGTAGCCACAGAGGGTATCGAGGTGTTCTCACCGAAAAGAGGGAGTTAACGTCGGTGGAACTCGAGATAGTACGGTCGGACCGTGGCCGTGAGTTTAGTCCCTGACGCCGAAGCGTTACTTGTTATAGGTATGAGGGATCCGCACGACGCCGTGAGATTCGAATAGTTCGTCGAGGACGCTCCCCAATCTGTCGATGTCCGGAGAAGCTGTGACCGCCGGCAGGTAGAAACATATCTCGGTTCTATCCTGTGAACGTTCGTCGAATTCGGTTAGTTTAGTCATCTCAGTCGTGTCTTGACCCCGTTCGTTCTTATTTCTTAATGCGTATATCTACTGGCGTTTATTTTGACAGGTTGTGTATTGAAATTGATGACAATTGTCCACCTCTATCGATATTGAGTTCTCTGGCAGCGTTCGGCGGTGCTCTCGAGAGCGCGGCAGAGAAGTCGTTCGCTCAGATATTCGTGTTCCTGATTCTAGTTGTCGTGGATGGTAAAGCTTAACAAGAAAGCGCATGTAAACGTGGGTGATCACGTGTGATAGTATTAATGTGTGGCGTACGATTGATCAGGGCCTCTCAACGGTGATGTCTCGTTCACCGACGGTACTGTCGCCGACATCGAGTTTGGAGACTCAGAGTGACCGATGACAGTAACGGCTAAAATCCATATCACGCACGACAAGCTCGCGCTCGTCCCTACGCTTCGTACACTCGACGATATATCGATTAGAGTCATTACGCAGGGGACCACGAGCCCCGGGACGACTCTCTTCCCGTTTCTCATCGACTACGACGATCGCGATGAACTTGAGCGTGCGTTCGAGGACGACCTGACGGTTGAGCGCTACGAACTCGTAAGTTGGGGCGACCGGAGAGGGATCTACTACATCGAACATACACCCGAGACGAAGCTCATCAGTACCGCCGTGACGGACGTGAACGGATTCCTCACCTACACCGAGACGAAAGGGAGGGGGTGGCTCGTCCAACTCCTCTTACCCGACAAAGATGCGCTTAATACCGTCTGGCAGTACGCCAGGGAGAACGACATCTCGCTTAATATTATCGATATCTACGGAAGCGAAAGCATGAGTGAGGAGAGTGACAATTCCTACGGACTTACCCCCGAACAACGGGCTGCGTTATTGACTGCCTATGAGAAGGGATACTTTCAAGAACCGCGAGATATGTCGCTAATTGACGTCGCCGACGAAATGGGACTATCGTCAACGGCGATGAGCGGTAGACTGCGTCGGGGGATGCAGAATCTCATCCGCGCAACCATCGTGGAATCTCAGGACGAAAAGTGACGTCGGCTATCTCCGTCGGCGCCTCGCACAGAGGCGGAGACCCAACGTCCGTCTGTAGAGATACCGGCAACCGTTCATCGCGTTCCGACGTTCCCGCTATTCTGTCCGGTCCCGGTACACCGGCCGTAGCGACGTGCCATCTCTGTCGTAGCCGAGCCACTTGCTGAGCAGTGTGGCGACTATCACCAAATACGTCGGAAACAAGGCGAGTAGCACATATCCGATCACGGCGGGGGTGAGATGTCCCGACCGATACAGGAGTCCGACACTCGTGAGGCCGAGGACGGCGCCGGCTATCATGCCGTACTGGAAGGCGGAGGAGGCGGCGGGGCCGGGCGATATCCGATTTTCGGTCATGGGCCACCTAGCGCCCGGAATCAGTTAAGAAGCGCGCGAGAATGTGTGTCTCGTTACTCTGTACCGATGCTCGAAATAGTCGTGGAACCACAACTGGGCGATCCCCGGTCGTTGTCACCCAGTCGGTGCTGACCGTCTTAATGTCGCCATCCTCTGAGACCTCTCTCCCCCGAGATGCGGGTCGTTCCGACGATTGTGACGTTCCGCTTACGAGGGAGTAACGACCTTCCTCGTAAGTCGTCTAAGACCACCGGTGGTCTACCCGATGCTGAGAGTCTTGACCGGCCCATAAGTTGGTATCTCCGGAAAGGTCGCGACATGCACCTCATACCTGCCAAGGCGGACTAAGGGCCCTGTACTGTACCGCATGACGAAACCAACGACCCACTAGTGACCACCATTGCCAACGGCGAGGGAGTCCTGTTGCCCTCATTTCTGCCACCAGACCGACTCCTCGCCGTCCCCAGCAGATTCGACCTGCCCATCAGAACACACTTGGGGGTGATCGAAGAATACCTCCTAAAATAATACAGTTACTCTGATAGAGAGAGTCAAGTTCGGCAACGGATCTGGAAGGCGACTCCGTTGACACCGTCTGGGGATCATGGCCGACACCGCCGACGCCTCTTCGGCCTCCGCCGAACCACTAAGTGACAAAACTCTACATGACACTAGAGTTACCGATTGCAAATGAAGTTTATAAAGGCGTTAGCTATATTTACACGCCACAGGCACCCATAACGCAGATTGATGAATCCAACCGACAACTTACCAACCGAGGCAGGCACCGTCATCGTCGGTGCCGGTATCGTCGGCTGTAATCTCGCGTATCAGCTGACCCAACTTGGCCGTGACGACGTAGTGGTCGTAGACCAGGGGCCAATGCCGACAACCGGGGGGTCCTCAACGCACGCGCCCGGTATCATGTTCCAAACCGCCGAGGAGAAGATCCTCACCAAATTCGCGGACTACAGCCGGCGGCTGTACTCCGACCTTGAGGGTGCTGACGGCCGACAGGCGTACAACGAAGTCGGTGGCATCGAGGTCGCCCGCTCAGAAGAACGAATGGACTTCCTCGAACGCCGCGTCGAGAACGGCCTCGCGTGGGGAATCGAGGACCCGCAGATCCTCTCGCCGGAGGAGGTAAGCGAGCGTCTCCCGCTCGTGGACGAGGACGAGATTCTGGGCGGCTACTATTCGCCGACCGACGGGCAAGTCTCAGGCGTCGTTGCGTGCGACGCACTGGCCCGGGAGGCGATGGAACGAGGTGCCCAGTTCGTTCCGCACACTCGAATCGAGGACGTCGAGTTCGAGGACGGCGCGGTGCAGGCGGTTGCTACCGAGAAGGGCACCATAGACTGTGACGAGGTCGTGGTTGCGACCAACATCTGGGCTCGACAGTTGGGCGAGGAGCTTGACGTCCACCTCCCAGTGACGCCGGTCGAGCATCAGTACACGGTAACTGAACCACTCGGCGAACTCGCCGACAGTGCGGTCGACATCACCGACCACCCGTTGTTCGAGAACTACCGCAACGTCTCCGGCGAAAAGGCGAAGCGTCTCCTCGTCGGTCCCGATCGTCCCATCCTCCGAGATCAGGACAACGCTATGTACTATCGGACTCACGGGGACGCGTATGGTATCGGTTCGTACAACCACGAACCGATTGTTCCGGATCCCGAGGGGTTGGGTGGCAATGACTCGGATGGCGAGCAGGGGTCGGTCCACGAGTTCACCGAGTACCACATGGAGAACGCGACCCATCCAGACCGGCCGGACAAGGCCCCTCGGCGGGCCAGCGACGAACTCCTCCCTGTTACGGCCGGAAAGGAGCTCGAACACAAGTACAACGGGATGTTCTCGGAGACGCCCAACGGCCTGCCCGTGATGGGGCCGGTCGAGGGGTACGACGGACTCTGGACGGCCGCAGGCATCTGGGTTACTCACGCCGGCGGTGCCGGGAAGGCGCTCGCCGAGTGGATGGAACGCGGCGTTCCCCGCCTTGACGATAGGCCGATTGACCTCGCCCACGCGGACGTCAATCGGTTCGACGCCCACGAAGGGAGCTGGGACTTCGCGCGTGATATCGGCGGCGAGGAGTACCGTATCGTCTACAATATCATGCACCCCAAGTGGGTGTGGACGGACAAACAACGGGACATCCGGCGGACCCCTATGTACCACAGCCACAAGGAACTCGACGCGGAGCTGTGGGCCGAGGCGGGGTGGGAAGAACCACAGTGGTTTGAGTCTAACGCCGACCTCCTAGCGAAGTACGGTGACCGGATCCCCGACCGCGAAGGGTGGGAGGCGAAGTACTGGTCACCCATCGAGGGCGCGGAGGCACTGAACGTCCGCGAAAATGTTGGCCTCCACGACATGACCTCGTTCAACAAGATGGAGGTCGTCGGGAGCGATGCTGGCGAGTTCGTCCAGCAGCTCTGTACAAACGACATGGACCTCAACGTCGGCGATGTGCGCTACACCCTCATGTGTAACGAGGGAGGCGGCGTGCGTGCGGACATCACTGTGACTCGTATCAGTGAAGACCGATATCTACTATTGACAACCGGTCGCGAGGTCGGCAACAACCATGTCGCGTGGGTCCGCGAACGGGCTCCAGAGGGTATCATCGTCAACGACGTTACCTCCAGTCTAGCCGCGATGGTCTGTACCGGACCGAACGCCCGGAAGGTACTCTCGAAGATTGCCGATGTCGATCTCTCAGACGAGGCGTTCCCGTTCTTCACGAGCCAACAGTTCTACGTGAAGAACGTGCCCGTGACCGCGCTTCGCGTCTCTTACGCCGGAGAACTCGGGTGGGAACTCTACACGCCGTCGGAGTACGGCGAACGGCTCTGGGAACACGTGCTTGAGGCGGGCGAGGAGTTCGACATTCGGCCGTACGGCAACGGTGCTCTCGACATTCTGCGTATCGAGAAGGGGTTCCGGCTATGGGGTGAGGACCTCCACACCGAGCACAATCCTTACGAAGCGGGTCTCGGCTGGGCCGTTGACCTTGATACCGACTTCATCGGCAAGGAGGCCGTCGAAGCAGCGGCTAAGGGTGACAATATCGATCACAAGGTTGCTTGTCTGACGCTTGACGACGAGGAGGCGGTCGTACTAGCCGACCGGCCGGTGATGGACGGCGACGAACCTATCGGATACGTTCACAGCGCCGAGTACGGCTACACCGTCGGCGCCTGTGTCGTTTACACGTATCTTCCCCCGGAGTACGCGGAGCCCGGGACGGACGTCGAAATCCTGTACGAGGGTGAGCGCTACGACGCCACCGTTCGCGAGGAACCACTGCTCGACTGACGCAGAGGCAAAGCGTTCCTCGGCCCCCCATTTCTCGTCTCTTCTCCGTCTCAAGAACACCGACGCTCAGAGGCGTGCGATCAGCGACTTATGGCGATCGTCCCCACAAGACAGCTAAGCGGGTCTCAGATCACAGTGACGGTCTGAAACAGCCATCGGTCGATCGAACTTCAGTTCAGTGTTCTGCCCGAAAAAGGATCCGTCTATTCATCAAGACCGTCGTCAGTGATCGTTTCCGTCTTTCTGGGATCTCCAATCGCGGAACCCGAATAGCTGCCAGTTCGCTCAACGCCGAGGCATTCTCGTGAGGGTCGACGGTGCACAGTGGTTCAACGCCTCCGAACGTGCGCGATCTACCGACCGGGGTGAGGGACTGATGACCCACGTCGGCGAGAGCTTCAGCGAGGTCCATCCGTCGACGGCCGAGCACTATGGTGTTGACGACGGCGACTACGTCCGTGTCCACTCCTGCCGCGGTGATATCGTCGTTAAGGCGCAGGTGACAGAGCGTATCAGCGAGGGAGTACTATTCTCCCAATGCACTTCGCAGCCGGCGCAGTCAATAAACTCACTCAGGAAACGTTCGGCCCCCACGCCGGTGTTCCCGAATGCAATGTATCGACTTCTTCTGTGTCGTTTGGACCTCGCGGGCGTATCGCCGTGTTGCACGTTTAGTCGTTAGGGCACACCGTAGTCGATCTGCTCTCGAAGTTCGTTCCACGATTCGTGGAATCCGTACGTCGATTTCGATTCTCTGCCGGTGGTGTTCTGATAGACGTCGTCGTACTGTAACAGTCGCGTCCAACCATCGTGATAACGATAACTGCAGTATTGGCACATACACGGCCGTACTGCACCAGATGGAATAGAAGTATTGGTGAGACGTCTTGGGTTGTGTAGTCTGCGAACCTTCTGAGTTTCGTCATCTGGAGTGTCGCCTCACGTGCTAGTCGCCGATATCCGCCTTTTGACCCATATTCTATCAAATACCAAACCGTTCGAGGTTGAATGCTTACTCCGCGTAAGATACTTACCCATCATAATAGATGCATAGGTATGGCGTTCAAGCAGTCGCTCGACGAGATAGATCCTGACACCGCCGAGGCCATCGACCTCGAGCGGGAACGACAGGAATCGACGCTGGGGATGATCGCCTCCGAAAATCACGTCTCAAACGCCGTACTCGAGGCGCAGGGGAGCGTACTCACCAACAAGTACGCCGAGGGTTACCCCGGAAACAGATACTACGGTGGGTGTCAGCACGTCGACACCGTCGAGGAACTCGCTATCGAGCGAGCGACGGAACTCTTTGGGGCCGATCACGTCAACGTGCAGCCACACAGCGGCACGCAGGCCAACATGGGCGTCTACTTCTCGGTGCTCAACCCGGGCGACAAGATCCTCTCGCTGTCGCTCTCCCACGGCGGGCATCTCTCTCACGGTCACAACGTCAACTTCTCCGGGCAGTTGTACGATGTCGAACAGTACGAGGTCGACCCGGAGACGGGATACATAGATTACGACGAACTGGAGAACCACGCGCGCGAGTTCGAGCCGGACCTCATCGTCAGCGGCTCCTCTGCCTACCCGCGCGAGTTCGAGTACGAACGGATCGGCGATATCGCGGACTCGATCGACGCGCATCACCTGGCGGATATCGCTCACGTAACCGGACTCATCGCTGCCGGCGTTCACCGGTCGCCCGTTGAGCACGCAGAGTTCGTCACTGGAAGCACTCACAAGACGATCCGAGCCGGCCGCGGCGGTATTATCATGTGCGAAGAGGAGTTTGCGGACGATATCGACTCCGCAGTGTTCCCCGGCGCTCAAGGGGGACCGTTGATGCACAACGTGGCCGGTAAAGCCGCAGGGTTCGCGGAAGCCAACACTGACGAGTTCGCGGACTACGCCGAACAGATGGTGGCAAACGCGAAGACGCTCGCCGACGTGTTCAACGACCGAGGGCTCTCGCTCGTGAGCGGTGGAACGGATAAGCATCTCGTGCTCGTGGACCTCCGTAAGTCATATCCTGACATTACTGGGAAGGAGGCCGAGGAACTGCTATCCGACGTCGGCATCATCGTCAACAAGAACACTGTACCCGGTGAGACACGGTCACCGATGGTGACTAGCGGAATCCGCGTCGGATCGCCGGCGCTCACGACCCGCGGGTTCGAGAAAGGCGAGATTGAGATCGTTGCCGACCAGATGGTAGATGTGCTTGATAATCCTGAAGACGAGGATGTTCACAGTCGAGTGGCTTCGACGGTCGAACGTCTCTGCGAAGAGTTCCCGATCTACGGATAACGGACTGGGACGTCGAGTCATTCTCCGATTCAGGTGGCTTGACGCTTACCTTGTGTAGCACCTCTTCAAAGCGGAAATCGTTGCCTTTCCTCCCTCTTTTGAGGGTGTCATAGAAGGAATGAAGAGATTTGAATCCGGTTCGGGCAAAGCCGGAAGCAAGCAACTGTGATCGGTTCTTGAGGGAGGTAAGCTCTCGCAACGCGGTAGCTCAGACGTGCGAGATATCGACGAACGCAAAAGTACACCCTAAATCACGAAGAGGGACATCTAGAGCCGATAGTTTATACCTTGAGTCGGGGGTGTCTCAGTCGGCTATATTAGAACGGAGAGCCTACTGGGAAAGCATCTGCTTCAGCTCGTCACGTCGCGAGCGGAGCGTTACAGGCGACGTCCCAGCAGCTTCAGCAATCACTGCTTGAGTGAACGAACAGCTTCGTTCTTGCGTGGAGAGATAGAGACAGGCCGGCTCTTCTCTGAGTCTCATCATCGTCAAAAACAGTCCACCACTCAGGCTCACCCAGTCTGAGGCGTCCAATCCGCGCGTCCTGCACCAGGCTTCAGATCAGCGAGATCGCCCTTGTGCATTTCCTGGATTATGTACTTGCACTCCCCGGTGACGAGCGTAACTTTCACTCCTGTTATTGTTATGACCGTCGTGCTGAATAGAGAGGATATGCTCAGCGCAGCGTTACCGAGAGATCAAGGGGCATCGACACAACACGCAATCACGGAACAGGTAGTATATCAAAGGAATTGAAGGCGTTGTATGGATGCAAAGTAGAAGAACTAATTTTACCCACAGCATCAACACCAACACGAATGGGATACGAGTACACCGGCAATGCCCACAGAGAACTCGTCGAGGCCTATCGAGCAGATGAATCGCCCTTTCCGACGGACACCTCAAGGGACTATCCTCGCCGCGATTTTCTGCGTGACGAACCACCCCTCCTCAAACAGCTCCTGTTCCCGCGGTGCTGGAACGCGACTGAGCTGCTGGACGATCCCGACGAAACTCGTGCCCGCCTAACCGAGCTTGGTATCTGCATGCACAAGGCCATCACAGCCTATTCGGGTCACGACGCGGACGATTTGACCGCAACCGTCGACAGGACGCTCGACCGGTTGCCCGCGATTCGACGTACCCTCAAGAAGGATGTCGAGGCCGCGTACAAGGGTGATCCCGCGGCAAAGAGCTACTGTGAGATCATTCGGTCGTATCCCGGTTTTCACGCCATCTTGACTCACCGGGTGGCGCACATTCTCTACGAGGAGGACTGTTTTGAGTACGCTCGCGAACTCGCTGAGTACTCGAAGGTTGAGACGGGAATCGACATCCATCCAGGTGCGGAGGTCGGCGAGTATTTCTTCGTCGATCACGGGACCGGGGTCGTCATCGGCGAGACGGCGACAGTCGGTGACTGGGTCCGAATCTACCAGAACGTCACTCTCGGGGCCCTCCATTTCGAGGAGGAGGAGGGCGAGGACCACATGCTGGCGAAGGACTACAAGCGCCATCCCGACATCGGCGACCACGTCGTCATCGGCGCCGGAAGCAACGTACTTGGGCCGGTGGAGATTGGCGACCATGTGAGCATCGGTGCAAACTCCTGGGTGACTGACGATGTCCCAGACAACACGAGTGTGTTCATCACCGATCACCCTGATCAGGAGCGGAAATCGAACAGGTAGCTGACTGTAGAAACTCGGACAGTACCCAGAACCTCGCGGTCACAAAGCACTGTCTGGGTAGCAGTACTTCCAGTGTGACTGTTTGTGCCGTAACTCACTCATGAGCCGATAGCAATCTATTCCTACGATTAGCGAGAAAGAAATCCAATAAATCCTTGAGAATTTGTCAAATCCAGCTAATTCCTTATTGAGCTATATCTGCCGTCATCTCACGTAGCGTCGCTTCGGAGAACACTCGCTCCTTCCAAGACGATGATTTCGTCCTTTGTCTCTTCGATAGCCTTCCGCGCACCGTCGGAAAAGGGGGAAGTCGGCGAATCCGAATACGATACCCAGTTTGACTCTGAGGTGACCGAACAAGAAGTCCCTCGCCGCTTGGTCGGAACACCCATTTCGACGGCATGCTCGTACGCCTCTCGAATAGTGTACAGACACACGCCGAGGACCATCTCGACGAGAGCGGGCCCCAGTATGGCCATCCGTTCCGTCGTCAACTCGTGCGCACGACGGACGGGTCCGTAGATATCTCGTGCGATGACTTCCCCTCTTTCGTAATCCTCCTCTGGTCCCTGATGGAGGGTGCACACGATGTCCTGCTCATTTCGTTCCTGTCCTCCGAACCAATCCGGATTCTTATCGTTCAGGTCGGATTTCGTCTCGATGATCGACGGGTGAGACGGATGGGTGATGAAATAGGAGATATCGTCACGTTCGCTGAGGGAGCCAGCGTACGCAGCTGCCGGGTCCAGCAAAACGACCATACTGCCGCTGTCGAGGTTCGGGACAACGTCCTCGGAGACCGGTCCGATGAGGTCGTCCGGAACCGCCATGATGACGATTTCCGGTATCGGTCACCAGCCCACGCCAAGGGAACGATTCCGACCGTTCGAGCGACTTTGAGGGCCGTCACGAACAGCCCGATAGTCACCCCTGTCACGCCCAAGGTATCGATGAACGTTGGCAGCAACGTAAGTACGGTCATGAACCCCAAGGCTGCCAGCGAACCGAGAGAGATACAGAGAGCCGAACTGCAGTTCTTCGGTGTCGAGCATCTGGTGGATACAGTGCAGCGTATCTCGGCTACGCGTCATTAACGCTGTGCCCACCGGCAGTACACTCTCATAGTGGAATGAATCATTCCATAGACAGATGTCGCGTTGTGAAGTGGTGTATGCGTACAATTTTTATTGTATCTACGAAAACCATGGATTATGTAGACCGGAGGACAGGTACTCGGAATTTCCTCCGAGTACCTCATAAGTAGCAGCACTCACCCCTAAAATAACATGTATATGGGAATATAGGAAGTCATTTTTGAATGCCACCGGCTATATTACAATATTAGGATAGAACGCGGAAATGTTCCCTTTTCTCTCCCTTACGCAACCGATCCTGATGAAAATAGGAAATGGATATTCATCAAACATGGCGGATATAATTTATTGTATATGTGTAGTTGTTCCGATCTGCATCAAGGCACACCCGAAGTTCGAGCACGCCCCACCGCGGAAGGTGCAGATCCTCTACGATATTCGCGAGCTCTACGTCAACAATCTCGCCTCTCTCCTTCGAGAATTCGGTGACGCGAACCTCCAACAAGATATTGCAGAGGTACTGTACGCAAAAGACCCCGGAGAAGACGGTCCGCACCCTGGCCGCGTTTGTACAGGGATCAAGGAGATGCCGGTGTTGGGCGAGGGGTTATATCTCGAAATCCCGGTGGCTGCGGCGTCGAGAGACTGTCTCGTTCATGCCGACACTGAGACTGGAGAGGCCGGAGAACTGCTCACTCGCGTCAAGAACAACCGCCTCTACGTGCCAGTCGGAGATTTCGATGCGAAGTATCGCGAGTACGCCAGACGCGCGTTCAAGAAGCTCCTACGGGTCCAAGAGGAGAACCTGTCCGAAGACCAGCTGACGTGGCTGACGACGAATGAGTCGGCCATCACAGAGCGTATTGACCGCTTCATCGAGACAGGACACCACGAGCGAATCTGGCGAGACTGGAACCCTGGTGAACGGACCATCCGTGTGCTACGGGATGCAATTCGAGACGCCCCGGATGAGGTTGTCTCGCTGAGAGATTTCCACTCAGCAAAGGAGCTGTTTGAAGCAGTGGATGCGTACGACCCGAAAGCAGACTGGAAGCGAGACGTGTGTAATCGCATCTCGAGTCCCCGGAGTCTCGGGAATCTCCTTGCATCCCAGCGCGACCATCGGAGCCTGGCTATTCGGCAGCACGGAAATACGAACCAGTATCGGATTCAGGAGTCTGCGCGTGGCGTCCAGCCCCTCACTGTCGAGTCACTCGAGGATCTATTTGAACTCCCCTGCATGGCGAACATGGCCGAACGCCTCCACGAAAAGAAACCAGTCCGAAAGGACCTGTACAACTCCGTCCGGATGGTAATGTGGCTGCCACAGTATCAGGACAGCGACCTCGAAACGATTGTCGCAGACCTCAAGGACGTCTTCTCGCGGTGGTCCTGGTACGACGAACAGGTTACCGACTACCAGATTCGCTACGAGTTCTCGAATACGATCGGTGGCGACACCCCGCTTCCGATGAACTGCGACAACGACGATATGCAGCGGTACTGCATCGGACAGGACCAGTGTCCATACTCCATCTGGGGAAGTCTCCCCTTCCCAGATGAGATGTACGACCAACTGGATGAGGTCGGGTCTACTGGAGACGAGTTCTAGCTCTTGGTGTCTATGCTCTCGTTCGTCGGAGGTCGTGCATCCCGAGGTCGTGCCATTGATCGTCCTCAAGATCGGCCGCGAGTTCCTCCCGCGCCTCGCTAATCCAATCGCGGAGCGACTTGGTCGAGACGTCGATGAGGGGCTCGTCGGCGCGGAGGCGAGTAGCCGACTTCACTAAGTAGCGCATGTGTACTGTTCGATGGTCTCCAGCACATGACACTCAGATTACGCCGTCACTATAACTACTTATGGAACGAGGAGATGTCTCTCCTCTATGACCGATTCGAGTAACGACGAGTTCGACCCAACAGCACCAGACCAACGGGAGATCGGCCGCGAAATGGTTGACGACAGTACGGGACTCGGTTCGATGATGGCCCACGCCTATCGCGGAGAAATAGACCGAGTGGGGACGTGGCGACAGCGCCTCGACCAGACGACGACGTGTACTCCGGATACTCCTCGCGCCTCGGCGGCGTCATGTTACAGCGGTCGAGACTCACCCAGAGATCGGACTCGTCGAGAATCCGGCTGAACGCCTCGTACACGTCCGAATGCTGGCGGTTGTCCCAGAGCGCCTGGTGCTGATAGAGGTTGACCATTCCCGCGTACTGACCGTGGGCCGGTTCGTCGAGACCTGAAGGCGGGCCGTACCAGGCTTCTGGTTCGTCCGGTGACCTCCCGAGGAAGTCCCAGATCGCGTCGACGACGGCTTCGCACTGGTCGTCCGGAACAGCCTGCTCGATCTTGACGTACCCGTTTCGGCGGAACGACGATAGCTGGTCGTCTGATAACACCATCACTTGCCTCGATACTGACAGTGATCGAGCAAATACCTTTCCACCGCACGCTCGGCACAACGGTTAAATTCCGACGCAGACATCGTCGACTCGATGATCAACGAAGCGCCGCCTATTGCTCGTCGGAGACGTATCGGCAGTCGACGGCGGTCGGGACGGCCGGCACGTCGATGGAGGCGACACCGATGAGCGATCACGGACTCCTTCTGGCCTTCTACGGCGACGACATCACTGGATCGACGGACGCGATGGACGCGCTGAGCCGGGCCGGCGTCGAGACGGTCCTCTTCCTCGATCCACCCAATCCGTCCACGGTCGAGCGTGAGTTCGCGGACGCGCAGGTCGTCGGCGTCGCGGGGACCAGTCGATCGATGACGCCCGCGGAGATGAACGATGCGCTCCCGCCGGCGTTCGAGCAACTCGCCGAACTGCCGGCGCCGGTCATCCACTACAAGATCTGCTCGACGTTCGACTCGGCCCCGGATATCGGCAGCATCGGACGCGCCATCGACGTCGCGGCCGACGCCTTCGAGACGGAGTCGGTGCCGATCGTCCCGGCCGCCCCCGCGCTCGGCCGCTACGTCGTCTTCGGCAACATGTTCGCAGCCGACGAGGACGGCGTCTACAGGCTGGATCGCCACCCGACGATGAGCGAGCACCCAGTGACGCCGATGGACGAGAGCGACCTGCGCCGCCACCTCGCCGAGCAGACCGACAGGTCGATGGGACTGGTCGACGTGCTGGGACTGGAAGCGGACCCGGAGGCTTCGCTGGCCGACGTACGCGAGGACGACCCCGACATCGTCTTCTTCGACACGCTCGACGAGGAGCATCAGGCGACGGTCGGGCGACTGGTCTGGGAGGAGTACGCGGAAGCGACCGAATCGATGGCCTTCGCGGTCGGCTCCTCGGGCTTCGAGTACGCCGTGACGGACTACTGGTCGAACGCCGGAATCGCCGCCGAAACGCCGACGTTCGAGACGCTTGACCCCGTCGACAGGCTGCTCGTAGTGTCAGGCAGCGCGTCGCCGGTGACGAAGACTCAAATCGAGACTGCGCTGGCGGCGGGGTTCACGGGAGTTAGGATCGATACGGCAGCGCTGGTCGATCCAGCGACCGACGACGAGCGTGAGCGTGTCCGCGACGAGGCCCTGTCCGCTCTGCGTTCGGGCGACAGCGTCGTCGTCTACACTGCGCTCGGCCCAGGGGACAACGCCGTCGCGGAGACGAAGGCTCGCGCCGACGAACTGGCCGACGCCCCCGAGGATGTCGGGCGCTACATCGGGCGACAGCAGGGCCAACTGTTGCGTGAACTGCTGGAAGCGGAACCGCTCGACAGAATCTGTGTGGCCGGCGGCGACACCTGCGGCCACGTCACGCCCCACCTCGACGTGTACGCGCTCCGGTCGCGCTTCCCGCTCGCACCGGGGAGTCCGATCTGCACCGCTCACGCGGCGACCGAGCGGTTCGACGGGCTGAAGATCGCACTCAAGGGTGGCCAACTCGGAGGCTCTGACTTCTTCGTCCGTGCGCGAGACGGTGCCGACGAGTGGAACTGAGACGAGATGCGGTCAGCCAGCGGGCAACGAGGTAGTAGGCCACCGCGAGACCCGCGGTCAGTAACTATATTTCGGTGACCGTCCACCGGAGGGGTATGAGCGACGATCGACCATGGTGGCGAGACGCCGTCATCTACCAGGTGTATCCGCGCAGTTTCAACGACACGGACGGCGACGGAATCGGCGATATCCCGGGAATCGTTGAGAAACTGGACTACTTCCAGGAACTGGGCGTCGACGCGCTCTGGTTGAGCCCGGTCTACGACTCACCCAACGTCGACAACGGCTACGACGTGAGCGACTACCGCGCGATCATGACGGAGTTCGGCACGATAGACGACTGGGAGGACCTGATCGACGGTCTCCACGAACGGGGGATGCGCCTCGTCATGGACATGGTGCTGAACCACACCTCGACGGAGCACGAGTGGTTCCAGCGCGCCCGTCGAGGCGAAGACGACTACCAAGACTACTACTTCTGGCGCGAGAGCGACGGCGAATCCCCGCCGAACAACTGGGAGGCGGTGTGGGGTGGCTCCGCGTGGGAGTACGACGAGACGGCGGCGGCGTCGTACCTCCACCTCTTCCACGAGCGTCAGGCCGACCTGAACTGGGACAATCCGACGGTGCGCGAGGAGATCTTCGATATCGTCGATTGGTGGCTGGAGAAGGGTGTCGACGGGTTCCGACTGGACTCGATCAACCTCATTTCGAAGCCCGAAGGGCTGTCGGACACGGACGAGGGGGAGGACCCGAACGGAATCAGCGTCGTCGCCAACGGTCCCCGAGTTGAGGAGCACCTTCGCGCGCTCTGTGAACGTGTCCACGCCTACGACGACGTAGTGACCATCGGTGAGACGCCCGACCTCACCGTCGATAAGGCTCGCTCATACGTCGGCTCCGAGACCGATAGCCTGAGCATGGTACTGAACTTCGAGCACGTGGAGGTCGATCGCGCCGAAGGAGGGTTGCGCTGGGAGATGCGCGAGTGGGAACTCCCCGAGTTGAAGTCGGTGATCGAGCGCTGGCAGACCGGACTCGCCGACGACGAGTGGCAGGGGCTGTACTTCAACAACCACGACCAGCCTCGGGCCGTCTCGCGATTCGGCGACGACGGCGAGTACCGGCGCGAATCCGCGAAGGTCATCGCGACGCTGCTCTTGACGCTGCGTGGGACGCCCTTCGTCTATCAGGGCGAAGAGATCGGCATGACAAACCCACGGTGCGACGACCTCGATGGGATCCGAGACGTCGCGACCCGGCGGACGCTCGCTCACGCCATCGAGCGTGGCGAGGTATCGAGCTTCGAGGACGTCAAGGAGGACATCAACCGTCGGACTCGGGACAACGCCCGGACCCCGGTCCAGTGGACCGACGGAGAACACGCCGGCTTCACGGACGGCGAACCGTGGCTCGGAGTCAACGACGATTACGAGACGGTCAACGTCGCCGACGCCCAAGCGGACCCCGACTCGGTCTGGCACTACTACCGGGACCTCATCGATATCAGGAATGAGTGTTCGCTACTGGTCAACGGCGAGTTCGAGCTGCTGGCCCCCGACTACGAATCGCTCTTCGCGTTTCTGCGGTCCGACGGCGACGAACGTGCGCTTGTGGCCCTCAACTTCGACGAGGAAGCGACGGCGATCGACGTGCCGGAATCGGTCCTCGAAGGCGAGTTCGAAGCGCTGATCGGCAACTACGCGGACGAGACGGTTCCTGCTGTCGACGAGGCGCTGCGTCCCTACGAAGCTCGGGTCTACGAACAACGCTGAACCGCTAACCGGACTCTGGCTCAGCTACGTTCAGACGTCGATACCCCGACGATCGGTCACTATCTTGTAGACGATTTGGGCGGCTTCGCCGCGGGTGAGCGTCACCTCGTCGGGGACTCCAACCTCTGACGCAGCAGCCGCCGGGTCGGTGTCAGTTTCTAGTTCGTCTGCGAGCACCGCGAGAAAACCATCGCTGCCGACCGGTTCGGCGACGGATCGCTCTTCGGGAGTCGGCAGTCGGCGGGCTCGTTCCGCCGCGTCACCGTCGCTGGAGAGGAAGTCAGCGGTCACCACGGCCCACGCGTCTGCCGTCGCGGTATCGAGGGGGTCGCCGGGCCGGGCCGCGTAGCCGTCGAAGAAGCCCTTCGCGCCGAGGACCTGAACGGCAGCGGCCCACGGCTCCTCGGCGGTCGAATCGGCGTCCGAGAAGTAGGTTAGCATCGTCCCGGCTTCGGCCAGTTCGTGTTGGAGGTCGACGGTGTCGAGCGTCCCGGGGAGCGCGTCCGTCCGAAGTGCGCGGGCGGCGGCGACGCCGGCGGCCTCGCCGAGTTGGAACCACGTCGGTTCGAGCCGAACCGTCTGGAACCCGACATGGCTGGCCGACAGTGCGACCGGAACCAACAGATTGTCGAGCCCCTCGGGAAGCATCGTCCCGTAGTCGATCTGGGACGGGACGGTCGACTCGGTCAGGAAGAATCGCCCGTCCGAGGCGGTCCCAGTGCGTCGGACCGCCTTCACGTCGTGGGGGTCAAGCGGGAACTCCGCGATGGCGACCGACCCGTCGTTGACCGGTGCGCGGTTGAGCCCCTCGGCGAGGAAGGCGTCGTGTTCCGTGAACGTCTCGCGCCCCTCGATACGGCGAGCCTCGCGGACGTAGAGCTGGAACGGCTCGTTGTCGTTGTCCTCGAACTCGTCGGTCGCGAGCCCCCACTGCTGAGCCTCACTCCGCGCGCGTTCGGGAACCGCGTCGTCGTTCTGGAGGAAGTAGATGAAGCCGAGAGCGTAGTCAAGGTGCCGTTGGGCTATCTCGCGGCGCGTCTCCCAGTCGGCCTCGGGATAGGTGTGGGACTCGCCGACGAGGTCGCACGCGTTCATGTCCCGCTTGTCGTTGGGCAGGTTCCCCCAGACGAACTCCTCGCCCTCCTGGTTAAGGTGGATATCACCCGCGAGCCCTTCGGGGGTCCGGCCCAGCAGGCGCGTCTGGGCCGGCAACGGCAGTAGTTCGTCTTCGACGGGATCTGAGCCCCGGTACACATCGTCTGTCAGCGGAACCCAGCGGTCGTCGTCGTCGACGGCGACGGGGGGTTCGTCCCGGTCGTACCACCGCCGCATCGCGGTCGAGAGTTCCGGCGCCGACCGGTCCGAGAGTCCGAACGCCATGGGGTCCTCGACGCCCCGTTCGTCGAGCAGTTCGCGCATCTCCTCGAGGTCGTGCAGTACCCAGAGGTACTCCCGTCGGTCATAGCCGTCGGGTTTCTCCGGGTAACGCATGTTGTCCGGATCGCTACTCAGACAGATGCGGTAGTTGTACGACTGGACGGCCTCGTCACCCTCGCCCGTGCTGCCAGCCCCAATCGTCGTCACGTCGTCGGCATCCGTGAACACGGTACCGGCGAAGCGTTCGCCGTACTCCTCGCGGCCCTCGCGACCGACCCGATAGGGGACTCCCGCTGTTGCGGCCAGATCACCCTCGTAGGTCGCGTCGACGAAGGCTTCGGCGCTCACTGTCGTCGTCCGGTCGTCCTGAGAAGCGGCGAACGTGACGCACGAGACGGTCCGCCCGGAGCGTTCCGCGGTGACCGGGTGCCACTCACGTTCGACGTCGAGCGTCGCTTCTGCGTCCACGAGCGCCTCGAACGCCTCTTCGGCGACGTGGGGTTCGAAGGCGAGACCGTCGTTACAGGTCCGATACTGGGGCGAATCGGGTCCGTACTCTTCCCGGTAGTGTGTCGCGACCCGCTCGAAGAACTCGTCGAGAACCGGTGAGCGGCCCTTGTCGGGATGCAATAATGTGTCCGTCATCCCAAGCCCACTCGCCATCATGCCACCGAGGTGGTCGTTGTACGTGACGAGGAGCGTGTCGAAGTCTGATCGAGCGGCGCAGACAGCTGCACCGATGCCCGCAGGTGTCCCTCCGGTCACCACGACATCGTACTGTTGCATATCCCGATTTCCTTCCGAATCGATATGAGTGTTTCCTCTCTGCGAAGAGAGCAATTTGAGGCTGCAGTGTCGTACGAACCTATGCGATCGGTTGAGGAAACCCTCTGTCCTGCGGCAGACCTGTTCAGCCTATTCGAACATCGCCACAGACGACCTGAACCCGAAGCGATTCTGGCCATATGGGACGCTCTCAGCCGTACGACGGCTGATGTGAAATCATCGACGAGAAGAGATAGCGGAATGATACCAGATAAGTACGTTTCTGTCACAGAGATTACTGTGGGTATGTCTAGTATATATTCGAACAAAATAACGGCCTCACAGACATATATGTAAAATATACATCTCTAAAACGAAAATCAGGATATCGGCCAGGAATCAGAATGTAGTTCATCTAGGCTGAACGGTCGTTTTTCGGAGGTGACAGAGAGCGGCGTATTATGACGAAGATGCTACCGGTTCAAAAATATAAGATCTACTGTAGGTCTAAGAGGAACCTAGCACCGGTCTCGAGGGAGGCGAGTGGGTCGCTCGGTTCATCGTGCTCGTAGACGAACCAATCGACGCCCGTCGCCAGTGCTGCATCGACACAGGACGCGAGATCGACGTCACCTTCCCCGACCTCGACGGACCGTTTCTCCGCAATATCAACGTCCTTGATGTGGAGAATTTCGAGTCGGTCGCCCAGCGACTCAATTCGCTTAACCGGATCATCGCCACCCGCAGCGACCCAGCCGACATCGAGTTCGACGCCGACGGAGTCGTCGATTTCTGCCATCTGCACGTCGAAGATCGCCGTATCAGTCCCTGAGAGGGGCTGAAACTCCCAGTGGTGGTTGTGATAGAGAAAGTCGAGATCGTAACCTGCGGCTGTCTCAGCGAGTGACTCCAATTTTTGGGCCATTTCTGCGATACGGTCGGCTGACTCAAAGTACGCCCGATCGCCGACGGAAACCGCCAGGGCGCCACAGTCGACGGCCGCGTACGATTCGATGGTTCGTTCGAGCTCGGCTGGCTGTTCGTCCAGGCTGATAAACGGGCCGAGATGTGCACCAGGAACCTCCAGACCGGTCAATCCAGTGTCCGCTTGACAGCCTCCGAGTCGGCTTCCGGGAACCGATGGAGGAATTCAACGCCGTCGTGCCCTGCGTCTGCACACAATTCAAGCACCTCTGGCAGTGTATGTGTCTTCTCGAGATCGCTGAGGGTAAACAGATTGATTGCCGTTTGCATCATCAGGTATATGTGCGCAATGAACATGTGTTTACCGGTCACCAATGAGAGAGTCCCGACGTTGAGACACCTACCAATCGGCAACGTCGACGAAATCCTTGTTCAGCGTGTCTGAACGAGTGTCCAGGTGAGGCGTGTACTCGATCATCGGTCGATCTCAATAACTATCGAACGGCTAGACTGTATGGTTCGGGGCAGTTACAAAATTGGGGGTGTAACACCTAATTGACCGCATTGGAGTTAGTGAGTCTCGCATCACGTCCTCAACGGCGCTGATTTCGACCGGTTACCGTTATCCTCGCCGACTAGATAGAGGGACCGATACTTCGTGGACGTCCGCACCCGCCTGCCGGTTGATGCCCATACTGATGCGGACAGTGCCGCTTGGAAAACACAACAATATAGGTTCCCAAACGAGATCGAAACAAGAGTCTGATTCGGCCACTGACCGGCGTCACCGGTGCAACTAAACAACCAGAGAACAGATAGTCATCACGTCCTACTATTCACTCGATACTACACGCTGGCATTACAGTTCTATGTATGTAATCTCAGATGTCTAAAAAAGCGCGCTCACGGATATTACAACGACACAGCGTCGGAGAACGAGGAGTCTACGAACTCTCTTTATGGGGAAGAAGCATACATCGTCTCGTCAAAAGCCCATTTCGACTTGAATAAGTAAGGATAGAAGGAATGAGTAGATAGATGTAATTGGACAATCAACAGATAATTGGTAGGAGTATATTTGCTTAGTGAATGAAAGTGAACGGTATCGAATGTCGCCTATAAGAGTTCTATAAGGCGTATCTTAGGATATCTTCTAGTGAAATTCGCTATTATACAGTTCAACTGTGAGAAGGGGCCGTCGTAAAAGTTAGTTTGGCGAGAGTGGTTCTCTTCACCCAGATTACTGCAGGTAAGTGGTTTCAGGAATGTCTCCGCGCCGAAATACCAAGTGTACACACAGTTCCAATTGATACTGTGTGTTTTTCTAGCTGCTTGGTTAATAGATCACCTACATCGTGTAAACATGAGAGATGTAACGAACAATGCGTTAGTCTCTCCACGGCTTCGCGACGTCCAGATAAAACAAACAAAATCATCTTCAAACCAGATTCATAGTGTCAACTGGCTTTTTAAAGTGTACAACCTGGCGGAAGGATTGGACGTTTCCGATTCCGTCATTGACTAGCGGCCGGAAACTCCCTGGCCATGACCTGCCAAACTCCAGTTCGGTATGGACTCCTGCTCTAGTGGGGTCACAAACGTCCATCGTCGTATCGGAGGAATCATCCACGTCGACACCACCGTTAGAAGTGAACAACCGCGCATCGTCGCGCGGTTTTGGGCTGTGAGGGCACTTTGGCTTAGGGCCGTAAGACGAAGTAGAACATCCTGGCAGAGAATCCCGGATGACATGTTAACGCTGTCCAATACTTTTGAAGAGGGAGGGTTGAAGGAGTCAGGTCGTTTCCACCCTCCCAACAAAACTTACTCATGCCACCCGAAAGAGACTATTTGGCGACGAGGACCACAGTCCACTATCAACGAGTGACCACCACTCTCGAAGACACCTGGCCAGACCGGTCGGACGGCGCTCGTGAATCTACGGGCGGAGGTCCCAGTCGTAGCCGTCACCGACGGTGGGAGTGAGCCCTCGGCGACCGTTGAGGTCGATGGAACGCCGGTAGAGATTCATATCATCGTAGTTGACCTCCGCGTTATGACTCTAATCACCCGTGTTGTCGCCGAAAGCCGACAGCGAAGTGCTCCCCGCACTGTGCGCAGGTGGCGTCGATGATTCCGTCTGGGTTGTAGTCGGTGTATTCTACCTTCGAGGTCATCTTGACCGGGATTACGTTTTGACAGCTCGGGCAGGTCACGGGTAGCGCCTCGTCCGTCGAAATCGCGGTTACGGTGGTCATTGGTGAATTAGACTAGACATCCCAGTCGGCGTAAGCAAGATACCTCACAAGATAGGGCGGCACTCGATCTAGATTCGGCACAGCCTCGCGGTCAAAGGCGTCCCCTGCCTTTCTAAAAGCCAGCAGAGGAAATAGACTGTTGACGCTCGAACATCAGTCTAATGAAACAGTTCAGCACCTCGGACGGGGACGAGATTCGAGTTGAGTGCGAGGAGACAGATCAGTCTTTTTCCGGGAGTCTCTCGCTCGTCGTCAGTTGTGATTCTGATGCTGATGTGCAGTTGATCGACGGTGTGCTCACCAGCAGCGCGCATGGTGACGAGATCCACTCGCTGTTCGCCTGCGAGGCCGAATTTCGAATCATCGTCGAGTCCGCAGGAAGTGGTGAGACGATTGTATACGAGAACTGCACGCTACTCAGTTCGAGCGGGAAGTGGACGGCCAGCGACGAATTCGTACGATCACTCGATTAATCATCGGACGAGACACAGCCCTCGCGAGTGTTACTATTTACCGGCGATTGCTCGTTCGTACGTCGTCTCTGCTTGTTCCGCGACGGCGTCCCAGTCGAACCGCGTTGCCCGTTCGAGCGGATCTTCGGGAGATCGGTGGCCGTCGAGTGTGCAAGTTATTTTGTCGATGATCGACTCTACGCTCGGCTCGGCGAGGTAGCCCGCATCGCCGATGACCTCACTCGCAGCGGATTCCGGGTGAGCTGCACCGATCAGGGTACAGTCCGCGGCCATCGCCTCGGCGTAGGTAACAACCACTTGGACGACTTCATCAAAATTGGCCTCGTTGAGCAGACGGCCCAGTCGGGGCATTCTCAGTGGTACGAACTGAACAGGGACAGTGCGATCGCTGAGCACCTTTCTCAGCTCAATGGCCTCACGCTACGTGCTCTTCTCGAACAAGAGGGCCACTCACACTCGTGGCCTGTCCGATCGCTGGTGAACGGATCTGCTTCGGTTGTGTCGTAGCAAAGTGACCCCGCTGAAACTTCAGCTGCTAACAGAATTGGCATTCAGCCCAATCCTCTGCTCGGATCTTCTAAGTCAGTCCGCGTGATCGGGCTGTCCTTGCTCTCCACGGACTGTGAGTGCCTCCCGGATATCCTGAATCGTCCGGCGGAGGAGGCGCTGGACGCTCTGTCGGCGTCGTACAAACACCACACTAGCGAGCACGAGGTAGAGCAGGGTGTATGCGTAGAGGACGGTGATACTGAGCGCTGTCGCTGTTGCTTCCGGGTAGGTCTGGACGAGGTAGAATTCTGCGAGCACCTGGGATGCGAACAATCCGAGCAAGAGGAGGGCTTCGCGGGCACTGATCGAGAAGTTCGTGAGGATTGCGATGGCGAATAGGCTCTGGGCAGCCGTGATCCAGATTTCGGCGGCCTGCTTCCCGTCGAACGGGAGCGTCCCCACACTCCCGAGGGAGATAGAGTAGACGACGGCAAGGGTGCCGATGAGGAGTGTCCATTGGTTGAGTTTCGAGGAGATGAGTGCGTTGAACCCCGCCGTCGACCGTGCCTTGTTCACGAGGTAGGCGACAACGATGAGCTCGGGGCTCTCGGAGGCAAGCGGAGCGAGCCACTGGATCATGAAGAACTCCGGTACCCCGTACCGCAATCCCACTTGTTCAAGGCCTTCAGCAAATGGGTGGACAGCGGTGAAGATGACCGCACCGGAGAACACGAATCCTGTGAGCACCACAACTACACGCCCGAGTTTCGAGAAGTCTTGAAAGTATGTGGGGACGCTCCCGTGGGCTTCGGATGCTTCGACCTCGCCACGAACGATAACGACGAGATAGAGCACGTACAACCCGACGAGGACGAGCGTATCGAGAGGGCCAATACCGCCGCCGAGCGGAACGAGGAACGCGAAGGCGGTTGCCGCCAGCAGGAATGTGATCTCGAGGGAGATGCCACGGTCCAGACTGACGGCGTCCGCGAGCAGGCCATCACGTTTTTCGACTGCAGAGTCGGGGGATCGGGTGGCGCGGTAGATGCTGAACAAAGCGATACCGGCCCAACCGAGTCCTATGAGGATACGGTTCGCGCCCGTCATGTTCGCAACCGCGAGGTTCGCTGCTTTCATCGAACCCTGTCCGGCCTCCCACGCGTAGAGGGCGTCGACGGCATACTCGGGTGCGACGGCGAGCACTGCGAGCACCGCGATAGCGAACGCCTGCGGAACGTCCTTCTCCGCCGTCTCCGCCGCCCACGCCAGGATAAACGACGCTCCCAGAATCCCGAGGCCCGCGACAACGACCGCCACGACGGGCGTGATGTTCTTGCCGGGGTGAACGGCACCGTACCCACCGTAGGCTTGGAACACCCACAGCCAGGGTATGGTGAACAAGATTGTGACAGCAACAGGAACCAATGGATGACGCAATCGGGACAACATTTCTTACTTAGAACCCGCAAGTGGACCACAGATAACTCACAAGATAACCACGAGACCACCAGAAACGGGCGATAGAGGCCATGATACCCCCATCCCTTTCATTATCCGGTCGGATGAGGGTTCAGGAGGTAGAGACCGTGACGGCCCAATGTATCACCGATAGACGGGTTATCGTGAATTCACGTCAGAAATACTTCGAATACTACTCGTCGACAAACTGGATGTCGGCGCCTCCAGCGTTCCGTTTCACACTATCGATACCCCGTTCCACACCCTGTTTCGACTGATAACCTTCGCCGCTGTCCGCGATGATCTTCCCATTCGGCGCGACGAGCCGCCACCGCCACTCTCCTGCTGAATCCTGGAATACTTCGAACGTCGCCATGCTTGACCAGTCGTCTATCTCCTACTTACACCCTCGTACTCATCGAACTACCATCCCATCGTCAATCCCCGCTCAGTCGACTGAGTTTGAGCTCCTGTCCGACCCTGATCCTGAATTAGATATGGCGACGACGCTGCGGCCTGCCGAGGATATCCGAATGCGAGTGTCTAAACGATAAAGGATGGGCTACATTCATTCTGAAACTATTGGATACAGATGAACCCTGACCGCCTCTCTCGACGCCCGGGATTGCGGTGAGCAAGTGAGGTCCCTGCTGACGCAACCCCCAAAGTCGGACAGATGCATCCTCTGTCCCCGGTTACTCCGTAAGACATGAACGACTCCGAAGGGATAGAGTTCGTTAGTGAGTAGAGTGATGGACACGTTGCTTCGCGCTTAACGCTCCGAGACTTTGACGCGAAGGACGTGGCCGCCGCAGCCGCACTGCTCGACGGCCCGGCAGGACGCCGTGAGTGGTAGCGATGACTAACCCCACCGGCGGCCTTGATGACGACACGCTGGCCGCCCTCGAAGCCGAGTTCGGTAACGCCGAGGCCGGGGTCACGGCGTGCGTGCGGCTATGGTTCAGGCTAGAGAACCTCGAGGAAATGCTAGAGGCGATGACCGAATGAACAGCGACCCGCGCAGAGAGGCGGGTATTCCGGTGAGGTATGTCGCCCCCGACGGCACTTCCCGAGAGTGCCACCGCTGCGGTGAGCGGGGACATCCGTGACTGAACTCAGTTGCGAGCGATGTAACACTCGATTCGAGACCGAACGCGACAGAGCGGCCGACGGGAGCGACACTACCCGGTGTCCGGCGTGCGGGGAGAAACACGACGTTCTGGCTCTGTTGAAACCCTCAATCGGTGATAGTTTGACGAGAGTGTGCTGAATATAACGCACAAATACAGCATCGTCTTTGCGTGATTTGATCATCAGAGATGCTCAGTACAGGTAGATTCCATCATCGGCGGCCGCGCTGACTACCGAGGATAAGTCCATACACCAAACTATTACCTCCGTTCGGATCTCTGTATCTGCTTCAAATGACTTTGCGAGTACTGGTACTAATGAAGGCATGAACCATAGACTCGTACAATCTATGATGCCCCCTTCAAATTCTGGAACTGAGAAATACATCGCAATCATTGACCAAGACAAGGTCACCGACGAGGTACGGAACATTGCCGTCAAATACGATCCGCTGAATCGATCCGGTTACGAAGGTTTCTACGTCACCGAAGACGGGGAACTTCACATCGATGATGTGAACGTGATGCGCGAGCACAAACTCATTGAGAAGAAGATTCCGAACGACGCAATCCAGATTGTCCCGCTTCCATCTGAAACCGGCCAACTTGTTCACCAGTATGGCGATAACGGATTCCGGATGCACGATCTCCCTGTCCCGGAAGATGGTAGAATCGTCGGACTCCTCGGTCGCAACGGGATCGGGAAAAGCACTGTCCTCCGCATTCTGGCCGGTGAGCTGGTACCGAATTTTGGTACCACAAATGAGGAAACCGATTGGAATCAGGCAATAGAATCTTTTCGTGGGACAACCCTTCAGACGCATCTTGAGCGGCTTCGAGATGACAGTGTCACGACTGCCTATAAGAATCAACGTGTCGACGCACTTCACGAGGGCGATGTCAAGACGGTGAATGAGTTGCTTGTTGCACGTTCGGACGATCCAGACCGGTTCGTTGACGAACTCGATCTTCGGTCGATCCGGGATCGGTCGCTGGCTGATCTCTCCGGTGGCGAACGTCAGCGGGTTGCGATCGGGGTCACCTTGTCGACCGATGCGGATCTCTATCTGTTCGACGAACCATCGTCGTTTCTAGATATCGAACAGCGGTTGTCAGTCGCGCGGACAATCCGCAGCCACGTCCAGGAAACGGATGCAGCGGCACTTGTCGTCGAACACGATCTAGCGACACTAGACCTCCTCTCCGACGCGATCCACGTATTGTACGGTGAACCAGGTGGGTTCGGTGTCGTCGCTCAACGATTAGCGGTTCGAACAGGCATCAACCAGTTCCTGGATGGTCGGCTGAAAGAGGAGAACGTCCAGATTCGACGGAACTCAATCGACTTTCCCACGGCCGGCGAGCGTGGTGTCCAGTCGGGTGAGCCAGTCCTCAATTATCCACAATTGGAAAAAGCGTTCGGGGAATTTTCGCTTAGAGTCGAACTCGGACAGGTACATGCCGGTGAGACGATTGGTATCGTTGGGGAGAACGCGCTTGGTAAAACGACGTTCGTGAAATTACTTACTGGAAGTATAGATGCCGACAACGGAACCGGTCTGGATGAGGTGACAGTGTCGTACAAGCCACAGTACATTACACCGGATAGCGACGAAACGGTTCGTGAGCGGTTCACAACGGTCGCAGATATTCACTCACAGTCCTTCACGACGCGAATCCAAGACCCGTTCGAACTTGAACCGCTGTATGATCGTTCCCTCGGTTCACTCTCGGGTGGTGAGTTACAACGTGTTGGTATTGCACTCTGTCTCGCGCGTGACGCGGACCTCTATCTCATAGACGAACCGTCGGCATTCTTGGACGTCAACCACCGAGTGTCCATCGCCGACCAGGTCCAACAATTTAGTAAACAAACAGACTGCCCAGTACTGGTCGTTGATCACGACCTCTTCGTTATCGACCGGGTGGCAGACCGGTTGATCGTGTTTGACGGGGAACCTGGTCGCCGCGGGCAGGCAAGTACCCCACAAGCAATGCGGGCTGGAATGAATGCATTTCTCTCCTCGCTCGGGATCACGTTTCGGCGGGATGAGCAAACTGGTAGACCACGAGTGAATAAGCCAGGGAGTCAGCTTGACCAGAAACAGAAATCAAGCGGTGAATACTACTACGGTGACTGAATGCTCATCCGGTTAGTGGTAGTGCCTGTTGTCTAACAGGCCTTAGTAACGAGGTTGGATGGCTGATCGTCATTGATTCCGTCGCTTCAAATATGTCCGGCTTGACTCTGGTAGTACGGATGGCACGCTTGCGTCGAAGAACGCGGAATCCCATGCAATCAAACTCGCTGAGACGCACAATGCCACCCTTCATACTCTCTTTGTTGTAGACTACTTGAACCGCTTTGTGTAGTGCACAAACTGAAGGTATGCTTCGCAGCAGACGACAGAGATTCTTCAATCCTCGGTCCAGTACATGATATTCTCTTTTTCGGTCCCGCAGTTCGGACAGATCTCCGGGAATCCCTTGTCAATCTCGCCCATCTCGCCGCAGTTGGTGCACCGCCACATAAGCTCGGCTTCACCGAAGTCGTGCCCCGAACGGGCGTGTTCAATACTCAGACGTTCTACCCCCTCACGAGTCGAGACAAAGAATCCGGCCTCTGCGATCCCGCGGGCCTCCCCCAGAACTTCCCCATCGCCATTGTAGACGGTCTCCCCGAGACTAACCGTCACTATTTGACTTTGTTCCTCCTCGCTCTCTTCTTCGGGGGTTTCGCCGTGGCCACTCATACTGTGTTGTTCGTTCCGGGAACCTTTGAAGACTTCTGCTTGCCACAGATCCGTCATCGAATGAGCCTGAGAGCCTTAAATAACCGTGTCTCACACCGAAGGTCGTATTCCTTTATCGAGCACCGACTCGGTATTCACGAGTTTTTAAAGAGCCTTCAAGGAAATACCGACACTTGGTTGTATATACGGCGATATCATATTCTTCCCGTCGTTCAGAGTCTCCCTCCCATCCAACACCATCTCCGAGCACGCATGCCGACTCCAAGGCGGAATCAACGACAGCTCAAACTGGTTCAGAGCAAACAGTCCGTTCCACAGAATCGGCTACTCAAGAGCCAGACCTAGATAGTCTGATCCTGTTTAGTAGTCCGAATATCGGTCACCGGGATATGATTACTATCGTGACGGAATCAGCCCTTGAGCCGCCCGTTAGACTTCTTGGACTTGCTTTCGACTCTGGGCAACACTTTGAGAGGGATCATGGCCGCTATCTGACGCACGAACCGACACACAAACTGTCAGTACGTACCTCACGTTTAGGCAAGCATATGTCTCTATCAATCATTTTAGATTCGGTGAACCCGAATGGCACACAACGGACTGGCCTCTCCCTCACGCCGTACCGCACTCAAGTACCTTCTCGGTACGACAGCCATATTGGCCTTTCCAGCGACCACGGCCACTGCACAAACTGCGAAGAGTAAATTCAAAGACGAGGACCGCAACGGCTTCCCAGACGAAGGCGAAGTCGTCACAGGGAACTACAAAGCACTCTACGCCTACGACGCAAACGGTGATTAGTACATGGACTACGGCGACGGCCGACCAGGGAACCCTGGCGGAGCCGCCCGCAGTGTGGACCAACTGGACCAAGAGACCCTAACCGTCTGTAAGTACAAAATCCAATACCGAGGGACCTACGGGAACACACCGTTCCTCGACACAGGCTGGATAAAGAGCGCGATCAACTGCAAGGGGTACGATGACAACGGCACGTATAACTTCATCACGGTCCACAAGACCGACCCCAGGTACACGGGGGAGCGACCTCCCGCGTACGGAGGTGAGTGGGAATATCACGTCGACACCGAGTCTGGACTCGGAAACAAACTCGTACGTCCACACTCTCCACGGTAGAATATCTCCGATTACGTATTTTCTGCGAAGGGCCTCACGGAATATCCGTTATCTGCCACTGTGCTCTGATCATCCGGCATCTATCTCGAAGGGGAACTCGCTCATACTTTCATCGTCGGACTTTGGAAGCAGATACTGCTTCCACTCTCGAGTATCGGGATCGCCGTAGTCACCGATGTCCGGATGAGGAGATACATCGTCGTAGTCCTCTAACCGGTCTCTGATAATCGACCGGACACGCTGGCCCTCCGTCGTATCTCCGCTGATATCGTCGAGAACTCTCCGCGGCTGTATCGTTATCTCCAGTCCGTACGGCGTATATCTGCTCTTCCGATCCGTATAGAACGGAGCGCGACCGACGATAAACATCGACTCTCCGCAGAAGCAAAACTCCCACTCCGGATCAGTCGGGTCCTCGGGAACGTCACTGGGCCACGGTTCCGGATCCCGTTCGTTTAGGAACTCAAGCACCCTCCAGAATCGGTCACGGTACTCCTGTTCGCTCTGATCTCCGTCGGGAGGTTCGAAAAACACCACCAAGGTCGTTCGTTCGGCTATCGACCGATACCGTTCGAGATACTGTTGTAGCCCCTCTTTTAGTTTGAAGAGCGCATCACGGTCACGAGGACTCCCGACGAAGAGGTAACGAGCGGTATCGTTACGTTCCGCGTTCACCGCGAAGTGACACGGATAGCGAGTCTCCCGCATCGTCTCCCTGAACGAGGTATATCTCTTTTTCTTCCACGCGGTGAGCTCTCCCGCCTCTATCGCGTTCTGTAACTCGGACCGGTCGAACAGCAGCCCTGTCTTATCCATGGTCGAGATGACGATGACGAGTCATTCCTCGAGATGCTGTCCAGCGAGAAGTTCGCTCTTCTCGTATTGCTCGCGCGTCTCTGTTCCGCTGATCTCTGCGACCTCTTCCGGGACCGAGACGACCGAATACCCGACGTCCCGTCCGATGGCGACCGTATCGACGTCCGGAATGATCATCGTGTCCACGTTCTGATGGTCTCCGTAGACGTCCTCGATCAGCTCTCGGCGCTCCTGTGCGGTGAGCGGGTTCTTTTCGCTGAGTTCGGTGTCGCGGATGGCGATGACGACGTCTTTTCCGTTATCGGCGGCGGAGTCGATGATCGTTCGGTGTCCATCGTGGAGCGGCTGCCAGCGACCGATGAAGATGTGACTCGGATCGAATTTGAACTCCAGTTCTCTGTTGATCTTCTTGATACTCTCTTCCTCTGAGCGCCTCGCCGTCCGAACCGCGAGTCCGATCTCCTTTTCTGCCGGCTCCTCGAACGGTGCGTCGATACCGGTGAAACCCTCGATCTCTCCTTTGCGCGCCTGCTCGTACATCCCCTTCACGTCCCGTTCCTCGCACACTTCGACGGGTGCATCAACGTGGACGAACGAGACGTCCTCAACCTTCTCGGCGATCAGTTCTCGCTGAGAGCGGTACGGGGTGATGAACGACGCGACGACGTCGAATCCCTGGTCATTCAACGCCTGTGCAACTCCGGCGGCTCGCCTGAGGTTCTCGGTTCGATCTTCCTTGGAGAAACCGAGGTCGGAATTGAGGGTATTTCGGAGATAATCTCCGTCCAGATGGACCGTGCTCGGGCCGACCAATCCTTCGGCGAGGGTCGTCTTTCCGGAACACGGCAGTCCGAAAAGCCATATCGTTTGTCCGGACATCAGTCGATCTCCCCCGGAAGCGAAATACAGCAGAGTCCGTCCATGCTGTTCTGAATCTCGTCATCGGTGGTTTCGATACTGTGCGCCCGGGTCGGTATCGACTCCGTATTCGGCGTCTCGTTAGACATGAATTCGTCTCGTTTACTGTGGTTGTGGACTTCCTTGCCATCGGTCTCGACGGTCGTTGTCTCAGCGAACGACGCGACTCGCCGTGCTACTGTCCCATCCTTCGCTGTGTCACTCAGATCCACTCTGACTCCTCCGTGTATCCCAACTCCCGGACGACCTCGGTATACGGCTCGTCGGCCCGGGCGAGCGCGCTCTTGACAAATTCCTCCCTATCTCGCCAGCGAGCGTGTCTCGGCTCTTTTGTCGTCATCACCTTGTTGGGGTTCCCGACGTTCTCAGAGAGCAGTTCCGACTCGCCGAGATCGGCGAACTCGACGATCTCCTCGACGGTGGAGCGGGTGTCGGTGAGAAGATCCTCGAACCGGACTCGAAGGACGTCCCCGAACGCGTCGCGGTTATCGAGGATGTGGCGATGGGCCTGCGCCCACTGCATCAGACAGACGTCGACGAGTTTCCCTTCGCGGACCCAACCCGGCGGGAGGTCGTAGCACCACAACGAGCCGTCGTATCCGTCGATATCCAGATCTCCCACGTTGTACGTCTGGAACCCCCTGTTCAGCCGCCACCCGTCGTAGAGCCCGTTGGTCGACGCTGCTGGGTTGCGTGTGAGATGGACGACTTTGACGTCGGTCTCGGGGAATAACTGCTCGCGGATCCACGGGAGCCGGTACGCGTCGCCGCTCGCTTTCAGGACGAGCGTCCGATCGAAATCGTCTGCTGTGAGACCGCGCTTGTACCGATGCGAGGAGACGAACGGCCGGTCCTCGATCGTTTCGGCCTCGAACGGACTGCTCGAATCTCGCTCCGCATACTCATCGTACTGCAACGGGGGGATTCCGAATCCTTCGAGTATCTCGTCGAGCGACGCTCCCTCGAGCAGTTGTTCGCGTATCTGCTCGTAGGGGAGGTCTCGGTCGGGGAACTGCAACGGAAGGCGGAGGAGCGTGTTATCCACACGATGCGTTCGGTCGCCGGACCGGTCGGTCGCACCGACCTCGGCGAGAAGATCAGTCAGGAGTTTCTCCCTATCGAACGACTCGAAGTCGGCCGAAACGACGTCGGACTCCAGCGCGGGGTAACCGATCCCGTGTAGAGTGAACCACCTGTCGTGTTCGCCGTCGAGGCTACACGTTCCCTCGTGGTGACGAAGGATATCGAAAAGGAGGCTGCTACCCCCTCTCGGTGCCGTCGCGATGAGCAGCACGCCGTCGAAGTCGTCGGCTCGATACTCCGACAGAATCGACCGCTTTTCCTCCGAGATAACCTCGTTTTTCACGCGTTCGTAGTTCTGTTTGGCCCGCTCTCGGAGAGCGACTGACGGCTCTTCGACACTCACCAGTCGTCACCTCCCGACGTCTTGACCCTGTCTGTTTGAGGACGGATCCCCAGAGAGTCCATAACGATCTGAAGTATAGAGGCTGACACGAAAACGATTCTGGCGTGTGATTGAAATCCCGGTTGTAGTCGCCGAGGGGACGAAGCTATCGGGCGGTCCACTTCTCTGAAACGTGCAACGTAGTCCGCTTCGCACGTCCTTACTGTTAGGGCCTCGAACAGGCAGGACTCGCCAAGTCGACGAGCATCTCACCTTCAACGGTGGTGCGACCGAACAAGGTGGCGTAACGGCGGTCAGACCTACGGCTGGCGAGATGGACTCTGGGCGAACCGTCAGGGGGCGCGAAGAAGACGACCTTGTACTCAAAGATGGCAATGGGACCGAGTACATGCGTCTCTCAACGCTCGCGGATATATCGAAAGACCGCGTCCCTGCCATCTACAGCTACGACCATGCAGCCGATGAGTACGTCGTGTATGAACATGGTGAGCAACATGTTTACGACACGAAGGCGGCGTTCGAGGCTGACTGGGTGCGCATCAAGAAACCATTCATCCCTGACAATGAACTCCCGACGCCCGAATACAGCCATGAGTCGTACGCTATCGTCATCCTTCATGAGGGGGGTGAGCCGGTCGTATACTCCGACGGGGAAACGCACTCCCTAGAGAAACTATTCGAGACAGTGACATCGAGCAGAGATGGGGGAGCTGCGGACCAGCAGAGTGAGACTGCTCAACAAGCAGAAGCGCCGCCGATCGAGGATATTGCGGATGACCCAGATGCAGTCGTCGAGCGGTTCGCGGATCTCCACCTCATTGAGGACGCTGAAAGTACGGTGGCCGCGGGGGATGTATACAAGCAATACGAACAATGGGCTGAAAGGAATGATATCGAGCCAGACACGAAATCTTAGTTTGCTCGTCGGCTCAGTAATCACGTCACACTCGAGCGGACGACCCAACGCGAAAACGGCGATCCTATTCGATATTATGAGGGTCTCTCGCACATGCTACCTCAGTTGTGTTAATGCGAGCGACCCACTGATGTGGCCCTTCTCGATCACCGATAGCGGTCCCCCACTATAACAGCGCCTTTGCGTACCAAACGTGAACTAGATAGATATTTTTCATGTGACTTCCCGAAGTCAAGGTTACCTACCGAAGTTATTCAATGAGCTGAAAGGAAATCAGACAGTCCCCTCCAGCGACCTAATTTTGCCTGTCTGATCGGGCACGTCGACTGGACACGTACATAGGGGGAACTATGTATATTTAATCATTGACTAGCTACGAGCATGAGTCTCAATCCAGTCTCACAGCAGAACAGGGCCCAGGCTCGAATGGACATCAAGTTGCATTCCTGCTGGCCTCCAGCTTTCGAATAATGGTGTCCCCTTCAACCGTCCTCGATTCGTCGACCGTCTTGCTTGTCGGGGCAAGCGAGTGGATCACGCAATTCGTAGCGTTGCTCGAAACACGGACTAACGCAACTGTTCAAACGGTTGAAACCAAATCGGAGGCGGTTGATGTCGTTCAGAAGGGGGCTATAGACTGTCTCATTAGCGAGTGCATGCTGCCGGAGACAACCGGAATTAAGCTCCTCAGGGAGGTCCGCACCGAAACCACCACGCTTCCAGTTCTACTCGGTACTGCCGTCGGGAACGAAGCCATAGCTAGTGAGGCCATCGAAGCCGGCGTCACCGATTACATCGCGCTCACAGATTCAGCGGAGCAGAGGACCGACGAAATCATCGAACGAACTGAACGTGCAATACGGTCCGCACAGCGGTCGACCACGCAACGAGAGCGAGCCAGACAGTTCGACGCGATATTCAACGATTCTCGGACGGCGACCTGGGTACTGGATCCAGATGGCTCGCTCGCTCGTGTAAACCAGACCGCACGGGAGATGATCAACGAGGATATCGACACGATCGTTGGCGAACCATTCTGGACGCTCCCGTGGTGGTCACAACTGAACGCGGCGAACGCTGACGTCCAACATCTCGTGGAGAAGGCACTCGGCGGGTCGTTCGGCAATGCAGTTGTCCAACAGCCGCTGGGCATCAATGATCCGCGCGTCATCGATCTCTCCGTCCGCCCTGTCGAGAACGAACGTGGTGAACTGGTCTCGGTCGTCGTCGACGGCGTCGACATCACCGAACGTGTTGACCTCGAACGGGATCTCCGACAATCGGAGGAGCTCCATCGTATTACGTTGAACAACATGACCGACACCATCCTCATCACGAACGAAAAGGGCGAGTACACGTACGTCTGTCCCAACGTCCACTTCATCTTCGGCTACACGGCTGATGAGATTCACGAACAAGGGACAATCGACGATCTCCTGGGTGAGGATCTCTTCGATCGCGCCGAACTCGTCGAAGACGGTGTTCTCAAGAACATCGAAACCACGGCAACGGACAAGGCTGGTCGTAAGCACACGCTCCTCGTTAACGTCCGCAAAGTATCGATTCAGGACGGGACGCTCCTCTTCAGCTGCCGGGATATCACGAAACGCAAACAACGCGAGGAGGCACTCGCAACCCTCCAAGAGACCGCCCGTGATTTTCTATACGCCGAAACCCACCAGGAAATCGCCCAGCACATCGTCGACGATACATCCGGCGTCCTCAATTTGGATACGAGTGCGGTCTATCTCTTTGATGCCGATGCCAACGATCTTCGGCCCGCAGCACACTCGGACACGATAAAAGAACTCAACGGACCGCTCCCCACCGTTCATGCCGACGGAGAAACGCTCCCGAGCTACAGTTTCGTCGAGGACGAAGCGCTGTTCTTCGACGATGTCCACGAAGCTGATCGACTCGAAAACCGGGCGACTGATCTTCGCAGTGCAACCTACATTCCACTCGGCAACCACGGCGTGTTCATCGCTGGCTCGGACCAAGTCGGCGTCTTCGATGACGTAACCCGGGAGCTGGCCGATCTCCTCGCCGCAACCGCCGAGGCAGCCCTCGACCGCGTCACACGAGAGTCCCGACTCCGTGAACAGGATCGCACACTCCAACAGCAAAACGAACAGCTCACCGCCCTGAACCGCATCAACGAGACGATTCGGGAAATCGATCAAGCACTCGTACAAGCCGAAACACGAGAGGAGATCGATCATACAGTCTGTGAACTGTTGACCGCCGATGACCGGTTCAGGTTCGCCTGGATAGGTACGGTTGACCCGGCGACCGATACCGTCGAGCCACAGGCCTGGGCAGGCTCCGAACAGGGATATCTGGATAGCCAGTCGTTTGCCATCGACGTGGCAAATGCAGAGCCAGCCGGACAAACCGCGGCCACTGGCGACGTGACGATGGTGACAAACGTCGCTGCCGGGCTCCGTGACGAACCGTGGCGCAAAGACGCGCTCGCTCGCGATTACCTCTCTGTATTGAGTATCCCCCTCGTGTACAATGATCTCACGCACGGGGTACTGACGGTCTACGCACCGACTCAGGATGCGTTCGACGACACGACGAAGGCCGTCCTGGGTGAACTCGGCGAAACCATCGCGTCTGCTCTCAGTGCGATCGAGCGGAAGAATGCGCTGCTCACGACATCAATGACGCGTGTCGAGTTCACCATCGATGATCCGGCATTCGTCCTCTCACGGCTCGCACGGGACGCAGGATGCACACTCTCGTATCAGGGCGGAGTCCAACAATCTACAGAGGGGAGTTACGTGTTTGTCACTGTCGAAGACGCATCTCTGGAGGACGTCGCAGAAGCCGCCTCGCACATGGTTTCGATCGATGATGTCCAGACAATCAGTACCGATGGAGATGGCGGCGTCTTGCGGCTCCGGCTTACGCAGCCGTTCCTCGCCTTAGAGCTGGCCGATCACGGCGCCGTGTTCCGCGAAGCGACGGCTGATTCAACCACGACGACGCTCGTCATTGACATTCCGGACAGCATCGATGTCCGAACGATCACCCAACTCGTCCGGGAGACGTTCTCCACGGTCGAACTCCGCGCCAAGCAGACGCTCGATCAGACCGCAGCACACGATCTCTATTCGCGGTTCCTCGACAAGCTGACCGAGCGACAACTCGAGGTGATCCAGACTGCATACTACAGTGGGTACTTCGAGTCACCACGCGAGAGCACCGGTGAAGACGTGGCAGCGACATTGGGGATCTCTCCACCTGCCTTCTATAAGCATGCTCGGACTGTCCAACGCAAACTGTTTGCGACGCTCTTCGAAGAGAATAATCTCCCCGTCGCTGCTTCTGCTGAGGCGGTTAGATAACGAACCCCTGATTTCGGAAACGGTTTGTTAATCAACAGCCGAATATTCCCTTATATACGTCTGATTCATATCCAGAGTGCCCCGAGCTGCGTGCTGGCACTCGTGAACTCCAATGAGAGATGTCGACCCCAAATCGGACGAAGAAACCCCCTACGAGTGCTTCGACTGTGGGAATATCATCATCGCAGAGACCAGCCCCGGCCAGTGTCCCGACTGTGGTGGACCGATGCGGAATCGTCGAATCCCGCTCGAATGACCATGGCATCAAAAACCGATAGTACCCGCGACGGGCCAGGAGACGAGACAGGACTATCGGCTGAGATACGTCGAAGGGTCTCCCCCTCTCAGTAGAGGTTAGAATCGCCCTGAGTAATCGGTTGAGGGTAGAGATGCATTACTTCTCCACTGGTTCGGGGTCGTATTCTGAGCCTACACAGACGGTAAGTGCATTTGAACAGACATGTAGCACCAGCCGTTCGTGGGAACTTGGTTCACCATCGAGGCTGAACTCGATCGGTTCACCGTGTAACTCGTCGATTTCTAGCTGCCTTGCCTGCACATGGGATACGTGCTCGGTATCATGACCGAGCAATCGGTGGGCCACCGCCTCGATGAGGAGATCGCTCGTAGGCATCTGCTTGACAATCACCACGTCAAAGAGACCGTCCTCCATGTTCGCCTGACCGCCCTGTTTTACGAAGCGGCGGACGTTTCCGACGAGCGCACACAATGCCTCCCCCGTCCAAGTTGTCTCTTCCCCGTTCGAAACCACAGTAATCTCAATGTTGAGCCCGTCAAATGTCAAAACCTCTTGAACGCCGGTGATAACGAATGCCAGTGAACCAAAGCGCTCTTTCAGCTCTCCAGACGTTGCTACGCTCGCATTCGCAAGCAATCCAGCAATACAGGACATGACGAACGGCTCATCCCCGGCGAACCCAACATCGATGCGTCGTCGATCCCCGTACTCGAGTACTTCGAACCCCTGTTGGATACCCGTAACCCCAATGTTCGTTGCAAAGATATTCTTTGTACCTGCTGGGAGGACACCGAGGGTCACCTCGTCAAGTGCATCTGCGTCAACAAGACCTTGGATTACTTCGTGAAGGGTCCCATCACCTCCAGCGACGGCCAGTAGGTCGACACCATCTGTGACGGCTTCCCGTGTGAGTGCGACCGCATGTCCTTCACGTTCTGTTTCCTTAATGTGGTATCCCCAATCCGTCCCAAGACGGCGTACCTTGTCAATATGATCGGCAGTGCCACTCGTCGGGTTAAGGATTAGACAGCGCTTGTTTGCTTCTTGGCGACCTCTCCTCTTATCCTCCGGTGCGTCGGTGGCTTCTTTTTCTTCATCCTGGTTCATAGTTGTCTTCGTCAAGATATTTTCACGACCGGAGTCTCTTTCGCGGGACCCCCTTTGCGGAGCTAATTCGTTATTAGATCTCCGGGGGGAAGGCCCCTCTGTCTTAGATTGGGAACATGGGTTGTCCCTCTGAATAGACATATGCTACTTACTATTATTAGAGCTGAGCTGTTGTCTGAAGAATACAGCAAGACCACCGAAGTATCCCGTCCCCCAGAACGCCACGAGGACCGCGCCGACCGTGTTGAATAACATGTCCGTAACAATGTCGTCGATTCCGTAAACCGTAACCGGAGACGAAACACCGAGAACGCGGGACAGATACGGAACGGCGAATTCGAATACCTCCCAGAGTACGCCGGACGCGAGGACGAACACGACGATAAACACTGCTCGGAACTCCGACGAGACGTCTATGTCGTCAGAGTGGCACTCAAACGCCCGGAGCGTTGCGTAGCCAACACCGGCGATGACCGTCGCCGAAATCGTGTGCGTGATCTCATCATACCACGAGTACCTGCTATAGAGGCCGAGTGATCCGACGCTGTGGAGGAAGATAGCCACAGTAATCCAGAGGACAAGTCCGACGTCCATCGTGTAACCGTATTCCCGGCGCAGCAACGCTGGAAGGAACGTCACTGCCAGTGCGAGGCCTCCGTTGACAGCCATCCCCAGCTGGTACGTCGCCAGCCCGTAGACCAGGAGACCAGATAATGTGAGCTGCATCGCTCGCACGAGTAGCCGCTCTTGGCGGTCAGAGAGGTGGAGTACATCACCGAGCGTCATGATGACCCTCTCGCATCGACCGACTGTTCAGCCGCCCCAGCCGGGGAAAATCGCTCGAAGTACCGCTCGAAGATTCCTCCCTCGACGAGCCCGACGGCTGTCACGATAACGAAGTCCCACTGAAGTTCGGTCTGCGAGCGCAAGAGCTTCGTGCCCAACCACATATCTGAGTAGAACTGTGCAACTGTCCACAGCCCCTGAATCGCCATCGTAGTTAACACGGCAAATCCAACGGCAAAACGTCGACTCATCTCAACCGATGTGAATGCATCTAGTTCGACGACGACGACGAGTGCAAGCGTCGCGATAGCGACGTAACCTGCAATTTCTGGGTATACACCAACCGACCGGACGAGGACGGCGACGGCGGCGAAGAGGGGGAGCGGCCATGGGACGATGACCGTCCATTCACCAGTCGAGAATGCTGGCACCGCCACTACAGCGGCGATGAAGAGGGCAAACCCACCCCAGAGGATGGCATTCGTGAGGAGGCTCTCGACTGATCCGAGAACCACGACGCCCGTAGATGCCCACCCGAGAATTGCGTTCGGCCGTTCGTGGTGTACGAGTCCATCAGGTAGCGCCACGTGACAAATATGTGTGTCAATGCCATAAGGCATGCTGGCCCTGTATTGACTGTTCTCAATCCGATCAGGGATAGGATACACCCCCGGCCGAAAGGGAACTCTACGACCAGTGCACCACACTTCAAAAATCTCGGAGGCGCCCACGTTATTACCTGAGATGGTGCACCCTCGGAAAACGGCGAGTGGAGATTAGAAGAATCCGTCGTCGAGGTCGTCTTGATTGACCCGGTCAAGGTCCACCGTGAGAAGGGCCCCTTCAGGGTCCGTAACGTCGAACTCGTTACGCATCACGTACACAGCATCAGGTTCGAACTCGCCATCATGAGCGGTGTAGATGGGGAACTCGTCGTTCGTATTGAGGTACTCCGCGTGTCGGGTATTGTACGCCGAGAAGATGTCTGAACCTTGCACTTGCTGGCGCGGAGTCCACTCCAAGACGTCGCTCGTAATCTGGACGAGCGAACCGGGGTAGAAGTTGCCCGCGCGGACCAACGCTTTGCCCCCACCGTCGACGATTTCAAAGTCCTCGTTAGGGTCAAGTTGGCCGTCATCCTCGGAGATCAGCACGTCATCCTCCGAGACCGGCTCGAAGGAGACGGAGATGACGCCCTCGTCGTTTGTCTCGTCTGCGAACAACGAGAAGTTCGTCTGAAGTTCGTACACGGTCCCTTCCTGAATTTCGGCGTCGTGAGCGGGGAAGAAGTACACTTCCTCGTTGGTGTTTAGATACTGAATACGTCGGGTATTGTACTCACTCCAGATGTCTCCTTGTTCTACACCTTCGACGTCCGGGTTCTGTTCGAGGACCGGCGATACGACGCGGAACTGAGCGCCCGGTCGGAATTCATCGTTGAACATGAGCGCCTTGCCGCCATCGCCCACGTCACCACTGGTTCCGGTTGTCGTACCAGTTCCGTTCGTCGTCCCCGTCTCTTGCGCTGTTGCACTCCCAGTAAGTCCAACTGCGAGTGCGCCAGAGGTCAGTGCACTCTTCTTCATGAAGTCTCGTCGGGACTCTCGATGTGAGTTCTCTTCCATAGGTAGGTATATGTGGCCTGACATAGGTAAGTCCCCTGGGGAACCATTGAAAGCCCCGGGAAGAAACGGACGACCGCCGGGTCAAGATTAATATACACCCCTACCTATCAAATATCACGCAGAAATATTTGATCTCCAGAGTTGTCATCGCTAATGCTGCTATACGACCGTATCACTGAAAATGACAACGAGGAACATCAGTACCAAGACCAGTACCATGACGAGGATGAGGACGGACTCTCGACTCATGGTTAACTTCCGGGAGGATGCCGACACCGCTGCACTTCCCACTTCTGTGTCTTCCCGAAACAGGAGTGAATCAGAGTGTGATATGACATTGGTTAACAACACAAACTAGAGCCCCATAAACCGTTGTTTTACTCATAGAACAACTCACGATACTGTCGTCTCCATGTTCGCTGAACATTTCCCTCTTGGAACTAAATGATGAGTTATGCAGATGAACTCATTAGAATTAGGTGTACGCCTCATCGCCGGTGTGGCACTTATCCTAACGAACGGTTTCTTCGTCGCTATCGAGTTTGCATTGACACGAGCACGTCAGTTTACCGAGGAAGAGTTCGTCAGTAACGGTCGTACAGCACTACAACGAGCGTGGGAGATGACCAACAATCTGGAGATCTACCTCACTACCTGCCAAGTAGGGATTACGGCGTCTAGTATTGCAGTCGGAATCGTCGCTGAACCTGCGTTGGCGGCCCTCTTTGAACCGCTCTTCGCTAATACGGTGTTTGCTTCTGTCGGGGCAGGCGCTATCATCGCGTTCCTCATTATTAACCTCGTCCACCTGACTCACGGTGAGCAGACGCCGACCTACCTTGGCGTCGAACGCTCGCGGATGGTTTGCAGGTACGGTGCAGGGCCGTTGTACTGGTTCAACTGGCTTATCTCGCCGCTGATCACGCTTGGCGACTGGATTGCCAAAGGGACACTCAAACTCTTCGGTATCGAGATGACCGGTGCATGGCTCGAAACAGAAGAAGACGTCATCGAATCTCGAGCAGATCTCCGAAACCGACTTGGATCCGTTCTTGACGAGGGAGATCTATCCAAGGAACGCCGCGATGAGGTGATGAGTGCATTCTATATTGGAGAACGATCGGTTCGAGAAGAGATGGTTCCGCGTGACGAGATCGTCACTTTGTCCACGGAGGCCGATTCCGAGGAGAACATACGTCGGATGGAAGAGAACCCACATACCCGCTATCCCTTGGTTGGGAAGGACATGACAGACTTCTACGGCATCATCTACTCTCCGATACTAGCTAAGCATTATGATCAACTAGTCCAAGGGGAGGTTAACTTCACAGAATTATCTGCACCTCCTATGACAATGTCACCTGATGTTGACGTGAGTGATGCTATTGACCAGTTTCAAGCGGAGAATCAGGAGCTCGCACTCGTCATTGAGAATGGTGATGTCATCGGAATGGTAACCGTAACTGATCTCGTCGAGTTCGTGATAGGCGACATTGAAGACCCAGTAGACAGGGAGTCAGATACCTCGGTCGTCTCTGACCGATAGGCTGCAGCTGCAAGGGTGTAGTAAGTGCCTCACTTCGGCGAACCCATCTCTCGGAATCTCTCTACTGTTTCCAGAGCCTCAGTCGGAACCACGCGCTGGTCCTCAGGACAATACTTGAGAACGCCCACGTCGTCTAACATCGGCAGGGAGTTGTGGTGGAGTTTCACCTTCGTGCGTTTGATCTCTTGCTCGGCTATCGTCTCTCGCTCGACGCTCTGTCTCTCTGCGGCGACCCACCGTGCAAGAGACGAGAGGGTAACCGAGCGGTCTGTTGCTGCGAGGACCCTGACGACGGCCTGTCGATGTCCGGTGCTCAAGACCGCGAAGTAGTCGTCGATTGACTGCCCGGACAAAGTACCGTTTTGTGTAACTGCCATTTGCTGATTTTTGGAATCTCTTCCACTGTTAAGTGCTTTGTTATCACGACTTTGTGGATCAAGAACTGTTATCATCCTATCTAACTGAATGGGGACGATGAGCGGACAGAGAGGCATCCTCCTTCCTCCGTCGTCACGTGGTCGTGAGGGTGATCGACCATAGCGAGGATGATGTTGACGAGGAAGGATCCACGCGACGTCCTTCCGTTGTACAGAAGGTTGAGACACTCCCCGGGAGTGCATGAGGGTGCCCGTCGACGTCGTCCGTTAAGATTCATCCTTGACGAACTCGTCTCGGTCAGGATGTTCAAGCCCAGCGCGAACGACCTCCTCGAAGAAGTGCCGGTGTTTCTCGACTTTCTCCTCTCATGTGGAAATAGAGGGATATAGACCACCTGTTCTTGAGCGTATAAGGCGTGCGTGGTGTATCGGCTCATCCAATGTCTTCTGCACTGGTAGAAGAGCGGGATATCACACTTTGAACGTCGCTTGATTCTTCTCGAGCGTGATGGCGGACTCCATGGCCGTCACGCTACAGTCGAAGTCAGCTGCTTCGTCAAAGTACGCAAAGATCCAAGCGATATCGCCTGTCCATTCGTCAGGGAGGTTAAAGAGTGTACTCTCACGGGGGGAGGTCTGAATACAACTGTTCAAGCGTAATATCGACGACTTTTGCACTCCCGGTTCCACCGACGAGTCCGAAAAGAAAGGGATAAGGACCGAGTCGAAGGGAAACCCTCCGGGGGCTCGGTTAGTTAGTCGCGGCGGACGGCGAAGAGCGCCGCAGCGAGGAGCGCGATGACTGCAACGACCACGCCGAATCCGGGCGTGCTCGTGTCAGTTCCCGTCTGCTCTGCGGTCGTGGTCTCGCCGGTCGACGTCGTCGCCGGGGCCGTCGTCGTGGCCGACGTGTCGGTCGTCGCCGTTTCGTTCGGGCCCTGCGTCGTGACCGTACCGTTGTCCGTCACGGTTTCGGTCGTGTTGTTCGCACCTTCGACGACGTTGCCCTTGACCTCCGTGACGTCGCCAGCGGCGCCACCGGTGACGCGGACGGTGAACTTGTCGCCGACGTTCTGGTTGCTGAAGTCGAAGTCAGCAGAGAACGTGTTGTTCTCAGAGACGTAGACCGTCGCCGTCTTTAGGAAGCTCGGACTCGTGTCCTCCGAGCTGCGGACGCGGATCTGGAGTTCCGTGCCCGGTGCGACGTTGGATTCGCCTTCGATGGTCTGGCTCGCAGCGTTCGAGACGTTGACGGGTTCGTCAAGCGAGTGCTTGGCTTCAACGAGCTCGAAGTCGGTCTCAACGGACTGCTGGGAGTCGGCGAGGTTGCTCTCGTCCTTGACGGTGAAGTTGGCCGTGAGGCCGTCACCAGCGCCGTAGTCGACAGAGGAACCGTTGACCTCGCGGATAGCCTCAACACTGCTGTTGGAGCCGGTGTCGAACACGATAAAGTACGTGTCGTTCTCGGCATCAGCAATGACGTTCGTGTTCTCGGAGGTCAGGTCGAGCCAGAACGCGTCGCCGTTCGCGGGAGCCGTGGTCTGATTCACCGAGAACTTGAACTGCTCGTTGCCGAGGAAGTTACCGTTGGCCTCGTAGACACCACCGAGACCGGAGGCGTTGACCTGCGTGATGACGCGGTCGCCGTTAGCGATTTCGCTGTCCTGCGTGACGTTGCCGTTCGCGAGCGCCTCGTTGAGCGCGTCAATGTCGCTGAGGTTCGTACCGTCGGACGCCGTCCACGTGGTGACAGCGTTCGTGCTGCGCTCTTCGAGGGTGAGCGTCGCGACGTTCTGGGGGTTGGATGCGCCCTTCGTGCGGATTTCGAGGTCGTAGTCGCCCGCGTCGAGGAGCGAGCCGACGTCGGTGTTAATGCTCAAGTCGACGACGGAATCGTCAGAGTTCTCGACGGTGAAGACGTCACCGCTGACGCCATCGGTCGCCGTCCAGGTGTTGAAGAGGAGCGTGACCTTACCGTCGTTGTTACCGTCTTCGACCGTCACGTTAGCGTGGAAACCGGCGTCCTCGCTACCGATGTCGATGACGGCTTGTTCGGTGTTCGAGAGCATGACAGGAATCTCGACGATGTCACCGCGCTGCTGCGAGATGACAGATGCGTTGAAGTTAGCCTTGCTCTTGCCGGCCTTCTTGACGTTGACCGTCGAGGACTTGGCCGTCACACCGCTGTCGAGGTCCGTTGCCTTCACCGTGTAGCTACCAGCGCCGACGCTGGAGAACGAGAAGTCGTACTGACCCTGGCCGTTGAGGCTCTCACCAGTGATGTTGGCAACTTCCTCACCGTCGCTGTCGAGCAGCTGCAGCTTGACGTCACGGTTGCCAGCGTTAGCCGAGACCGTACCGTCGACGGTGCCGTCCGTCGTGATGTTCTGACTGTCGAGTGTAACGTTTAGACCGAGGTCGCGAACGGTGGTGGTTGCGGACGCGCCCTCAAACTCGAACTGGTACTCACCAAGCGCGCGGTCCTTCGTGTTGAACACGATGACCGTGCTGTTGGTACCGGTGTTACGACTGAACGCGTCCGAGTTCTCGTCAGAGGTGGCCGTCACCTCAACGTCCTCGCTGACGTTGGTGGTCTCAACAGCGACAAGGGAGCCTTTGTACGAATTACGGTCCGAGTCTGCGTCAACCGTCACAGCAGCGAAGACGACCTTCTTCTTGCCCGCGTTAGCGAGCGATTTGACAGTCGAACTGTTGTCCTTGATGTCACCAGAGAGCTGGATCTCGAGGTCCTGAGACTTGATCGTCTCATTCGTCTGGATGACAACGCGACCCGGTACGGGCTGCGTGATGCTGTCATTACCAGCAACGTACTTCGAGGTGACATCCTTGCCGTCGTTCAGGAGAGTGAAGTTCTCCGTCGTCAGGCTCGTGGAGTTAATTTCTTCGTCAAACGGTACTTCGATAACGCTGCCATCACTATCACTGTTGTAGTGGACAGCGTCGCCCACATATCGGGGGGCACCGGAACCCGCAGCAGTCGCGGAACCTGCGAACGCGATGGTGCCGGCGAAGACCGACAGGACCATCAGCGCGGCGAGCGCGACGGCGCGGATCTGCTTTGATTTCTGTGTCATATTTATCAGATAGGCTATAGGTCGGCAACAGCAACTTTAAGTCGTCCTCGTGGTCCAAACGCCCACCGAAGCGGACTTGGACGACGGTACTCATTCTGTCGCCTTTGGGTAGGGGTAGTCAAATAACAGAAGCACTACTCAATATATTTTGTGTATTTCACTACAAAATGTCATTTCGTTACACACATGTTTTTGGGCCGTATCTGCCCCTGTGACTGCTTGAGAAGACGAAAGACAGTCACTCTGAGGTTTATATTTTAGACGGAACTGATGATCTAGTAAGAGTTCTGATATTCCTGCACTCACGTGTGCGAAAACTGTCGTCTTAGGAGATACTGGATAGTGAGAGAGGGTGTCAATCAATATATTTGTGTTCCCGAGAAAGAGAGGTTTTCAGCGCGGTATTTTCTCTATGTCGGACGACCTTGTTATACGACATTCCTCCTCCATGAGGCGGGCCGGTTGAGTCACTGGTAATGTGAGCTGTCATCAAAATTTGTATTGATTAGATGAGTTGTTTTATTGGTCTATATTCCCTTTTTCGTGAGTATTTCCTCGAACCTTGCGGTTCTCTGTGTTGGGAGGTCACCGTCAGATCGTCTACTAAGAAGGTATGGGGTCGTTTCCGAGAGCGTCGCATCGGCGAGATGAACACGGTCAGATGTCCACTGCAGCGCATGGGGTTGGCTTTGCGAGAGCACACCCTCTGGTTGAACACAGTGTCAGCTGTTGCATAGGGTGTTTTTCTGAGAGGGGCATGGAGCCGTTCAGCGACAGTATCCAGAACCTCGCCCGGAGGGTCATCGATTCCGGGAGTCGCCGCTCTAGAGAGAGGTACGGTTGCCGGACTTCCACCGGTCCCATAGGGTTGTGTTTGTTTTCTGAGCGCGGCCGTGCAGGCAGACAAGACTACTCCCCGTGGAGTTCCTGCATGACAAGGAACTTTCGCGCCGCCTCTTCCGCGGTCGTGGTCTCTTCCTCAACCCTGCCTCTTCGAGTGTCGGCTTTCCCTTTTGCTCAAGCAGAGGCACGTCGAATCCGGCCGAGCGAAGGACGGCGACTGACCGGCGAAAGTCCGTGCCGATCACTGACTACAGTGGATGATTATCCCCTTGGCTCTCGCGGCCAGTTTCACTGTCCCGTCCCCGATTCGCCCTCTTTGAGGTCGACGAATTTGTCCCAGTCGGCACGAGAGAACTCTGCCGTGCTGCGTAGAGGTGTCGAATCGCGCCGATAGTAAAGGCGAGTGCACCGAGGATCATGGGCGTGTCTCCAAGTGTTCGCGCCCATAGTAGTGTCTGGACGTGATCTTGTTCGTAGAACTCGAGGCTCCGCGCGACAGCATACCCGTCCTGATAAGCGGTCTGTAGCTGTACGAATCCAACAGGAAGTAACGATGCAACGGACATGATCACGAGTCCAACGTTCGTCAGCCAGAACGCTCCCCGGAACCATGTCGGGTCCCACGCAGCTTCGGGTGTGACGACACGCAGAATATATGTGCCGAGACCAAGTGCCAGTAGGCCGAATGCGCCGAACAGCGAGGTATGAGCGTGTGCAACGGTCAGGTAGGTTCCGTGTTCATAGTAGTTGATTACTGGGAGGTTGATGAAGAAACCGAGTACCCCACCACCGACGAAGTTCCAAACACTACTACCGACGATGAACAAGAGCGGTATCGTGTAGGGGAACGCCTCGTCTTGAGCTTTCAAGGACCGATATTCACCGAAACTTCGATAGAGGACAAACACGAGCGGGACGAACTCGAGAGTCGAGAACGTCGTCCCGAGCGGGACCCAGAAGTCGGGGAGACCGACCCACCAGTAGTGGTGGGAGACGCCGACGATTCCTGCCGCCATGATCGCGAACACTTCAAAGAGAATCGCTTTTTCCGCGTCACCCCTCTCGAGGAGGTCCATCGACACCAATGCAACGGAAATCACGGCGGTGACGAAGAACTCGAAGACGCCCTCAACCCACATGTGAACGACCCACCAGCGCCAGAATTCCGTAACCGCCATGTTCGTCTCGGGCGTATAGAGCATGCTCGCGGCAAACATGAGCGCGATCGAGCCACCCGCGTAGGTCATGAAGTGACCCAAGCCGGTCAGCGGTTCATCCAACTGGCGGACGCTACGGAGCACCAACCCTGTCCAGCCGACGAAGCCGCCGAGCAACCCAACCTTCCAGAGTCGGCCGACTTCGAGATACTCGAGACCCTCAGAGCCGAGCCACCACCAGAGATCACCGTCCTCGGGCGCCCCGAGTTTGCCATGTGTGCCGAGCCAGACGCCCGTGAACGCGCCGACTGTCACGAATACGAGCACGCCGAGTAGTGCAGCTGTGCCCTCGGCCTGCCAAGGTGGGTCGTGATCGCTGAACAGTCCTGGCAGAAAGAGCCCGCCTGCGAGCCACAGCGTCGTGATCCAGAGGATACCGAGGTTAACGTGCCAGGTACGACTGACAGAAAACGGCAACAGCGAGACGATGTCGATCCCAAGTGCGTCCCCTATACCGTAGAACCCGGTTCGTTCGACATAGTAGTGGGCGAGCAGCGCACCAACGAGCGCTTGTGCGACGAACAGCGCCCCTGCGATGGGGACATACCACGCTGCAGCGTACTGGGTCGGCGTGATCGATACTTCATCGGGGGAAGGTACGTCGATAAGCTCGGTCGTCGGTTCGGCCAAATCGAACGAGTGGTACGCCCAGACGCCAGCGCCGCCGCCAGCAATGAGGAGAATGACACTGATCGTGCTCCAAACCAGTACCTGTCCAGTGGGTCGGTTTCCGGTCGCGGGCACGTACGGCCAGTCGTTCGTATAGGAGTGATCCGAGCCAGGCCGGTTGGTGTGGGACATCCATGCCGTCCAGCACGCAAAATCAGCGATTCGTTTGGCGTGGTCGACCGATTTAACGAACTTCGAGGGAATCCCTCGTTCGGGTGAGCCGCCGTAGTACCGGTCGACGTACTGGTCCCGAATCCGATGATGGGCATAGACTTCGGCCGCTGAGTACTGGGCAACAGACCCCTCCGGAGCATCTGCGTCGAGTTCCCGTTCGACGCGTTTTGCAATGACTGCCTGCTCGTCATCGTCAAGTGCGTCGAATGAATCAGCACCTTGTTGGCGAGCGTAATACTCACGCATGAACTCGGCTTTTAGCGCCAGCGCATCGGCGGTAAGATCGACCCCGAAGTACGAGCCGTTACCCAGGATCGAGCCCAAGTTCATGAGCCCGTTTGCCTGAAACGCTTTCTTGCCAAGTTGTACTTGCTCGTCCGTGACGATCAGCTCCCCATCCGGTCCGCGAATCTCATCGGGAATCGGTGGTGCACGCTTGTAGGATACCCACGCTCCAAGGCCCATCGCGATGAAATTAGCGACGAAGAGCGCGACGAGCACCAGTGACCCGGTCGACTGTGACCGGAGCGCTGCGAGATCGACGCTCCCGTCTCCAGTCTCGAGTACCAAATTCGAGAGGAGCTTGAATAAGACACGCTCTGGTGTGGCGGTTCCACTACCTCCGTTAGTCAGATTCGACGCCAGGGCCGGAAGCGTACGGGCGAGGGCTCGATCACCGACCACGTCGTCTGAGAGGAGTGCCGTTGCCGCAAGCGCCATCGCGGCCGCTGGTCGACCAGCCTTTCGATCAGACAGAACCTTGGTTGCGTCGCTCGATTGAGTACCCGCGCTCTGTGAGCCCTCAGTTCCGACCACGTCACGTGACTGGTCACTGACTATCTGCGGTACCTCCTCGGTCAACGTTCGTTCGAGTGCGTGGCCGACGACCACGGCGTCCCGCTGGAGGGCATCCTCGAGAACGCGGTCGAGGGACTGATCCGTCTCGATATCTAGTTCTGCACAGAAATGTGAGTACGCTTCCGTAAGCGCGCGGTCGACTGTCTCCGACGTGTCTGACTGCGAGCTCGCATCCGACTCCGCCGATGGCCGTCTCGAATCGTCGGCAACGAACTGCTCAAGTAGTTCGTCCGTACTCACGGCAGTTTCTGAGGCCAACTGGTTCCGGATCGCTGTCAGTGTCTCGTCGTCGAGACGAGTTGCATTCATGTTGTACCGCCGCAGGAACGACTCGAATGAATCGTCGATGTTTAGATATAGGTCGGACTGTTCACGGAGTTCGTCGACAGTTTGGTCAAGAACTCGTTCACACAGTTCGTTGGCGGCTCGCTCGACGAGTCGTTCGCGGATGCCAGTCTCAGTTTTGGCTTCAGACTGCGTTCGTAGTTCGTCTACACCCCGGTCGATAACACCGGAGACTTGCTCACTAGTCGTACGACGGACTCGTATCGAAAAACCGTTGATGGTCTCTTTCCCTGCTTTGAGACGATCTGTTACGTAATCGGTCGGATGGTGTGTCTCGGTTCCGCTGGACGAATCACCTGTTGACAGAACACTTGTAAGGTCCATGACCAGTTTGTGCACACCCGGCATCACTAGTCCCGGAACTGACAGATAATGGTATGCCCGAGATATGCAAGTAGTATGTCGTATCGCCAAGTCCTCTAACGTTCAATAGCAACTGACTCCCAGGAGGATGGGATCACCTTTGGCGTCTACTCGAGAGGTGCCCCGTGCACGCCACTAACCACGACTACGGCGAGTCCAGCGAGAACGCTAGTCGCGGTTCGCAATCGTTGACTGAACGTGATCTCTGTGGCAACGTACACTGCACCAACTAGTGCGAGTGTCAGAGACGGAAAGAAATTGATGGTATCGAGGCTCACGATCGCAGCGAGACCGTGCTCGTACGTACGAGAGAACGGAGTATCAGATTCGACATCGTCTCTGTTTAAGCGTACAGGAGTTGGAAGTAACTCACCACGAGCAGAACCACGTTGTAACTGGCATGAGCGAGAATCGGCGCTAGAAGGTTGTTGGTTCGTTCGTAGACTACTCCGAACACTGCTCCGACGGCGGAGATCATAAACGCGCCCGCAACAATAGGTACGAGGTCTCCTGAGTAGTTCGCAAGATGCATCGCACCGAACAGCAGACTCGCCCCCACGACCGCAGAGACGGGCCCGAACTGGTCTCGGAGCCGACGTTGGATAATGCCACGAAACAAGAACTCCTCGACAGGAGCGACAATGACGACGGAGAGGACGGCGAGACCGAGTAGATACGTAGGATCGGTCGCCCCGATGTCCCCGATAACAGAGCTCGGGAGGAGGTCGAGTGCCGATAAAACGACAGAGAGACTCGTCGCGACGATAAGTGCGAGCACCATCCCTCCGATGGCGTAACCCAGTGTTGAGAGAGAAGGCGTTGCGATTGGGACCGAAAGATCTCGATAGCGGAGGTACACGTATCCTAGTGCAAACATCCCAAGCTGCCCGGCAGCAGTTAGCCCTACGAGGACAGCGGTATTCTGGATGTCGTACCCGAGTATAATCAGCGGAACGATGAACACGACGCCAGCGACGAGAGCGACAATGAATGTAAGTACTGCTAACCCGACCATCTCGAGTACTGTTCGAAGACCCGATTGGGTCGATTGTTGTAAATTGTTCATATTATTGACTCAAAGGCAAGACAAGTGATTGTTCTGATATCCTCGTAGCAGAGAGGCTTTAGCGGTGCGACTTCACGTTTGAGCCGGCAGCGGTACGTGTCGACCCTGGAACCACCGTCGTCTGGGAATGGACCGGAAACGGTGACGCACACAGCCTCGCGGCGGTAGATAGGAATTTCAAGTCCAACCTAGTAGAGACGGTTGGGACAAGCTACGCCCTTCAATTCGACGGTGTAGGTGTTAGCAAATACGTGCCCGTCTCACGCACTGGAGGCCATGCGTGACCGCTTCGCCTTATATCGTAGAGCGGGAGTGCATGGGGATGAAGCCCGACGACATCAAGGGGGAGAGGACCCGTTGTCTTAACCAACAGTCAGAATGGGACACCCTCAGGTTGGTTAACGAATTCACGCATGGGGGTTATTTTCGACGACGAGTGGTGTCTGGGTGAATGTGGGTTAAGTCTCGTCTGGGGGCGCCGTCTTCCGGCGCGCCAGGAAGGGTTGATGCGTTCCTTTTGGACGCATGGGGTCGTCCGCTCTTAACCGTCGGCGTAACACTCTTAGAGGCATATATCTGAATATATTGTATGGTGAAAACCATCCGCGTCTCGGAGGAGTATCACAAGTGGCTGGACGCCCACAAACGGGACGATGAGACGATGGAGGACACTCTGCGCCGGATTACGCGCGGCCCCCACCCCGACGACGTTGCCGGCCTCCTGTCGAAAGAAGAAGCCGAGGAAGCGAAAGCCGCAGTTGAGCGTCTTCGCGGCCGCGACCGCGACCGTCTCGACGCCGCGCGCGCCGCGTTCAAGAGCGAGAACGCAGACGAGTGATAATCGACTCGTCGTTTTTGTTCGACCTGATGGCAGACGACCCGGACGCGTTCGCGAAGGGTGCGGAGCTTGTCGACCAAGGGGAGATGCAGTGGTTACCCACCCCGGTCGTCGCCGAGGCATACTACGGCGTCGCGACGGTTCAGAGCGATACCACCAAACAGGAGATGCGGAACCGTCTGTTAGGCTACCCTCGAGTCGACGTCGACGAGGAGGTCGCCAGGACCGCGGGTGAACTGCTTGCATGCGCCGATGATGGAACGGGCGGAGACGCCGGTGTTGGGATAAACGACGCCTACATCGCCGCGATGGCGGAGATACTCGACGATGCCGTCCTCACAGCCAACGTCGACGACTTTGAAGCTCTTGGTGTCTCGGTCGAAACGTACTGAGAGATGCCCCTATCTTAACCAACGCCAGCCACGGTACTCCTCGCCTGTTGGGTAATCTCTACTCCGGCGGGTCGTCAAGGAGATTCTCCTCAGCGAGCGTTATTGCAGGTTCCGAAGTCAGTGAGACGAACGCCGCGTCGACATCGAGGAGGTACAGAGCCGACCATGACCCAGAACCGTGGCGTATCTTCTTGCAACTGGCCGCCGAAGCAACAGCCTATGGAATACGTAACTACCCAGGGTGTGGACATCCCAGCACTGGGCTTTGGGACGTATCCGATGAGAGGCGAGACATGTCAAACCGCAGTCCACCAAGCGTTGGAAACAGGGTACCGGCACGTCGACACAGCCCAGATGTACAATAACGAGCGGGCAGTGGGCCAGGCAATCGCGGCTGCCGACGTGCCGCGCGACGATATCTTCCTCGTGACGAAGATCCTCCGCCAGAACCTTGCGCACGATGACGTCCTTGAATCCGTCGAGGAAAGCCACGGGCGGTTGGCAACCGACATCGATCTGCTGTTGATTCACTCCCCGAGTCGTACCATCCCGGTCGAGGAGTCGATTGCGGCGATGAACGACCTCCAGAAGCGGGGAATAGTCCGGCACATCGGAGTCAGCAACTTTTCTGTCGGCCAACTGCAGGACGCAATCGCGGCCTCCGACACCCCGATTCTCACCAACCAGGTGGAGTATCACCCGTTCAAGGAGCAGGCCAACCTGCTTGAGTTCTGCATCGAAAACGGGGTTATGCTGACCGCCTACAGTCCTCTCGCGGAAGGCCGCGTCATCGGCAACGACCGCCTTAAGGGGATAGGCGCTCGATACGGGAAGACCGAAGCCCAGGTCGCGTTGCGGTGGCTCCTCCAGCAAGAACAGGTCTCGGCGATCCCAAAGGCATCGAGCCCCGCACACATCCAAGCGAACTTCGACGTCTTCGACTTCGAACTCACAGACGAGGAGATGACGCAGATCTTCGATCTCCAAGGCGGGCTTCTCACCAGGCTCCAAACCGCACTTGGTCTCTGACTCAGCAACGGTGTGGCGCTGGGTCACCGACGGGGCGACGTAGTAATTCAGGCCCCTACTTGTTTGATCCAATTCCCAAATCGGTCCCCGTGCCTTCGAGGCAGCAGCCCCGCTGAAACCATCGACTAAACCACGTTACGATACAGAAATATCGTAGAGAGAGGACGCCGTCTCGACGGACAGTTACGTGCTGATACACTGTGACGCCGTGGGTGGTGGCGATGATTGAACACACCGGCGCCTTGATGACGACACGCTGGCCGCTCTCGAATCCGAGTTCGGTGATGTGGAGGCTGGGGATCGCGTACTCCCTATCCTCCAGAACGCACTCACCCATTGGGCGTTTCATACGAAACCGTCGACGTCGATATTGAGGTACAGCGGTCGGAGGAGTGGGAGACACTCGCCGACCGCGACGACCTGGCATCGCTCTCCCGCAGCTAACTGACGCAACTCCTCACGGCGGGGCTCATTTCGGGAGAGGAGCACGCAACGGCGCGGATGGAGAAGCGGCGGCGCAAGGCGGAGTAGTCAACCGCGGCGTCTCGGTGTCGTGTATGGGTTGCCCCGCACCCAGGGGACGTATGGAGACGTCGGCCGACGGCATCGCCGAGACTCGCTCTGACCCTCGCTGTTTTCCTGTCGCTCCCACGCGCGGCGTTCGGTCGTGTTCGGTGGTTATTCGCCACCTAGGGCGGTGTTTTCGGAACCGGACACCTGCCCGTGAGCGTGACCGACTCGGCCACCCCGCTTACCGTCGTCGGACCCACCACAGCGTCTCCGTTCCCGCCCAGAGGAGTACGACGACGACTCCCGCGGCGAGCGCGAACACTTCCGGGAACCCCATCCAAACGGGAGTGATGTACATCAATCCGTTAAGGTACTTCCCGGGAACGAGGCCCTTAAGCGCGCTCCAGAACCGGTCGCCGACTGTCAGAGACTGAGACGCGATATCACTTGACTGAGCACTGGAGCCACCGGTCGATTCGTCGCCGGTGCCGAGGCGTTCGGCCTCGTACGGGAAGGCGATGTTGACCTCCCAGACGATGTCGCCGTTCTCGTCCACCTCGAAGACACGGTTCCCGTTGGAGTCGGAGATGAGCGTATGCCCATTCGGCAGGCGGTCGGCGTCGCGCGGCCACTGCATCCGGGAGTCCCGCCAGAGCCACGTCTGCTCCCACGTACCGTTCGCACGCTGATATTCGATGATACGGTTGTTCTCGGAGTCTGCGACGATAGCAGCCGGACCGCCGTTCGAGCGGTTGACGAAGTCGGGATTGTGCTGCTCGTTCAAAATGCTGTAGTTGTCCTCCTCACCGAGTGTCCACGCTTCCTCGACAGCGTGCCCATCGGAGGACAGGAACACGACGCGGTCGAAGTTGCGGATGCTCACCATGATCCGCCCGTCGTCCACCACCTCAACGTCGTTGATGTGCGACCAGTCATCCGGGTAGGGACCGCCGGTCCCCTCAATGGGGAATGCGTCGGAGGCGTTCCAGCGCCACTCGATCTCGTCGGTTTCGGTGTTCACGACGAACACCCCGTCTAGGTAGATATCGGCGACGACGAGATGCGTCTCGTTGATGCGGTCGACGTCGTGGTACCGCGTCGCCTCCTTCCCAGGGGTCAACTGTCCCCAGACCTGCTCGACATCACCGGTCGTGAGATTCACACGCTCGACACCGTTGTAGGTGCAGGCGTTCACGTCCCCGTGCGCCTCGTAGTAGGTGTTCCACGTCTCCTCGTCGACGCCGTACTCGCTCGCATTCCACTCCTCGGCCGGGGGGCACCGATTGCCCTCCCGGTGGTCCGCGTATGAGTACTCGACGGTTGCCTCAGTTCCTGGGACGGGGTCCACGTCCCAGTACCGGGTATGAGTGTCGTTGTAGTAGCGGACCGTCCCGTTGGAGTTGAACGCGACGAGTTCGGCCCGCGCTCTGGGACCGTCGCTGGCCTGTCCGCGCCACGAGTTCGAGTCTGTAGCGACGACCGTGATTCCGCTTGCGTTAGGTGCGACGGTGGCGTTTCGGTCGATGTCGCCGCTCTGCGAGAGGTGCGACTCGAACGTCGTTTCCGTCGATGCGCTTGCGAATCCGTATCCGACGCTTAGCACTGAGAGCGAAAGGAGCACGGTGAAGAAAAGTCGCAGGTGTCGTTGGGAAAATCGGACCATCAGTGTACCGTACCGCCGTTTTCTCTCGACTCGGTGTCTATCGGTTCGGCGAAGAGATAGGCGATGTGGCGCGCTATCTCGCCAGCATGTACCAGTTGGGCATCAATGCTGTCAATCCGGAGATATTGCAAACCACATTGCCTATATCGGTCATTCCGCCCCGTCGTTATTTGGTCCCGTTCGGGAGTTCCGATGCGGGTGGTCGCGATTCGTTTCGAGGACATACCCTCACTTCAGTTGCGCTCGGTAAGTAGATTCTTCATTGTAGTACTCGCTCTTCGATATACTCCACCCCTATGTGTGACCGTCCCCGCACCGTCGTACACCGTTAAGATCACCGCCGGTGTCAAGGTCCCAAACTGGACGCTCACGTCGGCCGCGTTCCCTATATCCCGGCGGCGCGTCGCGACCGGCTCGCTCGAAAAAAGGCGACGTTGGTGGTGTTGGAACAGTCGCACGATCATGGGATTGGAGGGGACCATCCATTCTGCGTAACCGTTGACAACTGGTCGGCGTGACGGCTCTTCAGAAGTCATCAAGAATAGACTGGATGTGTCAGTACGTGTAGTCTTGGAAATAATAGAATCCAACCGCAACCCTTCTCTACAAAGAGGAATCAGTCGTTACGTCGTAGAGTGATGCGTTTGCCTTTATAGTCCTCAAGAAACGGCGTCGGTCCGCCGATACTTACCATCCCATCATTAGACACGATGCACAGGGTTATTTACAGTCTGGTAGAGGCATCGATGCGAGACGACGCAGTGGCCACTGGTAACGCAGTATTCGATCGGCTGGTTGGGGTGGTTCCTCGTTCGTGAAAATTATCTGCTATGAGGACCGAATCCTTGCTCATGGAGTTCGATCTCGACAGCTTCAGTGCCCGCGACTGGGAAGGCCCCACGGACACCGATCCGGTTCGATTCGCCATGGTCGGACTCGGGTGGTGGACGCGCGAACAAGCGATCCCTGCCGTCGAAAACGCAGATTACTGCACGACGACGGTCTTGGTCAGTTCCAATACGGAAAAGGCCGAGGAGGTCGCGGCTGACCTCGAGGGGATCGAGGAGACTCTCACCTACGAAGAGTACGCCGACGGCGCGGCGACCGACGCCTACGACGCGGTGTATGTCTGTACGCCGAACGGACTCCACCGCGACCACGTTGAAGCCGCAGCGACGCACAACAAGGCGGTTCTCTGCGAGAAGCCCTTGGAAGCGACCGTCGAGGACGCCCGGGCGACTGTCGACGCCTGCCAGGAGGCAGATGTCCCGCTGATGGTCGCCTACCGACTCCAGACCGAACCGGTGGTCCGCCGCGCACGAGAACTGATCCAAGACGGCGCCATCGGAGATGTTGTTTCGATACTCGGACACATGTCGGACACGATCCTCGACGCCGTTGACGAAACGAGCTGGCGGTTCGACCCCGATCTTGCCGGCGGGACGACGCTCAACGATATCGGGATCTACCCGCTGAATACGATCCGGTTCATTCTGGAGGAGGACCCCCAGGCGGTGTACGCCCGGACGGAGTCCGAACAGCCGGCCTACGAGGGAACCGACGAGCACGCGGCGTTCCAGTTAGAGTTCCCCGACGGCAAACTCGCCTCGTGTACGGTTACGCACAGTGCAACAGTAACCTCGAGCCTCCGATTCGTCGGTACCGAAGGCGAACTGAGCATGGAGGGGCTGTTCTTCCCAAACACCCGGAAGGTGCTCAGGGTGTCCGGACCAGACATTGAGGGCGAGTATCGGCCGGAACCGGTCGACCAGATGCGCGAGGAGTTCGATTACTTCGCCAACCGCCTCCAGCGTGGTCTCAACCTCGAACCCGACGGCGAACACGGGATGGTCGACATGCGCGCTATCCGTGCCCTCTACGACTCCGCCGAGCAGGGACGACGCGTCGAACTCGATCTGTGAACGGGGGAGAAGATGATGCCGCGAGCAAGTTTCCACCGACCAACACAGTACTTGGTCTCTCGACCTCCAAACAAACAAAACGACCTGTGTGTAGTACTTAAAGAATAAGAACAGACGAAACGCACTCTCCCTCAACGAGTTTACCCAGTACAAGCACAGGTTGGGAAATTAAGGCTCTGTTGAAATCCTGTTAGATAGACACTATCTGTAGTGGAATAGCCATAAAGTAGGTGTACGGGCTTGTCGATCAAAATTCTAATCAGAGCGCGCTGACGCTCTGCCCATCGTGATTAATAAATAGCCTCAGTCGATGGAGGACAAAATGAATTAAATCTAGCAAGAGTTTGGATAGGGCATCGACCTCCACTACGACGAGGACGGTAACTGGAACGGGCCGAGCGTTCAGTTTGCCGGAAATAGTCAACTCCCGGCAGATAGCTAAACAGACGTGACTTTTCTTCTGAACACTCGCCAAGGTTAGGAGTTCTTGAGCCTCATATCCGGATGAAGCAGAGGTCGCCTCAGGGCTACATCCGCGTGACTACTAAGAAGGCTAAGAAGGCAGTTTCAAGTTCAACGTCGCACACTACGCAGAGGACCTGGCGACGAACTCGGTAACGATCCTGTTTTCAGCCCGCCGAAGCAGCTTACTCATCGATGCCTTGTTGATGTCGTATCCTTCAGCTAGCTCGGTGAGCGTGCAGCGTTGGGTCGCCTCGTAGTACCCACGTTCAACCTCTCCAGAGCCACCTCAAAAGCAGTGAGCACGTCCCAATGACGAAATACAACCCCGACGAACTCGTCTCTATTCTCTCTGACCGCGCTCGCGTTGGTCTCACACAAGACGCTGCCGCTCGGTCCACCCTCGAACGGATTGCTGATGCCGCCGCCGGCGACGCCCGCGTCGCAATCGGGATGCTCAAACGAGCCGCCACCATTGCTGCTCGCGACGACGAAGACGCGATCACGCCCGGTGTCTTGGAAGAAGCGCTCCCGGATGCCGAACTCGAGATTCGGCACCGAGACATCGAGGCACTCAATGCACATCAAAAAACGGTGTTCGAGATCATCCGCGACCGCGGGCCTATCACCCCCAAGCGACTCTACGACCGCTACGAGGCTCGAGCCGACAATCCAAACAAGCGCCGGACCGTTCGGTCCTACCTTCGAAAACTCGCACAGTACGATCTTATCGAAGCAGACGGACAGACTCGCGACCGAACGTACCGTCTTGCACCCGACGTCAGCGAAGACCTCCCGGCCACGGACTCACCGTTTTGAGCGCTTTCCGGAACGATACCGGATTCCGGAAATCACCTCCTCCACGTCATGCATCTTTCTGCCTTAGCGGCCAGCTTTAAGCCGTTTCTCGTGGCCGGCCTGATGCGGGTCTGTGTCCAGCGCGACGGTCGTCGAGAATGCGCGCCGTGGTATGGCGCGCGACAGCGCAGACGGCCCAAAGCGCTGGGACGCAAAAGTCCGCCAGGGGCGCAACCGAAAACGCGCTTAATGCTGGCGTCAAGACCAGATTCACTTTAGCCCGGAACGGCGAGCGACGAGAGGAGCGAGGCGCAGCCCGGAATAGTCGGTCGCGAGCGACGCAGAGGTCTCGTGAGCGAAGCGAACGAGACATCGGTGAGCTTTGCTCACCGGAACCGACATGGTACGCGACTTTTGCCGGTCGATAGCAGAGCCGGATATCCCACGCCGGTCATGGATTGGAATACAGAATCCTTCACCCGTGCCGGTAGTGCGATCACGTCAGCAGCAACCCGAAACGGACTCCGGAGGATTATATGTGGAGGCCGAATAACGATGGCACAGATACGACACGATGGTATCACTGCTAACCGTCGCAGGAATCGTCGTCGCCGTGTTCGTCGGATTCAACATCGGAGGCTCGTCGACGGGCGTGGCGTTCGGCCCCGCAGTCGGCTCGCGCCTCGTTCGGAAAGCGACCGCGGGGGCACTGTTCGTGGGCTTCGGCTTTCTCGGCGCGTGGACCGTCGGTCGGAACGTCATCGCGACGATGAGCAGCAGTATCGTGCCGGCGGCCCAGTTCACGCCCACCGCAAGTGTCGCGGTCCTGTTTTTCACGGGTGTGTCGCTGTTGATTTCGAATCTCTACGGCGTTCCGGCCTCGACATCGATGACTGCCGTCGGCGCCATCGTCGGGTTGGGTCTCGCGTCGGACACCCTCAATCGGGCGCTGATGTTCGTCATCGTCTCGGCGTGGATTGTCGCGCCGCTGGTGTGCTTCACCATCGGGATCGTGGTCGGGCGCTACCTCTATCCGCACCTCGACCGCTACGTCGCGTTCACGACGTTCGATCTCCACTTCATCCAACTCGACCGCTCGGGGGTGATTCCACGGCCGTATCTCAACCCGAACGCATCACCGCAAGATATCGTCGGCTCACTCTCGGTGGTCGCCATCGCCTGCTACATGGCGTTCTCGGCGGGGGCGTCGAACGCGGCGAACGCTGTGGCCCCCCTCGTCGGCGAGGGCGGGGCGCTCACCGTCGATCAGGGCGTTCTGCTCGCGGTGGGAGCCTTCGGTTTAGGGAGTTTCACTATCGCCCGTCGCACGCTGGAGACGGTCGGGGACGATATCACAGAACTCCCGATTCTCGCGTCGTTGATCGTCTCCATCGTCGGTGGCACGGTCATCACGATCCTCTCCTACTTGGGGATCCCCGCGAGTCTCGCGGTCAGTACGACGTCGACGATCATCGGACTCGGGTGGGGTCGGGCAAGTCGGGCCGCGACGCTTGCGGAGTTAGCGACGCCGGCGCCCGAGGGACCGGAGCTGGACGTCGCGACGGGAGCGTTGGTCACCTCGCGCGTCGAGGAGGCGCCTGCAGGCCCGACCATCGGTGATATCGCCCGCCACGAGGAACCCGCGGAGGAACCGGAGGAGATCCCAGACGTTCCGGACATCGGTGTGGAGGGGCCCGCGGATCTCGACGAGCGGAGCCTCTTCGATCCGAAGGCGGCCAAGCGGATCGTTACGATGTGGGTGGTGACGCCCTCGCTGGCGGTCGCGGCCTCCTATCCCGTGTTCGCGATCCTGCTGTGAGTTTCGTTCGGACGAGGTAATAACGTAATACGTACCCGGAATGGTCGGTCGCAAGCGACGCGGAGGTCTCGTGAGCGAAGCGAACGAGGACAAGCGAGACTTCGTCCCGCGTGGTCGCGGGATGCCGAGCGACCGAGGGCTTTCAGAAAACGACGACTGTCGTTGGCAAGCAGAACTGAATGGAGCCCATGTCCGGCAGAGAATATCCGGTTCCAGCCCTATCTAACGCAAATACCACGCTCTTTCTCTTCACAGTCGTCGTTCAGACACGGTGCCGCTGCACGGTCGGTCCTTCTCTGTAAGCTAATTCCGTTCGTATATAACCTACCAGCGAATCTTCGTATCGGTCGTGACCTAGACTCGTCACCGCCCGAGAGAGCCTTAGTTCAGAGATGACGTTTTGGATGGCATGACGGTTTGCAGGCTATTAGTCGGAATGACGCGGTTGTCCTCAGAACAGTATTCGAGAAGGCCCGCCGCGTCTAACTTCGGGAGGTGGTAGTGGTGAAGTTTCATCTCCACTTGTTTGAGATCTCGCTCATCGTCTGCGAGGACTGCGGCGACCTCCTCTGCGAGGGGTGAGAGGTTGACCGAACGATCTTTCTCGGCGAGGATGCTCACCACGGCCTGTTGGTGCTTTCCACTGAGGACGGCGAAGTAATCATCAGATGAATACCTGGAGGGAGTGCCGTCTTGGTTGACTACCATTCTATCTCTACGACTATTCTCTATCCATGAAAAGTATATGCCTAAAGTAGTTGGTCCCGTAGTGATTGTCTGCCACGAGGACGTTTATCCATGTTTTATGAGCGAAAACCGGATATTCCCACTATCATACGTAATTCCTTAATAAGGTATGTCTGTAAGGAAAACGCTGTCAGAGGCACCCTACCATCCTTCAAAAATCCGGTGTCGTCGTGCGAGGGGTCTGCGTGAGCGACGCGGAGTTTGCCTGAGACAGTTCTCGTTCGCATATCACATCCCGGTGGTGGGTGCCGGGTATCGTTCCGCGAGCCATTCCTCCCAAGTAACTCTCCCGACCCTGTGATCGGGACAGGTCGCATGGCCACTCCGAAACGCTGTCATAGTTTTACCGGGGATGGGAAATCTGATGATAGGACGCCGCAGATCACGCGCGGCGCGGTACGCCTGTGCGAGTTCGCCTACTGAGCGGATTTCTGGACCACCAACGGAGTCGATCCGACCGCTCGCTGTCAGCGTCGCATGATCCACGATGATGTCGGCAACCTCGCCGACATCGACAGGCTGGATTAGCACATTCGTCGGAAGGGGCCACACCGGAAGTTTCGCCACAGAATCCAGCAGTTCCGCGATGAACGAGTAGAACTGCGTCGAACGGACAATAGTCGCGGGGATATCGCTTTCCTCGACTGCCGTCTCGGCGACAGCCTTGTGTTCGTAGTAGGAGAAGGGAATATCGCCGATACCGACGATGGAGGGATAGACGAAATGCTCCATACCAGCTGATTCGGCCGCTTTGATGAGTCGTTTCGTGCCCTGCACGTCAACCGCCGCTGTGTCGCCCTGCGGAGCCGTCGCCGTGTGGATGACGACATCAATGTTTTCGAGCGCCGACCTGATCCCCGTACCCTTGATTAAGTCAAGTTCCACCCAGTCGAGATTCCCCTTGGTTTCTTCAGGAGACGAGCGGCTCGTCGCTCGGACAGCGTGGCCCGCAGCTGTGAGCCGCGGTCGGAGTGCCGTCCCGAGTGTACCTGTTGCGCCGGTTACCAGCGTTTGAATCATAGGGGATGATTCGGTGCGTCAGCCTGAGTGATTATTGCCGAGCTTGCTCGGTGGGTTTAAGTACTCTATTACAGATCATCGCCCATGAAACACGTCCGGGTGCGCATCACAGCCCGTGGAGGGGCGGGTGATATCCACCCGATGTACGGCGTGATGACCGAGGCATCGTTCGTTGAACGAGCGACGGCCATACAGTGGAATTATACCGGTGACGCGTTGGGCATCCTCCATTACGTCGTAGGCGATGCCGACGCACTTGAAAGAGCGATGCAAGAGATCCCAGAGGTCGTCGGCTACGACATGGAGCGCATTGACGAGCGGTCTTGCTATGTGTACGTCCGGGACGCGACGACCGATTCGCTCCAGAAGATGTTCAGCCCCATCTCCTCCGGCGGCATTATCGTCGTCCCTCCCATCGAATACGAATCCGATGGGACAGTAGTGTTCTCGATGTTCGGCCCTGACGACGAAGTACAGGATGCAATCGAAGGCGTCTCCGTCCCAGTTGACGTGACAATCGAAGCGGTGGGCGGTCTTGCTGGTACAACGACTGCTATCGAAGCACACCTCACCAACCGTCAGCGCAGAGTTGTCGAAATAGCAGTGGAACTAGGCTATTACGACATCCCTCGAACCGCCAGTCAGAAGGACATTGCCGCGAAACTGGCCTGTGCGCCAAGTACTATCGCTGAACACCTACGGAAAGCCGAATCCCGCATACTCCGAGCACAGTTCGCCTGAGACTGGTTACTTTCCAAATCCGTGTTTCCTCTTATGATGGTGTGCGAGACACACCTCGTGCATCGATGATGTTACCGATATCACGCCAATCTACGTCGGTGAATCGCGTGAGACTGGCCACTGAATCTACCAACGTACCACTCCATCTCGGGTAGTCGCGGGATACCGGGCGGCCGAGGGCTTTCATCCAGTACATTCCTCACCTCGACTGACCCAGTTGGTTGTTGCAAGATAGCGATTGCGATCCCGATAACCGACGATGGGGGATATCAGATCACGATGGTTGGTCGTGCAGAAGCCTTTGCAAACGCTCCATCCGCGCCACCAGATGGTATCGAAATGGAACTTGTCTCGATGAGTCCGTACCGGTCCCACCCAAAACGCATTTTCTCAGAATTAACTGAACGGCAGCACGAAGTTCTCAAGGTAGCGATTCGGTCAGGCTATTATCAAAATCCCAGACAAACATCATTACAGAAAATCGCTGACGACATCGGAATTACTGCAAGCACTGTCGGCAAACACCTCCGAAGTATCGAGAAGCAGGTCTTCTCGACGTACGTTCAATAGATTCGATCGTATTCGAGAACCTGTAGCGGATTTGGTAGCCGGTGACCTGTTCATCGCACCACGGCCACCGCGAGAAGACGTCCTTGAGGTCTGTAACAATCGTCTCAAGGTCACTGTCCTGATACTGTGGCAACTATAGATGCAGCAAACGCACCATCTATTCAGTAGCAGTCGGGCGAACTTCCGAGAGCGTGTCATAAAACACGTGTCGATCGCAGAGAACGCTTCGTCCCTGCAACCAGAATGGGAACAGCCTTATCTCTGTCAGTCGGCTAAAAACGGATATGAATGGCCGTGAGCCAGAGGCTCTTATTCCAGCGGCCGTGGACACGCTCCCGATAAACTTTGCAATCCTCGATGATGAAGGGACGATCCTATATACCAATCGCGCATGGCAGGAGTTCGGCGAGGCGAATGACATCGAACTTCGACCAGATACGATCGGAACCAACTACCTTACAATCACCAGACAAGGGGAGACGGAGACGGCACAAACGGCTGCCGCCGGGTTATCCGAGATTCTAACGGGCGACCGGGAACTCTTCGAGTTCGAATATCCGTGCCACTCTCCCGACAAACAACGTTGGTTTCTCATGCGGGCAGCGTCGTTCACTACCGGTGACCAGAGATACGTCGCTGTCGCCCATTTTGACATCACTGATCGGTACACGTATCAACGTCAGTTGGAAGAGTCTAACGAGCGCCTCCAGCAGTTCGCCTACGCTGCCTCCCACGACCTCCAAGAACCGTTACGGATGGTCACGAGCTACCTACAGCTGCTCGAGCGTCGGTATAGCGATGACCTCGACGAAGACGCCCAAGAGTTCATCGAGTTCGCAGTCGACGGTGCCGAGCGGATGAAGGCGATGATCGAAGGACTGCTTACGTACTCCAGGGTCGAAACACAGGGACAGTCCTTCGATTCGGTCGATCTCGAGGCAGTGCTGGACGACGTGCTGACGGATCTCGGTATCCGAATCGACGAAACCGGTGCCGAAATCACCGCTGAATCGCTACCGACTGTCAGAGGTGACGCCAACCAACTCCGCCAACTCTTCCAGAACCTGCTGGAAAACGCTCTCCAGTATAGCGGCGAGCAGAAACCCCGGGTGTCGATCTCTGCGATGCGTAACGAGGACGAGTGGATAATTTCGGTCAGTGACACGGGGATCGGTATCGATCAAGAGGACGTAGACCGGGTTTTCGAGGTGTTCCAGCGACTCCACAGCCACGAGGAGTACGAAGGGACGGGGATCGGCCTCGCACTCTGCCGACGAATCGTCAAACGCCATGGGGGCGAGATTTGGGTAGACTCCGAACCCGAAGAAGGGTCGACGTTTTCGTTTACGCTTCCGGCACCCGATACGTGAACTTTTTTGAGGATCACTCCGGCTGTATTCGCGCGTTCTATCCAACGTGACTGCTGACACCTGTCACCGATTTACATGGTCAACAGAACCTTCGAAATCAGTTTCTCTCTGCTCCGTCTCCGTAGACTGTGCTTCCAATCATCGGGCATCGAGGCCGACTGCGGGTGGCGGCCGAGAACACGGTACGGTCCTTCGAGGCGGCAGCAAAGTGGGGAGTGGATGGGGTCGAATTCGACGTTCGACGGACGGGTGACGACGAGTTGGTCGTCATCCACGACGCAACGGTCGACAGAACGACGACTGGCAACGGCCGCGTTGACCGACTCTCGCTCGCAGAAATACAATCTTTCACCACTGGCGACGGTGGGACCGTACCCACCCTCGAACAGGCACTCTCGGTGATCAACGAGACGACTCTCGAAGCCTGGATCGACCTGAAGGACCCCGGTCTCGTTGACGACGTTGTAAGCGCGGTCGCACGTCACGGACTAGCGGAACAAAGCGTTATCTTCGCCGGCCAGGGGTTCGTCGACGACATCCCGGAGCGTGCGCACGACGCGGGCATTCGAGCTGGAATTACTATCGGACCCGCGCTAGCTGGGCGGTACGGGCCCGCCGACCCCTTCGTCGTCATCGATACTCTGGATGCCGACGCTCTCTTGCTAACCACCGAGTCGATCACGGATACGTTGCTCCGGGAGGCAGCGGACAGAAACGTTCATACCGGTCTCCTCGTCGACTGCTGAATCACCGACGCGAGCACGGGAACACGATGTTCCGGGTGCCGACTAGGTCAGTGCCGGGCAAGAGAAGAATAGGAAGCCGAGGCGGTGATCGAACTCGTAGAGACGGTGTCGAATCTGATGCTCCGTCCTCTCGCAGGGCCACTATCCGACTCCGATATCGACGGACGTTACGTGACCGTGCCCCGGACGCCGAAGAACTCAAACACGTGTTGCCGACGGTACGCTCGGTCTGGGGAACGTACGACCGATTTCGAATGTGAATCTATCACGAAGGTTAGGACACTTCCGAATAAAGGAAACAACTGTACACGCGTTGGCGATGGTATCTACAGAGGGGGTCCGGGCCCAGAGAGACGACTATTTGGGCACAAGAGGTAGGTGTCTGTCCGACCGTTATCGAACTAGTGCTTGATCGGTTTCGCCATCCACTCGTCGCGGTTGCCGTCGCGCTGGCATTGACGGTCCCGTGGATCGGGACGTTCGTCTCGTCTGGTGGATACGGAACTGTGCATCCGGGCGAGAACATTACGCCCGGTATGGCCGTCCTCGTCGCTGGCCTCGCAATCGTGGGTGCAGCGTTCCTACTCGCGTGGGCGGCCGAGACCGCGGAAAAAGACGTCCCACAGGCATTCGCCATCGCGGTGCTGGCGGTGCTTGCCGTGGCTCCCGAGTACGCCGTCGACGCCCTCTATGCGTGGCAGGCCGGTGCTGGATCGAGTGAGGCTGCTAACCTCGCAGTGGCTAACATGACCGGTGCGAACCGAATTCTCATCGGCCTCGGGTGGTCGGGCATCGCGCTGTTCACGATCTACCGCGCAAAGCGCACTGGCGACCCGGCGGTTGAGTACCGGTCGGGATTCCTCACGGATGTCGTCAGTCTCGACCGGGACATCGCAACCGAGATCGCGTTCTTACTCGTAGCGACCGCCTATGCCTTTGTCATCCCGCTTAGTGGCGGTATCGGGCCACTCGATACGCTCTTTCTCGTCGGACTGTTTCTGCTGTATATCGTCGTCGTGATTCGTGGTGACGCCGGTGCGTCCGAGGAACATATCGGCGTCCCCGCCTACTTCCACCAGTATCCGAAAGGACCGCGCATTGCGGTCATCCTCTTCGGGTTCGTATTTTCGGGTGTGATAATCTTCACTGCAGTCCACCCGTTCGCCGAGGGGCTAGAACAGTTGGGGCTTCAGTACGGCATCCCCGAGTTCTTCATGATTCAGTGGCTTGCACCGCTCGCCTCAGAGAGCCCCGAGCTTATCGTCGTCGCCTACCTCGTCAACAAAGCCCGCTCGACTGCCGGCTTCAACGCCCTCATCTCCTCGAAACTCAACCAGTGGACGTTGCTCATCGGCACACTCGCTATCGTCTACTCTATCTCAGCCGGTGCTGTCGGGACGCTCTCGTTCGATCCGAAACAGGCGGCAGAAATCTGGATCACCGCCGCCCAGAGCCTCTTTGCGATCGCTCTCCTGACGAACTTCGAGCTCAGCGTTCGTGAGGCTATTGTGTTGCTCATCCTGTTTGCGACACAGGTTCTTACGGAATTCTACGTGATTCAGACCTATACTGAACCAAGTGCGACGACGATCAGCATCTCTATCCTCTACGCCTATACCGCTGTCTACGCCGTTCTTGGTGTCGGATTGTTCGTCAAACGTCGCGACAGTGTTCGCGAACTCCTCGAACGAAGCGCCTCGAACGTCCGGACTGCGATAGGAAGCGGGTCGAGCCAGACGGAACACGTAGACTAACGCTGCCGCATCAACGGAGTAACAGCCCCGATGACGGCGTACATTATTCCAAATCGACTCGATAGGCGAGTGGCAGCGGGAATGTCAGTGTCGGGACGATAACGAGAACCGGTTCTGTGAACGCCGCGTCTGCCAGACTCCGCAACCCGCCGCTACCGGAGTTCTTCACATCCGAAGAAGGGAAAAGAACGTAATCTATCCGGGGAGGAAGATGCTAATGATTGCGACAACAAGACCGGCGAGTCCCATCCGGATTCCGGCGATGTACCACCGCTGGCGGGAGATCGACGCCATGTAGGCCCCGAAGGCGAACAGCACACCGACTGCGACGGCGACCGAGAGGACGGTGGCCTCGAACAGCGAAAGGAGCGCACCTTCGAACAGAAACGGAGTAAGCGGTGATACGAGCCCACATAACGGTCCGAGCCCGCTCATAAGCGCGTTTACGACCTGCGTGCTCGTTTTGTCACGTTCGATCTGCGTCCCACTCAGGTCGGTGAGCATCGCATCTTCAATGTCGTGGATTTCAGCTCGCATCTCTGCACGTTCGATCTCCCAGACGCTCCAGACGCCGGAGGTGGTGAGACCGACGGCACCGCCAAGACCGATTTTGATGACGGTGAGCCCGTCCGGTACCCCTGAAAGATACGCGCCGACGGTGACCCCGACGCCAGTAAGTGCACCGTCGAATCCGTTCGAGACGAAGTACCGTCGCGCGATCGGCCCGATTTTGTCGAGCCCGATTCGTTCGGAAAGCGACTCCGAGTCGGGTTTCGCCCCCATCAGTCCTGTGGAGTGGGAGCATCTTCGACGATGTACTCTCCACATGCGACCTGGTCGACCGAATGAATCGTCCCACCGAGGTCCTCGACGATGGCCTCGACAGCGTCGTAGTCGATCGCTTCGCCCTCGATGGTGAGTTTCAGATTCTGGACCTTCTTGTCGAGTTCGATGAGTGTCGAATTGACCCCAGCGACGCTGTCAGCCTCCGCAACCTGCTGGGTAAAGGCAAGCGTCGGCGGTTCGTACGGTTTCAATACGTCAATCACCAGGCGTCGTGTCGCGACCATAGGCACGTCTACAGAGCCTTGTTGCAAAGTAGTTCTGACACCCAATCACATGGATCCAGTCCGTACTTACTGGAGCTTCAAGCAATGTGGTGAGGCGACGCTGTGCCTGTGGAGACGGCAGCTGAGCCACGGTCTCGCACATGGTCAGTCCGCCTTCTCATACTCGGCCCTGTCGGCGGGTCTACCCTGGAGAGTTAGGAATTTTCGAACGACACGATATTAAGTCTGTTCGGAGACGAGAGACACTATGCCAAGCGACCGAGTCACGGTGTCCCTCGACGAGGACGCCAAGAGCACGTTGGAGGGACTGACCGACCGAACCGACGAGAGCCGAAGCGAACTGATCCGGAAGGCGATCGCGTTCTACGCGGCGAACTTCGACTCGGCCAACGCGAGCGACAGCGACCATCTCCAGACGTATTACGAGATGCTCTCGACGGGCGAACACGTTCTCTTGGACATCGACCTCCTTCACGCGCTCTTGAGCCAAGTCGATGATCCCGAGGACCGGGATGACGAGTTTCTTGACACGATCGATCAAGTGGCGCAGTACCACGCCAAAGAGTACGCCGAGCGGTTCGACTCGCTCGAAGATGTCCTCGATTGGCTGTCGCTGTGCGGGTTCCTCACCGTCCGACGGGCCGAAAAAGGGAGTTTCCACGTCGTCTTTCCCTCCGAATCGCTGCGGTGGTTTATGGTTCGGTTCATTCGCGGTAGTGTCGCGGACCTCCCTTTCGAGATAGAGATCGAAGAGAGCGTCTCCAAGGCGCTTTTAACCGAACGAGACGATGAAACTTCCTCGGGTTAAAGTGTGGGAATCCTCGACTGTCGGAATACGGACTATTCTTACTAGTTCATACCTGTAGTGGAATCCACGTGCGGTACTCACACGACTGATAAGCTGCGTACACAAGGCTCTTAATAAGGTTTTTAGTCGACTACTGACACCATGACACCAAATACCAGATTGAACGATTATGAACATTATACGACGACTCAAAGCCGTCGGCCCGGGAGCGATGGTCGCAGCCGCGTTCATCGGTCCGGGCACGGTTACGACCGCAAGCGTAACTGGAGCGGAGTTCGGCTACGCGCTCCTGTGGACAATCGCCTTCTCGATCGTCGCGACGATCGTCCTCCAAGAGATGAGCGCACGACTCGGCCTCGTATCGGGTGAAGGGCTCGGTGAAGCCCTCCGTGAGCGCTTCGACAACAAATTCGTCGAGTACGTGAGTATCTTCCTCGTCGTGGGGGCGATCGGAATCGGGACCGCCGCCTACGAGGCCGGGAACATCCTCGGCGGGGCTGCGGGACTCGCGACGATTACAGGCATCAGCTCCACGTGGTGGGGCGTCGGGATAGGGCTCGTTGCCGGCGTCCTTCTGTACACCGGACGGTACAAGCTGATCGAGCGGGCACTCGTCGGCCTCGTCGTCGTGATGGCCCTCTCATTTGCGGCATCGGCGATCCTCATCGGTCCCGATCCCGGTGCGATCGCGATGGGATTTGTCCCCAGCATCCCCGCCGGGTCGCTGTATCTCATCACCGGCCTCATCGGAACGACCGTTGTCGGGTACAACCTGTTCCTGCATGCGAGTAACGTTCAGGAGCGGTGGAATGGCCCCGAACATATCGGTCACTCGCGCATCGACACGGTACTGTCGATCGTCGTCGGCGGTGTGATCACGATGACGATCATGGTGACCGCGGCCGCGGCGTTCGAGCCGGGGACGCAGATCAGCGACGTCGGTCGGATGGCCGAACAGCTCCGGCCGTTGGCGGGTCCGTACGCGAAGCTGTTCTTCAGCATCGGGCTGTTCGCCGCCGGGTTTACGAGCGCGACCACGGCACCGCTCGCCGGCGCGTGGGCGACCACGGGAGCGCTGGGCTGGGACTCTGATATGCAGAGCACGCAGTTCCGCGCCGTCTGGGGAACAATCCTCGGCGTCGGAATCCTCGCGGTACTGCTGGGCGGTAGCCCAGTCGAGATCATCGTGTTCGCGCAGGTGGTCAACGGAATCCTACTGCCGATCGTCGCGATCTTCCTGATCTACGCGATGAACCAGAAGAGCCTCCTCGGTGAGTACACGAACGGGTCGGTGGCGAACGCGCTCGGCGCGATCGTAACGATCATCGTCGTCTGGCTCGGCGTTCGGACCATCCTCAACGTGGCCGGGGTGTTATAGATGGACGCGAGGAGAATCGGCGTCGACGTCGGCGGCACGTTCACCGACGTGACGCTGTCACTCGACGGCAAGCTCGTGACCGCGAAGGTCCCAAGCACCGAAGACCAGAGTGAAGGCGTAATAACCGGCATCGAGAAAGCCTGCGAGGAGGCCGGGATTAACCCTGAGACCGTCAGCGAGTTCTCCCACGCGATGACCGTCTCGGTCAACGCGTTGCTCGAGGAAGACGGCGCAAAGACCGCGCTCGTTACGACCGAGGGATTCCGGGACGTCTTGGAGATCGGCCGCCAAGACCGGCCGTCGCTGTACGATCTCAACGCCGAGAAGCCGGCGCCGCTGGTTCCCAGACGCCGCCGCTTCGAGGTGTCCGAGCGGGCGACGACTGACGGGATCGAACGGCCTGTCGACGACGATGAGGTGCGGTCGATCGCCGAGGAGATACGCGAAGCAGACGTTGAGTCCATCGCCGTCTCCCTCCTGCACGCCTACGCTCACCCCGAGAACGAAAGACGCGCCGCAGAGATACTGAGAGATGAACTCGACGTGCCGGTGTCAGCCTCACACGAGGTTCTCGCCGAGTTCCGCGAGTACGAGCGGACATCGACGACGGCCGTTGACTCGTACGTACGGCCGGCGATCGATCGCTACGTCAGCCACCTCACCGAGCGCGCACGAGATCTCGGTGTTCCGCAGCCGAGAATCATGCAGGCCAACGGCGGGATCACCGACGCCGACACCGTCAGGCAGAACGCCGTGACGACCGTCCTCTCAGGACCCGCCGCAGGCGTGGTGGGTGCGAGTGCGATGGCAACCGACGACACCGACGAGAGAGACGGGCTGGTCACCTTCGATATGGGTGGAACCTCCAGCGACGTGAGCCTCGTTCGCGATGGTGAAGCCGAGCGGACAACCGAGGGCGTGATTAACGAGCGACCGATCAAGACGCCGATGGTCGACATCGAGACCGTCGGTGCCGGGGGCGGATCGATCGCTTGGGTCGACGCCGGCGGTGCGCTCCGGATCGGACCGCGCTCGGCTGGGGCTGACCCCGGTCCCGCCTGCTACGGTAAGGGTGGCACGGAGCCGACCGTCACAGACGCGAACCTCGTCTTAGGATACATCGGCGCGAGCACCAGCCTCGGCGGCGAGCTATCGCTCGATGAGGATGCCGCCTACGACGTCCTCGCAGATCTCGCCGATGAGGCGGGAATGGACGGAGCGCTGGAGGCGGCTCGTGGCGTCTACCGTGTCGCGAACGCGAACATGACCCGGGCGATTCGCTCCGTGACCGTCGAGCGGGGGTACGATCCGAGGAAATTCGGTCTCGTCGCGTTCGGCGGCGCGGGGCCGATGCACGCGATTTCGATCGCTGACGGCCTCGACATCGATCGGGTAGTGGTCCCGCGCGCCTCCGGTGTCCTGTCGGCGTACGGCCTACTCGCGGCTGACGAGAAACGCGACGCGGTGCGGACGTACCAGCGCTCGCTTGGCGAGGTTGACCCCGACGACGTTGACGCTGTCTACGAAGAGCTATCCGAAAATCTGCTGGCTGAGGTCAGCGACCGCGACGAAGCGACTGTGCAGCACTCCGCGGATCTCAGATACGCCGGGCAGAGCTTCGAACTCACGGTAGACATCGAGCGACCGTTCGACGCTGCGGAGGCCGGCGAGCGGTTCGCGGCGGCACACGAGTCAGCGTACGGGTATCGGGCGGACGAACCGATCGAACTGGTGAACTGCCGCGTGATGACCACCGTTCCCCGGAGCGCACCGTCGATCGAGTACGCCGGCGGTGGGAGCCCACAGAAGGGATCGCGCGAGGCAGCGTTCGCTAACGGTGTTCATGAGACGCCTGTCTACGTGCGCCAGCGATTGACACCGGAAGGTTCGATCGAGGGGCCCGCTATCATCGAGGGCGACGAGAGCACGATCGTCGTCCCGCCAGCGTGGAACGTGAAAGTGCGCGACGACGGCGCGCTGATCGCCGAGGTGAGGACACATGACTGACAAACGCGAAGCGACAAACGGGAAAGAACCGGAAATCGATCCAGTAACCTTGGAGATCCTCCGGAACCAACTGGAGAGCGTCGCCACCGAGATGGGTCACGTGCTCATCCGCGGGGCGTACTCCCCGAACATCAAGGAGCGACAGGACTGCTCGACGGCGATCTTTGACGCGTCGGGCCGAATGATCGCGCAGGCCGAACATATCCCGGTCCACCTCGGCGCAATGCCCGACGCGGTCGACGTCGTCCTCCAGAAGGATCCGAAGCCGGGGGACGTCTTCATCGTTAACGACCCGTTCGCGGGAGGAACGCACCTGCCCGACATCACGTTAGTGTCGACGATCGCGCCCAACGACGAGGTGATCGGGTTCGCGGTGTCGCGGGCGCACCATGCCGACGTGGGCGGCAGTGCGCCGGGAAGCATGCCGCCGGGAGCGCAGGAGGTCTACGAGGAGGGGCTCCGACTGCCGGCGGTTCGGCTCGTTGACGGCGGCGATCCGAACGAAGCGGTCCACGAGCTGATCCGGGCCAACGTCCGGACGCCGGACGAGCGCGAGGCGGACCTCCGGGCTCAACGCGCCGCGAACGCTCGTGCCGAGGAACGGATCGGCGAGTTGCTCGTCGAACACGGGTCGACGCTGCTCGACGCGTTCGACGCCGTCGTCGAGTATTCCCGCGAGCGCGTCGAAGCTGAGCTCACAGACCTCCCGGACGGCACGTACCGAGCACGGGACATCCTCGAAGGCGATGGCGTGACCGATGACGACATTCCGATCGAAGTGGCCGTCACCATCGACGGAGCCTCGATCGACGTCGACTTCGCCGGGACCGCTGATCAAGTGGCGGGCAACCTGAACGCGCCGCTGTCGGTTGCGAAGAGCGCGGTCTATTTCGTCGTCCGCGCGATCACCGACCCGGAGATTCCGCCAAACCACGGCTGTTACGAGCCTGTATCCGTGTCCGCACCCGACGGATCGGTGCTCAACCCCCGGCCGCCAGCGGCAGTCGTCGGCGGTAACGTCGAGACAAGCCAGCGCGTCACGGACGTCACGCTGGCTGCGCTCGCCGAGGCGGTTCCGGACGCGGTTCCTGCCGGCGGTCAGGGGACAATGAACAATCTCATCATCGGCGACCGAACCGGGGAGTTCACCTATTACGAGACGATCGGCGGCGGGTTCGGGGCTCGTCCCGAAAAAGACGGCATGGACGGCGTGCAGGTCGGGATGACCAACACCCTCAACACACCCGTCGAAGCGATGGAGACCGAGTATCCGCTTCGGGTCGAGCGGTACGCGTTGCGCCCGTCGAGCGGCGGTGACGGCCGATACCGCGGTGGACTGGGCCTCGAACGGACTATTACCGTCGAGACCGACGCCACCGTGTCACTGCTGACGGAGCGTCGGCGGACGGCCCCCTCGGGGATCGACGGCGGCGAGGATGGCGCGACCGGACAGAACGTCGTCGACGGCGAGGACGTCCCCGCGAAGGCCTCCATCGACGTCGAGGCCGGAACGACCGTCTCGATCCGTACGCCCGGAGGCGGCGGACACGGCGATCCTAATGAGCGCGACGCGGCGGCAAGAGAGCGCGACCGACGCGACGGAAAGGTGGACGACCGATGATCCGTCTCGGCGTCGTCGTCCCCTCCTCGAACACGACTGCCGAACCAGAGTTCCGGGCGGCGCTCCCCGACGACTGTACGGTCCACACCGCTCGGATGCCGCTCGAAGACGTGACTGCCGACGAACTCGACGCGATGGCTGACGACGCCGAACGCGCCGCCTCGCTGCTCTCGCACGCGTCGGTCGACGGCGTCGCCTACGCCTGCACCACTGGGAGTCTCATCCACGGCTCCGGGTTCGATGCGCGGCTGGAGTCCCGGCTGTCCGACGCCGCCGACGCCCCGGCGGTCGCGACCGCGCGCTCGGTCGTCAGGGCGCTGAACGCGCTTGACGCGGATCGAGTTGCTGTCGCGACGCCGTACGCGACGGAGCTGGACCGACTGGAGCGCGAGTACTTGACCGAGAACGGCTTCGAGGTAGTCTCGCTCGACGGCCGCGGGCTCGTTGAGAACACTGCAATCGGAGAACTGGACGCCGTCGACGCCGAGCAGCAGGGTAGGTCAGTCCTCTCTGACGCCCCAGAGGCGGATGCGCTGTTCGTCTCATGTACGAACTACCGATCCCTTCCAGCACTGGCGTCGCTGGAGGCAGCGTTCGATATCCCGGTCATTTCGAGCAACGCGGCGACGATTTGGGATCTCTGCTCCCGGGTCGGTGTTCAAGCGGATCTGAACATCGAACTCGCAGACGCCGAATGATCTAACGGTGTATTCGATCGATCGGACGTGGTCCGAAGCCCGACCGTGATTCCGTAGGGTCGTCGGACTCGAGTCCGTTGTTACGTCGTCGATGTCCGCCGCCGCAACGGCAGCGGTTTCTTGACCTTGGGCGAGGAGTTCGGCCTCGAACTGTTCGTAGTCGGCACTCGTGTCGTCGAAGGAGTCGGAATCGACGACGGGATTTTGTCTCCCCTGCACCGGCCAGAAACCGCGTCCAGTCGGTCGTCGTCGGCATCGCCGTGGGGTCCCGCGGTGCGGTCGATATCGGTGTGCATTGAGATTATTAATTTCGACTGCCGGATCGAATGACGCTGAACCAGATAAAATAGTTTGGATCCCCTGCCAAATCTAAATGAAGTGTGGCGGCGGATGATTACTTTAATCGCATTTTCCACGCGTGTTCTCCTAGATAAAGTCAGAACATCCGTATTATGCGTCTGATTACATAGTGGAAAATAGATAATCTGGGTGACGAGCGACAACCCTTACAAGTAGAAACGTGTGTTCTTCAGAGGGTCCCCGCACCCCAGTCCGATTCGAGGACAGACCGACAGGAGCCGAAAAGATACCAGTTCTGAGAGAATTCGAGAGGGTAACGCTCTCTGGGTCCAGTGTGTCCTCCAGCGTTACAAGACTATTCTCGTAATGCTCGGGGTTTTTCCTTCGCCCGGGATATTATGCTTCGACTGGAATTACGGTTGTCCAACTGGAATCGCTGATCGGACGGCCGTTCTGGTACGTAGCGCGATGATGCCCACCGCATTCGTTGACCCAGAGAAGCCGGACAAAGGCCTTATCATCGGACATCCAACGGAGAGGTATGTCTAACGACCTGTCGCTCGGTTCACATCTCAAACGCGATCTGACGAGTAACCTCTCGGTGAACATCGTGTCCGTCGTTCTCGGAACCTTCGCGTTCTTCGCCTTACAGGTGGTCGAATCGGTGACCGGAGGACTGTTCTTGGCGCTAAACATCGCAGTGTTCGTACCGTACGCCTACGAGCGATACTGGCCCGTTGACTACGCTACTGGCGCCGCAATCGTCTGGACCATCTCCGCCGCACTCGTCACGGGAGGACTGTACGTCGGCTTCTATCGGGCCTCGCTCGGCGCGTTCTCGGCGGAGTACGCCGCTGGAGCGGCCTTCGTCGTCACCGCCGCGGTGCAGTACGCCATCGCCGCGCTATTCGCCCGCGTCCGCCGGAATGCCTGATCGACGAATGCCATCCCGTGGATGATCTATCCCCGTTCGAGAGGAATCAGAAGTGAGCGATGGCCACAGCGTCGATGAGATCCGCTCACAGAGAACGTGCACACCTCCTGAATCCCCGAGTCGGCTAGATTTCTCCCGAGGGGAACTTCGCGAGGAACTCCAAAATCGGTGGAGTTAGACCTAGTACCTCGCATAGAGCCCGTACCGAACGATCGGTTCAGGTCCACTGCGGAGTAAAACCTAGTTCGATAATCCCGTTTAGAAAGGTTCATTATTGAACCCGAGACGTTCTTCGTATGGCAGTCCTCCAAGCCTTCCGTCGGTCCCCGGGCGCGCTCGTCCGCTCACCCGCCCTCCTCGTTCCCGCGTTCGTCCTGTTCCTGTTTCAGGTCCCTCAGTTAGTGCTTCAATCGACGAGCCCGTTGTTGGCCTCCGTGGTCTCGCTCGGCGCTTCACTCCTCCTCCTCCTCGCCATCCCGTTCTTCCAGGGAGGGATGGTCGGTATGGCTGACGAGGCACTCGACGGACGGAGCTCTCTGAGCGCGTTCCTCGCCCACGGGAAGGCGAACTACGTCCAGATTCTCGTCGCGTACCTGCTGGTCGTGGTGGTGAACTTCGTCCTCGGAGCCGTCCTGGTCGCCGTCGGCTTCGGCGCACTGCTCTCCGGAGCATTCCACCTCGGAACGCTCGCTCTCGTCACGCTCGGTATCGTTGCCGCCGTCCTCGTGATCATCTACCTCCTGCTCGCCTTCTTCATCCAGTTTTACGCCCAGGCAATCGTCCTCGAAGGATACTCCGCGGTAGACGGTCTGAAGCGGAGTTACAGCGTCGTGCGGTCGAACCTCGGTGCAACTTTCGGCTACATGGTACTGGCGTTCGTCATCAGCGTGGTACTCGGCCTCAGCTACGGCGGCCTGTCGCTACTCACCACGCCCGAGGCCGCCGCGGAATTCGGGCTTCCCGTCCTCTCGACGGGTGGACTCGTCGGCGTCGGACTCGTGATGACTCTCGTCGGATCTGTCGTCTCCGCATTCCTCCTCGTCTATTCGGTGGCCTTCTACCGACTCGTCACTCGGTGATGGCCCCAGTGCGGTCGAAGCCTATTCGTTGGCGGTAGTGAATCAGAACCGATGTGAGCGTTACAGACGGTACCTCGTCAGTACGACGTGTCAGTTACCGACGGCCGACGGTCGAAAGCCGTCGATCTTCCCAGCCAGCCACTCTCCGAGTAGCGCGCCACCCATTCCTAAGAGAGCGGAGAGTGCGACCCCGAACCCGGTGAGAGCGAGCACCAGTACGACCTGAACGACGCTAAACCACGCCGGTTGAGTAAAACTGAAGATGGCTGTGAATGCGTCGAGCGACTTCCACAGCACCGGGAGCGCACTCACAACTCCGGTTCGGAGGCCGACGCGACGGCTCTCCGCCTCCCGTCCGTGATAGAGGACACCACCGAGTAACCCCGCAACGAACACGGCCTCCATGTGGAGGACGTTCGACGACGATTGCCAGTAGTGAAAACCGGTGTACGAAGCCGAGACGAGACCTGCGAGGAGCGGGTATCTCCACGCATCGTCCGTCAACTCGTTCTGGAGGGTCCGAAAACGAATCATGTCAGGCATTTGTATTCAAGGTGATATAGAGTTATCGCTCAACTCTCGCTATCGTCTATCGCCAAGTCGAGAACGTCTTGAACGAACTGTCCTTTCTTACGGGTGTACTGGCCCCTATTCTCGGGGTATTTCTCCGCTAGTCTCGTCTTCAGTGAGGCGTACCGTTCGGCGGCTTTCGGGTGTTGAGAGAGATAATCCCTGAAGGCGATTTTCTCTTCGTAGAAGTCGCTCCCTCGTTCCGTGACCGAGAGGTAGTACGTACGGTTCGTGCGCGGCCCCTTCGCGAAGAACAGGCGTCCTTCTACTTCCTCGGGGCGATATTCGAACCCGCACTCTTCGAGTACGGGAGTGAGATATCTCGACTCATCTAGGTCTTCGACGACGGCGAGGATGTCGATTATCGGCTTCGCGGGCATTCCCTTGATCGCGGTGCTACCGATATGCTCGAAATCGAGGAAGCGATCACCCGCGACGTGTTTCAGCCGCTCTCTTTCTTCTTCGTAGAGTCTCGCCCATCCTTCGTCGTACGGTTCGAGTTCTACGGTTCCTCGTTCTAGCCCGACCATTAGTCCCAAGACTTGGAGTAAGTGCATATGCTTTGGGAACCGACCGAGAACCTCGACACACCTAGCGGCAGATTCGCTCACGTCGTTCCGAACGAAACTCCCGGAGGAGACGCTACGCGTCTGCGTCGGTAGTACACCCGAATTATTTTCAATACTGCGACAGACGTTTTTGGCATGATCTCGACATTATTGGTTCTCGGCATCACGGCCGCGGCGTTTGTCGGGTTCAACATAGGCGGCTCTTCCACCGGCGTCGCCTGGGGGCCGTCTATCGGTGCGAACATCGTCGAGAAGAGTACTGCCGCGGTTTTCATGGTGGTCTTCGTCCTCGTCGGAGGGTGGACGCTCGGTCGGAACGTGACGGCAACGCTCGGGAAGGATATCGTTCCACAGTCCGCGTTTTCGATCGAGGCGAGCATCGTCGTGTTATCGTTCATCGGCCTCGGGATGTTGGTCGCAAATCTCTCCGGGGTACCTATCTCGACGTCGATGACTGCGGTCGGGGCGATCGCAGGCCTCGGAATCGCCACGAACTCGCTCAACTGGTCGATCATGAGCGAGATACTCACGTGGTGGCTGCTCGCGCCGGTCGTCGGGTTTTGGTGCGGCGGTGTCGTCGGTCGGTATCTGTACCCGCGTCTGAGTCGTTCCTTCGAGGTTCGCCGGTCGGACGGGCCGCTGCTTACGATGGAGACTGACGGATCCCTCCCGACTCCGAGGCTCGGACCGGGTACCTCGCGTCGCGAACTCGCGAGCACGGGAATCGCGTTCGCCATCGCCTGTTACATGTCGTTCAGCGCGGGCGCCAGCAACGTCGCGAACGCGGTCGCTCCCCTCGTCGGCGGTGGCGTGATCGGTTCGGATCGAGCGATACTCCTCGGGACAGTGGCCATCGGAGTGGGTGCGTTCACCATCGCACGCCGAACGATGGAATCCGTGGGGAACGGGCTGACTGACCTTCCGCTCTTTGCGGCCACTGTCGTGATGCTCATCGCTGCCAGCATCACCGCCGTCGCGTCGTGGTTGGGGAATCCGATCAGTCTGGCGCTCTCGACGGTGATGACCATCGTCGGTCTTGGATGGGGGCGCGCCTCCCGAACGGCGACAGCAGTCGATATCGCGACGGGGGACACCGACGGAGAGATATCTATTAACGCTGCCACGAGCGAACCGAGCGACGAAGTACGTCCGATCGAGGGGGAAGCACTCGACGAGGGCCGAGATGCGGGCGAACTGTTCGACCCGTCGGCCGTGATACGGTTCGTGGTACTATGGATAGTCGGCCCGTCCGCCGCGACGGTGCTATCGTACCTCACATTCGCGTTCGTCCCGGTTTTGAGCGGCTGAGGCTAGACCGGAGGCTGTGTCCCATCTTCGATAAACGGTTTCTCCGTGGTATTCGAGGAACGAGATTCTTCACACTAAGTCGAAGCTGTGTCTACGTCGAAAGCCGAGGCGGTAGCCGGGAGAGACCTTCTAGTGCCGAAGAGCGGTCTTTCACGAGCACGTTTGAGTCGTTCGTGGATCGGCCGGCGCTATTGCAGAAGGTGTACCCGTTCACTCTTATCGAGATATCGCCGAAATCGGTTTTATGCCCACTCCACAGCCTCCGGGGAGGAGTTCCGTAGAGCACCGAAGATGCTTCCTTCGGAGTGGCTAAGCAGAACTGCCCACGTTGAATCGGATGTCTCGGCGACGGTGACCGAAAATGGAACGAGTTCCGAGGTTCGATACAACTCGAAGTAATCCGTCTGAAGCGAGTCTCGCACCGGTTCCTCGTACGTCTCGAAGAGGGAGTTCATAATATTGTCCAGTACAGTCATTACTACTTCCTCGTTGTTCGTCTCGTCGGGAAATATCCATCTGTTCGCTAAGTGCCGTCTGAGTGGTTGGATTACCCTCGGTCGCACTTAACACTTTGAACGGTTTTGCTCTGGTACCCCTTACTTTGAATATTTGTAATTTGTGGTATGTACTCTGCTAGGACCCTGGATACAGGGTATTATGAGTTTTCATGAGGATTCTCGGCCGCCCACTATTGTATTATCGATGCAATTCAACGTTCCCTTGCAGTGGTGCCAAATGGTGTTTCATCCCTTGCTTCGAGTGAAGGTAACCGGTGGAGATGCCGGTAGCCTATCTCCCCCGTGTCGCCGGGGTCGAGTGCGAGGTCGCTTACCTCCTCCCCCCACTTTTCGAACTCGACCGTCTCGCTCGCCGTACCGGGAGGCGTCCCGGTTGCGATGACGTCACCGGGGTGGAGGGTGAAGAAATCCGAAGCCGTCGATATCAACTCCGGAACGTCGAAAAAGAGGTCGGGGGTGTCAGAGTCCTGACGCACCTCTCCGTTGACTCTCGTCTCGATACCGATCGGACGGTCGAGTTTGGTCTGGAGATACTGTCCGAGTAGCGAGAATGTGTCCATCCAGTTACCGCGCGCCCACTGCTCTTCCCTGTCGATCCAATCGCGCGAACTCACGTTGACGACGGAAGTGTTACAACTATAAGTCTGTAACGCACGTCGCTATTCGAGGCGGCCCCGTCCACGCATATCGTAGCCGGGGAGACATCCTTTCCGGTAATGCCGGATTCATTGGTTAGGGCGGTCGTCGGTCGAGCAGGGTCGGTTACCTTTTGAGGTAGCCCCCGTCGACGGCGATAGATTCTCCCGTGATCCAGTCGCCCTCTTCGGAGAGAAGGAGGACGGCCACGTGACCGACTTCTTCCGGTTGTCCGATTCGATCGAGGATGTGGTCGTCGAGCGCCTCGGAGAGGACCTCTTCGGGCGATTTCGCCGACTGGTCGGAGTGTTCCGCGAGCCACTCCTCCACCATCGGCGTCTCGACGGTTCCGGGTTTGATGGCGTTGACCGTGATTCCGTGGTCGCTCAGCTCCTTGGCGAGGACGGTCGTAAACGCCAGGACGGCGGCTTTCGAGGCCCCGTACGCGCCTTGGCCTCGGAACGGTCGCTCCGCCCCGACCGAGGAGATGTTCACGATGCTCCCGGCGGTGTCCGCGTCGATCATCGCCCGCGCGACGGCCTTCGAGACGAGAAACGTCCCCTTCGCGTTCACGTCGAAATGCGCGTCCCACGTCTCCTGCGTCGTTTCCAAGAGAGGAACCGCTCGCTGGATGCCCGCGTTGTTCACCAGTCCCGATATCGGTCCGAGTTCGCTCGACGCCGCTTCGACGGCGGTTTCGACGGACGACCGGTCCGTCACGTCGACTTCGTACACCGCCGCGTCGCGCCCCTCCCGACGGATTTGCGCCGAGGTCTCGGCGGCTACGTCCGGTCGCGTGTCGAAGAGGGAGACGTTCGCACCCGCCCGCGCGCATCTGACGGCGACGCCTCGTCCGATTCCGCGCGCTCCGCCGGTAACGACAATGTGCTGTCCCGCTAAACGGTCGTCTGTCTGCGTCGCCATGCACGAGGAGTACCGACCTCTCCTACAAATAGGTACATGAACCGACCGACCCCGGACCGCTGACTACCGCCGCTCTGCGACGACGGAGTTCGTCAGCGTTCCGATGCCTTCGATTTCGACGTCGACGGTGTCGCCGGGTTCGAGGAGTTCCGGCGGGTCGCGGAAGATACCGACGCCGCCGGGCGTCCCCGTGGAGATGACGTCGCCCGGTCGGAGGGTGGTGATCCCGCTGATGTACTCGACGAGTTCCTCGACGCCGAAGATGAACTCCTCGGTGGACGACTCCTGCTTCGTTTCGCCGTTGACGCGGCAGGCGACGTCCAACTCGTTCGGGTTCAGGTCGCGTTCGGGAACGAGCGTCGGCCCCATCGGAGCGAACGTGTCGTAGCTCTTCCCGCGGAAGAACTGCTCGTCCTCGAACTGCGCGTCCCGCGCGCTGACGTCGTTGACCGCCGTGTAGCCGGCGACGTAGTCGAGTGCCTCGTCGGCGGACACCTTCTTCGCCGTCTTTCCGATGACGACGCCGAGTTCCACCTCGTAGTCCACCTGTTCGACGTCGTCGGGGTGGACGATGGGGTCACCGGGGTTGGTGACCGCCGTGCCCGCTTTCCCGAACAGGAGCGGTCGCTCCGGGACGTCCTTGTCCTGTTCCTCGGCGTGGTCGTGGTAATTGAGCCCGACGCAGACTATCTTCCCCGGACGAGGGACGGGCGCGAGCAGTTTTGCGTCCGCTTCCGGAATCGCCCTGTCCTCGGCGGCGTCCACCGCGTCTTCGACGACTCGGAGGAAGCCGGGGCTGGTCAACTGCTGGTAGGAGACGTCCTCGCGGAGACCGGACAGCGGTACCACCTCGTCGGCGCGGCGAACTCCCCACTGGGGAGCTCCACCGGTCGTGTATCGAACGAACTGCATCGACTGTCTGTGACGGGGGACGGTACCTAATTGTTGTGCTTCGGCGGGATCAGGAGTACGTGAGGTTCACCTCGATGACGTTGGCGCTCCGGAGAATCTGTTCGGGAACCTCCGTCGTGAACCGCTCCTTTCGCATCCGACTCTTCGGACCGGAGACGCTCACGGCCGCGATGGCGTAGTCGTTCTCGTCCAGTATCGGCGCTGCGACGCAGCGCATCCCCTTGACGCGCTCCTCGTCGTCGTACGCGTACCCGCGCTCCCGCACTTGATCGAGCGTATCGAACAGTTCCGCTCGGTCCGAGATGGTACTGGACGTCACCTGCGGGAGGCCGTGTCGGTCCAAGATAGCTTCGACCTCCTCGTGCGGCCGATGGGCCATGATGGTCTTTCCGAGCGCAGTCGTCTGGAGGGGGACGCGCATCCCGTCGTGGGTGTCCAACTGGACGGCGTCTTGCCCCCGAGAGCGGTACAGAAAGACGCCGAGCCCGTGTTCTTCGATCATGAGGTTCGCGTGCTCGCCGGTCGCCTGCGCGAGATCGTCTATCTCGGGGCGGGCTATCTTGAACACCTTCTTTCTGGAACGGGCTTGGTCGCCCAACTGGAGAAATCGAGCGCTCACGTGGTACGTACTGCCCTCCTTGACGAGGTACCCTTCGCGTTCGAGCGTGCGGAGGTGGTCGTGGACGGTGCTCGTCGGTTTCTCTAACTGCTGTGCCACCTCCGAGACGCCCGCACCGTCGAGTTCCCGAAGGAGGTCGATGATCTCGAAGGCGATTTTCACTGCCTTAATCGGCGCCGTGTCGCTCATACCTACTTTACAATCGTTATATTCAAAAAGTCTTCCGGCATCGTCGGACCCTTTCGACGGTAAGTGAGACGAGGGAACTGAACCGGACGAGAACGTTCTCCGTCGCAGGGGAGCGAGCGGTTGAGAAGCAGCGATAACGGGAGGAACGTCGGAGTAGGACAGGTCCTTCGATATTACCGGAAACCGCAGGACAGTGCCCAGGGGGAGAACGCGAGTGGGCTACGCGCCGGCGAGAAAGCCGCGTTCCATCGCGTCCCCCGAATCTATCGCTTCGAACGCCGCGATGTCCCGAGTTACTCGACGGAGAAGCCGTACTCCCCCGCGCCGATTTCGACGAGGACATCGTCGCCGTCGCGTTCGACAGAGAGGATGCCGTCGGGCGCGCCCTCGGACAGTCGAACGTCAGACTCGGTCACCGTCCTCTCGGCCGCGTCGGGGAGTCGGACCGTCGCTCGGCCGTTCCACGGGACGGTCGCGGACAGTTCGTACCCTCCCTCGCCATCGCGCTCCCACTCGACCAACAGTTCGCCGGTTCGAGTCTCGACGCTGGCCGACACCCAATCGAGGTCTGCGACCAGCGACGGCGCGATAGTCACGTGGTCGGTGACCGGTCGGTTGCCGAGTCGAATTCCGGCGAGCACCTCGTAGAAGAACTCGGAGACGTGCGCGAACGGCGAGTGGTTCAGCGAGTTCATACCCGAGCCGACGCTCTCGTCGGAGTTCCAGCGCTCCCACATCGTCGTCGCGCCGTTGCGGACCATGTACACCCAGCCGGGCTGTTCGGGTTGGCTGACGACCTGATACGCCACGTCGGCGTAGCCATGGTCGGCCAGCGTGTGGATCAGCGGTCGCGTCCCGAGGAAGCCGGTTTTGAGCTTCCCGCCGTCGGACCGGACCTTCTCGGCGAGGTTCTCGGCGACCCGGGCGACGTGGTCGTCGGGCACCATCCCGAGGAACAACGGGACGGCGTACGACGATTGGGTCCCCGGACCGTAGGTTCCCGATTCGGGGTCGAAGTAGCGGTCGTTGAAGGCATCGGCGACGTACTCGGCGCGTTCGCGGTAGTCCTCGGCGTCCGCCTCGTTGCCCACCGCGTCGGCGACCTCGGCGAAGGTGTCCACGACCTGATAGAGGAAGGCGGTGTTGTACAGGTCGTGAGGCAGCCCGCGACGCCCGTCGGCGTTCTCGAAGGCCAGCCAGTCGCCGAACTTCCCGTAGTCGTCGGGGAGGATGCCGTCCTCGGTGTTCTCGTACCAGTAATCGACGTACTCGCGCATCCCCTCGTACTGCTCGCGGAGGATCCCCTCGTCGCCGTCGTGCAGGTAGAGGTACCAGGGGACCACCACGCGCGTGATCGACCACGTGGGGTCGGCGGGGTCCTCAACGGCCTTGTTGGGGATGACGTCGGGGACGTAGCCCATCTCCGTGGCGACGTCGTCGTGGTCGCGGGCCCACTTCTCGTCGAAGCGAACGGCGTCGAAGTTGAAGAGCAGCGACCGGGTGGAGATGTGGGCGTCGCCGGTCCACCCGAATCGCTCGTCGCGTTGGGGGCAGTCCTCCGGGATCGAGTGCGTGTTGCTACGGAGTCCCCAGACGGCGTTGTGCTGGAGTTGGTTGAGTTCCTCGTTCGAGCAGGCGAACTCGCCCCGCCGGTCCATCGCCGTGTGGACGACCTTCGCGGTTACCTTCTCCGGGTCGAACTCGCCGGGGTAGCCCGTCACCTGCGCGTACCGGAAGCCGTGGTAGGTGAACCGCGGTTCGTAGGTCTCCGTCGCCTCGCCGCGGGCGACGTACGTGTCCGTCGCGTCGGCCGTGCGGAGGTCGGTCGTAGACAGGTCGCCCTCCTCGGTGAGTGCCTCCGCGTGGCGGACCGTGATTTCGTCGCCCGCGTCGGGGTCGTCGAGTTCCAGTTCGACCCACCCGGTGAGGTTCTGTCCGAAATCGAGTATCGGGCCCTCTCGGTGGTCGCGGACCTCCTCGACGTCGAAGGTTTCGACGACTCGCATCGGTTCGATACGTTCGGGGCGAAGCGTCCCGCCGGGAGCATCGACGACGGCCGCGTCGTCCCACGACGAGGCGTCGTACTTGGGAGTGCACCAGCCGTCCTCCTCCCGTCGGGCGTCGTACGTCTCGCCGTCGTAGATGTCGTTCGCAAGAATCGGGCTCTCGGTGGCGCTCCAGTCGGCGTGCGTCGTAATCCGCCGCGTCGTCCCGTCTTCGAACTCCACGGTGAGTACCGCACGGGCGCGCGGAGACCCGTCGTTGACCCAGTACGAACTGCTCTTCGCGAACCACCCGCGACCGAGCCAGATGCCGACGGCGTTCGAACCCTCGCCGAGTCGGTCGGTGAGGTCGTGGGTCGCGTAGAGAACCCGCTGTTCGTAGTCCGTCCACGCCGGGTCGAGTCGTCGGTCGCTTATCCGAGTCCCGTTCACGTGCAACTCGCCGTAGCCGACGGCGGCGACGTGCATTCGCGCCGATCGGACGGGCTTATCGAGGTCGAACTCCGTCCGGAGGAGCGGCGACGTAGAACCCGCTTGCGACTCCGTGCGCCCGTTCACCAGGTGGTCACGCCCCCACGTGTCGGTCTCGTACGACGAGGACGCCTCGACGAAGCCGTCGGTCGCGAGTTCGGTCCTGTCGGGACCCTCCACGGAGAGGGCGGCCAGCGCGAAGCACTGCCACGCGCCGGTCTGCACGACGCGTCGGTCTCGGCTGCGGATGTGAGACGTATCCCACGTCGAAGGGGTGACCTCGAAGAGGTCGGTCGCCGTGACCCGCACGTACCGACCGCTGACGTCGAGGCCGTCGTGGGTTTCGACGGGAACGCCCTCGTCGGGGACGCCCTCCGGTTCCTCCTCCGAGTCGTCGTCTTCGAACTCGACATCGGCGACGACCGTCGCGTCGCCGAAGCCGGGGTCGTCGGCTACCTCGACGCGGTAGGCGTCGGGGAATCCGAAGCCCTCGATGGGGTTCTCCGACCAAGAGATGGTGACGGCGGTGTCGTCCGGCGTCCGTACGATATCGACGGGTTCCGCCCCGTGGAGCGAGATAGCGGAGATATCGCGGGACTCGTCTAAGTCCACCTCGACCCACTCTTCGCCGTCCTCGTCCGGACGCTGCCACTGACTGCGCCAGCCGTTCGTGTCGCCCTCGCCGGGTTGGTAGGCGATCCAGTCGCCCCGCCAGCTCTCCGGGTCCAACGCCGTCGCGAACCGCGCCGGTTCGGCCCACTCCGTTTCGCGGTCGCCGGTCCAGACCTTCACCGACCAGTAGTAGGTCTCGTCGGCACCGAGGGTCGGGCCGTCGTACTCGACGTTGCTCGCGCGACTCGACTCGACGCGGCCGGAGTCCCAGAGCGTTCCGCGACCGGCGGCGACGGCGTCGCGGTCCCGGCCGACGACGAGTCGGTACGTCCGCTGACCGGCACCCCGTTCGTCGGTCGCGACTCGCCACGAGAACCGCGGCGACGTGGTGGGGTCGACGTTCTCGGGGGCGTCCTCGAACCCGACCTCGAGGCCTGTCGGTCGGTGGAGCCTCTCCTCGGCGGAGGTGGGTGACATAGGTGGAACTGTGTATATGATAAGGTAAATCTTTGGACTCAGGCCCGGAACACCGATTCTCCGGTGGGACAACGATGTAAAGCGGTCGATTCGTCCGACGGGCGGTGGCCTAATGGAAAAATCTTAATGCCTGTAGGGGGGATGGTTACCTATCGCATGGGCGAGCTTAAACTAGAGCACCTGACGAAGGAGTTCAGAGAGCGCATCGTCGCCGACGGAGCCCATCCACTTACGGCGGGCTTGCGGGTTGTCGCCGTCGGCGTTGTTCTACTCCTCGAACTTGCTCATCACGGTGACGAGCGGGAGCTCGACGAACTCGCCCCACGACTCGGTGCTCACTTTCGTCGCCGAAATACCTGTAATCTCCATGGCGGTGTCGTATCTTCACGACCACTCGGTAACCGAAAGAATTTTCCATCGGAGACTACGCGGGTTGGGCAGTGCATCCGCTCTCCACCGAGGCGGCCGGCGACACGCCCGACTGAGACGGTCGGTCAGCGGTCGAACTGGAATACCGGCTTACAGGTCTCGGAGCTGAGAAACGCCTCGAACGCCGACGCGGGGTCGTCGATACCGTACGACGTGTCGAGAATCTTATCGACGGCGATGTCGCCGCGTTCCATCAGCCTGAGCGCCTGTTCGAAGTTCGTCCACGTCGACCCGTACGAGGAGTTCACCTCGATTTCGCCGCGGACGACCGGAGTGAGGTTGACCTCGCTGGTGTCGTTGGGGATGCCCACGACGACCACCTGACCTCCCTTCCGCGTGTACTCTGTCGCCGTCCCGACGCCGGTGTGGTGCCCCGTTGCGTCGAACACTACGTCGAACCCGACGCCGTCGGTGAGCGAATCGACGTAGTCGTCGATGCCGGCGTCGGACCGGACGTTGACCGTCTCGATACCCATATCTTCGAGGAGCGGGAGCCGGTACTTCGTGTCCTGTTCGAGGCCGGAGACGACGATATTCGCGCCGAGCGAGTCCGCAACGGCGGCGACGAGGACGCCGATGGGGCCCGGGCCTTCGACGAGAACGTTGTCCCCCGGCGTCGTGTTCGACCGAGTGAGGACCGCACGCGCCGCGATGCTCGTCGGTTCCGTGATGGCCGCGTGTCTGAGCGGAACGCTCTCGGGGACGGCGTGGACGTGTTCGGGCGCGACGGCGACGTACTCGGTGTAGGCACCGTCCCGGTGCATTCCGGTGATAGAGAAGTTCTGACAGACGTTCGGCTGTCCGTTCTTACACTGGAAGCAGTGGCCGCAGTCGTGAATCGGTTCCTCGACGACTTTGTCTCCGACTTCGAAGCCTTCCGCGTCGGAACCGACTTCGACGACTTCGCCGGAGTACTCGTGGCCCATGATGCGGGGGATGGGAATCCACTCGTATCCACCGTCGTACTTGTACGCGTGAGCGTCGCTCCCGCACAGTCCGGCCGTGTGGACTTTCACGAGCACTTCGTCTGCGTCTGGAGAGGGGGCTTGACGCTCCTGTGTCTCTACGGAGCGGGGTCCCGTCTGAACGATTGCTTTCATAGTTGCTGGGAATGGTCGAATCGGTCGACTCAGTAAAGCCATACGGGTACGCAGGCTAATAATTTTGGGTACGCGGGGGTGCGTCCGAGGAACGGGAAATCGAGCGTGCCGCTGACGGAGACCAGAACACCGGACAGTGCCCCCAACCGAAACTAAATAGGGGTGTGGCGCTTGCGTTCGCACACCGATGTCGTCATCCACACTCTCGCGGTTCGAGTCCGTACTGGACGAGTTGGACGTGTCCGTAACTCGCGTCACCGAAGCGGAGTTCCAGAGCCGCATCGACGAAGTCGTCGAATCGCCCGCCGTCGGCGTCGCCCTCGACGAGACGTTCGGCGACCCCGAACTCGCGCTGTCCGGAACGTCCGTCGAAGTCGACCCGACGCCCGCGACGCTCCGGGCGGCGACGACCGGCGTGACCGGCGCGTCACTCGGAATCGCCGACTACGGGTCGCTCGTCCTCTCGGTCACCGACCGCGCGAGCGAACTGGTGAGTCTGTTCGTGGACCGTCACGTGGCCGTCGTCAGGGAGAACGACGTCGAGAGAGACATGGAGTCCGCGGTTCGGTCGCTCGGTTCAGAGTTCCGTCGGACGAAGGGAAGCGCCGTTATCGCGACCGGACCGAGCGCGACGGCAGACATGGGCGCGTTGGTGAAGGGCGCGCACGGGCCGCGGGAAGTCCACGTCGTCGTTCTCACGGAGGGCGAGTGACGATGTCCAAGGCCGACGACATCCGCAGACTCATGCGGACCGAAGGCGCGGCGGTGGCAGAGAACACGCGGGCGTTCAACGAGGGCCGGTACCGGTCGGTCGCCGACCTCGAAGACTACGAAGCGCTGAAGGACGAGGCCCGCGCCGTCAAGGAGGACGCCATCGAACGCCTCCCCCGACTCGTCGATCAGTTGCGCGAGAGCGTCGAGGCGAACGGCGGGACGGTGTACGTCGCCGACGACGCCGCGGACGCGAACGAGTACATCCGCTCCGTCGTCTCCGACCGGGACGCCGACCGCGTCGTGAAGTCGAAGTCGATGACCACCGAAGAGATAGAGGTCAACGACGCGCTCGAAGCCGACGGCGTGGACGTGGTGGAGACCGACCTCGGCGAGTGGGTGCTTCAGGTCGCCGACGAGGCCCCTTCCCACATCGTCGCGCCCGCCATTCACAAGTCCCGAGAGGCCATCGCCGACCTGTTCAACGAGGCGTTCGACCCCGAAGAACCGCTGGAGACCGCGGCAGACCTCACGTACTTCGCGCGCGAGAAACTCGGCGAGCAGATACTGGACGCCGAGGTGGGCATCACCGGTGCGAACTTCCTCGCGGCAGACACCGGAACGATGGCGCTCGTGACCAGCGAGGGTAACGCGCGCAAGACCGTCGCCGCGACGGACACGCAGATAACCGTCGCGGGCGTCGAGAAGGTGATTCCGTCCGTCGAAGACCTCCATCCGTTCGTCGAACTCATCGGTCGCTCGGGGACCGGACAGGACATCACCTCGTACGTCTCGCTTCTGACGCCGCCGGTGGATACCCCGGTCGTCGACTTCGAGGACGACACCACACCGCTGTCAGAGTTCGACGCCGACCGCGACTTCCACCTCGTCCTCGTGGACAACGGGCGCACGGAGATGCGCGAAGACGAACAGTTGAAGGAGACGCTGTACTGTATCCGGTGTTCGGCCTGTTCGAACTCGTGTGCGAACTTCCAGAGCGTCGGCGGCCACGCCTTCGGCGGCGAGACGTACTCCGGCGGCATCGCCACAGGGTGGGAAGCCGGCATCGAGGGACTCGACACCGCCGCGGAGTTCAACGACCTCTGTACCGGCTGTACGCGGTGTGTCAACGCCTGCCCGGTGAAGATAGACATCCCGTGGATAAACACGGTCGTCCGCGACCGGATCAACCGCGGGGACGAACAGGAGTTCGACTGGTTGGTCGAGGGGTTGACGCCGGACGAGGAACCCGGTGGTGTCGATATGCAAAAACGGTTCTTCGGCAACTTCGAGACGGTGGCGAAGGTCGGCAGCGCGACGGCACCGCTCTCGAACTGGCTCGCCGACACCGACGCATCCCGGTGGGCGATGGAGAAGGGACTCGGTATCGACCCCCGGCGCGACCTCCCGACGTTCGAACGGGAGACGCTGGTCAAGTGGTTCGAGAAGCGAGGCGGCCGCGCCGCCTCGGCAGAGCGAGCGATGAGGGTGCGGACAGAACGCGACTCCCGCGTGACGAATCCGGAGCGACGCGCCGTCATCTACCCGGACCTGTACACGAACCACGTGCAGGTCGAACGCGGCAAAGCCGCCGTCCGCGCCCTCGAAGCACTCGGCGTGGAGGTGGCCGTCCCGCCAGTGGCCTCCAGCGGCCGCGCCCCCTACTCGCAGGGGATGGTCGCTACCGCGGCCGACCACGCGGAACGCGTCACCGAGACGCTCGCGCCGTACGTCAAGGACGGCTACGACGTGGTCGTCGTCGAGCCGAGCGACCACGCCATGTTCACGCGGGAGTACGAACGACTCGTCGCCGACGACACCTTCGAGATGCTCTCGGAGAACAGCTACGAGGTACTGGAGTACGTGTACGGCCTCCTGCAGAACGGTGCCGACGCCGACGCACTCGCCGCGGGCGACGGCGCGGGTGTCGCCTACCACAGCCACTGTCAACAGCGGACCCTCGGGCTGGAGACGTACACCGTCGCCGTCTTGAACGAGTGCGGCTACGACGTAGTCACCTCGGACGTGGAGTGCTGCGGGATGGCGGGGAGTTTCGGCTACAAATCCGACTACTACGAGCTCAGCATAGACGTCGGCGACCGACTCAGAGGCCAACTGCAAACCGGCGACGCCGCCGACCGACGGGTCGTCGCCAGCGGTACCTCCTGTCTGGAGCAGATAGACGCTCTGTTGGAGCGACGACCGCGTCATCCGGTCGAGTTGCTCGCGGAGTCGATCCCGTAATCCGGGCGGTCGGAGACGGCGCGGAGACCGAGTAGACAGTTACATACCCGGAAGGGAGTCCGACGGACGACTCTCCTTCCGACTATACCGGAAGGATATGGCGAATCGTCTCTCCTCGGTTTTCGTACGTTCGGTCGAGGAGGGAGAGAACGCCGCAGTCACCGACAGATATCTGCTCCGTTAAAAGAGGGCTATCGAAAACTATCCGATAATATCGAACGTGCGCATCTCACCAGAATTCTCCTCGCAAACCGGTTCGAATCCGAGAGATGGACGAAATCCCGTACGTCGCACCGTTGCCGACGATACCGAGCACGGATGTGTCGAAAGGAGCTTTGGCGACCCGCGTAAAGCGTAAACTGCCTCGGATCGAGCCCTATACTGCAGAGAACGTACTCGGCATCGGACTCTCACGCACGGAGCGGAGGACTACAACTGACAGTCGTCCGAAGAAATCGTTCCGGGAAGCGTTTCCGACAATGACGGATAGAGGTCCGGCGGTGTCGGACTGTCCGTTCTCCGGAGAGGGGCGCGATTCCATCTACGTCCGTTTTCGGTCACGTCTCGGTGACTCGCTTTCCGACGGATGCGCCCGTACCTAACCGACAGAGCGGTCAGGACACGGGGTGAGAGCAGTCAGAGGAGGCGGCAGAGGGCGAATTCGTTACGAGCATAGTACTGTAATCGACCCGGTGAGAGTCCGCCCTCGCCGAACAGTTCCGCCGAGAGAGCAGCGAATACGTGCGTATCACGTCGATGAGAACGAGGTCATCACGCTCAGGGGACCGTCAGGGGGCGGGCTTGTCGTTTTCCGACGATTTATACGAGTCTGCGGAGAGTCCGATACATGGGATCACCACCTCTCAAAACGGTATCGCGTGCGTTCGAAGTGCTGCGAATTCTCGACGAACGGGAGGGGGCGCGTCCGTCCGAGGTGGCTTCCGAACTCGGGGTCACGCGGGCAACGGCGCACGATTACCTCGTGTCCTTGGCGGAGGTCGGATACGTCTCTCGGGACGAGGGACTGTACGAAGTCGGCTATCGGTTCCTCCAGTTGGGCAATCGGAAGAAGTACCGCAGTCGGTTGTTTTACGCTTCAATTCGCTCCGCGGTGGACCTCTATAGAGAAACCGGAGAGCTCGTCCAGATCGGTGTCGAAGAACAGGGGGAGTGGGTGCTTCTTCATGCGGAAACCGACCGGGGACGGGTCGGTCCCAGTCCGTACAGCGGTTTTCGGACTCCGCTTCACACCCACGCCGCCGGAAAGGTGATACTGGCGGGGTTCTCGGAGGAACGCCGTACAGTTACTGGACGGAGACTCGCTTCGCGCAGTAACCGAGCAGACGATAACTGACCCCGCGACGCTTCGGCGGGAACTCGACCAGATTGCTGACGACGGATACGCCGTCGATTGGGACGAACAAGCCATCGGAGTCGGATTTGTCGCGTGCCCCCTTTCCGTCGACGACGTGTTGGGGAGTATCTCGGTCGGAGGCCCCACCAGTAAACTTCGGCGTGAGGAGTATTGTGAGACGCTCGTTCGGAAGCTAGAGGCGGCAGCTGATGATATCTGTGTCACCTACCGCCAGTTACTGAATCAGAGATCACCTCTCCCCGAAGACACGTTCGAGAATATCTGACGACTTCGATCGGTATCGTACGTCGCTTTCACGTTCACCATAGTTCCACTCCATACCGCTCAAGATAAAGCGGATCTTACAGCGCTACAGTTGTAATGGTGTTCTCGGAAGATATCGACGGTCGTTAGATATACCCTTACGATCTGTTCCCTCACAGGACACCGGCCGACCGACGATACACGGGAATCGTCACTCTCCCGAGACGAACTCGACGGGGACACTCCGAACCGTACTGATACTTGTCCGATACTCCATCGGTTCGGTATCCGATGAGCTCTCCGTCAGCGCGTTTCCTGCGGTCTGGTGACTGCACCACGCTACAGGGGACGATTTTTCGATACCTTACGAAGTCGACAGGTTAGGGGAACCTGAAAGTGGAAAAACATATCTTCCTAAGCACCTCTGTTACAGACGATGTCCGAGACAGCAGCCAACACCTCCCGTGGTTCCTCTCTCACCAGGGGAGTTCCGTCCGGAGTCGTACCGTACGTGATGATCGCTGCAGCGCTCGTTTCGGCGGCGATTCACCTGTGGCTCGTTCCGGTCGTAATCGCATTCGACATCACGCAGGCGATCTTGTTCGTCCTCGCCGCCCTCGGCTTCGTCGCGGGCGTAGTGATCTACGTAACTCGCTACTGGCGCCGCGAGTTCTACCTCCTTATGGGGCTACTCGCCGTCGCTCAGATAGTCGCGTACTTCGTCATGGGCGGCCCGGCGAACACGATGGCGATCGTCTCCAAATCCGCCGAAGCGATCGTCGCACTCGCCGCCACGTACCTCTATACGACCGCCGAGCCATCGGCAAGTACGATCTAAACAGTACGAGTTAGTCGCCGCCGGTGGCATCGGCATCAGAGCGACGGGTGACGAGCCGCCACTTCCCGCTTCGGAACCGGGCGACATTGACGACGGCTTGGACGGAAAAGTCGACGAGGATCGCAGCCTAGACCGCGGTCACGCCCGATCCGCACGAACTGTCGGCGACGGCTCGGCCCGACCGATCTCCGGGACGGAGAAACTGTAGTCGGGGAGCAGCGCGATGGTGCAGTGAGCGCATTCACCGAACCTGAAGAGCACTATCGATAGAAGTAATTGGACTATCCCTGAACCGGAGAAGTGGTCGCAAACATAGATTTCGATTTATCGATAGTCCACGCCGGGTATTTATCCACACACGGACGATACTTTTGGATACTTCTTCGAGATACGTGCATTCCACCCTTATTCTACCAAATATTAGTTTTTCGCCTTTATAGTGCCGATTATCCACCTATAACGACATTTTATGGTAATATGTCCAAGATATGTCTCGACGAGACCACTTCCGGACGGACGTTCTGTGATCGGAACCGGACACCGGCGAACCGGTGCATACAATAATATCTGTTCGTTCGATCGAGGGACGATCAGAAACTCGTGTTCGTCGCCCGGGAGCGAAGAGAAACGAACCAATCGCGTTCTCGTCGAACTCCGCGGCGACCGAGTTCGAAATCGGACCGTCAGGTCCCGACGCCGCCATCGAAGCCGATTGCCTCTATCCGCTTTCCGACGACGATAGCCGACAGTCTCGTCGGGCGAGAGTCGTACCGCAGAGAGAGACGTGACGGACGTACTGGTGAATATTTTGCGTGGGAAGCCTGTTCATGAGGAGGGCACGACCACGTCCGGAACTACTCGGAACGAGAGAGTACGTCCGGCACGAATCGCCGTAACAGGTAGTTAGTCAGCAGTATCAGAGCCATCAGGAAGGCGATTAGCTGAATTCCGCTGTCCGGGTCCGCTCCGAGAGGTACTCGGAGCCCGAAAAATTCGAGGGCTATCAGGCACGTGCCGAGAAATCCCAGGATATGGACCACCAGCTTCACCCACGTGCGACTGCCGAACGCGGTTATCACGTTGTATCCGGATACGCCGAGAACGATTACCGTCGCGACGGTGCCGACTAACTGCATTAGCAGATAGTTGAATTCCTTCTGACATATATCCACACCCGACTACCGAGCGGACTGCTCGGCCGGGTTCGTCCGAGGCTCCGTTCGCGCCGTGGAGTCGGACGTCCGAACAGAGCGCGCGTCGAACCGGGGACACCCCTCGTTCAGGGTGAAAACGCGACCGGCGAGGCGCGAATACGCGGAGAACCGCCGGACCGTTCGGTCGGTAGAGACGGTATGCAGGCCGTCTCACGCGTATCGTCCGTCTCGCGTCGTCGTCCGACTGCGCCGACGCCTCCCGCGTCGTTTTCACTCTGAACGGGGGGTCCGAAACGACCTCGGCGGCCCGCAAAACTTCCGCGACGAGGCGGCAGGGAGAGGATTTATGATTCTCATCGCCCCATCCCTAGGCGTGGAGTCCCCGTTCGAGATTTTAGGAGTCGATTCGGATGCGGACGACGCGGAAATCGAGCGAGCGTACAGGCGACGGGTGAAGGAATCCCACCCCGACCACGGCGGGTCGGCGGAGGAGTTTCAGGCGGTGTACGCGGCGTACAGGGAGATTCTGAACGGATACGACGGCGAGGGCGGCGCGGACGACGGCGAGGGCGCCGACCGTCCCTCGCGGCGGGGAGACGCGAACGGACGCGGAGACGAGGACGACGAGGACGAACCGGAGGAGTCGCGCGTGGAGTTCCTCAACTACGAAGTCCTCGACGACCACGGGTGGGCACTGGACGACGACGACCTGTTCGAGAAGGCGTCCGCCGCGGGACTCGACCCGGCGGACTACGGCGAGATACCGGTCGAACCGAACCAGTCGCTCCTGGAGGCGGCCGAGGACCAGGGGTTCGCGTGGCCGTACGCCTGCCGGGGCGGGGCGTGCGCGAACTGCGCCGTCGCGGTCATCGAAGGGGAGATGGAGATGGATTCGAGCAACATCCTCCCCTCCGAGATGATAGCGGACGGAATCAGGCTCTCCTGTCTCAACGCCCCCATCACCGACGAGATGAAAGTCGTCTACAACGTCAAGCACCTCCCGAACCTCGACGAACTCAAACTACCGCCGGACCGGTTCGAGCGGGCGCACCTCAACGACTGACCGCGGGACGGCGAACCGTACGGCTCCCACTCCGTCCACGCTCCGACGAACGCGCCGTCCGACTCGTGCCACACCGTCGCGCCGGACTCCGGAGTCGGCGGAGAGTCACGTCCAGACGCCGCCGTCGAAGTCGACGGCGTCGTTCCACTTCCCCACGACGGTAGCGACCGCCAAGTCGCCGGTGACGTTATTCATCGTCGCGATGCGGCCGAGAATCGGGTCAACGCCGGCGACGAACCCCACGACCGTGAGAGGAAGGCCGACCTGATTGAGGACGACCGTGAGCATGACTATCCCCGCACCGGGGACGCCGGCGGTTCCGATGCTGATGAGTACGGCGACGGCCAGAACGAGGACTTGCTCGGAGAGTGCGAGCGGTTGTCCCACGACGTTCGCGGCGAACACGACAGTGATCGCCTGTCGGATAGCCGCGCCGTCCATGTTCGCGGTGGCTCCGACCGGAAGTGCGAACGAGTAGACCCGCTCTCCGATGCGGAGGTCCTCTTCGGCGTTGGTCATCGTCACCGGAAGCGTTCCGCTCGAGGAACGCGTGGCGAAGGCCGTCACCATCGCGTCTTTCGCACCGGCGAGGAACGCGAGGGGCGACGCGCCCACGACGAGGCCCATGAGGACGAAGAGGTACGTGAAGGCGATGTGGATGACGACTGCGATAGCGACGGCCACCACGAGTACGCCGAGCGACGAGAACACGCCGATACCTTCGCTACCGATTCCCGCGGCCATCAACGCGAACACGCCGACGACGCCGTACTCGAGTACGCCGCGGACGACGACGAACATCGCCTCCGCGCCGACTTCGAACGCCTCGAAGACCGAGTCGACGCGGTCCGCGTACGCGGCCTGCTGAGCGCGCACGTAAGTGAGCGCGATGCCGAAGACGATGACGAAGAAGACCGTCGCGAGGAGGTTACCCTCCGCCATGGCCGCCACCGGATTGCTCGGGACGATGCCCAACACGACTTCCGTGAGCGAGGGCGGTGCCTGAGATTCGGCCGCACCGCCGGCGAACTCGACGCCGCGCCCCGGTTGGAGGACGTTCGCGACGGCGAGGCCGATGATTCCCGCGACGGTAGTCGTCGCGGCGTAGAGACCGACCGTAGCGCCGCCAATTTGTCCGAGTCGCGCCGGAGACAGTTGGCGAATCCCGGTAAGCAGCGTGAAGACGATTATCGGGACCACCAGCATGTTGAGCAACCGGAGGAAGAGGTCGCCGAGCGGTTGAACGACGGTCATCCGTTCGCCGAACGCGATTCCGGCCGCGGAACCGAGGACGAACGCGACGGAGATACGGTATATCAGCGGTACGGAGCGATACCGTCGCCACAGCGACCCGACTGTAGAACTCATGCGAGACAGGAGCGTCTAGATACCCAAACTCTCTCGCATTCTCGCCATATTTGTAGCCGACTACGACGCGACGCGGGTCCGAAGAGCGAACGCCGAAGCGAGAACGGACGGCGAAAACGGACACTTCACCGCCGATAGTCACACAATCCACGCGCTGAATCCGCCGCCGACCCGTCTCGGCCGCTTTCGTCGGTCGCAGTTTCCGGTTAGTGCTGCCTCCAACTGCGCGAAAGCGAGTCGGACAGGGTAATCATCGACGACGTTCTCTCACCGACAGACGGCGGGGAAACCGACTGAGACCGCCTCTTAACGCCGCCTCGCCGCGGCAACGGCGGCACCCGCCGACCGAACCGCCGTCGATCCGGTTCAGTCGTCGTCGCGTTCGTGGGCGACCATCACGACTTCCTCTTTGGGCCGCGAGGTGACCGTCGGTATCACTTCGAGGTTGCGGTCCGAGACCAGTTCGAGGTGGTAGTTCTGGTAGATGGTCGCGAGCAGGAGGCGCGCTTCGAGCATGGCGAACCGGTCGCCGATGCACCGGCGCGGCCCCGCGGCGAACGGGAAGTACGCCAACCGGGGGAGCGACCGCTCTAACTCGTCGGTCCAGCGTTCGGGTTCGAACGAGAGGGCGTCGTCGTACCACCGGGAGTCGCGGTGGACGACCCACTGACTCATCTGAATCGTCGCGCCGGCGGGAATCTCGTACCCGCCGAGGGTGTCGGGTTCGACCGCCTCGCGGACGATTCTCGGAACCGGCGGGTAGAGGCGCATCGACTCTTTGACCACCTGTTCGGTGTACGTCAACTCGGGGACGTCGGCCATCGTCGGCGGCCGGCCGTCCAGCACCTCGTCGAGTTCCGCCACGAGTCGTCGCTCCACGTTCGGGTGCTGCGAGAGGAGGTAGGTGGTGTACGTCAGCGAAACCGCCGTCGTCTCGTGACCGGCGGTGAGGAGCGTGATTATCTCGTCGTGAATCTGGTCGTCGCTGAGGGTGTTTCCCTCCTCGTCGGCCGCCGAGAGCAGCATCGAGACGACGTCGTTCCCGGGGTTCTCACGGCGTTCGCTGATAATCTCCGCGACGACGTCGTCGAGGGTCTGTCGCGCCTCGCGCATCTTCCGGCGCGAGGGGAGGGGTACCTCCTCCGGGAGGAGGATGTTCGGCAGACTCGACGTGGCGGGGAGGAACGTGTCGATGGCCTCGCTTATCTCCTCGAAGCGGTCCTCCACGTCCACGCCGAACAGCGCCTTCGCGACGATTCGGAGCGTCAACTCCATCATGTCGTCGTGGATCAGTCGCCTCTCGCCGTCCGACCACCGCCGGCACATCTCCTCGGTGAACGCGGTCATCATCTCGGCGTACTCCTCGATACGGTCGGGGTGGAACGCCGGTTGGACGAGGTGGCGGTTGCGCCGCCACTCCTCGCCTTCGCTGTTGAGGATGCCGTTGCCGGTGAGTGGGCCGAGAATCTTCTGGAAGCTCTCGCCCTTCACGTAGTTCTGGTTGTTCTGCACGAGGACGCATTCGATGTCGTCCGGGTGGTTGAGTTGGTAGACGTGCCCCCGAACGCCGTCCCAGTGGACGACGTCGCCGTACTCGCGGGCCATGCGCGAGGTGAACTCCAATCCGCCCCGAATCATCGCAGGGTCGGCCCCGAGAACCGGAAGTCCGCGCGGGCCCGGCGGCGTCTCGTGTTGCATCGACTGTCCCTAAGGAGGGAATGCGTTTGGGCCTGTTTACTAGCACGCTAGAAATCCTTTTAGGTGCCCGGGCGACGAACGCGTACCGAGGCCGCGGCGCGACGACGCCGGGCGGCCGGGGAGACGAACCGATGAGATACGCGACGCTCGTACTGACGGAGACGGAGGTGCAGATAGCGCCGGTTCTGGACCGCTTCGCCCGATCGGAGGCGGTGACCATCGATTCGACCCGCCACATGGGGCCCATAGAGGACGGCCGGTACGTCGTCCTCGTCGATCTGCGGGGCAACCTCTCGGCGGCGGACCGACTGTTAGACGCCGCCGAGGAGGTTGTCGGGTACGACGTGACGGGGACGGACGGAAGCGGCGTCGCGTACCTCCAGTGTCGGAGCGTCGGCCTGATAGGCGACCTCATCTCGATCCTGTACGCGCACGACATCGTCCTCGATTGGCCGATAGAACACCGGGAGATCGACGGACGCCGGAGCTACCGGTTCACGGTCATCGGGACGGGGTCCGGTATCCAGCGGGCGGTTTCGGAACTTCCGGGGGCGGTCGAGTTCGAACTCGAAGAGATAGGGACATACCGACCGACCACCGGGGAGTTCGCCGACGTACTGACGGACGGACAGGCCGATCTCCTCGAACTCGCCGTCCGGGAGGGGTACTACGAGGTGCCGCGGGAGACGACCCACCGGGAACTCGCGTCGAAACTCGGCCTCTCGGCGGGCACCGTGAGCGACCGACTCCAGCGAATCGAACGCCGACTCGTCGCCGCCTACGTCGATTGAGGAACGTCGGGGCGGGCCGTTGGGGGCGGCGGAGTCGGGCGGCGTCGGCCGAAACCGCGGCGACCCGAGCGATTATGTTTCCGCTCTCGGAGGGTCGGTGTATGAGACTCGAAGACAGCGTTTCCGTCGCCGGGTCGGTGGTCCGATGACGCCCGCGCCCGGATCACTCTCGGACCTCGACGCGGACGCGCCGACGGTGGTGTCCGTCTCCGACATCCACGGCTACCTCTCGGAGGCGAAGTCCGCGCTCGAACTCGTCGGCGAGGCGTTCGACCGGCCTCTCGTGGAAGCCGACGGCGAGGGGCGACTCCACTGGGCCGGCGGCGACGAGTACGTCCTTGTCTTCCTCGGCGACACGGTGGACCGCGGTCCGTCGAACACCGAGACGTTGGAGACGGTGTGGCGACTCCGCGAGGAGGCCCCGGAGGGCCACGTCGTCCACCTCCTCGGAAACCACGAGGCGAACACGCTCTTTCCCTACGTCTACCACTGGGAGTACTGGTACTCCGCCGACCCGCCGGCGGAGGTGAAAAAGCGGGTAGTCGGGGACGTCGCCGCCGGACGACTCGCCGCCGCGTTCGAGGCGTACGGGCGGACGTACGTCCACGCCGGGTCGAACCGGCCGTTCTCCGTCGCGGAGGTCAACGAGACGCTTCGTGAGGCCGGCGAGAGACTGAAGCGCGGGCTCGAATCGGACTCGAAGGGGTGGTTCGACGCGCAGGAGGAGGCGTACGACGACGCCGAGAGCGTCGTCGGCATGGGGTCCCAAGGCGTCAGAGGTGCCGACGCCGGACTCGTCTGGATGGACTTCCAGCACATGAGCGAAGACGCCCCGCCGCAGGTTATCGGCCACACGAAGACCGACCGCCCCACTCGAAAGGGGTCGGTCGTCAACGCCAACACCATCCGCGTCAACGAGGGTACCCCGGGCGGCGAGTCGGTGACGGTTGCGACCGAATCGTCCATCGACGCCCTCGTCCGGGGGTCGGACGGGTCGGTGGAGCGAGTGTTCCTCTCGGAGTAACCGTCGAAAATCGAGGCGTAATCGGCGGCCGTTCGAGCGTCAGTACCGTGGCCGTCGGTGGCACGGTGGTCGTTCCCTCTATTTGCAGTAGAGACTCTGAGACAATAGATAACGTGCGAATAAATCCTGAAATACACTGCAGATATGAAGCGCTTTAGGGTCTCGAATCGAAACATGCGACGTGGCAGTTTCAGGAAGACGCTTGCCGAATCCGTTTCGTTGGGTTCTCCTCTCCGTCGGGTACGTGCTCGCGCGGTTCGGGGTGATAGACCCCCGGCGCGTCGAGCAGACGACCGACCTCGCGTGGCCGCGAATCGTCACCGGAATCACCCGGATGTCGAAGTCCGCGGCGGACGTTGCGATGGTGGGTATCGCCCTCGGACCGGCCGCCATCGCCGGCGTCGGGTTCGCGACGCCGTTCTGGGGCGTCGTGTTCGCCGCCGGGAGCGGTATCGCCGGCGCGACCATCAGTCTCGTCTCTCAGCGGTTCGGTGCCGGCGCGAGCGAGAGGCTCTCCTCGGCCGTGACGACGAGTGCGCTCGTCACCGTCGCCATCACGCTCCCTCTCGCCGCCCTCTACTGGGCGGCCCCCGAGACGCTCGTCGGACTCGTCGGCGGCGAGGGCGCGTCGCTCGCCTACGGCGCGGACTACCTCCGAGTGGTCGCTCTGGGCGTCCCCTTCGCCGGTCTCAACCTCATCGCGAGTCGGGCGCTCGTCGGCGCGGACGACGCGTGGACGCCCATGATGGTCCGCGCGGGCGGCGCAGTCGTCAACATCGGCATCAACGCGGCGTTGATTTTCGTCCTCGGGATGGGCGTCGTCGGCGCGGCCATCGGCACCGTCGTCGCGAACGTCCTCGCACTCTCCGTGTTCGCGGCCGGACTGGCCGGCTACCGACTGCCGGTTTTGGGCGAGTTCCCCGTCACCGTCGACCTCGGACCGCCGTACGCGACGGTGGACGAAGTCCGCGACGTCCTGGACATCGGCGCTCCCCTGGTGTTCACGAACGTCGCCCGGCGGGCGGCGCAGTTCCCGATGCTCGCCCTCGTGGCCATGTTCGGGCCGAACGTCGTCGCGGCGTACGTCGTCGCCCGCCGCGTCCGCGACCTGATGGACACGCCCGGGTGGGGCTTCTCGATAGCGTCGAGCAGTCTGGTCGGCCAGGAACTCGGGACCGGCGACGAGCAGGGAGCCGGCGCGTACGGGCGCGACGTCATCCTGTTCGGAACCGCCGTCTACGTCCTCGTCGCGGCGTTCGTCCTCGTCTTCGCCGAACAGGTCGGGAGCGTCTTCGTGAACGACCCCTCCATCCTCCCGATGGTGACGACGTTCATCGTCGTCGCCTGCGTCAGCGTCGTGTTCCGCGGCGTCTCCGGCGGTGCGACCGGACCGCTCCGCGCCAGCGGCGACACCAGTTGGCCGTTCTACGGGCAGGTGCTCGGACTGTACGTGTTCGCGCTTCCCATCACCTACCTCGGCGCCGCGTCGGTTCCGCTCCCCGTCCTGAGCGCCGCGACGCCGATCGGAATCGGCGCGCTGTACGCCGCGCTGGTATTAGAGACGTTGGTCCCCGCAGTCATCACGTACTACCGCTTCGCCGCCGGCCACTGGAAGGTCATCAGCCGGTCGTACCGGCCGGAACCCGTCGCCGGCGACTGAACGCCGAACTCTCGGCCAGCAGTCGCGGACACCGCTGAACTCGTTTTTACCCGTTCGTCGGCCGCGAACGTCCCCGTCGAAGGTCCGAAAAGAAGAAAGAACGACGGGCGGTTCAGCGGTCCGGTCGGGGCGCGTTCTCGTACCGCTCGATTTCGTCGGTCTTCTCGACCCGTTCGTACACCGTCCGGAGCGTCTCCTCCGCCCGGAGGAGTTTGTGCTCGTCGAGGAACCGGCGGCCCGCGTCGCTGATGCCGTAGAACTTGTACGGCAGGTCGTTTCGCCGACGGTCCTCGGGAAGGGACACCTCCTCGACGATGCCCGCGTCGGCGAGTTTCCGGAGGTGTTGGCGGATGGTCGTCCGACTCCTGCTCGGGTTCACGTAGTCCAGTTCTTTCAGCGTCGGCAACCCCGACGGGTGACCGAGGATGTCCTGTACGAGCGAGAAGCGCGTCTCCTGCGTCACGACGTTGAGTCGCTCTCGCACGGAGTCTAAGTCGCTCGGCGGTCGGTCGGGTGTGCTCATCGCGTCGAAGTTCGGGCGATTCGTGCAAAAGCGTTTCGCTCAAATCCGAATCACTCTCAACCGATTCGGTATAGAGTGATGTAGTCAACGACTCGGTCGGTACATTGAAGCCCGGAGGCCGGGAGTTCGACACGATGAGCGAGGAGTCGGTCACCGTGGAAGAGCTCGCCGAGAGAGCCGACGACTATCTCCGGGACGCGTCGCTCACGCCCGAAGAGTACGAAGCCCTCAAACACAGCGTGGCGGAACTGGCACCGCTTTTCTCCGCCGACCGGGCGTACTTCGTCCTCGGGAGCTACGGCCAGCCCGAGATTCGCCGCCTCCAACTGGTCAAGGATCGCCTGAACCGCCGCCCCGACGCCTACGCCTTCCTGATGGTGGACGTTCGGAGCGAGTGGACGAACACCTACCTCAAGTTCCGGATTCTCGCGGACTACGCGGACGCCATCGTCGGCGTCGCGGAACACACACACGGCGGATTCCTCGTCGAACAGGGGTACTTCACTGCACTGGAGGAGTACTTCCGGAAGACCCACGTCCTCAAACGGGAGTACGAGGGACTCGACGCCGAGGCGGTGGACACGGACGTAGACGTCGAACGGCCCTACAGCGGGATGCAGACGGCCATCTTCGAGATGCTCTCGGACGCCGGGCGGTTGTGCCGGTGGACGACCGAGGACGACCTGATAGAGTGCGCGGAGAACCTTCCGTAGAGGGAGTTTCGGTAGTCCGCTCCCCACTCCCGTTTTCCTCAGTGCCGGTTCGCCCGTTCGTCGGCGATGGGCGCGTCCGCCGCCTCGTCGTCGGGGTCGGACGAGTCACTCTCGGGAGTGCCGTAGCCGTGGAGGACGGCGTTGATGGTCGCGCCCACCAGGAGGACGAACCCGCTGAAGTAGAGCCACGTCGCCAGCAGTAGCACGCCGCTGACCACCCCGAACGCGTCCGAACGCGCCACGAACGTGACATACAGGCGGAACAACGCCTGCAGCACGGTCCACCCGACGGCGGTCACCACCACGCCCGGGAGCACCTCGCGCCACCCGAGCGACACCTCGGGGAAGACGTAGAACATCGGATAGAGGGCGAGCGTGAGTCCGAGGACCAACGCGACGGATTTGAGGACGCTGCCGGCCGAGAGGCTGTTCGGGAGGAGCGCCGACTGCCACGTCGCGGCGATGAGTATCGTCACCGTCCCGAACACCCCGAGGACCACGGCGGCGTCGCGTATCTGGTTGGGGAAGTTCGCGCCCCGTTCGGTGCCGTACAGTTCGGTGAACGCCTTGTCTAGCCCATTGAACACCGCAAACGCGCCGAATCCGAGCACGACGACGCTGACTATCGAGCTCCCGGCGTTGGCTATCGCCTTCTCGACCGCCCCGCGGACCAAGTCTTGGGCGTCCGCGGGGAGTTGCCCGACGACGATATCGAGGAGGCGGTCGGTCACAGCCGCGTTACCGAGGGCGGCCGCCACGACGACAAGAAGGAACAGGAGCGGTAACAGCGACACGAACGCCTGATACGCGATTGCGCCCGCCATGAACGGGACGTCGGCCGCTAGTGCGTGGCGGATGACCGCCCGCGCCAGTTCGACCGGCCGCCGGAGCGAGGCGGACCGGGCGCCGGTCTCACTCATGAGGGGAGACTACGCGGCCGCAGTCCTTCGGCGTTGTGCCCGTCGTTGCGGACGTGGGATCGGAACGAACTCGGCTATCGATACGCTCGGCCGAGATCTCGCACGAACGCGAAGAGGAGGGCGACCAAGAGGCCGACGATACCGTTCAGGCGGAAGACGACGGCTCGCAAAGAAAGGGGGGAGTTCGTTCGCCGAGTTTTACCGCTCCTGCCGGTACTTCCGCATCGAGAGCGGCGCGAACACGGCGACGATGACGGCGGAGGCGGCGAAGACCCACGCCACGTCCGCGAACGCGACGCCGCCGTGCATGAGACCGCGGGTGGCGTCGACGAGGTGCGTGACGGGATTGAGGGACACGACGGTCTGGAGCCACGGGGGCATCGTCGCCGGGTCGACGAAGATGTTGCTCACGAACGTGAGCGGGAACAGCAGCACGAAGCTCATCGTCATGACCGACTCCGGCTTCTCGACCGACAGCCCGACGAGGATCCAGATCCACGACAGGCTGAACGCGAAGACGAGCACCAGCGCGAGGGCGAGGAGCACGCCGAGGACGCCCGTTCCCGGCCGGAATCCGAGGACGACGCCGAGTCCGACGACCACGAGCGCGGCGATGCAGTACCGGACGACGTCGCCCAAGAGTGCGCCGACGATGGGCGCGGGCTGCCATATCGGGAGCGACTGGAAGCGGTCGAAGAGCCCGTTGTCGAGGTCCGTGTTGAGTCCGAAGCCCGTGTAGACGGTGATGAAGACGATGGTCTGCACCAGGATTCCCGGCAGGAGGAACTGGATGTACTCCTGCGGCGACCCCGCCAGAGCGCCCCCGAAGAGGTAGGTGAACGACAGCGTGAACATGATGGGGAACGCCGTGACGTCGAACAGTTGGAACGGGACGTGCTTGATCTTCAGGAGCGCCCGCCACCCGAGGGTGAGCGACGCGGAGACGGCCCCGGCGCGGGGCGGGCGTTCGCTCCGCGAGAGGGCACCGTCGAACCCGTCCTCGGCGGGGAACAGAGAGTCCCCCGTCTCGGCGCTCACGGCCGCACCTCCGTCGCCTCGGCGTCCGCCGCATCGCCGCGTTCGCTCCCTTCCCGCGCGGGACGTCCCGTGAGCGCCAAGAACACCTCATCGAGACTCGCCTGTCCGAGCGAGAACTCGGCGGCGCGCACGCCGGCGTCGGCGAGTGCGGTCAGCGCTTCCGCGGCGCGCTCCTCGGTCGGGACGCTCGCGGAGAGCGTGTCCCGGTCCGGTCCGTCGATGAGTTCGACGCCGAGAACGTCCGTCAAGACGGCCTCCGCCTCCGCTCTCTGACCGATGTCCCGGAGGCGAACGTCCAACCGGTTCGCGCCCACGGCCGCCTTCAGTTCGCGGCTCGTCCCCTCAGCGATGACGCGCCCCTCGTCGATGACGGCGAGGCGGTCGGCCAGTCGGTCCGCCTCGTCGAGGTACTGAGTAGTCAGGAGTACGGTGGTCCCGTGGGCGGCGATGGCGCGCACGATATCCCAGACCTGATTCCGGCTTCGCGGGTCAAGACCGGTCGTCGGTTCGTCCAAGAACAGCACCTCGGGCGTGACGACGAGGCTCGTCGCGACGTCCAGACGGCGTCGCATGCCGCCGGAGTACGTCTGCACCTGACGGTCGGCGGCGTCCGCGAGACCGAAGGTCGTGAGCAGTTCGTCGGCCCGGCTCCGCGCGGCCCGCCACGAGAGCCCGAGGAGTCGGGCCACGAGGACGAGGTTCTCCCGACCGGTGAGGTCCTCGTCGACCGAGGCGTACTGACCCGTGAGAGCCACCTTCGCGCGGACCTCGGCCGCCTCGGTCACGACGTCGTGGCCGAGGACGGTCGCGGTGCCGGAATCCGGGCGGAGCAGCGTCGCAAGCAGTCGGATCGTCGTCGTCTTTCCGGCCCCGTTGGGGCCGAGGAGGCCGTAGACGGTGCCGCGAGGAATCCGCAGGTCGACGCCGTCTACAGCGACGACGTCGCCGAAGGACTTCCGCAGACCGACGGTTTCGATGGCGAGACGCTCCGCGTCGGTCGCCTCGGAGTTCTTCGCCGTCCCGACCGTCGCTTCGCCGAGTTCGCTCCCGTTCATGCCGCCACCACCGAAGCGCCGAGTTTACCGAGGAACTCGCTCCACCTCGCAGTCGCGTCCGCCCCGATGGCACGGCGCACCGCTGTGCTCTGGGGGTCGGTCGTCTCGTTCTCCGTCGTCTCTCGTCGGGGGGTACCGTCGTCTATCACTGGTGTTCACTCTCCGGACGGTCGGCCAGCGCATCGAAAATCGCGTGGAGATTCAGGGCGTCGTGGGGGGTTCGACCATCCGTTGGTATATACGGTCCGCAGCTACTAAACCGTTTACCTAAATCGTCGTTTTCGAGCCTATCTGACCCTGTATGCCCGAAATCAGCCTCCAGAAGTACGGCGCGGTGTGTCGGTTCGCCGACCGGTCGACGGCACCCTCTCGAGACGGGGCGAAGTCCACCGCACCGTCGGAGAACGCGCCCTCGAACGCCTCGTACTGTAGCGTCGAACGCCGATTCACCGAACGTCTACGACTTCCACCTCGAAGACGAGCGTCTTACCCGCGAGTTCGTGGTTGAAGTCCACTTCCACCGTGCCGTCTCTGACGGCGGTCACGTCGCCGTGCAGGCCGTTCTGAGCGTGGACGTGCAGGCCCACCTCCGGCGACTGGCCGACCATCCCCTCGAACGACTCCGCGTCGTACTCTCTCACTCGGTCGGCGTCGAACTCGCCGTACGCCTTCTCCGGCGGGACCGTCACGGTGGCCTCCTCGCCGGCCTCCATTCCGACGACGCTCTCTTCGAGACCCTCGATGACCTCCCCGTCGCCGACCGTAAAGGAGAGCGGTGAGTAGTCGGTCCGGTCTTCGCCCCGCGCCCCCAACAGCCCGGACTTCTCGGCGACTTCGTAGTCCGACGTGTCGAAGACGCTGCCGTCCTCGAAGCGACCCACGTACTCGACGGTGACGCGGTCGCCCGGTTCGATAGCCATGGTCGGCCGTCGGGCGAGCAACGGCATAAACTCGGTCATCCGCGGCGCGGGACGCGGAGCGGGGAGAGGAGGAGAGAGTTTCCAGCGGATTTAGGTCGCGTCGTCCGACTCCGCGTTCATGTCGCCGTCCGTCGCCCGCCGTCACCGCGCCGACGGGCCTCGACGGTGAGGGCCGCCGCGGCGACGAAGAGAGACAGCGTCGGGAGGACGAAGTACCACCCGATGCTCATGAGACCGATAATCGAGACGACGGTGCCGACGAGGCCAGTTAGCCACGCGACGCGACGGTGACCGGTCCACGCGGCGGCACCGCCGACGGCGACGAGTCCGAGAAGCGCCACCGCCCAGAAGAACAACACCGGGGCGTTACCGCCGGCACCGCTCAGCAGGTAGTCGATGCCGGCCGAGCACTCGCGGGTGACGGTCACCTCGCCGTCGCCGGTCTGCGACCGGCCGGTCGAACAGGTGATGGGGCCGAACGCGCCCATCAGAGAGAGAAAGCCGAGTCCGCCGGACAGACCGGCCACTCCGGCGGCGACGCGGGCGACACGTCGGAGCGACGCGGCGGCGACCATCACGCCGCGCTCCCGGCGGACTGCGACGACTCCGACTCGGACGCGCTCTCGCCGAGGCCGAGGTACTCCGAGAGCGTCCGGAGGTCACCGGGGTCGACGCCGAACGCGCGGACGTCGTTCTCCGCGACGGTGTTGTCGAACCGGAGCGACCGGTACTGGTCCGCGCCCATCGGGAATCCCGGAATCGCCCCGCCGACGGTCAGCCCGATCCGGGCCAGGGCCATCGGGACGGAGAGGACGCGGACCGACTTCCCCTCGGCGCGGTAGGCGAGTTTCGCCACCTCCGCGAGGGTGAGCACCTCCGGGCCGCCGAGTTCGTACGTCTCCCCGGCGTGTTCGTCGCGTTCGACGCAGTCGGCCAGCATCGGCGCGAGGTCGCCGAGCCAGATGGGTTGGAAGCGCGTCTTCCCGCCGCCCGGGAGCCCCGTCACGTACGGCGTCGTGAGCGTCTTCGTGAAGGAGACGAACTCGCCGCCGTCGCCGAAGACGACCGACGGGCGGACGACGACCCACTCCGGCGACGACTCGCGGACGACCCGTTCGGCGTCCCCTTTCGCGCGGATGTACGCGGTCGGACCGCCGGGGTCGGCCCCGAGCGCGCTCATCTGAACCAGTCGCTCGACGCCGCTGGCCTCCGCCGCGGCGACGACGTTCTCGGTGCCGCCGCGGTGGACCCTGTCGTGCATCTCGTCGCCGCCGCGGGGTTTGAAAAGCGGCGAGAGGGCCACGAGGTTCACGACGGCGTCCTGCCCCTCGAATGCCGATTCGATGGAGTCGTAGTCGGTCACGTCACCGCTCACCGCTCGAACGCCGGCGGCGTCGGACGCGACGTCCGGGTCGCGAGAGAGGACGGTGACGGCGTGTCCGCGTTCGACCAGTTCGCGGCGGAGTTCGGTGCCAACGAATCCGGACCCGCCGACGACGAGGACGTTCATACCTTCCTGTGGGACGCCGGCGGATATTACGTCACCGCCGGTCACCTCGGCCACCGAGTGGCACAGGCGTCGCGGCGTGACAGCGTCGGGTCACCGTCGGCGGCGCGGGGTCGCGTTCGACGACACGGAGACGGACTGCGCGTAGTTAGCGGGAGTACGAGTGAGTTCGAACCGCTAGTCGCCTGCGCGACGTACTCCGAGCCTCGACGTCGCGGAAACGGAGCGGTCCTATCCGTCTTCGGGAGAGACGGGGTCTCCGAGGCGGATTCCTATCGGCTCCGCCCCCGGCGACTCGTACCCGCGCACGTGGCCCAGGTAGAGCGTGCTGTTGACGAGTCCGACGTGGCTGAACGCTTGGGGGTAGTTCCCCAACTGCGCGCCGGTGTCTGCGTCTATCTCCTCGGCGAGGAGACCGAGCGGGCTCACGTACTCGGTGAGCGATTCGAATCGGTCGATAGCCTCCTCGACCCGTCCGGAGAGCGCGAGTGCGTCGATCAGCCAGCACGAACAGAGGACGAACGCCCCTTCGTCTCCCGGCAGTCCGTCGTCGCCGTCGTACCGCTTTACGAGGACGTCCCCCTCGAGGAGACGGTCCTCTATCGCATCGATGGTGTTCTGCACTCGGCGGTCGTCGAACGGGAGAAAGCCGACGCTAGGGATCAGCAACCCGGTCGCGTCCAGCGCGTCGGTGTCGTACGCCTGCACGAACGCGCCGACGTCCTCGTCGTACCCGTTTTCGAGTACGTCCTCCTTGATAGTCTCGCGGGCGTCCCGCCACGCTTCGACGGGAGCCTCGTAGCCGTGGGTCGTCGCGATGTCGATTCCTCGGTCGAGCGCGACCCAACACATCACCTTCGAGTAGACGAACTGGCTCGCTTCGCCCCTCACTTCCCAGATGCCTGCGTCGGGGTCGCGCCACACGTCTCGGACGTACTCGACGATGTCGTGAACGGCCTCCCACTCCTCGTCGTCCAACTCGCGTCCGAGTTGGAGCACCTCGTCGACCGCTAAGAGCAGTTCGCCGTAGATGTCGAGTTGCGTCTGGTCCGCGGCCCCGTTTCCGATTCGAACCGGGCGGGAGCTCCGATACCCGTCGAGGTGTTCGAGTTCCGTCTCCTCGACGTCCGATTCGCCGTGGAGACCGTACAACGGCTGAATCTTCTCCGGGTCGTCCGCCTGACAGAGGTTCATGTACCACTCGAAGTACTCGGTCGCCCCCTCGGAGTTGCCGAGACTCGACAGCGCCTGCACGGTGAACCCGGCGTCGCGGAGCCAGTTGAACCGATAGTCCCAGTTTCTGACGCCGCCGATATCCTCCGGGAGCGACGTCGTGGGCGCGGCCGTGATGGCCCCCGTCTCCTCGTGCGTGAGGAGTTTGAGCGCGAGTCCGGACCGTGCCGCGAGGTCGTGCCACGGCCCCTCGAAGATGCAGCCCGAGCCCTCGTGTCGACACGTCTGAACCCAGTCTCGCCAGTAACGTATCGTGTCCGCGAGCGCTCCCTCCGGGTCGGTATCGGCGTCCTCTGCGCCGGTACAGCGGAGCAGCAACCACTCGGTGTCCCCCGCTTCGACTGTGAGCGTTCCGGTCACCCGTCCGTCGCTCACGTCGAGTTCGGTCGGCACCTCCAAGAGCGTCCGTTCGTCGGCACCCTCGGCGCGGACGCCCTTCTCGGTCGAAACGAACGCGGGGTCGGCGCGGCCGTAATCGAACGCGGGGTCGAACTCGACTTCGAGTTCGACTCGCCCCTCGACGCAGACGACCTTGCGGTAGAGGACCTTCTTCGGGTGGTCGACCTTCCCGGCGGGAGGGAAGAAGTCGGTCACCGTCGCCGTCCCGTCCGCGGCGTCGAACGTCGTCTCGAGGACGTTCGTCCCGTCGACGTACCGTTGGGCACCCTCGAACGGCGCGGTCGGGGTCACCCGAAAGCGACCGCCTCGGTCGGCGTCGAGAATCGCCGCGAGGATGCTCGGACCCTCGACGTGGGGGAACGGGAACCAGTCTACCGACCCGTTCGGCGCGACGAGCGCACACGTCTCTAAGTTCCCGACGAACCCGTACTCCTCGATGGGCGTGAACCGGTCCCCCGTCATCGAGACGCGTTCTTCGTCGTTCGCGCTGCCCAAATACAGAAGTGACGATGGGAAGAACTCACACGGGTGAGCTATGGAGGAGCACGACCTAATTGTTCTGGGCGGCGGGACGGGGAACATCGTCGCCTCGGAGGCGGCCGAGGAGGGACTGGACGTCGCGTTGGTCGAGCGAGGGAGGCTCGGCGGGACCTGCCTCAACCGCGGCTGTAACCCCTCGAAGCGGCTGATCCACAGCGCGAACGTCGCCGAAACCGTCCGCAACGCCGAGCAGTTCGGCGTCGACGCATCGCTCGATGGCGTCGCGTTCGAGGACATCGTAGACGGCGTCGCGGAGACGATGGCCAAAAAAGCCGAGTCAAAGGCCGAACGCGCCCGAAAGAACGACCATCTCACGTTGTATCGGGCCGAGGGGCGCTTCGTGGACGAGCGCACGGTGGAGGTGAGCGGCGACGACGGCACCGGCGGCGAGCGGATCACCGCCGACCGCATCGTCCTCGCCGGTGGCTCTCGGCCGACGGTTCCCGACTCTATCGACGGAACCGACCGAGTGGACTACCTCACCAGCGCCGAGGTGTTGACCGGAGATATCGACGGACTCCCGGACCGACTGGTCGTCGTCGGCGGCGGGTACATCGCCGTCGAGATGGGTCACTTCTTCTCGCAGATGGGATCCGACGTGACCATCGTCGGCCACGGCGAGACGCTCGTCCGCCGCGAGGACGCGGATATCGCCGAACGGGTAACCGACGCGTACCGGGAGGAACACGACCTCCGTCTGGGGTACACGGTGACCGAGATAGCCGACGAGGACGGAGCGAAGCGCGTCGCCGCCGAGTCCGAGAGCGGAGAGGAGATAGCCGTCTCGGGGGACGAACTCCTCGTGGCGACCGGACGACGGCCGAACTCGGACCTCTGGAACGTCTCTGCCGCCGGCATCGAGACGGACGAGAGGGGGTTCGTCGAGACGGACGAGTACCTCCGAACGTCCGTCGAGGGGGTGTGGGCCATCGGCGACATCGCCGGCAACTACATGTTCAAACACTCCGGCGACAAGGAGGCCGAGTACGTCGTCGAGAACGCCGTTCGAGGCGACGAACGGGAGGTGTCGTACCCGGGGATGGCCCACGCGATATTCGGGTCGCCGGAGGTGGGGAGTCTCGGAAAGACGGAAGGAGAGATAGACGAGGACACGGAGTACGACGTCGGAACGTACGCCTACGACGACCACGCGCTAGGGGGCGCACTCGACAACAAGGGCGGGTTCGCCAAGGCAATCGTCGCCGGCGACGGGGAGATTCTCGGCGTCCACGTCGTCGGCCCGGAGGCGTCGTCGCTGATTCACGAAGTCAGCACCGCCGTCGCCGCCGGCGCGGACGCGGCGACCGTCGCCGAGACCATCCACGTCCACCCTGCGCTGTCGGAGGTCGTTCAGGGCGCGTTCCGCGACGTGATAGACGTCCCCGCATCCGGAATCTAACCCCTCGTCGGACGGCGTCCGCCGTCGCCGTCCGCCGTCCGAACGCCGGTTCCGCGAGAGGAGGCTACGAGGGCCACAACGGTTTTTCGCGCGTACTCCTTCGTCCCCGACGAACGATGGCACGGATTGCACTCACGGGCGCGGCCGGGAACGTGGGGCGGGAAGTTCTCGACGCCTTCGGCGACGAACACACCGTCGTCCCGTTCACCCACTCGGAGACCGAGGAGATAGACAGCGAACTCCTCGACGTGACCGACGCCGACGACGTGCGAGCGAAGGTAGACAACGTCGACGTCGTGATTCACCTCGCGGGGGCGTCCTCGCCGGACGCGGAGTGGGAAACCGTCTCTCAGACCAACGTCGAGGGGACGAAGAACGTCCTCGATGCGATGGTCGAGAACGGCGTCGAGCGGATGGTGTTCGCGAGTTCGAACCACGCCGTGGGGACGTACAACGTCGCCGACGAGTCCGACCCCGAGAGCATGACGCTGACCGCCGCGGAGACCGTTCGGGGCGACGCGCCGACGCGTCCGGACTCCTTCTACGGCGTGAGCAAGGTCGCCTGCGAAGGGCTGACGGACTTCTACGCCTCCCGGCACGGCCTCGAAGTCGTCAACCTCCGCATCGGGTGGTACATGAGCGCGGACGACCTCGAAGCCAACACCGGCGAGGACGTCGAACCCGGGAAGGCGCGGTTCGCCCGTTCGACGTGGCTCAGCCCCCACGACTGCCGAGACGTGCATCGGAAGGCCGCCCTCGCCGACCTCCCGGAGAGTCCGGTGACGGTGAACGCGGTGTCGCGGAACGACGACCGATTTTACTCGATTACCGAGACGATGCAGGCCGTCGGCTACGAACCGCGCGACAACTCCGCGGAGGCACTCGACGGGTAGCGGTCCGGCGACGACATGAAGGGGGACGCCTCCGAGGTGACGGCTCTCAGGGTTCTATCGGGACGGTGAGCGACGACAGCACCCACGCGTTAGGGGCGTCGGGGTCGCTTATCATCGCCATCGTCGCGTCGCCGTCGAGGTACTCGGAGTACGTGGCGCGAATCGCGGTGGTTGGAGGTTCCGTCTCGGCCATCGTCTCACTCACCTCCCGATTCGACGCCGGGGCGGTCGGTGCTGTTCCATCTCGAACGAGGTGCTTCTGAGGCGTTCGTATTCATTACTGTGACTACAGGCGTGCGACCGGGAAGTCAGTAGCCTCTACAGGGAGAGAGGCGACGCGGGCGGGACTCTACGTATCTAGACCGGCACCGCGTCGGAGCTCAGACGCCCAACGCGTCGGCCAACTCGAAGAACCCCTCCACCGTCAGGTCGGGGTCCCCGCCGAACGTCTCCCACGGCGACCCCTTCCGGTCCACCCAGACGCCCTGCATCCCGGCGTGCCGCGCGCCCATCACGTCGAACCACCCCGCGGTGACGTGCGCTATCTCGTCGATGGGCGTCCCCGTCCGCGCCGCGGCGTGGCGGTAGAGTTCGGCGGCGGGCTTGAACGTCCGAACCTCGTGCGCGCTGACGGTGTCCTCGATCACGTCGCCGATGTCCGCGTGTTCGACCATCGAGTCGAGCATCTCGGGGTTCCCGTTGGAGACGACGTAACAGTCGTATCCGCCCTCGCGGAGTCGTTCGATGCCGTCCCGCACGTCGTCGAACACTTCGAGTTCGTGGTAGACGGCGAGGATTTCGTCGCGTTCGTCGGTCGTGATGTCAACGCCGTGCGCGTCGAGCGCGTACTGGAGGGCGTCCCTGTTCATCTCGTAGAACGGCTGGTAGGCGTCGATTTGGTTGGCGACGAACGTGTACTCCAGCGAGCGTGCGCGCCACAGTTTCGACACCGGTTCCGGGTCGTCCACGCGCGCGGCGAGTGCCCGTTCCGCCGCGTCGACGTCGACCAACGTGCTGTACGAGTCGAACGTCACCGTCGAAACCCGCTCGGAGTCGAACATCCCGTCCGGCTACGACCGTCTCCGTCTTAGTTCCCCGGCGGGAGTGCGGTATCGACGCGAGACTGCCGAAACGCCGTTCCCGAGACAGACTCTTGTCCGAAGAGAGCGAACCGGACGCCGTGAGCGACCGAACCTCGTCGAAGTCGTCCGGAAGCGCGTCTCGGGTGGTTCTCTCGTTCTCGCCGCCCGACGAACGGACGGCGGACGCCCTCGACGCCGACTCCTATCGCTCGTACCTCCGTCGGACGCGTTCGGGCCCGGCGTCCGTCGGAGCGGAGTGGGACGAGTTCGTAAGCGGCGGGTGCGGAACCACGCGCGACGTCACCCTCCGCGTGGAGTCGGTGCGGGGAGGGGAAGAAATCGGCGAGGAAACGGAACTGGTCTTCGAACCGTCGTCGGAGTGACCGTCGTGCGGTCCCTGAACGTCGACTCACGCCGACGACAGGGCGAGACGGCAGCCCATTCAGACCGCGAAAGTTGAGGTGTCCTCGATATCTCCCTCGGTTAGGTTTGTCCCGCTATCGAAGGCCGACGGTGGGAGTTATCGGCCTATTTCGGAAGCCTGGCTCTCACCATACGTATCCCGGAACTCCTGGATGAGTTGTCCAGTCTCGGCGTACCATCGGTTGAGCATTCGTTGGAATTCGTCCGCTATCTCGTCGGGGTCGGTGACTCGATACACGTGGTGATAGCCTCCTTTCGGACAGCTTTCTTGTTCTTGCACGGCAACTCCAGCCTCTTCGAGCCGTTTGACCGAACGGTACGCGGTCGTTCGCTCTTTACCGATGAACTTCGCAACGTGATCCACGGTAAGCGGCTCAGAAGATTCTGCCAGCAGTCTAAAGACACCTCTGTCGAGCTCGTTCAGTCCGAGCAGACAGTTGAGAAGACCCTCACATTCCCGTTCATCTCGGAGTTGCTCTTGTACGGCTTCTGGCATCGTTATCGAGAGTTGGTACTGCTCCCAGATAAGGTTTGCACTCTTATCGCATTCTTTTCGTAGACTCAGAATAGATGTCGGTCACTCGACCGCTCTCCCCAATCCGTTAATCGAAGTTTATGTGCCTCGAAGGCGCTGTTATTTCGTCTTAGCCCATTTGTCGATTCTCATCTCCGGGAGCGACAGCCTTATTATTAGAATCCTCATTGCATTAGATATGCAAACAACCGGTGGCAGTGATTTGGAGTACGACGTTCTCGTCATCGGAGGCGGGCCCACGGGCTTGAGTGCAGCCCTCCAGTTAGGGCGCTCGCTCCGCAGCGTCCTGGTTTGTGATACCGACGAACCCCGTAATGGTCCAGCGGCCGAATCGCACGGATATCTGACGAGAGACGGTATCCCGCCGGAGGAACTCCGACGCCTCGGTCGTGAGGAAGTGTCGAAATACGGGGGTGAGTTCCGAGATTCGAAGGTAACGGGCGTGAAGAGGAACGACGACGGATTCACCAGTACCTTGGATTCCGGCGAGACCGTCAGGAGCCGGAAGGTCGTATTAGCGACTGGTGTCAGGGACGACTTTCCGGATATCGACGGCTTCGAGGAGTTGTGGGGACGTGGCGTGCATCACTGTCCTTACTGTCACGGCTACGAAGTACGTGGTGAATCCCTCGGCGTCATCGTTAAAGATCAACACATGATCGACTACGCGACGCTCATCTACAATTTGAGTGCTGATCTCGTCGTGTTTACCGATGGACAGGACGTCCTCGACGAAGAATCGCGTTCGACGTTCGTCGAGCGAGGAGTCGAGATCGAAGGCGAACCAATTACCGCACTCAACGGCACCGACGGCGTTCTCGAAAGCATTTCGCTCGCGGACGGCCGCCACGTAGCCCGCGACGCTCTGTTCTACCCCCTACCGCTGGAGCAACACAGCGAGCTTCCGGACCGACTCGGTCTCGAAGTGAATCAAGCAGGACTCGTCGACGCAACGCAGTCCCAGCATGGAATCGGGTTCACGTCGGTCGAGGGGCTTTTCGTCGCTGGTGACGCGTCTAGCGGGGGACCTCAGTCGATACCGTCTGCTGTCGCCGACGGGTACGCAGTCGGCGCGACCGTGAATATGGAACTGTCCACGGAAGGTTTCGAAGGAGGGAGCAATGACCGACAAGCGCCTTGAGGACCTCGGCGAGCGCTTCTCACAGATCGCCCATCACTACGACGACAAACACGGCGGTGAAGAGAAACCGATCTACAACGCGTGCGCTTCACTCGTCGTTGACCACGCCGACCCTCGTCCCGACGACGTCGTCCTCGACCTCGGAACCGGGACGGGTCTAATCGCACTCGCACTGGCCGGGGACGCCGGCCACGTCGTCGGTCGCGACATCAGCGACGGCATGATAAAGCAGGCCCGAGCGAAGGCTGAAGAGAGCGGTATCGAGAACGTGGAGTTCGGCTACGGCGAGTTCCGAGATCCGCGCTACGACGGCCCCGTCGATATTGTCGTTTCGAACTTCGCCCTGCATCATCTCCCCGACGAGGAAAAGCGCGAGGCTATCGAGGTCATCGCCGAACTCGGCCCGCGTCGGTTCGTCCTCGGTGACGCGATGTTCTTCGGGTCGTCCGACCCCGAAGAACCGTTGTTCGGCCACGGTGTCGATTCGGCTACCGTCGGGATGCTCGTGGACGTACTCACCGACGTCGGGTTCGCGGTCACCGCAGTCGAGCGCGTACACGACCAAGTGGGCGTCCTCGTCGCCGAACGAGCCGGTGACGGTGGTTTCACGCACCCTTGATGAGGTGCGTGACGCCAGCCGACTCGGCGACGACCCACGCGACGAACAGGACGTAGGCGAACAAGAGAGTGTAGGCTTCTGCGACGGTAACCGAGAGGTCGGTTCGCAGGAAGGTGAAGAGTAAGACGGTCGCCAGGGTGAGCACACCCATCATCGGAACGGCGACGGCGAAGTCGATCGAGACGCTCCCGAGTATCAGCACGCCCAGCGGAATCGCCACCAACAGGTCGAACGTGTTCGATCCGAGGACGTTCCCGAGGCTGGTGATTCCCTTGTTCGCCCGTGCGGTCCGCACGCTGACCAAGGTGTCCGGAAGGCTGGTCGCCGCCGCGACGATGGTGACGCCGGTGAGGAACTCGGGAACACCGAACGCGTGTCCGAGCGACTCGACGCTCCCGACCAGTTGTTCGACGGCCGCGAGGATGACGGCCAGTCCGACAGCAAGCTTCCCCCACTCGCGGCCGACGCCGATATCGTCTGTGATGTCGTCGGCAACGTGGTCGTTGACGTCCTGCCACTGGATGAAGAGGTACAGTCCGTAGAGCAGGAGCGGGATGGCGGCCAAGGGACGAGTCAGTCGTCCGGTCAACGCCGGGCCGCCGGGAACGGGGAGGTAGATGACCGCCAGCGCGAAGGTGACCACGAGGACGGCGACCGCGATCATGTAGAACTGCGCCTCTTTGTACACGACGGTCCGGTTCGTCTCCAGGTCACCGTCGGACGCGAGACCGGACAGTGCGGGAATTACGAGGATGTTGAAGATGGCGGAGCCGACGATAGCGCCGACGCCCATGTCGAACGTCCCGGCGAGTGCGGTGAAGACGACGCTCGCGAGTTCGGGGAAACTCGACCCGATGGCGACGACGATGGACCCCTGTACGACCGCCGGCAGTCCGTAGTACGCCGAGAGGTGTTCCGCGGACTCTTCGAGCCACCCGCTTCCGAACCAGATGAATCCAGTCGCGACGACGATGAGCAGAACGTTCGCGAGGGGCGAGTCCGGCAGAATACCTCCAAGCACCATCGTTCTTGTATTTCGACATACGTGAGAAGAACCTACCGAAAGCACCTCTGCGACGGGTCCCCCGCACTGCCGCGGAGGGCGTCGTCAGCGCTCGCTCGTCAGTTCGACTTCGACCGCCCGCGACGAACGCGCCACCTCGATAGCGTACTCGCCCGCGTCGGTCGTCCATCCCTCCCCCTCGTCGTACCGCCGGAAGGCGCGTTCGTCGAGTTCGATATCGACGGTCTCCGTCTCGCCGGCGGGGATCGGAACGCTCTCGAACCCGGCGAGTTCGCGTTCGGGGCGTTCGACGCCCTCGGTCTCCGGCGGGCGGACGTACACCTGAACGACCTCGCGGCCGTCGCGTTCGGCGGTGTTTCGGACCGTGACCGAGACGGAGTCGCCGTTCGGTTCGGCCTCGACGTACTCGAAGTCGGCGTACGAGAGGCCGTGACCGAACGGATACGTCGGTTCGGCGCCGGCGGCGTCGAAGTGGCGGTAGCCCACGAACACGCCCTCGTCGTAGTGAACTTCCTGGTCGGCGCCGGGGAAGTTCCGCTCGGCGAAGGGGTACGCCTCCTCCGGTGCGAACGTCACCGGCAGGCGTCCGCCGGCGTCCACGTCACCGTACAGTACCGAGGCGATGGCGTCGCCGTGGGCCTGTCCGGGGTACCAGTTCTCGACGACGGCGGCGACGTCTTCGCGCCACGGCAGTTCGACCGGGCCGCTGGAGTTCACGACCGCGACGGTTCGGTCGTTCGCCTCGGCGACGGCCTCGACCAGTTCGTCTTGGCGTCCCGGCAGGCGGAGGTCCTCGCGGTCGATGGCCTCGGTCACCGTATCGCGGACGAACACGAGTGCGACGTCCGCGTCCTCGGCGGCCGCGACGGCGCCTTCGACATCGGCCTCCCGTTCCGGTCCCTCGTCGTCGGCCTCACCCTCGAAGGCGTCGAACAGCGAGAGGTCCTCGACCGGCGGAAGACCGTACTCTACCGCCACCTCGCCGTCGGCGCGGGAGCCGATTCCCTCCCGCGGGCTGACTTCGGTGAACGGGTTCGTCTCGGAAGAACCGCCGCCGCCGAGAAGCGCCTCGTCCACGTTCGGTCCGATCAGCGCCACGCTCGCGTCGTCGTCGAGCGGAAGTACGCCGTCGTTCTCGAGGAGGACCGTCCCCCGCGCCGCGATGCGTTCGGCGAGGCTGCGGTGCGCGTCGGTGTCAACGGCCCCCTCGTCGCGGTTGCCGTCCAGCAGTCCGATGCGGTCCATCTGCCGAAGGATGCGGACGACCATGTCGTCGAGGCGTTCCTCGGAAACGGTACCGGCTTCGACTTCGTCGGCGAGTGCCTCCGCGAAGTACTCGCACGTCTCCGGGTCGGGCATCCCGCGGGCGATTTCGTCGGGCATCTCGAAGCCCCCGTCACCGTCCTCGTCTCCGTCCGTCTCGGTAGCGCCTTCCCGTTCCTCATCGCTGAGTATGGCTCGCCACTGGGCCATTGTCACGCCGGGCATCTCGAGGTCGAGGCCGCCGTTGGCGGCGTCGGCCGTTCCTTCGGTTCCCCACCAGTCGGAGACAGCGTAGCCCTCGAAGCCCCACTCCCCTTTGAGCACCTCGTGCAGGAGGTAGCGGTGGTCGCTCATGCGCGTCCCGTTCACGCCGTTGTACCCCGTCATGACCGACCCGGCGCCCGCCTCGACGGCGTCGCGGAACGAGGGGAGGTAGAGTTCGTGGAGCGCTCGCTCGCTCACCTCCGCGCTCGTGGAGGCGCGGTAGGTCTCTTGGTTGTTTGCGACGTAGTGTTTCGGCGTAGCGACGACGTCCTCGGACTGGATACCCGCAGTCACGCTCGCCGCGAAGATGCCGGAGTGGACGGGGTCCTCGGAGAAATACTCGAAGTTCCGGCCGTTGTGCGGGACGCGAATCAGATTCACGCCGGGCGCGAGGAGGCCGTCCTGTCCCTTCCCCTTCGTCTCGCGTCCGAGGGCGGCGCCGTGGTCGCGCGCGAGTTCCGCGTCGAACGTCGCTGCCAACGCCAACGGCGCCGGAAAGGCGGTCGAGCGCTCGCCCGGAATCCGGACGCCGAGCGGTCCGTCGACGAGACGAAACGGCGGGACGTCGAGGCGTTCAACGCCTCCGACGTAGCCCGTCGCGCGAGCCTCCGGGTCGACGGTCCCGTGAACTAGGCTCACCTTCTCTCGAAGCGTGAGTTCGTCGACGATGTCGTCGATAGAACGGTCTTGACTCATCTCTGGGTGAACATCAGTCGTCGTCGGGTTAGTCGTTGTGCTAACGCTGACCACCTGAGCGTTACGGGCTCCGGAAATTCGACACCTCGAACCTATCTCCGATTCCGTCACGGTTACGGAGCGGGTTGCTGTCGAACGTATTTCCGCCGGGCGGTAGCGTATCCGACCGCGATAGCGGTCGCCCAACTCGCGAGAAGTACAGCCAACGGGGCCGAGTCGATATCGGCGTTGAGCAACGAACTGATTCCGAAGTACGCTGCCCAGAATACGACGAACCCGACGAGACAGAATCGCTCGACCGTGCTGGCTCTGAGCCGAATTCCGAGTCGAGATGACGCGTACGTTGCACCAGCAGCGAGGATGAGGCCCCCGACTACGCCGAGAATTGTCGCGTCCCCTCCCACGCGAATTCCGATCACCAGTAACGGAAGAGCTACGACGGGCGCTAAAAGGACAGTCGTGCTCAGGAACCCTAGACTAGATTACAGGAAATCTATCTGAGTAGTTTCGGATCAAGTGCTTTGTTCTCTACCAGGCAGTTTCGAATTAGGACGCGTACCGAGTCCCTACGCGATAACTGGTGACGCGAATCCATGATGGAGACGTACTGTCCTCCGGCGCAGATACGGTTGGTCACCGCAGTATCGACGGACCGACGGGGTCCGAGCGGTCCCGGTATCGCTCGAACAGGTCGCCGGCCCACCGGACGAACTCGGGGTGCTCGGATTCGACGCACGCCTTGAGTTGGCCCTCGTCGTCGTACGCGCCCATCAGCAGTCGGTCGTCCCCGAGCGTGAGGCCGAAGGCGACGTCCTCGGGGTATCGGTACAGGTCGAGGACGCCGACGCTCACGACCACCGCGAACTCGGCGGGGTTCAACTCGCGCGCCCGCCGTATCGTCTCCGCCGACATCACTAACTCCGTGTGGACGCCGTCGAGGGCGAGTTCGGCGTGGGCGTCGTGGAACAACCTGCTGAGGACGGGCGAGACCATCCGTATCCGTTCTGTGTCGAACGTCCGAACGCTGTCGAGGTACTCCGTGACGGGGGCCTGCGGGTTCTCCGGGCTGGCCGCCGTCAGCGTCGCGTCTTCGAGCCACCTGGGGTCCGGCGCGTGCGTTCGGTCGGGGAGGAGGCGGAAGAACGGACCGAATGCGTCGATGCGGTCCAGCGCGTCGAGGTACGTCGCGTGTTCCTCGACGGCGAGCTCGCCCGTCACGGTCAGGCGGTACGTTCCGCCCGACGACTCGGCCCACTCGCGGTCCGCGAACTGTCCGAGGTGTCGCTGAACGCTCCGTCGCGGAAGGTCGAGCTCGTCCGCGAGTTCCGCCGGGGAGGCCGCCCCCCGAGCGAGGCGCGCGAGCAGACGCCGTCTGTCGGGCGTCCCGGCGAGAAACTGCGCGGCGTCGTCCGAGGACATGCGTCGAACTACCACTCGCTCCGAGAAAATAGCTCGGGAGCGTCAGAGTCGCGGGAAGAGGGAGCGGGAGTCCTCGGAGTCGCCGCTCTCTCGAATCTCCTCTCGGACGCGTCCGGCGCCGCCGTCGGAGCGCCCCAGTTTGTTTCGGAGGTACAACGCGGCGGCGGTCAGGCCGACGCCGACGAGTGCCGCACCGGAGAGCGCTGATCGAAGGGAGGCTTTCGTGTAGAGGCTCCGTTCCATGACGGGGCCGTCGTACTTGCCCCGTTCTTCGAGGTTCTCCGACGCGTCTCCAAGGCTGTTCCACTGTTTCGGGCGACGCGGCGTCTCCTTCCGTTGGAAGCGGTAGAACACCGTCTCTATGATTCGGTCCGTGAGTTCCGGCGCGTAGCGGCCGAGCAGTTGTATACTCTTGCCGCCGGACCCGACGTACACCTCGCGCCGGGGGCGTTCGGCGCAGAAGAGAATCGTCCGCGCCACCGTCTCCGGCGCGTACACCGGTTTCGGGATGTCCGTCTCCACGTCCATGTGGTTCTTCGCGTGACTCGGGTACGGCGTGTCTATCGCGCTCGGTTTGACGAGGGTCACGGAGACGGGCGCGCCCTCCTCTTCGAGTTCCATCCTGAGCGCGTCGGTGAACCCCTTGACGGCGTGTTTCGACGCCGAGTAGGTCCCCTGCAGGAGGACCGCTTGGTCGGAGACGACGCTCCCGACGTTGATTATCGTTCCGCCGCCCTCCTTCTGCTTCAGGTGTTCGGCGGCTTCGAGCGACCCGTAGACGACGCCCCAGTAGTTCGTCTCGAACAGGTCGCGCATGTCCTCGACGGGTACCTCCTGCAGTTTGCCGTAGATGAACGTGCCCGCGTTGTTCACCCACGTGTCGAACCCGCCGAACGACTCCCGCGCCGTCTCCGCGATTTCGCGCACGTCGTCCCGGTTTCGCACGTCGGCGACGACGTACTCCGCTTCGCCGCCGTCCGCCCGAATCTCCTCGGTCAACTCCCGCAACGCGTCTTCGCTCCGCGCGGCGACGACGACTTTCGCCCCGCGTTCGGCTGCCGTCCGTGCCGTCGTCAGCCCGATTCCGGACGACGCGCCGGTTATCACGATTACTTGGTCCTCGACGCTCTTGAGGTTCGGACCAGCGCTCATCGCGCCGAACCCCTCCTATCGCCGTCCGCCGGTTCGTCGGCCGTTTCCACCGCGGCGCCCTCGCCGCGTTCGACGGAAGAGTTGTCGGAAATCATAGACCGGCTCACGTTACGGCTAACCGGCGGACCGCGTTTGTATATTGTCCCTGCAAGAGCCACAAAACATCAGTTCGGACAGTGTATCCGAAGCGGAGTTTTCGCGCCGATTCGAGGGGTCGTCGGTCGTGCCGGATCCCGAACGGCGAACAGTCGCCCAACTTTTTCCGGCCGACCGGCGTACACGGAGTGTGAATCCGCACGGAGGGGGTCGTGCCACGACCGATGGTGGCGTCCGGCGGCGAGTCGTGCAGTGGGTGCTCGTCGGCGGAAACAGGCACGTAGTCGCGTCGCTCCTCCTCGCAATCGTATTTCTGACGCTCGCGTTGCTCGGTCAGTTCGGCGTCGTCGCCCTCGACGACCAAGCGACGGTTCGCAGCGTCGTTGGCGGGTTCGTCCCCGGACTCGTCGCCTTCCTCTCCATCGTCCTCGGGATAAACCAACTCGTCCTGTCTCAGGAACTCGCCTCCCCCGGGGAGATTCGACGCCGAATCGAGGAGGTCAGGGAGTACCGCCACGACGTGGAGGAGGCCGCCGGCGCGGAACCGAGTCCGGTGCTCCCGACGGGGTTTCTCTCCTTCGTCGTGCGCGCTATCGAGTCCGAGGCGGAGACGCTGGCGGAGAGCGTTCGTTCCGAGGCGGATTCGGACGTTCGTGACGCCGTCGAGGAGTACGCGGCGGACGTCGTCGACGAGTCCGAACGAGCGCAGGAATCGCTCGAACAGACGCATCTCGGGCGTATCAACGCCCTCCTTCCGGTCTTGGAGTACAACGACTCGTACCAGTTGATAGAGGCGCGCCGCCTCCGAGAGGAGTACGAGGACCGACTCCCGGAGGAGTCGCGGGAGTCGCTCTCGCGCATGATACGGACGCTCGAACTGTTCAGCGTCGCCCGTTCGCAGTTCCGAAGCACCTACACGCAACGCGTCCTCGCCCACCTCTCCCGGCGTCTCCTCTACGTCGGCCTCCCGGCACTCGTCGTCGTCATCGTCCTCGGCTTGCTACGGACGCCGTCGCCGGTCGGCACCGGGTGGGTGCGAGTGGTCGCCGTGAGCGCTCTATTCACGGTGGCCCTCTCGCCCCTCGCCGTCCTGTCGGCGTACCTCTTCCGCGTCGCGAGCGTGGCGGAACGGACGATTTCCGAGGGACCGTTCGTCTCGCGTCCCCAAGAGGCACGGGAGGAGTGGAACCGCGAGGCGAGGACGCGACACACCGACCGAACCGGGCCGTCCGACGACGAGTGAGGGCGAATTTACGCCTCTCTGGCCCGACCCAGACGCTGCCGATGACGATGACGCGTCCCGCATCCTCGAGTTCACAGCCATCGGTGTCGGAGCGAAGCCGCGTCACTCTGTCCAGCACGTTCGGCGTCGCCGCCGGTGGGCGCTTCGATTCAGTACCGTATCCCTGCTGGCACGTCGCACCGAGCCCGCCGTTGAACTGTCTCTTCGCATTAATAAACTTATAGAGGATTGAATATTCTTAGTGTTTTTCTATATATCACCCCGTAAGGTGCGACGTTCAACCCGTCTCCCCGCGGACGAACGACGGACCGGCGGTGGATGACAGAGTACCCCTTGGAAACGCCGTGTATCCTCCATTCGACGGCAGCAGATGGGCAAACGTGGGAGCCGACTACGCATTCGTATCGACTCTCGAACGGCTACGGCCGAACAGGAAGTACCGACCGTTCATGGGATAATTCTGCTGAAAAAAGTTCTTTCTATATAAATTCCTCGTTGAAGCAGGAAATCTGAGGGACGTATCCGCCAAACGGTAGACGTAGACGGAGGAGGGGTCAACCAGGAGATACCGTTCAACTGCGGTCGCCCGAGAGAGCCGATATTCCGCTCGTCACCGGATGACAGTACATTCGCCGTCGGAAACGTCGCCCACTGGCGAGTAGTCAACTTCAGAAACGTATTCTGCGTTTATGTTCTATAGAAACTCCTGTATCGTTTATCACGTCGCCGACGATACGACAGGGCGGCGGGCATTCAGAAGCGGTCAGAAGGCATTCGGCGGGGTCGGCGCTTCAGTCCGCGCCGTCTCTTCGGGTCTCTGTACCGCGTCGCCGTTCCGTCGGTGTCCGAAGACGGGGACCGGTTCGTACGGTTCTTCGAGGGAGTCGCCGATGGTCTCGCGCGAGAGACGAACACGCGTTCGGGTGATTCGTTCAGAGGTCGATTGACCGTTCGACTATCTCCTTTCCGTCCCGGTGGACCCGAGCGTCGTGTACTCCGTAGACCAACACGAACGGTCGGCAGTTTCTATTCTAGCAAATCGGCACGAGAGCTTCGGCGAGGTAGCATCTCGAGACTGCTCTTCGGGGGATACGTTCTCGAAGGAAGAGTCGGTCGAATCCGGCAGAATTTCAGGACATTCTGCTGCTTGGTGATGTTTGCCTGTTATCCATTACAAAACGTTCGGACGGAGACAGTTACAAACATAGTTTTGTAACGGGAGCAGTTCGGGACATCATCTCGCGGCCCGGAGGGAGTGGAAATTCTCCATGACAAAACCCATTGTTAAGCGCACCGGCCGAGCCTCTTTTAGAACCTCGACCAATAGAAGCAGAATATACTACCGGTAGAGGATGTACGCAGCGAAAACGGCCTCTAAAACAACGTTCTCTGTTCTCTCCCAGAGAACATATCATTCAAATACCACGGGGCGGTTCGATGTCCCCTCCACCGTTACTCACGACCGAACCGTTGAGAGAGGGGATTACGAGGAACGTGGTGATCCGAGTTGGTCACAAGGTCGAGGTGACCGGGACGAAAGAATACCGTCCACCGGTCGGACGTACCTCTCCGAGACGACCGTCGCCGACGCGGAGTAGCGACCCTCGGTAGGTCGGGATGGGAGTTCGATTCGGTCGCCGTTCCGTTTCGGTTCGCGGCCGGTCACACGGTGACGGTGTCGTTGACGAGGCGTCCGATGTGGTCGATGTCTATCGAAACGCGGTCTCCTTCGTGGAGCGTGAACGTGTCCGGCGGAACGAGGGCGGTGCCGGTGAGTAACACCAGAGTCTCGGGGAGATCGTTGTGCCGACGGAGGTACTCGACGAGCGTTTCACAGGTGGTCGCCATCTCGCTCGTTGACGTCGAGCCTTCGTACACCACCTCCTCGCCGCGTTCGATGGTGAGCGACATGGTGAGGTCGTGGGGGTCCTCGACGACTTCCCCGGTGGCGACGCAGGGTCCGATGGAACAGCAGCGGTCGTAGACCTTCGCCTGCGGGAGATAGAGAGGGTTCTCCCCCTCGATGTCCCGGCTGGAGACGTCGTTGCCGACGGTGTAGCCGACGACGCTCTCGCGGTGGAGGACGACGCCGAGCTCCGGTTCCGGCACGTTCCACTCGGAGTCACCGCGGACGCCGATGGAGTCGTACGGCCCGACCGTTCGCGACGGCGTCGCCTTCAGGAACAGTTCCGGACGGTCGCTGTCGTAAACGTCGATGTACACTTCCGGCTTGCCGCTCTCGGCCTTGCGAGCTTTCTCGCTGATGCTGTACGTGACGCCCGCCGCCCACACTTCGTCAGGGACGACCGGCAGGAGTGCGTCTCCGTCGATATCTCCGATGTCCCGACGCTCGGCGTCCGAGATTCGGTCGCGTGCGATAGCGTCGATGGAACGGTTGCTGGCGTTGGCCGTGCGAGCGAGTTGCGTAAACGACTCGAGGTCGTCCGACGCGGACGTGAGGTCGTACGCGTCGCCCTCTTCGTCTACGACGACGAGGGAGTCGGTCGATGAACTACGCTCTCTACTCGGGAGCTGGTAATACCGCATACTGATGGATGCGTAGATGCCGTAAAAAGAGTATCGGGTAGCTGAATCGTCACCGAGAACGGGGATCAACCGCTTCGTTGACCGGGCGAAAGCGGGCGTTGCGAGGTCACTGCGGAGGCGATCGGGCCTCGAACTCTGTCCCGTTCGGGGGATTCGAACGCTCGTTCGCAGAGATGGGGCGCGGACAGGGGGACGCCGGACCCCGCCAGCTACACCGTCGATAACCGCCGACGACAGTCGCCTCAGTCGTCGCGGGGGACGCGCCCGCGCGCGTCGGGAATGCCGGCGTGGTCGTAGAAGTAAGTGACCAGCGTGTCCCGCCAGTGCTTCGCGTGGGCGAGTTGTTCGTCGAACCGTTCGGCGATGTGGCGGTGTCGCGTCGTATCGACGCGGTCGTCGAGTTCCGTCCAGCGGTCGCGCATCGAGCGGACTTCCTCGACGCCCTCGAAGCAGTTGTCGTAGAGTCGTTGCACCACCGTCGTCCCATCGTCGAGTTCGCGGTCCCACGGGAGGTGGTGGAAGAACAACAGCAGTTCGTCGGGGCAGTCTTCGACCGACGCGTACCGTTCCGAGAGCGGACTGTGGAACTGTTCGGCGTACTCCGACCGGTCGACCCCGATGCCGTCCTCGGTGGCTCCGTGGTATCCGGGCCACTCGCCGGGCGAGGGGTTGTAGTGGTTCTCCAACACGTCGCCTTGGTTGTACATCATGTGCATCAGTCCGAGGTGCCCCGTCGTGTAGTCGAGGACGGCGGGCCACGAGTCGTGGAGGATGTCGGACACCGCCTCGACGACGTCCGGATCGTTACCGAACGTCTGCCGCACCCACTCGTCGGTGATCGTCTCGGTGTCGAGGTCCGGGTCCCAGGCGAGGCGGCCGTACCCGTAGAGGTTCGACTGCGCGAGGTAGTGGCCGGTCCAGTTGGGGTCTTCGCCGACGTTTCCGACGCCGGCGAGTCCCTGTCCGTCGCGGTGTGCGAGCAGTTCTTTGACCGGCGTCCCCTCGCCGTCGGCGTACGTGTCGGTGTCGAGCGTCTCCTTCCAGAGGGGGACGTGGTAGCATGCGTGGACGCCCTGTCCCGTGTACTCCTGCGTTATCTGGAGTTCGCAGGTGATGTTCGTCTCGGGCATCGACCCGAACAGCGAGGAGATCGGCTCGCGGGGTTGGAAGTCGATGGGGCCGTTCTTTATCTGGACGGTGACGTTGTCGAGGAACTCGCCGTCGAGCGGTTCGAACGTGTCGTACGCCTGCACGGAGCGGTCTTTGTGCGAGGCGTAGACGAACGCGCGCCAGTAGACGCGCCCCCCGTAGGGTTCCAACGCTCGTCCGAGGAGGTTCGCACCCTCCGCGTGGTTCCGGTCGTAGTCGTACGGGCCGGGTTGCCCCTCGGAGTCGGCTTTCACGAGGAACCCCCCGAAGTCAGAGACGTGGTCGTACACCTCGTCGGCCTTGTCGGCCCACCACTGCGCGACGTCGTCGTCTAAGGGGTCGGCGGTGTCTAAGTCGCCCGCGAGTATCGGCGCGGCGTAGTTGACCGAGAGGTAGGTCTGGATACCGTACCGGCGGAAGACGCTCGCGATGGCCGCAACCTTCGGAAGATTCCGTCCCTGCAGCAGTTGCCACCCCTCCATCTCCGCGATAGCCGGGTTCGCACCGGGTCGGGCCGGTTTCTGCGTATTGACGTTGTTGAGGACGATGCCGTTGATTCCGACGGAGGCGAGGAGGCGGGCGTAGTCGCGGTAGCGTTCGCGCAGGTCCGGTAACTGCTCCCAGTCGAATATCGACGTGCCCGCGTATCCGCGTTCGACGGACGCGCGGAAGGGGTTGTCCCAGTGGTTGATGAGTCGCTCTTCGGTCGTTGGTTCCTCCACGATGTCGACGTCCGCGACGGGTCGGCGGGCGGCCATGCGGCGGAGCAGGTGGTAGACGCCGTACAGCATCCCCTTGTCCGTCGCCGCCGTGACGACGAGACAGTCCTTGTCCTCCCACTCGACCGATCGGACGATGTACCCCTCTTCGTGAAGTTCGTCGATTTCCTCGGCGTCGACGGCGGCGCGGACGACCGCCATTCGTTCGCGCCGTCCGACGGCGAGAAAGCCGTCGACGGACCGCGGCGGATGCATCCACAGGTGAGGGTCGCGTCCGAGAAGTCCGCTGAGGCCGGTTCGGAGTTCGTCGCGTGCGACGCCGAGTTCCGGGCCTTCCGTCGAGGCGAACACGTGGGCGCACCGCGTCCGGTACGACGAACGAATCGTCGGGTCTTCGACGGTGTCGTACTGTAGCCAGCAGTCGTCGTAGTCAGTAACTCGCATCTGCGTCGATAATCGAAAACGTTCCGTAAAAAACCTCACTCTCGAACGGACGTGCTCCGTTCGCACGCTCGATTGCGTGTGCATTGGAAAAGTATTATAATCCCCCATGAAATATGGTGCGGTATGGCTGACGATAACAATAGCCTGGCCAATAGGCTGAGCCGTAGACAGATGCTCGCGATGAGCGGTGCCGCAGGCGTCGCAGCGTTCGCCGGTTGCTCCGGAGACACCCCCGAGGAAGGGACCGGGACCGGTGTCGGCACCGGCGCCATCGAGGGCGGCGGCGAGGGTAGCGCATCGACGAGCGACGACGACAGCGGGAACGGCTTAGTAGACCAGTCGCTGACGGTTCCCGGCCGGTACGTTCCGACGAATCTCCAGTGGAACTCCTACGCGCCGAGCCACTACGCCCAGCAGGGCGGGAAGGTGGTGTTCGACCCGTTCCTCCGCAACAACCGGAAGACGGGCGAACTCATCCCGTATCTGTTCCAAGACTGGTCCATCGACGGCAAGACGCTGACCGTGAACATCCGCGAGAACGACACGTGGCACAACGGCGACCCGGTGACGGCCGAGGACGTCGTCACGAAGTTCAAGATAGACAAGATATTCGGCTACGCGGTCAGCGACTACATCAGCGACGCAGTCGCGGCCGACGAGACGACGGTCGAGTACACGATGGAGAGCAACTACCGGGAGTCGGTTATCATGACGACGCTCTCTCGGAGTTGGCTCAACACGCCGACGAGTCGGTACGGAAAGTTCGTAGAGCGATACGACCCCGAGATGTCGGAGGAGAAGCTCACGCAACTCCAGTCGGACATTCAGGACTACCAGCCGAGCGAACCGCTCGGCTCCGGTCCGTTCAAGTACGAATCCGCGGACCAGCAGGTTCTCACGCTGGCGAAGTTCGAGGACCACGCCTCCGCGGACCAGATCAACTTCCCGTACTACGAGGTGGAGTACATGACCTCGAACCAACAGCAGTGGGCCGCGATGAAGAACCTCTCTGGGCTCGACGCGACGACGACGACGTTCTTCCCCAAGCGCATCCGCAAGTCGCTCCCCGACGCCGTTCAGGAGTTCCGCATTCCCTCCCACAACGGCTACTCCATCGCGTTCAACCACGACGACGAGGACTTCGGAAAGCGGAACGTCCGCCGCGCCATCGCGCACGTCATCGACCAGAACCGCATCGCGACGCTCGTCGACGACACGAAGACCGCGGTGAAAGTCCCCTTGGGCGTCGGGAGCTTCCACAATGGTACGTGGGACCGCTACCTCGGCGACAACAAGGACATCTACAGCTCCTACACGGACAAGAAGAAGGCGACGCAACTGCTCAAGTCCGAAGGGTACGAGAAGCGCAACGGCACGTGGCACAAGCCGAACGGCGATAAGTTCTCCTTCGACATTCCGGTCCCCGCCGGGTGGAGCGACTTCGTCAGCATGAGCCGAATCATCTCGCAGATGCTGACCGACTTCGGCATCGAGGCGACCAACCAGAACGTCGAGAACACGACCTTCTTCGGACAGCACTGGGGGTCGTCGAACTTCAAGATAGCACCGTGGTTCTGGAACAACTCGGGACAGACCGACCCGTTCTTCACCCAGTCGTGGATTCTGAACAGCGGCACCGTCAAGACGAACCTGAACTACCCCCAAGAGCCCAAAGCGCCGCCGATGGGCAAACCCGACGGGAAGCTAGAGACCGTCGATATCGTGTCGAAACTCCAGAAACTGGGGACGACCTCCGACGAAAAGGAGATCAACCAACTGGTCCAAGAGCTCGGCTGGGTCATCAACCAGTCGCTGCCGATATACCCCGTCGTGGAGAAGCAGTCGCAGGGGTTCTGGAACACCAACGAATGGAAGGTCCCCGAGAAGGGGTCGAGCGAACAGTACGTCCAGTTCCACTACTACTGGTGGCCGCGCGTCGGCGCGGCGACGGCCCGCAAGCAGTAACGACCTGACGAACGCGATGCGCCCCGGCCGACAGCGACGGTGCAACTCGTCGGTTCTCTTTCGGTGTAGGGGCGTCTCCGCGACGGCCGAACAGTGCCGATAAATCAGGAAGATTAATGTAGCTTGGTAAGGACATACGTTACATGGTAGGCCGTATCACTAAAAGAGTGGCACAAGCCATTCTAACGGTGTACGTGGTGATTTCACTGACGTTCGGGATGATTCGATTGATGCCGGGGGGACCGATGGACTACTTACGCGGACAGCTCATCCAGTCCTCGTCCGGCGACGTAAACATGCAACAGATCAACCGGCTCGTCGAAGTGTACACGAACGTCAACCCCGACAAACCGGTGTGGCAACAGTATATCGACTACGTCATCTCCATCGCGAGCGGTGACCTCGGTCGCTCGATCATCTACAGCGAACCGGTCGCCGATATCCTCGCGAACGCGCTTCCGTGGACGTTACTACTGATGGTGACGTCGATTTTCCTCACGTTCGTCCTCGGCGTCTCGCTGGGAGCGGTAATGGCGTACAACGAGGGAGAGCTCATCGACGTAGGAACGACGCTCAACGGAATCTTCCTGAACTCGGTTCCGTACTACGTCGCGGGTATCCTCTTAGTCTACGTCCTCGGCTACCAGTTGGGATGGTTCCCCACGGGCGGACGGATGACCTCCGGGACGACCGTCGGGTTCAACTACCCGTTCCTCGCGGGCGCACTCCACCACGCGGCCCTTCCGATCATGTCGCTCGTCATCACCGGATTCGGTGGCTGGGCGCTCAGTATGCGCGGGAACAGTATCCGCATCCTCGGGGAGGACTACCTGCGCGTCGCCCAACTCCGCGGTCTCCCCTCGCGGCGCATCTCGCTTTGGTACGTCGGCCGGAACGCGATCCTCCCGATGTACACCGGTTTGATGATATCCATCGGATTCGTCTTCGGTGGATCGGTCATCCTCGAACAGATTTTCCGCTACCCCGGCGTCGGCTACTACCTCTATCAGTCGATAGGGGCCCGAGATTACCCGTTGATGATGGGCGGATTCCTCATCATCACGATAACGGTCGCTATCGGCGTGTTCATCGCCGACGCGACGTACGGATTCATCGATCCGCGCGCAGGAGGTGGTGACCATGAGTCATACTGAGACATCTACCAATCAAGACGGTCAGGCCGAAGACGGAGACTCCCTGTTCCAAGTCAGCTCGGAAGTCGAACGAACGCGGACTGACCGCTACCGTCGCTGGTTCGATGCGGTGGTGGTGGCGTCCTGCCGCATCGCGTGGTCGGACTGGCGGGTCCGCGTCGGTTCGCTCATCATCCTGCTGTACGTGGTGATGGGTACGCTCGGCGTCTTCCTCGTTGAGCCCCCCACCATCGGGGAGGGAGCTCGGTACGTCGGCGCGTTCCAGTCGACGGAGTTCCCGTTCGGGACCGACAACCTCGGTCGCGACATCTTCGCGCAGATAGTCCACGCGACGCCGTGGATGCTTCAGATGATCGCCTCCGGTGCCGTGTTCTCGACGGTCGTCGCGACGGCCATCGGTACGGTCTCGGGCTACAAACGCGGATTCACCGACCGCGTCCTGATGACGCTCACCGACATCGCGATGACGATTCCGGGGCTGCCGCTTGTCATCGTCCTCTCGGTGCTGCTCCAACCGCGGAATCCGCTCGTCATCGGTATCGTTCTGTCCATCAACGCGTGGGCGGGGCTGGCGCGGTCCATTCGCTCCCAGGTACTGACTATCCGCGAAGAGTCCTACATCGAGGCGTCGCGGACGATAGGCGTTCCGACGGGGACGATCATCCGCGAAGACATCCTGCCGAACCTCATGCCGTACGTGGTCGTGAACTTCGTGCAGGCGGCGCGGAACGTCATCTTCGCCTCCGTCGGGCTGTACTTCCTCGGCCTCCTCCCGACGTCGAAACCGAACTGGGGCGTGATGATGAGTCGCGCCTACTCGACGGCGGGCGCACTCTACACGTGGGAGACGGCGTACTGGCTCATCGCGCCGATGGTCACCGTCATCCTCCTCGTGTTCGGCCTAATACTGTTCGCACAGGGTACCGACCGACTGTTCAATCCGCGCGTCCGCGCACGGCACGCAGACACCAGCGGTGCTGTCAGCGCTGACACCGACGCAGACGCCGACGACACAACGAAAGGGATGTTCTAACCATGAGTTTGCAAGAACAACACATCAGCGCCGAATCGGAGAACATAATGTCGATTCGAGACCTCTCGGTCTCGTTCGACCTCGAACGCGGCGAGTCCCGCGTCCTCAACAGCGTCGACGTCGATATCAAACGGGGCGAGATTCTCGGCGTCGTCGGGGAGAGCGGATCGGGCAAGTCGATGTTCGCCTCCGCCCTCCTCGACGCCGTCCCCGAACCGGGGCTGACGTTCGGCGAGATAGAGTACTACCCCGAACGCGGGGGGACGGTCGACGTCCTCGAACAGACAGAAGAGGGCCTCCGTCAGATGCGGTGGGAGGACGTGGCGATGGTGTTCCAGGGCGCGATGGACTCGTGGAACCCGACGATGACCATCGGCGACCACTTCGAGGAGACGCTCAAGGCTCACGGCGAACCGAAGCAGGAGGGGATGGACCGGGCTCGACAGCTCATCTCGGACGTCTACCTTAGCCCCGAACGCATCCTCAACGCCTACCCGCACGAGCTCTCGGGCGGGATGAAACAGCGCGCGCTCATCGCCCTGTCGCTCATCCTCGAACCCGAGGTGCTCGTGATGGACGAACCGACGGCGGCGCTCGATTTACTCATGCAGCGCTCCATCATCGCGTTGCTGTCGGAACTGCGCGAGCAGTACAACCTGACGATGGTCTTCATCACGCACGACTTGGAACTCGCGTCCGGTCTGGCCGACCGTATCGCGGTGATGTACGCCTTCGAGTTCTGCGAAATCGGGTCGGCGGAGACCATCATCCACGACGGCCACCACCCGTACACCCGCGCGCTGATAAATTCGACGCCGAACCTGAACACGCCCGTCGACGAGATGGAACCCATCGAGGGCGAGAGCCCCGACCCGGTGAACGTCCCGCCGGGCTGTTCGTACCACCCCCGATGCCCGCTTTCCGAGGAGATATGCGTCGACGTCGACCCGGAGATGTACGAAACCGACGCCGACGACGGCTCCGGAGTGACGAACAGGGCGGCCTGTCACTTCTGGGAGGACGTTCCCGAGGAGATTCCGCTGCACATCGAGGGGGTGCGGTACGATGAGTAGCGACCAACCCGTCATCTCGATGGAGGACGTGGAGGTTCACTTCACCAACAAGAGCGGTTTCTTCTCCGACGAGCAGACGGTGCAGGCGGTCAACGGGGTCGACCTCGAAATCGGCGAGAACGACGTCGTCGCCCTCGTCGGCGAGTCCGGGTGCGGGAAGACGACGCTCGGGAAGACCGCAATCGGCCTCCAGCGACCGACTAGCGGCAGCGTCAAATACCGCGGACAGGACATCTGGGAGGCGCGCGAGAACGGCTCCGACGCGGAGATCCCGTTCGGCGACATCCGCCGCGCACTGCAGATAATCCACCAGGACCCCGGGAGTTCGCTCAACCCGAACCGCCGGGTGCTCAACACGCTCGAACGACCGCTGAAGACGTGGCATCCCGAGATGTCGACGGACGACCGGGAGGCGCGCATCCACGGCATGCTCGAACGCGTCGGCATGAAGCCGGCCGAGGACTACTCGGGTCGCTACCCGCACCAGCTCTCCGGCGGCGAGAAACAGCGCGTCGCGCTCATCCGTGCGCTGTTGATGAACCCCGACCTTATCCTCGCGGACGAGGCGGTCAGCGCACTCGACGTGAGCCTGCGCGTTGACATGATGGACCTGATGCTCGAACTGCAGGACCAGTTCAACACGTCGTTCCTGTTCATCTCGCACAACCTCTCGAACGCTCGCTACCTCACGAAGAAGACGGGCGGTCGAATCGGCATCATGTATCTCGGGCAGATGGTCGAAATCGGCCCGACCGAGGAGGTTCTCAGGAACCCGAAACACCCCTACTCGAAGGTGCTTCAGTGGGCGACGCCGGACCTCGAAGCCAAGACGGACGACGTCTCCGAGCCGCCGATTCGGGAGATAGACATCCCGGACCCGGTGGACCCTCCGAGCGGTTGCCGCTTCCACACGCGGTGCCCCGAGGCGCGCGAGGCGTGCGCGAAGGAAGAACCGACGCTGGAGGAGTCGACCCACCAACGGGGCGCCGACGCCACCCATCCGGCGGCCTGCTTCCGGGTGTACGACGACGACCATCCGTACTGGGACAGCGAACCCATCGAAGACCTCGAATCGACGGACGGTCGAAGTTCGATAACGGGTGGCGAAGCGGACGACTGAGACCGGCTACCGGTTCTCTTTCGACTACTCCGCCTTCGCCCGACGCGCCTCTTTCTCCCGTTGCCGTTGTCGGAGTCGGTAGAGGACGTACGTGAGGGGAACTAACGTCACGGCGACGATGGCGACGTCGAGGACGGCGATGACGACGCTCGGATCCGACGTATCGAACGACATCGCGAAGAGCGTCACGACTGCGACCAGTCCGAACAGTACGTCGGCGACCGCCAGACAGAACCAGAGGACGCGGAATCCCTCCATCCTCTCCCAGAACTCCTCGCGTGACCAGTTCATCGTTCGGCCGTACATCTCTTCCCGCGCTATTAGTTCCATCGTCTCACCCGATCGTAGATCGGAGTCGGACCGACGGAGCGTCGCGCCGAACGCCGGCGTTCTCCGTCGACGCATCGCGACGACGCTGCGTACGGGAGGCGGGTGGACGCGACGCTCGGCATCGGTCCGAGCGGTCGTCGGGTCCGGCCTACCCGTCGTACCCGACGACGACGGTTCCGTCGTCGGTTTCGCCGCGGAGCATCGCAGCGCCGCCGTCGAGAGCGCTCTCCTCGGCGTCGAAGACGAGGACGCGATGGTCACGGCCGTCGCCGTTTCCGCCACCGCGGTTCCGTTCGTTCTGCACGGGACTACCCCCGCCGTCGTTGACGGCGTCGGGAGCGCCGAAGCGAACCGTGTCGGTGTCGAGATCGTCGGCCTCGAACGCGTCGCCGTCGGAGACGCGAACGGGCACGTTGCCGTTCGAGCGCCCGTTTCCGCCGCCGAGAACGTCTATCTCGACGGTCTGTACGTGAACCGTCTCGGGCGACGGATCGGTGACGGCCGCGTCGATTTCGAGTTCGCCCTCGTCTACCGACAGCGTCAGGTCGTAGTACCCGAGGTAAGCCCTCGCGGAGAACGTTCCGTCGTCCGTCGTCCCGGACGTGTCGGTCCACCACTGATCGAACACGAGTTCGGTGTACGCGTCGTACGCCGGTTTCTTCGACCAATCCTCGTAAAACAGGGGCGCTTCGCCCTGCCAGTGGCGACCGTCCCAGAAGCCCCACATCAGGAAGTCGGACGTGGCCGGGTGACTGTACAGCGTCTTCAGGAACCGATAGAGGTAGTCGGCTTTCGCTTCGTCGTCCCAGCTATCGTCCGCGGTGTCGAACTCGGTCACTTTGAGTTCCGCGCCGTACTGGGCGTACTCGTTGAGTCCTTCGAGCATTTCGACCGAGGTGAGCGTCTCGTCCTCCCCGAAGTGGCTCTGTAGTCCGACACTGCCGAGGTCGACGCCGTCGTCCTGCAGGGCTTCGATCTGCTCTCGATAGCGTTTCCGTTCGCTCTCGTAGGGGCCCGCGAAGACGTTGTAGTCGTTCGTGGCCAACGTGACGCCGTCGGGCGCGACGTCCGCGGCGATGTCGTACCACTCGCTGACGATGGGGGCGGTCCAGGCGTTGTACTCCGCACCGTCGGGGATCTCGCCGCCCTCTATTGCCTCGACGATTCTGGTCTGGTGAATCGCCTCGTTATATATCTCCCATTCCTCGATGTCGTCGCCGTAGTGTTCGATTATCTCTCGGACGTGTTCGGTCGTTCGCTCGTAGACGTACTCGGGGTCGAGTTCTGGGTCGGTGACGCCGTTGTCCTCCCACTCGACGCCCATCGCCTTCACGACATCCGGCGGAACCGCCCACGCTTCGACGTTCCCCCAGAGGGCGACGTGACCTCGGAGGTCGAGGGCGTGATCGAGAATCCACTGCGTCGCCTCGTCGGAGAGCTCGGTGCTCTCCTCCCAGAAGCGCCACTTGTGGTGGTTTTCCAGAACCGCCTTGTTGAACAGCTCCGGGATGTGTTCGCGGTAGTCGTCGCCGGGTTCCGTCTCCTCTATGAGGGTACCCGCGTTGACCGCCGTTCCGAACCCGTACGCGTGTTCGTTCATCTCCACGTTCACGTCGGCGGCGACCGGATTTCCGTCGTCGTCCACGACTTCGACGGTGAGGTCGGCGGTTCGGTGTTCGCGGATTCGCTCGTCCGCGGCCGCCTCCCAATCCGTCTCGTCCTCGTCGGTCACCTCGACGGTGCGTGCGTCCGAATCCGCCGTTGCGGACGCGACGGACGAACTGCTCGCGCCGAACCCGAGCAGGCCGGCCGCGCCCAGTATCTGCAGGTACCCCCGTCTGTCGAGTCCGCCCGCCGTCTCGGCTGGCTCTACGTCCCGTGTCTCTCCTCTCTCGCCCGTCGATTCGCCTGCCGACGGTCCGTCGTCTAGTAAGTTACGTCTGGACATAGCTTCGTCTCGGTGCGCTGAAGCACCGGATGTCTATTCGACTGATTGTTTAATGAAAATTTCTGAACTTTAGATGTAATTCGCGTTGATATAAATGTCGTCACGAGTACGTCACGATTCGTTCGACCGCCGCCTACGCCGGAGGAGCGAACGCCGAACTCGTACTCTACTCGCCGCTAACCGAGTCGGAGTACGAGAGCGCGATAGCCGCCCTCGCCGAAATCGGAGCGGTGGAGCGCACGGAGTACACCGACGACAACGCCGTCGGCGTCGCGCGCCAGTTCGCCGACGAGATCGCCACGGAAGCGTTGGAGGGGTTCGACGTCGAGTGGTCACTTCTCGTCGCATCCCCGGCAGTCGTCGGTGACGGTGGGACGGAGCTGGGCAGCACGAGTCGGACAACCTATATACCGATGCTCGCAGAACTTCGAGGCATGGACGTTACGTGGATGCTCCCGCCGCACCCGGACCGTCGGTGGACGATTGCCAAACAGCTCGGGCTTTCGACGGCCGTCGTTCGCTTCTGGGGCGAGGAGGAGTGGTGGACGTACGACTCGTTGCTGAAGACGCGCAACCGCTTCGCCGATCACGGCCTCTCCTTGGACGTCGTCGAGGACCGCCCGCCGATGACCGACACGGTACTCGGCCGCGAGGGACGCGACGAGGAGATAGCGACGGTCAAACGGTTACTCCGGAACATGGGACGGGCCGACATCGACGTCTACTCGTGGGTGTGGACGGAGAACCCCGTCGGCGTAATTCGAACCTCGGACGCCGTTCCGCTTCGCGGCGAGTCGCGGACGACGGCGTACGAGCACGAACAGTCCGAACGCGCCCCCGACCACCCCGTCGATATTGGCGAGTCGGAGCTGTGGGAGAATCTCGAATACTTCCTCGACGAGGTCGTCCCCGTCGCGGAGGAGGCGGGCGTCAAGCTCGCACTCCATCCCGACGACCCCCCGGTATCGTCCGTTCGCGGCGTGCCTCGACTCGTCAACTCTGTCGAGAACGTCCGACGAATCTTGGACCTCCACGACAGCCCAAACCACGGACTGACGTTCTGTCAAGGCAACTTCTCGGCGATGGGGGCCGACGTGCCCGAGGCGATTCACCGCTTCGGCGACCGGATCCACTTCGTCCACTTCCGCGACGTGGAGGGGGAGGCGGAGTCGTTCACCGAGACGTGGCACGAGGAGGGACAGACCGACATGCTCGCCGCGATGGAGGCGTACCGCGACGCGGGGTTCGACGGACCCATCCGTCCCGACCACGTCCCGAAGATGCTCGGCGAACAGGACAGGGAGGGCACGCAGGCCGGGTACACCGACATGGGTCGCCTGTTCGCCGTCGGCTACATGAAGGGGCTCTTAGAGCGGACCGAAGGCCGATAGCCGATTTCGTCCGGCCGTCGGTCCGCGAACCGGTCCGAAGTTTTATTGTCGGCGTCCGAGCAGGTTCGACCATGGGATTCATCGACGAGGACTACCTGTTACAGTCGGATGCGGCGGCGGCGCTCTATGACGCGATCGCCGACCTCCCGGTCGTCGACCCGCACAACCACATCGACGTGGCCGAAGTCGTCGAGAACGAACCGTGGACCGACATCTGGGAGGTCGAAGGCGCGACGGACCACTACGTCTGGCAGCTCATGCGAAAGCGGGGCGTCCCCGAGGAGAAGATTACCGGCGACGCCGACAATCGGGAGAAGTGGAACGCCCTCGCGGAGGTCTGCCCCGACTTCGCGGGTAACCCTACCTACGAGTGGATTCATCTCGACTTGAAGCGGCGGTTCGGCGTCGAGAAATCGCTGAACGCGGAGACGGCCGACGAGATATGGTCCAAGACGAAGAGCCAACTCGCCGAGCCGCAGAAACGGCCGCAGGAAATCCTCCGCGAGATGAACGTCGAAGCGCTCTGTAGCAGCGACGACCCCACGTCGCGTCTGGAGTACCACGAACGGGCCGAAACGGAAGTCGAGGGCGTCGATATCCGTCCCACCTGGCGTCCGGACCGAGCGCTGAAGGTGGAGAACGCCGAGTGGTCTACGTTCGTGTTGGAACTCGCTTCCGTGACGGAGAGCGACGTCGAGGCGTTCGACGGCTTCCTCGACGCACTCGCGGAGACGCACGAGTACTTCGTCGACCACGGTTGCGTCGCCTGTGATATAGGAGTCGGGACCGACCCCGTTTCGAGACCGGTGAGTCGTGAACGCGCAGGCGGCGTCTACGAGAGAGCGCGCAGGGGGGACGCCCTCGACGATGCGGAGGTGCGCGACTTCAAGGCGTTCCTCCTCGAATACGTCGGCCGGTTGAACGCGGAGGCGGGATGGGTGACGCAGCTCCACATCGGTGCGGTCCGCGACTATCGGGACTCCCTCTACGACGAAGTCGGCCCGAACGCCGGCGGCGACGTCTCGACGCGGGACGTGGACATCGTCGAGGGACTCGACTACTTCCTCGACGCCTTCGACGGCGAGATGGACATCGTCCTCTACACGTTGGACCCGACGCACTATCCGAGTGCGACGGTGATCGCCCGCGCGTACCCGAACGTGAGCATCGGACCCGCGTGGTGGTTCAACGACAGTCCGTTCGGACTCGCGAACCAGTTAGAACGCGTCGCGTCCGTCGACCTCCTCGCGAACTACGCCGGCATGGTCAGCGACTCGCGGAAAGTCGTCTCCTACGGGTCGCGGTTCGAGATGTTCCGGCGAACGCTCGCCAACGTAGCGGGCGAGATGGTCGAATGCGGGCAGATACCCGCCGACAACGCCCGGCGACTGGTCGAACACGTCGCCTACGACAGGCCGAAGGAACTGTACGGTCTCTGAGTCGGGTCGAACATCCGGAACAGTGAAGTGTTTTTCACCGGTGGTGTCGAACGAGTATGTCAGAACAGCTCGACGGAGAGACTGCGATAATCACGGGGTCCAGCCAGGGAATCGGTAAAGGAATCGCCGAACGGTTCGCCGCGGAAGGGGCGAACGTCGTCGTCAACTCCCGGTCGCAGGACCGGGCCGACGAGGTGGCCGAAGCGATAGCGGACGACGGCGGCACCGCCATCGGTGTCGAGGCGGACGTCACGGACGAGGGCGCGATGGAAGCGCTGGTGGAGACCACCGTCGAACGTTTCGGAAGCGTGGACGTGATGGTGAACAACGCTGGCCTCACGATACTCGGCGAGGCTCACGAGTTCGACATCGAGGAGTGGCGCAAAGTCGTCGACGTCGACTTGGTCGGCACGTTCATCGGCTGTCAGGCCGCGGGCAGACGGATGATGGAACAGGAGAAAGGCGGTGCGATTCTCAATATCTCCTCGCTGATGGGTAGTCGGGGCCTCCAGAAGCGGTCGCCGTACTGCGCAGCGAAAGCCGGCGTGAACAACCTCACGCAGACGCTCGCAGTGGAGTGGGCCGAACACGATATCCACGTCAACGCCCTCGCACCCGGGTTCATCTGGACGGAGATTACCGAACAGACCCAGGGGTCGGCCGGATACACCGACGACGACATCCGCGACCGGACGCCGATGAACCGGTTCGGTAGCGTAGAGGAGATGGCCGAGTGTGCGCTCTTTCTCGTCGGGCGGAACAACTTCGTCACCGGGGAGGTTCTCCACGCCGACGGCGGATGGCAGGCGTACGGGTGGGGGTCTGGCGACCAGTAGCACTGCCCTCTCACGGAGCTTGCTCGGTACCATTTTTGGCTATTGCCGCGTTCGAGTTCTCCCCCGCTCAGACCGACGTTCTCTATATTAGAACTCTCGTCCGGGGAGCGCCCGGTGAGGGTTACAGTTTTAGATATGTAACGGGTATCCAGCGACGAGAGATGTCGTACGCCCTCCCCCCCCCC
>NZ_JBHSXH010000011.1:158761-179098 GCF_042662625.1 Halopelagius fulvigenes
GTCCCGCGGACTCGAGGACCTTCAGATCCGGTCGGCGTTCGTCGCCGGTCATCAGCACGCAACCACCTCCCGAAGCGCCGTTAGGCACTGTAAGCGCCGTTCACGCCCCTCTCAAAGCCGCTTGCTGGGTTTGTCGCCGAAGCAGAGGTCCGTCTCGTCAGCGTTTGGCCGAGGTGAGCGTCTTTTCGGTGGTCCGCCCGGGCGTTCCGCGTTCGCGAGTAGCCGAGCCTATCTTGCCTCAACAATCGTTCTATTCCAGAGAACGGAGCGTGAGACGCGGACGGTTCGCCGGTCCCGCACGCTCGAAAACTGACGCCCGCGTCGTCGGAGGAAAACTGATGTGCGCCGGATGTGACACACCCCCATGGAGTTTTTGAACCCAGTTCTCCCGGGGTGCTATCCGGACCCGACGGTCTGTCGCGTCGGCCGCGACTACTACCTCGCGACGAGTTCGTTCGAGTACTTCCCCGGGGTCCCCCTATTTCACAGTCGGAACCTCGTCGACTGGGAGCCGATCGGATACGCTCTGACCCGCGACGAACAGCTTTCCGTGCGGGACGCGTCCGCGTCCGAGGGCATCTTCGCGCCGACGCTTCGCCACCGCGACGGGACGTTCTACCTCGTGACGACGAACGTCGGCGGCGACGGCCACTTCGTCGTGACGGCGGACGACCCGCGCGGCGAGTGGTCCGACCCGACGTGGATAGACGCCCCCGGTTTCGACCCGGACCTGTTTTGGGACGGTGACGACGCCTACCTCACGTACGCTCACGACAGCGTCGTCGAACAGACGACGGTGGACGTGGAGACGGGCGAAACGGACGAGCGTCGGACGCTCTGGACCGGGACGGAGGGCGACTTCACCGAGGCACCTCACCTCTACGCCGTGGACGGTTCCTACTACCTCGTCCTCGCAGAGGGCGGCACTCACACCGGCCACATGGTGGTGGTCGCCCGGGCCGACGCTCCAACCGGCCCGTTCCGGGAGAATCCCGAGAACCCGGTTCTGAGCCACCGAGCCGAGATTCACCATCCGATACAAGCGACCGGTCACGCCGACTTCGTCCGCGCCCACGACGGCACGTGGTGGGCGATCTGTCTCGGCGTGCGGCAACACGGCGACCATCCGGGCTACCACCACCTCGGTCGCGAGACGTTCCTAGCACCCGTTCGGTGGGAGGACGGATGGCCGGTGGTGAACGGCGACGACCCCTTAGGACGGTTGGTACGGCGGTCAGACACCGCGTTGGAAGCGACGGGCGGCCGGTCGTGGACCGCGACGCGAGACGCGTTCGCGGACGACGGGCTCGGCGTCGAGTGGAACTACCGCCGGAACCCGCACCGCGACCGGTACGCGGTTCAGGACGGGACACTCGTCCTCCGCGGCGGCCCCGAAACGCTCGACGAGAAGCGTCCGACGTTCGTCGGACGCCGACAACAGCAGTTCGACTGTCAGGCCGAGACCCGTCTGGACTTCGATCCGTCCGGCGACGAGGAAGCGGGTTTCACCGTCGGTATCGACGAGGAACACCACTTCGATCTCGCCGTGACCGAGCGAACCGGCGACCGAATCGCGCTGACCCGCCTCCGTATCGGCGACGCGACGGAGACGATAGCGACGACAACCCTCGGTGCTGGACCGGTTACGCTCGCCGTCGAAGCGGACCGACACGAGTACCGGTTCGCGGCGGTCGCGGACGGGCGACGCCGTTCGATGGGATCGGCGCGGAGCAAGTATCTCTCGACGGAAGTCGCCGGCGGGTTCACCGGTGTTTTCATCGGTCTCTACGCCACCGGGAACGGGTCGCCCGCCGAGACGCCGGCCCGTTTTCGGAGCTTCCGATACCGACCAGCCGGGGAGTGAGGTTCGTCACCCCGTTACACGATTCCGATACGCATTTGTAACGCTGGGACCAGTCGCTGGCTATGGAGCACGTTGCGAGAGAGCCGAGCACAGCGTCCTCGAACTCGTTACCAACGACCGGGAAGCGCCTCAACGACGATGACGTCACCGTCGCCTACGTCGGCGGCGGAAGTCGCCAGTGGGTTCCCGACCTGGTTCAGGATCTCGCTCTCTCAGAGTTCGACGGGACCGTCCGACTGTACGACGTCGATATCGAGAGCGCGGCACGAAACGCCGAGTTCGGAAACTGGGTGCAGGATCGCGACGCGGCGACCGCCGAGTGGGAGTACACGGCCACCGACGACCTCGCCGGGGCACTCGACGGCGCCGACGTCGTGTTGCTGTCGACCCAGTACAACCCCACCGAGACGTTCGTCCACGACCTTGACATCCCGAAGGAACACGGCATCTACGGCGCGGTCGCCGCCACTATCGGTCCCGGCGGCATCTTCCGCGCGATGCGGACGATACCGCTCTACCGGGAGTTCGCGGCCGCCGTCCGCGAGAACTGCCCCGACGCGTGGGTGTTTAACTTCACCAACCCCGTCCACTTCGTCACGCGAGCGCTGTACGACGAGTTCCCCGGCATCAACGCGTTCGGCATGTGTCACGAGGTGCTCCACGGCCGTGACCGCCTCGCGAAACTCGCCACCGAGCATCTCGGGATGGACGCCGACCGAAGCGACATCTCGGTCAACGTCAAAGGTATCAACCACTTCACGTGGATAGACGAGGCGTACTGCCGAGGCGTGGACCTCTGGCCTCTCATCGACGAGTTGGCGCGCGGCGAGGAGGGGAACCGGACGTTCTCCCCCGCCGAACTCGAAGGCGAAAGCCCCTTCGTCGACCCGTGGCAGGTCTCATGGGAGCTCTACCGCGAGTTCGACCTCCTCCCGTTCGCGGGCGACCGACACATCGTCGAGTACGCCACGTGGTTCCTCCAAGGCGGCAAGGAGGGTCTCAACCGCTGGGGCGTCAAGCGCACCGGGAGCGGCTTCCGCGCGAAACACTGGACCCCCTCCGAGTCCGAACAGACCACGGACGTCGAAGCGTGGCTCTCCGGCGAAACGGGGTTCGAGCTCGAAGCCTCGGGCGAGGTGCTCCTCGACGTTCTCGAAGCCCTCTCGGGCGGAGCGGAGTTCGTCACGAACGTCAACGTCCCCAACCGCGGGCAGGTCGAGGGCATCGAACGCGGGGCGGTCGTCGAGACCAACGCGCTCGTCGGAGCGAACGAGATTCGACCCCTGTCCGCCGGCGGGTTCCCCCGACCGGTCCGGTCGTTAATTCGGACGCACGTCGACACGATAGAGACGGTCGTCGAGGCCGCCCGAACGGGCGACCTCGACCACGCGTTCCGCGGGTTCCTCCTCGACCCACAGGTTCGCACTCTCCAGACCGAGGAGGCGCGAGAACTGTTCGCGGAGCTCGTCGCCGCCGAGGAGAAGTATCTCGACGACTGGAACATCGACGGGGCCGAGGTTCTGGCGAAGGCGGACGCGTACTGAATGCGCCGTCTCCGTCGGACATTCGGTGACTGGTGAATGACAGACGAACTCTCAATGTATGCTCCGATATCGACATCTCGGAATATTTAAGTCCGTAGAGATAGATTGTTTGTTTGTAATCATTATGTTGTGAATATTTGAGTAAAGTATTGTAGCCACTGATAGTATAGCACTACCGTTACTACCACATAAAATCGTTGGGTAAACGTGGAGAGAACTCACAGAACGCGGTACTTGGGAAGAAGTCGCCGACGAGAGGAATCCTCGCTCGTAGCACGGACTCGGATGGCAGTTCGGCTAAGCCCTCACAGTACCGAGAGCGGGGTTCGGTGCATCGAAGGCCGGTCCACGCGCAGACGGCCAGTCGGTAGCCGGTCACTCCTCGCTCCGGAACTTGCCGACGTTCTGGTTGTGGAGTTCGTCCTCCGACTTCCACGTCCGCGGCCTGAGGCCGACACAGAGGGCGACGAGGTAGAACGCGGCGACGGCGACGCTCACCCAGACGCCCGGAATTCGTCCGATGGCGGCGCTTCCGGGCCACGACTGGTTCTGGAACGCCGTCACGCGGATGACCCACGCGCCGACGGTGAGCGTCAAAAGCGGCAGGTAGACCCGACGGAGTCGGTGCGCCACCGCCTCTTCGGTGGAGATTTTGACAGCGGGGCGGCGGTAGTCCTTGCTCAGCCTCTTTCGCCACTTCGGGTCTTCGAGTCCCTGCGAGGGGTCGAGTCCGTAGGCGAAGACGTTCTTCTGTAGCGTTCGGACGCGCCCGCGCCAGATGTCGTAGCCCCGGTACCGCCGGGCTTCGATGAACAGGAAGACGGTCAACGCCGCGACGCCCAGAAGGAGGATGTAGTGGGGATGACTCTGCGAGGAGAACGCCCACGTCAGTATCGCGCTTATCACGACTATCGCCCAGTACGTCGTCTGGTCGAGTCGTTCGCGCCAGAACCGCATGCGGTGAATCTCGCCGCGGTAGAGGTGCGCCGCCGCCGAACTCGGACCCATGTCCTCGTCCAGCAACCCCTCACCGACTTCGCGGTGCTCCGCGTCCGTCGAATCGACGTCCTTCGCTGAGTCCTGCGGCATCGTGCTGTCCTACGCACGAGAGCAAAATGAGGACCACGGCTGTTCGCGGTCGTCGGGCGGGGAACCATCGGCGATGGGTGAGGCGAGTAAAGCCTTCACCGGTGGCGGTCGGTCGGAACCGTGAACTGGTACGTTTCGCCGCGGTCCAAGTACGCGACCCTGTCTTCGAGGCCCGCCTCGTCGACCGCCTCCACGAAGTCCGAGAGGGGCGATTGGAACGCCTCGTAGTCGTCGTAGTGGATCGGAATCGACATCTCCGCGTCGAACAACTCGACGGCCTCGACGCCCTGTGCTGCGTCCATCGTCAGCAGAACGCCGAGGACTCTGGTCCCGCCGAGGTGCAGGAGCGCCAAATCGATGTCGGGGAAGCGGTCGGGTATCTCCGCGAGTTCGTCGTACACGAGGGTGTCCCCGGTGACGTAGAGGCGGAACAGCACATCGTCGCCCGCGGGCTTGAACTCCAGCATGCTCCCCATCACCGGTGGCAACGCCCTCTCGACGACCGGCGGTCCGTGTCGCCCGGGCGTCGCGGTGACGTCGAGTTCGGCGTCACATCATCCTACGGAGCGTCACGAGGCGACGACAGTTCGCGCGGCCGGTCGTTCACGAGACAGTATAGTCGACCGGTCGGTCGCGGGCGGACACCCCTCGTTCAGAGTTAAAACGGCGGAGACTCACGGATTCGAACGGGCACCCTCGACTCGGGGGGGACCCCTCGTTCAGAGTGTAAAGGGAAGAGAGGGAGACCGGAGAGATGGTGGTGTCCAGTTCAAGACGGCAGTTTGGCCGGCGAGAAGGGAGATGAACGGGAATCTCTCGGAACGCACCCACCCCTCGTTCAGACTGTATCGGTTCGGCTCTGCAGGGACCTCGTTCGGACTGTATCGGCCCGGTACAGTCGGGAGAGAGGATCCCGTGAGAGGAAGAGAGTGATGTGGTATCGTGTGTCGTGAAAGTCGGCGGACACCCCCACCCCTCGTTCAGAGTGAAAACGATGAGAGGGGGTGACCCACGGTTTCCGAGAGCGTTCGGAGCGGCGAAACGAACCGACGCTGACGGGGGATAGTCGTCCCGTCAAAAACCCGAGTTCCCAAATATCCTCCGTTATAGACGTTATACTGGGAAGTTATCACTCTGAACAAGGGGTGTTGTCGAGAGAGACCCTAGTCTCTCGTGTCGGCGTTTCACTCTGAACGAGGGGTGGGGGAGGGGTGGGGAAAGAGTGAGGGAGAAGAAGCTAGAAGAGAAAAAGAGAGGAGGAGAGAAAGGAGGGAACGAACCGAGACGGCGACGGAGGTTCACTCTGACCGCAGAGGACGTGTTAGAAACCGTCGCCGTCCGATTACCTCGTTCGATACGGCTTCTCGAACAGCGCTATCACTCTGAGTGAGGTCCCATAGGTTTATTATTATCTAGTGTGGTTGGTGGTGTATGTCAGACGAGGAGGGAGAGGAGGTGGGGGACCCGTTGTTCGCCGACCAGGACCCCATCTTCGCGAGAAAGGAACTCCTCCACGTCGGCCACGTCCCCGAGGAGAACCGCATTGTCGGCCGCGACGAGGAGATACAGAGCGTCGCCGACGAGATCGGGGCCATCGTCCGCGGGGACCCGCCGAACAACGTGATGATATACGGGAAGACCGGGACGGGAAAGAGCCTCGTCTCCCGTCACGTCGCCAGTCGCGCGCAGAACGCCGCCGAAGCGAACGGCATCGCCTGCGGCGTCGTCTACGTAGACTGCTCGGAGGCCGACACGGAGACGAGAGCGACCCGGCAACTCGCCATGGAACTGAAGCGAGCGACGGAGTACGACCGAGAGATACCCACGCGCGGCGTCGGCACGATGGAGTACTACCGACACGTCTGGCGTATCCTCGACGACCACTACGACGCCCTCGTCGTCATCCTCGACGAGATAGACAAACTCACCAACTCGAACATCCTGATGCAGCTGTCCCGCGCGCGGGAGGCAAACAAGACGGAGAGTTACATCGGCGTCGTCGGCATCAGCAACAAGATACAGTACAGGGAGTCCCTCGACGAGCGAATCGACTCCAGCTTCGGTCACCGGGAACTGTTCTTCCACCCCTACGACGCTGACCAACTCCGCGAAATCATGCGCAACCGCGAAGACGCCTTCCAACGGGGCGTCCTCGCCAGCGGTACCATCCAACTGTGTGCGGCCCTCGCGGCGAAGAAGCACGGCGACGCCCGGAAGGCCATCGACATTCTGAAGGAGGCGGGCGAACTCGCCCGGCGGAACGACGACGCGACGGTCACGAAAGAGCACATCCGGCAGGCGCAGGACATCGCCGAGATAAACCGCGTCGAAGAGTTGACGAGCGGCGGTACCATCCACGCGAAACTCGCGCTGTACGCCCTGTCGAGTCTCGTCATCGTCGGCGACGAGGGGACGTACTCGACGCGGCAGATATACGAACGCTACGAGCAGATGTGCGACGTCGCGGGCTTCGAACCCGTCACCGAGAACGGCCTGTACAAGCAGTTGAAAGAGCAGGCGTTCCTCGGGGTCATCGAGTCGAACAAGACCGGCGGCGGTCGGTCGCAGGGGAGTTACCTCCTCCACCGACTCGTCACCGACCCCCGCCACATCGTCAAGGCGGTTCGCCGCGACGCCAGCCTCGACGACCTGCCGACCGTCGAAGACCTCTCCTCGATGGAGGGGAACCGAAACGGCTCTCAATCGACGCTCGGGACGAGTCGGTAGTCGAACGGCGCTTCGGCACACCGCTCCGTTCCCGACGTACCCCCACCTCACCGGGCGTTTTCACTCTGAACGAGGGGTGTCTCCCCCTCCCCTCCTCCTCCCCTCTTCTCTGTCTCTCAACTCTCTTTCTTCCCTCCTTCTCCTCTCTCTTTCTTCCCTCCTTCTCCTCTCTCTTTCCTCCCTCCATCTCCTCTCTCTCTCATCTCACCTTCCCACCTTCTCCTGTCTCTCTTTCCTCTCTCCTCTCCGACTCCCGACTTCGCTCACAGTCGTCGAACCCGAGAGCGCATATTTATCTTGTCAGAGTGACATTCTTCTAGACGTAGTCGCCCCGCGCGACTCGGAGCCCCCACGATGAACATAGACGAATTCGTCAACTCGCACGCACCGACAGAGACCGGACAGACCTTCGAGCTGGAGAACTCGAAGATGCTGGATATCGACTTAGACGGGAGTGTCCTGGCGAAGGCAGGGTCGATGACCGGCTACACCGGCGACATCTCCTTCGAGCGGAAGTCCTCCGGCGGACTGACGGGGATGCTGAAGAAGAAAGCCACCGGAGAGGGGGCGGTGATGATGCAGGCGACGGGCACGGGTCACCTCTACCTCGCCGACCAAGGGAAGGAAGTCCAGATCCTGGAACTCGACGCGGACGACGAGATAAGCGTCAACGGCAACGACGTGCTCGCCTTCGAGGAGAGCGTCGACTGGGACATCAAGATGCTCAGCAGCATCGCCGGCGCGTCCACCGGCGGACTGTTCAACGTCTTCCTCCGCGGACCGGGGCACGTCGCCATCACCACCCACGGAAAACCGCTCGTCGTCCCGACGCCCGTCAGCACCGACCCCAACGCCACCGTCGCGTGGAGTAGCAACGTCTCGCCCTCCTCGAAGCGCGACATCAACATCAAGAGCGTCCTCGGTCGGTCCTCCGGCGAGACGTACCAACTCCACTTCGCCGAGGAGGACGGGTTCGTCGTCATCCAACCGTACGAGGAGCGACAACCCGGACAGTAATCGCGGACGCGGACCCGCGAACTCCGTTACAGTAGGTGGTACTGCGATTTCTTTATTTAGAATCAATTCCGAAACAATCGCTACATACAGGCCAAGCACACATCGCTCAGGACAGTGATGTATTTACAAAACTGTAATTATATCAACCAGTATGGAGAGAAGACGACTCAACGCGCTCATCGGACTGGCATTGGTTGCCCTCGGTCTTATCCAAGCGGTTTCCTTTGCCATGGCAGATGAGTGGATATTCTCATTCGGGGGCGTGCTCTATGCCATCTGTGGGATATATTATCTCCGGGCTGAGGTTTACTCTACTGCAGAGTAGGCACATCGACTTCGCAGTTCGATTGATTCGTCTTCGTGTCCGCCCCCAAATAAAGAAACCGTATCACCAACTACCGCTCAGACTCTCTCGGACGGCACCTCCACGCTCCCTCTCAGAGGGTCTCTCCCTTCCTCTCAGACGGGGATGAACTCCGGTTCGACGCGTTTCAGCCGACCGGTGTCGTCGAGGAACGAATGGAAGTCGTCGTACAGGTCGGTGCACTCGTGGTCGGCGTCTCGCCCGCGGAAGACGTTCCAGTTCGCGACGACGCTGCAGTGTTTCCCCGCCCGCGCCAACGCGACGTTGAGTCGGCGCGGCCCGTCGGGTCGGCGGCCCATGAACCCGACGCGGCCCGCCTCGTTGCTCCTGACGAGGGAGAGAAACACCGCGTCCCGTTCGCTCCCTTGGAAGGAGTCCACCGTATCGACGGTGATGCGCCCGCCGCCCGAGACGCGTTCGCGCAGCGAATCCCGAATCACGTCCACCTGCGCGCTGTAGGGCGTGATGACGCCGATATCGCCGGGACCGACGCCGTTCGACGCGTCCGAGACGACTTCGCTCGCGAGGTAGGTCACGAGTCGCGCCTCCGTCTCGTTGACGTACGAGTTACCCGCGCGTCGTTCCTCGCCGACGACGTGGAACCCCCGGAGGGCGTCGAGTCCCTCGACGGCGGAGACGTCGCGGCCGTTCCTGAGCGTCCGTCCGTAGAACCGGCGGTTCGGGAAGTGAACGACGTCGCGGTGCATCCGGTACTGCGTCCGGAGTTGGACGCCGACGCCTTCGTAGACGCCGCCCTCGGCGTACACGTGCTCGAAAATAGAGAGTCCGCCTGCGGACTCGGGCGGGGAGTCGGACGCGCTGTACGGCGGCAGTTGCCTGTGGTCGCCCGCGAGGACCAGCGTCTCGCCCTTCGAGAGCGGAACGCACGCGGAGGTATACGTCGCCTGCGTCGCCTCGTCCATCACCACGAGGTCGAACCGCGGGGGAAGCGCCGCCGCACTCCCGTTGGTGGAGGCGATCACGTCGGCGTCCTCGGGCCGCGTCGTCCCGTAGGCGTCGCGGACGAGTGACCGCGAGGACCGGCGGTAGTTCCGTCTGGCGAGGACGAACTCCGCCGCGCCGTGTTGCGCGTACGCGTGAAGCGACCGTTCGTCGGCCTCGGATTCGGTCGACGCGCCGACGACGAGGTTGTCGACAGCCTGATTCGAGTCCGCGCAGACGAGGACGGATCGACCGCTCTGGGCCGCGCGGCGGACGATTTCGACGAGCGTTCTCGTCTTGCCCGTCCCCGGCGGGCCGTGGATGCAACAGACATCGTCCGCGAGAAGCGCGTGTTCGACGGCTTCCTGTTGTTCTTGGTTGAGTTCGACGTCGTGGGTGGAACTCGTCGCCGCGCGGTCGCTTCCGAAGGTGAGTCTGCGGCGACCGGTGAGTGCGTCCGCGAGCGACGACCGAGACTCGACGCTGTCGATGGCCTCTCGCTCGCGGTCGAACGGGACGGGATTCAACAGGAGAATCGCGCCGTATCCGCGGCGTTTCGGCGCGAGGAACGATCCGACCGAGGCGCGTTCCTCGGGCACGAAGTCCGAGTGCCAGAACCGAATCTGCGCGCAGAGCGACGACGCCTCGAACGCCTCCCGGAAGATTCGCTTGCGGCTATCGGCGTCGGCGTCGTAGTAGACGAACATTCCCTCGTCGGTCAACCCCTCCGAGTAGACGACGTACTCGCCCGTCAGGGCGGCCGAGTCGGGTTCGTGAAGCGGGAGACGCGTCCACTCGTTGCGGTCCGGGTGCGCCAGTTCCGCGTGCGCGGCGGCGAACTCCGTGACCGTCGTCGTGGGAACGTCGAAGGCGGCGTCGGACGGCCCGGCGTCGCTCCGCGCGGCGAGTGACGCGGAATCGGCGTCGAACGCGGCCACCGCCTTCTCGAACAGGAGGGACATTCAGCGAATCTGTCGCCCCATCCGTACAAAAACGTTCCGCGGCGTGTAATCGGGTTGACCGTTCGACTGGCGGCCCGACGCCGCTTCCGTCTCTCGTGGGGTATGTCGGACCTGGCGGCGAGAGACGTATGGCGACGAGGGATTCACGGACCGCTTCGAGCCTCTCCGTCGCTCTCTGTTCTCACACGGTCATTCATGTTTATGCCGAATGACCTACTCGGTTCGGGTATGGAGACGCTATCCGACCTCGTCGTCGCCGAGGAAACCGTCCTCGAAGCCTGCGGCGAGGTAGAGTTACCGGAGATGGGACTCGTACAGCAGGTGTGGGAGACGGACCCGATTCCGCCCGACGAAATCGCGCGGCGGGCGGCCGACGCCGTCTCTGACCTTCCGCTCGACCGGATTCCCGACGGCGGCGAAGTGGCCGTCGGGGCGGGCAGTCGCGGCATCGCGAACCTCTCGACTATCGTCGGCGGCGTGGTCGAGGAACTCCAATCGAGGGGGTACGACCCGTTCGTCTTCCCGGCGATGGGGAGTCACGGCGGTGCGACGGCGGAAGGACAGGAGGAGATGCTGGCGGAACTGGGCGTCGACGAGCAGACTATCGGCTGCGAAATCCGGTCGAGCATGGACGTCGTCCAGATAGGGACGACGCCGGAACGCGACGTGCCCGTCGTGGCCGACGCGAACGCGGCCGCCGCCGACGCGATTCTCCCGGTCAACCGGGTCAAGCCGCACACGGACTTCGACGGAACGGTGGAAAGCGGCCTCTCGAAGATGCTCGTCATCGGCATGGGGAAGCAACGAGGTGCCAAAATCGCCCACGAGTGGGCCGTCGATTGGAGTTTCCGGAACATGATCCCCGAGATTACGGGGCAGTTACTGGAGGAACTCCCGGTCGTCGGCGGCGTCGCCATCGTCGAGGACCAACACGACGACACGGACCACATCGAGGGCGTCCCGCCCGCGGGGTTCCTCGACCGGGAGGCCGAACTGTTGGAGACGGCGTACGACATCATGCCGAAGGTTCCGTACGAGAAACTGGACGTACTCGTCGTGGACCGACAGGGGAAGGACGTCAGCGGACAGGGGATGGACACGAACGTCATCGGCCGCCGGCCGTTCGCCATCAACGAACCGGGGCCGGAGGAGCCGGAGATAAAGCGAATCTACGCCCGGAGTCTCACGGAGACGACGCACGGGAACGCCATGGGGATGGGCTCCGCCGACTTCGTCCACCGCGACATCGCCGCCGACCTCGACAGTTCGACGACGCTGATAAACGCCATCACGGCCAGTACGACCCGGGGCGTCCGACTCCCGCCGGTGGTCGAAACCGACCGCGCCGGCCTCGTGGCCGCGCTTTCGACGCTGGGCGTCGTCGGCCCGGACGACGCGCGCGTCCTCAGGGCGACCGACACGATGCGTCTGGACCGGCTGTACGCCTCGAAAGCGCTCGTCGAGGAAGCCCGCGACAGGGACGACCTGCGCGTGCTGAGAGAACCCGAACCGATAGCGTTCGAGGGCGGGCAGTTCGCCGCGCCGACGCCGCACGAGACGGAGTGAGTCTCCGACCGTAGTCAGTCGATTCTCGGAACGCGCGCCGCCCGACTCGGCGTCTTCCCCTCCACCGTCGGCCACCCGTCACTCCAGTCGATGCAGTCTACCATGAGGATGCGTCGCGGCGTCTCCTCTACGTACCCTTCTCCCTCCTCGTAGGCGTGGTAGAGCAACCAGTCGTCGCCGGCGTCGTCGGTGACGACGGCGTTGTGACCGGGTCCGACGAACCCGTTCCCGCCTTCGACGACGACGGGGCCTTTCGCCTCCCGGAGGTCGTTTCCGTCCGCGCCCTCGTAGGGGCCGAGCAACGAGTCCGAACGGCCGGCGCGGACGTGGTACGTACTCGACATCCCCTCGCAGCAGGTGCCGACTGACCCGAAGAAGTAGTACCGACCGCCCCGTTCGACGACGTAGGCTCCCTCGTAGTGGTCGCCGGCGATGCGCGTCTTCTCTCCCCTCGTGTCCAACCCGTCCGAACGCAACGCTATCGCGTAGATTCCCCGGCGACTCCCCCAGAAGAGGTACGGCGCGCCGTCGCGGAGGAAGACCATCGGGTCGATGGAGTTCTCCACGCCGATCTCGTCGCCGCGAAAGAGTTTCCCCCGGTCGGTGAACGGTCCGGCGGGGTCGTCGCCGGTCGCGACGCCGATACCGGGGTTCTCGTCTCCCCAGTCGGCGTACGAGTAGTAGAGGTAGTACGTCCCGTTCATCCGGACCACGTCCGGCGCCCACAGGTACGCGCCGTCCCTCCAGTCGGGTTTCGACTCGAACGCCTCCCCGGCGCGCGTCCAGTTCACCAGATCCTCCGACTCGACTATCGGAACGCGCCGAAATCGCTCGCCGTCCTCCTCCGTTCCGTAGGCGTAGAACGTGCCGTCCGCGGCGCGCACCACCGACGGGTCCGGGAACACCCGCTCGAACACCGGATTCCGATACGTCTCGGTCGGCCCTCCGTCGAATCCGTCCGGGGGCGACCCCGCGCACCCGGAGAGTCCCGCGACTCCGACGCTGCCCGCGAGGAATCTCCGCCGTCGCATACTATCGCTACGGCGTCTACGGTGAAAACGCTCGCCCCGCCGTCGATCGGAGACGGCGGGCGGAGAGCGGACTGCACACGACGACTCGTTTCGGACGGGCGGACCGTCCGGTCGGCGGCGAAAGAGCCGAAGTGCCAGCGTCGCGAACCGACGGCTACGATGTCGCGGACAAACGACGGCCTCGTCGTCCGGCGGATACTCGCATTCCTCGCGGACGCCGTCGTCCTCGTCTGCGCTCTCTTCGCCGTCACGGGACGCCTCGTTCGTTCTCGGGGGCGTCGCCTCGCGGCGACGGCGGCGCTCACCGCCGTCGTCGGCCTCCCGTATCATATCGTCCTCGAAGGCGCGTTCGGACGCACCGTCGGCAAGCGCGCGTTCGGCATCGCCGTCGTCTCGGCGGACGGCGGCGACTGCACGTACGCCGCGGCGACGATTCGGACGCTGTTTCGGTTCGTCGATTGGCTCCCCGCGGGCTACCTCCTCGCGTTCGTCGCGATGGCGGTGACGGACGGCCGCCGCCGACTGGGAGACGTCGCCGCCGGGACTCTCGTCGTCCGCGACGAGTAGGTGGTGTGACGAGTACGCAACGTGACGAGTACGCGGCGGATACATTGACAATCTGCCGTCACGTCGTGTCGGTATGATTCCGATAGCGTTCGGGTGGGAGCACGTCCTGTTCGCGAACTGGCGCGTGGATGCGGACGTGATCGACGCGCACATCCCCGACGCCCTCTCCGTGCAGGAGTTCGACGGGTCCGGGTGGCTCTCCATCGTCCCCTTCCGAAACGTCGACGTCCGCCCGCGGGGACTCCCGGCGTCGGTGGGCATCCCGGTGCCGGAGTTGAACCTCCGGACGTACGTCACCTGCGACGGCGAGCAGGGGGTCTACTTCTTCAACCTCGACGCGAGTAGCCTCCTCGCAACCGTCGGCGCGCGCCTGACGCACCACCTGCCGTACTACTACTCCCGTATCCGGATGGGGGGCGAAGACGGCCGCGTCAGATTCGAGAACCGGCGGTGCCACCCCGGCGACCGGCCGGTCACGTTCTTCGCCACCTACGGGCCGACGGGCGACGCCTTCAAGGCCGAACCGGGGTCGCTGACCGAGTTCCTGACGGAACGACGGCGACTGTACACGCAGGACATGAGCGGACAGATTAGGTACACGGACATCTCCCACGAACGGTGGCCGCTCTACGATGCGGAGTGGACCGTCGAGGAGAACACGCTGTTCGAGGCGAACGGGTTCGACCACCCCGACGGTGACCCGATACTCTACTACAGTCCGCGGACTGACGTCGTGACCACGCGGAGCAAGCGGTGGCGTTCCTGACGCCCGGCGACCCGACGGCGTAGTAGTTGAACTGGTACCCTCGATGCATACGATCCGAATCCTACTCGCGAGATTCCGTCCGTAACGAGATGGACTGAATCACCTGCTCGGTAGAGCGTGCGAGTGTATTAGTGAGGCGATTGGCGAAGCTGCCAGCCTGTAACGAGAACCACGATCAGCCACCCAATAAAAGCGATTACTCCTAAGGCTCCTCCTTCGCCGGTCGCTACCCTGTAGATCTGTATTGACCCTGATATACTCGCTGCAGTAACAACAAGCCACTGTCGGCGCGGAGACGCTTCATCTGTCACCTATAATTTACGTTCTGCTTATCATCATAAATGTGACTGAAAGCCATCGGCGAATACAACGCCTTTACTGAACGCCGGGACTGCCTTCTTGACCGCCGTGCTACAGTAGAACACTTCCGGACGGCGAGAAAGAAGAAAAAACCGCGGCGGAGCGAAGTCGCTCCTCAGTTACCGACGTTCGTCGCGCGTTCGACGACGTCCGCGCCGTACATCTCCTCTAACTCCTCGTGTTGGTCCGGTCGGTGCTCGTAGACGTCTTGGAACAGGGTTATCGGCGTCTGCGCGGCCTGATAGGTGGCTTCGTCCCACATCCGGTCCTTGCTGATGTCGATTTCGACGCCGTCGATGGCGAGCGTCGTCGCCTGCGTCATGGCGATTGCGCCCTTCCCGGCTTCCTTGGCCGCCTCGAACTCCTCCATGGAGTCGACGATGTCGTCCATGCTCGGGACGTAGGCGGTCATGTCCAGCAACTCCTCGCGCAGTTCGTCCTCGTCGAGTTGCTGTTCGTCGCCGCCGACGCGCAGGACGTACTCGCCGTCGCCGGTCTCTTCGAGGCTCACTTCGTTCCCCTCGTACCGTTGGCGTCCGTCCTCCGATTCGAGCTCTATCTCGCGGTCGCCGACCTGCAGGAGCCAACTGCCGGTCTTCGGCGGCAGGGGCGCTTTGTTCGCTTCGACGACCTGACCGGGCGTCAAAGACCAGATGCCGGTCATCCCCTTCGCCCGGTTCTCGGTCATTCGCTCTCGGTACCCCTCGACGTCGCGGATGTCGTCGTACGGGCCGTCCACCGCGATGAGGCCGGCGGCGCTGGCACCTCGGGAGGTGTTGTGCCGCAGTTCGGGCCACGGCGGCAGTTCGCCGGTGGGCGTCATCGCGCGCATGTCCTTCGTGTAGTCGACCTCGCCGTCGACGAGGAGGAAGAGGCGTTCGAGGTTGTTAGAGGGCTTGCCCATCTCCTCGCGGAGGTCACCGAGGGCCAGTTCGGCCTCGCCGCTCTCGACGATAACCGACATCGAGAGGCTTCCCTCTTCGAGTCCGTGCTCGTTCTCGATGATGGTGAAGAACTCGTCGGCCTTCTTCCAGTCGTCTATGTCGCCGACCTCGGGGATGACGAATCCGTCGATGTACTCGACGGCGCCGTTGTCGGGGTCGGCTATCTCCAGCATCTGCTGGAACCCCTGATACCGGGTGGTGGGACGCTCCCGGTGCCAAACGACGCGGGGGTGGATCTCGCCGGGGAAGTCCGCTCCGTGTTCGGAGACGACTTCGACGATGTTCTCGACGCCCTCGTCGCGCATCGAGGGGGCCGTCGCGTCCTCGTTGTCCGGAACCCACACGTCCGGCGCCTGCATCCCGCGGAGTTGGGCCGCGCTCTTCACCATCTTCGCGGAGTCGTCCTCTCCTTCGACCGCAGTGGGTGATGTAAAGAACGTTCGAACGAATTCGCGCTCGTAGTGTCGTTTGACGCTCATATCGGGCGTATTGGAAACGTTCTCGAATGATAATAAACATTCGCCATAGTCCTGAATACTGCCCGCAAAATCGCCGAACGGCGGGCGGCCGATGGTGAGAGAGAGCGGGCGTTCAGCCGGTTCTACGCAATGAAACTACTCTTGACGTTCTCTCGATAGACTCCGTTCGTCCTCTCGGTAGTATTACTAATCAGTGTTACTGAGAAGTATTACTGATCAGTATTAACTTCCGTCAAACACACTCTTCTAAGCACTGAAGTCGTCTTGGTCCCATCCGCTCTCAGTTACGACCATACGGACGGCCGAGTATCGGAAAACGCGACTCCGTCGGTGAGAGCGTCGTTCAGCGAGCGCCGGACTCAGTCCGTCTCGGGGACGGGTTCGTACTCCGGCCCGACGGCGACGGTCAACTCCCGCGGGCGAACGGAGAGGTTCAGGCGGCGGTGGGTGCTTATCTCTCCGTCCAGACTGAACTCGACGCCCTCCCCCTGTTGGTGGGTGATTTCGAGTCGCTCGGCGGTGAGTTGGGTCACGTGCTCCGTCTCCCGTCCGAACCACCGTTGGGCCGCCGCTTCCCTGAGCATCTCCGGCGTCGGCATCTCCTCTACGATGGTCACGTCGAACAGGCCGTCCTCGACGTTCGCTTGGCCGCCGCGGGGAAAGTGCCGCGCGTTCCCGACGAGGAGACAGAGCGCGTCGCCCTCCCACGTCTTCGGGTCCATCTCCGGCCCGGTTTCGATGTCGATTGCGACGTGAAGCGGGTCGAACGTCGCCGCCTGTTGGATGCCGGTGATGACGTATGCGAGGGTGCCGACGCGTTCCTTCAACTCCGGACTGGTCTCGGAACTCGTCTTCGAGGTGAGGCCGGCGATGCAGGAGTTGACGAACGGTTCGCCGTCGGCCACGCCCAAGTCGATACGCCGGCGTTCGCCGGTTTCGAGAACCTCGAAGGCGTGTTCGACGTCCCGCACGCCGATGTTCCCCGCGAAGTTGTTCCCCGTCCCGCCGGGGACGACACCGAAGGTGACGTCCGCTAGCGCGTCCGCCCGGTCGAGTCCGCGAACGACCTCGTGTACCGTCCCGTCGCCGCCGCACGCGGCGACTCGCCGGACGCCCTCCGCTGCGGCCTCCTCCGCGAGGGCCATCGCATCGCCCGCCTCTTCCGTCTCCCTGACGGCGTATCCGTACTCTTCGGCGAGCGAACGCACCTCGTCTCCGTGGTCGCCGGCCCCGCTCACCGGGTTGAGCACGATGCGCCACTGCCCGTCGTCGCCGTCCGATGCGGTCCCTGCCTTCGAACCGTCGGAAGTCGTGTCGTTGTCTATCATCGCCTTGGAAAACGTCGCCTGTCGGCGTTCTGTGGCGGTCGCGATTCTCGCACGCGTTCCGTCGTACGGCGTCGATTCCGAATCATCGATTTCGCGGCCGTCTGCCTCTCTCGGGAGGGCTGACTGGGTACTGAATAGCGGGTGTACGCGCCGCCGTCGCAAATAGATTCGGGCGAGTCGCACGCCCGCGCCCGATTTCACTCCTCGGCGAGTCGAACCGGGTCGCCGACGCGAACCGTCGCCCCGCGGTGGTCCTCGGGCACGTCCGTGAGTATCATCAGCGTGTAGAAGTGGTCGAACGCCGCCTCGTCGGCCCACTCGGGGAACGTCTCTCGCCGCCGTTCGACGAACCGTTCGCGGAACTCGGGCGTCCAGTCGCCGGTGTCGGGATCCCGTTGCGGGACGACGCACCGACCGCAGGGCGTGACGCCGTCGAACCGAACGTCGCCGGCGACGAACGACGGCGCGTCGGGGCCGACGAACCGGTCCTCCCAGAATGCCGGCACGCCGCTAACTTCGACGTTCGCTCGGAGTCTGCGCCGCATCCCCTCCACCGTCGTCCCGTCGAACCACGAGGCGACTTCCCGCAGGGTCGCGGTGCTGATGACCGACGGCCCCATCCCGCGGCGGTCCACGAACCCCAAGCTCCGGTCTCGCTTCAGCGTCAACTCCTCCCCGAAGAACTCGCTGAACCACTCGGACGCGCGTTTCCGCCCGCTCTCGGCGTCGAGGTCGAATTCGCCGGTCTCCCCGTCTTCGGTCCGCACCGTCAGCGTCCCCGTCTCCTCGTCGAACGTCGTATCGACGTCGTGGACGCGTTCCGTCCGTTTCCCGTTCATCACGTCGCCGTCGGCGTCACCGGACCGCGTCGGGTGGCCCGACGAGTCGCTCTCGTCGGCGTCGAAGAGTGCGAACTCGCGGTCGTATTCGAGCGTTCCGCCCTCCAACACCTCCGCGGCGTCGAGGCGGAGTCCGTCGAGTCCCTTCACCGGATACACCGAGATCCGCTTGATTTCTCCCATCGTCACTGTTCTCTCACGCGGGTTAGATAGACGTTCGTCCGGATAACTGCGGCAGATCGGCCGCCGGCGTCGAATCGGTCCGCCCGCGGACGGACGCCTCTCCTCGCTTCCCGAATGAGCGGTCCGTTCTCCTTCGACTCTTGTACGAATATCGAACTACCATACAATCGGGCGGTACGCGCCGTGCGGCTTCTCGTCGTTCGACGGAGAATTAGGATACTGGAGATATATCGCCTCAAAGGCAGTAATTCGCTGTAATATCGTGTGAGGATATTGGCGACTCGCTAGGAATGCACATGTTCTCTGCACCGACTACCGAACCCGCGGAAACGCCCGACCTACTGCCTCGTATTGCTTGAAGTTGAAATCGAAGATAGAGTGGATCGTTTCGAACTCGGCAACCGTCCTCTTCGTTCGTATTGCTGTTACTGAACAATACTATCTGCTCTGAACGGGCCTTGTTTAGACGCGGAACACACCCTATTTTCGCCACTGACGCCGCGAATCAGCCGCTCAGTTAACCTGCATACAGAACGCGTACCGGTCCCACCATGTTCTCGGGCTCGGTGTTACAGACAGAAAATAAATTAATAGTGCTTGCCATGTTCGAAGTATGGAACGCAGACGACTCAAGACAATTATCGGGATAGCAATGGTGGGGACGGGACTGGCGCAGGCGTCTCTCTTTGCCGTGCAAAGCGAATGGATACCTACCGGTTTGGGGGTATTCTACTCGCTACTCGGAATCGCTTATCTCTGGACTGAGGTATACGCTACTGACTAATCGTCTGAACACGCCCCTCTGGACGTAAACTCGTTCGATGCGGCGGGCGACGGTGCGCCGTCAAGGAGATACGCTGGTTTGACGTCGGCTTACGCCTCGTCGAACAGCGCGAATCGAAGATTCGCTGGCCCGACTTCGCTTACGCTTCGTCGAACAGTGCAAATCAGAGATTTGCTGGTTTGACGTCGGCTTACGCCTCGTCAAACAACGTCTCACCCGCGACCATGTGCTCTTCCACCGTGTCCATGTCGAGCGTCAGGCCGAGGCCCGGTTTCTCGGGAATCTCGATGTAGCCGTCCTCGATGACCGTCTCCTCTACGAGGTCGCTCCACCAACCGAGTTCGTACGAGTGATATTCAACAGCCAGCGAGTTCGGAATCGCCGTGCCGACGTGCGCGGAGGCCATCGTCGCGATGGGCGAGGAGACGTTGTGCATCGCCACCGGAATGTAGTACTGGTTCGCCACGTCCGCGATTTTCCGCGTCTCACGCATGCCGCCGACCTTCGGTAAGTCCGGCGCGATGATGTCGACCGCCTGATTCTCGATGAGGCGACGTTCCTCGGTGACGCGGTAGCGGTTCTCGCCCACCGTGATAGGCGTCGTCGTCGATTTCGTGACCTGCTCTTGGACTTCGAGGTTCTCCGGCGGCACGGGGTCCTCTAACCACCAGACGTCGTAATCCTCGATGGCGGCCGCGAGGCGTTGCGCGGAGTTCGCCGAGAACGTCCAGTGGCAGTCGAACGCCACGTCCGCGCGGTCTTTCACGCGTTCGGTCACCTTCTCGACGATCTCGGCCTTGTGGCGGACCTCGCCGGGGCGGAGGTGGCGGTTCGCGCGGTCTTTTTCGAAGCCCGACGGCACGTCGAGGTCGAATTTAAGCGCGTCGTAGCCGAGTTCTTCGACGACGCGTTCGGCCTCGTCGGCGCAGGCATCGGGGTCGGCTTCCTGTTCGGTGTGACAGTCGCAGTAGACGCGCACCT
>NZ_JBHSXH010000011.1:179108-362844 GCF_042662625.1 Halopelagius fulvigenes
GATCTCGACGTCCCGGCCGCCGCCCCGTTCGGCGGTGACGCCCATCGTCTCGGCGGACAGTTCCCGCATCGTGTACTCCGCGTTCGGGTCGTAGAGTTCCGAGTAATCTATCGGCATACCGGTAGGTGGCACGCAGAGCGTAGTAAAATCTTCCATCCGGGGAGGCGACTTCGCTCGAACGTCGGACCGCCGAACTCCGATGTGTGCAGTCCGCGTACAGTCGCTCTACCGTATTACTTCGCTCACCCTGTCGAGAACCTCGTCGTGGGCTTCGCCGTTCGACGCGACGACGCCCTCGCATCCGGGTTCCCACGGGTCGCCGTGCACGTCCGTGACCGTCCCGCCCGCCCGACGGACGAGGTAGACGCCCGCGACGGTGTCCCACGGGTTCGGTTCCGGTTGCGCGGAGATCGCCGCGTCGAGGGTTCCGCAGGCGACCATCGCGAGGGTCACCTGCGCGCACCCGAACCGGCGCAGGTCCCCGAAGTTCCGTATGAGTCCGGCCAGCAGTTCGCCGAACTCGTCGTCGCGTTCGGGGCCGTACCGCAGGATCGGCGCGACGCTGAACTCCGCTAAGTCGGTGCGAGAGCTCGCGGACATCGGTGCTCCGTTCCGCGTCACGCTGTCGGGGTTCGCCGCGTACGTGTCGCCGAGTGCGGGCGCGACGGTCACCGCCGCGACGGTTTCGTGGTCCCGGACCGTCGCGACGGTGGTCGTCCACAGTTGCGTCTCGCGGACGAAGTTGGTCGTGCCGTCGATGGGGTCTACGACCCACGCGTTCCCGTCCTCGGGGACGGACTTCAACTCGTCTTCCTCCTCGCCGACGATAGTGGCGTCGGGGTACTCATCGCGGACGACCGAGATGACCCGACGCTGGGTTTCGGTGTCCGCGCGGGTCACGAAGTCCATCTTCGAGCTCTTGGTCTCTATGTCCAGGTCGGTGCGGAACAGGTCGTGTGCGACTTCGGACCCTTCCCGCGCCGCCCGTAACGCCGTTTCGTATCGTGTCATCGAAAGTCTCCGTTCGGCGTCGGTTCGCGTTCGACTCGCTTAGCCTTTGGTGGTGAAGGCGGCCTCGCGGCCGTCAGACGATTCGGTCGCCTTCCTCGTCGAACAGCCACGATTCGTCCGTCCGTATCTGCACGTTCACGGTCTCTCTGTCCTTCGAAACCTCCCCCTGCGGCGTCACCGCAGACAGGGGGGTGCCGCCCGAGGAGATGTGGACGGCGTCCCTGTCGCCGAGGGGTTCGATGACGTCGAGTTGGGCCACGAAGTGCCCGCCCTCCTCGCGGATGTTCAGGTACTCCGGGCGCACGCCGTAGACGACAGTTTCGTCTCCCCGTTCCCGGACCGCCTCGGCCTGTTCGTCCGTCGCAGGTATCGTGCAGAAGTCGCTCACGAACGCGACGCCCTCGGACGTCTCCTCGACAGTACAGTCGATGAGGTTCGGCGACGGCGACCCGATGAAGTCGGCGACGAAGCGGTTCTTGGGTTCGTTGTAGATGTCGTAGGGGGTTCCTATCTGTTGGACGTACCCGTCGTCCATCACGACTATCTTGTCGCCGAGGGTCATCGCCTCCTCCTGGTCGTGCGTGACGAACACCATCGCGGTGTCGAGTCGCCGCTGAATCTTCTTGACCTCGACGCGCATGTGGTCGCGCAGGTTCGCGTCCAGCGCCGAGAACGGTTCGTCAAGCAAGAAGGCGGCGGGTTCCATCACCATCGCGCGCCCGAGGGAGACGCGTTGCTGTTGCCCGCCCGAGAGCGCCGACGGCTTTCGGTCGAGCGTCTCCTCGATTCCGAGCGTTTCCGCCGCCTCCTCGACTCGCTGGTTCTTCTCCGACTTCGGGAGGTCGGTCTTCATGTCGAGGCCGAAGCGCATGTTCTTCCGCACGGTCATGTGCGGGAACAGGGCGATGCTCTGGAAGACGAACGCGAGGTCCCTGTCTTTCGACTTCTTCCCCGTGACGTCCTCGCCGTCCACGAGTATCTTACCCTCGTCGGGTTCCTCCAACCCGGCGATGCACCGAAGCGTCGTCGTCTTCCCGCACCCCGAGGGGCCGACGAGAACGACGAACTCGCCGCCCTCCGTCTTGATGTTCACGTCGTCGCAGGCGATGATTTCGCCGTTGTCGAACGTCTTTCGCAGGTTCTCGATGCGAATCTGCCCCTCGGTATCGCCCGCCCCCGGCGGGGCGGCGTCCGAGTCCGTCGGCTGTTCCGTCGTCCGTTCGTCCGAACCGTCTACGTCTTCTAGTGCGGTCATTGTGTTACACCGTGAATGCGTTTTCGAGGTAGTTCCGCGCCACGAGGTACAGTATCGTCGGCGGCGTGCCGATGATGAGCGTCTCCGCCATCAGCTTCCCCCAGTAGACGCGTTCGCCCGACCCGCCGCCGATGGTGCCGTACAGCACCGGCACCGCCGGAACCGGGCCGGTCCCGGTGGTCAGCAGGTTGGCGAACAGGAAGTCGTTCCACCCGGTGAGGAACGCGAGGAAGCCGACGGCGACGATGCCCGGCGTCGCCAACGGGAGGATGACCCGAAGGAACGCCGTGAACTGCGTGCAGCCGTACACCTGAGCGGCCTCCTCAATGTCCTTCGGCAGCTTCGCGAAGAAGTCCCGGAGAATCCAGATGGCGAAGGGGGTGACGAACACCTGGTAGGCGAGTATCATCCCGGGAATGGTGTTGTACAACCCGAGGTCGTTCCAGAGGTCCATGATGGGGATGACGAGCAGGATGTACGGGAACATCATCGCCGAGATGATGGCGTAGAAGCCCAGCTTCTTGCCGTAGAACTCCTTGCGGGCGAACGCGTACGCGCCCGGGATGGAGATGGCCAACGCGACGATGGTCGTCCCGAGGCCGATGAGGAAGCTGTTCACGAGGTTGTCGCGCAGTTCCGCGAACCCGCTGGTCCACGCCTCCAAGGTCGGTTCCTTCGGGATGATGTGCGGGTCGCCGAAGAACTCCGTCGGCGGCATGAACGACACCGAGAAGATGAACACCAACACGGTGAGGTTGAACAGCACGAGGAACGAGATGATCCCGTACGTGGCCGCCTTCAGCGTCACGCCCATCACGTCGAACTCTTGCGTACTCATTATTCGGGTCCCTCGCTCGTTCGCTCGAACTCGCGGATGAACACGAACACGAATCCGATGGTCAGGAGGAGCAGAATGACGCCGACGGCGTACGAGACGCCCATCCGGCCCTGCCCGTATGCGAACCTGTACAGGAGCACCGCCAGAATCGACGTGTCGTATCCGGGTCCGCCGTTCGTCAGCTGCAGCACCTGCGATATCTTCGTCATGTTCCAGATGATGCGGATGCTCAGCGCGACCAAGATGGCGCTCTTCAGCTGCGGGAGCGTCACGCGGAGGAACGTCTGGACGCGGTTCGCGCCGTACATCCGCGCGCTCTCGTACATCTCCTCCGGGATGCTCTCCAGACTGGCGGAGATGATGAGGAACATGAACGGCCAGAACGTCCACGTCGTCACGAACACGACGACGCCGAGGGCGGCGTCGCCTTGACTCCCCCAGTAGACGGTCTCTTCGAGGATACCCCACTGCGTGAGGTACCCGAAGAGGGGACCGAGGTCGGGTTGCAGCAGGTACGCCCAGATGGTCCCGGTAACCAGCGGCGGCACCGTGTACGAGAGGAGGAACGCCCCGGTGACGAGGCTCTTCCCGCGGCGGATTTCGCGCACGGCCAACGCCGCCACGAGGGCGATGCCGAGTTGGAACGCCGTCGTGAGCGAGAACAGAAGCGTCGCCTTCAGCGACGTGTAGAACGGCTCCCAACTGAACAGGAACTCGTAGTTCCCTAAGCCGACCCACGTCGGTTCGCCGCCGAAGGGCCAGTCGTGGAAGCTCATGAACACCCCCTGCGCGAACGGGAGCCACATGAGGAGGACCAAGAACGCGAGCACCGGCAGTATCAGCAGGTACGAGAACCAGTTCTCCGAGAGGGTCTGACGGTAGCTTTCGGTCCGGTCTCCGAAGCCGAAGCGGTTCTGGATGGACATCTCAGAGCTCTATCTGGTTCCGTATCTGTTCTGCGGCCCGGGTGCAGGCCTCTTCGGGCGCTATCTGTCCGCGCACGGCCTCCTGGAACAGCGGACCGGCGATGTTGTACTGGATGGCGTTCATCTTCGGGTGGCTGGACCAGCCGTGTTCCATCCCGTCGGCCATCGTCTCGAGGGTGCTCATGTAGTTGCTCTCCGAGAGCGCCGGTTTCTCGTGCAGACCCTTCCAGACGTCCTTCCGGACCGGGAGCGTCGCCAGCGACGACGGAACCTGCTTTTGGAACTCCTTCGAGAGCACCTTGTTTATCCACTGGATGGCCAGCTCCTCGCGCTGGTTCCAGACGTCCTGGGAGACGCCGTCGGGCTTCCGCATGAGCGCGATGCACTGGGTGAAGAACTCCCCGCGGTTGCCGGCGCCTCCCTCCCACGACGGACCGAAGACGATGGTGCCGTCTTTGAGCATGTCCTCGGCGCGACTCCGGAACAGGCCGAGGTCCTTCGTGCTTCCTTGGTACATGCTCACGTCTCCTTGGATGAGCATCTGAGCGACGCCCTCGTTAGAGGCCGTCGGGGCTTTGTCCGAGGAGAGGCCGTGTTTTCGGTAGAGGTCCACGTACTGCTTCGTGGCGGTCTTCCAGACGTCGGAGTCGTACTTCACGTCCGACCACTCTTCGTCGAGGTACATCCCCTCGTACCCGCCCTCGGATGCGGTCCAGGTGACGAGCGCCTCGTCGGTCACGTCGCCTTGCGCGCCGTAAATCTGGAACCCGTAGTCGCCGGGACCGTTCTCCTGTAACTGCGTGGCGACTTCGATCAGATGCTGGTAGTCCTTCGGCGGGAAGTCCTCCTCGATGGACAGACCGGCCTTCTCGAAGTGGTCGGCCCGAGCGATGAACGGCGACCCCACCTCCAGTCCGATGGGAACCTCGTAGAGGTTCTCGTCGAACCCGCGGTAACAGCTCTGGGCCATCTGCATGGCCCACTCGATGTTCTTGAGGGCGTCGTCGTTCAGCCGGTCCTTGTACTCGCTCACCGGCTTCACCCAGCCCGGTTCGATGAACTGCCCGTCCAGCGAGTTCGTCGAGTCGTAGATGACCGGACGGTTGCCGTTCTGGATGTTGTTCTTCCACTTGCCGCCGTTGATGTCGTCCCAACTCGCCCAGTTCATCTTCATCTTGGCGTCGTGGTTGTTCTGGAACTCCTCGACGGACGACTGCATCAACTTCTCTGCGACCTGCGACTGCGAGTGGAAGTACTCCCAGTACTCGATGGTGTTTCCGTCGCCGCCCCCGCCGCCGCCGCCGGACCCCGACGAATCGCTTCCGCCACCGCCGGTGACGCTGCTGAGACATCCGGCGGACGCCGCGACGCCGCCGAGCGCTGCTGCTTTGATAAATTCTCTCCGCTGGTGATTGCTTGCCATTACCATTCATGCCAATGAACTCGCACTATATATAATTTAGGTTCGTGAACGACGATGCGCGGTTTCGGGCCGCACTCCCCCGCGCGTACGGCCGCCAAGCGGGCGGGAGAGGTACTCTCCTCCGAAAATCGACTTCGAGGTAATACTGTCCTGTAAACGATTGTATATACGGACCAGTCGGAATCTATTACCCGGCCGAGATGTCCGATAGCAGGTCGCACTCTCGGTCCGAGAGGTAGTCATCCACATGACCGGAAACCCAGACGTGGTCGTCTTACGACAAGGAACGCACGGACTCCCCGCCGAAGAATACGCCAGCGAACTCCGCGACAGACTCCCGAACCACTCGGTCGAACTCGCCCGAACCCCGCGCGAGGAACGCGAACTGATTCGCGAGGCGAGGGTCGTTTCGAGCGTCGAAATCGAGGAGGATCTGTTAGCGAAGGCGGAGAACCTCCGGTTGTTCGCCGGTATCGCCGCCGGGTACGGCCATCTCCCGCTCGACACGTTCTCCGACATGGACGTCGCGGTCACGAACGCGTCGGGCATTCACGCCCCGAACATCGCAGAGCAGGTACTCGGCTACATCCTCACCTCGACGCGCCGCCTCCGAGAGGGGTGGCGGCGCGAACAGCGTCACGAGTGGCGGCACTATCAGGCGGGCGAACTACAGGGAAGCACCGTCACCGTCGTCGGCCTCGGGGCCATCGGACGGGCCGTCGTCGAGCGACTGGAGGGGTTCGGCGTCGATACCATCGGCGTCCGCTACACCCCCGAGAAGGGCGGACCGACGGACGAAGTGCTCGGCTTCGACGCCGACGACTTCCACGACGCCCTCGCCCGGACCGACCACCTCGTCGTCGCCGCGCCCCTCACCGACACGACTCGGGGCCTCGTCGGCGCGGCGGAGTTCGAGACGCTCCCGCCGCACGCCACGGTCACTAACGTGGGCCGGGGACCGATACTCGACACCGACGCGTTGGTCGCGGCGATTCAGAACAACCGGATATCGAGCGCGTCGCTGGACGTGACCGACCCCGAACCGCTTCCGCCGGAACACGTCCTCTGGGAGTTCGAGAACGTCACCATCACCCCCCACAACGCGGGCCACAGCCCCGCCCACTGGAGTCGCCTCGCGGACATCGTCGCCCGGAACGTCGAAATCCTCGACGAAGGCGGCGTGGACGAACTCGAAAACCTCGTCCTCCCGTAACGCCGCCGCCGTTCTCGCCCCGAATTTTCTCGCGATCCGCCCGTTCAACAGTCTCGAACGAGAGTCGTCTCCCCCTCGCCCTCGACTTTAAGTCGCTCGACGGGCGATAAACTCCTATGTCGAGAAAAGACGTTGAATCGGGATCGGGAGACACGATCAGCTCTATTGAACGCGCGTTCGAGATAGTTGACTTCCTCGAATCGGCCGAGCGTGCGGGCGTGACCGAGACGGCCGACGCACTCGACATCCCCAAGAGCACGGTCCACATCTACCTGAAGACGCTCGAACGCCTCGACCTCGTCGTCCGCGAGGGCGACTCCTACCGACTGGGCTTTCGGTTTCTGGAGTACGGGGGCGTCGTTCGGAACCGGTCGAGACTGTACCGCGCCGCCAAGTTGGAAGTCGATAAGCTCGCCAGAGAGACGGGCGAAGTGGCGAACCTCGGTATCGAGGAGAACGGTCTCCGCGTCCTCCTCTACAAGTCGGAGGTGGCCGACGCCATCCACGACAACGCCCCCATCGGCGAGTACACCAACATGCACTGGACCGCCCTCGGGAAGGCGATGCTGGCGCACTACCCCCGGGAGCGAGTAGACGACGTCATCGACGAACACGGACTCCCGCGCGCCAACGAACACACCATCACCACGCGCGAGGAACTGTACGAGGAACTCGAAACCACCCGCGAACGGGGCTACTCCGTCGAAGACCAGGACCGCCGGAAGGGCGTCCTCACCATCGGCGTTCCCATCATGAACCAGAGCACGGGCGAGGTGATAAGCGCAGTCTCCGTCTCCGGTCCCGTGAACCGCGTTCGCTCCCCGGAGAAGATGTCGGAGTTGGCCGACGCGGTCAAGAGCACCGCCAACGTCATCGAACTCCGATACGCTCACTACTGACGCTCCTCCCCTACGTTCACGAGATACGAAACTTCGAGGCGGTGCTTCCAATTTGGTTGAACGGCACCGTTTTCCGACCGGCCCGCATTGCATTACGCAACTATGGCTGTAATGGTCTTCGATGGTGATTCACGCCGGAGAGTTCTCGACACGCCTTGACGGTTCCCTCTCCCCTCCTCACTTCCGGGAGTCGTGTACTCCGTCGGATGACGCCCCGAAGGAGCACTCCGACGATACCGGGAAAATTAATACAATTACTTATACAAAAATGGGCCGTGGTTGGCTACGGATCTCTTTAACGAATAGCTGGAAAATACCCTCGAACTCTCGGTATATATAGTGGATGTGGCCTGATATTTTCTTATTTTTGTCCGTTTTCCGTCGGAAGGCGGAAGAGATTATCAGACTACGATATTTCTTGGAAACGCCGATCGTTTCTCGTTATCACCGGATCGAAAGACGGAGATCGTGCCTTCTATCGGTTCAAATCCCCCTTTCTATCTTTCGACTGATGACGGCACAGGTTCCGAACAGGGTGGTATCGATAGCGATCTTCAACATATCTATCTGGACAAAATCCGCACTTCCCCTCCGAAGTTCCGGGCAGGTATTCTCGAACGGCGGACCGAAACTCCGCCCGTGCGGCGGTGGCGGAGTTAGTTGCCATCCCCGTCAGAGGGGGCGGAGGTGTCGTCCGGCATCTCGGCGCCGGGATTACTCGACGCGGTTCCGGATTCGGTCTGGCGGTACTCCCACATTTCCTCGCTTCCGTCCCGTCGTTCGACGCCGGGAAGCGACTCGAAGGCGTCTCGAACGCAGTCGTCCCACCAGTCGTCGGGGGAGTCGTACCCCGCGGGGTGGTCGGGGTACACTCGCTCTCGAATCTCGCCCGCGTCCGCCTCGTTCTCCGTTACGAGGAGGCCGAAGGCCGCGCGGACGGCGCTTCGTTCGTCCTCGTCCATCTCCAGTCGTTCCAATGCGAACTTGGCGCTACTGTCGGAGGCGTCCTCGCTCCCGAGCACGTTTCGGCCGTCGTCGGTCGGTTCCTCGACGATGGGCGTCCCGGTGAACCGCCACTGTTCCTCGTCGTCGCCCGGCGGTTCGACCGACGGAAGGCGCTCCAGACGCTCTTGGACGAACTCGGTCCACTCCTCCTGGGACTCGAACCCCGCGGGGTCCTCGCTGTACACGTCGTCGATAATCTCGCTCTCGGACGCCGCGCCCCAGTAGTGGAGGAACGCGAAGGCGTTCCGGACCGCGTCCTCCCTGTCGGGCGGCAGGTCGAAGGAGGCTATCTCCCGTTCCACGTCCGGGGGCGTGTCGATTCGGTCGTCTTTCGTTCCGGCGGGAGAGGCTTCGATGACTCGCTCCCCGTTGGATGTGACCGCGTAGCGGTCCCCGTCGGTTCGTTCGACCAGTCCGTTGTCCGCGAGCTCTGGCAATCTCTCCCGGAGGTGCGCCGCACTCGCGGAGACGCCCTCGGCGACCGACTCGACGTCCGCCTCCCCTTCGCGGAGACGTTCCAGTACCGCCCTGTCGCGTTCGTCGAGCGTGACGTTCATACTCCGAGTACGTCCCTCGGGCCCTTGACGGTGATTACCGACCGAACCGAATGTCGGTCCGGCATCTCCGCCTTCGGTTCCGTCGGACCCTCGCCGTTCGCCTCGACCCGAGGTGCTATCGCTCACAGCTACCGGCCGATCTCGTTCGACCGACTGTTCAGTGTTCTCTCTCAACAATACGAGTCGTAATTACTCACCAGTGTTACTAATATGCGTGTCTAATCAGTATTGTTGATCAGTATTACCGTCCAGTGTTACTGGGCAGTATTATTAGGAAATATCGCTATACAGTATGGTCGAACAGTAGTGCTGTTCAAGAGTGTTGGTCAACTTCTCTCTTTACTATCCGAGCGGACTGGCCAGATGACTCGCCCGTACTCGGTGATATCGGCGGGAAAATCCCTCAGAAACACCCTCTGAACTTCCTCGTCAGTATCCTTGGACAGTATTACTCGTCAGTATTGCTGCTCAGTATTACTGCTCAGTTTGGTCAAGGTTTATGAACAGCTGGTGTGTGCAGACGTTCGAATGATATCGTACGCGCTCTGGAGTGAGGCAGGCGGGGTGGGAAAGACCGCGCTCGCGGTCAATCTCGCCGCGGCCCATCGGCGACACGGGCAGAAGACGCTCCTCGTGGACCTCGATCCGCAGAACGGCGGGGCGAGTCACCACCTCGGCGTCGACGACGAACGGGCCGACCCCGACGTGGACAACCTCGTCCGTCACCTCATCGACCGGCCGAAGGGGGAGTTCTCCGACCTCGTCCGCGAGACGACGCACGGCCTGCACGTGATCCCGAGTCACAACATGCTCGACAGCTTGGAGACGAACCTCCAGCGAGCGCAGGAGATGGAACAGGACATGGGCGGCCGGTTCGTCAAAGAGCTCCAACTCCGCCGCGTCGTCAGAGACTCCGGCGTCCCTGACGAGTACGACGTCCTCGTCGTGGACCCGCCGGCGACCGGCGGTCAGCACGTCTACAACGCCGTCGCGGCCACCGGGAACGTCGTCATCCCGCTCGAACTCTCGCCGAAGGGCGAACAGTCGCTCTACGGGCTGGAAGACACCGTCTCGAACCTCGAAGCGGAGGTGGACACCGAAGTCGGCGTCGTCGCCGTCGTGCCGAACAAGGTCCGCCGGACGCGGATGCGCGACAAGTACGAAGCCGCGCTGAGCGAACTCGACTACCCGGTCTCCCCGGTCAAGATACCCGTCCGCGAGGCGATGCTGAACGGCGCGTGGGACGCCCAGACGACGGCGTTCGAGTTCGTCTCGAACAACAAGCGCGCGGAGCGAGAACACGACACCCTGCGGGCGTTCGACGAACTCGCCCGCTTCGTCGCCGCGCAGTACGGAGTCGAACTCACGGAGGACGACCTGACCGCCGACGAACGCGAGGTCGTCGTATGAAGTCCGGCGCTTCCGACCCGTTCGCGGACGACGACCCGGAGGAGGAGGCGCAGTCGTCCCCCGAGACGGACGACGCGGAGGCGACTCCCGAGTCCGACGCCGGCGAGACGACGGACGATTCGTCGGGCGGCGACGCGGCCGCCGGCGACGCACGAGAACCCGAGATGCGAGACGCCGCAACGCGGGACGACGCCGTGCGAGACGGCGAGTCGGCGAACGCCGAGGCGGCGGAACCGTCGTCGGACGCGAACGAGAGCGACGAGGGACTTTCGCGCGACGAACTCCCCTTCATCCTCCGCCGCGACAAAGTCAAGGACGAACGCCCGGAGGTCCACCAACTGTTCGTCCAGCGGGAGACCCACGAGGAGGCGGTGGACGCCGAGCGAGCGTTGGAGAAACGGCTGGACGAGGGACTGTCGCGGACCGACGCGCGGGAAGCGATCTATCTGGCCGGGATGCGCCACCTCGACGACGCGGAGGAGATTCTGCGCGAGTGGGGCTACGACCTCTGAGCGGCGTCCGTATCCCGTATCACGGTTTATCGACTTCTCTCTCGTCGCGGCGCTCTACACCCGGCGGTGCTCGGCGAACGGGCGCATCCGATGTCGAACCGATCCTCTAAAACCAGAAGATAGTTAATCTAGTTGTCCAATTGTTGGAGAGGAATTGCAAACTATGCGTCGCCGCCAATTTATCGTCGGCTCCGGCCTCGGAGCGCTCGTCGCCCTGAGCGGATGCCTCGGTAGCAAGTCCCCTCCACCGCGGAAGTCGAACGTGATATCGAACTTCGAGGTGAGCGACACCTCTCTCGTCATCGATTCCGCCGACAACACGTGGGTCATGTCTCGGTACGAAGACACGCAACAACAGTCGCTCGGCGGACTGAACCCCGTCGGCGTCGCCAGCGCCAAAGGAAAGAGCGGCGGTGGCGGCGGCCGGGGCGCGTCCGGCCGCGGCAGCGGCGGGTACTCCTCGGCCCCGCGAACGAAGCACGGGTACGCGTGGTACCACGGCGGCGACTACGCCGACGACTGGTACGAGAACCACGGCGACGAAGTGTCCCGATTCCCCGTCGGAATCGCCGCACTCGGCGTCGCGTACCTCGGGAGTACGTCGCAGTTCCGGGACGACGCGCCCGGCCCCGGCGCGGTTCCGTGGGACAAGACGTTCCAGAACCCGGACGACACGGTGAAGTACGACATCACGAACGGACGGGCCGACGAGGGGTGGTACCGCGTCGGCGCCAAGATAGTCGGCACCGAGAACGACCACAGCTTCCGTTGGGAGTCGTACGACCTCGAAATCGACCGCTCGACCGACGGGGGGTACAGCATCCAGGAGGAGTGGAAGGTGTCGCCGCGCATCTGAGGTAGCGACGCCCGAAGCGCCCCCGCGAGAGCCGCGACCATCACGCCCCGATACACACCCTCCATGTCGAACACCCGAACCGAGACGGCAACCCTCCTCGCGCTCACGTTCGTCGTGTCGTTCTGCAGCTTCGCGTACGAGTTCGTCTACTCCGAACTGCTGACCGTGATGTACGGCGGGACGGTGACCCAGTACGTCATCACCGTCGGGCTGTACTTCTTCAGCCTCGGCATCGGAGCCGCCCTCTCGGACGACCTGAACGCAGAGGACCGCGGGGAGAACTTCTTCAAGACGGAGGTGCTCCTCGCGGCGGCCGCTCCGGCAGGGTTCCTGCTCGTCGTCGCCCTCAACAGCGTCCGCATCCCCCCTGCGGTTCCGTCGGAACTGATATGGTTTGCGGCACGCCTCCCCGTCGTCGTCGTCGGATTCCTCTCGGGGTTCGAGCTTCCGCTCTTGACCTACTTGGTCGACGGACTCGGAGAGGAGGACGCGGCGACGCCCGCGTGGCTTCGCCGGTTCGGAAGCCGAGTTCACGACGCGGTCGTCCGTTGTCTCGGTGTCGTCTGGACCGTCAAGCGCAACGACGGGAGGCGGAGCGGCCTCTCCGTCGTGCTGGCGATGGACTACGTCGGCGGCCTGTTCGGAGCCATCGTGTACGCCAAAGCGCTGTATCCGGGGTTGGGACTCATCCCGACGATATTCGTGCTCGCGCTGCTCAACGCTCTGGCAGCGCTCGTCTTCGTCGTCCGCTTCGGCGACTGGTCGCCGACGCCGTTCGCGACGTCCACGCCCCTCGTCGGCCGCGTTCCGAAGGCGTTGCTCGTCGTCTGCCTGCTGTTGACCGCGACGTACGCGGGCGTCGTGGCCAACCACGAGACGGTGGACGACCAGTTGTCCGAACTCTACCTCGAACAGCAGATCGAAGACGAGTACCGACCGGGTACGATGCGCGCCGAAGTCACGTCGCAGGAGACGACGAAATACCAACACGTCATCCGGTACCGGCGCACGTGGACCGGCAGCGGACCGAACCCGCACTTCACCGGGCGTTCCGAGCAGTGCCTCCGCCTCGACGCGGCGGTGCAGATGTGCGACAGCTGGGCCGACAGCTACCACAACGGTCTCGTGGATGTGCCGATGTCGATGTTCGAACGCGGCCCCGAGACCGAGGTCCTCGTCATCGGCGGCGGCGACTGGGTCGCCGTCGACCACCTCCGGCAGTACGGCGTGACCGTCGACCAAGTCGACCTCGACGCCCGGTTCATGAATCGGACGAAGAACGAGCCGTTCTTCCGGCGGTGGCACGACGACGCCTACCGGTACGACCGCCTGAACGTGACGGTCGGCGACGGCTACCGGTACCTCCAACAGACGAACGAGACGTACGACCTGATCCTGCTCGACGTTCCCGGGGCGACGGACGACGAACTCCTGACGCTCTACTCCGAGGAGTTCTACCGTTCGGTCCGCCGCCACCTCTCGGACGACGGCGTAGTGGTGACGTGGGCCTACTCCCCGGACGGCTACCCCGAGCACAACAAGGCGTTCCTCAACACGGTCGGGGCCGCCGGCTTCACCCAGCACCTCCCCTACTGGGCGTGGGAGGACGTCGACTCCGACGGCGAAGTCGAACGGGTCGAGCGATTCCACGTCTTCGCACCCGGCGAGCGTCGGTCGCTCCCGGTCGCCGACGGGACTGACTACGTTCGGCGGCACTCCGACCGCTATCGCGACGCCCAGTGGCGTCCAGTCCCCCGCTACAACGGCGTGCGGGTGAACTCCATCTTCCATCCTAACTACGACATCCTCGTCGATACCTGACCATGTCCCCAAACACCCTCACCGACGCTCCCTCCGAACTGTACTTCGCGTACGCCGGCGCTCGCCCCGACTTCGACCGCCTCGACGTGAAGGCGGTCCACGCCGACGAACTCCTCGGCCGCCCGGCCGCGCTCACGATAATCGGCGAGTCGCACTACGTCGGCCTCCCGTCGCTCGGCTTCCACGAACTCTGTTCGTGCAGGCCGTTGTCGGCAGAACCGACGCACGAGACGCCGCTCTCGGTCGGCGTCGAACGCGAGTTCCGGTTCCGCGGCGACCGCATCGACGCGACGACGACCGTCACCGGTCGTCCGCTTAATGCGTTCTCCGACCCCGACGAAGCGACGGTCGCCTATCGGTTCGCCCCCGATGCGTGGACGACCATCTCAGTCGGAGCGACAGGCTACGAGACGTACCACACCTACCCCGAACACGGACTGGCGCTCCACACCGAAACGCGCCTGACCGCCCGCGGGTCGCCGGCGCAGTCCGAACGACTCGGCGACCCGACGCGGAACGCCACGGAGAACCAGCCATGACAGACGACGCCACGACCTACGACGGTGACGTAACGCTCAACGGTTCGGAACGACCGCCCGTCGAACTACTTGACCCGGCCGACGTGTTCGTGACGACGAACAGCGTCGGCGGTGACCTCTCCGTCCGCAACGCGGAGTACGTGTTCACCCACCAGTCCATCGACGTCGAACGCACCGACGGGCGCGGAAATGCGGAGACCACCATCGGCGGCACCCTCGAAGACGGCTACGTCGAACGGGTGGACGGCGACGTGGTCGTCACCGACGCCGAGGACGTGTTCGTCGCTGCCGACGCCGCGGACGGCGAGTTCTCCGCACCCGGCGCGGAGAACGTCTACGCCGACGATATCTCGCCGACGGCCTCCCCGGACGAGTACGACGTTTCGACCGTCGGCTGGCAGCAGTCCGCGACGGCGACGGACCCGTCGACGGGCGTCTACGCCGTCGGCATGGAGCACGAGATCGACCTGACGAAGGCGCGGCGAAACCTCGAACTGTACCTCGTCGGCCACGGTCACGACGTCCGCGTCGAGGGTCGAGACGCCGAACTGACCGTCCACTTCGTCGGCTACGACAACACCGTCCGCGTCGGGCCGTATCTCTCGGCCGACGTCGCCTCCGAAGCCGGCTTCGACAACGAAATCGACGCGGCCCCGTACCCGGCCGAGGATCTCGTCGAGATGTCGCGGTCCGAGGCGTACTCGAACGCGGGGTTCGGCCGTCGAAAGGTGACGTTTCAGGAACCGACCGACGACGAGGAGTGGTGCCCGAACTGCGGGCACGCGGCCGACGCGGTTATCGAACGCCACCAGATGGAGGCGTTCTTCCTGTTCGGCTACCCGGTGTGGACGTACGACCGAAGCACCAACCCCGCCTGCGAGTGCGAACACTGTTCGCCCAACGCCGTCCACGCCGAACTCTCCCCGGAGGAACGCCGGTCGGTGCTCGACTGACCACCGTACCGACCGAATCCGAACGACGCGACGCCTGAACGGGTACCGAAACTATATGACAGAACACATGAAATACGCGAACAGACGAACCCCCTCCCCCGTCGAATCGCTCCGCGCGGGAGGGAGACGGTGAGCCCATAGCCATGTCGAGAAACGAACCCCTCCCCGCGCCGAAGTCGTCGCCGGAGTGTCGGTACCGCTTCGACCCTTCGACGCGGACGGACGCCCGCCTTCGAGCGACGTGGGAGTGTCCGCACGAGTCCCACCCCGAGAGCGAGTACTGCGTCTTCCACATGAGTCGAGACGAACGCGCGGCGCACGACGTGACCGCCGACGACATCCTCGACGTCCTCCGGGAGAACCTCGAATCCCCCGACACGCGGGTCAACGAGTACGTCGGCGCGGACTTACCGCACCTCTCTCTCACCTATCAGGACGTCAACGGCTCGACGAACCACGTGCTCAACTTCCAGCACGCGAACATCGAGGGCATCGACCTCACGCACGGCCGCCTCGACCAGGGGCTCATCCTCCGGGAGGCGACCGTCGGCCGCCTCAAGTTCGAGGACGCCGTCGTCACGGGCGTCGTGGAGGCGGACGACCTGACGGTTCGAGAGGGCGTCACGACGTCGGAGGCGACGTTCCAACAGGACGTCCGGTTCGACGGTGCCACGTTCCACGGCGACGTGGACTGCGACGAGACGACGTTCCGAAGCGATACGAGTTTCGCGGAGGCGACGTTCCACGACCGGGTCCACTTCCGGAACGCCGAAACGAGCGGCAGCAGCCACGTCCTCGGCGACCACATCTCCTTCGCCGACGCGACGTTCCGCGACGACGCGAGTTTCCGGCAGGCGACGTTCGACTACGTCACGTTCGAGGGGGCGACGTTCACCGCCGGCTCCGACTTCGAACACGCTGTCTTCGGCGGCGACACGCGGTTCGACGACGCGACGTTCCAACAGGTCGCGGACTTCGACGAGGCCCGGTTCGACGACGACGTGAGCTTCGAGGACGCGCGGTTCATGCGGTTAGCGGAGTTCCGCGGCGTCGAGTTCAACGGCGGCAGTCGGACGACGAGCGACGACGTGACGTTCGAGGGGGCGGTGTTCGAGGCCGAAGCCGACTACAAGCTGGCCCGCTTCCGGTACGCCGACTTCAAGGACGCCACGTTCAAAGGGGCGGTCAACTTCGACCGCGCGACGTTCACCGCGCGCGCCGACTGCCACCGTCTGGACGTCGCCGGCGAACTGGAGCTCTCCCGCGCGACGTTCGACGGGGAAACCGTCTTCGACGGGAGTCGCTTCGGCGACAGCGTCGTCGTCGTCGAAGCCGAGTTCGGCGGCGACGTGACGTTCGACGACGTCGCGTTCGACGCTCACGCGCGGTTCGACGAAGCGCGGTTCGACGAGGACGCGAGCTTCCGCGGTTCGACGTTCTACGGCCCGGCGGAGTTCCGCGGGGCGGTGTTCGAGGGCAAAACGCGGCACTTAGAGGAGAACGCGTCGTTCAGGGAGGCGACCTTCCGCGACGACGCCGACTTCGAGTCGGCCAACTTCACGAACGTCTCGTTCTGGGACGTCGCGTTCCACGAGCGCTGTAACTTCCGCCGCGCGGCGTTCCACGAGACGGCGAAGTTCCGTCTGCTCGACGGCGAACGGGACACGTACATCGACCTCACCGACGCGACGATACGCGGCGGGACGATAGCCCAAGTCACCGGCGACGCGACGCCGTACGACCTCACGCGGGCGACGCTCGGCAACATCCAACTTGAAGGCGAGGGCAACGAGCACGAACTGCTCGACCACTTCCGGTTCTGTCTCACCGACTTCGACCACTTCGACTTCAGCAACCACCACGCGTACCTCGAACGCAACGACTGGACGATTCACGACTTCGTCGGCAACGAGGCCACCGGACAGTTCGCCGTCGAGATGACCGACGAAATCATCGAGGAGACGTACCGGAAAGCGCAGGACAGCGCAGACGCGGTCGGCGACACGCCCGCGAGCCGGGAGTTCGAGTTCAAACGCTACTACTACAACCGGCGGAAGAACCTCGACATCCTCCTCAACGAGTACTCGCTGAACGTCTGGGCGCGCGGGAAGAAGGCGGCCAGCGTCGTGCTCAACCTCATCATGCAGGTGACCTGCGGGTACGGCAACCGGCTCCCCCGAATCGCCGCGCTCACCTTCCTGTCGCCCATGTTGTTCGGACTCGTGTACGCGCTCGGCGGGCCGTTCCTGACGCAAGCCGGAAGCGTGTTCGCGCCCGAACTCGTCGAGAAGTCGGCGTCGCAGGTCCTCTTCGACACCATCTACTACAGTTACATCAGCTTCAGCACGGTCGGGTACGGCGACATCAACCCCCTCGGCGGCGGGGCCAAACTGCTCGCCGCGAGCCAAGGCATGCTGAACGGCCTGCTCTTTACCCTCCTCACCTTCACGCTGTTCAAACGGGTGCTGGGCGGGAACTGAACCGGGCTCTCCGCGCCCGCTCCGGCCCGGCTTTCGAGATTCGAACTTCCGCGACCGGAAGGCATCTTCCGGGGGAGACCGAAACGCGGGTATGCGAGACTCGAACCGCGAGTGGTACTTCGCCGAGCGACCGGAGGGCGAGCCGAGTCGGGACTGTTTCGAGCTGCGCGAGAGCGACAGACCGGAACCGAGGTACGGCGAGCTTCTCGTTCGCGTCCGGTACCTCTCGGTGGATCCCTACATGCGAGGTCGGATGCGGGACACCGAGTCGTACGCGGAACCGTGGGAGGTCGGAGACCCGATGCGAGGCGGTGTCGTCGGCGAAGTCGTCGAGAGCGAGAGCGAACGGTACGAGGAGGGCGACTTCGTCACCGGCGAGGGGACGTGGGCGGACTACTCCGTTCTGGACGCCGACGACGTCGCGCCCGTGGACCCGGACGTCGCCGGACTGCCGGCGTACCTCGGCGTCCTCGGGATGCCGGGCCGAACGGCGTACTTCGGACTGCTCGACGTCGCCGAACCGAAGCCCGACGATACGGTCGTCGTCTCCGGCGCGGCGGGCGCGGTCGGGTCGGTCGTCGGGCAAATTGCGAAGATGAGCGGCTGCCGCGTCGTCGGGTTCGCCGGGTCCGACGAGAAGACCGACTGGCTCACCGATGACTTGGGATTCGACGCGGCTATCAATTACAAGACGACCGACGACTACTCTGCGGCCGTAGACGACGCCGCGCCCGATGGCGTCGACGTCTACTTCGACAACGTCGGCGGGCCGATCACGGACGCGGTGTTCACGAAGCTGAACCTCGACGCGCGCGTCGCGGTCTGCGGACAGATCGCCCACTACAACGACGAGGGCGTCCCGACGGGTCCGCGGAAACTCCCGATGCTCATCGCGCCGCGGGCGAAAGTGCAGGGACTCCTCGTCGGCGATTACGCGACGCGCTTCGGGGAGGCGAGCGAGCAACTCGGGAAGTGGGTGGCGTCGGGCGAACTCCAACACCGCGAGACTGTCGTCGAGGGGTTGGAGAACGCGCCCGACGCGTTCCTCGGCCTGTTCTCCGGCGACAACATCGGCAAACAGGTCGTGCAGGTGTCCGAGTAACGGGACGGGCGTTCCGCTCCGTCACTCGCCGGGACAGCCTATTTCGTACCGGCCGTCCGCGCCGAGGCGATTCCGAACGCGTGCCGGACGACCGGCGACGCACTCTCAGGGTAGTCCGACGCTCGGTCACCGCCCGCGCCTCGGCCGCCACCGTTCGCCCGGAGGTGCGTCGGACGACTCACGCCGTCGCCGCGTACCAGAGAAACACCGCTCCGAAGACGCCGAACAGCGCGCCGGCGTAGAGCGCGACGGCCCGCCCCCCGCCGGACGGGAGGAGCATCCGAAGCGCCGGTCCGACGGCAAGCGAACCGAGGCCGAACGCGGCGACGATAGCGCGTTCCGCGCCGCGGAGCGAGTCCTCGCTCCCGTCGCTCCGACGCTCCGCGCCTTCGAGCACCGCACGCACCGCTCCGAACGCATCGTTCGGGACGACGACCGTTCGCGGCGCCCGCGGCACGCCGCGAGCATACGATAGCCAACAGACCGCGACGCCGCCGACGGAGACGGCCCGATAGCGCGATAGCGCGTCGAGCGGAATCGGACTCCCGTCCACGACGAGCGTCCCCGCCTCGGGCGTCGCGTGGCCCGCGGTGGGAAACTCCGCCGCGAGGACGGTTGGAATCCAACTCGCCACGAACAGCGCGAACGGCGCGACGGGACTGACCTGCAGACTCCAGAGGACGGCCGCCGCGCCGACGACGCTGCTCGCGGCAAGTCCGAGCGGAGAGTAGCGCTTCCACGGGCCGAACGCGTCGGCGGTGTCCAGTAGCGCCGGGACGTACCGGCGGACGAGGAGGGCCAGCACCGCGGCGCCGAGTACGCCGACCGCGCGGCCGATATCACCCGCTCTGATCGCGTCCAGCGCGACTCTCCCCGCCAGTAGCGCGACGAGGAGTACCACTCCGCCGGTAAATCCCGGAAGCGCGTACGTGAGCGCGTGCAAGAGGCACGAGTCGGTCACGTCGTACTGCCACGAGACGGAGGCGTCGGCCGATTGGAGGTGAGGGTCTGCCATGGATGTGAGGGACCGAATCGACTCTCGGAGGGCGGCCGTTTCGCGCGCGCGCCCGCTCTCGGTTCGCCTCTCCTGTTGGATTCCTCTCTATTTCACCTTTCCTTCGACTAACATCCCGTCTTCGGCGGCTCTCGGCCGTCGGTGATTAGATATTTTAACGCACAAGTCAACGCGTTGTAAGACGGGATATTTGCGTTTTAGGCCCTATGATCGCTCTTTAGCACAATCTCGGAAAACATCATCTACTGTACTATTGTTCCGGCAGAGGATAAGACATATAATACAGAACGAACAGAGGGGTGAACGTGCGACACCGCCGAATACTGATCGTCGGCCTCCTCGTCGTCGGATTGCTCGCGGGGGGATTCCTCGACGGGAGCGCCGCCCCCGAACACCGGACTCCCCGAGATGCGCAACTGTACCAACCGGAGGAGACCGGGAGTTACCTCTGGCCGTACACCAGCCGCAGTCGCTCCGTCGACGACCGAACGCTCGCTATCAACGTCGTCGTCAGGGGCGACCGGGGGAAGATTCGGCGGGCCCTCGAACGCCGCTCGCAGGCCAACTGGACGGTCGTCGAAGACGAGACCGAGGTCGTGACCGAGACCGGGACAAAGACCGCGACCGAGACCGTGACCGCGACCGAGACCGTAACCGGGACCACGGCCGCGACTGCGACCAGGACCGGGACCGCAACTAGGACCACGGCCGCGACCGCGACCAGAACCGGGACCGCGACCCCGACCGAGAACGGGACCGCGGCCACGCCCGAGAACGGGACCACGACCACACCCGAGAACCGAACCGCGACCGAGACCAGAGTCGAGGTCAATGTTGGTAAATCGCCGTGGCAACCGGCGCGCGGTTCGTCCCGGTACACGTACGTCACCCCCAACCCGAACGCCTCGGGCCGGTGGATAGAGTCCCGATACCAACTGGCGACCGGCACCTATCTCGGCCACCGAACTCACATCCGGGCGTACCCCGGGCCCTTCGGTAACTGGACGGCGTTCCAAGCCCACACCGAGTACTGGGACTGGTTCCGCCTGCGCCACACCGTCACCGGCGTCGCGCCGGGCGCGCGGTTCGTGGAACGCGACCTCCGGGACGAACCGTTCGTCGAGAGCGTCAGCCGCGAGTACCACGGACTCGGCGGCGGCGGGAGCGACGGGTGGCTGACGATCATCGACTTCGCGTCTGTCTCCCTCCTCGTCGGCGTCGCGTTCCCGCGGTCGAGTCGCCGCCGGTGGAACCTCTCCGACGCCGCGCTCCCGGTGTCGCTCGCCGCACTCGTCGTCGGCGTCCGCGCCGCCGGCATCACCGCCGAGCAGACGATGCCGGGCGTGACGCCGAAGTTGTTCGCCGCGGTGCTCTACCCGACGCTGGTGTTCGGATTACCGGCGCTCGCGGCCTTCTTCGCGCGGGGTCGCCCGGCGAACCGGACGGCGCTCGTCGCCGCCGCCGGACTCGGCGCGGGGTTCGTCCTCGACTTGGGCGGCGTCGGCATCTCGACGGTTCCCGTGAGCCTGGTGCTGCACCGGTTCGCGCTGATGAGCGCCATCGGCGTGCTCGCGTACGGCGCCGCGCGCGACAACCGACGGTTCACGGCGCTCGGCGTCTCCGCGTGGTTCGTCACGCTCGCGGCGTCGCTGTTCGGCTACGTCTGAGGCTCCCGCGGCGTCACTCGGGGGCCCTCGCGCGGTAGATCGCGACGCCCTCGTTCTCGAAGGCGAGTTCCCACCGCGGCGACCGCTCGAACGACCGTTCGAGCGACCCGAACTGCACCATCCCCGCGCCGCGGACGGTGTACCTCCCTTTCGGCACGTAGACGTAGTCCGGGTTCGCGCCGACCGTCGCGGCGGTTCTCTCGACGCAGGAGGCGGTCTGACAGGCGGAGACGTTCTTGTACGCGCCGAGCTGCGGTTCGTACTTATCGGCGCCCTCCCACTCGACGCCCCACGGGCCGACCAGTATCGTCCGCTCGGCCTGCACCGGGAACCACTCGGCGGCGTCGCCGAGGACGACGAACGTCGCGTCCTCGGGCGTCTCCGTCGCCGCCCACTCCATCGCCTCGACGGCCTCGTCGTCGAGGAACTCGGGCGTCGTGGGGTCCGTGACCAGCGTCATCTCGTAGGCGAGGTACGCGCCGCCGCCGACCGTCGCCGCGAGTATCAGCGCCGCCGTCCCCGCCGCGCGCCAATCGACGTTCCGCGGACCGGCGCGGTCGAGCGCGCGTATCCGCCCCGCGACGTCGAGGCCGACAGCGACGAGGGCGAACGAGCCCACGGTGTAGGAGAACCGGGGCTGTTTGAACAGCACCTCCGCGGCGACGAACCAGAGGGGAAGGAACCGCTCGCGCCTGACGACGAGGAGGTAGGCCGCCGCCACCAGCGGTATCGCGGTGTACACCGAAATCGCGCCGTAGAGGAAGCTCATCCCGCCGCCGATGCCGCCGTGGGTGCTCCCCGCCGCCGCGAACGTCTCGACGCCGTGGACCGACGCCATCCACGCCAACCACGGGGAGGCCACGACGGTGCCGCCGAGGCCGACTATCGCGCCGCGGACCAACCCGGCGAGGGAGCGGTCGAACACGGCCCACATCAGCAGGTACGTCGTGACGACGAACAGCGAGTACGTCGGGTGGGTCAGGAGCGTCAGCCCGAACGCGGCCAGTCCCCCGAGGACCGCCCGCCGGTCGCCCGAGGTGAATACGTGGTAGCCGGCGTATATCGCCGTCAGCGCGTACAGGTAGGCGAACGCGCGGACGACGCCGCCGGCGGAGATGTGCCACTCCAGAATCTGGGGGTTCAGCGCCACCGCCGCCGCGGTTGCGGCCCCGGCGGGGCGGGACCCCGTGTAGTCGCGCGCGAGGAGGTAGACGGGAATCTGGACGGCGACGACGGCGACGCTCGGGAGGAACCGAGCGATGGTGACGGGGTCGCCGCCCATATCGATGAGCACGGCGAGCACGTAGAACTGGAGCGGCGGGTAGGCGAAGGGGACGCCGTCGGCGGTGTACCCCGGAATCCGAGTCGGCGGGGCGTAGCCGCCGGCGATAATCTCCTCGGCGATTTGGGTGTACAGTCCCGCGCCGTACGCCGGGTAGGGATTTGTCGCGAGGTAGACGCAGACGGCGACGACGCTCGGAACCAACGCGAGCGTCAGCCACCTGCGGTCCCGCGCCTCCAGCGGAACGGCGCGGCGGAGTCTGTCGGCGTTCGACGCTAATCGGCCCGAGTAGGTCTCTCGTACGGTCATTTACGTCCGAAACGAAGCGGTGAGCGAACGCTCACGGTCCTGTCCGTCCAGCGGTACTCCAGCGTGAGCCATCGGATGAGCGTCACGACCAACACGACCACGGCGAGGCCCTCCGCGACGCCGACCCACCGCGGGAAGGCGTACGCGATGGAGTTGACGACTTTCGGCGGCAGCGTCGCCGTCGCCCGCGCGAGGAGTGACCTCTCGCCTTCGGCCGGCGTCTTCGAGGGGAGTCCGAGGCTGGCGGCGCTCTCGCCGCCCTCGCTCTCGTCGCCCGTTCCGAGTCGTTCGGCCTCGTAGGGGAAGCCGACCGTCGCGGACCACACCACCTCGCCCGCGCGGTTCACCTCGAACACTCGGTCGCCGTTCGAGTCGGTGACGAGGGTGTTGCCGTTCGGCAGGCGGTCGGCGTCGCGCGGCCACTGGACGCGCTGATCCGCCCACGTCCACGTCCGGTTCCACTCGCCGTTCTCTCGCTGGTACTCCACGACGCGCCCGTTCTCGGAGTCGGCGACGAGAACCGCCGGACCGCCGTTCTCGGGCGGGATGTAGTCGGGGTTGTGCTGTTCGTACAGCGTTGAGTGGTTGCCGTCGGTGCCGAGCGTCCAGTTCTTCATCAGACCGCGCTCAAAGCTGACGAAGGCGACTTGGTCGTGGTTCCGGAGGCTCACCATGACCGCCTCCTGTCCGTCGACTTCGACGTACTCCACGTCGTTGAGGTGGGTCCAGTCGTCGGGGAACGGCCCGCCGCTCTTGGCGACGTCGAACGACGATTGGGCGTCCCACTCCCACTCTATCAGGTCCGTGGTCGTGTTGACGACGTACACCCGGTCCCTGTCGATGTCGGCGACGAGCAGGCGGTGTTCGTCGATCCGGTCCACGTCGTGCCACCGGGTGGAGTGCTTGCCGGGCGTGATGCGACTGTACACCTGCGTCCGTTCGCCCGTCGTGAGGTTCACGCGCTCGACGCCGTTCCGGGTGCAGACCGTCTCCCCGCAGTCGCCGGGGGCGAGGTGGTCCGCGTAGACGAACTCGACCGTCGAGTTCGTGCCGGGGACGCGGTCCACGTCCCAGTACCGCGTGTGGTTGTCCTGATAGTAGTAGATGCTACCGTCGGGCGCGAACGCGGCGAGTTCCGCGCGCGCCCGCGCCCCGTCGCCCTCGTCGCCGACGAACGCGTTCGAGTCGGTGGCGACGACGGTGATGTTCGGGCGACTCGGGACGACCGGCGAGCGGTTTCCGGTCTTGAACGCCTGCTCGACCGAGGGATCGCCGGTCACCTTGTCGTTCGTTCGCTCGGCGTCGACGTATCCGACGACGAGCGTCGCCGCAGAGAGGAAGACGAGTACGGCGAGCACGCTGCGAATCGTTCGCCTCCGGGAGGCCATAGCGGATCAATCTTGTCGCGCGCCAATAAGCACCTTGCCTATCGTCTCTCGGTGACTCGGCGCGTCAGTTCTCCGAAAACCGACTGTACGGAACCTCTAGACCGATCATCCGACGTTCGCGTCCGGGACTCTCAGAGATGCCGACAGAAACTATCGCGATGTGGTATGTTCACGCTGTCGATGCGAAGTCCGAAGAGATATTAGAGCGGGTTCACAACGGGGTACGAACGGAATGACACAGCCGTGTACCTCCAACAACGTCCGACGGCGGGCCGTTCTCTCCTCTCTCGCCACTGGCGTCGCTGTCCTCGGAAGCGGCTGTGCCAGTCGGCTGCGGGCGGTCACCGGATGGAAATCTCCCGACCAAGTGACGCTTCAGATCAAGACCGTCCCCGCCGACGACGACCCCTACGCGCTCCGAATCGCCCGCAAAGTCGCGGCGTGGCTCCGAACCGCCGGTATCGGCGTCCAGGTCACGCCGATGGCCGAGGAGGAACTGCTCCGACAGGTGCTCTTGAACCACGAGTTCGACCTGTTCGTCGCCCCCACCCCGGCGCAGTTTCGGACGCCCGACGCGCTCTACCCGCTCTTGCACTCCCGGTTCGCGGGCGCGCAAGGGTGGCAGAACCCGTTCGGGTACACGAACCTCGACGCGGACGAACTGCTCGAAAAACAGCGTCACACGTCCGGTCAGAAGCGGCGCGAGGCGGTCCAACAGTTGCTGCAGTCGGTCGCTACCACTCAGCCGTTCACCGTCGTCGCGTTCCCCGACGACATCCGCGCCGCGCGGACGGATCGGTTCACGAACTGGCAGCGCGCCGACCTGCAGTCGCCGATGGGGTATCTGAACCTGAACCGCCGCGCCGGCGCGGAGAGTCTCACCGTCGAGAGTTCCGACGCCGCGGAGTCTCAGCTGACGGTGGCGACGACCGACCAGCGACTGACGGAGAACCTGAACCCGCTGGCGGTCGAGTTCCGCCGCACCAGCGCGATAACGGGGCTCCTGTACGACTCGCTCGGCTACTCGCCCGACGGGCAGACGGTCGCACCGTGGCTCGCCTCCTCGTGGGCGTTCTCCGAGGGGAAGGAGGGACCGGTCGCGCGGCTCAAACTCCGACCGGAGACGACGTGGCACGACGGCGAACCGCTCACCGCCGCCGACGTGGCGTTCACGTACGCGTTCCTCGCGGACACGTCGCTCGGGTCGGTGATACAGACGGAGGACGGCGAGGACGAGGACGGACCCGTCCCCGCCCCGCGGTTTCAGGGACAGAGCAGCCTCGTGACCGACGCGAAGGCCGTCGACTCTCGAACGGTCGAACTCCGGTTCGTGGACTGCGAACCGCAGGTCGCGACCCGCGCGTTCACCGTCCCGGTGCTCCCCCGTCACGTCTGGAACGAACGCACCGCGGCCGCCTCCGTCGGCGGCATCGAACTCGGCAGCGCGACGGAAGCGCTCGTGACCAACAACATCCCGCCGGTGGGGAGCGGACCGCTCGCGTTTGTCCGAAACACGCCGCGGGAGGCGTTGGTGCTCGAACGGTTCGACGACCACTTCCTCACCCGAACGAACGCGGACGGCATCCCGTCGCACCTCGCGGACGCCCCGGCGTTCGATCGCCTGACCGTACAGGTCGTGGGATCCGACGTCACCGCCGCCGAGACGGTTGCGAGCGACGACGCTGACGTGACCGGGACCCCCCTCGGAGCCTCGACGGTCCCGCGGATCGGCCGGGCGAGCGAACTCGATCTGATCGTCCGCCGCTCCGAGCGGTTCTACCTCGTCGGCTACAACGCGCGCCGCCCTCCGCTCACCAACCCTCGGTTCCGAAACACGCTCGCGCACCTCGTGGACAAGGACTTCATCACGCGGGAGGTGTTCGAGGGGTACGCGCAACCCGCCGCGAGTCCGTTGGACGACACTCGCTGGCTCCCCTCGGACCTCCGCTGGAACGGGACGGACCCGGTGACGCCGTTCCTCGGTTCGAACGGCGAACTCGACGTCGAACGCGTCAAAGAGGAATTCCGCAACGCGGGGTACCAGTACGACGACGGGAAACTCGTCGGGGGCTGACCGATGGGGTTGCTCGAGGTCGCGGCGCAGGTCGTCGGCGGCGTCCTCGTCCTCTTCGCCGTCGCCCTCGCCGTCGTCGTCGGCCCGGCCCGGATGCGGACGGCCTCCGACGCGGTTCGGTCGAACCTCCGGGCCGTCGCGTCCGCCGTCGGCGTGTTGGCCGTCGTCCTCGCGGCCAACGGCGTCGTCCGCGACCTGGGGGTCGAAGTGTCGTGGCTCATCGGCGTCAACATCACCGGCTACATCCACGCCATCGAGGGGGAGTTCGTCGCCGTCCTCCAGTCATTCGCGACGCCGGCGCTGACCGCGTACTTCGGGTTCGTCTACGTCTTCGGGTACGTCTTCCTGCTGACGTTTCCGCTCGCGGCGTACCTCCTCCACGACGATCCGCGACCCCTCTACGAACTCCTCGTCGCCTACATCGTCAACTACGGCGTCGGACTCGTCTGCTACGTCGCGTTCATCGCGTACGGGCCGCGGAACTTCATGCCCGAACTCGTGGAGTCGCTTCTCTACACGACGTGGCCGGAGGCGCAGCTCCTGACGACGGAGGTGAACAGGAACACGAACGTCTTCCCGTCGCTCCACACGTCGCTCTCGGTCACCGTCGCCCTCCTCGCACACCGGTTCCGACACGTCTACCCGCGGTGGTACCCCATCTCGGTCGCCCTCGCGGCGTCCATCTCCGTCTCCACGATGTACCTCGGCATCCACTGGGCGACGGACGTGGTCGCCGGCCTCGCGGTGGCCGGTCTGAGCGTCTCCGTCGCCCGGCGGGCGGGGACGGGGTCGGCTCCCGTCATGTCCCAGTGTCCGAAAACGCAGCCGGTTGGACGGCGGTGGGTCGATGGACTGCGCCGCTGGTGGCGCGACGACTGACGTCGTCTACGCAGTAAAACGATCTTTCTGTCGTCGTTTCCCCACCGACAGCGCAGATGACGCGGTGATGTCGTTGCTTCCACGGAAGGTGGTCACGGACGTTCGCTACTCCTCGTACGAAATAGCGAGGCTTCTCTCCTTTGCGAACGATAGTCACCAGTTGCGGCACGATCTCCGTGTCCTGTTTTCTGTCGTCACGGAGGTATCGAGAACCGCGCTGGTCGCCGTATCGACCCACAACGTCCTCTTCAACTCTTGTCTCGTGAAGTTCGCCCGCCCCGTGAGATGGGTCGAGACGTGGGCTCGTTCGATCCGGGACGCATCGATGCCGGTTACACCGTTCAGCGGCAGGTCTCCGAGGGAGACTTCGGTGGAGTCCGTCAGATAGCCATCTCCGGGCGGTCGAACGCTTCGCGGAGCGTCGGTGGTGCGGGGTCGAACCGAGCTCTGAGGCGTCACGAACGTGGGACATCTCGATGCGTCCGCCCTCCAGACCGCGGTCGGTAGTGGTCTTCCTCACCGTGAGACAGCGCACAACGGCGTGTCGTCGGAGCGTGCGTTGCTTCCGAGACATTCCTGTTGAAAACGAGACGCGATCCGTGAGCCAGTACGACGTCCACTCCACGCACTGAAGGAGGCACGACTTCGGAGAGGGCACCCATCGTGACCGAGGCCACGTACCGGTCATGTCCGTCAGAAAAGGTTTCAACACCGCCACCTTTTCCTACTCCGCGATAGTATTCCACTCCTGATGGAATAATCCAGTCCAACTTCACTGGAAAGCGACCCTCTATCTACCGTTAGGTTAAACCGCTAGAATACACCGTTGATGCGGACTCGCACTCGTTTTCACGTTTTGTACGGATTTTTGACGTGAACCGGCTCTCTCCCCATCTCCATCGCAAAAGTTGGTATTTATCTCGTATCTAGGGCCTGATTTGTTGCCAATTGTCCATACTGGTTTAATAACAAAGTCGGTCGGACGAGTTCTGAACGTACGCTCAAGGGGGGACTCAGAGATGAGGATAACAAAGATCAGAGAAGAGGCGATGAAGCACGTAGCGTCCACGCAGATTCCGAACGCGGTCAGGGCCAAACTGACCGACGATGAGAACCGATCGGGACGCCGCGTGCGGTATCTGCGGCGCTTCGCACGGGACGAATCCGTGGCATCGAACAACCTCACGACGCGAGTCGGTCAGCGCGTGAATTCGGCCCTCAGAAACTCTCTCATCGACTCGGCGACGCCGCCGAACGGAGAGTTAAACATCGTCGTTGCCGTGCCGGCGTTCAACGAGGTGGGAAGTGTCGGGTCCGTCGTCGAAGAGGCGAAGAGGCACGCCGACACAGTGCTGGTTATCGATGACGGAAGCGCAGACGGCACAGCAGTTTCCGCGGCCGCCGCCGGTGGGATCGTCATCCGTCACGAAGAAAACCGGGGATACGGTGCGGCGCTCAAGACGGCTTTCGTCGAGGCCGCCCGACGAGGCGCCGACCACCTCGTTATCCTTGACGGCGATGGCCAACACGATGCGGGGGACATCACCAAACTCGTGTCCGCCCAGCGTGCTCGAGACGCGGAAATCGTCGTCGGCAGCCGATTCAAAGGCGGAAGCAAGATGCCGGCGTACCGGCGATTGGGTCTCGAAGCTATCAACGTCATGGTCGGGTTCACGCTGTTCGTTTTAAACGCCGACTTTCGAATCCGAGATACCCAAAGCGGTTTTCGAGCTTACGACCGACGAGCGATCGAGTCGCTCGCCGCCGACAGAGAGCTCACCGACGGAATGGGTGCGAGCATCGACGTTCTCTTCCACGCGTACCGCTACGGCTACCACGTTGAGGAGGTCGACACGACGATATCGTACGAGGGAGTGACGAGTACGCACAACCCCGTCCGACACGGACTCACGCTCGTCAAGCAAGTGGGCAAAACGCTGTTGCCGACGTGACTCGGTCGTCCGGCCACCCGCCGACCCACGCGGTCAGTTTCGACTTGGAGCACTGGCACTCCGCGACGCTCCTCGCTGACGAGGTCGATGACCCGGTCGACCGTATTCGAGAGTCGGTGACGACGGTCCTCGACCTTCTGGCTCGTCACGACGTCTGCGCCACCTTCTTCGTCGTCGGCGAGGTTGCGGCCGACTATCCGGACCTCATCCGGGATATCGCTGACGCCGGCCACGAAATCGGTTCTCACGGCCACACCCACACGCCGCTTTTCGACCTCTCTCCCGACGCGTTCGAGCGTGAACTGCGGGAGTCCTCGGCAGCGATAGAGCGCGCGAGCGGCGTCGAACCCGTCGGATTTCGAGCCCCGAACTTCTCGGTCACGCGCGAGACGCAGTGGGCGTTGCGAGTGCTAGCGTCGAGCGAATACCGCTACGACTCGAGCGTGTTCCCCGTTAAGACGCCGATGTACGGAGTCTCCGGCGCGCCGATTTGGCCGTACATCGCCACCGAGGCCGATCCCTTTCGCGACCGGTCCGAAGGAACCGAAGACGGCATCGTCGAAGTCCCCGTCTCGGTCGCGGGCAGTCGACTCCGAGTGCCGATAGCCGGTGGTTTCTACGTCCGGGTCCTGCCGACGTGGGTGCTGAAGCGCGGAATCGAGAACTTGGAACGTCTCGGAATACCGGCCGTGCTCTACTTCCACCCGTGGGAGTTCAATCCGGAGATACGGGTCGGTTCTCCGCCGTTCCACAGTCGGTTCGTCAGCTTCCACGGCATCGAGAAGACCGAGGCCAAACTCGACCGGCTACTTGATTCGTTCGAGTGGGGGACGGTCGAAGCAGTAGCGACGCGTACGGCCGAACGACACCGTTAGCGCGCCGAGTACCGACCCTCCGCGCGGTGAAACACGACGCGAGACGGGGTCGTAGACCGAGCCCTCAGATAACCCGAGCTTAGTGGGCGTACCTGGGTCATTACAATACTAGATGGCCTCTACACTGATTTTAGAGCACAAGCGTCTAACCGGGACGCGGTTATCGGTCTCGGAAACGACTGGCCGTCGCGACGTTTCCGCTCCGTCACAGATAAGCATGATTCCACAGACCGCTACGAACACTCCAAAATCGGCCCGACGTACAGCGCACGACGACAACCCGTTCGTACGACACCGAACAGCGACCGTCCACCGAGGAGGTTCGGGATAGTGGACGACGATACATCTACCGCGCAAGCGGCGGTACAGACGCAGTCCGAACGGATTTCGGTCGAACTGTGTACCGACGCCGGCGCGTGGGACGCGTTCGTCGAACGGCACGGAGGGTCACCGTTCACCACGTGGCGGTGGGGTGACGTTGTCGAATCCTACGGCCCCGAACGGTACTACTTCGTGGCTACCGTCGGCGGCGACATCGTCGGCGCGGCCCCGTTGTTCCACGTTCGCAGCAGACTGTTCAGGGACAAACTGGTCTCGGTCCCGTTCGCGTCCCGGGGGTCACTCGTCGTGGACGAAGCGTACCGGGAAGCCGCGCGCGACCGACTGTCCGAACTCGTCCGGACGCTGGCCGACGTCTTGGAAGTGGACGTCGCCAGCCTCCAGAGCCGAGACCTCGGTTCGGTCGAATCGTTCGAACACAGACAGCGGTACGTGGCGTACGAGGTCGACGTCGGTGAGGGTCCGGACGCCGTCTGGGACGAGATGAGCTCCAGCCGCCGGACGCACATCCGGCAGGCTGAAGACGACGGTGTTCGAGTTCGCGTCGGCGAGGATACGGCCGACCTCCGGACGTTTTACCGCCTCTACCTCCAGACGATGCGCGGACACGGGAGTCCTCCCCACCCGTTTCGGTTCTTCAAACGCCTCTGGGACAGGTTCCACGGCGACGGGACGATGCGGCTGTACATCGTTGAGCACGACGGAACGCCCATCAACAGCGCCATCGACTTCGCGTTCGGGTCGTGGGTGTACCACTGGAAGGAGGTGTCGGACTACGACTACCGCGACCTCAACGGCGGGAGCCTCCTCGTCTGGAAGGGGCTAGAGTGGGCGGCCGAGAACGGATACGAGACCTACGACCTCGGACGGACCCGCGAAGGGTCCGGTGTCTACATGTTCAAAAAGAGCTTCGGCGGGGACAAGGTCTGGATGGACGACTACCACTACTTCCCCGACGGCGAGGTCGAACTCCCCGACCCCGACCAAGAGAAGTACGAACTGGCCAAACGCGTCTGGCGGCAGATTCCCATCCCCGTAACCCGCGTCATCGGTCCGCCGCTTCGGAGGTCGATCAGCCTCTGACGATGCACGTGCTCTACATCCTCGGTCAGAGTACCGGCGGCCTCCCTCACTACACGGCGGAACTCGCCAACGCCGTCGCAGAACACGCAGACGTGACCGTCTTCAAACCGAACGAGACGAGTGCCGACGACGTGTTCGACCGCGGAATCGATGTCAGGGAGGTGTTCGCCCCGCTGGGTATCTCCATGCCGAAACTCTCGCGGCGCGAGGTCGACCCTCGAGAGGTAGTCCGCGGCATCCTCTCGTACCGGAACGTCCGAGAGGTTCGAACCGTCGACCCCGACATAGTCCACGACACCACCGACCTCTTCCCGCAGGTGAAACTGTTCATGAAACTGCACAGTATCGACGCCCACCTGCCGGTCGTCGTGACGCGCCACGAGGTGGAGAAGCGACGACTCTCGTTCGCTCGCCCGCCCCACCTCGCGGAAGAACTGGTTCACATGGCCATCCCGGACATCAAACTCGACCGAACCGTGGTCCACACGGAGAATCAAAAACGGGCGTTAATCGACCGCGGCGTACCTCCTCAAGACGTGACGGTCATCCCGCACGGGGCCTACACGATATTCGGAAACTACGAAGATATCGACCGCGACCCGGAACCGAACACGCTGCTGTTCTTCGGGAACGTCGTCCGACACAAGGGAATCGACACGCTCGTCCGCGCTATCCCCCTCGTCGCCCGGGACGTTCCAGACGTGAAACTGCTCGTCGCCGGGGACGGACGGATTCCCCGCGACGTGGCACACGTCGTCGCGGAGAATCCGGCGCACTTCGAGGTCCACGACCGGTTCATCCCGAACGAGGAGGTCAGACAGTACTTCGCCCGGGCGCAAGCCGTCGTCATGCCGTACCACGAACGCGAGGGCGGTACGAACGGTCACAGCGGTTCGCTCGCGACGGCCCTCTCGTTCGGGAAGCCGGTAGTCACCTCCCGCGCCGGTGACTTTCCGTCCCTCGTCGAAGAGTCGGGCGCCGGACGGACCGTCCCCTCGGGAGACCCCGAACGACTTGCGGCGACGATACGCGACGTCCTCGGCGACGACCAATCGCGTCGAGAGATGGCAGCGAACAGTCGCAGACTCGGTGAAGAACTCTCTTGGGACAGTATCGCCGAAAAGCACCTCAACCTCTACCACAATGTATCAAGACAACGACGAATCTCGGCCTGACCGCCAGGAGGAGCAGAGAGTCGATGCGAGCGAGGGGCCGCGAGACGACGGGTCGGACAACCGAAACGGCGAAATTCGACTCTCTCGCCGACAGGCGCTTCGTGCGGGCGCCGTCGGCGTCGGAGTGTTCGGCACCGGGTGTACCTCCGACAACCCGTCGAGCGTCGCGTCCGGAAACACCACCTCGGCGCGCGGAGGAACGCCTACGGCGACGGGAAACGACGAGGTTCCGGACACCGACGACATGGAACTGATCCTCGAAGACCGGTTCAGGGCAAACGAACTCGACACGTCGACGTGGCGGGACAAGTACCCGTGGGACGCCCGGACGCACAACTACGACGGATACGCCGCCCCGGAGAACGTCTTCGTCGAGGACGACCGGCTCGTTCTCAAAGCCGAAGACAGGCCGACCAAGGACCGAGAGTTCACGACGGGCGTCGTCTCCGCGAAGGAGGTGTTCGAGCCCGGCTACTTCGAGGCGAACATCAAGATTCCGCCGACCGTTCCGGGGTTCTGGCCCGCCTACTGGCTCACGTCCGCTTCGTATCATCCTCCGGAGATAGATATCTTCGAGTTCTTCGGGGCCGACCCCGAGGTTTACATGACCTACCACTACGCCAACTCCGAAGGCGAGGAACGAAAGGTGCAAGAGACGTGGGGAGGTCCGAACTTAAGCGCGGACTTCCACACGTACAGCGTGGACTGGGACCCACCGGAGAAAGTCGTCTGGTACATCGACGGAATCGAGCGGTTCCGGTACGACGGGCCGCACGTCAGCGACGAATCCTGCTATCTGATACTCAACTTTGGAATCGACCGACCGGGCGACCCCTCCCCGCGTTCGAAGGATCTCCCGGCGACGTACGAAGTCGACTGGATCCGCTGTTGGGAGCGATGATGACGAGCAGAGTTATTCGCCCGGCCAAACTGACCGTCGTCGGTCGGTGCCCTCGCGAACTACACCGATCGTGGCGCGGAGGCGGCCGGCTTGATCCGCGGAGATCCGAATGAGATGAAATCACGCACGCGAGACCGTGAGGGGGCAGTCATCGACATTTTCGAACGGACGAGTACGGGTACGGGGTCGCTACTCGACGTCGGGTGCGGCGACGGCGACCTGACGGTGCGCATCGGAGAGGCGTTCGGCGCTGAGGAACTGTACGGCGTCGACGTCTCACCGGATGCCGTCGAACGAGCCCGAGAACGTGGTCTAACGGCGTTCCGCGTTGACCTCGACGAGGAGACTCTCCCGTTCGACGACGACCAGTTCGCCGCCGTCCATGCGGGCGAAGTGATCGACTATCTACGCGATCCAGACCACCTGTTCGGTGAGGTACAGCGGTGTCTTCGTCCCGGCGGCTTATTCGTCCTCACGACGCCCAACTTGGCATCGATACATAACCGCATCGCCTTACTCTTCGGTAAGTTACCGTACCCGATGCGGGGCGAGTTCGACCGACTGGTCGGCGAGAACGAGGGACCGAGTTCGTTGTCGAAGCGGAGTTCGGTGTTCACGTACGAGACGCTTCACTCGGTACTCTCCGCTCACGATCTTCACGTACTGACTGTACTCGGAGCTACCAGCACACCGCCCGAGGCGTCGACGATACACCGTCTCGTCGAGACGGTGGCGGTGGCGTTTCCGTCGTTGAGTTACCGGAACATCTTCGTCTGCCAAAACACCGGCTGATGGACCGTCGGCGGACGCTGTCGGTACTCCGAAAGCGTCGACGCAGCACCGAAAAAATAGCGTCGGCCCGCCCCGGGCGTCGTCGGTGCGGCGTTAGTCGGTGTAGTCGACGACGTCGCCGTTCAGTTCGGTGGTGACCTCGCCGCCGAACGTCGACACGTCGACGATGTCGCCGCCGAATATCCAGTAGGCGTCGGTGCCAGACCCGACCTTGCCGGAAATCTTTCCTCCCCTGACCTTGTCGTTGGAGTTGATAGAAGCGAACGGGACGTCGGCCTTGATGACGCGACCGGCCGTCTCGACGATGTACCTTACCGAGTTCTTGCCTGAAGCGCGATTGATGACCAGCATATCGACGCGTTGGCCGTCTACGGAGACGTCGGCGTCGCCGTCGAGCGAGAGACTCGTTATCTCGCCGCTGAACCCGAACGAGTCGCTTCCGCTTCCGGTCGAACCGGCCGCGGTGGAACCGGAGACGCTGTCTCCGCCGTCCGCCGCGCCGGCCGGTTCGATGGTGTCCGAGACGGTCACCGAGTACGTCGTACCGCCGCCGTTGCCGTCGAACGTTATCGTGTGCGGTAACGAGGACGACCCGCCGTCGTCAGTCTCGTCGGTCGGCTGTTCGGGGCCGGGGCTGTTGGGGTCGACGAGCGTGTCGGGGTCGACGTACTGGTCGTCGATATACGTCTCGACGGGCGCGTCGTGAGCGAAGTCAATTATCTCGCCGTGATACCGAAAGCCGTCGCCGCCGGAATTGTCTTCGACGCCGCCCGCTAGAGTACCGTCGCTCGATATCCACTCGTCGCTCTCACCGGTGCTCAGTTCACCGCTGTCGACGCTGATGTTCCCGCCACTCGCCTCGAAAGCGTACGTCACGGGGTCGTTGCTGTCAGCGCGCACCCAGAAGTAGTGTTCCGTGTCGTCCGTCGTCTCGTCCGTCGCGTCCTCCGTCGTCTCATCTGTCGAACCGTCGGAACTCGATCCGGAGGTCCAGACGCGGACCCAGTCGACGACCATCTCTTCGCTCCAATGGGTGGACTTGTCGGTGGTGCCGACCTTATCGATCATGTTCGTCAACATCATGTACTGCGGTCCGCCGTTCCTGAGCGCTTCCATCGCAGTGGAGTCGGTGATGGTACCGACATTGATGCCGTCGAAGTAGAAGTCGACGCGGTCCTCGAGCCACCGACATCCGTAGACGTGGAACCCCTCGGTCAGATCGGTCGAAGAGTCGTATTCGACGTCAAGAGATTCGTGCGTCGAACTGTCGTCCGAGACCGTAGATGTCGAGTAGTGAATATGGTACTCCGCACGGTGGGTGTCTTCTCGTCCGCCGTCGTTCTGGAATATTTCGATGAAGTCCAGTTCCGGCGGCCACTCTTCCGTGTTCGGTTTCGACCAGAACGCGGGGAGAACTCCGGTCCGCCCGGGGAGTTTGATGCTAGCTTCCCAGTAGCTGCCCGGTCCGTAGTAGTGCTTGTCCTTCGTGTTCACGGCGGAGGTGGTGACGCTCCCGTCGTACCGCATCGAGAGGTGAAGCTGTCCGTTAGAGACGTTTACCTCGTCCGAACTGACCCGCCCGGCCGAGTTGCGGTCGGTCAAACCCCACCCGTAGCCGACGCTCCACTTGGAGGTGTCCAACGACCCCCCGTCGAACGTGTCCTCGAAGTTGAGCGTCCAGTTGTCCGGGTTCGGTGGTCCTCCGTCGGTTGCTGCCGTCGTAGAGGCGGTGCTTAGGCCGAGCCCTCCCGAGGCGACTACCCCCGTCGCGGCTAGTTTCAGGTAATCTCGCCTCCCGAGCTCTTCACCTTCGTTCTCTTCCCGTTCGTCCGTCTTCTGCCTGCGCGTCATACAGTCCGACAACGAGAACATACTGATATATACATTATTATGTTATCTTATATATGTCAATATGATTTGTGAATTCTACAGATTTTACTTCAAAGTATTAATTACCGAATCCATGAATATAGCGGTCCAGTCCGTACAGCTACATAGACGTTCGAACGCTTCTAAGGCGATCTTAAGGGAGAAACGCGGGCAAATGAAAGCGCGAGGCTAAGCTGTCGGTGGAGACGCGTCTCCTCAGAGGAGATCGGTCGGCGGGACGTCTGCCCAAGGTTCGGAATATGATAATATGAGAGCCTAACGTTGCTCGGAAAAGATGTATTTATGCGGAACGAACGCCTGTCTCTCCTCTACGGGAGACGAGAGAACGTCTCGAAGGTCCGTACGGGTAACTGCGTCGCAGTTCTCGACGCCGATAGTGGGAAGCTTCGTGGAGAGAACAGTCGCTCGCCCCGGCGGACGTCATTGACGCGCCGTGACGACTAACTCTAGGGGTTCCGCTTGTCGGATGGCTCCGTCGTCGGTAAGCGACCACTCCGAGACCGGTGTCCGCCAGTCGCCGTAACGGAACGCCAGGTAGTCTTCGACGGCCGCGGGGGTGTGGACGCCCAACTCCTCGTCGTAGACGATATCGTCGACGTACTTTCGCGGGAGCCACAGCGTGAACATCTCTAAGAGCTGCCTCTTCGGGAACGAGGTCATCTCGATCTCTCCCCCGGCTGACCGCGCGTACTGTTGGACGAGCGGGTACACTACGTCCACGAGCTCTCCCAGCCCCGGTGTGTCGAACTCCTCTTTGACCTGCGACTGGGCCGTCCAGGCGTGCGTCTCGTTCCGACGGAACACCATCACGTCTACGAGTCTCCGGTTCGTCCGCGAGCGAGGCCCCTTCTCGTTCGTCGGGATGAACTGGTACTTGTACGTCCGGCCGTGGTAGGACCGCGACTGAACGCGGTAACCCTGTTCTTCTATCTCCGGGATCAGCCGGTCGACCTTCTCGACGTCTGATGCGAGTATCGCCACGTCGATGTCGTCGTCGTACTTCGTCAGTTCACCGGAACGAACGAGAGTCAGAAGCGTTCCACTTTCGACCCAGTGGGTCACGTCGTTCGAGTCGAACAGTTCGGTGACCCACGCGAGCTGCTCATCCATACGAGTACCGACGAGGTTTGCGCATTTTGTTATGGCCGAGTTAGCGGCCGCGAGGCGGGTATCGCTCGGGTCACCAGAGGAGTCGGTCCGGATTAGCAAGGACGCGTCGGGGGTCAGGACCGTACCACCACGCATACAGCATCGTCCCGCGAGACTTCAGAAGTTCGATAGTTCGCCGGTCGATAACGTCTCGCTCCGCCAGCAATGCGTCCCGTTCGTCGTACAGCGACCCGAGTATCCGACGAAGGGGTGCGAGTCGGAACTGGGCCGTCACGACGGCGTAGACGGACCACACTAGCGTCGTGAACACCACGTATCGCCACGGCAGATTTCTGACGGCGAGTCTGATCCGGTTCGCGATCTGTCGCTCGCGCGTCTCGGCCGAAGGGAGTCGCGCTTTCGGCGTTTGTTTGTGGTACACCTCCACCGAGGGGGCGTAGAGAATGTCCCAGCCCGCGTCGAGCAACCGCAGCGAGAGATCGTGTTCCTCGAATCCGTAGACGAAGTCGGGCGGGTACGCGCCAACGTCGTCGAGCAGTTCGGATCGAATCGCATTTCCGACACCGCAGAACGACGATGCGCGGTACTGCTCGTTCGAGGACATCCGGATGTCTGGCGGGTCGGGAATCTCCATGAGGATGGGGCCTCCGGTCTCGTAACTCCGACTCCGGAAGGCAACCACACCGACGTCCTCGTGCTCTCCGAACAGCGAGACGAGTCGCGACGTCGCGTCGGGGTCTCCCAGTACCGCGTCGTCGTCGATCGTCACGAAGATGTCCCCCGAAGCAAGTTCGAAACCGATGTTGCGAGCCTTCGGGACGCCCATCCGTTCATCGAACTCGTGGTAGTAGACGTCCTTTCCGTCGAACCGTCCGCCGTCGGCGAACAGTTCGCTCGTCTCGTCGGTCGAGCTACTGACGACGACCACCTCGAACGGCTCGTACTGCTGGGCGAGGATAGACTCTATCGCCTCCGCGAGGTCGGTCGGCCGGTTGTACGTCGCGAGGACGAACGAGACGAGCGGGTTGCGTTCCTCCACGTGAATCAATCCTCACGACTGCACGCGCCCGTACGCCAAAGCGTTGGGGGCCCTTCGGCGGCCCGGCAGTCGACGACGGATGTCGCCGGGTCGCGCGTCTGGTTCGCTCCGGGCCCGTACCTCGCCGCGACGATTCGGACGTCGCCGCTACTGTAAACGACGTTGCGAGGTTCAGCGATGGCGTTCGCCTCCCTTCGAGAGAGATACTCCGGCGCGACGGCTCGGCCGTTTGCGTCCCGGATGGCGTTCTTCCGTACGAAGACGTACCCCTCGTCGAGTTGTTCATAGTCGATGGTCGGCTGGTAGTCGGTCTTCAGTGCCACCGTCTCCACGTTGTAGTAGCCCGTGGGAAGAATCGACCGGAGTAACTGGTAGCTGGTGCGGTCCGTAAACACTGGTATTCGGTTCGGGAAGTCGCGGCCTTCGAGTTGGTCCTCGCCTACCGGCGTCGAACTCGGTCGGATGTCGGTACTATCCAGTAGCCAGTCGGCAGCAGCCCGTTCACCGGCCGAGAACACTGAGTCGTGAGCGTCGGCGTTGAACGTCGCGCTCTCGGACTCGGCGAGGGCGGCGAAGGCCAACCCGGAGTTCAGGGCGAGGAGGACGACGAGGACGATGGCGAAAAGCGACCACGGGAGTCGAAACGACCGCGAAGTAGGAAATCGACCGCTGACACGTCCGAGAGCGTCGTCGAACGAGCGGTAGCCCACCGCCGCAAACAGTGCTAACACCGTGAGCACCATCTGATACACTCGGTCCGCGTAGAGGTTCAGGATGACTACGTACGAGAGCGAGAGGAACCCGAATAGCGGAACAGCGAGTGCCGTCAACTCCGTCCGAGCGGGTTCCTCTCCGCGTCTAGCTCGTACCGCATCGACGAAGGTCCGCCACGCGATACCGAAGGCAATGAGTACGGTCATCAGCACGTAGATGTAGAGGTTGAGGTCTTCGAGCGGGGTCGTCTGCTGACCGATGTACGTCACCCCTGCACCGCCGGAGATCGTCCCCTCGTTCAGGAGCGTGACGACTTGGTCGAACGCGCTCGTCGGTATCCCGACCAACGTATCGACGAGCGTCTGCGAAGCTACACCGTACCACGCAGTTGCCGTCCCGAGAAGGACGACCGGATAGACGAACGATAGTCGATGGTCCACGGGGCCGACGAACCGGCCGACGGCCCTGAGGCCGAAAGTCGCGGCCAACAGCGCCAGTCCGAAGAACAACGTCGTCGCGTAGTGCGAGAAGATTAGCCCGAGAACCAACAGCAACGCCGCAGCCTTCCGCCGCGAGTCGTGTACTCCCTCGAACAAGTACAGCCCGAGAAGTAAGACCACGAACAGTTCGGCGAGAAGCTGTTTCCCTGGCGTGTAGGTGAGCGAGATGTGATAGAACGCGAAGAACAGCGCGCCGAACAGTCCGACGCGGGCCCCGAAGACCCGACGGCCGAGGTAGAAGATACCGACCGGAACCAACGAGAACAGGAGTACGTAGACGACGGTGAACGTAGTCCACAGCTCCATTCCCGTCACTATCGTCACCATCCCGGGCACGGCGGTCACGACCGGAAGGGCGTACGCCGACCCGCCGCGGCCGATTGGCCACTCCCCCATCTCTACGATCCGACCGGCGCTGAAGTACAGCGACTGAATGTCGTTTCCGACGACGTGGTTGGTGAGGAGGTTGACTTGCAGAAGCGCCGAAAACGCGACGAAGAACACCAAGACGGGGTAGTGGTTCGGACGGACGACACGCGTCGCAGAGAGCAGCACCACGGCGGCGACGACGACGACGAACAGGTACATCCCTACGTTCGACCCCGTCGAACGCATGATCGCCGCACCGAGAGCCGACAGCGTCGGTAGCACGAAGAGCAACAGTAACACGGGCGCGGAGCCGACGAGGTCGACCTTGACGTCGGGAAATCCCCCGTCGGTGACCGTGGTGAGAGCGAACAGTGCGAGGGTCGTCGCTGTCAAGAGCACCGCCAGCGGCCAGAAGCTAAGCGGATTTTCGACGCCGAGAACCCCCAACCCCGCGTTGGCGAGGAGGGTGAGCGTCGCGAGGAGGGCGAGCCCGAGCCCGCTACTGTAGAGGGCGAATCGTCCACCGGTGTCCGTCCCGACGTCGAGAAGACTCGCGAGCAATGCCCCCGGAACGAACAGGAGCACACCTCCGACGAGGATGCGAACGCCGAACGTCGGCACTCCGAGCGAACCGAGCCAGACGCTCACCCAGAACACGGCGAGTAACCCGAGTACGGTGGTACCGAGGCCGACGTTTCCGACCGACACGCGGAAACGCCGCCTGTGAATCGCGCCCATCGTCTGTCGCCTCATCTCGTGATCCGTGTGATATGTATGGCGTCTGTATCTCCGTTTCAAGGCCAGAGCCATATGTTTTTTCGCTACGACCCCGACGAGACGTCGTCCACCTCGAACCAGCCGTTGTCTTCAGATGAGCGTCCGAATTCCGGGGAGGATGACCTGATCTCTGACGTCGGGAATCGCGACGGTGACGGCGACGTAGACTGCGACGCCGACCGCAATCTCCGCCACCAGTATCGCGACGCCCGTAACCGGGACGGCCCACTTGACGGCGAGGAGGGCGCCACCCATCAGCAGCGACGATGCGGCGTACCAGCCCGCCAATCGATACGGGATAGAGAACGAGACGTATCGGGAGAGATAGCGAGCGTGAAGTACCGTGTTGACGAACCAGGAGGTGGTCGTCGCGATGGCCGCGCCCACGAAGCCGACAGTGACGAGCAACAGGGGGCTGAGAACGAGGTTGAGCGAGACGGCGACGACGGTGGCCCGCGCAGCGAGGTCCGGCCGGTTGATCGCTCGCACCGCACCCTCGACGACGTCGTTGACCGATTGAAACACCTTCTCGACCATCAAGACGACCAGTACCGCCGCGGCGACGACGTATTCGGGACCGAAGATGAATCGAAGAATATCGCTGGCGAATATGGTCGCGCCGACGAGCGCGGGGATGGAGATGAACAAGGTGACTCCCATCGCCGTCGAGATACTGGACCCGATGCGTTCGGTGGCGGCGGCTTCGTTCCACTGGCTGATCTGGGGGAAGAGCGTCACCCCGATGGATTTGCTCACGAGGATGACTAAGAGCGTCACCTGCCACGCGATCTCGTAGGCGCTAACGTAACTCGACGCGAGGAAGTAGCCCACGAACGCCACGTCCATCCAGGAGTACACCCGGCCGCCGACCGACGTGACGGTCTGGTACTTCGAGAATGCGAGAAGGTCCTTGACGGCGTCCATCGTCGGCCGACCGATAGGAACGCCGCACCGACTGTACGCCCACAGGAGTCCGACCGCAGACCCGGCGATGAGTCCGACGACGATACCGCGCGGACCGTAACCGCGGGTAACGAGGAGTGCGCCGAGTCCCAGCCAGACGAGACGGTTCGCAAACTCGATGGGGGCCGTCTCGCCGACGCGCAGTTCTCCACGAACGGCGTGAAGGTACAGTTTCGAGAACTCGTGAGTCGCGAGGCCGACCACGAGCAGTCCCGCCACGTTTGCGCCGATGAAATCGTTGACGCTCCCTCGCCCGAGGAGGATTCCGGCAGCGACCACTGTCGTAGCGGTTGCTTTGAACGCGACCGCCGAACCGAGCGTCCTATCTTGGGTCTGTCCTCCCTCGCTCAACCGTTTCTCCAACGCCCCGCTGATTCCCACGTCGGCGGGTATCGACAGGAGTCCGAGCACCGTCTGAAACAGGAAGTAGATCCCGAGTTGGCCGGCGTCCAGGCTGTTTGCGAAGAAGGTAATCCCTCCGAACATGAGTAGCGCGTTACCTCCTCGCGATAGGAACAGTTTGAACGACGAGCGACTCAGGTCCATCTGTTAACCATCCCGCTCAGCGAACGGGTTTCACACCGCTTTGTGCGTTCGTCATCCAGCTATTTGACAGTTGATGAGGTTACTAGGATGTTCCCCAAAACCGAGGGATATCGGGCGATAGAGTCCAGTTTACGCCCTTACGCTTATTGTCGTCTCGGCCGAACCGCGGCGGTGATGCCCGAGGTTCGCGACACGCTCCGACGACTCGGCCACCGAGGGTCGAAGCTCGCCTCGTCGGTTCGACGGCTTCGATCGCGAGGTCGGTCGCTGTCAGACGCGGAGTGGACCGGCGCGACGGTGAACGTCGTCTTGGTCCTCAGCCTCCTCCTCGCGCCGGCGAGTATCGCGTACGCGCTATCCCTCCCGGACGACCGATACACCGAGTTCTCCGTTCTCACCCGAGACGACTCCGGGAACCTCGTCTCTAACGAGTATCCCCGGAACGTCGAACGCGGCGAGTCGGTTCCGCTCGTCCTCTCGATAGCGAACCACGAACAGACCGGATCGACGTACACCGTCGTCGTCCGACTGCAACAGGTACGGATGGGTGACGGTGGAACCGTCGCGGGGATAGAAACGTCGAAAACGCTCTCTCGAGACCGAGTCACCGTCGCTCCGGGCGGGACCCGGACCATCCCCTACGAGTTCGTGCCGACGATGACCGGGAAGAACCTCCGGGCCAGCTTCCTTCTCTATCGCGGCGAACCGCCCGCGAATCCGAACGCGGAGAGCGCGTACCGCTCGCTCCACCTCTGGATGAACGTCTCAGCGAACGGCGCGGAGTCGGCTGACGAACTCGGCTATCCCCGGCATCCCGTCGAACCGCCAGCGGACTAGTGCGAACGCGACCAAGAGTAACTCCACCAACACGAACCCCGAAAGCGCTAGCCCGTCGACGTTCGACGCTAACGACTCCGACTCGTACACTGGCGACGGCAGGACGGGCCAGAGGAGATAGGTGAGTTTGTCGTACTCGCCGGTCAGGAGCGGCGAGAACGAGTCGGCGACGCTGTGACTAACGTATCCGATTCCGAACGCGACTGCGACCGGTTCCTCGCGCCGCCGGGTGACGAGGTAGACGATCGAAATCACCAATGCGGCGGTCAACAGCGAGTGCGCCAGCGAACGACCGGAGGGGAGGATGCCGAACGTCCATGCCAGCGGTTTGTCCACGAGGTCGGGAAACTGCGTCCCCAGTCCCACGAACGCAACCTCCGGGCCGGTCGGCGGCCGGTCGTCGGCGCGATTCACGAACGCTGACCAGAGCAGGTAGCCGACGGCGGCGTGTCCCCACGGCCACATCGGATCCCCGTTTCGGAGGGCGATACATAACTACACCGTCGAGCGGCAGCCGAGCGTGCCGGAGCGTCGCACACCACTCTCCAGCGAGCGTCGCTCGCAGACCGCTAGTGGTCCGACTCGTGCGCGCGAAGCGTCGTGCCGTAGTTTTCGGCGTGCTCGGTGTACTCGATGAACCGCGGGGCGTCCGGGTCGAACGGACGTCGGAGCGACTCGAACGCCTTCTTCTTGTCCCACGACTGCAGGCCGCCGACGGCCGACCGGTCCTCTAAGTCGTGGTAGTCGAGGTCCGGTTCCGTCAGTTCCCACGCGTCAAGTCCCGTCGCGGTTCGGACGATGACGCTCGAGTACTCGTCCGCCGATCCGACCGACCCGACGGTGATGTCGGCGCAGTACCCCGTGAAGTCGGCGCACTCGTCGCAGCCTTTGAGGGCGGCGTCGTGGAACGCTTCGACGTCCTCCTCCAGTATCATCTCGCCGTCGTGGTCGTACGCCATCATCTTCCCGTCCAACACGTCGAGTTTGCCGATGTCCTCCGGCGGCAAATCGCGCTTTTCGGCCAGTTGTTCGCCGACGAGGCGGTGGTAGTTGAAGTTCTTCGTGCACATCAGCGCGATGGTGTAGTCTATCGCGCGCACGCCGTCCTCCTGGGAGGCGTAGTCCCACTGGAAGTCCTGTAGCGCGCGAATCCCCTCTATCTCGCAGGGCGTCCCGACCAGTGCGAGAGAGAGGTCCTCCGGGGATTTGTCCGGCAGTTTCTCCTCCCACTGATCGATGTCGAGGTTGCCCAGCGCCATCGTCTGGTTGTAGAAACTCCCGGCGTTCGCTATCAGTTCCTCGGGGGTGGTCGCGAGGAACGACTCCGCCTTCCACGGTTCGTCCTCGGACTCGGTGGCGACGAGTGCGCCGTCTATCTCGCCCGCCTCCAGGAGGTGTATCAGGACGGACGTGACGACGCCGCCGTCCTGGGCGTTCCCGCGCCAGTCGTCTTCGACCTTCGCGGAGAACTCCGTTATCGGGTCGCCCGCCCCCTTCACGTTGTCCTCGCCGCCGGTTATCTTCCACTGCCGTTCGTACCGGAGGCCGCCGCGCGGGCAGAAGTCCCAGCAGAGCGAACACCCGGTGCACATCTTCACTAACTCGGGGAGTCCGTCGTCGCCGATGCCGATGGAGTCGGAGGGACAGGAGGCGACGCAGGTGCCACACTGGATGCACCGCCCCTCGTCGATGACCGCGGCGTCGAGTTCCATGAACCACGTCTTGTCCTCGGACTCCTCGATGTCGTTCATCTCGCTGCGGATGGAGTACCCCGGCGTGTCCAACTCGACGCCGTCGGGCACCTGCACGCGCCTGTCCGGCGCGTCGTCGTAGACGTCCTGGCTCTTCCCCGCCGTCGGTTCCGTGAAGTCCAGGTCCCGGAGGTTGCCGTTCTCATCCACGTTCGCGGGACGTGCCCCTCCGTCTGCAACTGCTTCACTCTCCTCGCTACCGCCGGACGAGAGGCCGCACGCGCACCCGCCGCCGCATCCGCAGTCGCCTGCGGAATCGACATCGGAGTCAGCGTCGCTGGACCGCGACTCGACGGGTCGCTTCCGGTACTTGATGAGTTTCGCGTCGTCGCCGGCGTCGGGCGTCCGTCCCGGAGAACTCCCGTCCACCGGCGGGACGCCCGTCTCCGCGTGGTCGTCTCCGGCGTCGGGGACGCTCGGAAGCGTCCGCTTCTCTCGCCCGCCTTCGTCGCCGTCAGTCCCCATGCGCGACACCCCCGGAAACGTCGGCGTCGGCACCCTGCATGACGGTCCGCAGGCGGTCGTTCTCGACGCGGCGGGTCCACTCGTAGAAGCGTTCGCCCTCCTCGCGTTCGTCGGCGTACGCCGCGAACAGTTCTTCGAGCGCAGGTATCACCGATCGGGCCGGGACGGCGTTCTCAACCCAGTCGAGGAACTCGTTGTCGGATCCGAGAGAGCCTCCGAGTCCGAAGTCCATCCCTTCGACGATGTTGTCGCCCTCGTCGTTGGTCGTCCCCTCGGGGTCGTCAACCTTCACCGTCTCCCCGCGGAAGCCGATGTCCGCGATTTGGGGTTGGGCGCACGACGCCGAACACCCGGACATGTGCATCCGGACGACGTCCACGTCGTCGGGGGTGTCTATCCGCCGGTCGAGGGCTTTCGCCCACCGGTAGACGCGGTTCTTCGTCTCGATGATGCCGTAGTTGCAGAACTCCGACCCGGTGCATCCGACCGCGCCGCGGGAGAACGGCCCGGGGTCGTGTTCGTACGTGCGGGCGAACGGTTCGTTCAGGAGGTCAGAGAGGTTCTCCTTCGGCACGTGCGTGACGAGGAAGTTCTGATCCGTCGCCAACCGGACCGACGCCTCGTCCGTCCCGTACTTCTTCGCCGCGCGGGCGGCCGCCGCGAACTCGTCGCCGCCCATCCGACCCGCGATGACGTTGAACCCGACGTAGTAGAGGCCGTCCTGCTTCTGTTCGCGGACGCCGACGTGGTCGCCGGTGTAACTCCGGGTGAGGTCCGTCCCCCGCGTCGGGAGTTCCACGTCGCACCGGTCGCGGACGGCCTCCTCGAACTTCTCCGCGCCCATCTGCTCAACGAGGTACCGCATCCGGCAGACGCCGCGGTTGTTCCTGTCGCCGAGTTCCTTGAACGTCTGCGCGACGGCGCGGCAGAACTCCACCGCGTCCTCCGGCGGGACGAACACGTCGAGGCTCGAGGCCATTCGCGGGCCATCCGAGAGGCCGCCGCCGACGCGGACGTGGAAGCCGTAGACGTCCGCTCCCTTTACCTCCTTGCGCGCGGGCGTGAGGCCGACGTCGTTGATCTGCGACTGCGCGCAGTCCTCGCGGCACCCGGTGACGGTCATCTTGAACTTCCGGGGGAGGTTCGCGTACTCGCGGTTTCCCGTGAAGTAGTCGGAGACGGCGTCGACGACGGGTTGGGCGTCGAAGCACTCGTGGTCCGTCAACCCCGCGGCGGGACATCCGAGGACGTTGCGCGCGCCGTCGCCGCACCCCTGAACGGTCGTCAGGCCCACCTCGTCGTACTTCTCCCACACCTCGGGCATGTCCTCGATCTCTATCCAGTGCATCTGGATGTCTTGCCGCGTCGTGATGTCGAGGAACGCGTCGCCCCAGACGGAGTTTTGGTCCTCTCCGCCGTGTTCCGGCGGCGCGGTGGCGTGTTCCTCCGCGACTTCGCCTATCACCTCGGCCTGTTCGGGCGTCAGGAACCCTCCGGGCACCTTCGTGCGGACCATGAAGTACCCCTCCTGTCGGCCGTGACTGTACATCCCGGCCCACTTCAGACGCTCCCACTCGCCCTCGCCGGCCCGTTCCTCTATCTCCTCGAACGTCAGTCCCTCCTCGGCGTACTCGTGGACGTCCTCTATCACGTCGAGGGGGTGTTTCTCTTGCTTCCAGCGTTCGACAGTGTTCATGATGTACCTCCTCAAAGAGGCGTGGTACCACATAACTGACGAACGACCATTACATCAACTCGTTTATGCGAATTCTGCCTCGGGTCCCGTCTAGAGGTGCGGAGCACTGTTACCTGTGACCGCATAGCATAGGGTGAGTCGGAGTGAGGGGAACGGTGTCCGGCGAACGTGGGGCGTACGTGCCGAATCGCGCTGTCGCAAGAATCGGGAATATGTTCCGGTATCTGCGTCGCAACACGACGGATTTCGAACCGGTCACCTCCGGCTACAGACACGGTATCCTGCACTTTCGACGGATAGAGGAATGGAATCGGTAATTAGTTAGAATCCATGAATGTGTCAGGATCTGAGTATCACCGATAGTGATTTTAACCGATACTGTAGACATGGCGGGTATGAGGCACCTCCAAACGACTATGCTGAATTTCCTCTTTCCCAATATGTCGGCGTCTTTCGGCCGGGGCGCCGTCGGAGAAACGCCGGACGACGCCGCGGAGACCGACCCCGCTCGGGCGGGTTTCTCGGCGACGGCGGGGGCGGACGCTGACCGGTCCGTCTCCACCGGAGGTTCACGATGACACGCTCGCCCTTCTCGGGGGCGCTCGTCCCGCTACTGGTGGCCGCACTGGTCGTCCTGTCCGCCGTTTCGCTCCCCGTCGCCGGTGCGTCCGCGGCGGTGACAACCGAAGGCGGAGCGGCGACTTCGAGCGCTCAGGTGACGACGGTGGACACCGCCCAGACGAACGAGACGCAGGAGACGGAAACGGCCGCCTCGGACGGCTCCGCGGGGGCGGACTCTTTCGACATCTCTCTCGGTTCCGATAGGACGGTCAAGATAGGCGAGAAACCCCGATTCGAAGCGGAATCGACCGGGGGGACCGGATACGTCAGTTACTCGTGGAACCACGACATCGACGGCACCTACTCTCAGGAGTCCGACGACGGGACGGCCCTCCAGTTCGATTCGGTCGTCGTCCCCGGTAACTACACGGTCACGGTGACCGCGACCGACGACACGGGCCAGTCCGTCAGCGACACGGTCAACGTCACGGTGACCCGGGCGTTCGGCGACGTGCAGAAAATCGAATCCGGTCAGCAAGTGTCCGGCGACGACATCGACGGCGTCTACTCCCTCGAAGCGGAGAAGGGAGAGGCCGTCGGCGTTGTCGCGGGCGGCGGCATGCGACAGGCGATACTCTACGACAAGGACGGCCAGCGGATACGGTCCATCACGCGAGGCCCCGACACCACCATGGAGGGAACGATCGCGGACTACTCGGGTCCCTACTACATCGCGATAACCTCCTCCTCCGACAACTACGCGGAGGTGACCGCCTACACCCGCAGTCAGGAGGCGTCCGAACCGAACCAAGGTCGGTCGCAGGCGGCCGCAATCGGTGCGAACGGGAACACGACCAGTATTCTCACGCGCTCGGACGACGTCGATTGGTACGCCGTCGAGGCGGGGGAAGGTAACCTGAACGTCTCCGCGGAGCTGTCCGTCCACGCCCTCTATCAGGGTGACTTCGGGCTCCAGATCTACACCGCCGACGGACGTCCGATCGGAACGGTGGAACCGTCCGATATGAGCGCGACGAACGAGACGTTCGCGTACGGCGGGGGCGGCACGTTCGAGGCGGAGCAGTCCGCCCGGATTACGGACGCCGGGACCTACTACATCCGCGTGGCGAGACCGGACACGGGGCGTGAGTTCAACGTCGGCTTCACCGAGTACGACCTGACGGTGGACGCGACGGAACCCACGGAGGACGACACCAACGCGACTCAGACTTCGACGTCTACCCCGGCTTCGACTCCGACCCGGACACCCTCGGACTCGACGCAGACTCCGGCTTCGACCGAGACGGCGGACCCGACGGAGACGGCGACCACGACAGAAACCGCGGGGTCGGATTCGTCGCAGACGGACGCGGGAGACTCGACGGACTCGTCGTCGGCTGATTCGTCTTCCTCGTCCTCGTCGGATTCGTCCTCGTCGGCTGACTCGTCTTCCTCGACATCGGCGGATTCGTCTTCGTCGGCAGATTCCTCCTCCTCGACGTCGGAGCGGACGGACGCGGCCGCCACTTCGACGCCGACGCAGAACGCTACGTCTACGCCGACGCGGAACGCTACGTCTACGGCGACCGAAACGCCGTCGTCCGCGTCCGAAACCGCTCAGCCGGCGACTGCCGAGGTGACGCCGGCCCCGGAGGAGACGGCGACTCCGAATTCGACGACCGAGGCGACGGAAGAGACGGCCACGGCGACGGCGAGCACGGACCGGTCGAGGGGCGGCCTGAGCGGGTTGTTCGACCAGGTCAAGGCCCTGTTCGGTCGGCTCCTCCGCATCTAACGGAGACCGCCCGACGTACTTCTTCTCTGGCGTAACGGGCGCTTCCCGTCGTTCGATTCCTCGGTCGTGATTGATTCCGGGCGATTTCACGTCCGAACGCGGAGACGTAGCGGTCGATGTCGCCCTCCGGGCCCTCTCCCCGTGCGGTACTCGGATCGCTCGCTGGGTCGTTTCCCTCGTCTACGGCGTCGCCTTCACGGGCGACGACGCGGCGGCCGACGCCGACGAGGGTTCATCTCAGATCCGTAACAGTTAGGGAACGTCGTTCGAAACGGACTTCCGCTCTATGCCCTCCACTACCGCTGACGCCGCCATCGAGGCGACGGACCTGCGAAAGACGTACAGTTCGGCGGTCGCTCTCGACGGCGTGTCGCTGTCGATTCCGAGCGGAACCGTCTACGGGTTCCTCGGGCCGAACGGCGCGGGGAAGACGACCACGATGCGGCTTTTGACCGGCCTCTCCCGGCCGTCGTCGGGCACCGTCCGCGTCTGCGGCGTCCCCTCGACCGACCGGCGCGAACTCGCCCCCCTCGTCGGCTACCTCCCCGAGACGCCGCCCCTGTACGAGGAGTTCAGCGCCCGCGAACAGCTCGAATACGTCGCCGACCTCCGGGACGTGCCGCGCGAGGACGCCCGCCGTCGCATCGAGGAGTCCCTCGACCAGTTCGACCTGACCGCCGACGCCGACCGGCGCATCGGCACCTATTCGAAGGGGATGCGGCAGAAGACCGCCTTCGCACAGAGCGTCCTACACGACCCGGACGTCCTGTTCTTGGACGAACCCACCGCCGGACTCGACCCGAAGGCCGTCCGGCGCATCCGCGAGTTCGTCGTCGAGTTCGCCGACTCCGGCGCGACGGTGTTCCTCTCGACGCACATCCTCTCTATCGTGGAAGCGGTCGCCGACGAGGTGGGCGTCCTCTTCGACGGTCGAGTCGTCGCCGAGGGGTCGCCCGAGATGGTGACGTCCCGCGCCGAGGCGGGCGAGAACGCGTCGCTCGAAGACGCCTTCCTCGAAATCACCGGCGACCGAGACGGCCCTCGGCCGGCCGGGGCCGAAGAATGAGTCTCCGACGAGACGTCCGCCACGGGATGCGCATCGCGCGCGCGGAGTTCCGCCGGAGCGTCAGGCAGATCCTCGGAAACAACCGCCGCCTCCTCGGAGTCGGCTTCGCCGTCCTGTTCTTCGCGGTGCAACTCCTCCTCTCGCTCCCCGCCGCCTACCTCGCCGGCCGAACCGCTCGGTCGGTCGCGGCGGTTCCGTTCCTCGCCCCCGGCGCGGTGTTGCTCCCCGCGGGGTTTCTCCTCCTCGCGACCCTCCGGACGCTGGAACGCATCGGCGGCATCGAAGCCGAGGAACTGCTGTTGACCGCCGTCCACCCGCGGGCCGTCGTCGTCGGCCTCATCGGCGCGGAAGTCCGGCGACTCGCCGTCTGGCTCGGCGTCCCCGTGACGGCTCTCGCCGTCGCGTTCGCGTTCGGACTCGGGTCGCCGTCGCTCGTCGTGACGGCGGCGCTCGTCTTACTTCCGCTCGTCTGTTGGGCCGCCGTTTGGGGCTACGCCCTCGGTATCGTCGTCCTGCGCGTCCTGCGGCGACTGCCGGGCGTCCGCCGCGTCATGAAGGCCGGCGGCGTCCTCGCTCTCGTCGTCCTCGTCGTGGGGTCGCAGTTCGCCGGCCGGTACGTCGCCGAGGAGAACGTCTCCGTCGAGGGACTACTCTCCGCGGTCGCGTTCGAACCGCTGACCGACTACGTCGCCCTCGCGTTCCTCGGAACGCCGCTCTCCCGACCAGTGTCGCCCGAGGCGGTGGCGGTCCTCGCGGGACTGGTCGCGCTGACCCCCGTCGGATTGGCCGTCGCCTCCCGGCAGGCGTCCGAACTGTGGCTCTCGGACGCCCCCCGCCGGGAGCGGACACGACGGACGAGTTCCTCCTCCGGGGGGTTCGCTCCGCCGCGCCCGTTCGCGCGACCGAAATCCGCTCGCGTCGCGTGGGGAACGCTCGTCCGCACCGTCCGAAACCCGCGGGAACTCAACCACCTCCTGATGGCGGTGTTCTTCCTCGGACCGGTCGGCGGCGCGTTCGTTCCGTTCTCCGGCGACGCCCTCGGACCGTTGGCGGCCGGGGTCGGCGTCGGACTCGGGACGTACCTCGCCGGCGCGGCGTTCGGGCTGAACCCCCTCGGCGACGACCGGCCGCAGTTACCCCTGTTGTTGCTCACGAGGACGCCGACGCGGACGCTCGTTCACGGTCGGATGCTCGCCGGTCTCACGGTCGGCGTCCCCGTGGCGGTTCTCGTCCCCCTCGCGTCCGTCGCCGTCGGTGCGCCCCCGGCGTACGCACTCGCCTTCGCGGTGGCCGGCGTCGGACTGTGTCTCGCCGCCGCCGCGTTCGCCGTCGGCGTCGGCGCGGCGTACCCCGTCTACGAGGAGCGCGAGTTCTGGGGCGCAGAAACCGTCGTCCCCTCGACGCTCGTGATGATGACGTACCTGTTCGTCGTCGGCGGCGGCACGACCGTCGGCTTGGTCACCCTCTGGTTCACGCTCGCCGGTCACCTCGCCGCGACTCCCGCGTTGGTCGTGGGCGTCGGCGCGTACCTCCTGTTGACGTGCGGCGTCTCGTACGGGTCGTACCGGTACGCGGTTCGACGGTACCGCGACTACACGTTCGACTGACCGGCGAACGCGTTCGAACTCGTCGGCGTTCGGGGCGGGCTTACTCCCCTTCGCCTTCAAGTTCGGTCACTCGCCGTTCGAGGCGCGTAATCCGCTCCTCGTAGCCGCGCTTACCGTCCAAGAAGTTGTACACGATGATACCCAAGACGGGCAGTACGACGTACATCGTCAGCATCAGGAGGGGGACGACGAGTTCGGGACCGCCCGGCAGTCCGGAAACGAACAGGGGGACCGTACCTCGGCGTACGGTTGGATACCGTATACGCTTCGAGAGCGGTCGCGGGGCGGGATTCGAGGACGGAACGTGAGGGAACATTCCGACCGCAATTACCGCGGCCGTTACGACCGTTCTCACCCGGTTACAGCGCTCCTAACCTCGCTCTCCCGGAGGAAGACGGCGACCGCTCCGGCGTGAAGTGCGCCTCCGAGTGCGCTTCCCACCGGACCGACGAGGGGGACGTTCCCGAGCAGATGGTTCGCGAGTCCGAGGACGACGACGCCCAACAGCGTCCACCCGCGTCCGTCGGCGAGAGGCGGCCAATACGCGGCCGAGCAGAGGACGGAAGTGGCGGTGCGACCTCCATTTGAGGTGACTATGCAGGCATACGAAGTCCGAGAACCCGACGCCGACTACGGGGGCGTCGTCGAAGTCGAACGCGACCGACCAACGCCGGATGCGGACGAAGCACTCGTCCGAATTCACGCGTGTTCGCTGAACTACCGCGATTTGGCGATTGCGAACCCCGAACTCACCTACCCCGGTACGAGTCTGCCGGTGATCCCGCTCTCCGACGGGGCGGGCGAGGTGGTCGAAGTCGGCGAGGACGTGGACCGCCTCTCCGAGGGCGACCGGGTGGCGACGCCGTTCGCGCCCGACTGGGTCGACGGGCCGTTCGCGCAGGAGAAGGCGACGCGGACGACTGGCGGGAACGTCGACGGGGCGTTGGCGCAGTACGTCACGTTCCCCGCCGAGAGCCTCCCGGTCCTGCCCGACTACCTCTCCTACGAGGAGGGGGCGACGCTCTCGTGTGCCGGCCTCACCGCGTGGCGCGCACTGATCGAGAACGGGAACCTCCGGGCCGACGAGACGGTTCTCGCACTCGGCACCGGCGGCGTCTCGACGTTCGCCCTCCAGTTCGCCTCAATGCGCGGCGCGCGGGTGGTGGTCACCTCCTCCAGCGACGAGAAGCTCGCCCGCGCCCGCGAACTCGGCGCCGACGAGACGATAAACTACGAGGAGACGCCCGAGTGGGGGGACGTCGTTCAGGAACGAACGGGCGGCGCGGACCACGTCGTCGAAGTCGGCGGCCCCGGAACGCTCGAACGGTCGTTGCAGGCGGCGGGGATCGGCGGCCACGTCCACCTCATCGGCGTCCTCGCCGGTCCCGAGGGGAACGTGAACCCCGCGCCGATTCTCCTGAAGTCGCTCGACGTCGAGGGTCTGATGGGCGTCGGCAGTCGGAAGATGTTCGACCGGATGCTCGCCGCCATGGCGGCCGAGGAGATGGAACCCGTGATCGACCGCGTGTTCGACTTCGACGGGGTGCGAGACGCCTATCGGTACGTCGAACGAGGCGAACACCAAGGGAAAGTCGTCGTCTCGGTCGAGTAGTCGGCCTCCGGTCCGACCGAAGCGGAACGCACCGGCCGAGAAGGAAAAGCGGCGCGCCGCAGACGGGGGGCGCGCCGGGTAACGTCGCCGCGGGACTTACGAGCGAGCCGTTTCGAACGGCGACCGACGGTCGCGTCCGAAACGGAGGCTCTCGGACGAGATTACTCGAGGTCGAAGCGGTCGAGCTTCATCACCTTGCTCCACGTGTCCGCGAAATCGCGCACGAACTTCTCCTCTTCGCCCGCGTAGACGTTCGAGATGGCGCGAAGTCGGGAGTTCGCCCCGAAGATGAGGTCGACTCGGGAGCCCTTCCACTCGACGTCGCCCGTCTCGCGGTCGACCAGTTCGTAGACCTCTCCGGACTCCGAGGCCTCCTCCCACTCGTAGCCCATGTCGGTCAGGTTCACGAAGAAGTCGTTGGTCAACGTCCCCGGCCGGTCGGTGAAGACGCCGAGATCGGAGTCCTGGTAGTTCGCGCCCAGCGCGCGCATGCCGCCGACCAGGACCGTCATCTCGGACGCCGTCAGGTCGAGTAGGTCGGCGTGGTCGACCAGCAGGTCCTCCGCGGGCTGGTCGTACGCGCCGCTGAAGTAGTTGCGGAACCCGTCGACCTTCGGCTTGAGCACCTCGAACGACTCCTCGTCGGTCTGCTCCTGCGTGGCGTCGGTGCGGCCGGGCTCGAACGGGATATCGATATCGTACCCGGCGTCCTCCGCGGCCTTCTCGACGGCCGCGTTACCGCCCAGCACGATGAGGTCGGCGAGCGAGACGCGCACGTCGTCGGACCGCGAGCCGTTGAACTCCTCCTGAATCGCTTCGTAGGTCGAAAGCACCGTCTCCAGCTGCGCGGGCTCGTTGACCTCCCAGCTCTTCTGGGGTTCGAGGCGGATGTGAGCGCCGTTCGCGCCGCCGCGCTTGTCGCTGTCGCGGTACGTCGACGCCGCCGCCCAGGCGGTCTTGACGAGTTGAGAGACGGAGAGGTCCGAATCGAGGATTTCTTCCTTGAGCTCGGCGGCCTCCTCCTCTCCGATGAGGTCGTAGTCGGCGTCCGGGAGGGGGTCCTGCCAGATGAACGTCTCCTCGGGGACGTCCGGACCGAGGAACCGTTCCTTCGGACCCATGTCGCGGTGGATGAGTTTGAACCACGCCCGCGCGAAGGCCGCTTGGAACTCCTTCGGGTCCTCGCGGAAGCGCTCGATTATCTCGCGGAACTCCGGATCCCGCTTGAGAGCGAGGTCCGACGTCATCATCATGGGGGCGTGCTTCTTCGACGGGTCGTGGGCGTCCGGCACGGTGTCGTGCGCCTCCTCATCGACCGGCTCCCACTGCTTCGCCCCGGCGGGACTCTCCGTCAGCTCCCACTCGTAGTCGAGCAGGTTGTCGAGGTAGGAGGTGTCCCACATCGTCGGCCAGGCGTTCCACGCGCCCTCGATGCCGCTGGTGGTCGTGTCGGGGCCCTTGCCGGAGTCGGTCCAGCCGAGACCCTGGTCCTCGATCGGAGACGCTTCGGGCTCGGGGCCGAGGTCCCCGTCGGAGGCACCGTGGGACTTGCCGAACGTGTGTCCGCCGGCGATGAGCGCGGCCGTCTCCTCGTCGCTCATCGCCATGCGGCCGAACGCCTTCCGGATGTTCTCCGCCGACGCGAGCGGGTCCGGATTACCGTTCGGCCCCTCGGGGTCCACGTAGATGAGGCCCATCACGGTGGCACCGAGCGGTTCGTCGAGCTCGCCGTCCTCGTCGAAGCGTTCGTCCTGCGGCGCTTCCCACTCCGTCTCGGGGCCCCAGTAGACGGCCTCGTCGGGCTCGAACTCGTCCTCGCGCCCGCCGGCCCAGCCGAGCGTCTCCATCCCCATCGATTCGAGGGCGGTGTTCCCGGCGAGGACGATCAGATCGGCCCACGAGAGCTTGCGGCCGTACTTCTGCTTTATCGGCTCCAACAGACGGCGAGCCTTGTCGAGGCTCACGTTGTCGGGCCAGCTGTTGAGGGGCGCGAAGCGCTGGTTCCCGCCGGACGCGCCGCCGCGGCCGTCCACCGTGCGGTACGTACCGGCGCTGTGCCACGCCATGCGGATGAAGAGCGGCCCATAGTGGCCGTAGTCGGCGGGCCACCAGTCCTGCGACGTCGTCATCAGGTCCTTCAGGTCCGCCTTCACCTCGTCGAGGTCGAGCGTCTGGAACTCCTCGGCGTAGTCGAAGTCCTCGCCGTACGGACCGACGTTCTCGGCGTTCTGGTCGAGGACGTCTAACTTCAGCTTGTTCGGCCACCACTCGTGATTGCGCTTGCGTTTGTTTTCAGACATCAGTTATCTCTCCTAGTTCGAAATGTACGAGTATCGCTTATGAACTCTACGATAATTCTTCGTCTCACAGTTCTAATTGTCTTCACTAAGAAAGAGGAGTTCGGGGCTCCTAAAATTATCTTTAGCAAATGACAACCGAGTTCTCACCGAGCGTAACGTGCGGACACGGCGACGACGCCGAGAGAATCAGCTGTGTATCGGGGATATACGGAGATACCGGCCGAACCTACATCGTTAGCGGTATCTCGGTCGAGTCGGATGTGTCTCGCGATAGTTATTCCGCTCCTCGAATCGTGAGGAAAGTAGATGCCGAACGACGTGAACGGAGCGATAGTTTGAGTAGTCGAACCGGGAGGTCTGGGCTGATCACAGGTGTACTCCGTGCCCCGCACTCGCTCACGTCCCCATTCGGACCGGAACCGCGGCCGAACGGACGCCCCGACCCGTCTCGATCGGCCGCGGCACGTCCGCCTACTCGACTTCGACCGCTATCAACGACATGTCGCTGCCGACCGCCTCCTCGACGGCCTCTCGGAGTTCAGCCCGCGACTGCGGGCGGTAGCCGTCGATTCCGAAGCTCTCGGCGAAGGTGACCAAGTCGGGGTTCGACAACCCCGTCCCGAACGCCTCGCCGGTGTGGTCACGTTGCTTCTCGGAGATGAGGCCGTAGTCGTCGTCCACGAAGACGACGACGGTGAACTCGCAGCCGATTCGGGTCGCCGTCTCGAGTTCGGCGGCGTTCATCAGAAAGCCGCCGTCGCCCGTCGCGGCGACGACGTTCCCGTCCGTCGCGAGGTCAGCGGCGACGCCGCCGGGGACCGAGATCCCCATCGAGGCGAGGCCGTTCGAGACGATGCAGGTGTTCGGTTCGTACGTCGGGAAGTTCTGCGCTATCGCCATCTTGTGACTCCCCACGTCGGAGAGGAGAACGTCCTCCGGGTCCATCGCCTCCCGCAGGACGGGCAGAACCCCCTGGACGGAGAAGGGTGCGGCGTCGGAGGGTTCGGCGGCCACGTCCTCGACGATGCGTTCGCGCAGGTCGGCGTACCACTCGGGGTCGAACCCCAGCTCGCTCGCCCCGCACCACTCGGTCAGCGCTTCGAGCGTTCGGCCGATGTCGGCGACCACCTCGACGGCGGGGTTGTACGCCTCGTACACCTCCGCCGGTTCGGTGTCGACGTGGACGACGGGGGTGTCGCTCCGCCCCCACTTCGCCGGGTCGTGCTCGGCGATGTCGTAGCCAACCGTGAGCACGAGGTCCGCCTGTTCGATGGCGCTGGCCGCCTCGCCGTCCGCGCCCGAATCGAGCGTCATCAGCGAGTGCTCGTCGGCGTCCGACACCGCGCCTTTGCCCATGTACGTCGAAGCGACCGGGAGGTCGGTGACGCGCACCAACTCGCGAAGCTGCGACGCCGCGTGCGTCCGAACCGCGCCGTTGCCGGCGATTATCAGCGGTCGGTCCGCCTCCCGGAGCAACTCCTTCACGCGGTCTAGCGTGTCCGCGTCGGGGGCGGCGAAGCGAACGTCCTCCCGGACGGGAAGCGGACGCGCCTCCGTCTCCTCGGCCGCCACGTCCTCGGGGAGTTCGAGGTGGGTCGCGCCGGGTTTCTCGTACTCGGCGACTTTGAACGCCTTGCGGACCGACTCGTGGATGATGTCCGGGTCGTCCAGTTGGGTGTTCCACTTCGTCACCGACTCGTAGATTCTGACGACGTTGATGGCCTGGTGGCTCTCCTTGTGGAGTCGTTCGAGTCCGCCCTGGGCGGTGACGGCCACCAGCGGACTCTTGTCGCGGTGGGCGTCGGCGACGCCCGTGAGCAGGTTGGTCGCGCCCGGACCGAGCGTCGAGAGGCAGACGCCCGCCTCGCCCGTCAACCGGCCGTGGACGTCGGCCATGAACGCGGCCCCCTGTTCGTGCCGAACCGGGACGAACGTCACGTCCGAGTCGCGGAGCGAAAACAGGAGGTCCTCCGTCTCCTCGCCGGGGATGCCGAAGACGTGTTCGACGCCCTCGCGTTCCAGACACTCGACGAACAGGTCGGACGCCTTCATTCGACCCACACCGTCTTCTCGTTGAGGAACTCCTTGATTCCGACCTCGGAGAGCTCGCGCCCGTAGCCCGACTCCTTGACCCCGCCGAACGGCACGCGGGGGTCGGACTTCACCAGCTGGTTGACGTAGACGCACCCGGCGTTTATCCGGCGGGCGAGGCGTTCTCCGCGTTCGCGGTCCTCGGTCCAGACGCTCGCGCCGAGGCCGAACTGGGTGTCGTTGGCCTTCTCGACCGCCTCCTCCTCGTCCGACACCTCGTAGACGGTGGCGACCGGACCGAACATCTCCTCGGTGTCGGCGGGGCACCCCTCGGGCACGTCGGTCAGGACGGTCGGCGGGTAGTACGCCCCCTCTCGGTCCATCGGTTCGCCGCCGAGGGCGACGTTCGCACCGGCTTCGACGCTCTCCTCGACCTGTTCGTGGAGGTCCTCCAACAGACTCTCCTTCGCCTGCGGGCCGACGTCAGTCTCCTCGTCCGTCGGATCGCCGACGACGTAGGAGTCTATCTCCTCGACGAACCGGTCGAGGAACTCGTCGTAGACGGCCTCGTGGACGACGAAGCGCTTGGCGGCGATGCAGGACTGGCCGCCGTTCTGGTTGCGGGCCCACGCGCCGGTTTCGACGGCGTCGTCGAGGTCGGCGTCGTCCAAGACGACGTAGGGGTCGCTCCCGCCGAGTTCGAGGACGGTCTTCTTCAGGTTCTCCCCGGCGGCGGCGGCGACTGCGCGGCCCGCCGGTCCGCTTCCGGTGAGCGTCGCCGCGCGAACTCGGTCGTCTTCGACGATGTCGTCCACGAGGTCCGAGGGAATCAGGAGCGACTGGAAGACGTCCTCCGGGTACCCTGCCTCGCGGAACACCTCCTCTATGGCCTTCGCGCACCCCGGCACGTTCGAGGCGTGCTTCAACAGGCCGACGTTGCCCGCCGTCACGTACGGCGCCGCGAACCTGAACACCTGCCAGAAGGGGAAGTTCCACGGCATGACCGCCAGCACCGGCCCGATGGGTTCGTAGACGGTCTTGACCGTCGAACCCGACGGACTCGGGTGGTGTTCGGGTTCGAGGTACGCGCTGGCGTGTTCCGCGTAGTGGTCGCACGCCCACGCGCACTTCTCGACTTCCGACACCGCCTGCGTGATGGGCTTGCCCATCTCGCGGGTCATCGTCTCGGCGTACTCGCGCTTGTTCTCCCGAAGCACCTCGCCAGCCGCCTCCAGCAACTCCTCGCGTTCGCGTAGCGGGCGCTCCCGCCAGTCGTCGAACGCGTCCGTCGCCCTCCCGAGGGCGTCGTCCACGTCCTCCTCCGTCTGTGTCTCGTACGTCTCTACCTCCTCTCCGGTCGCGGGATTGACGACGTCCATCCCCGAGTAGTTCCGGCTCGACGCGCTTAACTTCCATCTCGTACTATCGTAATAAATACCGCAGAGCGGACAGTCTCCGTTTCGGTCGTATCCCCGTCGCCCGGTAGAATTGCACGAGATTCGAACTTCTAACGTCTCCTCGTCAACGGCGACGAAGTTCGCGGTGACGGTGATGAATTAGAGACCCGCGAAAACGACCACTACGAAGGATATCCGGCGGAACGACGACAACCTGCGTCGAACCGCTTTTCAGAGCGGAAAGCGGAATAAATTGCCGAGAAATACGGTGAAAATGCGGAGAACTGCCGTGTCGCGGTATACTTCTCTGCCTCTCTGAGGCAGAATATGTACTTATGGATCTATCATTCGAGTTCCACTTAGATGTGGACAACGTACAATACTGCACCGCCTCCGCTGGGGACGCCCCGGCCCGTTCGTCCTCTGGACCGCATCTGATCGCCCGGTCGTTACAGATGTAGGAGCGTAATAGAACGCGGTGACGTTCTGCTTCGAGTCCCGTCCGAATACCGCCTTCCGTTAACCATCGGTGAACAGCGACCCCGTACGACCCGGCCGTCTCCCTCCTCTCGGGTGGCTCAATGACTCCCAAACGCGGCGGAGGGACGAACGAGGTGCGTCTCTCGGAACCGGTCGAACACCGTTCTCCGTCGGCGAACGATTCAGGCGGTGCGAACTTCCTTCTCGATGGTCTTCGCGGCGGAGACGACGAGTCCGACCACCTCCTCCTCCAACCGCTTTCCGGACATGATTTCGATGTCGCCCGTGACGCTCACCGACCCGACGGGCGAGTGGTCGCTGGCGAGAACCGGCGACGCCACGCACTGGACGCCTTCGATGAACTCCTCGCGGTCGAACGCGACTCGCTTGTCGCGTATCGACTGCAACTCCTCTTTGAGGACCGTTCGGTCCGTTATCGTCTTCTCCGTGAACGCCGCCAACCCCGTCCGCTCGATCATCTCGTCGCGTTCGTCGTCGTCGAGGTAGGCGAATATCGACTTCCCGCCGGCGGTGGCGTGAAGCGGAGCCACCTTCCCCTCCAACCGTTCCTCGGAGGCCATCCCCTCCGGTTCGACCCGAAGCGCGTAGATGCCGCGGTCGTTCTCGCGCGCGATAAAGTTCGTGGTGTGGCCCGTCGTCTCCGCGAGTTCGGTCACCACTCTCTCGGCGACGGTGAGCGGAAGCCGTTTGCGGGCCTCCGTTCCCAGCATGAGAAACTGGAGGCTCAGGTGGTACTCGTCGCCCTCTCGGACCAGGTAGCCGAGTCGAGAGAGGGTCTGGACGTGCTTGTAGACGGCGCTCTTCGAGAGACCGACCTCCCGGGCGAGTTCGCTGATGCCCGCGCTCCCGTCCGTCTGAATCTGCTCTAAGATCTGAAAGCAGGTGGCGATCGATTTGATCCGAATCTGTTCGTCGGCCATGGCGGTATCTCGGCGCAGGCGCGGAAAAGTCGTTCGCTATCAGTAAACATTCGGAGGGATCTGATGCAGTCGATAGTGATATTCCGCTCGACCGATGGGGCGAACGGACGGATCGACGGGGAAATCCCGCCGAATCGTTCTCCGCTGGTGAACGGCTCTCGCCGGCCGCTCGATTTCGGGTATGGAGAACGTTTATGTATTATCACTAAGGATGTTGTGCTGGTGATCGGCGTACCGCAGTACGCGGTTTCGGTCCGCTGAGTCGGAGAGCCTCGGCAACGGAACCGACCGTTCGGCGGCGAGACACCCACCGGTACCGTTCGCACACTCCGGCGGTAACCGGTACGACTGCGCCTTCGAAGGCGCGCCTGCGGAACAACTATGAAATCGGACACCCAATCCACGAGGCGAGATGAAGCAACGATGAACCAGATCGTCGATTACGAACTCTTCGAGGTACCCCCTCGATGGCTGTTCCTCCGGGTGGAAACGGCCGACGGAACCGTCGGCTGGGGCGAACCGGTCGTCGAAGGTCGGTCCCACACGGTCCGCGCCGCCGTCGAGGAACTGATGGACAACCACCTCCTCGGCGAACCGGTGAACCCGATCGAGGACCACTGGCAGACAATGTACCGGGGCGGGTTCTACCGCGGCGGCCCCGTCCTGATGTCGGCCATCGCCGGCATCGACCAAGCGCTTTGGGACATCAAAGGGAAGAGTCTCGGCGCGCCGGTGTACGAACTCCTCGGCGGCGCGGCGCGCGACAGCATCCGCGTTTACCAGTGGATCGGCGGCGACCGACCGTCCGAGGTGGCCGAGGAGGCCACACAGAAGGTTGATGCGGGCTTCTCGGCGCTGAAGATGAACGCCACCGAGGAACTGGAACGCGTCGACAACCCGGCGACGGTCGAGGCCGCGGTGGATCGACTCCGGAAGGTTCGGGAGGCCGTCGGCGACGGCGTCGACATCGGCGTCGACTTCCACGGCCGAGTGACGAAGCCGATGGCCAAGCGCCTCGCGAAGGCCCTCGAACCGTACGACCCCATGTTCATCGAGGAACCGGTCCTCCCCGAACACAACGACGCGCTTCCGGACATCGCCGCCCACACCACGATTCCCATCGCCACCGGCGAGCGGATGTACTCCCGGTGGGACTTCAAGGAGGTGTTCGAGGACGGGTCCGTGGACGTGATCCAACCGGACCTCTCGCACGCTGGCGGCATCACCGAGGTGAAGAAGATAGCGAGCATGGCCGAGGCGTACGACGTGGCCCTCGCGCCGCACTGTCCGCTCGGACCCATCGCCCTCGCGTCGTGCGTGCAGGTGGACGCCTGCACGCCGAACGCGCTCATCCAAGAGCAGAGCCTCAACATCCACTACAACGAGACGTCGGACGTGCTCGACTACCTCGAAGACCCGACCGTCTTCGAGTACGACAACGGGTACGTGTCGGTCCCCGACGCGCCGGGCCTCGGCATCGAGATAAACGAGGAGTACGTCCGCGAACAGTCCGAGAAGACCGTCAACTGGCACAACCCCATCTGGCGGCACGAGGACGGCAGCATCACCGAGTGGTAACCCCCGACGCTCGTTCTCTTCCGCTTTCTGCTCGAAATTTATTTACGGACCCCCTCGTACGCTGTGCACACGCATGACAGCGCCTACTCCGACAGCGAACGCGGTCGAAGGCAGACACGAGGACAGGGTGGTTCTGGTCACCGGTTCGACGCGCGGCATCGGCGAGGGAGTCGCCCGTCGGTTCGCGGCCGAGGGGGCGTCCGTCGTCGTCAACGGCCGGTCACGGGACGCCGGCGAGGCGGTGGCCGACTCCATCCGCGAGGACGGGGGGGAGGCCACGTTCGTCCCGGCGGACATGCGCGACGCCGCCGAGATAGAGGCGCTACTCGAACACGCCGTCGACGAGTACGGCCGTATCGACGTCCTCGTGAACAACGCGGGCGTCCAGACGGAGACGACGGCCGAGGACGCGACGATGGACGACTGGGAGTTCGTCGTCGAGACGGACTTCCGCTCGTTTTGGCTCTGTTCGAAACACGCGGCCGAACGGATGCCGGAGGGCGGGCGCATCGTCAACATGTCGTCGAACCACGCCTACCTCACGATGCCGGGACTGTTCCCCTACAACGCCGTCAAGGCTGGCATAAACGGGATGACGCGGGCGCTGGCGTTGGAACTCGGCCCCCGCGGCATCACGGTCAACACCATCAACCCGGGGTGGATAGAGATCACGCGGACGAAGGAGGAACTCGGCGACCGGTACGAGTACACCGAGGACATCCACCCCGTCGGCCGCCTCGGGACGCCGGCGGACGTCGCCGGGGTAGCCGCCTTCCTCGCCAGCGAGGACGCCTCGTTCGTCACCGGCGAGAGCATCCTCGTGGACGGCGGGCGGACGGCCGTCATGCAGGACGAAATCTACCGCGACTACCGAACGCGGGCGGAGTGATACCCCGAAAGAAAAGGTCGAACCGGTCGTCGCGCGATTCTCGGACGAGGCGACTCAGAGCGCTTCCCCGTCCGTCGTGAACAGGCGAAGTTCGAAGGTGAACGCCGTCGGTTCTGGTTCGAGGCGGTACTGCGGAAGCGTCGGCGGGCCGCAACTGGCCGACCCGAGTCCGCAGTGGGCGTGGTCAAGAGACACCCACACGTCGTCGCGGCGCGGCAGTTCGTGTCGGTGGTCGGCGGCCTCCAAGTCGTCGGTGCTGTAGCGGTGCGCGCTGAAGTCGAACGTCCCGTCGCCCGCCACGTGGACGCCGATCCCGCGCTGGTCGGTGAACGTCACCCACCGGGTGTCCGTCCGGTTGCCGTTCTCCTGCGGGGCGACGTACGGGGTGTGCAGTTCCTCGACGGTTCGGGAGTATCGACCCAGCAGGTTCGCCTCCTTGCTATCGACGTACGACTCGCCCGGGCCGCGCCCGTACCACGTCACGTTGTCGAAGTCGCCGTCCAGCGTCAGGTCCAACCCGAGGCGGGGGAGGGAGGGGAGCACCGACAGGTCGCCCTCGGGTTCGACTTCGGTTTCGACCGTTATCGTGCCGTCGTCCGCGACGGTGTACGTCTGCTCGACACCGAACCCGTGGTCGAATATCGGCGGCGCGAGTCGCCCCTCGACTGAGATGGTCACCGCTTCGTCGCCGCGAACCTCGTGCGTCACGTCGTCGGTGCGGAACCGGAGGCTGTCGAGTCCGTGTTCGCGCCACAGTTGCGCGAACCCGATGGAGCGGACGTCCTGCGGCCCGAGCGTCTCCTCCGCCTCGTAACGCTTCATCAGCGTCGAGAGGAGCGTTCTCGGAAGCGGTAGCCCCCGGTCGTTGTCCGTCGGCGCGCGCCACATCCCGACCCGCGGCCCGCGTTCGAGGAGGTCCCGCCCGCGGTACGACAGCGAATCGACGACGCCGTACGTGTCGTCGAAGACGAGTTCGAACTCGGCGTTCGAGACGACGATTCCCCCCTCGGTTTCCTCGCACCGAAGCGGCGACGACGCGGCGGAGACGGGGTGGGAGGGGTCGCCGCCGACGGGGAGTTCGAACTCGCCCGTGGCGACGGTGTGGCCGCGTTCCGCCCACGCCGTCTCGGACGAAAGCGACACCTCGACGCCGAGGACGTGTTCGCCGTCCTCGTCCAGGTACTCGCTCTCGACGGGGACGGAGACGACGTCGCTCTCGCCGGGCGCGACGGACGGCAGGTCGAGGGTACCGCTCTGGACGAGTCGGCCGTCGGTCGACACCCGCCACGTCGCGGTCAGGTGGTCGAGCGACCGGAAGTCGTAGCGGTTCTCGACGGTCACTCGCCCGCGTTCGACGTCGTCGGCGTCGAGGACGACCGGTTCGACGACCTTCTTGTACTCGGTCAGGCCGGGAGAGGGCGTCCGGTCGGGGAAGACGAGGCCGTTGATGTTGAAGTTCGCATCGTTCGGTTCGTCGCCGAAGTCGCCGCCGTAGGCGAACCACTCCGTCCCGTCTTCGGCCGTCCGTCGGATGCCCTGGTCCAACCAGTCCCAGACGAACCCGCCCTGCAGGCGGTCGTGTTCGTAGAACAGGTCCCAGTACTCCCGGAGGTTCCCCGGCCCGTTCCCCATCGCGTGGGAGTACTCGCACGGAATCACCGGGTGGTCCGGGTCCTCCTCGGCGGCCCACGCTTCGAGTTCTTCGAGCGTCGGATACATCGGGCCGACGATGTCTACGACCTCCTGTTCGACGTCCTCCTCATAGTGTATCGGCCGCGTCGGGTCGCGTTCGCGCGTCACCTCGGCCATCGTCCGGTGGTGCGCGCCGAACCCGGACTCGTTGCCCAGCGACCAGATGATGACGCTCGGGTGGTTCTTGTCTCGCTCTATCATCCGAACCATCCGGTCTACGTACGCGTCCTCCCAGTCGGGGTCGTCGCTGATATGCTGGATGGACTCGGCGAACTCCATCCCGTGACACTCGATGTCCGTCTCGTCGAGGACGTACAGACCGTACTCGTCGCAGAGGTCGTAGAACCGGGTGTCGTTGGGGTAGTGGGCGGTTCGGACGGCGTTGAGGTTGTGCCGCTTCATCATCTCGACGTCCTCGCGCATCGCCTCTATGGGAACCGCCCGGCCCCTGTCGGGGTGGAAGTCGTGCCGGTTGACCCCGCGAATCGTCACCGCCTCGCCGTTGACCAGCAGTTGCCCGTCGCGGAGTTCGACCTCGCGGAAGCCGACCGGTTGGGTGACGACGGTGGAACGGTCGCCCTCGGAGACGGTCACCACCAGTTCGTAGCGGTTCGGCGTCTCGGCGGTCCACTTCTCGGGATCCTCCACCTCGGCTTCGAACGCCACCTCGGTCGCCTCGTCGGCGTCGAGGGCGACGGACCGACTCGGTAGCGACACCGGGACGGCGTCGCCGTTCTCGTCCACGAGTTCAGCCTCTACGTCCGCGGTAGCGGACGCTTCGCCCGCGTTGCGCACCTCCACCGCTGCGCGGAGGCGCGCGTCCTCGTACGCGTCGTCCAGTTCGGTTCGGACGTCCACGTCCTCGACGTGCGTCGCCGGAAGCGCGTAGGCGTACACGTCCCGGAAGATACCGCTCAGCCACCACATGTCCTGGTCTTCGAGGTAACTCCCCGTGGACCACTTGTACACCCGGACGGCGACGGTGTTCTCGCCGGGCGTCACCGCCTCGGTCACGTCGAACTCCGCGGGGAGGCGACTCCCCTCGCTGTACCCCACCTCCTCGCCGTTCACCCAGAGGTGGAACGCCGAATCGACGCCCTCGAAGTGCAGGCGAATCCGCCTCTCGTCCCACTCCTCGGGGACGTGGAACGCGCGGCGGTACGAGGCGGTCGGGTTCTCCGTCGGGACGTGCGGCGGGTCCATCGGGAACGGGTACACGACGTTCGTGTAGTGGGGGTTCCCGTACCCCGCCGCCTGCCAGTTCACCGGGACCTCGATGTCGTCCCAGTCGCTCGCGTCGAACTCGGGGTCGTGGAAGTCCGCCGGCGCGTCGGCGGGCGTCTCCGACAGCGCGAACGACCACTCGCCGTTCAGGAGCGAAATCCACCGCGACGCGCCGCGCGCCCCGTCGAGTGCCGTCTCGACGTCGTCGTACGGTAGCACGTCCGCGTGCGGACGGAGGCGGTTTCTGCCGATGATTTCGGGAGCTTGCCAGTCGTCACCCATGTGCCAGTACGTGGCACATCGAGCGCGTATGGTTCTTTCGATTGAGAGGGTATCGTCGCGGTGGAGAGAGACACGATGTGCCGACACACAGTCGTTCGCGGCCGCTCGCGGTCCGTCGGCGTTCCGCGGAACTCCTCGTGCCAAAACATTAATATATCCCCATCCTAATGTTTGCGGTGGGTTAACCATGACAGACTCTGCAGACCCTAGTGTACGCCGTCGGCAGTTCGTGCAGGCGCTCGGACTCGCCGGCGCGGCGGGCGCAGCGGGATGTATCAGTACCGGCGGAAGCACCGACGGAGGGTCCGGCGGGACGAACACCGGCGGCGGGGGGTCGGGAACGGCGATGGCGTCGGACGCCAACGGGTGGGCGTGGAACATCGCCGCCAGAGCGCTGGCGAACGCCGCCGAGACGTACAACGAGAAGAAGGGCGCCAACGTCTCGGTCGAGGAGATGGGCGGGAACACGTGGGAACAGCGGTTCCAGACCGCGATCACCAGCGGAAGCGGCGCGCCCGACTTCTCGGCCATCCAGAACTACGACGTGACGGCCTTCGGGAGCAAGAACGGCCTGATGGACCTCACCGACCGAATCGACGAGGCGGGCGTCCGCGAGGACATCGTCAAGGGGAAGTGGGAGACCGTCAGCGTCGACGGGAAGGATTACGCGCTTCCGTGGGACATCGGCCCGACCGGCGTGTTCTACAAGCGGGACCGCTACGAGGAGGCCGGTATCGACCCCACGTCCCTCAAGACGTGGGACGACTTCATCGAGGCCGGGAAACAACTCCCCGACGGCGTGGCGATGGTGAACATCCCGACGCAGGAGGTGCCGCAGATGTGGCGGATGCTGTTCCGCCAACTCGGCGGACAGCCGTTCACGAAGGACGGCGCGGTGAACATCCACAGCGAGGAGAGCGTCCGCGCCGTCCAACTGATAAAGGACATGCACGACGCCGGCATCACGAAGCGAATCGAGATGTGGTCCGGCGGGTGGTTCACCGCGTTCTCCGAGGGAACGCTCGCGTCGATTCCCACCGCGGCGTGGATGGACGGCACCCTCAGGGCGGAGCTCCCGGACACCTCCGGGAACTGGGGCGTGTACAAGCTGCCGGCGTTCGAGAAGGGCGGCACCCGCGCGTCGAACCGCGGCGGTTCGAACATGGCGATTCCGGCGCAGATCAGCGACAAAGGGGTCGTCAACCGCGCGTGGGACTACATCGAGTACGCGATGACCACGCCCGAGGTACAGAACACGATGCTCCAGGAGTACGGACTCTTCCCGTCGCTGACGACCGCCTACGAGTCGGACATCTACGACGAGGAGCTCGACTTCTACGGCGGACAGCCCGTCTTCCGCCTGTTCGCGGAGGTCGCGAGGGAGATAGAGCCGTACCGCTACACGACCGACACGCCGGAGGTGCAGGACGCCATCAACACGGAAGTCGGGAACGTGTTGAGCGGCAAGAAGTCGCCGAAGAAGGCCGTCAAGGACGCTGCACAGACGGTCGCCGACCGTAGCGGTCGCGACGTAGCATGACGCGCGCCCGTCCCGAACCGCAGCCACCACACCAATGACCCAAAGCACGACAGAAACGGTCGCAGAGAGGAGCGAACGCCGCGTTCCGGCGAGCGGAGGTCCCGAGACGGGGGCGGCGCGAATCGGTGACCGCCGCCGGTCCCGTCGCCGCGGACGAACGGAGGTGTGACCGTCTCATGGTCCTGAACGCGATTCAATCGAGAGTCCGTTCGTCGGGCGCGTACCGGCGGTTCGCCGACCAGTTCCGATACCGTCGCCAGCGGGTCTCCGAGATCGTCCCGCGGATTCCCGCCCTCCCGTACCTCTACATCTCGCCGTTCTTCATCCTGTTCGGGGTGTTCCTGCTGTTCCCGACGGTGTACACGGTGTACCTCTCGTTCTTCCAGTACCTCGGCGCGTCCAACGAGATACTCCTGACCATCGACCTCGGGGTCCTCGAGATAACGATACCGCGGATCGCCGACCTGAAGTTCGTCGGACTCGACAACTACGCGCGATTGCTGTTCGAGGACTCCCTGTTCCACCAGTCGCTTTTCAACACCGCGTTCATCTTCTTCGTCCAAGTGCCGTTGATGGTCGTTCTCGGCCTCGCGACGGCGCTCGTACTGGACGCGAAGTTCATCAGAGCGAAGGGGCTGTTCCGGACGCTCATCGCCCTCCCGGTGGCGACGGGTCTCGTCGCGTACTCCACCATCTTCCTGTTGCTGTTCAACGGCGACATCGGGTTGGTGAACTACATCCTCGAGACCCTCGGCGCGGACGCGATTCCGTGGCTGGGGGACGCGTGGTGGGCGCGAATCACGCTCGTCATCGCGGTGACGTGGCGCTGGCTCGGATACAACATGATCATCCTGCTGGCCGGCCTCCAGACGGTCCCGGAGCAGCTGTACGAAGCGGCCGAAGTGGACGGCGCGTCGCGGTGGCAGAAGTTCCGTTACGTGACGCTCCCGCAGCTTCGGCCGGTGCTCCTGTTCGTGGTCGTCTCCTCGACCATCGGGACATTCCAGATATTCGCCGAGCCGTTCGTCATCACCGGCGGCGGTCCGTCCAACGCGACGATTACGATGGTACAGTACATCTACAGGCAGGCGTTCCTCCAACTCAACCTCGGATACGCGAGCGCGGTTTCGGTCGCGCTCGTCCTCCTCGTGAGCGCCATGTCGATAGTCCAAATCCAGTACGGGGGGACCGAATAATGCGGCAGGCAGCGAAGAAGGAGGCGCTGTGGAAGTTCGGGAGCTACATCTTCCTCCTGACTATCACGGCGCTCGTTCTGATACCCATCTACTGGATGGTCGTCGCCGCGACGATTCCGCAGTCGGAGTTCTTCTCGTGGCCCCCCCGCCTCCTTCCGGGGGTGCACTACCTGGAGAACTTCAGAGCGCTTCAGGAGAACGTCGACTTCGTCAGGAGCATCGGTAACAGCCTCATCATCTCCGTTTCGTACACGGCGCTGTCGCTCGTCCTCTGTTCGATGGCGGGCTTCGCGTTCGCGAAGTACGACTTCAAGTTCAAGGAACCGCTGTTCTACTTCATCCTGGCGACGCTCGTCCTCCCGATTCAGCTGCTCATCATCCCGCTGTTCCTGTTGATGACGCAGATCGGGTGGACGAACTCGTACCTCGCGGTGATTCTCCCGTGGGCGGCGAACCCGCTGGGGATCTTCCTGATGCGGCAGAACATGAAAGCCATCCCCGACGCGCTGCTTGAATCGGCGCGGATGGACGGCGCGACGGAGTTCCAGCTGTACTACAAGATCGCGCTGCCGACGATGCTCCCGTCGCTCGCGGCGCTGGCTATCATCCTCTTTCTCAACCAGTGGCAGGCGTTCCTCTACCCGCTCGTCATCCTCCAGGAGGAGGAGATGTTCACCATCCCCCTCGCCCTGGCGCAGCTCGTCGGGCAACAGCGGGTGTACTTCGATCAGGTGATGGTCGCGACGTCGCTCGGAATCATCCCCATCTTCCTGATATTCATCTTCCTGCAGCAGTACTTCATCAAAGGAATCCTCTCGGGTTCGGTCAAACAATAGGAACAAGACAATGGCAACAATCGACATCACGAAACTTCGGAAGGAGTTCGGCGACGAGGGCAGTCAGATAGTGGCGGTCGAGGACCTCGACCTCACCATCGAGGACGGGGAGTTCATCGTCTTCGTCGGCCCCTCGGGGTGCGGGAAGACGACGACGCTCCGCTGCATCGCCGGACTCGAAGACGTCACGGACGGCAGTATCGAGTTCGACGGGGACGACGTGACCGACCAACGCGCGCGGGAACGGAACGTCGCGATGGTGTTCCAGAACTACGCGCTGTACCCGCACATGACCGTGCGGAAGAACATCGGCTTCCCCCTCAAGCTCTCGACGAAACAGTCGAGCGACGAGATAGACGAGAAGGTGGAGGACGTCGCCGAGTTGCTCGGCATCGAGGAGTTGCTGGACGACAAACCGAAGGAGCTCTCCGGCGGGCAACAGCAGCGAGTCGCCCTCGGGCGCGCCATCATCCGCGACCCGGAGGTGTTCCTGATGGACGAACCGCTGTCGAACCTCGACGCCAAGCTCCGGTCCGTGATGCGGACCGAACTCCAAGAGCTCCAACAGGAGTTGGGCGTCACCACCGCGTACGTGACTCACGACCAAGTGGAGGCGATGGCGATGGGCGACCGAATCGCCATCCTCAACGGGGGGAAGCTCCAGCAGGTCGGCACCGCCAACGAGGTGTACCGCTCGCCGACCAACGAGTTCGTCGCCGGGTTCATCGGGAGCCCCAGCATCAACCTGTTCACCGCGGAGGTGAACGGCGACACCCTCGTCGGGCCCGGCGGGTTCACGTACGCCCTGACGGACGGGTCGCCGGTCGCGGACAGAGACCGAGTGCGCGTCGGCGTCCGCCCCGAGGACATGGAACCCGCCTCCGCGGGGTGCATGCCGAGCGAAGTGACCGTCGTCGAGAACATGGGCAACGAGAACTTCCTCTACGCCGAGATGGGGGACGTGGACCTGACCGCTCGCGTCGAAAGCCAGATGCGCCCCGCCGAGGGGACGGCGGTCAGCTTCGACTTCGAGGAGGAGGACCTCTATCTGTTCGACGCGACCACCGAGGAGGCTCTCAAGACCAAGACGAGCGAAACCGACGTGGACTACGACCAGTACGTCAAGAAAAACAGCGTCTGACACCCTTTTCGGAGCGTCGCTCACGATCGTTCGTTGCGAACACCCTCACGTTCTTATACCGCCCCGGAGATACTGGTTCGTATGTCGATAGGAGTGTGCTACTTCCCGGAGCACTGGCCGGAGGAACGGATGGAGGCGGACGTCGAACGGATGGCCGACGCCGGACTGGAGTACGTCCGGATGGGCGAGTTCGCGTGGGCGCGGATGGAACCGGAACCAGGAACGTACGACTTCGAGTGGTTGGACCGCGCCGTCTCGCTCATCGGCGAGTACGGGATGCGGGCGGTCCTCTGCACCCCGACGGCCTCCCCGCCGAAGTGGTTGGTGGACGAGCATCCGGGGATACTGCAGGAGGAGGCCGACGGGACGACCCGACACTACGGCGGGCGGCGTCACTACTGCTACAACTCGGAGGAGTACCGCCGCGAGACCCGTCGAATCACGGAGAAACTCGCGGAGCGGTACGCCGACAACCCGACGGTCGCCGGGTGGCAGACCGACAACGAGTACGGCTGCCACGGGACGCTCCGGTGTTACTGCGACGACTGCGCCGGCGCGTTCCGCGATTGGCTCCGCGAGAAGTACGGCGACGTCGACGAACTCAACGAGAAGTGGGGCACCGAGTTTTGGAGTCAGACGCTGAACTCCTTCGCGCAGGTCGACCCGCCGCGGCACACGGCCGCCGACCACCACCCCTCGCGGTTGCTCGACTACGACCGATTCAGCAGCGACAGCGTCGTGGAGTACAACCGACTCCAGGTCGAGATCCTGCGCGAGGCGAACGACGAGTGGTTCGTCACGCACAACTTCATGTCCCACGACGACCTCGACGCCTACGACGTGGCGGCGGACTTGGACTTCGCGTCGTGGGATTCCTACCCGACGGGGCACGTGCAGGTGCAACGCGAGGCAGTCTCGAACGACGAGTTACGCGCGGGCAACCCCGATAACCTCGGACTCGACCACGACCTGTACCGAAGCGCGGCCAACGCCCCCTTCTGGGTGATGGAACAGCAACCCGGCGACATCAACTGGCCGCCGTACTCGCCGCAACCCGGCGAGGGCGCGATGCGCCTGTGGGCGCTCTACGCCGTCGCGCGCGGCGCGGACGTGGTTTCGTACTTCCGGTGGCGTCGGTGCCGGATGGGGCAGGAACAGTACCACAGCGGTCTGCTCGACGGCGACGGCACCCCGGACCGCGGGTACCGAGACGCCGTCGACGCGGCGTCGGACCTCGACGAACTCGCGTCGGTCGCCGGGGACGACGCCGACGGGTCGTCGCTCTCGACGCCGGACGCCGACGTGGCCCTCCTCCACGACTACGACAACCTCTGGGCGCTGGATATCGAACCGATGACGCCCGACTTCGACTACTGGCGGCACGTCGAGACGTACTACGCGGCCCTCCGGGAGCGGTCGGTTCACGTGGACGTGGTGCCGCCGACCGCGGAGTTAGCGGAGTACGACGCCGTCGTCGCGCCGACGCTGTACCTCGTCACGGACGAACTCGCCGAGACGCTGACCTCGTACGTCGAGGGCGGCGGCGAACTGCTGGTGACGATGCGGTCCGGCGTGAAGGACGCGTACGACAAACTCCACGACGCCGCGCAACCCGGCCCCCTGCGCTCTCTCGTCGGGGCCGACGTCGAGCAACACGAGAGCGTCCCCGACGCGATGGACGGAACCGTCGTCTACGACGGCCGGGAGTTCGGCTGTCGCGTCTGGAACGAGTGGCTGTCGCCGGCCGAGGAGGGTGCCGAGGTGACCGGTCGCTACGACGGCACGATGGCCGACGGCACTCCGGCTATCGTCCGCAACGCCGTCGGAGACGGCTCCGTCACCTACGTCGGCACGTGGCCGGATTCCGACCTCGCGGGCGCGGTGGTCGGCGACCTGTTGGACCGCGCCGGGGTAGAAACCACGGACGCGTTCCCGGCGCACGTCCGCGTCTCACGCCGCGGCGGCCTGACGTGGATCGCGAACTTCGGCGGCGACTCGATGTCCGTGGACGCGCCCGCGGACGCCGAGTGGGCACTCGGGGGGTCGACCGTCGGCCCCTACGACGTCGCCGTCACCGACGCCGACCCCGCGTCGCTCACGCCGCTATCGGAGTGACTGCCGTCTCCGCCGAGGGACGACCCCCGACGGACAGTCCCTTTCGACCGCCATCTCGGAGATAGACCCGTTCACTCGCCGTCACGGTGTCTGTTCGTGCGGGCGTCCGAACGGGTCGTACGGCGTCGTTCGGAACGCTTACAATCGCATCCGCCGTCGCGGGGAGTAGCGAGACGAGTGACAAAGATGGCTTCACTGCTCACATTCGGCGAGACGATGCTCCGCCTGTCTCCGCGGGCGGGCGAGCGAATCGAAACGGCGCGCGAACTCGAATTCCGTTCGGCGGGCGCGGAGAGCAACGTCGCCGTCGCGGCGGCGAGACTCGGCGCGGACGCGTGTTGGCTCTCGAAACTCCCCGACTCGGCGTTGGGTCGGCGGGCGGTCCGCGACGCGGCCGCCAACGGCGTCGAGACGGAGATATCGTGGAGCGACGACGGTCGGATGGGGACGTACTACATCGAACGGGGGCGTGACCCCCGCGGCACGACCGTCATCTACGACCGCGAGGACGCGGCGGTCCGAACCGCGACGCCCGAGGAGTTCCCGATCGAGGACCTGTACGCGGACGCCGACGCGTTCTACACCAGCGGAATCACCCCGGCGCTCTCGCCGCGCCTCCGCGAGACGACGGCGGCGTTGCTCCGCCGCGCGACCGACGAGGGCCTCACGACGTACTTCGACGTGAACTACCGGGCGAAACTCTGGTCGCCGGAGGAGGCGCGGGAGACGCTGACCGACCTCCTCCCGCACGTAGACGTCCTCGTCGTCGCCCGGCGCGACGCCGAACGGGTGCTGGACCGGAGCGGAACCGCCGAGTCCGTCGCCGACGAACTCAGACGCGACGGCGGGCACGAGACGGTGATCGTCACTCGGGGGTCCGACGGCGCCGTCGCCGCGACGGGCGAGACGGTGCTCGAACAACCGGCGTTCGAGGCGGACACACTCGACCCGATAGGCACCGGCGACGCGTTCGTCGGCGGGTACATCGCGGCGCGACTCGACGGCGACACCGTTGACGACGCGTTGGAGACGGCCGCGGCGACGGCGGCCGTCAAGCGAACGCTCGACGGCGACCTCGCGGTCGTGACGCCCGAGGAGATAGCCCGCGTCCGGGAGGAAGGTGGGAGCGGAATCGACCGGTGAGACGCCGGCGGGAACCGAGCGAGAACCGCCGAACTCTCGGTCACTCCCGAACGCCCCGGCGACGGTTCAGTCCGACCGGGCGGCCTCGACGGCCTCGACGAACTCGGCGGCCTGTTCGGTGACGCCCTCCATGTCGTCGTTCTCGATAGCTTCGTAGTTCACGAGTGCCGACCCCGCGCCGACGGCGACTGCGCCGGCCTCGAAGTAGTCGGCCGCGTCGTCGGCCGAGACGCCGCCGGTTGGCATGATGGGGACGTCGCCCAACGGCCCGCGCAACGCGCTGACGTGACCCGGACCGACGGTCGACGCGGGGAACAGTTTCAGGATGTCGGCACCGGCCTCTAGCGCGGTGACGGCCTCCGTCGGCGTCGTGATGCCGGGAACGGAGACGACGCCCTCGCGGTTGCAGGCGCGGATGACATCCTCGTTCAGGTCGGGCGCGAGAACGAACTCCGCGCCGGCGTCGATGGCGTTCCGCGCGGCGGCGGCGTCCGTGACGGTTCCGGCCCCGACGACGGCGTCCGTCCCGTCGAGTTCCTCGCAGACCGCCGAAATCATCTCCGGATACCGCTCCGCGTCGGCCGTGATTTCGAGGGCGGTGACGCCCCCCTCGTGAATCGCGCTCGCCACCTCGACGATTTTCTCCCGGGGGATTCCGCGCAGAACCGCGACGACTCCGCTCTCTACGAGCTGTCGCTGGACCGCCTGCTTTCTCATCATAGTTCGACCTCGATAGAGACCACCAAAAGGTGTTCGCTCTCGGTGCGATCTGGTACCGAAGCCAGTACTCCCTCCTGTCAGAGGCACCCAGCCTGACGCCGCCGACGTCTCCACCTGTTCGACACCTCTCTCGGCGATATGGACGCCGCTCGGAAGCGGTGGTCCGGGAGCGTCTCCGTTTACGATGTGGAAACAAGTAGCCGCCAACCGCCTGTCGTCACGGGACTCCGTCCGCGGCAGGGGGTTCGAGACGCCACGAGCTAGACGGGCGGTGAGACGTCAGCACAGTGAGGCGGAACGACCCTCAGTTCAGTTCCGGCAGGTACGCCTCGTTGGCCGTAAGCAGTTCCTCGGTCATCTCGTGAATCTCGTCGAGGCTCAGCGCGGCGGCCGTCAGCGGGTCCTGCTTGACAGCGCGGTGGATCTTCTCACGGTCGTTCTTCAGCGCGCCTTCGACGACGAGGCGGTGGACGGCGACGTGTTGCTGGGGGAAGGTCTGTACCGAGGCGGGGAGGTCGCCGACGGAACACGGGTGCAGGCCCGTCCCGTCGACGAGCACCGGGACCTCGACGCAGGCGTCCGACGGGAGGTTCGTGATCGCGTCGGTCGCGTTGCTGACGTTGAGGTTCAGCCGGCGGGTCGTGTCCGTCTCGATGGAGTGGATGAGCCGGGAGGCGTACTCCTCGGAGCGTTCGACCGAGACCTCGTCCAAGTCGACGTCGAGGTCCGGGTCGTCGCGGCGCTCGGAGCGCTCCTGCCAGCCCTCGAGATAGGTCGCGGTGGGCATACGCTCGGCGTAGTCTGTGCCGGTCATCTCCTCGATAGTCTCCGCGCGGGTCCGGAAGTAGGGGACGTACTCCGACATGTGGTGGGACGACTCGGTCGGGAAGTAGCCGAAGTGGTCCATCATCTCGAAGCGGACCGTGTCGCGTTCGTATATATCGGGGTCCTCCATCGCGTCGCGGAGCGCCGGATATATGCTCTCACCCTCGTGGGTGGCTTCGAGGAACCAGGCGACGTGGTTGATACCCGCGACCCAGTAGTCGAGGTCCTCCTGGGGAATATCGACGTAATCGGCGATGGCCTCCACCGTGTGGGGGACGCTGTGACAGAGACCGATGGTCTCGACGTCCGTCGCCTCGAACATGGTCTGACAGAGGATGGACATCGGGTTCGTGTAGTTCAACAGCAGGGCGTCGGGACACAACTCTTCGATGTCGCTCGCGATGTCGAGCATCGTGGGGATGGTCCTGAGTCCGCGGAAGATACCGCCCGGCCCGATCGTGTCACCGATGGACTGTTCGACGCCGTACTTCTTCGGGATGCGGATCTCGTTCTCGAACGGTTCCGTTCCGCCGACGTTGATCATGTTCAGGACGTAGTCGGCTCCGTCGAGCGCTTCGGCCCGGTCGGTGGTCGACTCGACCGTCGCCTTGAGCCCCTCGTTAGCGACCATTGCCTCGGCGACCCGCGCCGTCTTCTCTAAGCTGTCCGCGTCGATGTCCATCAACGCGATCGTGCTGTCGTCGAGTTCCGGGAACGAGAGGATGTCGCCCACGAGCTTCGCGGAAAACACCATACTACCCGCTCCGATGAAGGTGATCTTCGGCATTCGGTCTCCTCTCGTAGATAGAGGCTAATAAAATCTCGTTCGACCACCTGTACATACTGATTAATGGTGGGAAAATTATAAATGGGGATAGTCCTTCGCCAATGACAAGGAGCAACTCATGACAGAGTCATATCCACCAGATCTCAGTAGGCGTTCGCTCGTGAAAACGCTCGGCGTCGGCGCGACCGTCGGCATCGCCGGTTGTAGCGGCGACAGTGGCGGCGGCGGTACCGCGGGCACCGGCGGCGGTGAATCCACCGATGGTGGCTCGGGCGAGACGACCACGCTGACCGTCGCCAGTTGGGGCGAGGGACTCGAGCGAGAGATCGTGACCGGCATTCTAAAGGAGTACGAGAATTCGACGGACGGCGTCAAGGTCAAGTACCAGAACACGCCCAACGAGCAGTTCTATCAGAACCTTCAGACCCAGTTCGCCGGCGGCAAGGAGCCCGACGTTTTCTACATGATCGCCGACGAGGCGCCCCAATTCATGCGAAACGGCGCGCTCCTGGGCGTCGGGTCCGAGCTAAAGAACGACGAGGAGTACAACTTCGACGACATCCTCGACAACCTACTAAAGCCGTTCACGTACAAGGGGACGGTGTACGGCATCCCCAAGGACTTCACGCCGGTCGGCCTGTTCTACAACACCGACCACCTCGAGACCGCCGGGGTGTCGGCACCGACGACGTGGAGCGAACTCCGGAGCGCGCTCGAAGCTATCGGCGAGTCGACCGACGTCGGCTTTCCGATGGCAGTCGGGAGTCAGCCGCGGAACACGCTTATACAGCTTATTTGGCAGAACGGCGGCGACGTGCTCTCCGAGGACGGGAGCGAGGCCGTCATCGGCTCCCAGGAGGCCGTCGAAGCCATGCAGTTCCTCAACGGACTCGTCGAGGACGACCTCGCGGGTATCTACGGCAACGACATCGAGGCGACGTGGGCGCCGCCGGCGATGGGCGACGGGAGCATCAGCATGGCGATGACCGGCGCGTGGTCAGTGTCTACGCTCGAACAGGACTACGGCGACATCTACAAGGCGACGGAGGTCGGGATGCCAGTCCCGGAGGGTGGCGAGAAAGCGACTATCTCGTTCACGACGGCCTGGTCCGCGTCCGCGAACACGAACGCCCCCGGCGCCTCGGTCGATCTGATCAAGGCGCTCACGAACAAAGAGGGAATGTGGAAGTGGGCCAGCACCGGGACCGCACTCCCCTCGCGCCAGTCGCTGCTCGACCGCGACTTCTACAACGACCGGCCGCTTCTCTCGGGACTCGGCGACCTGGGCGACGTCAGCCGTCCGATGGTGTTCGGCCCCAAGACGTCGACCATCCTCGACACCATCATGAACGAAGCGGAGGCCGTACTGACCGGCAACAAGGACCCCGAAACTGCTATGACCGCCGCCGAACGCCAGATCAACGAACAACTCTAGAATGGCACGAACGACGCTCGACGACGTGACGAAGCGGTTCGGTGACGACATCGTTGCCGTCAACGACCTGTCGCTCGAAATTCGCGACGGGGAGTTCCTCGTCCTCGTCGGCCCGTCCGGATGCGGGAAGTCGACGACGCTGCGAACGATCGCCGGGCTCGAGACGGTCAGCGAGGGCGAAATCCGTATCGACGGTCGCGACGTCACGGACGTGAAGCCCAAGGACCGCGACATCGCGATGGTGTTCCAGAACTACGCGCTGTACCCCCAGAAGACGGTCTCGGGGAACATGCGATTCGGGTTGGAGATGACGACCGACCTCGGCGACGAGGAGATCACACGTCGCGTCGAGGAAGCCGCCGAACTGCTCGATATCACGGAGCTACTGGACCGGCGTCCGCGGGCCCTCTCCGGCGGACAGCAACAGCGTGTCGCCCTCGGTCGGGCTATCGTGCGGAACCCGTCGGTGTTCCTGATGGACGAGCCGCTGTCGAACCTCGACGCCAAACTCCGGACGCAGATGCGGACAGAGCTTCAGGAGCTCCACGGTGAACTCGAGGCCACGACGGTGTACGTCACGCACGACCAGACGGAGGCGATGACGATGGGCGACCGCATCGCCGTTCTCGAATCCGGACAACTCCAGCAGGTCGGCACGCCGATGGAGATGTACTACGAACCGGCCAACGAGTTCGTCGCGACGTTCATCGGCTCCCCCTCCATGAACACTCTGGACGCGACGTTCGACGGTGAACACCTGCAACTTCCCGGGTACACGTACGAACCGACCGAGGCCCAGCGCGAGGTGCTGGCGGCCGATCTCAGCGGCGACTCGGTGACGCTCGGCGTCCGGCCGGAGGACGTCGTCCTCGCCGACGAACCCGGGCCGCGGACGGCGGAGTTCACCGCCAGCATCGTCGAGCCGATGGGGAGCGAGAACGTCCTCCACCTGCGCCACGAGATGGGCGAAATCGTCGCAACCGTCTCGGGCGGCCAGCGCGTCCGCGAGGGCGACCGCGTCCGAGTGTCCCTCCCGGCCGACCACGTCCACGCGTTCGACGGCGAGACGGGGGAGGCCGTCTTCAACCGGACGCGGACCGAGGAGACTGCGCCGGGCGTCGTGGGGAGGTCGACCGGGTCGGACGGCGATACGCTCGCCGACGGGGCGGGCGAGACGAGCGGTGGTGATCGGCCGTGAGCACGCCTACTGAGTCCATCTGGTCTTCGTTCCGGCGCGCCGGATCGGCGGTCCGCTCGGTCGTGGGTCAGGTCGTCGATCGGCCGACCGAGGAGAACAACCTCGCCGGCTTCCTCTTCGTCATCCCTAACGTGGTGGTGTTCTCGGTGTTCCTGCTCGGGCCGATACTGTACGCCTTCGTCCTCTCCTTCCAGGAGTGGAACCTGTTCCTCGGAACCGGGAAACTGGCCTGGACAGAGGTGCTCGGTCTGCGGCTCCCCGTAGCGAACTACGTCGAAATACTGCAACCGCTCCCGTGGGAGAACAACTGGGCCTCCCTGCGGAGCCCGTCGTTCAATCTCTGGTGGTTCGCCGTCCGGAACACGGTGGCCTACACGGCGGTCGTGGTCCCCGTCCAGATCATCGGGGGGTTCCTCGTGGCGCTGGCCCTGGACAGTCGCATCCGCGGCAAGAAGGTGTACCGCGCCGCGTACTTCCTCCCGGTGATGCTGTCGGCGGCCGCCAGCGGCGTCATCTGGCGCTGGATCCTGTCGCAGAACGGCGTCGTCAACGAGTTCCTCCGCCCGGTGGGTCTCGCCTACGGCTGGGCGAACAGCCCGAACACGGCACTGGGCGCGTTGATGCTCATCGGCCTGTGGGGTGGCATCGGGTTCAACATGATCCTCTACCTCGCCGGTCTCCAGAACATCCCCGACGAACTGTACGAAGCGGCTCGCATCGACGGCGCCGACGGACTGGACCGGATTCGCCACGTCACCTGGCCGAACCTCCGGAACACCCACTTCTTCGTCACGGTGCTGGCCATCATCGGCACGTTCCAAGTGTTCGGCATCGCGCTGGCGTTCGCGGAGGGTGGCCCGGCCCGCGCCACGACTACGGTCGTCGTCCTCATCTACGAGACGGCGTTCGTCCAGAGCAGCTTCGGACGAGCGAGCGCGATGGCGTTCTTCCTGTTCGCCGTCGTGTTCGTGTTCAGCTACTACCGTTACCGGATCGAACAACAGGACGAGGTGGCTTACTGATGTCCAAATCGAGCTACGACTACCCCGGATACGAGCGAGCAGGTGCCAGCTACTGGTCGAAGACGGCGTTGCTGTACGGAAGCATCACGCTCGGCGCGCTGTTGTGGTCCCTCCCGTTCTGGTGGATGCTGTCGACCGCACTCAGTGCGAACCCCACAGCCGGGTCCGTGTCGCTCGTCCCCGAGCAGACGACGCTCGCGAACTTCGAGGAGCTGTTCGCGACCCAGCCCGTCGGCCGGTGGTTCTTCAACACCATCGTCTTCGCCGGCAGCGTCACGGCGTTCAACCTCGTGTTCGACAGCCTCGCGGGGTACGCCCTGGCCAAGATCGAGTTCGTCGGCCGCGAGAAGTTGTTCCTGCTGTTCGTCGCGACGATCATGGTCCCGGCGATGGTGACGCTGATCCCGGTGTACATCCTTCTGTCGAACCTCGGGTGGGTAAACACCTACCAGGGGCTGATCGCGCCCATGATCGCCAATCCACTCGGTATCTTCCTGCTCCGCCAGCACTTCATGAACCTCCCGTCCTCGCTGGGCGACGCGGCGAAGATAGACGGCTGCAACGAGTTCCAGACCTTCTACAAGGTCTATCTCCCACTCGCCAAGCCGGCACTGGCGACGCTCGGCATCTACACGTTCGTGACGACCTGGAAGAACTTCGAGTGGCCGCTGATCATCGCGAGTGACGAGTCGATGTATACGCTGCCGGTGGCGTTGTTCGCGGTGCGGAACCAGTACTTCACCGAGTGGGGACTGGTGATGGCCGCGGCGGCGGTCATCGTCCTCCCCGTCATCGTCGTCTTCATGTCCGCCCAGCGGTACTTCATCCGCGGGATGACGCTCAGCGGCATGAAGGGTTAACGGTCCGACGTCACGATTCGACGTCCGCGTCCGTGTCCGGGGCGACGGCCGCCGCGCCGTCGCCGACCACCGCCTCGAACGCGACGACTTCTATCACGCCGAGGACGCCCGCCAACAGCATCGGCACCGTCACCGGAACGTAACTCGCGACCACGAGGAGGCCGGCGAGCGAGACGAGCCAGAGGACGGTGTACGAGGCGTACTCGGTAAGGGACTGTCTGGTCAGCCGAAGCGCGCGAACCGCGGACGGCGGCGGCGATGTCCGCGCGCGAAAGCTACCGACCCGGAGCGTCACCGCTAACGCCCCGACGACGCCGTACGCGCCGAGGAGCGCGAGCAACAGGAGGCCGCCGTCGTTCCGCGCCGTCCCGACGACGTAGTAGAACGCCGTCACTCCGCCGACCGAGAGCAGGAGGAGACTGAACGGGAGACCCGTCTTCAGATTCCGTCGGAAGGCCTCGACGAACAGACGAACTCGCCCGCGCTCCGTCGGCGGCGCGCCGGTATCGCGACGGGTGACGACTGCCGTCAGCACCTCGACGGCGGCCAGTATCGCCGGGCCGACGGTGACGAGCGGCAGGGATGCCACCGCCGTCAGCAGGCTCGCGACGACGATAGTGAGGAGTTCCGCGTAGAGCACGCGGATGACCGTCGTCGCCGTCGCGACGGGGCTCGGCAGGGATTCCGACATTCGTCCCGGGTATCGTCGTCTCCCGGGATAAAGAGAACGGTCCGGACGACCTCAGGAACGACCGTCGCCGTCGTCTGGTCGTTCCCGCACGTAGTGACGTTCGGCCAGTCGCGCCGTTCCCGACGGCCAGTTACTGGCACCCGGCCAGTTTCGGCGCCGTCGAGAGGGAGCGATATGCGATAGATATGAACATCGGAACTCCATTATTTGGATATCGAAGACCGAAGTAGTCAGTCATCGAAGCGACGCGACGGGGCGACGCTCCACCGATGGACGTCCGTTCCATCGAACCCGCTTTGGGAGTCTCTCCTCCCCCTATTCGATACAACCGGTATTGTACAAAATCGGACTCAGACGTTTCCCTCGTTCGACGGTCAACCCTCGTCGGGTCGATCCACAAAATGCCCGATAAAGCGTTTTGAGACCCGGAAAAAGATCCGATCCGAGAAATACGACGTTCGAGTACGAACGACGGTTCGGAGTTAGTCGCTCACGCTGGTCTGGACCTCCTCCCTTTCGGGCTTTCCTCCCATTTCGAGCTCCGTAGCGTCCGCTTCTGTTTGTCCCTGCGGCACACTTCCGTCGTGATCGCCGACTTCGAACTGATTCACAAGTTCTTGGAGCGACTGCGCCGACGCGGACACGTTCTGGATGTTCCGCGTCACCTCGTTTATCGACGCGGTCTGCTCTTCGGTCGCCGCCGAGACGGTACTCGTCTGCGACGTCGTCTCCTCGCTCACGCTCGACACCTCGTCGACCATCGAGACGACTTCCTCCGTGGACGTCGCCTGCGCTTCCGTCGACTCTGATATCTCCCTTACGCCGTGTTCGGCTCTCTGACTCGCGTCGGCGATGTCGTCGAACATCTCGATGGCGTTCTCGATGGTCTCTGCGCCGGTTTCGACGCGGTCCTTCATCGACTGCATGTCGCCCACCGTCTCGTCGGTGTCCTCCTGAATCTCGGTGATGAGTTTCTCGACGTCCTCGGTGGCGTCCTCCGCCTCGTTCGCGAGCGTCTTTATCTCGTTTGCGACCACCGCGAAGCCCTTTCCGACCTCGCCGGCGCGCGCGGCCTCGATGGACGCGTTGAGCGCGAGTAGGTTGGTCTGCTCGGTGATGTCCGTTATCAACTGGACGATGTCGTTTATCTCGTCGATGCGGTCTTCGAGACCCTCGACCTGGTCGACGGCGGCGTTCGTCTCCGTCTCGATGGCGGAGATCTCCTGCGTGGCGTCGGCGGCGTGTTCGCGGCCGCGTTCCGCCAGCGACACCGCCTCGTTCGCCGTATCGACCACGCCGTCGGCCGACGCGGCGACTTCCTCGATGGTGGCCGAGAGATTGTTCATCTCGTCGGACGCCGCCTGGAGCTGTTCGGTCTGCTGTTGCGCCCCGTGGGCTATCTCTTCGACCGATTCGGCGGTCGCCTGACTCGCGGACTCTATCTCCTCGGCGCTCGCGACGGTTTCGTTGCTCACCTGCGCGAACTCGTCTGCGACCTCGTGAACCTCCACGAGGCTCTGTCGAACCTTCTCGATGCCGTCGTCGATGTCGGACATGATGGCTCCGAACTCCCCGGGGAGGTCGGTCCGAATGTCGCGGTTCAACTTCCCGTCGCCGAGGTTCTCGCTGACGGTCCGGAGTTCGGCGACCTGCCGTCGGAGATTCCGCTGCATGTCGCCGAACGCCTCGACCAGGTCTCCGATTTCGTCGTCGGACGCCTCGATTTCGCTCTGGTCGTCGTCGAAGCGACCCTCCGCGAGGGCCGTCGCCCGGTCCCGGAGCTGCACGATGGGACGGGAGAAGTACCGCGCCGACCGGTATCCGATCGCGACGACGCCGACGCCGATGCCGCCGATCAACAGGAGGAAGATGTTCCGGGCCGAGGCGGTTCTGTCGCTCAACTCCTTTCCGAGGGCCACGCTCGGTGCCGTCACGTCCTCCTCGGGGACCGTCGCGAGGAGCGCGAACTGCTTGTCGCCGAACTGAAGCGGCGCGTACCCGACGTAGTAGCTCTCGTTCCCGTCGCTCCCCCGCTTCGCGTAGGTGCTCAGACCTCGCTCTCCGGCGAGTATCCGAGACTGCGCGACGCCGGCGAGCGACCCCGCGTACTTCGTGTCCGCGATGTTCGACCCCGACTCGACGACCGACTCGTTCGGGTGGCTGAGCACCCGTCCGTCAGCGTTCACGATGCTCAGATGGCCGCTATCGCCGACGGTGACGTCGTTCGTGAGCGCCGAGAGGATGCTGTAGTTGAACCGGAGCGCGATCGATCCCGCGAACTCCCCGCCTTGGTACACGGGGGTCGAGAGGTACATCGCTTGCTCGCCCTCTATCGTCTGGACGCTTCCGACGTGAACCTCGCCCTTCTGGAGATTCTTGCTCCGCTTGAACCAGTCGCTGCCGGCGTACGAGGCGCCCTCGACCGATTCGGTGACGACCTCTCCGTCCGCCCTGTGTGCGCGGATGACGCCCGCTCCGTTCTCGTCGGTCAGGATTATCTCCTCGTAGGCGGGCACCTCGCTGCCGTCGATAGAGACGGACCGCGTGTTCAGGTAACTCCGGAACGACGCGTTGATCCTATCCTTCGCGCTCTCTCTGGCGGTCGTCTGGAGTTCGTAGTAGTAGACGTTCGGTGCGAGCACCCAGTCGAAGTCCTCGTGGTAGGTGTAGGCGATGAACTTCCGTTCGAGGGGGTTCCCCTTCTGGGTGGTGTCCTCCCAGTCGTACTCCGCGATTCCCCAGTCCTCGCCGTTCCGAACGCCGGAGTTCGACCGGACGGTCGATTCGACGTCTTCGAACACCATCAACGAGGCGTCCGCTTTGAGGTTGAAGCCGTCGCGGAGACTGTGGTGGGCGACGATGTTCGAGTCACGGTCGGTGATGTACCCGTACCCGGTGGTACCGATGTAGCCGGGGTGGAACATCTTCGAGAGGGTGCCGGACGACCGCACTCCGTCGCCGGTCGTCCCGGTGAGAATCCGCTCGACTTTCCTCTCGACCTGTCGTTGCTGTTCGGGAGTGAGTTGCTCCCACCGCTTCCCGCCGTACTGCTCTTCGAGAACGGTCCGCTTCGTACTCTCGACGGTGCTGTGCATCTGCAGAGCCATGTGGCCGAGCTGCGTCCGACTCTGCCGCTGGACGAGGTCCCACTCGCCGGCTTTCGCCGCCTGATAGTTCTGCACCGGTGAGGAGTCGGCCAGCGAACGCGCGTCCACGCGTCGCACGTCCATGACGTTCTGAATCTGCTCTTGCCGCGCGTTGACCGTGTTGTTCAGTTCGCCCGTGACCTGTCCCTCCATGTGAGTCGTACTCTGTTCTTGCGCGTACGACCCGATCTCCTGCATCTCGTAGATTCCGGTCCCGCCGACCACGGAAACCGGAATCAGCGAGATGGCGAGACAGAGCGCGATGAGTTTCGTCTGTATCTTCATGTCGTATCTCCCCGTTCGTCGTCCGTTCGCCGTCCAAATCGGATGTCTCGAATGCTGGTCGCTCTGACCGCATCGTTCGCCCCTTTACCCGGTATCGTCTCTGATGTGAGCACTACATACTCAGTATTATATTTCATATATAACGCCACGGGCGAAAATATCTCTCGTGATAATGAGGGCGTGGCCCACCCGACCGTGAACGAGGGACGGTCACAGCGGTCGTGGTGCGCCGAGATGCAGGATTTTTGCGAGGAACGCTGCCGATGAACATTCGACGGTCCTCGTCGGCGACACTGGTCGACTTCCCGGTCGTAACTCCGGAATTTCATCTAATTAATTCTATCGAATAGCGGTTCGAAGCCGGACGGGGGATCCGCTTCCTCCCGCGGTTCGGACGGCGTGCCGGAGAATCACTCAGAGCGGGTCTGGACGTCTCTCATGGGGGGAGAGTCCGATGGAAAGATCAGAACTCCATTCATACGGGACGAAACGTGCGAACGTCTCGTTGACGTTCGCCTGTACGGTCGAATCTACTCGATTCGGGGGTTCTCGATTGCGATTCGAGCGACCCCGTCGCTCACGTCTCGACGGGGTACGTGCGGCCGGACTCGTCGCTCTCGGATCGGCCCCGTCTGAGATATGTGATTGGACACCTCCCCGGTTCGACCGTCGAACTCTGTCCCCTCTCCCTCGGGGTGTCGTTAGCGGGCGTCGTGGCCGCTACACTCCTCGCTGTCGCTTTCGGTCCCGCGTCCAGACAGTTCGCGGAACTCTCGGTCCGACCCTCAACGCCCTCCTCTCCATGAGTCACGCAGTCCATCCGCTCCGACCGCTCGTCGCATTCGCCGTCCCGTTTCAACACGCTGGCGATGCAGCGTTACCGCTCCGAGTTCGGCGTACAATTACCTGATTGATGGCATAAAATCACGGGCTGAACCGGCGCTGGTACCCCGGTCTTCTAGACCTTTTCTGCGTAGGCAACTGACCCGGCCTTCGCCCGAACTGCTTACGCTGCGTCTTCGACCGTCACGGTCACGCCGTCGCCAACTAGCCCGTCGGCTGTGGCTTCGATCTCGACCGTCCCGCCTTCCCGGTCCGCCCGGACGACGGTGATGCAGGTCCCGCGATACGCCGACCGAGTGTCGCCGACCCAAGGCTCGTTACTGTCGGTATTTCCGTTATCGACGCCGGCGATTTCACCTGCGCCCGAGACGTCGAATCGGATCTCGTGATCTGCGCGGGGGACGCGCACCCCGGTATCGTCGGTGACGGTCGCCCGGACGTACGCTAGGTCACGACCGTCTGCGATTATCGTCTCGCGGTCCGCGTCGAGTTCGATCCGGCTGGGGTCGCCAGCCGTTTCCAGTTCGTGTTCAGCGACTACTTCGCCGTCCTCTTTCGCCACCGCACGGAGTGTCCCGGCCTCGTAGGGGACGTACCACTCGATCGGGCGGGGCCCGAAACCGTCGGCGCGTTGAGTGCCAAGCGGTTCGTCGTTCTGATGGAGTTCGACCGATTCGGCGTTCTTGACTTCGGTTAGCATCTGGACTTCAGCGCGGTGGCGATTGACTGCGGTCGTACGGATGTCGGTGCCGAACGGTGCCACGGCGACCGAGTCGGTTTCGATCAAGTGCACGTCGCGATAGATACCCGACCCGGTGTACCAGCGACTGTGTGGGTACTCGTCGTTGTCGACGCGGACGGCGAGCGTCTCACCGCCGTCGACACCGAACTCGGAGAGCTTGTCGTTCACCGTCGAGTAGCCGTACGGGCGGTGACCGACGTGCTCACCGTCGACGTACACGTCGAAGTTCCGGTAGACTCCGTCGAATCGGATGGTCGCGTCCCGGTCGATATCGGCCGGGAGTTCGCGGCGGTACCAGCCCACGCCACCCGGAGCGAAGCCCTGTTGTTGCCCGCCGGGATTCTCGGAATCGAACGGGCCCCTGATGCTCCAGTCGTGGGGGACTTCGACGACCTCCCAGCCGCTATCGTCGAGTTCGGGGTCGGCGCCGTCGTCGAGGTCACCGAGGTGGAAGCGCCAGCCCGTCTCTAAGCGACGGACGCGCCGATACTCCCGGGAGGGACCTGTCTTGATCGTCATGTGTTCACATTGATCAGTCTCGTCAATTATCTTTTGATTCACTGAGAGATCGGTTATCCTGTTACTTCGGTCCCTCTCGAACCGATGTGAGTCGAATCGCCTGATCGGCTTCGTATCTGGTCCGAAGCAGATTCGTCTGTCGTCACTCTCTCTGACTCCCGTGATTTAGGATACCCCCGAATCCTGAATTACGAGACGCGGAGGGATACCAGCAGACTGATATGATTACGGTGCGTTTCGTAGGCTACTCCGGATGAGGTTCGAGAAGTATCCTTCTGTCTCCCTGCACAACGTCGCGGAGATGGTGCCGGCGGAGTGGACCGCCGACGGTGATCGGCTGTGCCGCGTCCCGGCTACGGTCGGCACAGGCCTGAACGTCGACGCCCGCGAACGTGTCAGACATCCGACCGGGAGCGAAATCCGGTTCGTTCCCGACCGTCCGAACGCGACGATCGAGATCACGCTCTCTGCAGCCGATAGAACGCGGGTTCGTCCGTTCTGGGGGCCGTTTCAGCCGTGGAAGCCGGTCGAGATCGGTCCCAGACCCGAGACTCTCACGTTCACTGTCCCGGATCGAATCGGCGCACTCGACACCGGCGAAGAAACGGGGAGATTCGATCCGCGGGTCTGTCGGATCGTATTCGAGCGCGCTCCGGCGGTCGCTCTTCACGATGTTTCCGGTGACTGTCGGCCTCCCACTTCCGATGAACTGCCCGCTCGGCGGTATCTCGCGTACGGGACATCTATCACTGAAGGCGCGGCAGCATCGGCACCGCATTTGAACTACGTTGCGCGCGTCGCCCGAGAACTGGGGTACGACGCGCTGAACTTCGGATGTTCGGGATCAGCGTTCTGCGACCCGGCTATGGCTGATTACATCGCAGGTCGCGACGATTGGGACGTCGCGACGCTAGCGCTCTCGGTGAACATGGCGAACCGAGGGTTTACTCTCACCCAGTTCCGGAACAGAGCGAGAAGGTTCGTCGAGACGATCGCGAATTCCCATCCCCGAAAACCGATCCTGTGCGTGACTCTCTTTCCCTACTTCGCAGACGCTGGCAGCGGGGACGATTTTGAACGCGCCGCTGACTTCCGAGCGACGCTGCGCTCTATCGTTACCGACTCTCGTCGCTCTAACCTTTTTCTCGCGGAAGGCGCGGAACTGATGAACATCTCCGGCCTGACGGCAGATATCCTCCACCCGGGAGACGCTGGAATGGACGCTATCGGGGACGGGGTAGCGTCCCGTCTTCGGAGGGTAACCGAGTGACGGAGAGAGCGGAGTCGGATGACCCCCCAGCGAATACCGAGACGGCATCTGGTACGCCAGATCGACTTTCAGAAGTAGTTTCGGTGGTCCGGAACCGGAGTCGACTACCGCCGTACGTCTAGCGTGGGACTCCGTTCGCGAGCGTCTCCCGACGAAGTCTCACCGGGGGCGCGTAAAAAGTACGCGAGCAAAGTAAGTAAGCCTTCGATCGTCTTATTGTCGTTGCACCGGCGAGACCGCCCCGATACGCGGGAACCAGTAACTACACCAGTCGACGAACTTCTTGTTCGTGTCGGCGGGAGGGATGTCCCAATCCTGCCCGTTCCAGAAGCTCGGATGGATCTTTTCGATCAGCGGGAGCATCGGGAGATTCTGGTTGACGACCCAGGCGAGTTCCCGCGTGTACTCCTGCGCTTTGGCCCGGTCGCTCGTCGTACTGAGACGCCGAAGGGTCTCCCGGACGTTGACCGGGGACGCCTCTCCGTTCGGTTCCCCGACCGGCGGTGCCTTCGGTTTCTCTCCGTAGTTTAGGTTAGACATCACCGTGTTACTCGTTAGTATCCACGAGAGACTGAAGAACGGCTCCGTTTTCCCCGAGTTGTTCCAGAACCAGGGGACGACCTTGAAGTTCGATGTTCCCCAGTACTGTCCGAAGAACGTCGTGTTTTCGACGGCCCTGTTCTCTGTCTTGATGCCGAAGTCGGACAGCATCTGTGCGAGCGTCGTCGTGAAGCTGGTAACGTCGCTCCAGCCCGACGGTGAGGGAATCGAGAGGGTGAACTGCTCTCCGTTCGGCTTGTGCCACTGTTCGCCCTTCTTCGAGTACCCCTCCTTCTTTAGGAGGGCCGCCGCCTTCTCCGTACTCGTGTACGAGTCGTATACGTCGACGTCGCCACCCAGATTCTCCTTCCACGTGTCCGTGATGAAACTGCCGAGGCCGACCGGTTTCGCAACCGCGGTTTTCAAGGGGTCGGCGAGCTCCGCCATCCGCTGTTGGTCGACCACGTATGCGATCGCGCGCCGAACGTTCCGCTTGCCGAAGTCCTCGTCGTCGTGATTGAATCCGAGTCCGTACCCGTTGTAGGTGGGGACTTTGTACTGGCGTACGTAATCGGGGAACGTCTTCGCGATGCGGATCGGCGTGAAGCCGTCCACGATATCGATATTTCTCCCGTTTTTCATCGCGGCCCACTTCTGCTGGCTCGACGCGAAGTATTCGAGTTCGTAGACTGGGAACTGTATCTGATTCGCATCCGGATGGTCCTCGTACTTCGTTAGCGTCAGTACTTGTTGGTTCGCAGAGTCGTATTTGCACGGTCCACAGCCGAGCGGTTCGCTCGGCTGATAGTCCTGCAGGTCCCCCTGAACCGTCTTCTTCTCTTCTTCCGAAGAGGCATCACGGAACCGCTGAGCAAACTTGCCGTACTCGCTCGTGGGAGTGTTCATCCACTTCCCGGCGATCACGACTAAGATTGTCTTTTCTCCGTAGTCTCTCTTGAGCGTGTACTTTATGGTCGAGTCGTTGACCGCCTCGACAGCGTCGATGTAGTTCGTGATTTCGTACCCGAGTCCCTTGTCGATCGTAAACTTAGTGACGAAATCCTCCGCCGTAACGGGGTTCCCGTCGTGCCACGTCTGCCCCTCCCTGATACTCATCGTGAGCGTCTTTCCGTCCTTCCGCCAGTCTTGGAGAACGTACGGAATTAGCTCGCCCGTCTTCTGATTGTATCTGAGGAAGGGATCGAACACCATCTTTCCAGCCACCTCAGCGTAGTTACTCGGAGCGTACGGATTCCACTGCGTCTCGGCCGGGATGAACCGGGAGGGTACGGTCAGACTCCGCTCGTCCGAGGCGGTGGACCCACCCGAGGAGGTAGTAACGGAACCGTCGCCGCCGGTGAGGGTACCGATGTCTCCGCCACCTTCGGCCGAGGGTTCCGATGAACACCCCGCGAGCGTGACCGCACCCGCCGTGCCGCTCAATTTGAGGAAGCGCCGCCGAGCGAAGCCGCTTTCATCACTACTGGTATCACTGCTCATACAGTTCTGTAATTACATTATCATTATTTATAACTTTTCATGTATCAGACGAGAATACCGTGCGAGGGTAGCTGCAACCTCCCTTCTGAGGAACCCAAGGGAGTGAGTCGTATCCGTCACAGTTCTATTCTGTCGTAGAGAACGAATCTAGCGGACTTGCACTTCGAGTTTCACCTCGTAGGATCGTTGCATGACGCTACGCGGCCGAGATGTTTGCCGCTGCTGTTCTATATGTGAGAAAACTGTCTATTCTGTACCAGTCCAGAGTAGGTCTGGCACGCCCGTCACGCTCACCATTACACCGGTAGGTGTGTAATCGGAATTCACTACCCCATTCTGCTATCGAGAATCCCCTGAGGGCACATACGACGACGTAAACACCGAGAATTCGAAGTCGTCCTCTGTGGAACGTCCTCCTAGTGCTCGTTGAGTACGTTTCCGATACTGCGATTTCGGAGGATGGTCTAGCGCGTTCTTCTCTACGTTCCGCTGAAGCAGCAGAGTCACTCGGCGTACGAACTGAGCGTCGGAGTTTCTATCGAAGCGGAACTAAGCACGAGAAACGTCTTATAAAATAGTATGCAGTTCGAGAATCGTGTGACCGGACTGTAGAGATAGATTGCCGAACAGCCGACTTACTTCAATACCAACATAGGTCTCAAACGGACGGCCACGGGAACATGGTCTCAAAGTGGGCGGCGGTAGACGGCTTCAATACATTCGTCATCAGCAGTCGTGTTGATAGTAGTTCCATCCTGCTCAAATCCACGTCGTTCGTAGAAGGACCGAGCGCGTTCATTACCCGAGAGAACACAAAGTGCAACTCCAGAAAGATGAGACGGGAGGACATCAACAGCCTTGTGAAGGAGTTCCGTGCCGATTCCCTCATTCAAACTCTCAGGTCGGACATGGATGGCTTTCAGTTCAGCCTCGGACTCTTCAACAAAATCCTGAGTCTCCTTTGATTGCCATACGAGTTCTGCGAGTCCGACTACAGCCTCGTCACATACTGCCACCAACTGCGCTTTTTGTTCGTGCGAGATGATTTCCTTGATGAATTCGCAAAATTCATCAGGAATCTCGGACTCCCAGGTGAGGGCTTCTGGCGGAAGTAGACCCGTGAAAGCCTCTTGCCTACTTCGACGCATTACCTGATATATCTCATCTATATCGTCGGGCTGGGCACGTCGAACCACAGTATCCTGTCCCATAGGTTTCATGAAACTTTACACAAACAAGTAGTTTCCCCGCGTTTGTGAGTCGTTATTTAAGCGATTATTCTTGACGTGCCTCTCCAGGGTTTCGGAGGATGGAATTGATGCGTGACTTATTTCCACTTCGGGTGGGGCTGAATCAGACGATCAGTAGAGTTCTGCGATGGAGCGTCGAAAGAAGAGTGATGACTATCTGATCCTACTCAGAATCCTCGGTTCTTCCGGCTATCTCGAAAGAGGGATGAACCGTTTCCCACGTTCTTCTCGTGTGAGACGCCGTCTATGCTGTGACGCGCTACTGTATGGTCGTGGAATCAGCTGTCCTGCGTCGGTGGACTGCCTGCACGGTCACTGCGATGAGTCCGAGCCAAACGAGCCAACTCAATGCTGTATACGTCCAGAACGTCATCTCTGCGGTCGCGCTGATAGACGTCGTGAAGTTCGAGTAGACGTACACCAACACCGTATTGAGCAGCGAGTGACCGAGAACCGCAGGCCACACCGATGCTGAGAGATAGCGGACTCCGCTGAGGACGAACGCAGCCAGAAAGAGGTTCACCGATGTCGAGATAACGTCGCGAACGAGCAGGTCGCCCGACGCCGCATATCCGACGGTGAGCGGGATGTGCCAGAGCGACCAGAACGCACCGATTGCCGCACTCGAGCGCCAGTAGCCCCACGGGGCGAGCAGCGTTTGGATATAGCCACGCCATGCGAACTCCTCGCCGGCCGTGATGAGCATCGTGGCGACGACCAGTACGGGAACCGTTGGAAGCAACGTCCATGCGTCCGACGAGACGGAAACCGACTTCAGCCCGAGGAGAACAGCGAGCGCTTCAGTGAGGACAGGAAGCGCACTCAACCCTACTAGCAAGAGGAGACTGATTACGACGATCCGACGGACTGGCCGGATAGGTTTGACAGCAGCGATACCGAGAAACGAACCGTGTCGCCTTCGGAGCCGGTGGAGACCGAACAGGATGAGCGTCGGAGCCCACATCATCACGGGCGTGAGCGTCCCCAATACGGCACTGTTGACCACATCAAGAAGTGTGGGAAGGACGATAAGCGTCGTGAGCGCCAAGAGAATGACCGCGAACCACCCGAGCAGGCGCACGGTCTCGGCATCGATAGTTCCGACCCGTTGGTACGGTAGGTCGTGGTGAGGAACGTCTAGGGGGCTGCCGGTCGACCCTCGGTCAGGAGACCCGGTTTTAGGCATTATCGAAAGATATGCAACAGGTGTGATAGTTTTTTGGGCGCTAGATATACATAGTGTAATGGAGGAAAAACGGGCTCGACTCGGTGACAGACACAGGGGAGCTACTTCTCGTTCATTCAGTTGCCATGTTAGCCTGCCTATCTCTGACTAAGTCCTAAATATGCAAAATCGCAATGAACGCCCATCCGTTGCGACGAGGGTCGAGCCATCATACGCCCAATAGACTGTAAAAAGAAAGGTACCAGCTGTCAGTAGGAGGTGAGTTCGTCGGCTGGCATACATCGTGAATGTAGCTACGATGACTTGTAGTAAGTGATTTGCTCGATAGCTGCACGCGCAGCCCTACTGATCAGCTAATGCACTCCTGACAACGCTGTAAGTAAGCCCTGTATCAAACCAATTTCCCTGAGGGTGAGAAGGAAGGGTGAGAATCGCTCGGTTCAAACTAAATCCTGCTACAAACGGCCCGAAAAACCCGATATTCGCTCGGTTTACTCTTGAGCCCGCCGTGTAGCCAGTCGGTTTTTACTTTTGAGTGCGACGAGGAGGGAGACCATAGCAAGAACGAACACCAGATCCCCCGTAATAGACATACAAACTGATGATCTCCTATACGCCTCGAATGACCGATACGTTTGCTATCTCGCTTGAGCTGAAAGAACGCCTACAAAGCGGAACCAGTCTTTACGACGCATTTGAAGCGCTTGACCACCCATTTTCGTTTCCAGAGGATCAATATCCGGAGTGGCACTCCACATCATATCCATTTCGCGGTATGGTCAAACTGTTCTACTACCGGGAAACCACTGGAGAGAGTTACCGATCGCTAACGCGCCAACAAGAACTTGCAGTCTTGTTCGGCCTCAAGAAAATCCCAGACGAATCAGTACTCTCTCGAACTTGGCATAACCGATTCGACGACGCGGGTCGTTCCTTCGTGACCAATGGAGCACACGATCTCGTCTGGAGAGTCGAAAATGGGGATTTCTACGCTCCTGAAGTCCGCCCGCTAGAAGAGATCGAGACGCCACTCGACGAGGCTGACGACAAACCTGAGAGTCAACCCACGTTTACTAACGCCCAGATCTCTCGGACAACGCATCTCGCACGCGATCACGCCTTTGGGTCGTTCAACTCTGGTCGAGCTCAGAACGCGACATACGAGGATACTCGCTTTCTCGAACTTCAGACGTTCATTGGGATGGCTGGTTGCGGAACACCGCAGGGTGCGAGACGGTTTCAGATCCGCCGAGGTGCGGAGTACGGGCCACACGGCGATACGCACCTTCGGACAGTCAAAAAATTCGATCCTGAGGGTCTGATCGCTGGATTTCAACAGGCGACAGAGCGGCTTTTGTCGGTGATACAGTCAGAAGTCACGTTCCGTCGTCCTGTTACCGTTGCGATCGATATCACGACACTGCGATACTATGGTGACGTCGAGGGAATGACAATGGTTAGCGGGACGAAAGACGATGACGGACGGGGATTCAAATTTGCGACACTCTCAATCGTCGGATGGAACATTCCCATCATATTAGCGGTTGAGCCCGTCCGCGAGAGCTCAGCATGGGATGAGAACCCGCCGAATCGGATTCATCGTGTGGTCCGACGACTCGTTCGACGAGCACAAGAGCTCGTTCCAATTGAGACGGTTCTCTGTGACGCTGAATTCGACGCAAAGTTGGTCTACCAAACGCTGTCAAACCTCAACGTGAACTACCTAATCCCCAAGCGGTCGTTCAACGCAGAGCGAGCAGCGATCAAGCGGATGAGCGAGGATGGGCAAGACGTCGCGGTCGAATCAACGACGGTTCACACTGATCAGGGATCGCACGCGATGCAGTTCTTGTACGTCCCCTCGACGAAAGGAGACGGAACAGCCGTCTTCACAACGAATCTCAGGGTCGGGCCAGCCGAGGCCGAGGCATACTGTCAGCGATACAGCCGCCGATGGCAAATCGAAAACGAGTACAAGTCGATCAAGTACGACTTCTTAGCGAAAACCTCCTCGAAAGACTACCGCGTTCGGTTGTTTTACTTCGTGTTCGCAGCGCTACTGCACAATATCTGGCGGCTTACCGACTTTCTCCTGAAAGCACAAGTTGACGGTGATCTAGACTACGCGCCCGTACTGACAGCTGGTGAGTGTGTGGAATGGGTTTCTTCTGCACTGATTCCAGCAGACTAAGCATCTCCCAACTCGGTTCGCCCTTCGTAAGTGGAAACACTATCTCGAGGCAGGAGTTTCAGACGTAAATCCAACACTTACAGAGTTCAATTCGGTAATCGACCGGAGAGTTCGATCAGAATAGATTATTCTGACTATATCTCATTGAATAAAATCGAAAACTGGCCATCCTCCGAAACAGTGGCCTCTCTTCAGTTATGGGCGTTCGTATCGCGAAGTACAGTTTATCGAAGGGTGAAATATCTCCTTTTACTGGATTCGATGAAGTGGGAACTTCGGGTCGTACTCCACCGTCGAGGGGCAGTTCCGGCCGAGCGTCACCCGTAACGATGCATCGCTGTGAGCGTCGCCGCCCTACTCGAACGCCGGGATGACCTCCTCTCCGAACAGCCGAATCTGGTCTTCGACCAAGTCCTTCGGCATTCCGGAGTGGTGGAACCGAAGCGTCAACTGGTTCAGCGGGAACCGCTCTCGCATCGACTCTATCTGCTCGATTATCTGTTCCGGCGTGCCGTAGATGAACCGGTCGTCGGCGAGTTCCTCGAAGTCCTCGACGGAGTCGGCGGTCATCAGGGGGTGAGAGAACTCGCCGCCGTACTCGTCGATGTACGTCCGGTGGAGGTACTCCTTCCGTTTCATCACCTCTTCTTCCGTCTCGGCGATGACGGCCTCCCGCATCAGGGGGTGGTCCATCGACTCCCAGTCCTGGTCGGAGTTCTTGACGTGTTCGCGTTGGAGTCGCTTGCGGTCCTCGACCGTGGCGAGGTCGGCGACGACGCCCGGCACCCACGCGTCGCTGAACTTCACCGACCGAGCTATCTGTTTGTCTCCCCACCCGCCGATCCACAACGGCGGCCGCGGCGACTGGACCGTCTGCGGGAGCGGTTGCCAGTCTTCGACCTCGAAGAACGGACACTCGAACGATATCGGCTCGTCGGACGAGAGGAACTCGTCGATGAACTGGATGCCCTCTATCATCCGACCGGCGCGTTCGTCCATCGGCACGTCGAACGCGTCGAACTCCTTCTCGACGTAGCCGAGACCGACGCCGAGCGTCAACCGCCCGTCGGAGATGTTGTCCAACATCGCCGCCCGCTGTGCCACGTGCAGCGGATGGTACAGCGGGAGGATGAGCACGGACGTGACCAGCTCCAACGTCTCCGTCCCGGTCGCGATGCTCGTGAGTCGCGTCAGCGGGGACGGCCAGTAGTTCTCGCCCTCCGTCGCCTGATGGTCGTTCACCCAGCAGGTCTCGAAGCCGACCTGTTCTGCCACTTGACACTGTTCGACGACGCCTTCCCAGGTGTCGCCGCCCTCAACGGGAAAGATTCCGAACTTCATCGCTCGTTCGAACGTGTGCGGAGATAGTATTTAAATGTTCGCGACGGTTGGGCCGCCGTCGCGTCGCCGACGCCCACTCGACGTACTTCGACTGTCGGACGAACGACTACCGCTCGCGGGTCGGTTCGGCGGGCGATACCTCTCCCCAGTTCACCGTCGCTCCCTCGTTCGGGGCGGCCCAGTCCACGGCGTTCCGGACGACGCGACGAACCTCGTCCTGGTAGAATATCGGATACTCCTCGTGGCCGGGGCGGAATGCGAAGATCCGACCGCGCCCGCGGCGGTAACAGACGCCCGAGCGGAACACCTCGCCGCCCTCGAACCACGAGATGAACACGGTTCGGTCCGGTTCCGGGATGTCGAACGGTTCGCCGTACATCTCGGTCGATGGAATCTCGAAGCTCTCCCCGAGGCCGTCGGCGATGGGGTGACCGGGGTCCGCGACCCACACCCGTTCGGTCTCCCCGCCGTGGCGGTACTTGATCCGGCAGGACGTCCCCATCAGTCGCTTGAACGGCTTGGAGTTCTTTCCAGAGTGAAGCGGAACGAACCCCATGCCGTCGTGGACGGCCTCCACGACTCGTTCGGCCACGTCGTCGCGCACCTCGTCGTTCGCGCAGTGGGACCACCAGACGAGGACGTCCGTCCGGTCGAGGACGGACTCGGTGAGGCCGTGTTCCGTCTCCTGTAGGGTCGCCGTCCGAACTTCGTAGTCCTCTCCGTCGAATATCTCGGCTATCGCTCCGTGGATACCGTCCGGGTAGCGTTCCGCGACGTCCGGTTCCTCTCGTTCGTGGACGTTCTCGTTCCACACGGTGACTCGAACCGTCATACCGGAACCTCTCCGTGCGGATGCATAAGGATTGGTGGAAGCGAGCGCTCGTTTCCGGCAGACGAGGACGACGGTGAAGCACCCCGATTCGTTCCCCCTAGCGGAACACCCCGTTACGATTCTACTCCTGTAATGCGGCCCTCCGTCGGACCGCCGCTCGCCCCGAAACGGCCTCTGCGGGGAGTCCGTCCGCGAATTACGGCCCGGTGGTACGGGAGAGAGGCGACGAGCGCCCGTCTGAGGGCGTTCCCCCACGGGGAACGAAAAGGCCGATCCCGGGTGATTTGCGGGGACCGCTCACCCGGTGCGGGCCTGGAACTGAAGGGGCGTACTCACCGCTGTTCGGTGCGTTGAACGGCATCGCCCGTGCGATTCGTTCCCGTTGCGAGAACATGTTTAAGTGGGGGGAGACGCACACCTATGGTATGACAAGCCAAGACATTGGCGAACAGCCGCGGACGATTCGCTCCGTGAAGATCGCCCTGAACATCGTCGACATCCTCCAACGGCGGGACGACGCCGGGGTGACGGAGCTGGCGAACGAGCTGGGTCACTCGAAGAGTACCGTCCACAGCCACCTCCGGACGCTCGAGGAACGCGAGATGATCGTCCGCGAGGGCGACGGGTACCGACTGAGCCTCCGGATTCTCGACATGGCGACCCACGTCCGCGACCAGATAGGGAACTACGACGTCATCGAGAACGAAGTCGAATCCCTGGCCGCGGAGACCGGGGAGATAGCGCAGTTCGGAATCGAGGAGTTCGGTCGCGTCTCGTACCTCTGCAAGGCGACGGGGAACCGGTCCGTCGAAACCGCCTCCCGCGTCGGCACTCAGCAGCCCATACACTCCACCTCGCTCGGGAAGTCCGTACTGGCGTACCTCCCGGAGGAGGAACGCGACGCCATCGTCGAGGGCGTCGACTTCGTTCGGATGACGCCCCACACGATCACGTCGCGGGCGGACTTCCTTGAAGAGTTAGAGGCGGTCAGAGAGCGCGGATACGCCCTCGACGACGAGGAGAACATCGAAGGGCTGCGCTGCGTGGCCGCGCCGGTCAGAGACGGGAACGAAGTTCTCGGCGCGATAAGCATCTCCGGCCCGTCGAGTCGGTTCACGAAAGACCGGCTCCACGGGGAACTCTCCGACCACGTTCAGCGCGCCGCCAACGTCATCGAACTGAACACGAAGTTCTCCTAGCGGATTCGACCGCGACGCGAGAATGATTTAATAGGCCGGTGTTCGCATACCTCGTGCATGGAGATATCCGACGTGAGAGGGTACGCCCTCTCCTCACCGATAGACCCGGCGCAGGACCGTCCGTTCTGCGGCGGGACCCGGCGATTGCACAAACGCGACGTCGTCCTCGTCGTCGTCGAGACGAAAGACGGGGTGCGGGGCGTCTCCACCGCCGGCGCGAGTAGTTCCGCGATGCGCGAGTACTTCGAGGGCGACTCGCAGGGCACGTTCGCCGACGTCGTCAACGGGGACGTCGCCGACGCACTCGAAGGTGAGCGCATCGACCGAATCGCGGACGCGCACGACCGAATCGCCGACGCCGGACTCCCCGGGCGTCTCCGGACGGAGGCCGTCTCGGCGATAGACGTCGCCCTCTACGACATCCGCGGGCGGGAACTCGGAGCGCCGGTGTACGAACTGCTCGCCGACGAGTACGGGAGCGACCCGACGACGGAGATTCCCCTGTACGCCAGCGCCGGGATGTACATGGAACCGGAGGGGTACGTCGAGCAGGCGGCGACCATCGAGGACCTCGGGTTCGTGGGCTACAAGTACCGTCCCGGTATCGGCCCCGACGGCGACCGGCGGACGGTCGAGTTACTCGCCGAAACGCTCGACGAGGCCGAGGTCATGCTCGACGTCCACACGTGGTGGAAGATACGCGACGCCTACGACGAGGACACCGTTCGCGAACTGGTCGAACACGCCGCAGAGTGCGGCGCGTACTGGATAGAGGAGCCGGTCGCGCCCGACGATTACGACGGGTACAGGTCGCTCGCGGAGACGGGCGCACCGCTCGCGGGCGGCGAGAGCGAGGAGTCGGCCGCGGGACTCGTCGAACTCGGACGCACGGGTGCGGTCGAGTATCTCCAAGGCGACGTGCGCCACCACGAGGGCTACACGGGGTGTCGAGAGGCCGTCGAGTTCTGTCGCGGGCGAGACGTGGAGTTCGTCCCCCACAACTTCGGGACGTGGCTCGGCCTCGCGGCGAACGCCCACCTCGTCGCCGCCGCGCCCGAGGTGGGACTCCTCGAATACCCGGTGTTCGAGAACGACCCCGCGCTCGACTCCGAGAGCGACCCCGGGATGTACCAGTTCGACCTGGCGTTCGACATCATCGAGGGGGAACCGGCGGTCGAGAACGGCGTATTGACCCTCTCGGACGACCCCGGACTCGGCGTCGAGGTGGACTTAGACATAGTCGAGCGGTACCCGTTCGTCGAGGGTCCGTGGACGGAGTTCCACTACGACGACTGAGAGTGGCCGACTGCGGCGCACCTGCACCGCCCTCGCACCGCGAACCGATTCGGAGCCGACGCCGGGTCGCCGCCGCGAACGGTCTCCGCTCTCGACCCAAGTTATAACTCGCCTCACTCTGAGTGAGAGGACATGGAAGTGACCGACGCAGAGACGATACCCGTCTCCTCGACGCTCCCCGAGGGCGAGGGGATGGGCGACGCGCGGGGGTTCGGACGGACGCGCGAGACGACGCTCCTCCGCATCGAAACCGACGACGGGACGGTCGGGTGGGGCGAGGCGTTCGCGCCCGGTCGCATCGTCGAGGCGACGTTCGACGAACTGTTCCGCGAGGACGTCGTCGGGATGGACCCCTTCGAGGTGGAGTCGCTGGCCGAACGCTCGTACACGGACCCGTACCACTTCGGCGGCGACGTGTTCGTCCAGAGCGTCCTGAGCGCGGTGGACGTGGCGTGTTGGGACGTCATCGGGAAGACGGTCGGCCGACCCGTCCACCGACTCCTCGGCGGCGAGACGCGCCGCACCCTGACGCCGTACGCGTCCACGATGTACTTCACGGAGCGGGACCGCCCCATCGCGGAACCGATAGAGCGAGCGGTCGACGAGGGGTTCGAGGCCGCGAAGATAAAAATCGGTGCGGGCGTCGAGAGCGACGTCGAACGGGTCCGAACGGCGCGCGAGATACTCGGCGACGACGCCGCGCTCATGGTCGATATCAACGGGAACTACCGGCCCGAGCAGGCCGTGAAGACGGCGAAGGCGATAGCGGAGTACGACATCACGTGGATCGAGGAGCCCGTCCCGCCGGAGAACGAGACGGGGTACCGGGACGTGAAGCGCCGAATCGACACGCCGATCGCCGCGGGGGAGGCACACTACGGGCGCTTCGAGTTCAAACGCCTCGTCGACGACCGGACCGTGGACATCGTGCAGCCGAATCTGGGGCGCTGCGGCGGACTCTCCGAGGCGCGGCGGATAGCGGACATGGCGACGACGGAGAACGTCGCCGTCCGTCCCCACATCTGGAACAGCGCGGTCGGGATGGCCGCCGCCGTCCAGTTCGCGGCCAGCGTCTCGACGTACCCCCACACGCGAAACGTCCCGGAACCGATGATGGTCGAGTTCGACCGCAGCGACAACCCCCTGCGGAGCGACCTGCTCGAAACCCCGTTCGACCCCTCCGGCGGCGTCCTCGACGTCCCGCAGGGGCCGGGCCTCGGCATCGAGATAGACCGCGACGCCCTCGAACGCTACCGAACCGACGCGTAGGGCGACCGGGGGACTATCTTTAACTGTCTCGCCGCGGTGACTGTGAGTATGCAACGCGGACTCGTGGTCGTAGACGATAGTAGTGCACACGGAACGCTCCTGAGAGAGGCGGCCGAGTGGGCGAGGGCGAACGGCGGAGAGTTGGTCTTGCTCTCCTATCTCACGCCGGAGGAGGTCGAAGAGAACCTCGACGCGGTCGAATCGATAGAGCGCATGGAGGGAGAGAAGTACAGCCAACCGAGCGCGCTGGACGCCGCGCGGAAGTTCGGTCGCGACTTCGTCGCCGAGACCGGCGGCGAGGGGGCCGTCGAGTACGAAATCAGCGCCGCGGTGATCGAGGAGGACGAACTCGGGGAGACGATACTCGAAACGGCGAGCGAGACGGACTGCGACCACGTGTTCATCGTCGGGCGGAAGCGCTCCCCGACCGGGAAAGCGCTGTTCGGCGACGTCACCCAACGCGTCATCCTCAACTTCGACGGGTTGGTGACGACGCTGATGGAGTGAGGCCGAAACGCAAGACGCCGGGTAAACTGGAGGCGACGCGGGAGGCGCGCCGTCGAGACTACGCGGGCGGACGAGGCGTCAGTAGTTCTCGTAGACCGTCTTCGTCGAGGTGAAGAAGTCGAGTCCGGCGTCGCCCTGCTCTCGGTACGTGTTCGTGGACGACTGCTTGTACCCGCCGAAGGGGACGTGCAGTTCGAGACCGGTCGTCTTCTCGTTGACCTTGGCGACGCCCGCCTCGACGTCCTCGACGAAGCGCTTCGCCTCGGTCATGTCCTGCGTGACGATGCTCGCCGAGAGGCCGTAGTCCACGTCGTTCGCGACTTCGACGCCCTCCTCGTAACCGGAGACCGGAATCACCGCGAGCACCGGTCCGAACACCTCCTCCTGCGCGATGCGCATCTCGGAGGTCACGTCCGAGAACACCGTCGGTTCGACGAAGTAGCCGTCGTCGTACCCGTCGCCGGTGAGGCGTTCGCCGCCGGTCTCCAGCGTCGCGCCGTCGGCGACGGCCACGTCGATGTACTCTAGCGTCCCGTCGAGTTCGCTCTCCGTGACGTGCGGGCCCATGTCGGCACCGGCGCTGCCGTCGCCGACGTCGAGCGACTCGGCGTAGTCGACGACAGCGTCAACGAACTCCTCGTAGATGTCCTCGTGGACGATGGCGCGGGAACAGGCGGTGCAGGCCTGGCCGGTGACGCCGAACGCTCCGGTCCCGACGATGTCGACCGCCGTCTCGAAGTCGCCGCTCGGCATCACGACGGTGGGGTTCTTCCCGCCCATCTCGCACTGGACGCGCTTGAGGCCGTCCGCCGCCTGTCGGGCGACGGTCGTCCCGACGGCCGTGCTGCCGGTGAACGACACCGCGTCGACGTCCTCGTGTCCGGCCAGCACCGACCCGACTTCGCTGCCCGGCCCGGTGACGTAGTTGGCGACGCCGGCCGGGAGGCCCGCCTCCTCGAGCGCTTCGAAGAGCGCGCGGGAGACGCCCGGCGCGGCCGACGCGGGCTTGAACGCGACGGTGTTACCCGTGGCGAGTGCGGGCGCGAGCTTCCACGCGGGAATGGCGATGGGGTAGTTCCACGGCGTGATGAGCGAGACGGTTCCGAGCGGTTCCGGCTTGGTGTACAGTTGTTTGTTCTCGGCGCTGGCGGATTTGACCGTGCCGCCGAGGTCGCGCGCCTTCTCCCCGTAGTACCGGAAGATGTCGATCGCGCGCTGTACTTCGCCGCCGGCCTCGGCGTGCGTCTTCCCCTCCTCGGCCGTGAGCAGTTCCGTCAGTTCGTCCGTCCGGGATTCGAGAACCGCGGACGTCTCGCTCAGCACCGCCCCTCGCTCCGGTGCGGGCGTCGATGCCCACTCGTCCTGCGCTTCGACCGCCGCTTCGATTGCGGCCTCGGCGTCTTCGCTCGCCGCCGATTGGTACGTCCCGACCACTTCGGTCGTGTCGGCCGGGTTCCGCACCTCGAACGTCTCGCCGGACTCCGACGCTATCCAGTCTCCGTCGATGTAGATATTGTACTCTGCGGACATGCGCGTCTATCTCTGTCCGTGCGAACCATACCAATGTTTTGGTGACGACGGCGACGGACCCGCGGTTCGGGGGCGACCGAACCCCAACCAATATATGCCGTCACTCCGTACCACACTAACAATGAGCTCAGTTAGTGACTCCGGCGAGTCCAACGGATGGGGTCGCCGACGGCACGGCGTAGTCGGGACGATTCGAAACTCGGTGACGCTCACCATCGCGGTGGTAGGGCTCCTCTTCATCCTCGGGGGGTACGCCATCAACACCGGAATCTGGGCGGCGATGCTGGCCGTCTGGGGGGCCGCGCTCTTCCTCTTCGGCGTCACCACGTACGGGATCATCTGGTGGCAGCGACGGTGACGCGCCGCCTCCGTCGCGTCCGGGGGACTCCCCCATCGCCCCGGGAAGTCTCGGTACCCGACTACCGGCGCTGAAGCTGCGAGATGTCGTGTTCTCCCGGTTCGCGGTGTAACGAGAGGTCGTCCAGCTTTCTGACGGTGAACTCGCCGAGGACGTTCACCTCGCACCCCTCTTCGAGGTGACCGCCGACCGTCCGTTCGCCGTTAAACGCGGTCACGTGGAGGTGCGGTTCGCCGTCGGCGACGATGCCGCCGACGTTCGTCACCTCCCACGACCCGTCGAGTCGCAGGTCGGCGTTCCGGTCGGCTTGGTCCTCCGGAAGGTCGGTCCGGTCGACGTAGTGGATGTTCAGGTTGCTGAACGTCCCGATGCCGGAGACGACGACGCCGGTATCGACGTCGTGGTCCTCGCAGGCGTCGGTGAGCGATTCGAGTGCCATGTCGCCGCGGTCGAGACGGACGAGTACGTGCCCGTCGTCGGATTCGAAGGTCTCCATTCCACGCTACCGTGCGACCCGGACGCGAATAAATCTTCACCCGGTCGGCGCGCCGCGCCGCGGAAACGGCGGACGCGACGGACGCAACGGACGCGACGGGGAGTCGGCCGCGCCGGCGAAGTACTATGTGGGACGCGAACGTCGTCACGCCCATGTCCGAACGACTCTCAGGGCGGGTAGCCGTCGTCACCGGCGGCGGGAACGGAATCGGCGCGGCGACGTGTCTGCGACTCGCGGAGGCCGGCGCATCGGTCGTCGCGGTTGACCGCGACGCGGAGGCCGCGGAGGCGACGGCGGAGGACGTCGAAACCGAGACGGGACGGCGCGCCGTCGCCGTCGCCGCGGACGTCGGCGAGGAGGCGCAGGTGAGGCGGATGGCCGAAACCGTCGACGCGGAGTTCGGCGGCGCGGACGTCCTCGTGAACAACGCCGCCGTCCGCGTCGAACCGCGCCCGGTGACGGAGGCCGACGAGGAGAGTTGGGACCGAATCGTCTCGGTGAACCTGAAGGGCGTCGCGTTCTGCTCGAAGCACGTCATCCCCCTCATGCGCGACGGCGGGGCCGTCGTCAACATTGCCTCGAACGGCGCCGCCGTCGCGCGTCCGAACTGGTCGCAGTACGACGCGACGAAGGGGGCGGTGGTCTCGATGACGAAGGACATGGCGTGCGACCACGCCGCCGACGGTATCAGGGTCAACGCCGTCTCCCCCGGCTGGGTCATCACGGAGTATCACCTCCCCGACGACGAGGACGAGGCGCGGCGCTTCTTCGAGGAGCGAACGACGCCGCACCCGGACGGTCCCGGCGTACTCAAGCGTGCGGCCGAACCGCGGGAAGTCGCCGACGTCATCTGCTTTCTCGCGTCCGAGGAAGCGTCGTTCGTCACCGGGGCGAACGTCCCCGTAGACGGCGGCGTCGCGGCCGTCGGCAAGGGGTTCTCGTGGGAGGCGTACGAGGAGTCGGCGACGGGCGACGACGCGGACTGAGGCGCCGACCCCGCCGATATCGGAATTACGCGTCCGCGAGGAGAGGACGGCGGCGAGTTATCCGCCGAGAGACGCCGCGACTAGTCGCTCTGGCTGTCCATCTCGTCCGTGATGGGTTCGCTGTGCCAGTACTCGTGGTTGTCGAGGGCGCGGAAGCAGGCCGCGCGGTGACTCTCCTCGTCCGACGCCTCGTAGGAGCCGGGTCGCTCGGACCGACAGACCTCCCGCGCCTCGGGACAGCGCGTGTGGTAGCGGCACCCGCTCGGGGGGTTCGTCGGGTCGGGGATGTCGATTTCGCGGATGGGCGAGTCGTCCACCTCGTCGGCCGACCCGTCGTGGTGGAGTTCGGGCGTCGCCCAGCGGAGCGCCTTCGTGTACGGGTGCTGGGGGTCGTGGATTATCTGCTCGGGCGGGCCGATTTCGACGAGCTCGCCGAGGTAGACGACGCCGATGCGACCGCCGGTCTTCTCGGCGATGTACCGCGCGTTCGCCAGGTCGTGACTGATGAACAGGTACGACGTGTCGAACATCTCCTGCAGCTGTATCATCAGGTCCATCATCTCGACGCGGAGCGACACGTCGAGCGCGCTCACCGGTTCGTCGGCGAGGATGAGGTCGGGGTTCATCAGCATCGCGCGGATGATGGCGACGCGTTGCTGTTCGCCCCCGCTCAGTTGGTGCGGGTAGCGCTCGAAGTAGTCCTCCGGCGGCGACATGCCCACGTGGTCGAGGAGGCCGAGGATGCGCTGCTTCCGGTCGTTTCCGTCCAGGTCGTCGTGCCACCGCTTGAGCGGTTCTTCGAGGCTCGTCTTGACGCGCCGGTGCGGGTTGAGCGAGCTACCGGGGTCCTGGTGGACTATCTGGAGCGACCGGCGTATCTCGCCCCACGACACGTCATGATTCCCGTTTCCGTCGTGGACGTCCCAGATGTCCGCGCCGCGGTACTTGATGCTCCCGCCGGTCGGTCGCTGGAGTCCGACGGCCGTCTTCCCGAGCGTCGTCTTCCCGCACCCCGACTCGCCGACGAGGACGACGGCGTCCTTCTCGTAGATGTCGAGCGAGATGCCGTCAACCGCTTTGACGGTTTCGGGGTCCGAGAAGATGTCGAAGAAGCCCTTCTCCTTCTCGAAGTGGACCTCCACATCGTCCAGCGACACCAGCGGTTCCGCTCCCGCGGCCCGCGTCGCCTTCGTCAGCGGCGCGACCGAACTCTCGGCGAACCCCTCGTCGGTCTGTTCGGTCATCGGAATCGCGTCCGCCGACTCCTCCCAGTGGTGGCAGTGGACGTGGTGGTCGTCGTCCACCGGGTACGGGCCGGGGTCGGTCGTCTCGCAGGTCCCGTCGGAGAGCGGACAGCGCGGGTGGAAGGAGCACCCGGCCGGGACGTTCACCGGGTCGGGAGCGCTCCCCTCGACCGGCCGCATCTCGTCGATGGACGACTCCAAGTTCGGCGTCGATTTCAGCAACAGCCGCGTGTACGGGTGCGCCGGGAACTCCAGAATCTCCTCGGTCGGTCCCAACTCGGCGATTTCGAACGCGTACAGGACCGCTATGCGGTCCGTCAGGTCCGCGATGAGCGGCAGGTCGTGCGTGATGAACACGATGGTCAGGTCGTACTCCGTCTGGATCTGCTGCAGGAGCGAGATGATAGAGCGCTGCATCAGGAGGTCCAGCGCCGCCGTCGGCTCGTCCATCACCAGCACCTCGGGTTCGAGGATGAGCGACAGGGCGATGAGCGCTCGCTGTTTCATCCCGCCGGACAGTTCGTGCGGGTAGGAGTCGAGCACCCGTTCGGGGTCGAGGTACAGGTCGCTGAGCAACCGATGTGCGCGCTCCACCCCCTCTTCGACGTTGTAGTCGTGCGCGGTCAGCGTCTCGACGAAGTGGGTTCGTATCTTCCGGACGGGGTTGAACGAGCTCATCGCGCCCTGGAACACCATCGACACCTCCTCCCAGCGGAACTCCTTGAGCCCCTGTTTGTCGAGGTCCAGAACGTCCACCGGCGCGCCGTCGTTCGGGTAGTAGGTGACGTCGCCCGTGAGGACGCCGGGGTCGACGATGGCGTCCAACAGGGCGGACGCGAGCATCGACTTCCCGGACCCCGACTCGCCGACGACGCCGAGGACCTCGTTGCGCCGGACGTCCAAATCGACGCTGTCGAGCACGCGCGAGTCGCCCCGTTCCATGTCGAACGAGACGGACGCGTCCTCTATCTCGATGATCGTCTCTCGGTGCAGCGTATCGCGGTCGTACTCCGTCTGTGAAACCGTCATGGATTAGATTCCTCCTCCGCCCATGTTCGCTAAGTTGGGCCTCTTTCCGTCGTCCTCTTCGTCTTCGTCCGCCGCGCCGGAGACGCTCTCGTGGCGCGCCCGGACGCGGGGGTTGAACACCCGGTCGAGCGACTGGCCGAGCAGTATCAGCCCGACCGAGATGAACACGATGGCGACCATCGGCACGACGAACCAGTGCAGGGCCTGCGGCCGGTAGTGCGCTCCCCCCCTGTACGCCAGGTTGAGCGTCACCCCCCAGTTGAGGTTCCTGAACGGGAGGACGCCGAGGTAGTACAGCGCGGCCGCCTCGAAGATGACCCGCCGAGCGGCGTTGGTCAGGTTGATGACGACGAACGGCATCAGGTGCGGCACGATCTCCTTGAACACTATCTTCGGCGTCGGGACGCCGATGGCGCGCGCGGCCTCAACGAACGACTCCTGCCGGAGCGTCAGCACCTGCGACCGAATCGCCCTCGCCAGCCCGCCCCACGACGCGACGCAGAGCAGAATCCCGATGATGTACGGGTTGCCGCTGATGGGCAGAAGCAACGCCAGCACCATCACCAGCGGGAAGCCGGGGATGTTGATGAACACGTCGGTGATGGAGCTCAGCACCGTGTCGGTCGTGCCGCCCTTGTACCCGGCGAGAGCGCCGACCGTCGTCCCGACGACCACGGTGAAGATGGCGCCGGACGCGATCATCTTCAGCATCTCTTGGGTCGCGTGGACGGTCTGGGCGAACAGGTCGCGGCCCATGTCGTCCGTCCCCAGCGGATACGCCCAGTTCTCGAACGGTTGCGCGAGGGCCGGCCCTTCGGCGACGACGACCGGTTCCACCACCGCCGTCCCGACGGTACCCATCAGCACGTAGATGAGGACGATGGTGAACCCGATGCGGGCCCGCCAATCGCGCCAGACGATGGAGAGGGGCGCGTACACGTACGCGTCGTACAGTTTCTCGTAGCGCTCGCGGCGCGTCTCGTCGTACTGCGAGACGACGTCGAACGGCGAGTTGACGTTGCCGCCGTCGGTTCGCGCCGCGCCGTCGGATTCGCTCGACTGTTCGTCTTCGTTCCAGATGTCGTCGATAGTGTGATCGGTCATCGTTGTATCCCCTTCTTCTCGGGCAGACGGTTCACGCGTCCCGCCGACGGGTTCCGCGGGCGGCCGCCCGAACGCTCAGTACGATTCACTGTTCTGTCCTCCCGCGCGCGGGTCCACGAGCCCGTACGTCATGTCGGCGATGAACAGTGCGGTCACGACGGCGACGGTGATGAGGACGAACCCCCCCATCATCAGCGGGTAGTCCCGCTGGTACATCGCCGACAGCAGGTAGTAGCCGAGTCCGCGGTACTGGAACACCTGCTCCAGCACGACCGACCCGCCGAACATTTCGCCGATGCTGATGAGGAACGACGTGTACATCGGCAGGACGGCGTTTCGCGCGACGTACTGCGTCGAAATCGTCACGTCGGAGAGCCCTCGGAGGCGGGCGACGCGGAGGTAGTCCGAACCGAGGACGCGGATGCTGTTCCCGCGCATACCGAGCGACGCGACGCCCGACGCGACGAGCATCGAGACGACGGGAAGCGTGGCGTGCTCGACGATTCCCTTGATGAACGGCCAGTTGAACCCGGCCGGGACGCCAGTCGGCGCGCGACCGCTCGTCGGGAACCAGTTCAGCCGGTACGCGAGGAATATCAGGAGGAGGAACGCCAGCACGTAGTACGGGATAGACCCCATCAGGATGGCCCACGAGGTGAGGCCGACGTCCAGCTTTCCGCCCTCCCAGTACGCCATCAGGGCCCCGACGACGATCCCGATGAAGAAGCTGATGAAGAGCGACCAGCTGAGAACGAACAGCGTCCACGGCATGGCCTGCGCGAGAATCTCGGCCACCGGTTGCGCGTAGTACGTCGATTGACCCAAGTTCCCCGAGAGTATGTCCATCACGTAATCGACGTATGCGACTGGAATCGGTTCCGTCGGATCGACGCCCAACCGAAGCTCGACGAGCTGTCGGGCGCGAACCGGGTCTACCCCTTGTTGTTCTAGCTGTCTGACCATCGCTCCCATCGGGTTCCCGGGCATCAGTCGCACCAGGACGAACGAGAGGGTCGTGACAGCCCACACTGTAAAGACAGTTTGTCCCAACCGCCGTACACGCCAGTCCATTGAGGCCATGGTATGCTTACGCATAGGGTTGATTTACCATCCTAATTAATGTTACCCATCGTTCGGGTACGACCGGTCGAATACCTAACTAGAGGCGAGTCGGCGGCGCGAACGGGCGGACGGAACCGCGGAGTCCGGGGAGTCCTCTCGTTCGCATCGTCGCTATCGCCGAGCGTCCGGAGAGCGCCGTCGAGCCCGCCCGTCGGGGAGAACCCGTCACTCGAAGGGGTCCCACTCGGTGTATATCAGCACGACGCTCGCGAGGAAGGTGAGGACTATCGGGATGAGGGTGAGCTGAGCCATGACGTACGACCGAGAACCGGGGTCGAGGTAGAGGAACGAGAACCCCAACAGGAGCAAGAAGAGCACGTCGATGCCGAGCACCGTCCGGGAGGCGGATTGTAGTATCCCCATACGCCAAGGAACGGTCCGAACGTAATAAACGTTCAGCACGTTTCGGGGCGTTCGACGCGACGCCGAACGGGCCGGACGGCGGACGACAGAGGCTGACCGCTCAGTCGCCCACGTAGCGGAGCGACCCGTCTTTCATCTTCGGCGCGATGTAGAGCGCGTCGTCGACGCCGTTCAGGATGCCGTCCCTGACGTCCATCTCCCAGTTCGCGGAGTTGTACGCGCCGGCGTCCGGTTGGTACATCATCTCCGCTTCGGGGAGCGTCTGGTTCCACCACCACATCAGCTCCTTGTGGTACTTGGAGTCGCCCGTCTGCTGCCACTTTTTGATGTGCTCTTCGACGTTGATGGTCTTCGTCCCGCTACCGCCCTCGGGGTCGCCGACCGGCATCGGGACCTCCCGTTCGGGCTTGTAGTGGGTTATCGACTGGACCCAGTCCGCGATGAGGCCGATCGACCAGAGCGCCGTGACGCCGTTCGCGGAGGATCCGTCGGGCATGATGTCGTACTCGCCGTTCATCCGCCGTTCGTCGAACGTCGCGTCGTCGACCTGCTGTTGTCTCACCTCGATGCCGAACTCGGTGAGGTTCCGCTTTAGCACCGAGATATCGGGGCGGTCCGCGCCGTTCATGATGTTGAGGGTGAACTTCTTGCCGTCGGGCGTCATCCACGTTCCGTTCTCCTTCGAGTACCCCTCCTGTTCGAGGAGCTCCGTGGCGCGTTCGGTGTTGTTCTGGCCGTACAGCGTGAAGTCCTTGACCCACTCGGTGGACTCGTGGTTGCCCGCTTTGAGCACCTTGCCGGGGACGCGGCAGGGGGCCCACTCGAACATCCGGTTGACGCCTTGAAGCAGCGATTTGACCTGCTGGCGGTTGAAGACGTGAGCGACGGCCTTCCGGACGTTGGGGCTCTTGAACGGCGTGTCGTAGCCCTCGACGTTGTGCCCGCAGTTGAACGCGAAGAGCTTGTTGCTCGAACGGCCCTCGCGGAACAGTTTGTGACCCTTCGGCAGTTGCTTCTTCAGGTCGTCCTGAACCGGGAAGCCCTTGTGGGCGGCGTCAACCTGCCCCGTCGAGTACGGCTGGGTGGGCTTGTTGGTGGAGAACAGGTTGAGGGAGAACTCCTCGAAGTTGATGTTGTCCGAGTGCGGGTGGTCCTCGTACTTCGTCATCACGACGATGTCGTCGCCGACCTCGGAGATCTGGAACGGTCCGTGTCCGATGGGATTGTCGGTGATCTTCGGGTACTTCGTCGTCGTTATCTCCTCGATGACGGTCGACTTCTCGTCCTCCGACCCGTTCATCAGCTTGTCGTGCCACTCGCTCCACTGGTCGTCGTCGTGTTTGGTGAACACGCCGCGGGCGAGGTTGCCGTTGTAGATGCCGATGGTGTTCTGGACGGCGAATATCTCCGACAGCGGGTCGTTCAGCTTGATCCGGATGTGCTGGTCGTCCACCGCCTCGACGGAGTTGACGAGCGGGTCCGACTCCCCCTCGCCGGCGGCTTGGATGGCCAGTTCGATCTGCTGTTGCATCACCCAGTCCTGGGCGACGAACTGATCGCCGTTGTGCCACGTCCACTTGTCGCTTATCGTGACCTCCAGCGTGGTCTCGTCGCTCATCTTCCACGACTCGGCCATGAGCGGGTAGGCCTCGTTCTTCGTCGGACTGTACACGGCGAGGCGGTCGAAGACCGCAGCGCCCGGGTGCCAACAGCCCGTCTGGGAGGGGTTCCACGGATTGAAGTGCCGTTCGGTCGGCGTCGCCCCGCTCGTCAGCGGGTCGAACACCCGGAAGCGCTTCCCCGACGACTGACCGGTCCCGGCCTCGTTCCCGGCGGCCGTGCCGCCGCCGCCGCCACCGCCTCCGCCGGGCGCGGGAGTCGTGTTCTGGTTGGAACAACCGGCGAGCAGCGCCGCACCGCCGACTGTCCCCATCTTCAGAAAGCTCCGTCTACTGCTCATATCGCTCCGCCAGTCACTAGAGTCTGGCATGGTATGACAATGCGAGTTGTCCCATAAATATCTAACTATTGTTAATGCTATTGGGAGATGTGGAGCCGAAACCCGCCTTACCGCCTCCGAGAGCGACTTTCGTCCGACGCGAGGCGGAGTCGTTCGCTCCACCGGGGACTTCCGCCGTGCGCCTCCCTGCGTGCGTCGCGTCGGACGCGGGCGGTGATCATCGTCTCGTCGTCTTACCGCCCGGACCGTCTCGTTTCGAGCAGTCGCACTCGGGGAGGCTCAACGCCCCGTTTAGTACGGTGGCCATACCTTTCAGGTGGAGATTGTTCGGTAGAGGGGAACAGACGGGGCCGATGCTCCGGTGCCGGTAGCGATGCTATAACATATGGTAACGAACATCACGCGAGGCGGCGCGGACGGGCGAGACGTTACAGGCATACTGCTGTGAGGGCGAGGAGCAGTCGAAACTGCCGAGACGGAGGTCCCGAAACACGGGTGTCGGTAACGCATACCGGTGTTATGGGAGGCCGACAACCGGCAACTACAGTCCAGATATCTTCCACCTGAGGCTCTGACAAACCCGTGTTCGGCAGAGAGAAACGCGACGTACGTCTCCGAATCGGCGAGAGCGGTTCGAACACGGAACCGCACCCTCCGTCCATCGATTCCGTGGCGTTCGGCGGAAGAACGCGTCGATTCGGCGGAGACCGCCTCTCTAAACCGCCCGGGACGGGTTCTCCCCTTGGGAACGAACGGCGTCGGTACGGACGGCGTCGGTACGAGCGTCGATTTCGGACGCGGACCGTGCGCGGAGGAACGCGGATTCGGACGACGGCGCTTATTCGACGACGACGTCAGTTGCGGTGTCGTCCGTCTCGACCCGTTCTTCGAGGCCGGCGTCGTTCCCCGAGAGCGATATCAGGCGCGTCTCCGGACCGCTCGCACGCAGGAACGCGCCGTCCGAGGCGGGGGCGCGACACCCGTGGACGCGGGTCGTCCCGACGTCTTTCACCGTCACGACGGAGTCTCGATTCTCGCCGCGGAACCGAAGTCCGTCGAGTTCGACCGACTCGACTTCCTCGAAGGCCATCGCGGGACTCTCCGGCGTCCGTATCTCGACGTTCCGGAACGAGACGTCGCCGAGCGACTTGCAGAAGAACGTGTGCGACGCGTCGTAGTTCTCGGCCATCGCGGGGGAGATATCCGTGGCGTCCAGCGGTCGGGTGGCGTCGATCCGCACGTTCGAGAAGGAGATCCCCTCGAACGACCGTTCGGGGAGTCCCGCGAAGAACCCGGCGTAGGACACCTCGCGGGCCGTGACGTCGGAGAAGTGGACGTTCCTCACCATCGGCGTCCCGTCGTCTACGGGGACCGGGTCGCTGTCGATGTCCGTGAAGTAGTAGCCGTTGACGACGAACGGACACGCGACGCGCCGCATGACGATGTTGTCGAAGTGCAGGTCCTCCACGACGCCGCCGCGGCCGCGTTGGGTCTTGATGCGCACGCCGCGGTCGGTGCCCGTGAAGGTGCAGTTGCTGACCGCCACGTCGCGCACGTCGCCCGACATCTCGCTTCCGATGACGACGCCCCCGTGACCCGCCTCCACCGTGCAGTTGGTGACGGTTATCTGCGCCGCCGGCCGGCCGACCGCTCTCCCCTCCTCGTCCTTCCCCGACTTGATGCAGATGGCGTCGTCGCCGGCGTTGATGTACGTGTCGCTGATTCGGACGAAGCGCGAGGAGTCGATGTCGATACCGTCACCGTTCGGCGCATTCTCGGGGTTCTCGACGTTCACATCGTGGAGCGTGACGTTCTCGGAGTAGACGACGTGGGTGTTCCAGAAGGGGGAGTTCCGGAGCGTGACGCCCGAGACGGTGACGTTCTTCGACTCCGAAATCTGAAACAGCGGCGGTCGGAGGGTGAAGCTGCTCACGTCGTCCCGCTTCTCGTTTCGCGCCTCGAACTCGGCTAACCGCTCCGCGAGTCCGTCGGGGTACTCCGGCTCCGGCGCGTCGTAGAACTCCCACCAGTAGTCGCCCTGTCCGTCGATGGTCCCGCGGCCGGTGACCGCGACGTTCTCGGCGTCGCGGACGAACAGGCAGGGGTGGAAGCCGACCTGGTTCCACCCCTCCCACCGGCTCTCGACGGTCGGAAACGCCGAGTAGTCCCGCGCGAACCGGAGCGTCGCGCCCGCGTCGAGGTGGAGCGTGGTGTCGTCGCCGACGCGGAGCGGTGCCGTGCGGTACGTCCCGGGCGGGACGTGCACCGTCCCGCCGGTTTCGGCGCAGTCGTCGAGTGCGCCCTGTATCGCCTCGGTGTCGAGTTCGGTACCGTCGCCCGCGGCGCCGTACTCGCGGACGTCGAACGAGAACGTGTCTGACTCGGACATCAGTCGATGATTTCGGAGTGCAGACATAAACGTTGCGTCGGAAAAAGGAGGCACGGACCGCCGGACGTCCGAACGCGCCGTCCGGCCGCGGTGCGGTCAGACCGGCAGTTCGTCGAGTTCGACGCGTCGGTGCTCGTCCCACGACCGGTGGCTCGCCTCCGTGAGTTGGACCCCCCTCGCTCCGCTTCGGAAGTCCCACGGGAACGGTTCGTCGGCGACGACGTGGCGGATGAACTCCGCCCACTGCCGCTTGAACGCGTTCTCGAACTCCTGGTTGTCGGGCACCCGTTCCCAGTCGTCGGTGAAGTCGTGTTCGGTCGGCGTGTCGGGGTTCCATTCCGGTTTCGGCGTGTTCGCGTGATGCTGGGTCTTGCACTCTCGAAGCCCGGCGACGGCGCTTCCCTCCGTCCCGTCGACCTGGATTTCGAGCAGGTCGTCGCGGTTGACCCGCACCGTCCACGAGGAGTTTATCTGCGCGACGACGTCGTCTTCGAGTTCGAGGATGGCGTAGGCCGCGTCCTCGGCCGTCGCCTCGTACTCGTTGCCCCGTTCGTCCACGCGGCGGGGGACGTGCGTCTTCCCGAGGCAGGTGACCGACTCGACTCGGCCGAAGAGGCTCTCCAGCACGTAGCTCCAGTGGGAGAACATGTCGTCGATGATCCCGCCGCCATCCTCCGCGCGGTAGTTCCACGACGGACGCTGCGCGGGTTGGTCGTGCCCGGTGAACACCCAATACCCGAAGTCGATGTCCACGGAGAGCACCTCGCCGAAGAACCCCTGATCGAGCAGTCGTCGGAGTTTCAGCAGTCCGGGGAGCCACAGCTTGTCCTGCACTATCCCGTGTTTGACGCCGCTCCGCTCGGCGGCGTGAGCGACTTCGAGGGCGGTGTCTAAATCCGTGCCGAGGGGCTTCTCGCAGTACACGTCCTTCCCGGCCTCGATGGCCTTCAGGAGCGCTTCCGGTCGTCGCGGCGTGACCTGCGAGTCGAAGTAAATCTCGTCGTCGCCCTCCAAGCAGGATTCGAGGTCGGGGTCGGCGGTCCAGCGCTCGACGCCGTGTTCCTCGCTCAACTCCCGCAGTTTGCGCTCGTTCCGGCCGACCAACATCGGATCCGGAATCACTCGCTCCCCGCTCGGTAGCTCCACCCCGCCTTCGTCCCGGAGCGCCAATATCGACCGAATGAGGTGTTGGTTCGTTCCCATCCGTCCCGTTACGCCGTTCATGACGATACCTATCTCTCGCATTGTCGTGTCACGCCGTTACAGTGTAGAGATAAATAGCGTTGGGGTTACGGTAACCGACGCCACGTCGGTCGGCTTCGTCCGATTCGCCGGGCGTCTCGTACGACGCGCGACGGGGTTACCGCTCGACCGCTTCCGTGTGGCCGGCCAACCACTCGCCGAAGCCGTCCGTCGGGACGTCCAGTTGGCGGGTCACCGGACCGAAGTCCGGGTAGCCGCCGACTTCGTCCTCCTGGTCGATGACTTCGCCCTCCTTGGCTTTCGTCTGCTGAACGATGGACTCGTCGTAGGAGATGCGTCGCGCGGGGCGAGCGCTGACGGCGTTCAGAACGTTGGCGAACGTCCCCTTCGGAGCGTCGAACCCCGACGGCAGGACGGGCGGTTCGTCGGCGACGACGAGTCGTTCGTCCGGATTCTCCGAGAGCATCTCGACGGGCCCCTGCGTCACGTTCTCCTTGAGGTACACGAGCGCCTTCAGGACGTCGTCCTCCTGATTGAGTCCGACGACGGGGTCGTCGAGGGGCGTGTTGTCGCCCGGGCGGTAGACGTTGCGGATGAGGCTGACCTGCGTCGGGAACTCCTCGCCTGCGTTGGACTCGGCGTCGTCACCCAGTCGAACGGCCGTGTCGTAGTTGTAGACGACGTTGTTCGCGACGATGCTCCGAGTGCCGCCTTTCAGACGCGGGTTCCGGTCGTTGTTGTGGGCGTAGAGGTTCCCGAGGATGGCCATCCCCTCGGTATCGTGGCCGACGAGGCTCCCGTTCGAGTGCTCGTCGCCGTCAGGGTGGAGATTCGGCGCCGCGAGGCCGTGGGCGATGAGGTTGTTGCTGAAGGTGATGTCCGACGCGGTGTCGCCGCAGGAGAGGTTCTCGTCCGTCCCCCACGTGGCGGTGCAGTGGTCCACGATGACGTTCTTCGACTCGTCGGCGATGGTTATCGAGTCCGCGGCGTCTCCCTCGCCGCTCGCGCCCGGGGCGGTCTGCGTCCCGGCCCGCGACCTGATGTGCTGGACGACGACGTTCTCGCCGTCGATCTCGAACGTCCCCTTTATCAGCGTGATTCCCGGACCCGGCGCGGTCTGCCCCGCGACGAACATGTTGTTCGCCTCAGGGTCGAGCTCGCCGCTCGCCTCCGAGAGGTCGATCACGCCGCCGACCTCGAAGACGACGATGCGCCCGTCCCCTTCGACGTCGCGTTCCATCGCGTGTTTGAACGACCCCTCGCCGGTCGCATCGAGGTTCGTCACTTTCACCACAGAGAGGTCGGTCCCGGCGGTCCAGTCCGTGTCGGCGAACCCGTCTACCGGGTCTATCGGCGAGCTGGGTGAGACCGTCCCGAGCGGTTCGCCGGGCGTTACGACCGTCTCGCTCGAATCCGCGGCCGCGGTGCCGGTCAGCGCCGATCCCACGACGAGACCGCCCGTCAACGCGAGTGCACCCCGCCGGCTGATTGTCCGTCCTACGCTGTCGCTCCGTTCGCCGTGTTGCGTGCTGTCTTGCGACATGCAGCCGAAATACATCCCGTCGTTACATATACATAACGATTAATGTAACTGAAAATGGTCGGGTGAGGGAAGATATCTAGATGCGAGTAAACGTTCGCGGTCGGAAGGGGGACTGTCGAACTCCCGACCGAACGGTCGCCGGGACGAGGCGCTCAGAGGTTCCGTTCGAGGAACGGCCAGACGCCGGCTTCGTAGAACCGGTGGCCGCCCTCGCCGACGTACAGGCTGCACCTTTCCTCCGCCTCCGCACCTCGGTAGATTTCGCGGATGCGGTCGAACGCGCGTCTCGTCCCCTCCTCCGGGAAGATGGGGTCGCGGTCGCCCCCGACGACGCGAAGCGGTCGCGGCGCGATGAGGCCCGCGACGTCCCCGATTTCGCCGAGTCGCCGGACGCCCGGCACGTAGTTACAGAGGCAGTGGTCTATCGAAACGATGGAGCGGTCGAACGAACTGACCGACGCGCAGGGGGCGGCGGGGGCGAGTCGTTCGTCGAGTGCGGCCGCGAACAGCGCCACTATCCCGCCGCCGGAGTGACCGGTGACCGCCACCCGGTCGCCGTCGAGTTCAGGGCGGCGTTCGACGAACTCGACGAGTCGAAGCGCGTCCCAGACCCGTTCTCCGACCAACGACCGGCCGACGAGTTGGGCGGTCTTCTGCCACCGGGTGCACGGCCGTAACTCGTCCGCCGACTCGTCCTCCCCGTCTCCCGCGTGCGTCGCGAGTTCCCCGAACGCGCGCATGTCGGGGGCGAACGCCGCGAAACCGCGTTCGACCGCCTGCCGCGCGATGTCCCGCCGCTCCTCCGAGACGCGCCGCCGGTCGGCGTCGCTCTCGACGACGCCGGCGGCGAGGTCCTTTCCGCTCTGGGCGTGGCCGTGGAGGGCGAGAACGACGGGGTACGGCGGGTCGGTCGAACTCGGAAGGAGCAGGTGAAACGGGACGCGGAACCCGCGCTCCGTCTCGACGCTCCACGTCTGTCGCTCGTAGTCCGCGTCCGTCCCCGTCACCTCCGACGTCCCGCGTCGCCGCGGGTCGAGGTCCGCGACCCCGTTGTCGCGTATCACCGGGAAGCCGAGGACGTCGCGCAACTGGTCGCGGAACGTCTTCTGCCACGCGGTGAACGCTATCCCGGTCTCTCCGCCGTACGTGCACACCCGCGTGGTGTTCTCGGAGACGTGGTCCGTCCACTCGCCGTAGTCGAACTCGAACTGCTGATCGGCCATCGTTGTAGACGAACGTTGCGAGCCGCCGATAAATCAGTATCGACGAACCGGGCGGCGCGAAGCGAGAGAGAGCGCTCGACCGCTTACTGGAAGACGTCGGCGGCGAACGGGTAGAGGTCCGCAACCGCGACGCGTTCGTTCCGGCGGCCGGACTCGTAGGCTGCCATCGTGACGATGAGCGCCTTGAGTCCGTCGCGGGCGGTGGCCGGCGGGGCCTCGCCCGTCTCTATCGCGTCGAGGAAGGCGGTTCCCTTGCTCAGTCGTCGGTCGTAACCGTGATACGGGCTCTTTTCGGTCCCCTCGGCGTCGATGACGAAGCCGGTTCGGTCGTCCCACTCTCGACCTTCGAGGTAGACCGCCCCCTCCTCGTCCCAGACGTGGACGTGTTCGCGCGTTCGGGCGACGACGCCGGTGTCGGAGACGTTCGCCACCGCGCCCTCCTCGAACTCGACGGTGGTCGAAGACTGGCGGTCGAACACCTCCTCGTCGTCGTGGAAATCAATGGACGCGTAGACGTGCGTCGGGGTGAGGCCGGTCGTCCACAGGATCGCATCGACGATGTGCGTCCCGACGTTCAGGAGGTGGCCGCCGCCGCTCAGGTGGGGGTCCATCCGCCAGTCGTCCATCTCCTCGTAGTACGACCGCCAGTCGTGCGTTATCTCCCCGGTGACGAACCTCGGCTCCCTGTCGCCCAACGCCCACCGCTTCCGGGCGAGTTCGTACGCCGGATTCAGATGCCGCTGGTAGCCGATCATCACCGTCCGATCGCTCGATTCGGCCCGCTGCATGACCTCGTACCCGTCCTCGACGCTCGTCGCCAGCGGTTTCTCGCAGAGGACGTGCAGGTCGCGGTCGAGTGCGGCCGTGGTCTGCTCGTAGTGGAGTCCGTTGGGGGTCGCTATCGCCACCGCGTCCAACGCCTCCGAATCGAGCATCTCCTCGTACGATTCGTACCGGGAGGACTCCGACACGTCGAGTTCGCGCCCGGCGGCCGCGAGTCCGTCGCTATCGACGTCCGAAAGCGCGACGAGGTTCGAGCGGGGGAGTTCGACGAACTGTCGGCCGAGTCTCCGTCCGAGACTCCCGACGCCGACGAGTCCGACCGCGACGGCGGAAGATTCGGTCTGGCTTTTCATTGTAACGGTTACCTATACAGAAATCCGACCAATAACTGTTTTGCCGCATCGAGTCGCTCGCCTCCGGTTGTCGCCTCGGCCTCAGTCACGGCGGAATCGCCGTCGAATCGGAGCGACTCCGACCGCTCGTTTCCGTCTCTCCCTCCAAAGATTTTATGTTCGAGCACTCGCTGTATCGGATATGCCACTTTCCAAGAGCGGTGTGCGTCAGCACCTGCGTGGCGTCGCTGCCGGACTCCTCACCCCTTTCGACGACGAACTCCGCGTCGAACACGCCAAGTTAGAGGCGAACGCGAACTCGCTCTACGACTCCGGAATCCGGACGTTTCTCGCATCCGCGAACATCAGCGAGTACCACTCGCTCTCTCAGACCGAACGGAGAGAAGTGACGGAGACGGCCGTAAATGCGCTTCCGTCCGACGCCTGCGTCCTCGCGGGCGTCGGCGGGAGCACGCCGGACGCACAGGAACTCATCCGAGCGTACGACCGCGTCGGCGTCGACGCGATGATGGTGATGCCGCCGGATCACTCCTACATCCACGAACGAGGGCTCATCCGCTACTACGAGAAGCTCGACGAGGCCACCGACACGCCCCTCGTCCCCTACGTCAAGGGATTCGACCCCTCCGTCCGCTACCTCCGCAACCTCGCGGACATCGACGGCGTGGTCGGCGTCAAATACGCCATCGAGGACGCGGTGAAACTCGGCGCAGCGAGCAGTTCCTCCCCCGACGACGTGGTGTGGGTGGACGGCCTCGCGGAACCGTTCGCCGTCTCGTTCTGGAACGAGGGCATCGAGGGGTTCTCCGCCGGCGTCAGTAACTTCCGGCCGGAGGTCGGACTCGCACTGTACGACGCCCTCGCGGCGGAGGACTGGGAGCGCGCGCGCCGAATTCGCAACATCAGTCTCCCGTACCAGAACTTCCGCGACGAAGCGGGTCAGAACAACACCATCGAGGGCGCGATAAGCGTCTCCGCCGTGAAGAAGGGCCTCGAACTCGCCGGCCTCCACGGCGGCGAAGTTCGCGACCCCATCGAACCGCTCTCGGCCGAAGACGAGCAGAGAGCGGAGGAACTCTATCAGCAACTCGACGACGACATCGAACGTGTCATCGCCTAAACGGAGCGACGAGGAACCGTACCGCAACGAGCACCCGAACTGACCGTGACAAACGATACCGACCGATACAGCGGACCGACAGCACCGATGAGAGCATGCTCGAACTAGAAGCGACCGTCGATGCGTCGAGCGTGCCGTCCTGGGCGCGCCGACAACGCGAGTTGTTCGACCTGGTGGCGAGCGTCACCGACCGATTCGTCGCGGACTACACCGGTCCGGAGGGCGAACCGTTCTGGCCGCCGGAGGACCACGTCGGCGTCGACGGCTTCGACGACGTGGTCGAGGGGTTCTACAACTGGCCGTTGCTGTACGCGATGGGCGGCGACGAACGAGTCCTCGACCACGCCCGACGCGTGTACGAGGCGGCACTCGAACGCGGGGCGAACATGGAGACGCCGTTCGGTCACCCGATGGTCGTAGACGAGTTCGAGCAGTGCCGGGACTGGTTCCACATGGGGGAGGGGAACCTCTACACGTACAACATGGGTCTCGCGGCCCCCGACGACGAGACGGTCGTGGACCGCGCCGAGCGATTCGCGAATCTCTACTCCGCCACCGCCGACGCGAACAACTACGACGGCGAGAAGCGACTGATTCGCGGTCCGATGAACGGGAGCATGGGCCCCGACTACTGCGATTTCTCCGCGTACGAGCACCACCCGTACGGCGCCGACTACCGCTGGGCGCGACACGGGCTTCCGTGGCGGGACTTGGAGTTCGACGAGGCCGCCGACCTTCTGGACCCGGACAACGAGGAGCGACTGTTCGAGGTGTTGAACGACCGGTGCTCGAAGGGGGACATCCCGCTCAACCTCAACGCCACGAGCCTGTTCACGAACGCGTACCTCCACACGGGCGACGACAGGTACCGCGAGTGGGTCACCGACTACCTCGCGGCGTGGCGGGAGCGAACGGCGGAGAACGGCGGGATAATTCCCGACAACGTCGGTCGGTCCGGAGAGATAGGCGAGTACACCGACGGTTCGTGGTACGGCGGCTACTACGGGTGGTCGTGGGGCGGATGGCACTACGTCGGCATCGGCCCCACCGTCGCTGCGGAGAACGCGGTTCTGCTGGAGGGCGACCGGGAGTACCTCGAGTTCCCCCGGTCGCAACTCGACGTCCTCGTGGAGAACGGAATCGAGGTGCGAGAGGACGACGTCCACAGCACGCTCTACATCCCGCACAAGCACGGCGGGGAGGGTGACTACCACTACGACGCCTCGGGCGTCCTCACGGAGGACGACGGGGAGGTTCTCTGGCGCGACGGCTGGTACGAGTTCCAACCGCACACGGACGACCCGTACGCCGTCCACCTCTGGTACATGTCGATGAGTGACGAGGACAGAGAGCGGGTACGTCGGCTCCGCGACTGGGGGAAGCGCGACTGGAAGCGGGTCGACCCCCGGGCCTCCACGAAGCACGGCGACGGCCACGAGTACGCGTGGCTTGCGTACCTCGACGGCGAGTTCCCGGATTACCCCGACCGGATTCTCGAAGCGACCCGCGAACACGTCCAAGAGCGACTGGACCTCATGGAGGCGGAGGGGAACGAACCGACCACGGTAGACGAGGACTACCTCCGCGACCGGAACCCCGTCTTCCACAAGGCGTTGCTCCAACTCACGATGGGCGCGCCTCAGCCCGTCTACTACGGCGGCCTCGTCATGGCGCAGGTTCGGCACTTCGACGCTCGCCGGGAACGGCCGGGACTCCCCGAGGGCGTCGCCGCACTCGTAGAGGACGTCTCGCGGGAGGGAATCGAACTCACCCTCGTCAACGCCGGAGGGACGAACGAGGAACTGGTCGTACAGGCGGGCGCGTACGGCGAACACCGGTTCGAGTCGGTCGAAACCGACGGCAACCGCGTGGGCGTCGGAGACGCGGGCGGCGACGCGAACGGGAGAGACGCCCTCGAGTCCGGCGAGTCGAACGCGGTACGGGTTCAACTCCCCAGCGGAAGCCGAATCTCCGTGACAGCGGAGCTCGACCGCTTCGCGAACGACCCAAGTTACGCCCTTCCGTGGGACTCCGCTCGGTAGGCGACGGCGGATGTTTTCTTCGTCGTATTCGTTCCCGTGCGGGGAACGGTCGCCCGCGTGACCTGTCGTCAGAGAACATCGTTACGCGTTCCTCCGTCCGCCGGACGGCGGCGATTCCGGCCCGATACCCGAGGGCGAACCGGACTTTGACCCCGAAACTGTTCCCCTAGAGGGAACCAGTCTCCTCTTTCCGTATACGACGTATCTTGACTTTTCCGAGGAGAACACCGTTACCCGATAATGGATTACATCATTAGGACTGTAACGCTACCGTTCCCCCCTCGGGAACGATGTGGGGTGACTCGCTGACTTCCACCGACGGGACGGTGAAGGGAGGCGTTCCGTGCCTGGACCGCGAAGCCTATCTGAGCGTCGTTCGACGGCGAGTGAGGCCACGAGGCTCGGGCGATGCTCGCACTCCTTCGAGCGTTGAGCGGCCGAAAAGGCGGAGACGCGGACTGTCGGGCGCGTCTATCGGTGCTTACAGGCGGTCCATGTCCTGGAGGATTTCGCGGAGGTGGTCGCGTTCCTCCGGGTCGAGGGTCTGGGCGGGGGGACGGACGGTGTCGTGTTCGAAGACGCCCTGCATCTGGAGTGCGGCTTTGATGCGGTTGCGGTTGCGGCCAACCGGTTCGCCGAACAGGAAGTTCGTGAGCGGGAGCATCTCCGAGCGGAGTTCCCTCGCGCGCTCTATCTCGCCCTCGCGGACGGCGCGGAGTTTCTCGACGTGCATGTCGGGAATAAGGTTGGCGTAGGAGATGAGGGCGGTTTCGGCTCCGAGGAGGTAGGAGTGATAGAGGAACACGTCCTCGCCGGTCATGAGGGTGAACTCGTCGCGGTAGGGTTCGAGCGCGCGAACCGTCTCCTCGTAGCGGGTGACGTCGAAGGTGGCGTTTTTGAGGGCGACCACGCCGTCCAGTTTACAGAGTTCGACGTAGGCGCTGACCGGTTGGGCGATGTCGCCGAAGTTGCCGAACTGGAAGGCGATGAGGGGGATGTCCACGGCGTCGGCGATGTCGCTGTAGTACTCAACGATTATGTTGGGGTCGCCGTGGCTGTAGACGTCGATGGGGACGGGCATGAGGGCGTCCGCGCCGGCCGCTTCGGCTCGCTTCGCCTCTTCGACGGCCATGGCGGTACTCTCGCCGTGGATGCCCGAGAACACCATCGCATCCTCGGAGGCTTCCTGGTGGATTTCGATGACTCGTTCCTTGTCCTCCGGGGGAGACATCTTGCATTCGCCGGAGTGAGCGTTCGCGACGGTGGCGACGATGCCGTCCGTGGAGGTGAGATTACGGATGTGTCCGTACAGGTCGTCCTCCGCGACTTCGAGGTCGGGCGTCAGTGGAGTGACGGTCGCCGGGATGACTCCGCCTTTGATAGCGTCTTTTACTTGCTTGTAGCTCTCTCGCATGCTTCGGTGGAACGACGCGTAGCACCCACATAATACTTGGGTCTCTAGGCAGTCCGCTCGGAGACGGCGCACTCTCCCGACGGTGGCCGCGTTCCGTCCCGTCGCCGACGGGCGAGAAATTCGCCCCCCTGGTCCCGTACGCCGCCGGCAAACGTTCTTGTACCGTCGGTCGTATCTTCGAGTATGTCGAATCAGGCTCACATTCGAATCGAGGACGAATCGGTGTTCCTCGCCGTCGAGGATCGGCGTCTCGACGTCGGGTCGCTCTCGGACGTGTACGACCTCGTCGGCGGCGAGTCCTACACCATCGAGTACGATAAGCGCGCGGCGTCGGTCCCGTGGGTCGAGACGGACGACGACCGGACGTTCACGTTCGAGGTCCGCGAGGCGATGGACGGACTGCCGTTCGGCGGCGGGTACGCCGAACGCGTCGCCGACGCGTCGATGGAACCGACGGAGTCGGGCGTCCCCGAACGGACCGAAGTGTTCGCCGACGTTCTGATGCAGATCTGGGACTCGAAGGGGAACCCGGAGGAGTTGGCCGAATACCACGAGTAGCGTTCTCTCTGTCGTAAGCGCTCGGAAATCCGGTCGAAGAACGATGAACGTGTTCGCTCGCCGAGTAGCGGCTAATATACTAGCGAAGAAGGCTCTCATCGATTTAGGGACCGCTCCCGTATTGCGTCCCGTGTAACGCCCGAGTAAAGAACCTCGATTCTTTCGGAGCTATCGAGGGAATGGTCGCTTCAATACTAGTGCTGGTGATGCCTGCGATGGGGAACGACGCCGCTGAGGTCTATCTGATAGACTACGTTCTCCAATCAAACTCGTCTCTGAAAACGCCGTTCTTCTGGACCTTCTGCTCCTCATCGTTTCGTCCACGATCGTCGTCGTGCACCGTAACGCGATAGTCGAACTGCTCTCTTAGACGGTGACGGCATCTGATACCTTCGAGTAGGGGTGTTCTGCTTCGCGTTCGCAGTGGATTCATTACGTCCTTAAATTTGATATAGCGAAATAAGATACATGACATGCTCTGAAACGGAGGAAGGCAAAGATTCGACGGGTAGCGGGGCCGTATCACTAGAATCAGAATCTCAGTATCTCACTTGGGCTTAGTTTATTAAGCCCAAGTGGGTTTGGGCGGGGCGATGCCGTACCCCGATACCGAACGTTTACTGCAGGCGAGATGGGGGGTTAGAGACGTCGAGGAGGATGGCCGACGCAGTTTAGAAGAATCTCGCTGGGATTCACAGAAATACGGGTCTTCGACACGCGGCCTGACCGACGACGGAGAGACGGTTCTACGAACTGCTGTCGATCGCCGCCACGCGTTCGACCAGTTCCGGCGACCCAAGCACCGTCGGGACCGACTGGTGGAGTTCAGTGGGCGAGACGTCGAGTATCGACTGCGACCCGTCGGAGGACGCTCCGCCGGCGCGTTCGACGATGTACGCCACCGGGTTCGACTCGTACTGCAGTCTGAGGTCACCGGAGGGCGCGGAATCGCGACTGGGGTACGTGAGTACGCCCCCGTGGGTGAGGAGTTGCGCGGCGTCGGCGACCATCGCACCGCTGTATCGGAGTTTGTACGCCTTCCCCAACTCGTCGAGCGTCGAGAGCAGTTCGTCCGACAACTCCCTCCGGTTACCTGCGTAGCCGTAGATGTCCGGGTCGTCCGGAAGCGAAACCGGTTCGCTGTCCACGGCTTCGCCGTCCGAGAGGACGTACCGAGTCACGCCGTCGTCGGTCGCGACCGTCGCCGTGGTGTACGACCCGTAGAGCACCAGTACCGCCGCGACGAGGTCCCGGCCCCGGGCGGGAAGTGGTGCGTCGTACACGCCGAGTATCGTACCGGTGACGGAGTTCGAGAGCAGGTTCGACGACCCGTCGAGGGGGTCGATGCTGACCCCGTAGCCCTCGCCGACGTCGACGACGTCGGAACGCTCCTCGCTGGCGTACGCGCCGACCGCGTCCGTCCCGGTCAACGCGTCGTAGAACACGCCGTCCACCCAGTCGTCGGCGTCGATCTGCTCGTCGCCGGTCGGGTTCGTCGCGCCGGTCTTGTTCCGGTGGTCGTGGAGGTGCGTCCTGACGGTCCCGGTCGCCTCCGCAATCGACTCGATGAGCCAGTCGGTTGAGTCCATGTGGGTAGTTAGTTCCCGTTCGCGGTAGAGGTACATGGCTGTTCTGCCAGGACCGACTTTGCGGGGTCGACTGGCGTGAGCCTCTTCGCCGAGAGTGTTCTTCCCTCCTCCTGCACTCGACGTATATCCCATAGTACGATACAGATGCGGTGGTCTCAGTAGTGAGACCGACACCCCGATGCGTACGTAGCGTCTCCTTCCGAGAGTTCGTCAGTGCAACGTGACCGAACTAGCCGTGCAGTGGTCATGCTGAATCCGTATCGGAGTCAGTGCTCGACAGCATGATCTGTTGGTAGCCTCCTCAGTTATCCTCCGCGCCGAGCTTTCGTTTGAATAGCTCGAGTAAGTCTGAATTCAGGGTCTCGGTCCCGTAGACCCTAACAGAGTCGAACCCGGCGTAGCCGTGATGTCCGTCTTCGTCGCGTTCCCAGTAGAGCCATCCCGTCTCCTCCCCGCCGTCGAATCCAGTGTCGTCGACCGGGAAGCGTAGAACGAGCATCTCATGACTCTCGCCGGACGCGCCTTCGACTCGAGTAATCTCTCCCTCGTCGAGGGGTCGTGCACCCTCTCCCTTCTGGAGGGTAAACCGCGAACCGAACCGATAGCGGACGGATTCGTCGGCGGGGTTGAACGTCGTGCGTTCGCCGTCGCTGCCGAGGAACTCGGAAGGGTGTACGGCGACCGACACCGACTCGTGTTCCGCCGCGTCGAGGAAGTTCTCCTCGTTTCCGGGCTGAACATCGATGTCGAGTTCGACCGGGAAGTGCGCCGCCGCAACGCCACCCAGGGCGGGAACGGCAGCGACCGTTGCCGCCGCACCGAGCGTCCCTTTCAGGAGTCGTCGCCGTGTCGTAGAGTTACACGTCGCTTCGTCAACCCGACTTGGTTGTCCCTTGCTCATTGCAACGAACCGTGGTGCGAAGCCCGGTAGTATGGCGATTCTGGTCCGACTAGCGAACGTAATCCGCGACGGACGGGTCCTTCATCACGAGGAGAAAGGCAGTAAGAACGCCTCGCGATACCGAGAGACTACCTGGTACTGCCGAACAGGGGTCCGTACGAATCGACTAACTCCGATTCGCAGAACTCGAAGTACCAGCGCACTGAACGGTGACGAAGCGGTTCCTGAAGTTTTGCGTCAGACGCACGGCGTCTCCGTCTGACGGTTTTACCCAATATCCGCACAGCTGACCGGATTAATGTCGCATTATCCTCACCTCAGGGACCCGTTTACGAGTTATAGTCTCCGTTATTAATACAAACGAATCTGTACGGGGAGTCGTGAGCAGGAAACACTTGGACGCCGCTCTGAGCTTGGAGTGGTTGCCCGCCTTCGCTCCTCTCGACCATTGGTTCGCTCTCCCGGTTCTGACTGCCGGAGTCGTAGAGCTATACTTTTTGTTCGACATCACGCTCGGAAGCGCTCGACCGCCGATGACGCCCGACGCGGGGATATTCCAGCACATCGGCTGGTTCCTGACGAGAGGTGCCCGCCTGTACGCGGACGCGTGGGAGGTGAAACCCCCGCTCTCGTTCGAGACGACCGGGATCCTCGCCCTCCTCGCGGGGGGTGACGTGTATCTCCTCCACCTCCTGAGCGTGCTGCTGATGATGGTCGTCGCCTGCAGCATCGTGGGGCTCGTCGCCGCCCTCGTCTGGCACTCCACGCGCGACCGGTTCGCCGCGTCCATCGCGGGATTCTCGATGTTCCTCCTGCCGGGGTTCTTGGTTCGGCCGGCTTACGGCTTCAAAGCGAAGTACATGGTACTGTTCGCGGGATTAGTGGCGATTTACGCCTACACCCGCGGGTATCCCGCGCTCAGCGGTGCGGCCGCCGCGGCCAGCGTCGGGTACTGGCAGGCGGCGATTATCTTCCCGTGTCTCGTCGTCGGCATGGCCCTCAGAGACGGCGACCGGACGAACCTCGTTCGCACCGTCGCCGGCGGCGTCGCGTTCACCGCCGCGATGCTGTTACCGGTGTACCTCCTCTGGAACTCGACGTCGGAGATGCTGGTACAGGCCGTCCTCGTCCCGCTGACGGTGGGTGAATCGACGCCGCTCCTGAACCGTCTCGCCGGCGGCGTCATCCACTTCAAGTGGGCCTCACCGTTCGTCCTTCTCGGCGCGGCCGGCCTCGTCAGAGTCGCGGTGGACGTTCTGACCGACCGGAACGACCCTATCGGACGGGACGAGTGGTGGATTCTCGCCGGAGGGGCATGGTTCGGATTCTTCATCCTCTTCGTCGATTTCGAGGTCGGCGGGTACACGGACCTGATTCCGTGCTTGGGGTTCCTCGCTATCGGCGTCGGTGTCGTCGCCGCGCGTCTCGACGACGCCCGTCGACGACGGTACCTCGGCGGCGCGATCGCGGCCGTTCTCGTCGTGAACATCGTCCTGTTGGGAAGCCTCGGACTCGTGTTCTCGCCCGTCGAAACGCCGGGCCCGGTCCCCATGGAAGACCTGCAGACGAACGACCGGGCCGAGGAGGTGGAAGCGGTCGGTTCCGTGCCCGAAGTCCGGTACATCTACTGGAACCGCATCGAACCCTCGACGTGCCACTACCGACTCTCCGTGATGGAGGTTCAGTGGCTCGAAAAGACGAAACCGTACTCCGGGCAGAGCTGCATGGACTTCGCAACCGCGCGAAAAGCTCTCGGAAGCGGCTGACCCCCGTTTTCGACCGTCTCGCGTGTTTCGGTAGTGCACTACTTCTCCTCGTAGCGGAACGGTCGTCTCGCAACTCGACGGCCTCCCGACCGTCGCTGGTTCGACTCCGCCGGAACCGGCACCGAACGCCCATTGCTCGGTGACGAGCGGAGGAGGAATTCCAGTCACGCTGGAATTTCGTAGTCCGACTAATAGATTCGTGTGTTACAGGAATACAGGTGTAATACCCCGGAGACGGATAGTGCGCGGAGAGGGCGGGGGATATTCCGGCGTCGGCGAGTTCTGTGCGTCTCTCACCGAGTAGAATTTGCGCCGGACAGCACAGTGCACACACATTTAATTGGATGAGTAAACAGTTGCGTTTTCTGCCGAGATAGAACTAGTCAAGATATAAGGGTATACAACTAACTTACTGTGAAGAAAGGCGACTACTGCTCTTATTTTCTAGTGTAGATATTATAGTACAATTCCCACGTCGAACGACCCGACTGTCGTCGTATGATAAATTATATTCGCAAATGTGCTATCACTCTCTTTCTCGCACCGGTTTCGCCGGGAGAGGACGCTTTTGTGCGGGAGGGGCGAAGCTGTCCGCTGAATCTTCCCGGGCAGGCAAGCGAGGCGGCTGAGTCGATACGAGGGGCGGACGCTCGTTCCGGAACCCGACGGTTTTAGGGTCTGGCCGAGAACAGTCCCGTCGAGAATGGGTATCTACCGAGTCGTATCGCTGATCTTCGTCTGGCAGTTGGCCGCGAGCATCTGCTACTATGCGGTGTTCGCGGCGACGCCGTTCTTCCGCGACCAGTTCGGACTCTCGGGGGCGGCCGTCGGGTTGGTCGTCACGTCGCTCACCCTCGGGTACGCGGTGTTTCTGCTCCCCCTGGGAGCGCTCACGGACCGGTTCGGCGAACACCGAACGCTCACCGTCGGCTTGCTCGGACTCTCCCTCGGATCGATTTTCGTCGCGCAGGCGTGGTCGTACCCCGCGTTGCTCGTCAGCGCGTTCCTGCTCGGGTCGCTCTACGGGACGGCGATGCCAGGGACGAACAAGGCGATCTTCGACAGCACGCCGCCCGGACGGCAGAACCTCGCCGTCGGAGTGAAACAGGTCGGCGTCACCGCCGGAAGCGGGGCGAGTGCGCTGCTCGTCACCGGCATCGCCGGCGTGCTGTACTGGGAGGTGGGCTTCTACGCCGCGGCGGCGAGCGGGTTGGCCGTCGCGGTGGCGTTCTGGTTCGTCTACCGCGGATCCGGCAGCGCCGAGGAGGCGAGCTACCCCGACTTCGGCCGACTGCTCGGGAATCGACCGTACCGCTCGCTCGCCGCCGCCGGCGTCTGCCTCGGCGCGGGCCTGTTCACCACCACCGGATACACGATACTCTACATCGACGAGTCGGTGGGCGCGTCCGTCGCCTTCGGCGGTATCGTCCTCGCGGCACTACAGGTGTCCGGAAGCGCCGGGCGGGTCGTCACGGGGTGGTTGAGCGACGCGCTCCCGGGCGAGCCTCGCCGCCGAATCGGCTCGATTCTGCTCGTCCAGTCGCTCGCCAGCGCGGCGCTGTTCGTCGGCGTCGCCTTCGTCGAGGGGACGACGCTCGCCACGGCGGCGTTCGTCATCCTCGGCTTCTTCGTCCTCGGGTTCACCGGGGTCTACTACTCCTGTATGGCGACGCTCGTCTCGGCGGACGAGATGGGCGGCGCGACGGGCGGCGGGCAGTTGGCGCTCACGTCGGGTGCGCTCTTCGCGCCGCCGGCGTTCGGCTACCTCTCGGACGCCGTCGGCTACCGGTGGAGTTGGCTCATGCTCGCGGCGCTTGCACTCGTCGGCGCTGGGTTCGTCGTCCGAGTCATCCTCACCGAACCGCCGGAGAACGTCACCGCCGCCGCGGACTGAGCGCGGAGGCGCGAGTGCGAGGAACAGGAGTACAACTAACACCGGCGGGCGCGTCCGTCCGCCCGATGCCGTATCTCGCACTCGATACGACGGCCGACCTCACCGCGGAGGAACGACGGGAGGCGACGGAGACGCTCACCGACATCTACACCGAGGAGATGGCGACGACGGCCGGCCACGTCGCCGTCGCCGTCCGGGAGCATCCGTCGACGGCGATGTCCATCGGTCGGGCCGTCGAGGGACCGATAGCCGTGTTGGACGCCGACGTTCGGCGGGGCCGGTCGTTCGAACGGCGGCGGGCGTTCGCCGTCGCCGTCGTCGATTGGCTCTGCGAGTCGTGGGCGGTACCGCGTCCGAACCTGAAAGTCGCGTTCACCGAACACGACGGCGACCAACTCATGGGCGCGGACCGCGTCGGCGGCGAGTGGTCCCCCGACGAGGGGTAACCGACGCCGCGACTGCCGGTGCGGCGACCGGTCGGCCGAGCCCGATCGCGGCGCTCAAGGGCGCGTTCGGCTTCTCCGGCGATTCGGTGCCGAAGGCGGGCGAAGCCGAAGGGAAGTAGCGACGCGACGCGCAACTGTTTTTTCGGTCGCCTGCGGACCGGTACCATGGACATCGCGATCGTTCTCTTCGACGGCGTGGACGAACTCGACGCGGTCGCTCCGTTCGAAGTGTTCGAGAACGCCGCCGCCGAAGGTGCGGACCTGACGGTCACGCTCTGTACGCTCGACGGCGCGCCGACCGTGACGGCGAGTCACGGCCTCGAACTCGGTTCGGACGCCCGCCTCGACGACGTCTCGCCCGACCTGTTGGTCGTCCCCGGCGGCAGGTGGAACGCCCGCGGGGAGACGGGCGCGCGGGCGGAGGCCGAGAGGGGCGACATCCCGGCGGCGATTCGCCGACTGCACGACGACGGAGCGGCTATCGCCGGCGTCTGTACCGGCGGGATGCTGATGGCGCGGGCGGGCATCACCGACGGTCGCCCGGCGACGACGCACCGCGGCGCGGTGGACGACTTGCGCGAGTCGGGGGCGACGGTCGTCGAGGCGCGAGTCGTAGACGACGGCGACGTGGTGACCGTGGGCGGCGTCACCTCGGGGTTGGACCTCGCTCTCCACCTCGTCGAACGCGAGTTCGGCGCGGACGTCGCCGCCGCCGTCGCCGAACGCATGGAGTACGAGCGTCGGGGATCGGTCCACCGCGGCGAAGAAACGTAGCGTCAGGGGTCGGTGACCGCGGTCGGTCCCTCACTCCTCCCACGAGAAGGCGGAGTGCAGGTCGTGGGGGATGTGTCCGCCGCGTTCGGCCGCGCGGTCGAGATAGGCGCGCAGGTCCCCGCGGAAGTCGGGGTGTGCGCAGTTCTCGACGAGGAGTCTCGCCCGTTCGCGGGGGGAGGTGCCCCGCAGGTCGGCGACGCCCTGTTCCGTGACGACCACGTCCAAGTCGTGTTCCGTGTGGTCCACGTGCGGGGCCATCGGGACGATTCGGGAGATGTCGCCCCCCGCGGCGGTCGAGGGGAGGGCGACGACGGAGAGGGGCGCGTTGCGCGTGAAGTCGCCGCTCCCGCCGACGCCGCTTATGATTTGCGACCCGCCGACGTTCGTGGAGTTGACGTGGCCGTACACGTCCACCTCGACGGCGCTGTTGACGGCGACGACGCCGAAGCGGTCGATGAGCGTCGGACTGTTCGAGAGGTCGCCGGGGCGGAGGATGATATCTTCGGCGTAGCGGTCGGCGTTCTCGAAGAGGCGGTCCTGCCCCTCCGTCGAGAGTGCGAGCGACGTCGCACTCGCCGAGCGCAGTTCGCCCTCGTCCAGCAGGTCCAAGAGGCCGTCCTGTATCACCTCGCCGAAGTACACGAGGTCCCTGTCGCCGAAGTCTGCGCCGCCGAGTGCGCCCATCAGCGCGTTTCCGAGGCTGCCGACGCCGAACTGCAGGCGGATGGACTCCTCGAACAGGGGTGAGCGCTCGACTTCGGCCTCCAAGAACGTCCCGAGGTTCTCCGCGATGGTCAGGTCGTCCTCGGTCGGGTCGCGGAACTCGTAGGGGGCGTCGCGGCCGTCGGTTTCGACCACGGCGACGAGTTTCTCGGGGTCGAACTCGACGCGGGACCCGCCGATTCGCTCGCCGGGGTCGGTCATCGGTATCGGCTCGCGGTTCGGCGGTTTCCCCGGCCGGTAGACGTCGTGGAACGCTTCGAGGGAACGCGGTTGCGCCGCGTTCACCTCCACGATCAACCGGTCGGCCGCTTCGACGTAGGCGGGCGTCGTGCCGATGGACGTGGAGGGGACGAGCCAATCCTCCCCGACGGCGACGGCTTCGATGACCGCGACGGCGTCCTCGGAGTCGACCAGTCCGCCGTACTGCACCTCGTCGCCGAGCGACGAGATGTGCCGGTCGCCGAAGGCGACGCGGCCCTCGTTTATCGCCTCCTGAACCGCCGGCCGCGCCTGAAACGGGAAGCGGCGCTCCATCGAGTCGGACTCGACCAGCGCCACGTCTATCTCCTCGCCGACGCTCCCGCCGCTTACGACCGTGAGCGAGAGGTCCCGCCCCGACTCGGCCAACGCCCTCGGGACGGCCTTCGGGTAGCCGACGCTCCCGAACCCGCTGACCAGAAGCGTCGCGTCGTCGCCGACGGCGTCGGTCGCCGTCTCCGCGTCGGTCACCGGAACGTCGCCCTCGATACGACTCTCGAGGCTCACTACTCCAACTCCTCCGGTTGCGTCCCGATTCCTTCGGGCCACCCGGTCGGTTGCGCCGCCGAGGGTTGGGCGTACTCGCGTTTCAGCACCATCGGCGTCCGCTCCAAGGAGAGGACGAGTTCGTCGTCCTGATTGTACGCGCGGAGTTCGGTCGTGACCATGCCCACGTGGTCGCGGGACTCGCTCTCGCGCTTGTGGATAACCTCGCTCTCCGCGAAGATGGTGTCGCCGTGGTACACCGGCGCGTGGTGGCGGATGTCGTCGTAGCCGAGGTTGGCGGTGGCGTTCGCGGAGACGTCGATGACGCTCATCCCCACGGTGAGGGCGATGACGAACGTGCCGTCCACGAGGCGTTCGCCGAACTCCGTCTCGGCGGCGTACGCCTCGTTGAAGTGCATCGGGTTGAGGTTCATCGTCAGGTTCGTGAACCAGACGTTGTCCGTCTCGGTCACCGTCCGCCCGTACGGGTGCTTGTAGATGTCGCCGACCTCGAAGTCCTCGTAGTAGCGGCCCTGCCAGCCTTCGACCAGTCGTCGCTCGCGTTCCTCGTCGGTTCCGTTCGCGTCGTGTTCTTCTGTCATGGTGGTGTGTCGCGGGTGTGTTCGTCGCTGGTGCGTTCGTCGTCGGTCGGTTCGTCGCTTGTACGTTCGTTGTCGGTCCGTTCGTTCGCCCCCGTCGTCGGCCGATTCGTCGTCAGTACGAACGCGGGAGGTCCAACTCGTTCTCGGCGACGAAGTTGAGGACGAGTTGCTGCGTTATCGGCACCAACCGCGCGAGCCGCGCCTCGCGGAGGTATCGCTCCACGTCGTACTCGCGGGCGATGCCGAACCCGCCGTGGGTCTGGACCGCCGCGTCGGCGGCGTCGAAGGCGGCGTCGGCCGCGAGGAACTTCGACATGTTCGCCCGCGCGCCGACGGCCTTGGCGTCGCCGTCGCGTTCGGCGGCTTCCGCGGCGCTGTACACCATCTGCTTGGTCGCCTGCAGCCGGGCGTACGCCTCCGCGAGGGGGTGTTGGATCGACTGGTTCTGCCCGACGGGGCGGCCGAACACCTCGCGTTCGCCGGCGTACTCCGCGCCCCTCTCGACGGCGAGTTCGCCCAGTCCGACGCACTCGGCGGCGATGACGAGGCGTTCCTCGTTGAGGCCGTCGAGCATCTGGTAGAAGCCGTTGCTCTCCTCGCCGATGAGCGCCGACTCGTCGAGTCGTAAGTCCTCGAACGTCATCTCGTAGGAGTGGACGATTTCGCTGGCCGTCTTGTCTATCCGCGAGAGGTGGAGGCTGCCGGCGTCGAACGCCTCCTCCAAGTCCACGAGGAACATCGAGATGCCGCGCGTTCGCTTCTCGACGTCCTCGCGGGGCGTCGTCCGGGCCATCAACACGAGGTAGTCGCTCACGTCCACCCGGGATATCCATATCTTCTCGCCGTTGACGACGTACTCGTCGCCCTCCTTCTCCGCCCGCGTGGCGAGGGACGTCGAGTCCGACCCCGCGTCGGGTTCGGTGAGTCCGAACGCCTGAATCGACGTCTCGCCGGCGGCGACTTCCGGCAGGAGGTCCTCTTTCATCGCCTCGTCGCCGTACTTCACGAGGGGGACGGAGTTGTATATCGCGCCGTGGACGGACTGCGCGCCGCTGAATCCGGCACCGCTCGCGGCCACCTCGCCCAGCATCACGACGACTTCCTCCGTGGAGAGGCCCATGCCGCCGTACTCCTCGGGGATGAGCGCGCCGAGCCAGCCGTCCTCGGCTAACGCGTCCGCGAACTCCGACGGATACTCGGCGTTGGCGTCACACTCGCGCCAGTACGCTGCGTCGAAGTCGGCGCAGATGTCGCGGATGGAGTCGCGCACGCGTCGCTGCTGCTCGGTCAACTGAACCGTGTCTCTGCGTACCATTCGGGTCAGCTTGGTATGAGACGACCTCCCGCTTAAAGCCACGGATTGTTATTCGCCGGCAAGCGCGTCGGCGACGTCCTCGACGGTGTCGAGGTGGGCCACGACGTCGTAGAGTCTGTCGGCCTCTTCGGCGGGAAGCGCGCGTTCCGCGCACTCGCCGAACTTCGCCCGGAGTTCGCCGGCCGAGAGGGGGTTGTCGTGCGTCCCCGGCGGGTTCTCCTGTCGGCGTTCGGACGTCCCGTCGGCGGCGACGATTCGGACCGTCGCCTCGTGGGAGTCGTAGTCGAGTCCCTCGTCCACCTCGAACGCGACGCGTTCGCGCAGGTCCGCGATGGCGGAGTCCTCTATCGCGGGCGACTCGAACGCAGCGAGGTCAACCCTGTCGCGGACGGCGGCGCAGGCGACGGCGTGTTCCATCGAGAACTTCGCTTCGAGTCCCGAGTCGGGGTCGGGGTAGGTGAGGGCGTCGCCCGCGCCGCCCGCGGCCCGAACCTCGATACGCTCGATTTCGTCGGGGTCGATGCCCTCCTCCTCGACCAGCGACTCGGTGGCGGCGATGCTCGTGTGTGTGAAGTAACAGCAGGGGTAGGCTTTGACGTGGATGCCCTCGGTTTCGAGCGCCCACTCGTCGCCGAGTTCGAAGGCCCCCTCTTCGCCGGGTCCGTACAGGTCCCAGAAGCCGCGTTCGCCGCTTATCGCCGTCGCGGAGGCGGTGAGGCCGTCGCGGGCGAGGCGGGCGGCGGTGACCCCGGACCGAGAACAGAGCCCTGCGTGCAACGGTTTCGTCATCGACCCGAAGTTCCGCTTCACCCCGGAGGGCATCGAGGCGGCGACGTTCAGCGCTCGCTCCGTCGTCTCGGCGTCCAAACCGAGGAGGTTGGCCGCCGCCGCCGCGGCCCCGAACGTCCCGAACGTCGAGGTGGCGTGCCATCCAGCCTCGTAGTGGGCGGGGCTTATCGGCCCCGCGACGGCGCACTCCACCTCGAATCCGGCGGCGTAGGCGGTTATCAGGTCCCGCCCGTCGGCGTCCGCCTCGGCGGCCAACGCCAACAGGGGCGGGACGAGCGTCACGCTGGGGTGGCCGTCGAGCGCCCACGACAGGTCGTCGTAGTCGAGAGCGTGACTGGCCGTCCCGACGCGGAGGGCGGTTTGGGCGGGTTGCTCCGCGGCGTCGATTCCCAACAGCGTCGCCGCGTCGGCGTCCGTCGGTTCGACGCAGAGCGAACGCGTCGTCGTCTCCCCCGCGCCCTCGACGGTTCCGGCGAGGGTGACGCCGACCGTATCGACGAACGCCCGAATCACCGTCTCTCGCACCTCCTCGGAGAGGTCGGCGTACTCGACTTCGGCGGCGAACTCGCTCAAGCGTCGCTCGGGCGACTCCGGTGGCATGGTAGTTACTCCCCCACCTCGCCAGTTAAGCGTTTGGCTCTCCGCCGGCCGCCAGTCGTTCGAAGTTATCGAACAAACTTTAGTGCGTCCAGGCCTCCCTCCCGCCATGAGCGAACCAGACGACGCGGGGGAGGTAGACACCGTCCGTTCGGCCCGGACGATGTTCGACATCGTGGAGTGTCTGAAGGTCGGTGGCGGGATGACCGTCACGGAGGTGACCGCGGAGTTGGACTACGCCAAGAGCACGGTCCACCGGCACCTCCGAACGCTGGAGACGCTGGGGTACGTCGTCCGACAGTCCGACGGGTACCACGTTGGCCTCCGCTTTTTCGACCTCGGGCAACGGGCACGGGACCGCCAGCCGGGGTACAAGCTCGCCCGCGACAAGGTGGCCGAGATCGCCGACGAGACGGCCGAACGCGCCCAGTTCCTCGTCGAAGAGCACGGCGAGGCGGTGTACCTCTGCCGGTCGGTGGGCGAACGCGCGGTCATGACCGACCCCGGAATCGGGAGCCGAATCCCCCTCCACTCGACGGCGGCCGGGAAGGCCATCCTCGCCGGACTGTCCGAGGAACGCTTGTTCGAAGTCGTCGAACGGACGGAGTTCGAACCGATGACGGAGCAGACGATAACCGACTCGGAGGTTCTGTGCGACGAACTCGACGAAATCCGGGAACGCGGCTACAGCTTCAACCGCCAGGAGAACATCGAGGGACTCAACGCCGTCGGGGTGCCCGTCTCCGTGGACGAGGAGGTGATCGGCGCGCTCAGCGTCTCCGGCCCCTCCCACCGGCTGAAAGGCGAGTGGTTCGAAGAGGAGTTGCCGAACCTCCTCCTCGGCGCGGCGAACGAACTCGAACTGAACATCGCGTACTCGTAGTCGTTCGAAGATATCGAACAGGGCTGTAACGATCGTTCGGGCGCGTCGCGGTCGCGGTTCGCGCCTCGCCCCAGAGGAAGGGGCCCTACTGGGGGCGTTCACCACGCCCGTTCGAGAATCTCCAGAATCTCCTCGGCCGTCGGGTCCACTCCCTCGGGGGCGGCGTCCATGAGTCCGTCCGCGCGAATCTCCTCCGCGACGCTCGGGAGGTGGTCGCGTTCGAGGCCGTCTATCTCCCGCAGGCGGGACGGGAGTTCGAGACTGTCGCGGACGCCGACCACGGCCTCGACGACTGCGTCGGCCACCTCGGCGTCCGTCTTGTCGTCGGTTCGAACGTCGAACGCCTCCGCCAACAGGTCGCGGCGACCGTCCGCGCGGTCGAAGACGTACCGCAGGACGTGCGGCGTCACGATGCCGTGGACCGTCCCCTGGTGAGCGTCGTAGTCGTGCGAGAACCCGTGTCCAAAGGCGTGGATGACGGAGGCCTTGTACCGCCCGGGCGTCGAGATGCCGTACTGGACGTTCACGACGCCGGAGAGCGTCTCGAACAGTCGTTCGTCGTCCATCGGGTCCTCCCGAATCGTTCCGAGGCCGGACTGCAGGAGTCGGAGGCCGCGGACGGCCGTCCCGTCGGTGACGGGCGTGGCGTACGGCGAGTACAGCATCTCCACACCCTTGTTGAAGCCGTTCATCGCCGACGGGGCGAGGACAGATGCGGGCGTCGTGCGGTAGAGGTCGGGGTCGTAAAAGATCGCCGCGGGCATCAGACGGGGGTCGCTGACCGACCCGTTCGGGAGTTCGTGGTCGGGCGCTTCTCCGGGGTCGAGCGTGAGTTTCACGCCCGCGATGACCGAGAGGTCCGCGCCCGCGAGCGTCGTCGGAACGGCCGCGACGGGCGTCGGCCGGCCGTCCGGTGCGACGGAAACGGCTCCCTCCTCGATGGCCGCCTCGGCCGTCTCCTCCGGCGGCGCGTCGTGCAAGAGGAGTGCGCTCATCGTCTTCGCCGTGTCCAGACTGCTGCCGCCGCCGACGGCGACGAGAGCGTCCACGTCGTTCTCGCGTGCGACGCGCGCGCCCTCGACTGCGGTCCGCAGGTACTTCTCGGGCGTCGTCTCGTCGAACAGTTCGACCAACGAGTCCCCGAGTCCGTCGCGGACGGGGTCCATCACGCCCGGCGTCGAACCGACGGTGGACCCGGAGACGACCATCGCGCGCGAGAGATTCCGTCGGGCGAGTTCGTCGCCGAGATCCGCCACGCACCCCTCGCCGCAGAGTATCTTCCCGGGACTGTACTCGAACTCGAACCGCGGGCCGTCGGGGGTCATTGTCCGAGTTACACTCGTCGGCCGGATAAAAGCGCGGAGCGGAGGCTCGTAGCGATAGGTCGCGGGCGGATCGAACGGGCGTTACAGTCATAGAAGTGTAATCACGTCTATGTTCACGGAAATCGGGCGTCGGTGGCCTCCGAGACGGGGAGTCGAAAGCGAAGCGCCGCGTCCTCAGTCGTCGGACGGTTCGGGCGACAGTTCGCCGGACTCGACCATCGCCTCGAACGGGTGGTCGTCGGCGTCGAACGGCAGGTCCACGCGGCCGCGGCGGCGGACGGACTCGTAGCCCGCGAACAGAATCTCCGCGGTGTTGAGGCCGAGACGGCCGCTCAGAACCGACTCTCGCCCCTCGTCGAGCGCGTCGAACACCTCCGCGACCGCCCGGTCGTGGAAGTGCGACCCGAAGCGGTCCGTCTCCGTCCCCGTGCGGTGCAGCGTTTCGGTGCCGACGTCTATCGGTTCGCGTTCGCCGCCGCGTTCGAGTTCGAGCATCGGACCGCCCTCGACGTCGATTCGAATGTTCCCCTCGGTGCCGCGGAGGAGGAACGCCGCGTCGACGAAGTCGTCGCCCTTCCCCGAGGAGAGGACGCCGTAGACGCCGTTCTCGTACCGCCACTGCGCCCACATCTGGTTCTCCTGGTGGGAGCCGAACCGGAGGTCCTCCTCGCGGTAGTCGAGGGCCGCGATGACCCACTCGGCGGGGTGTTCGTCGTTGAACATCCCCGCGAGGTCCACCGTGTGCGCGCCGAGGTCGTAGAAGTCACCCCAGCCGATCTCCACGCGCGTCAGGCCGCCGATCGTCCCCTCGTCGAGCAGACGCTTCGCCTCCGTGAACGGCGCGCCGAAGCGTCGCTGACGGTTGAACGTGAGTTGCACGTCGCACTCGCGGCACTCCCGAACCATCTCGCGGGCGTCCGCCAACGCGTCGGCCATGGGCTTCTCGCAGTGAACGGCGCGAACGACGCCGCTTCGCGCGCAATCGACCACCAGGTCGCGGTGGAGACTCGGCGGGACGCAGACGCTCACCACGTCCGGTTCCACCTCCGCTATCATCCGTTCGTAGTCCTCGTAGACGCCCGCCTCGGGCACGCCGAACGTCTCCGCGAACGCCTCGGCGTTCTCGCGGACGATGTCCGCGCACGCGACGAGTTCGCAGCGGTCGTCGGTCGCGTACGCCTCTGCGTGTCGATACCCCATGGCGAACCCCTCGACTGTCGGATTGCTCGGGTCGGCCCCGGTTCCCACGACGGCGACTGTGTACCTGCTCATATCCGTCTACGTCATGACAGACCCAACACATAGTCATTTCGTCTCACACACCGTCTGCGAACGCCCCCACATCCCCAGTCGCGTCCTCGGGACCGTCGAATCGGGTTCACGCCCGACGCTCCAGAGAAGCGCCGAACGCGCCGGTTCGCCTAGACGGCGTCCAACGCCCGCAGGGCCTCGTAACAGGAGTTGACGTGGTGGTAGCCGCTCTTGACCTTCGGCGTCTCGTCGATGGTCGGGTGGGGTTCGCCGTCGGGCGTGAGGCGTTCGTAGCGGATGCCCAGCGAGTGGTTCGTCGCGTACTCGTCGAGGTAGGCGTGGATGGCGTCGAACCACTCCCAGTAGCCGTCGTCGCCGGTGGCCGCGCCGAGGCGGGCGGCCGCGCCGAGACCCTCCTCCAGCGCCCACGTGTACTTGTCCTCGACGATGGGCGACCCGTCGCGGTCGAACGTGTAGTAGAACCCGCCGCGTTCGTCGTCCCACCCGTCCTCGACGGCCGCCTCGAAGAATCGCTCCGCGCGGTCGAGGTACCAGTCGGCGTCGTCGTGTTCGTCGAGTTGGACGAGCAGTTTCGACCACTCCAGGAGGTGGCCGGGTTGGTAGCCCCACGGGCGGAACAGGTCGGCCTTCTGGTCGCGGTTGTACTCCCAATCGACCTCCCAGTCCTCGGTGAAGTGCTCCCAGAGCAAGCCGTCGGCGGCGTCTGCCCTGTCGAGGGCTATCTTCTCCGCGACGGTCGTCGCGCGTTCGAGGCAGCGTTCGTCGCCGACCGCCTCGTACGCCGCCAGCAACGCCTCGCAGGCGTGCATGTTCGCGTTCTGCCCACGGTAGGACGGTTCGACCGGTTCCCACTCCGCCGTTCGGTTGCTCGCGTACGCGCCGTGTTCCGGTTCGAAGAACCGGTCGTCCAGGAGGTCCGCCGTCTCGGTGACGAGGTGTTCGACGTTGCCGATGTCCGCGCGGGCGGCCGTCGCGTACGCGAGGAGGACGAACGCGTGGCCGTAGGTCGCCCGGGTGTCGTCTACGACTTCGCGCCCCTCGAACTGCCAGCCGTAGCCGTCGCGTTCCGCGTCGTACGCGACGTTTCGCAGGTACGCGAGGCCGTGTTCGGCGGCCGGTTCGCACCAGACCGGACCGTCGAGAAGTTTGCCGACGCTGAACCCGAAGACGAACCGCGCCGTCGGGACGAGGTGTTTCGTTCGCTGGTCGTAGACGGCCCCGTCGACGTCGCTTACCTGTGCGGTGTAGCCGCCGAAGTGGGCGTCCAGCGAACGCTCTCTGTGGAAGTCGAGGACGCCGAGGGCGTCCCGACGCAACCACGCGGGCGTTCGGTACGGCGTGTCTGTCATAGCGGAACCTCGTCGCCGCGGTCAAAAAAGACACCGCACCGTCGCGGGCCGTGGAAGCTCGTCGCCGTCGGTGGGCGGCGTCGCGGAGGGAGGGAATACGCGAAGCAGGTCGGAGGTACGCGCAGCCGCGGAGGCGTCAGGAGATGTGGACGGTTCCCAAGAGGTTATGTCGCCGGTCGAAGATGTGGGACGCATGGACTCGGATACGGAGAACGGCCGGCGGTCCGACGGAGCGCTTCCGGGCGTTTCGGCGGACGACATCGACGAGTTGCTCGCGGAGATGACGCTTGAAGAGAAGGCCGGGCAACTCGCCGGAACGTACGTCGGAAAGTTGGGCACCGAGAAGACGATGGAGGACGCCGAACGGGAGATAGCCGAGGACCACATCGGCGCGGTGTCGCCGTTCGGTATCGCCATCACGACGCTCGATGAACCCGAACGGGCCGCTGAGGTGGCGAACCGCCTCCAACGGCACGCAATCGAGGAGACGCGCCTCGGCATCCCCCTGTTGATTCCCGTAGACGCCGTGCACGGGCACGCCTACATCAACGGCGCGACCATCTTCCCGCACAACGTCGGAATGGCCGCGGCGCGCGACACCGAACTCGTCGAACGCGGCGGCGAGGTGACCGGTCTGGAGGCGCGGGCGACGGGCGCGACGCTGAACTACGGCCCGACGGCGGACGTGGTCCGCGACCAGCGCTGGGGGCGGGTGTTCGAGACGTACGGCGAGAGCCCGTACCTCTGCGGCGAACTCGCCGCCGCGGAGGCGCGCGGCCTGCGCGGACCCGACGGCGACGACCCGACAATCGCCGCAACGGCGAAGCACTTCCCCGCCTACGGGCAACCCGAACGCGGCGAGGACGCCTCGGTGGTCGAGATATCCGAATCGACGTTCCGCCGGACGTTCCTCCCGGCGTTCGAGCGAGTATTAGAGGCGGGCGTGGACGTGGTAATGCCGTGTTACAACTCCGTCGACGGCGAACCCGCTCACGGGTCCGAGCGTTTCCTGACGGACCTCCTGCGGGGCGAACTCGGCTTCGACGGGTTCGTCACCTCCGACTGGGGCGGCGTGGATCACCTCCACGAGGACCACCGCACCTCCGACTCGCGGCGCACCTCCGCGTGGCAGGCGTTCACCGCCGGTCTGGACCTCGTCTCCGTCGGCGGCCCCGACTACGCCGCGGAGTTGGTCGAACTCGTCCGCGAGGAGGAGCTATCGGAACGTCGCCTCGACGAGAGCGTTCGACGCGTCCTCGAACTGAAGGCGCGACTCGGCCTGTTCGAGGACCCCTACGTCGAACCCGACGCCGCGTCGGAGGCGCTTTCGACCGAGGACCACCGCGAGGCGTCGTTGGAGGCGGCCCGCGAGTCGATGACGCTCCTGAAGAACGACGGCGTCCTCCCCCTCTCGGAGTCGCTGGACGACGTCCTGGTGACGGGGCCGAACGCCGACGACCTGCACAACCAGTTTGGCGGGTGGAGCGTCATGGACGACACGGACCTGCAGGGCGTGACCGTCCGCGAGGGCATCGAAGACGTCGTCGGCGAGGAGTCGGTGACGTACCAAGAAGGGGCGACTATCACCGAGGACGTCGGCATCGACGCCGCGGCGGACGCCGCCGAGGACGCCGACGCCGCCGTCGTCGTCCTCGGCGAGGACTGGTACATCCACGAGTTCGGCCCCCAGCAGATCACCCGTCCGACCGGCGAGTTCCCGACGCGGACGCGGTTGGAACTCCCCGAGGCCCAACGGGACCTGCTGGAGGCGGTACAGGAGACGGGGACGCCGACGGTTCTCGTCCTCGTGTCGGGTCGCCCCCTCTCGATTCCGTGGGCCGACGAGAACGTCCCCGGTATCCTCACGGCCTACTTTCCGGGGATGGACGGCGGGACGGCGGTGGCCGAGACGCTGTTCGGCCGCCACAACCCGAGCGGTCGCCTCCCCGTCTCCGTCCCGCGGTCCGCGGCGCACCTGCCGACGCTGTTCGACCACCTGCCGCACCCGACGCCCATCGGCGCGGACGAACACCCCGACTCGTACGACCCCCTCTACCCGTTCGGCCACGGCCTGAGTTACACCGACTTCGAGGTGTCGGACCTGACGCTCTCAACCGAGAGCGTCGGCCCCGCGGGGACGGTAACGGCGTCGGTGACCGTCGAGAACGCGGGTGACCGCGCGGGGAAGCGGTCGGTTGACCTGTTCGTCGAGGACGTGGTCAGTTCGCGCGTCACGCCCGTCCGGGAACACGTCGGGTTCGCCAAGGCGTCGCTGGAACCCGGCGAGTCGACCGAGTTGGAGATGACGGTGCCCGTCGAATCCCTCGCCGTCCGCGCCGGCGACTACGAACGGGTCGAACCCGGCGCGTTCGTCTTCTCCTGTGAGGGCGAGACGGCGACGCTGACCGTCGAACCCGGGCGGCACTGAGGCGTCGGTCCGCCGCCGGCGGGTCGGGCCGTCTCTTCTGTATCCGAAAACGATATGTTATTCAATGTTGACTGTCAGGTATGCGTCCCCACGGAACTACCGCGGTTGCGATCGCCCTCCTCCTCGCGCTATCCGCCGTCGCCGCCGTCCCGTCCGCGGACGCGCGAAAGCCGCCGACGCCGGTCTGCGGCGTCTGTTCGCTCGACCTGACAGCCCCGGACGGCACTCCCGTCACCGCCGGCGACAGCACGCTGACCGTCACGCTCCACGAGAACGGTTCGACGACGTGGCGGGCGCGCGTCGAACTCGCGTCCGGACGCGACGCCCTCGCTGAGAACGAGTCGTTACGGCGCGCCGTCGTCGAAGAGACGACGAGACGGAGCGTCGCGGAACCCGAAGCGGTCCGCAGTCGAATCGACGGCGAGACGCTGGTGGTCGACTACCGCGACGCCGACGCCGCGGAGTCGGTCGCCGGCGCAGTCGTGTTTACGCCGTTGTCCCCGGAGGGGCCCGGAGTGCCGTTCGCCTCGGGCAGCGAGGGGCCGCGCTACCTCGGCACCGACCGATTCACGCTCCGCGCGCCGCCGGGGTACGAACTCCGCGGCGGCGCGAACGCGACCGACGGGGGACGGAGTCTCGCCTGGACGCGCGACGGTGAGGAGCGAACGTACCTCGACGCGAACGGCGACCCGGTCGCCGTCGATTCGAACGCCCTCGGACCGAGGTTCCGGGCGTGGGCCGCGCGAGTACTCGCCCGATAAGCGGTCGGAACGAATCCCCGTTCCGACGCTCACGCGCGGAAGACGACTCACGAGCAGAGACGGCCGTTCCGACCGTCGGAGGAAAGGCAATCGAGGTAAAGTTACAACTGTGAGATGGGATATATAACGAACGTATTTGTAAGTCACTGTCGGGGCAATGCTGTCCGCGAACCGCTCGGTCCGGCGGGTGAAGCCCGCTACGAACGAGGAGAGAACTGGAGGAAGAGTGCCGCTACCGCGCGGTACCGAGCGTTTCCGTACGGTCGAAGGCGGACTCAGTCCTCGGAGACGACGGGGTTCGTCAGGTCGCCGATGCCGTCGACGGAGACGGTGACGGAGTCGCCGGGTTCGAGGAGTTCCGGCGGGTCGCGGAAGATGCCGACGCCGCCGGGCGTCCCCGTGGAGATGACGTCGCCGGGGTGGAGCGTCATCCGGTGGGAGAGGTACTCGACGAGTTCGCCGACGTCGAAGATGAACTCCGCCGTCGTGGATGACTGCTTCACGTCGCCGTTGACGGTGCACTCGACTTCGAGGTCGTTCGGGTCGAGTTCGTCGCCGGTGACGAGAGCCGGGCCCATCGGCGCGAACGTGTCGTAACTCTTCCCGCGGAAGAACTGTTCGTCCTCGAACTGGGCGTCGCGCGCGCTCACGTCGTTGACGACGGTGTACCCCGCCACGTAGTCGTCGGCGTCCGCCTCCTCGACGTTTCGGGCGGTCCGTCCGATGACGACGCCGAGTTCGACCTCGTAGTCCACCTGTTCGACGTCTGCGGGGTGGACGATGGGGTCTCCGGGGTTCGTCACCGCGGACGGCGCCTTCGCGAAGAGCATCGGTTTCTCCGGCACCTCCTCGTCCTGTTCCTCGGCGTGGTCGTGGTAGTTGAGGCCGACGCAGATTATCTTCCCGGGCTGGGCTACCGGCGCTAACGCCTTCACGTCCTCGGCGTCGTGCGTCGTGAGCGACCCCCGTTCGACCGCGTCTCGAACTCGGTTTCGGTAGCCCGCGGACGCGACGTCGCCGTACGAGGGCACGCCCGTCGCGTGCGCCCGCAGGTCGTGAATTCGGTCGCCGTCTCGAACGCCCCAGCCGACGCTTCCGTCCGCAGTGAATCGTACGAATCGCATCACTCGGTGGTGCGACGCACTGCAAGATAATTCTTCGGGACCGAACCTTTTTCGCCCGCGACGCGTCGGCGGACGGAGAGCAGAGAGAGGCCGCGAACGACCGTCGTCTCGTTCCCCGCTCGGGAACAAATTTATGGGCGGTCGTACCGTGGGTCGTCGTATGACAAGCACGAACAAACGTCGGGGGCGCACCATCCGTTCGGTGAAGATAGCGTTCAACATAATCGACCTCCTGCAGGACAGGGGTCGAATCGGGGTGACCGAAATCGCGGACGAGTTGGGTCACTCGAAGAGCACCGTCCACAGTCACCTCCGAACGCTGGAGGAGCGAAAGATACTCGTCCGGGAGGCTGACGGCTACCGACTCAGTCTCCGCTTTCTCGACATGGCGACGCACGTCCGAGAGCAGGTCGGAAACTACGACGTCATCCGCGAAGAGGTCGACTCCTTGGCCGAGGAGACGGGCGAAATCGTCCAGTTCGGAATCGAAGAGCACGGGCAGGTGTCGTACCTCTACAAGGCGGCCGGGGAGTACGCCGTCGAGACTCGCTCTCGGGTCGGGACGCAAGCGCCGATGTACTCCACGTCGTTGGGCAAGACCATCCTCGCGTTCCTCCCGCCGGAACGCACCGAGGAGATAGTCCGGTCGATGTCGTTCGAACCGGTGACCGCCAACACGGTGACCAGCGAGGAGGAACTGTACGATGACCTCGAAGCCATCCGCGAACGCGGGTTCGGCATCGACGACGAGGAGAACATCGAGGGCCTCCGCTGCGTCTCCGCGCCGGTCAGAGACGGGAGCGAGGTTCTCGGCGCGGTCAGCATCACCGGTCCGTCGAGTCGGTTCACGAAGGACCAACTCCACGGGGACCTCTCGGATCACGTCCGGCGCGCGGCCAACGTCATCGAACTGAACACGAAGTTCGCGTGACGGGCCCCGGCGGCCGACTCCGCCCGTTTCGTCCCTCGTCTCCGTCCCGTTCCCGCCATCCGAACCGGAACGGGCGTAGCTCCGTCCCGTCTCGGCGTCGAATCGGTCGCGTTCGGCCGAATCCGACCGGTCCGGGCGAACGCCGCTCCCGTCGCTCCGACCCGCCGAGGCCGAAAACCGCGCCGTTCGGCGTCTCGGGTACGGAGCGAGAGAGTTCCCGGCTCGGGAACGCTTCAGTTGTCGCGGACGGCGGCCCGCGCTGTCGGGAGTCTCGATGACGGATACAACGAATCTGAGGAGTAACGTTCGGTACAGGCGGGGTTCCGTCGGTGATGGAGTTGCGCGCGTTGCAGGATCGGCGACAGTGCGTATCGAACGCGACCGTTACGGCCGGCCCGTCGATGCCTCGACGAACCGGCCTCCCGCGAAAGCGGCATGGACAGACAGTGATGGTTGAACAGCTTCGCGGGCCGTGGCGGCGGTCGGTCGCGGTGTGATGTGTTGGAGCAGCGGCATCACAGTCCCGTCGGTGAGAGGCGGGACGGTACAGACGTACACCGTTCAGGTATTAAAACTATCGATGGTTAGGTTTCGGCGGGCGGCTCAGAGGAGGAATCGAAGTACCGCGAGGAGCGTTCCGACGGAGACGACGGTGGTCACGAACACGTTCATCGACGCCAACCGAGGGTCGCCGCCGAGTTCGGTCGCGTAGACGAACGTCGAGACGGCCGTCGGCGCGGCGAGCATCGTCACGCCCGCTTGGACGGTAGACCAGTCCGATCCCATCGCGGAGAACACGAGAAGGGCGAGAATCGGCATGAGGAACACCTTCAGACCGACCACGGAGCCGACCGTCCGGGCGTCGAACGACTCTCTCTCCGCGGAGAGGGACGCGCCGACGCAGACGAGGGCGACGGGAAGCGCGAGACTCGCGACGGCGTCCAATCCGGAGGCGACCACCGAGGGGACGCCGAGTCCGAAGTAGGAGAACAGCAGTCCGGTCACGAGGGCCGGGATGACCGGCGTCTTGAACACCTCTACCAGTTCGTCGCGGAACGCCACGTCCGCGTCGTTGATGGAGACGAGCAACGCGACGGTGACGGGAACCTGCGTGAGCGAACCGACGCCGAGGATGATGCTCGCCTTCGCCGTGGTGATGGGACCGAAGGTGGAAGCGACGAGCGGAAGCCCGAGGAAGCCGAAGTTGCTGTGGTACGACTGGACGATGGCGACGCTTCGGGCTCCCCGCCCCGCGATGGACCGGTGGACGAGGAGGCTGACGCCTATCATCAGGAACATGACGGCCCACAGGCCGAGCATCAGCGTGGGCGTGACGACTTCGCTGATGGGCTGGGCGTACGTCGAGGAGAACACCAAGGCGGGGAGAGCGATGTAGAACGCGAAGACGGTGAGTCGGTCGCGCCGGCTCTCGGTGACGACGCCCGTAGATTTGGCTACGAGGCCGACGCCGAGGAGCGCGAGCATGTAACCCAACTTCAGTGCGACACTCATAGTCGCCCGGAGTGCCGTGGACGGTTTGTCTCTTGCGTTCTCGGCGACGGCGATTCTCAAACCGTATTGTACACCCTCGGCGTATACGCCCGCAGGATCCGATTTTACGCGGTTAGCGGTCGTTCCGACGGTGCGTCAGGCCGGCGACTCCACCGCCGGCAGGAGAGGTTTCAACTCGCGCGCGAGGTTCTCGCCCATCCGCACCATAGCGTCGTCGCCGGGGTGGACGAGGTCCGTCGTCAGTCCGGCGGCCGTCGGAAGCACGTCCGGTCCCTCGACGAGGTGGACGTTCTCGCGGTCGGAGTCGGCGACGACGGATCTGAGGGCCTCTCGGAAGCGTTCGCACTCCTCGCCCTCCTCGTGGCCGACGCGGTAGTCGCGGGCGTTCGGGAAGATGGTGATGCAGGCGACGGGCCGGTCGGAGTTCGCCCCCGCGACGGCATCGACCATCGCGGCCGCCCGTTCGCGGAACGTCTCTACGGAGAACGTCCCGACCATGTTCACCGAGAGCGAGAGCGTCGCCAGGTCCCAGTCGCCCCGGCCCGCGATGTGTTCGGCCATCGCCTCGTCGCAGTAGGCGGTGCCGCAGGACCCGAGGTTTATCGGGTCCGCGCCGAGTCGCCGCGCCGTCTGATTGACGTACGTGAGCGTCTCACTACTGGGGGCTTCCCCCTCCGTTATCGAGGTGCCGTAGGCGAGATACCGGAGCGAGGGAACTTCCGACTCTCGGGGAGGCCGAACATCCCCCTCGACGCCGTGGAAACGAATGTGTCCGCCGCGGTGTTCTCCCGGGAGAACGAGGCGACAGAGGCGCGGGTCGTACCGAAGTCCGTCCCGGACCGAGGGACGCAGGTCGGTGAGTTTCTCGGGGAGTTCGAGTTCGATGGTGCGGGGTTCCTCCCCGACGACGACTTCCTCGCCGGCGGCCTGGAAGTCGCCCCAGAACGGTCGAACGACGCTGTCGCGCACGCGGGAGGAGAGCGTCACTCGCACGGGCCCGTCGGGGACGAACCGGAGTTCGACGCCGGCGGGGTGACACATCCGAGTCTGTGCGCCCTCGTTCAGTCGGGTCCGAACGTCCTCGGGCACTCGCTGGAGTCTCAGACCGTCGCCCTCGACGTCGCGGAGTTCCCGAACGTTGTGAAACGTGATACCGTCTCGTCTCATGTAGGGTTCCCTGCGCGGTACACCCACTTATCGGTATCCCCGCCGCCGGAGGGCGGTCGAACGATTCGTTCGGCGTATTCGGTGACTGCTACCACGCCCCGGTTCCCTGCGGCCGAACCGTTACGCACATAGAACTGTAACGTCCGGTCGCAGTTCGTCCGTTCGAGGCGAATTTCGGCGCTCGTGGAACCGTCTCCGAGCGGCGAATCGCGTTCGAGAGTGGACGAACCGCCGACGACCGGCTGGTACGAGCCGTTAATCGAACGGTTCCCCTGTCGGGAACTACCAGGGTAGATTTTCCGCTCAGGCGGGGGTCCCCCGCTCGATTCCGTTCCCCCAGCGCGAACGGGTCGGCGGTGGAGGCCCGGTCCGGACGCGATGTTCCGGAGGTGACGCGTTCTAACGGGAAACCGGGGGACAGGCGGCCGGTGTCGCAGCTAGACGGTGACTGCGACGGCGAGACGCCACGGTACGGAGAAACAGACGTCGACTCGGCGGACGGACCGGATTACCCGATGACTCGCTCGATGTCGTCGTCGAGTTGGGCGTAGAGTTCCTCCGCTCTCCGCTCGTCCTCGGGCGAGAGCGGGCGAATCGGTTCTCTGACCCGCCCCCCGTGGAGGCCGGCGAGTTCGAGTCCCTTCTTCACCGCGGAGACGCTGACCGCGCCCGGAATGTCGTTGTCCCGGCCGGTGGAGTCGCGGAAGTTCTGGTAGGGGAGCGTGAGGTCCCGAATCGTCCGGGCGCGTTCCCAGTCGGCGTCGGAGAGGGCGTCGAAGAGGGCGAGTCCGACCTCCGGCCGGAAGTTGCTGACGCCGGCGGAGAACCCCTCGATCCCCTCGTTCCAGAACGAGACGGCGTACGGTTCCGCGAGGCCGTCCACCCACACCACGTCGTCCGCCCCGGCCGCGACGCCGGCACCCAGTTTCACCGGGTCCTCCAAGGCGTACTTGATGCCGACCACGCCGTCGATGTGGGTGAGGTCCCGAAGGTAGGCCACGGAGGGGTCGAACCCCTTGACGTAGGGGACGAGGGGCGTGTCGGTGGCCTCGTCAAGTTTCTCGTAGTAGCGGAGGAGTCCGCGCTCGTGGAGGTACGTGTGGTCCGGCGGCATTATCATCATCCCGTCCACGCCGACTCTGTCGTACGCTTCGATGAGTTCCCGAGCGTCCGCGGTGGACCCGCCGACGCCGGCGAGGACGCAGGCGTCGGACGGAAGCGCGTCGACGCTCGTCTCGGTCACCTCGACGCGTTCCCGTTGCGAGAGCGAGTGGTACTCGCTGATGTTCGCGGCCGCGAGGAACGTCTCGATTCCCTCGTCGGCGAGCGTCCGCGCGTTCTCCGCGAGTTTCCCGTGCGCGACCCGCAGTTCGTCGTCGAACGGCGTCAACAACCCGACGGCGACGCCACGCAGGCGTCGCCGCAGATATGTGTCTGACGATGACATGGGTCGTAACCACAGGGTCGCCGAATATAAACCCACCGTCAGTGAGGCCGTCTCGCCGCGTTTCGCGGTACAGAGCGCACTGGTGCGAACCCCGCAACTTATTACGGACACCTCGGAGTGGGAAGGTATGGACGTGCTGATGACCGGCGCGTACGGTCGATGCGGTACCGCGGTGATAGACCACCTCCATGACCGAGAGGAGTACGACTTCACGTACTTCAATCGGTCTGACCGCCCGGAGGACCACCCCTACGGCGGGTACGACACCGTCGTCGGAGATGTCGCCGACGCTGATGCGCTTCGATCCGCGGCGGAGGGGCAGGACGCGATGGTCCACATGGCGGCGTACCCGGACACGGACGGCAGTTGGAACGACGTGTTCGAGCCGAACATCATCGGGATGTACAACGCCCTCGAGGCCGCGCGGGAGGCGGAGATGGAGACGTTCGTCTTCCTCTCGACGAACCACGTCATGGGCGGGTACGAACAGGAGTTCGCTCCCGACATCTACTACCCCGACCACGACTTGGTCATCGACCACACCGACCCGGTCCGGCCGGACTCCTTCTACGGGATGACGAAGGCCTACGGAGAGGACATGGGTCGGTACTACGTCGAGAACTACGAGCACCCCGAGCAGTTCTACGCGCTTCGCGTTTGTACCGTTAACATGCCCGAGTACGACCACCCGTACGGCGACGCAGAACACGCCGTAGACGAGGGCACGACGGAACGCGGAAGCGCCGAGTACGACAGAATGGTCGCCCGCATGAAGGCGATGTGGCAGTCCCGCCGCGACTTCGCCCACGAGATAGACTGCTGTCTGCGGGACGACGACGTGGAGTTCGGCATCTTCAGCGGCGTGAGCGACAACCACCGCCGGTGGTACGACCTGGAACACGCCCGCGCCCGCATCGGTTACAACCCGCAGGACGACGGCGAGGAGTGGGACAGTCCGCCCCGGTGAACCGACCGAGTTCTCCGCCGCCTTCGCAGTAGATGCGTCCGATTCCCGGACGTTCAAAAGAGAGACAGTTTATTTAACGGACGAACGTAATCGGTATCGTGTGAGTGAATCGCATTCACACAGCGACGGTGACGAACAGCAGACGGAGAACGCCCTGACGTACACTCGGCGGACGGCGATGGCACTCCTCGGCGTCGGCGGCGTCGCCGCACTCGGACGCGACGCGAGTGCCGAAACGCCGTCCGCCGACGGAGGGACGGAGGGCGGTCCCTCCGGAAAGCCGTGGAACCGGGACGTGGACGCCAACGGTCACAGCCTCTACGAACTCGACGAACTCGACGTTCGACACGTCTACACCTCGGCCCGCGAGGCGGACGTGGTCGTCTGGAAGGACGAGGAGGGTGTCTTCCACGCCGACGGCCCGGACGGCGAGATTGCCAGCGGAGACGGCGTCGTTCCCGTCACGCGGGCGGCCATCGACGGCCTCACGGACGGCCGAACGTCGAAGGAGAAGGTGGTCGTCGCGTCGCCGGGCGAGATACGCGAGGGAGACGGGTCCATCGAACTGCCGAGTTACACTATCCTCGACGCGCCGGTGACGCTCTCGGTTCCCGACGGCGAGGAGGTGCTGCCCGTCGTGCGCGCCGAGGGCGCAGAGCAGATAGAAGTCGAGTCGCTGGTCGTCGAGGGACCGGCGGAGATGGGCGTCCGACTGACGAGTTGTTCGGAGGTTCGCCTCGGCGACCTGCGAATCGTCGGCACGAAGAGCGACGGCGTCCGCATCGACGGCCGCGGCGACGCGCCGCGTTCGACCGACATCCAGGTCGAACGGGTGTACGTCGAGGGCAACGACCACCACGCGTTCGAGACGTACGGCGTGGACCGCCTGCAGGTGGATCAGATAATCGGCGTGGACCCCGCGAGTTGCGTCGTCCTCCTCAACGACACCGTGGACGCGACGGTCAACGGCGTCGTCGGTCTCGAACCCGGCGTCCCAGCCGGGTACGCCACGTTCCGCGTCGCGAACGGCGCGCACGACATCACCGTCGGCGAGGTGGTGAGTCGCGGCGGCGCGCGCGGCATCTTCGGCGTCTCGGAGTGTTACGACGTGACCGTCGGCGAGGTGAACATCGATGGCGCGTCGGACCAGGGCATCCTGATCCAGAACTGTCGGAACTTCGCGGTGCAGGGCGGCGTCGTGAAGAACTGCGACGGCGACGGCGTCCGCATCGACTCCCGCAACGACGGCGAACAGATCCCCGCCGAGAGCGTCTCGGTGACCAACCTCCGCGTGTACGACGACCGAGACGACCCGAAGCAGGCGTGGGGGATCCTGGAGACCGGCCCGAAGACGAACAACAACCGCATCGTCAACAACGACGTCCGCGGCGCGGGGACCGAGGAGAACGTCCGGACGTTCTCGAACACCACCGTCGTCCGCGACAACGTCGGCGGCGGGTTCGCGTCCGGCGAGGTCACCCTCTCCTCGGGCGAGTCGCCCGCCGCGCGCGTCGAGGGCGTCCGCGGGTCCGACTACGCGTCCGTTCCCGGTAGCGTCGAGGAACCGGAGGACTTCGAACGCTCGGCGCTGGACCTCCGCGCGAAACCCGCGACCGGCGGCACGTCGAGCACCTACTCGTGGGAGAGCTACTTCGAGTGGGACGGCCAAGCGGGCGTCTGGGACCTCGTGTTCGAGTGGCGGACCGACCCCGGGTCGGACGTCGACGTCGATTACGTGGTGGACAAGACGCGTTGAATCGGAAAAGCGGGCGAGCGACTCGGCTCAGCGGAACGCGTTCGCGGCCATCAGGAACCACTCCTGCCCGTAGGGCGTGTCCGTGAGGGCGCTTCCGGGCCGCCCGGCGGCCCTGCGACGCGCCGTACCGCGCCGTCGTCTACGACGCGGACCGACGCCTCGACGGCCCGTTCCGCCGTCTCGCGGTACCGGTCGCCGTCCAAGAGGCCGAGTTCCGAGGCGCGCGGTCGAACGAGGCCGTTCGAACGGCGTCACCGCCTCACTGGGCGTGAAGCGTGACGTACCCGTCGAAGTTGAGGACGACGTGCTGGGCGAGGTCGCCGAATATCGCCTTCCCCGTCGGGGACCGCCTTCGTCCGAGGACGAACGCGTGGTCGCTTCCCGTCTCCTCGGCGACGGTCACGACGGTCTCTGCGCGGTCCTTCTCGTCGGCCACGCGCGGGACGATTTCGTACGAGACGGCACCGTCCGCGAGAACGTCGCGGGCCAGTTCCTCTGCGACGTTCGTCGCCGCGGTGAGCACTTGATCGTCGGTGTAGGTCGTGTGCTCGACGCTCCCGATGGTGTCGAGCATCTCGTGGGTCTCCTCGTACTCCTCCTCGGTGAGCGTCACCAACAGAACGAGGTCGGTGTCGGCCCCGACGGCGTGCTCTTTGGCCTCGCGCAGGAGTCGCCTGTGCATCTCGGTGTCCTCCAAGAGGACTACTCCTCGGTCCATACCGTAGGCATGCGACCCCCGTTATCTAACTCTATCGACGGAGACACTCTCGCGGACGGCACACTCTCCGACGGACAACACAATCAAATACGCCGGGCGCGAGTAGTCGCTATGGCCGAGACGCGACTCGTCGACGTCCTCCGAGACTACACGACTCAGATGAAGGTGGTACTCGTCATCTCGGCGGTGTCCGTCGTCCTCCTGTTGCTGTCGCTGACGGAAGTCGAACCCGGGACGAGCACCTACGTGCTGGCGCTGGTGCAGTTGGCGACGTTCGCCGTCCTCCTCGTGGTCATGTCCGCGCTCCTCTGGACGATACACCGCGGGTGAGCCGGACATATGCCCCTCCGAAGGTGGGGGACCCACCCCTGCGAAATGTCTCGAATCTAATATTAGTGCTTACCAACACGTATTTATGGAGCGCCCGGTATGATAAGTGATGACGCATGGCGAAAGAGAGTTCAAACCGTTGGAGCAGACGAGAGTTCGTCAAGTACGGCACCGTCGCGGGCACTGCCGGCTTGGCGGGTTGCTTTAGTGACTCGGAGACGACGGCGACCGCCGAGGGAGGCGGAGGCGGCGGGGGAAGCGGCGGCGGAAGCGGGTCGGGAGAGGACACCCTCGATTTCCCGGCCGGCCGACCGGCGACGGACGTCCAGTTCAACCGGTACAGCCTCGGCAACTACGCTCACACCCTCCAGGACCAACTGTTCGAACAGGTCGCCAGAGGGTACGCCGACGGGTCGGTTCGGCCGGACCTCCTCGAAGAGATGTCCGTCGACGGGAAGACGCTCACGCTGAAGTTCCCGAAGGACTTCAAGTGGTGGAACGGCGACGACCTGACGGCCGAGGACTACTACATCGGCCTCGAAATCGACCGACTGCAGCAACCCGAGGAGTCCAACATCGAGAGCAACACGCTGGTGGACGACTACACCATCGAACGGACGTTCAAGACCGCCGTCGCGCCGAACCTCATGAAGGCCGACGTGGCGGAGACGTTCGTCAACACGCCGCGGTCCGTCTACAAGGAGTACCTCACGAAGCTCCAAGACGCCGCGGACCAGAGCGAACGCGATTCGGTGACCGAGGAACTGCTGAACATGAAGATAACGACCCAGCAGTTGATAGACGACGGACTCGGCAACGGCCTCTACAAGGTGACCGGGTTCAACTCCTCGGAGACGACGCTGGAGAAGTTCGAGGACCACCCGTACGCCGACAGGACGAACGTCCCGAAGGTGAAGATCGTCCCCGAGACGACGGCCGACGTGGACTCCCTCGCCGTCAACAACAAACTCGACATGAACCCCGACGTGCTCATGTCGGAGTCCCAGAAGAGCACCTACCCGAAGAACATACAGAACGTCTACCGCCTCAATTGGTTCCGGATGCAGAAGTTCACCTTCAACTTCAAGAACGAACACCTCGCGAAGCTCCCGGTTCGCCGGGCCATCGCGCACGCCGTGGACCTCGAATCGATGGTCGCCGCGATGCGGCAGGCCGGAACCGTCGGTAAGCCGCCCGAGACACAGACCGCGCTTCGCTCGACCATCCACGACAAGTACCTCGGGTCGAGCTTCGTGGATAAACTCATCGACTACCCGACGGGGAAAGACACCGAGGGCGCGGCCAAACTGATGGAACAGGCCGGATACACGAAGAAGAACGGCGCGTGGGTGGACCCCGACGGCAAGAAGTTCACGTTAACCGTGCTGACGCAGAACAAGAACACGCAGGTGCAGGCGACGAAGGTGTTCAACGACCAGCTGAACTCCTTCGGCCTCCAGACGAAGATAAGCACCGTCAGCTCCTCGGACTACTACCAGCGCCTGCAGACGTACCAGGCCGACATCTTCTGGATTTGGCACGTCGCGAAGGCGTTGTGGCACCCGTCGGCGTACTACTCGAACAACTTCTACGGCATCGAAGTGGGCGACCCCTCCGGCGGCGGAGAGACCGGTCCGACCGGCAAGCCGTTCACGACGACCATCCCGAGCGAAGTCGGCGCAAAGGAGGTACAGGGGAGCGGAACGGAGATTCAGCCCGCGACGCTGATGAACGAGCTCCCCTCGTCGAAGTCCCAACAGGCGGTCAAAGAGAAGACCCGGACGCTCGTGCAGTGGTTCAACTACGCGCTCCCGGACCTCGTGTTCGTCGAGGAGGACTCCGGCTACTGGGGCGACGTCGAAAGCTTCTCGATGCCCACGGAGGGCGACAAAGAGCTCAACACGAACCGACCGGGGCAGTTCGCCTTCAAGAACGGATGGATCAGCTCGAAGTAAAATGTCCGGCGTAATACATCACAGCTAAACGTTTATAATATCGCACGGTGGACGTTATCTCATGACCCCACGATATCTGTTGAAACGGATCGGACAAGCGTTGCTGACGTTCTTCGTGACGATCACGTTGTCGTTCGCGTTGTATCAGGCGATGCCGGGCGGCCCGGCGGAGGCGATGAAGAGCGTCATCCTCTCGCAGAGCGGTTCGACGGGTATCGACATGGACCGCCTGAACACGCTGATTCAGCTGTACACGAACGTCAGTCCGGACCAACCGGTCCACGTCCAGTACCTGAACTACCTCCGGGACGTGGTGCTGTATCAGGACCTCGGGCGGTCGTTCTTCAAAAACGAGAAGGTCACGACGCTCATCCTGCAGCGTCTGCCGTGGTCGATGTTCATCAGCCTGTACGCGTTCGCCCTCGGGTACTCGCTCAGTATCGTCCTCGGCGTCCTGACCGCGTACAAGGAGAAATCGCGGTTCGACTCCGGCGTCTCCTCGGTGGTCATCGCGCTCAACTCCGTCCCCTACTACATCGTGGGCGTCGTCCTCATCTACTTCCTCGCGATTCGCCAGTCGTTCTTCCCGGTCGGCGGGCGAATCGGGTCGGGGGTCCCGGTGGGGTACAATCCGGAGTTCATGATAAGCCTCGTCAAACACGCCGCACTGCCCGCCCTCTCGATGGGGGTGTTGGCCACCTCGGCTGCCCTCTCGATGCGCGGGAACGCGATACGAATCCTCGGGGAGGACTACGTCCGCGTCGCGCAACTCCGCGGCCTCCGCGACACGCGAATCGCGACGCAGTACCTCGGACACAACGCGATACTGCCGATGTACACGCAGTTCATGATCGGTATCGCCGGCGTGTTCAGTAGCGCCGTCATCGTCGAACAGGTGTTCTCCTACCCCGGCATGGGACTGCTGATGTTCGAGGCGGTGAAGACGCAGGACTACCCGCTGTTGATGGGGACGCTCATCGTCTTCACGGCCATCTCGCTGACGGCCATCTTCGTCGCCGACCTCACGTACAGCCTCATCGACCCGCGAATCTCCGTGGAGGAGTCATGAGCAACCCAGAGACAGACAGCTTCGACCTACAGAGCGTCTACGACGAGAGCATCGACCACGAACCCGAATCGACGCGGGTTCGACTCAAGCGCGCGATAGACCTGAACGTGCTCGCGCCCGCGCGGGTGGCCGTCAACGACTGGCGCGCCCTCCTCGGCGGCGCCCTCCTCGCGATGTTCATATTCATGGGCACCGTCGGCGTCGCCCTCGTGGACAAGCCGACCAGCGGCGACGCGCCCGTCCTCGTGGGGCCGTTCGAGAATCTGGCCTATCCCTTGGGAACGGACGTGTTCGGGCAGCCGATTCACGCCCAACTCATCCACGCGACGCCGGGCATCTTCAAGATGATATTCGCCGGGGCGATCGTCAGCGTCGGGTTCGCCGCCCTCGTCGGCGTCCTCTCGGGATTCAAACACGGCCAGCGAATCGACACGGTACTGATGACGCTCACGGACGTGGTCATCACGATTCCCGGCCTCCCGCTCATCATCGTCATCACGGCCATCTTCCAGCCGGAGAACCCCTACCTCGTCGGCGTGTTCCTCGGCATCGACAACTGGCCGGGACTCGCCCGCACGGTCCGGTCGCAGGTGCTCAGCATCCGCGAGGAGTCCTACGTCGAGGCGTCGGAGATAATGGGCATCCCCCTCTCGTCGATTCTCCGGCGGGACATCCTCTCGCAGCTCATGCCGTACGTGATGATAAACGGCGCAATCACCTCCCGCCGCATCATCTTCGAGTCCGTCGGGCTGTACTTCCTCGGCATCCTCCCCTTCACCACGTTCAACTGGGGCGTGATGATGAACTTGGCGTACGAGGGGAACGCGCTGACGCGGCCCGACATGATACACTGGATGGTGTTCCCGATGGTCTGCATCTTCCTCCTGTCGTTCAGCCTCGTCCTCCTCTCGCAGGGGCTCGACAGCCTGTTCAACGTCCGCCTCCGCGCCCGGCACGCGAACACGACGAAGAAGGACGCACCGAAGAAGGACGCACCGTCCGCCAGCCAAAGTGACTGACCCGAAGGTAAAACTATGAACTCGACACTCGATACGGAATCAAGGATGGACGACGAGACGCGGGACGAATCGGACGTGGTGTTCGAAGTGCGGGACTTAGAGGTCACCTTCGGGACCGACCGCGGCGAGTCGAAGGTGGTTCGCAACGTTGACCTCGACATCCGCCGCAACGAGACGCTCGGCATCGTCGGCGAGTCCGGGTCGGGGAAGTCGATGCTCTCCTCGACGCTGATGAACGCCGTCGTAGAGCCCGGCGAGACCAGCGGCGAGGTGACGTACTACCCGCCGGACGACAGGGAGCCGATATCGGTCCTCGACCTCTCGGAGAGCGAACTGAGGGAGTTCCGCTGGGAGGAGGTGTCGATGGTGTTCCAGGGCGCGATGAGCTCGTTCAACCCCGTCAAGCGCGTTCGCGGCCACTTCAAGGAGACGCTCGAGGACCACAACCGCGACGTGGACGCCGGGATGGAACGCGCCCGCGGGATCCTCGAAGACCTGTACCTCGACCCCGAACGGGTGCTGAGTTCCTACCCGTACGAACTCTCCGGCGGGATGAAACAGCGGGCGCTCATCGCCCTCTCGCTCGTCCTCGAACCCGAGGTGCTCGTGATGGACGAACCGACGGCGGCGCTGGACCTCCTGATGCAGCGCTCTATCATCTCCCTGCTCCGAGACCTCAAGGAGGCGTACGACCTGACCATCATCTTCATCACGCACGACCTGCCGCTCCTGACCAAACTCGCGGACAGGCTCGTCGTGATGTACGCGTTCGACGTCGTGGAGATGGGCGACACCCAGGACATCCTCTACCACGCGGCGCACCCGTACACCCGGATGCTCCTGCAGGCGACGCCGGATTTGAACGTCCCCGTGGACGAGATGCGGTCCGTCGAGGGGAACAAACCGGACCCCGTCGTCAGGATTCCGGGCTGTTCCTACCACCCGCGCTGTCCCATGGCCGACGAGTCGTGCAAGCAGGAGGAACCGCCGATGGTGGAGCGGTCACCGGGACACCGAACCTCGTGTTTCTACCACGACGAGGTGGACGAGGCGATGCCGCTTCGCAGCGACGGGGAGGGGAGCCGATGAGCGACGCGCCCGTCGTCTCCGCGGACGACGTCTCCGTCCACTTCACAGACAGCGGCGGCCTGTTCGACCTGTTCTCCGAGGACGAAACGGTCCGCGCCGTGGACGGCATCTCGCTCGACATCGGCGAGAACGATGTGGTCACCCTCATCGGCGAGAGCGGGTGCGGGAAATCGACGCTCGGGAAGGCTCTCATCGGCGCGCAGCGTCCGACCTCCGGGTCGGTGAAGTACCGCGGTCAGGACGTCTGGGAGGCGAAAGATGGACGTAACCCGGAGATACCGTTCTCCGAGATTCGCCGCTCCCTCCAGATCATCCACCAGGACCCCGGAAGCGCGCTGAACCCGAACCAGCGACTGCTCACCTCTCTGATGCTCCCGATGAAGAAGTGGAACCCCGAGTTGGGTCGGGAACGCCGCAAGGAGCGAATCTTCGCGCTCCTGGAGAAGGTGGGTCTCTCGCCCGCGGAGGACTTCGTCAATCGCTTCCCGCACCAACTCAGCGGCGGCGAGCAACAGCGAGTCGTCCTCGTCCGGTCGCTGCTTTTGAATCCGGACCTGATTCTGGCCGACGAGGCCATCTCCGCGCTGGACGTGAGCCTGCGCGTCGAAATGATGGACCTCATGCTCGAACTGCAGGACCTGTTCGGCACGTCCTACCTGTTCATCAGCCACGACCTCTCGAACGCGCGGTACATCGCGGAGAAGTCGGGCGGCCGCATCGCCGTGATGTACCTCGGACAGATAGTCGAAATCGGCCCGATAGAGCAGGTGATAGAGAACCCCCAGCACCCCTACACGAAGGCGCTGAAGTGGGCGACGCCGAACCTGTACGGCGACGAGGGCGAGGAGGAACTGCCGGTGCGGGAGATAGACATCCCAGACCCGGTCAACCGGCCGACGGGGTGTCACTTCCACCCCCGGTGCCCGGAGGCGCGGGAGACGTGCCGCGCGCAGGAGCCTGACCTCATCACCACGGACGGCGGCCGCCTCGCGCGGTGCTACCGGGCCGACGACACCCACGAGTACTGGAACAGTCCGAGCATCGTGGACGACGAGGGCGAACTCCGGTAGGCGGAGCAACATCTATTTGTGAGTGGCTGTCTAACAGCCGGCAGAACATGGCTGTCGAGACATCTCGTCGGTTCGCCCCCCTCTCTGCGCTGTCGGAGCACAAACTGTTCGTCGGTTCGGTCGCCGGCGGAATCGTGATGATCATGCTCGCTCGCTTCGCGCTAGACGGCGTCATGGCGGGGATGTTCGGCGTGTGGGGCATCTCGCTCATACTCGCCAGCGTCGGGGCGCGCCTCTTCCTGTGGGCGTGGGGCGCATACGACCGCTGAACGGGTCGAACGGCGAAGAATCGGGTCCGCTCGGAGTCGGTTCTCGCGGCGTCAGTTCAGGCGGTTCGCCTCGACGAACTCCCAGTCGAACTCGTAGCCGAGTCCGGGCGACTGCGGCATCTCAACCACGCCGTCGTCGTCTACCTCGTCGGGGAGTTCCTCCAGTTCGGGGAAGTACGTCTCGTAGTCGTGCTTCGGGTGGAGCAGTCCCCGTTCGTAGTACCGACCGGGGAACGCCATCGTCCCGAGGAGTTGGAGGTTCGGCGCGTCGCGGCCGTGTATCTCGCACTCGACGTTGAACGACTCGCAGAGGCCGATAGCCTTCAGGGCGGGCGTGATACCGCCCGTGTCGAAGACGCCGACGCGGACGATGTCGCAGATGTCACGCTTTATCCACTCGGCGCGGGTGTGCATCCGCCCTTCGGCCGTCTCCGGGCCGACGACGGCGAGGTCGAGTTCGTTCGACAACCACTCGTAGGAGGACATGGAGTGTTCGTCCATCGGTTCCTCTATCCACCGGAAGTCGAGTTCTTCGAGGGCCTTCCCGATCTCCTTGGCCTCCGAGCGACTGTAGAAGTGGTGCGCGTCGAGCATCAGGTCCACGTCGTCGCCGACGCGTTCGCGGACGGCGCGGCACGCCTCGATGTCGCGTTCGGGGCTCTCGCCGAACGGTGGCATCCACGTGTGGAGTTTGACCGCCTGATACCCCTCCTCGACCAGTTCCTCGGCGAAGTCGGCGTACGCCTCGGGCGTCCCGAGTCCCTCGGGGTCGTCGTCGCCGACCATCGTACTCCCATAGGCCGGCACCTCGTCGCGCGCCGCGCCGATCAGTTGGTAGACGGGGAGTCCGGCGTGCTTGCCCGCCACGTCCCACAGGGCGCAGTCGATGGCCGCCACACGCTTGTCGGTGAGCAGTCCCTTGTTCAACCGCTCGGCGCGACAGAGTCGCTGCCAGAGTTCCTCGCGGTAGAGGGGGTTCTCCCCGACGAGGTGGCGCTTCGCGAACTCGTTGGCCTCCGGGTGGCCGCCGCGGCAGTAGCCGTCCGGACCGCCCTCGACGACGATGTGCGTTATCGTCCTCGTCGTCTCGGTGGGCGGTCCGGGGTGGCCGTGGCCCTTCTCGTCGGCCTCGACGTGAGAGGCGCAGCTAAACCGGATAGTACGGACGTCGGTGATTTCCATCGATGGCGTGACATCCGCTAGCGGCGGTAATAAAATTACGGCAGAGCGACGAGTTGCACTCAGTCGAGAACGTCGCTCGGGGAGTCGGGGTACGGTTCCCGGACGAGACGCCCCATATCGAGTCGGCGGTAGGGGTGCCGCTTGAGGGTGCCGTTCTCCAGGTAGTCGGTTCGGCCGTCCGCCGCCAACTTCCGCGCCGCCGTCTCCCGCAGATCGGCCGTCTTCTCGGGACGTTCGTCGGACAGGTCGTCGCGTTCGTCGGGGTCGGCGGAGAGGTCGAACAACTGCTCCCGCCCGCCGTTGGCCATGAACACGTACTTCCACTCGCCCTCGCGGACCATCGTCGTGAAGTTCGGCGCGAGGCCGGGCGTCTCGTGGTACCCGTGCAGTCGGTCTCGCGGGTCGGCGTCGCCCGCGAGCATCCCGAGGAGGTCGACTCCCTCCCGCAGGTCCGGGTCCCCCGCCGCCGTCGTGGCGACGCCGAACAGGTCCGCGAGAGAGACGAGTTCGTCGTTTCGCGTCCCACGCGGCAACTCCGCGGGCCAACTGAGGAGGAACGGAATCCGGCAGGACGCCTCGAAGAACGACGACTTCTCCCACCCGCGGTGGTCGCCGAGGAGTTCGCCGTGGTCCGAGAAGAAGCAGACGAGCGTGTTCTCGGCGTCGTCGCGGGCCTCCACGGCGTCCAGCAGTCGCCCGACGTGGCGGTCCACCTCCGAGATCATCCCGTAGTAGTGCGCCTTGATGACGCGGGCGGTGGTCTCGTCGACGCCGTCCTCGCGCGCCGTCCAGAAGTGGTAGTTCTGGGCCGGAATCTTCTCGTCCGCGTGGTCGACCGTCCGGTCGCCGCGGACGGGGCCGGGCAGTCGGTCGGGGTCGTACATCCGGTCGAACGGCGGCGACGGCGCGAAGGGCGGGTGCGGCGGTTCGTAGGAGACGAGGCCGAAGAACGGGCCGTCCTCGCCGACGAGTTCAACCGCCCGGTCGGTCATCCACGCCTCGTAGTTCGACTCCGGCGGGAGGTGGTTCTGCTGGGGGAGGTGGACCATCGCGCCCTCGCGGGCGGTGGTCTTGACCTCGTGGCCGGTGTCCTCGCGGTACGCCTCGACGCTGAGGCGGGTGTCGTACCCCAAGTCGATGTCGCGCGGGTGGGCGTGGTACTTCCCGACGAGGAACGTCCGGTACCCCCGTTCGCCCATCGCCCGGGCGAGGAACGGGCCGCACCGGTCTTCGAGGTGGCGGGCGTCTCGCTTCTCGTTCCCGAGGAAGTCCGTCGTCGTCGCCTCGCACCCCGTCCGGATCGTGTGTCTGGCGGGGATGCAGATGGGGTCCGGCGAGTAGGCGTCGGTGAAGGAGACGCCCCGTTCGACCAGACGGTCGATGTTGGGGGTGTGGATTCGCGCGTTTCCGAGGGCGCGGACGGTGTCGTATCGCTGTTGGTCCGTCATCACGAAGAGGACGTTAGGCTTGCCTGCGGACACCCGCGTCAGTTCGACCACCGGTATCATAAAGGCGCGGCCGGGTGTCTCGACGAGTACATGTCACCCGCAGCGAGTGCGTACGACGTGACGGAGTACGGCGACCCGGACGACGGCGTCCACACCGACGCGTTCCGAGGCGCGATAGACGCCTGCGCGGACGCCGGCGGCGGCACCGTCGTCGTTCCGAGCGGCGAGTACACGACGGGGACGATTCGCCTGCGGAGCGACGTGACGCTCCACTTGGAGGCGGGCGCGGTGGTTCGCCCGGCGACGGAGGAGTCCGCGTTCACGTCGAAGCACATCGGCCCGGACGGCGAACGCGTGTTCCTCCTCGCGGAGGACGCCGAGAACGTCACCATCGCCGGCGAGGGCGAGTTCGACGGCCGCGGCACGGAGTTCATGCGGATGGACACGCCGATTCAGGGCCACTCCAACGAGAGCGCGAGCCACCCCCTCGTCTCGAACGGCCCGCACGAGGCGCGACAGGGACAGCGATACCTCGCCCGGAGCGACGGCACCGAGGGGTGGCCCGTCGCGAAGCCCGACTTCAGGCCGGGGCCGATGTTCCGATTTAACCACTGCACGGACGTGACGGTGCGGGACGTGACGCTCCGCGACATGCCCGCGTGGACGCTGAGTTTCCACGGGTCCGAGGAGATAGACGTGCTCGGGGTGGACATCCTCAACCACATGCTCATTCCGAACTGCGACGGCATCCACATCGGCGACAGTCGGAACGTCCACGTCTCCGACTGCACCATCCGGTCGTGCGACGACTGCATCACGTTCGGCGCGCGCCCCGACGTGGAGACGACGTGCGAGGGCGTCACCGTCACGAACTGCACGCTCTCCTCCAGCGCTTGCGCCATCAAGTTCGGGTCGGGCACCGACGACACCATCCGCGACTGCGTGTTTCAGAACATCGTCGTGCAGGGCTCGAACCGAGGGCTCGGCATCCAACACCGCGACTCGGGCGACTTGGAGAACGTGCTGTTCACCGACGTCGTCATCGACTCGAACCTGCTCCCCGGCCCGTGGTGGGGGAAGGGCGAACCCATCCACGTCTCCTCCGTCCCCCGCGACGAGGACACCGAACTCGGCGCGATTCGCAACGTCCGCTTCGAGAACGTCGTCGCCCGGAGCGAGAATGGCGCACTCGTCTACGGTGCCGAGGGGTCCGACATCGAGAACGTGACGTTCGACGACGTGCGCATCGAACTCACCGGGAGCGAGAACGCCGAACTCGTCGGCGGGAACTTCGACCTGCAACCCACGTCGGTGCTGCCGCCCATCTTCGAACACGACATCGCGGGCGTCCACGTCGAGAACGTCCGGAACGTGACGATGCGCGACGTGGAACTCTCGTGGGCCGACGACCTGCCGGGGTACTATCGGGACGGACTGGCCTGCTCGAACGTCGAGGGAGTGCTCGTGGACGGGTTCGTCGGCAGACAGGCCCACCGCGGGGAAGACGGGAGCGACGGCGCGGCGATTCGCCTCTCGGACGCCCGCGACGTCACCGTCCGGGACTCGCGCGCCGCCGATGGCACGACGACGTTCCTCGCCCTCGACGGCACGGAGGACGAACGCCTGCTGACGAACAACGACCTACTCGACGCGGAGGACCCCGGCGACGTCGAGCGGTTCGCGACGTCGGGCAACGCCCCCTCGCTGTAATCGACCGCGGCGGACGGCGACCGAGTCCGACGGAGCGGTGGTTTTTTTCGTCGCCTGCGGCGAGGTACGACCGATGTAGCAGCGGTCACGTTGGCGGAGGCCGAGTCGACGCTCGACGCCGCGGAGGAGAGAGCCGAGGAGGTGGACCTGAACACGAACCTCGCGGTGAGGAACAGCGGCGTCTGCCCCTTTTCCCGTCGTTTCAGAACCGCTCGAACCCCGTGAGGTCCGTCTCCGCGCGGTGGAGACTACCCGTCATGTCGGCCACGTAGAGGTCGGTGCGGGCCGGGCCGCCGAACGTGCAGTTCGTCGGTCGATTCTCCGGGAACGGGTGGCGCGCGAGTATCTCGCCCGAAGGCGAGAAGACGTACACCGACGGTCCGGGTCCGCTCTTCTCCCACCCGGCGCAGGCGACGACGTTCCCCTCCTCGGTGAGGGTCATCCCGTCGATGCCGCGGTGGTCGCCGAAGTCGTGGAGCACCTCGCACTCGCCGAGGGACCCGTCCGGGAGAACCTCGTAGGCCCGCAGGTCGCAGTCTTGGTCCGAACCGTACGTGCACTCGGCGACGTAGAGTCGCGACTCGTCGGGCGAGAGCAAGATCCCGTTCGGCCGGTCCATCTCGTCGGTCAGGTGGACGAGGTCCCACCCCGAGTCGGTCCGTTCGGCCCGGTACACCGACGTGTGACCGAGTTCGACCCGTCCCACGTCGTCTGGGTCCGTGAACCAGATGTCCCCCTCGCGGTCGACTTCCAAGTCGTTCGGGCCGTTCAGCGGCGTCCCCTCGAACTTGTCTACGACTACCCTCGTCGGGTCGTCGGGCGAGAGCGCCGCGATTCGGTGCCCCTCCGCCTCGCAGGCGTAGAGGGTTCCGTCGCGCCCCTCGTGGAGACCAACCGCACCCGCCGTCTCGTCGATGTACACCTCCGTCGCGTCCGTCTCGGGGTCGTATTCGAGAACTCGGTTCCGCCGAATCTCGGTGAATCGAACGGCCGTGCCCGTCCAGACGGGGCCCTCGGTTGCCTCGCGGGGGCCGGAAACCCGCTCGAACGTCCATGACATCGTGTCCACGTCTCCGCTCGGACACATAAATCCGCTCGCTCCCGAGATCGGTGATTCGGGCGACGAGCGTCCGCCCCGCCCAATCTTCGACTCCCGTCGGTACTTCGGGAATCGATGCGGCCGGTGTTCGTCCAATAAATTACGTCCATTCTCGGTAGGATGAGAGCACAGATTCGACCCCGGAACGGCGCGAGAAGCGAGTTGCCGACACCGAGGACTGAGGGGTACGAATAAGTCGAGGTCGCCGCGTACTCGTTCGTATGGAAATCCGCCGCCTCCCCGCCGACGAGGCCGCCGTCCGTCGCTACGTCGAGGAACTGTGGCTTCCCTACCACCGCCACCTCGAAGCGACCGTCGATGCCCACGCACTCGCCGACGATATCGACCTCGTCGCCGAGGAGGCCGAGTTCCGGCTGGATCTGCTCGAAACCGAGCACCACCGAACCTGGGTCGCCGTCGAGGGGACCGGTGAGCGTTCGAAGGGCGGCCTCGACGGCGAACTCGTCGGTTTCGTCACCGCCGACGTAGACGAGTCGCCGACCGTCTTCGACCGCCCGGACCGACTGGTCGTCGGCGATATCTACGTCCGCGGGCCGTACCGCGGGAGGGGCCTCGCCCGCGAGTTTATCGACCGCGTCGCAGAGCGTGCGCGAGAGATCGGGTGTTCGGAGCTCGCACTCGACGTCCACGTCGATAACGAGCGTGCGCTCTCCGCGTACGAAGCGCTCGGCTTCCGGACGGAACGCCGTCAGATGACGGTCGGCGTGGACGAGTTGTGAGTCGGTCTCGGTACCGCTTCGGAGGTACCGAGGTCCGCTCTCGAACGTCATTTCGAATGTAAGTGATCGTAATTTCGAGGGTGCCTCTGTCGTCTGCGTCGGCGTTCGAGTCGTCCGGCTTACCGGTTCACGCCGTACTCGCGGCGCTCACCGGTCCACGCCCGTCGCCTCGATTTGGACGGCGGCGCTGTTCGGGAGTGCGCCGACGCCGACGACGGTCATCGACGGCCGTCGCCCGTCGAAGAACTCCTCGTAGGCCGACTCCACCTCCGGGAGTCGGTCCATCTTCGTGAGGTACACCGTCGTCCGCATGATGTCGTCGGCTTCGACGTCGGACTCCGCGGCGACGGCGGTGACCCGGTCGAGTGCGGCCATCGTCTGTTCTTTCACGCCGCGCCGCAACGCCGTCCGTTCGTCAGGGGTCTGCCCGTCGAAGAAGACCAGTTGGAGTCCTCGCTTTCGGACGCCGTAGCCGCCGAGTGCGCTCAATCTATCGCTTTCGTGTCGAGTTACGTTCTTCTGCATGTATCTATGGGTCGAATGTTCCGGCGTCGTGCCGCGCTCGTCGTTCGAGGGGTTCGTCGTACCGTCGGACGACGACCGAATCGTCCCGAGCGTCGCAGTGCGTGCGGCGTCCGCCGAGGGCGGTGTCTCTCCCGGTTCGGCCGCCGCGCGTTCGCCGGGACGTTCGGTGTCGCTCATCGTGCTACCCATCACATCGTCGGACGGTCACGGGCTTGCGAGTACCGTTGGCTATAGCTAGGTTCGGTTTCGGAGGAGGTACAAACGGCCAAATTCGGTCACTTTTCATCCGTACGCCCCCTGAGAGTAGATTAGCAGAAACTAGATGCCTTCCCAAAGCCAGTCAGCCGACCAGATGCGCGAGTTCGAGTTCATCGTCCACTTCGAGGACGGGAGCGACGATCTGATGGACGTCTTCGCGGAGTATCCGACGCTCACGATGCGGTCGTCGGTCTGCACCTCGACGGAGCGCACGATGTGGCGCATCGACCACGCGCGCGGCCCGAGCGAAGGGCTCGAACGACTCGACGATATCTTCTTAGACGAGTCGCGGTGCAACGAGTGCCTCGACGTTCCGAACTGCCACACGCACCGCGAGTACCACGTCCTCGACCGGAAGGCCAACTCCCGGACGGTGTACACCTACCGCGACGAGGTTCACCGCTGTCACTCGATTCCGCACCACGTCGTAAACCACGTCGGCGACGGCGTCGTCTTCGAGTCGCGGCGCGCCGGGCGGGAGTACCGGTGGCGCATCCTCTACCCCGGCGACCAGCCCATCGGCGAGCTCTACTCGGCCATCGAGGAGAACCTGCGCGACGGCCTCCACCTCAAGGTGTCCCACTTGAGTCGCGCGGGCAACTGGGACACCGAGTCGCAGGTGGCCGCCGAACTCTCGCCCGCCCACTGGGAGACGCTGGAGACGGCGGTCGAACGCGGGTACTACTCCCGTCCCAGAGAGGTGACCGTCGCCGACCTCGCGGAGCTGCTCGATACGCCGCGTTCGACCGTCCAGTACCGCCTGCGGACCGCAGAGGACCTCATCGTCCGGCGGTTCGTCGAGTCGTCGCTGTGAGAGCGGCCCCCTCTCACCACCGCACCTCGACGGAATCGTTCGTTCTCGGGCGGTCGATCCGTCGATACCGCCGTTTTCGGGCCACAGAATTCAAGGAAATTCCGTGCGATGCCGGACGCATGACTACCGAGACGACGAACGAAACCGAGGGCGCGCCGTCCACGCTCGGTCGCTTGCTGTTCGCGGCGGGCGTCGGCTCTCTCGCCGTCGATACGTTCCGCAACCTCGAAGGGCAGATAGCGTACGCGGAGTCCAAGGACGTGCCGAACGCGGAGACGATGGTGCCGTTCACGGGCGGGATGCTCGCGTTCGGGAGTCTCGGCATCGCCCTGTGGCGACTGCCGACGCTCTCTGCGGGCGCGGTGGCGACGTTCCTCGCGGGCGTCACGCCGGTGATGCACGACTACTGGAACGCCGACGAGGACGAGCGCAGTTCCCAGAAAATCGCGTTCATGAAGAACCTCTCGCTGTTCGGCGCGGCCCTCGTCTTCCTTCGCGAAGCGCGGAAGTAACGCTCACCTTCTCGCTCAGGGTCAGAGGGGTTCGCCGGGGAGGTGTTCCCCGGCGGAACGGACACCCGCGAAAGAAACGCCTCCGAGAGGCTACCGTTATCACCTCGCGGAACCGACCCTCTCCGATGGAGGCGACGTACGACCTCTTTCCCTTTCACGAAGACGGGAGGATAGCGGCCGCGCTCGGGACCCTCCTCGTCCAACGAGGGTCGGTGGACCCGAACTCGCTCGCCGAAGTCGCGGGCCGATTCGGCGTCGAGCGAGACGAACTGGAAGCGGCCGTCGTCCGACTCGGCGTCGAAGGCGAGACAACCGACGCTCTGGACGCGAGCGACGAGGACGCGACGGCTCACCGCGTCACCCCCGAGTTCCTCCGGGGAAGAGCGCCAATTGCGCGAGAGTACGGCGGTCTTCGCGACCCGGAATCGAACGAAGAGGTCCGGAGAACGGACGAGATGTCGTTTCAGAGCTGGCTTCTCGTCGAAGCGACGAAGTCCGCGAGGGAGACAGTCGAACGGATGGTGCGTGAACGGTTCGGAGACGGGGCCGACGCATTACGTGTCGCTACGCGCGCGGCAATCGGCACGGCAGCGTTTCCAGAGCGCGTTCTCTGGGTCGGCGTCAGTTACCCGGTGGACGAAACCGGACCCGGGACCGTCCCCGCGGTTCCGAATCCGCCGTCGTTCTCGTTCGACCGACTCGCAGAACTCGTTCCCGCGACGCTCGATGCGACCGTCGAACGCGGCGGCGAGGCGTTCCGCGTCCGCAACATCCCCGCCGTCCCGTTTCGGGAACCGCACTATCGCTGAATCCGCCCTCGGTCGTCCCTCGCAACGCCTTGGGCGTCTCACGTAACCTTCGGATTGCCGCCGCGACAGCGTACGAACGGACGCGACTGGCGACCTTACGCCCCACCCCATCATCGTTTAGGCCCGCCTAAAATTCGGAACCGTTTTATATTTTTAGGCTAGCCTAAGTTCCATGCGACGAGACGACGCGAGTCGGAGTGCGCCGACACGACGTGACTGCGTGAAGTACGGCGGTGCCGTTCTCGCCGGCGGCCTCCTCGCCGGGTGTACGGGCGGTAGCGGAACGGACTCGACACCGTCGGCGTCGCCGGCGGCCACCGGCACGACCACGGACGAGTCGTACGCGGTGTCGATGGCGCCGATGGGCGAAGTCGAGTTCGAAGCGGTACCGGAGACGATTTTCACGCGCTTGACGCACCTCGCCGGGATGGCGTTCGCACTCGGTCGCGGCGACGACGTGAACACGATGCACGCGCCGGACTACTACGACGCCTCTGGAACCAGTTCACCCCGCGCCTCCCGGGCGTCTCGCTCGATTGGAGCGGTCTCTACTCCTCGTGGAGTCCGAGCAAGGAGACGCTGTACGAACTCGACAGCGACGTTCACCTCGCCGACCCGGCGAGCGTACTCGAACTCGACGGGTGGAGCCGATCCGACGTCGAGGAGGTCCGCGAGAACATCGCGCCGTGGTTCGGCAACCACTACAGCAACAGACACATCTCGCCGCCCGACGCGTACGCCGACCGATACCGGTACTACACCCTCTGGGAACAGTTCTGGAAAGTCGCGCAGGTGTTCCGTGAAGAGGAGAAGTACGACGCCCTGTCGGCGGTTCACGACGACGTACTCGCCGCCATCGAGGCTGACCTCCCGCCCGAGTCGGAGCGTCCGAGCATCGTCATGGGCGGATTCTCCGATCCGTCGGCGCCCTACGTGTACAACGTGGACACGCCCGGGTTCCTCACCGCGCACGTACGCCCCCTACAACCGGTCGACGCGTTCGGAGACGACGTCGCCTCCGGTTCGCAGATAGACATGGAGACGCTGTTAGAAGCCGACCCCGACGTCATCCTCGCCCTCGGCGGAATGCACCCCGATACCGACATGGCGAACGTCCGAACGGCGCTCAGAAACGACCCCGTCGGACAGGAACTCACCGCGGTGCAGAACGACCGTATCTACGCGCAGGGCGCGCGCTATCAGGGACCCATCCTGAACCTCTTCCAACTGGAGATGACCGCCAAGCAACTCTATCCTGACGCCTTCGGCGAGTGGCCGACGTACGTCGACGGAGCGTACCCGGAGCTCCCGGCGGAAGAACGGTTCTTCGACCGTCGGCACGTCGCCGACATCATCCTAGGCGAGTTCTGAATACGGATGCAACCAGGCTTCATCTACGCTCTAACCGGAACGACCGCTCGATATAGAGGACCACTTAACGTGTGACAGATACGGATGAGACTGTGACCACGTCGTCAGAACTCCGTTTCTTTGGGATCTGCCTGTTTGCGTCCGTCTCAGGGTTCTTCATCTGGCGCTTTGCGTTCCAAGGTTCGAACACCGTCGGATTGCTCGTTATCGCGGTATTCGTACTCGCGTTCTTGCTGTTCGTAGACGGGTATCTCGAGGTTCGCTAAAGCAGCTCTACTTAGCGGCTTACCCTCCAGAAGTTATTCTCAGTCGTAATCGACCATCCCACCTCTTCCTTATCGCAAACCTGCTTCTATTCGTCGAGGAGTTGACGGCATTGTCAACAATGGCGTCGTCTGTTCTGTCGAAAACACGCTCCGGGTCTCAAAATCATCGGGACCGGTGAGTTCGTGAGTCGAAGCGTCCAGCAGAACGCCTCCTTTTATGAATCGTACTTCCCTGAAATCACGATTCATCCGTAGAACCTTGTTGAAGCCCTCACACGGTGATAAATTCCACCGATTGCTGAATACAGGGCGCATATTGGCCATCGCCTCGGCACTCAATGCGAGCGGATCGAATTGCTCGGTACAGAGGATATCTTGTTCAAGATACGAGTAAATAGTAGATAACCCGGCACAGGTAGCCAATTCTTTCTTACTAGTTGGCGTGGATGGAGTAGAGAGTATGAGTGGAGCCAATGTATCGTGTAACGTGTTCTCACTGTGATTTAGAGATGTCAAAGGAAAGCGTGGACAAAATATTAGACGCTCAAGATAAACATCAACAAGCCTACGGAGAACATCACATCCTTGAATTCGAGTTGAGAGAGTAATCTCTGTACACCACTATACTCCGTCATCTGACCCTTCTCCGACCTAAAACATCCGAACCCCCCCGTTATCTGAGATTGTGACGCTCTCGGCTGGGTTCGGAACGTGTCCAAAACACTGTTTACGACCAACCGCAGAGGCACAGGTAGCAAGCCACTCAATTTCCCTGGCGCTCTAAACAATCAGTTCTGATCGAACCCATCCTTGCTAATCAACCCGGTTTCACCGTGCCGATGAACACAGGTTTGATAATCGAGATGATCTTGCCCATAGCAGAATATAGGCGGCGTTTCACCCTGATATCTATGAATCTCGAAATGACCGAACACCGCTGTATTGTCAAACGGGATGTTAGGTGGAACCACGTGCACTACATCGACTGCATCCCAGATGAATAGATCTGTCTGGACACCTTCTTTCTCTAATTCTTCCTCTATCGTGTCCGGGGTAATTCGATAAATATCGCTTCCGAACAGCATATGGCTCGGCCCAGGTTCTTGGTCCCAGAGCCGTCGAGACCTCACAACGGGGATGCAGCCATCGAACCGATCTGAAACCATTTTCTTCACCTCATCAAACTTATCGCGAGGAACATCTGGTGCTACAACGATTCGATCCATGACCTCCTCTAAATTCACGTCAATGAATATTGCATCATCTTTGTCCTCGCCCCAGTCATCCGGAACGATACCTGCATCGGAGACTTCCACCATCGGCTTCGGTCCATGTCCGACCAAAACCCGAAGTTCGTTTTCCATTCCAAACTTCGGCCTCTTATAGAAGTAAATCGGAGGATCATGCTCCGGTATCCACTCTGTATCTTCAGACACATACCGTGCTAACCCCATTAACATACTGTCATCATCTTCAGGTCGAAGTCCCTCCTTCAGCTTGCCAACTGTGGTCTCAACGGCGATTCCATCTTCAGAATCAGTGAACTTCCTCCAGAACCGTGGATCTTCATCGGTACCAACCCTCCAGCAGCTCAGGTAGTACCGGCTTTGTGCACGTTCACGATATCTCTGCTGACCTCCAGCAAAATCAAGGGAACGTCCACGACTCTCGGTCTGCTCGACTCCGCGTCAGTCCTTGTCGGCCCTCGCGGTCGTCGCCGCTTACTCGGAAGACCTCTGCACCTCTGACGCCCGTATACGCGAGAACGTGGACGAACGCCCGCTCTTGGACTGCCTGCGTCGCGTCGAGGCCGTCTTCCTCGATGGCCTCGCACGCTCGCTCGTTCGTGTACTCGACCAGCTGCCGACGGACATCCGGGGTCCAGAACTGCTGAGTGCGGTCTTGGTCGTCGCGAGGCAAGGGCTCACGGGCGCGGTCCGTCGTCGCCGGGTTCCGTGAGAGGACGCCGTCGCGGACGCAGAATCCAAGGAACCCAGAGATGACGTTGTAGTACATCTGCGCCGTCCGATCCACGAAAAGCATGGAGGACAAACTGCTGGCCGGCGGGGGGATGGTCGCGACGCTTATCAACACACTTCCTCCACCGTGTCCTATGTGCCGTTGAGGAGCCGATCTCGCACCACTTCTGATTAGCCATCTCTACGAGGCTTCTTTCAAGGGGTGCGAGCACACCGCATCTCGGTTCGAGTGTCGTCTTCGCTGATTTCGTTCGGCGGTCTGCCGCCTTTGAACCTATATATCGCATTTCACCTGTCCATGCCACTTATCTCGCGACATGTCCGGACTGCAGCGGCGTTCTCTGCGACATCGTGGACGCGAACGATGTCCGCTCCTCGCTCGGCTGCCATCGTCGTGGTTGCTACCGTGGGAGGTAATCGCCCGGTAGAGCTACAGTCAACGCGCTCGAACATGGACTTACGAGAGTGGCCGACCATGATTGGGCACCCGAGAGCGTGCAGCTCCCCCAGCCTGTCAACCAGCTCGAAACACTCTGCGGCGGATTTCCCGAAACCGAGTCCAGGGTCCACGATGATTTGATCACGACTAAGTCCCGCCTGTTCGGCGAGTAACACTCGTTCGTTAAGTTCTCGGATGACGTCTTCCACGACGTCGTCGTACGCTACTGTACGGTCCGGATCGACGGGAGTGTCTACGCTGTGCATGACGACGATCGGCGCGTCGTGAGCGGCGGCGACGAACCGCATGTCCGGGTCCGCCAGCCCAGAGACATCGTTGATTATGTCTGCGCCTGCATCTAAGGCAGCGTCTGCGACAGCGGCCCGTCTCGTATCGACGGAGATTGGCACGTCAACGTCAGAAATGCGCTCAATGACTGGGACGACACGCTCAACCTCCTCCTCGACTGTGATCGAATCGGCGCCCGGTCGAGTACTTTCGCCACCAACGTCGACGATGTCCGCGCCCGACGAAATCATCTCACGGGCGCGCCGTACGGCATCCTTCACCTTGCTGTACCGGCCACCGTCGTAGAAACTGTCTGGCGTCACGTTCAGAATTCCCATAACTGCCGTGTCGGCGTTCCACGGACGCCGGTCGGCCGCTTCGCCATTGCGAATAACCTCGTTAAATTGGTCCGATGTGTGCGAAATCCCCAGATCACTGCCACGCACTGTGTCGGCCAGCCGCTCGTACTGAGCGGTGGTTCCGGACAGGATGACAGTGACTTGTCTGCCAGAGGAATCAACATCCGAGATGACACACATCCCGCCGATACGTTGCATCAGTTGTTGTAGATACTCTGCCTGCCTATCGTATAGTCTGGTCTTGAACGTGTGTGTGGTGATGTCTTCGGCGAACTCCTCTCGGATGGACGCCTCTGTAAGAATAGAGTGTGCAGTGTCGAGTGTATGCACTCGTTTCGGAATCTGGAGCCGCGTCCATCGGTTGCGGGCTTCGGCGACGACGTACAACGAGCCCGTGATTAGCACACAATCGTCGTCGCCCGCCGCGTCGAGTGCCTCCTCGACTGCCATCTGAACCGTTCCGTTCTGTACGACCTCGGCTGTACACGATGCGAACGCGTCCGAGAGCGTGTCGAAGGAGGCGGCTCGACTCACGTCTGGCTGACAGAGACGAACTACGTCCGCTTTGGGGAGCGCTTCTGCCATCCTCGCATGATCCTTTTCTTTCATAGCCCCGAAGACGAGGTGCAGTTCGTCAAATTCGTACCGGCCGATGAGATCTGCGACTGTCCTACACGCGGCTGGATTGTGGGCACCATCGAGGATTACAAGCGGATCAGTCGACATCACCTCGAACCTACCTGGCCAGTGGGTACTGCGGAGACCGCGTTCGATCACTGGGGTATCAACGTCTGATACCTGCCGGGCGAGAGTCGCGGCGATTCCGGCGTTCGTCGCTTGGTGTTGACCGAGCAACGAAAGGTTCGCCGCGACGTCCCAGTTCGGGCCAACTATGGATACGGACGTTTCAACTCGCGAGGTCATCTTTCCCTCTCGGGCAACGATATCGGCCTCTGTCTCCCCCACCGTGACGACCTCCGTTTCCGCTTGGATCGCTTCGAGCGCTTCGCCATCCGCACTCGTCACGAGCCGTTTTCCGTCTGGTGCGACCTGTGCTTTGTCTCGGGCGATTTCTCGAACCGTCTCGCCGAGGATATCAGTATGTTCTAGGCTCACGTTCGTGACTGCACTCGCCACCGGGTCTACCACGCTTGTCGCGTCGTGCCGACCTCCGATACCGACCTCCAGGACCGCCATGTCGACGCCTTCGTCTCCGAAATAGTGGAGTGCAAGTACGGTAAGCACCTCGAAGTACGTGGGGCAGTCACCTTCACTACGTAGGCGAGATACGCACGGTTTAATTTTCTCGGCGAACGACCTGACATAGTCTTTCGGTACTTTCCGTCCGTTAAGCCGAATGCGCTCGCGGAAATCGTTTAGATCCGGTGACGTGTACAGTCCGACATCGAGACCGGCCTCCCGCAATATCTGCTCGAGCATCACCGCCGTGCTTCCTTTCCCGTTTGACCCTGCTATCTGGACGCAATTGACATCCTCATGTGGATCACCGAGGGTAGACAACATTCTAGCGGTCGTCTCCGTTCCCAGCTTTGGCCGGGAACGGTTTAAACTCTCCAGATAGTCGACTGCCTCGTGGTATTCCATACCAAATAGGGATTTGGTACTGGTATTAATGTATTGCCACACCGCCAGTTCGGATGGGAGTATCCCAAAATATACGCCGTGAGATAACCTCTCACTCGACGTGCAGTTGAGTCTACTTGGATCAACCAAATATAAATTTTCCTGCGTGTTGTGGTTGGGACAGCTTACCGGTATAGTTCCGCCGACTCAAAGCCGCTTCTCGCTTCCTCGATACAACGACTGTAGCCGAATTTATGTAGATCCAAGATGACTGAATATGTCTCAGCATCTATTCCTATCCTACTGTTTATGTAGGAGGGGAATGAGGCTCCCGACGATGGCCGCCGAGTCAACTAGCAATCTATCGGCACAGGAGCCGTACGTGACGGAGTTTGAGGCGACCGTTCGTTCCGTTGACGGATGTGCAGTCCGCCTAGACCGGACGTATTTCTACCCGGAAGGGGGAGGGCAACCTGCCGATAGCGGCACCGTAGACGGTCTGGATGTCATCGACGTACAGAAACGAGACGGTGAGACTGTCCATACCCTTGCGACAGATCCTCACTTTGAGGCGGGCGAAACTATCACAGGTCAGATCGATGAAGAGTATCGGACGTACTGCATGCGAGCGCACACCGCGAGCCATCTGGTGTATGGTGCAGGACGGAGACTGTTCGACGATCCTGGGTACGGCGGATTCGACATCCGACCGGAGAAAATTCGCCTTGATTTCGAGACCGATTATGATCCGGACGACGTGAGTGCTCTCACGTTTGAACGGATGGTCCGCGAAGTCATCTGGGACTCTCGCGAGGTTACGTGGGAAGCCGTGAAGAGCGAACGAGCCCATAAACGCGACGACATAGTGTTCAATTTGACCGACGGAGACGAACCGTCTGATACGGTTCGTGTGGTTGAGGTCGATGGGTGGGATATCGCGGCGTGTGGTGGCACGCACGTGAAGAACACCGGTGAAATCGGACCGATGGCGGTGCTAGACGTCTCGAACCCGGGATCCAATCTCATCCGCGTTGAGTACGCTGTCGGTCCCGCAGCTATCCAAGCGCAGATTAGCGAGAGAAAAAGCGTTGAGCACGCGGCGAGTGCGATGAGTACGAGCGTCGAAGAGCTTCCGAAACGCGCTACCGGTCTCGTGCAGGAGAACACCTCCCTTGAGGAGGAGATTAATCAGCTACACGAACGTTTGTTAGAGGAACGCCTGTCGACCTTAGAGGATGAAACAGTGTCGAAGGATGGTGACCACTGGCTAATCGGTGAAGTTGAGGGCGTGGGTCCGAACGACATTTCCGAACGGGTCCGGGAACTCGCTGGCGATGCTGGGGACGTTATCGTACTTGCTGGTGTCGACGGTAGTTCGTTCTTGGTCGTCGCGACAACGGGTGACCCGGATGCCAGCGGGATAGTCGACGATGTTACAGCAGAGTTCGGCGGTGGGGGCGGCGGCGGTTCAACCTTCGCTCAGGGTGGTGGGCTGGACGAAGAACCGGCGACCGTCGTCGAATACGTGCGTAATCAGGCGTAACTAGTTCGGCACAACACGCCTAAAGCGGCTGAACTTCCCCGCAACGCTACTACGCGTGCGCCGTGCTACATGACTTTTCAGATGGTCAGTTTCGTTAGGTGATGCGGCTCATCAAACACAACGTATTCGGCCGTTTTCAGGAGGAAGATGGTTAATTACCCGAAAAATGCGATTCAGTATTAATGAGGTTCTATATTACTCATTCACGACTATGCTCCTCCCTACCACATCAAGTAATTGAATGCCTGTCACCGAGATCCAAGTGTCCACTTCGGTGGACTACGATTCGCCGCTCCGTGAGTGCGTGGATGCCACCAGATCGAACCGTCGGAAGACGAGGAGAACGTACGGTAGGAGTTGCAGGAGGGAACAGGTATGACCCGTGAGTGGACTGAGATAACAGTCATCGGAGAAGACGACACGGGTCTCATCGCCGAGGTGACCTCTTTCCTGTTCGAGCGAGACGTCAACATCGTCGATATCGATCAGGCCGTCCGAGACGGTACATTCCGGATGACGATGCAGGTCGACACGTCGGAGATGGATCCGACCCAACTACAGTTTCAACGAGACCTCGAAGATCTAGGCGATCGGTTCGGGGTCGATACGCAGGTACAGTTCCCGTCCGACTGCGAGAACCAGTCCATCGCCGTACTCGTTACGAAGGAGAGCCACTGCCTCGAAGCTCTGCTCGAGGCTTGGGACAACGGCGACCTCGACGCGGATATCGAGGTGGTTGTCGGTAACCACGACGACCTTTCGTCCCTCTCGGCGGAGTACGGTGTTCCTTTCCACGTAATCGGTGACGAGAATGGAAGTCCCGACGAAGAAGAACTACTCGACCTACTCGCGGAGTACGACATCGATCTGATTGCACTGGCTCGCTATATCCGCATTCTTTCGCCCGAGGTCGTCTTCCGCTACGAGAGCCAGATAATCAACGTTCATCCGAGTCTGCTCCCCGCGTTCCCCGGAGCCGCCGCGTACAGACAGGCTCTCGAGGAAGGAGCCCGTATCGCTGGTGTCACCGCCCACTACGTGACTACGGATCTGGACCAAGGGCCGATCATTGCTCAGCGCGCGTTTAATGTCCCACCGGACGCCACGGAGGCGGATCTAGAGAGGCTCGGACAACCACTCGAGGCTGAGGCCCTCCTCGAGGCAATACAGCTCCATCTCGATGACGAACTCTCTGTGCAGTTCGGCCGGACGGAGCTTGAGAACCCCAACGAGACCGACGCTCAACTCGGCGCTCCCGAGGAACTTAACCAGATGATCCCCGATCGACCGATCGACGGTATCGACGAGCAGACCGCCGATATAGACGAGACGGCTACTGCGGACGACTGACTTCCCCACCCCGCTAAACCACTTCACTCGCCGCGACGACGGCAAACGATTCCCTCTGCGCGTTCCCCAAGAGATAGATGATCCGCCAAGTGGAGGGTTTTTCCTCCAGAGGTCAGCGCTGTTGAGTTCAATACACTCGATGTCGCCGTTGAGGGGATTCTCCTCTACAAGAAGGGTTTACGCCGCCATCAAACAGGAGCACGGCAGCGATCAACTACATACGTTCATTCGTTTTCCGTTCGTCTGTTTCTATTATGTGTAAAACTCGGTCGATATTCAGCGTCGTCCGGCCCGGATTGTCGAATGCTTCCGCAAAATATACGTAAGACTACGTTTCAAGTTCGCAACCGACCTAAGGAGTTCCTCTGTTGATCGAGCGTACGCGTGGGATTGAGACTCCCAGAGCTACGCTTTAAGCGCTAGTTCATCCGTACGATAACAATCTCGGGGACCTGACGGTCTCGTCGGAGAAGTCATTAAACATCATGACTGGGTACGTACGGTGGACATGTCTACAAGCGAAGTTCCCATCACCGTCATCAGCGGACCGCTGGGCGCGGGTAAGACTACGCTGGTCAACCACCTGCTAAAAGATCCCGGCGATAGGCGGATCGCAGTCATTGTCAACGACATGGGCGACATCAACGTCGACGCGGAACTGATCGCCGACCAAACGGAGAAGGGCGTCATCGATCTCTCGAATGGCTGTATCTGCTGTCGACTTCAGGACGATCTCGTAACACAAGCAACCCGATTGGCCGAGGAACGTTCGTTCGATTACCTTGTCGTCGAGGCGTCGGGAATTAGCGAACCAATTCCCATCGCTCAGGCGCTTACGGAGGGTACAGAAGAAGGCAGTCTGCCGGATCAGTTCCGCCTCGATACGACGGTTTCAGTCATAGACGCTTACGGGTTTTGGAAGGCGTTCAACCCCGAGGAATCGCTTCCTGATGCCGCCCCTGATCCAGAGCGTCCTTTGACCGAGGTGTTGATTGATCAAATCGAGTTCTGTGAGGTACTGCTACTGAACAAGTGTGACATGGTGCCCGAGGCTGCGTTAGAGTCTATCGAGGCCGTAATCCGCGAACTTCAACCCCGTGCTACACTCCACAGAACGACGTACAGCGAGGTGGATTCGGACACAGTTCTCGACACCGGCCTGTTCGACTTTGAGGAGGCGCAGCGACAGCAAGGCTGGAAGAGGACACTGGCCAGCAAATCAGAAGATACGAATCACGACCATGGTGCCACCGCCGTCTCGGCGGCGGAGGCGCATGGCGTCGAGTCCTTCGCCTATCGTCGAGAACAGCCCTTCCACCCCGAGCGATTCGACGGGTGGCTTGACGACTGGGACGGCGAAATCATCCGGGCGAAAGGGTTCGCGTGGGTGGCGAGTCGCCCAGAGACGGTCGTCGGCGTGAGTCAGGCCGGTCCCTCCGTCCAGGCCGGTCCCATCGGCGAGTGGGGAGACGACGATCCAGCCACACGGCTGGTGTTCATCGGAAGTGGTCTGGACAGAAATACGCTCGTTGAGGATCTCGATACCTGCCTAGTAGCGTCGAACGAACAGATAAACCAGGACGCTGACGATCCCTTCCCGCGCGAGTCCTCCTGACTCCCGTTCAGGGTCATTTCTCTCCCTATTCTGTTTTATCGGGTCGTCTAATACTTGCGGACCTATCGGCTGACTCTGGTTCGCCAGAGACAACCGTCGGGGGGACATCACGTCGCTCCGACGTCCCCTCTGCATCGGTGCTCGGAGAGTCAGAGTTGCAGCGCCACGTGTAGCATCGCACCGTCGATACCGCCGAACACCGGAGGTGGCGGAACTTACGGCTCCAACAGGACCTTCGTAACGCCCTCCTCACGGTTGTCGAACTTCTCGTACATCTCCGGCGCTTCGTCGAGGCCGACGCGGTGGGAGACGACCCAACTAGGATCGGCGCGTCCTTGGATGATCATGTCCCGAAGTTCACTGTTGTACTCCTTGACGTTACATTGACCCGTCCCGAGAGCCTGTCCCTTCTCGAAGAGGAGGCCGAAGTCGATGCCGAGGCGACCCTGTGCGGCCATCTCATCCGGCGCACCGGGGTCGTCCGGAACGTAAAGCCCGGGGATACCGAGCTCACCGGTGGGACGGACCGTCCGAATGAGATTATTGATGACGACGGCCGGGTTCTCACGGGCAGGATCGTACGCTCCATCGCCTTCCTTCGCGGGGTCGATAGCCTGGTAGCCGACGGCGTCGATACCCTTGTCAACGCCGCCGCCGTGGATGTTCTTGATCTGCTCGACCGGGTCCTCCTCCTCGAAGTTGATGGGCGTCGCGTCGCAGTGTTCCTCGGCCAGTTCGAGACGGCTTTGGACGCGGTCGACGACAAAGATCTCAGCGGCACCTTTGAGTTTAGCACTGTAGGCGGCCATCAACCCAACCGGCCCACCGCCGTAGATGGCCACGGAATCGCCCGATTCGAGGTTGGCGAGTTCTGTGCCGTGCCACCCCGTCGGGAAGATGTCTGCGAGTAGTGCGAACGAGTCTTCGTGTTCATTGCCGTCGGGAAGCTTGAGGGCGTTGAAATCGGCGTACGGAATTCGGAGCTTCTCGGCCTGCCCTCCCTGATACGGTCCCATCGCGACGTACCCGTACGCGCCGCCGGCGAACCCGGTGTTGACGTTGGTACAGAAGCCTGTGTAACCGTCCTCACAGTTATCGCAGAATCCGCACGCGACGTTGAACGGTGCAACGACGCGGTCTCCCACTTCGAGCGAACTCACTGCGTCACCGACCTCTGTCACGATTCCCTGATTCTCGTGTCCGAACACGAGTCCGGGCTCTGCGGCTGTTCGCCCTTCGTACATGTGGAGGTCGGACCCGCAGATGCACGTCGTCGTGATGTCGATTACGACGTCGTTCGGGTGCTCTATCTCCGGCTCTTCTACCTCTTCTACCGCTACCTCTCGTTCGCCCTTGTAGACGACAGCGTTCATGGACATTAGTTCGATAGCTCCACCGTCTCCTGTGTGTAGGGCGCACTTATATTCGGGGTATTACGCGCCGTTAGAAACCTAAAATGTAAACGATGTGATCGTATGTGTCGGGGCGCACTCCGCAGACGACATGCCGTGACTAACCGATATCAGTACACTTGAGAGGGATTATTCCACCTCGGAGATTCGTAGACGACTGACCCCAAAAATCGATTCGACCGGTGGACGACAAGGCGTCCACGGACATCGTAACGATGGGGTTGACGGAGTCTTCGGTGTGTCTCCATCCGTCACCTTTACGTTCAAATTCATGCCTGTCACTACCGTCACCGACAGTTGAACTGCAGAGCCCAATGATAGGGTGGGTTGACCACAGGCCGAATGCGTCGTTGCGACGAGACGGCGTGCTAGCGGTTGCTCAGTGAGCTTATCGGATGATGCCGATAGAAGATCTCCGTCCTTTCGCACGAGAACGCGTAGTCCGGACGACTGACCGGAACGATGCTCGAAACGGCGCGGAGGTATCCAGATACACTCTCTCGTCGTACCCTTTTCCACCTCAGTGACGGCCAGATATCCGGTAGGCGAAATACTCTAGAGAGACATCCGACAGCCGACTCTGCACGAACGGTGCGGCAAACCGATCTTCCTCTTGCGATAGAGGCGGTATGAGACTCCTTTTCGCGCCGAACTACGAGACACTACCCTGTCGTCATCCTCCCCGAACTGTCTCTGCGACACTTCGCCCGACGTCCGTCCGATAGAAAATTAGATCCTCCGTTTCAGTTAGGAGTTGTAGGCTTCTTGAGCGAGTTGGTGGAATCGGTGGACGGTGTGCTCGTTGGGGCCGAGTTGCGCCTGGGAGAGCGCACCGGTTTTGAGACCCTGCCACTGTCGCTCAACCAGTTCGAAGTCCTCTTCCTGGAGCTGCCGGCTCGTCCGGATGAACTCCTCTTCTTCATCCGAGAGGTCGGCGTCCTCGAAGTAGTAGTCCGCGATCAGT
>NZ_JBHSXH010000012.1:0-655 GCF_042662625.1 Halopelagius fulvigenes
AGTGGGTCGTTTTCTGAGGGACCTTGTATGCCTCGTCGCTCTATCGCCAGCTGATTTCAGGCCCTATTGCACCGCCCTGTTCGGGGTGCTTTTCAGCGTTCGCTCACGCTACTTGTTCGCTATCGGTCTCGAGGAGTGTTTAGTCTTCGCAGTCGATGCCTGCGAGATTCACAAGGGATATCCAACCCCTGCTACTCTGGAGCAACCTCGGGCTTTCGCGGACACGATACGGGGTTGTCACCCTGTATCACGCTCTGTTCCAAGAGACTTCTCGTGTCGTTGAAAGCCGTTATAGGATGTCCGTACACCACATGTCCTTGCGGATTCGGTTTGGACTGTGTCGCGTTCACTCGCCGTTAGTAACGACATCGCGGATTGCTTTCTGTTCCTGCTCCTACTAAGATGTTTCAATTCGGAGCGTTCCCCATTGCGCGCGGCAATTGCGGTGGAGATTCTCATTCGGAGATCCTCAGTTCTTTCCCTCCATGCGGGTCCCTGAGGCTTATCGCAGCTTGGCACGTCCTTCGTCGGCTCTCGAGCCGAGCCATTCACCAGCTGGCACAGTAGCCAGTTGTGTTTCGGACGTCCACTATCCCGATGAAACGGGTTCAGTGGGCGTCTGGATTGCACGTACATACGGTCGTCATCGAACTCC